>CAWGPA010000008.1:0-288388 GCA_963824325.1 uncultured Acidobacteriaceae bacterium | reverse complement strand
TAGGCCGAGCGCCAGGAGAAGGGACCTCAATCTGGTCGGTGTGTTCAGCCCGGTTCTTGGCTCCGTGCTCAGAGACGCTACGCGCGGCGATAGCATACTGATCTGGAGCCACTGGGAACAGGGCGAACGAGGAAAGGAGGCAGTCTTTCGCTACTCGGTGCGCGCCGAGAATCCTCATTACAACGTCACGTATTGCTGCCTTGTGGGTGGGGATACCTTTCTGACGTCCCCCCGATACCTCGGAGAATTGACGATTGATCCTGGGACCGGGGCTATTCTTCGACTGACGATGCAGGCCGAACTAGGATGGATTCTTGGGCCGAATCTGAATCCGGTACTGCCCGCAAAGGGAGCGGCCGCGATGATCGAATACGGGCCGGTCGAGATCGGTGGAAAAGAATATATCTGCCCGCACCGCAGCGTCGTGATTATGCGAGTCCGAACCGTGAACACTCAGACCGTCTGGGGTGAGACATTTGATGTCTATGCGCCGTACGAGACGCGATTGAACGATATTGTGTACACGGATTATCACAAGTTCGGGGCGGAGGGCCGCATGCTTCCGGGATTCGACGTGGTTCCGGACGCGGCTGCATCTCGGTGACACCGCCACGTCGAAAGAAAGGTCGTAAATTTCCCGCTGCTTCACGAAATCAGTGCGCCGTTTCGGGGACTGGCGAAAAGTAACCTTATGGGCGAAAGAAGATCTGTTTGCGGTGAACTTTTCGTCTGCCCCTCCTCGCGCAGGCGATCCAAAACCCATAGCACGCCAGGAGCTATTTCATGGCAATTCCATGGGGGCGGGCTGGGCCGGTTTTGAAGGCTGTGTTGAAGTCCAGATTGAAGCGTTTGTCCTCGGTGAGGGTATCGTGTGTGACTTTGAGGACGTGGACTTTATGGTCGCCTTCCAGGTGAATGATGCCGGCAGCATCCTCATTGAGGAAATAGTCGGTCACCACCAGGCGACTATCGTCGCCGTTCAACACAATGTTGTGCGGTCCGGCGTTTGCGCCAAAGCTGACAACAGACAGCTGCTCCGGATTGAAGCGGTTGCGAACGTCTAACATGACCACTTGCCCCGCCATGAAGGTGCCCACGATCAGCCGGTCGCCGCATTGCGGTACCGCCATGATCTGGGGCATTCCGCCGGGCTCTGGTGTGTCGACATGGGGCTTCACCCGGGAAAGATCAAATACCGGCGTGCCTGTATCGCGATCCGGATTGATCAGATAGATGTAACCATCGAACATGCCCGCTGTATACCCGTAGCCATGCGAATCATGAGGAAGCATCTTCACGTCCATGGTGCCCTGCGCAGGAGCGCCGTCTGGTGTAAACAAGTCGACGGTTTTGGTAATCTTGCGCTCGCGGTAATTCCAGATGCGCACGGAACCGCGCAGGACCGCTCCCATCGAACCCATCAGCGTGCTGCTGGGATCGATGAAGTCCGAGGTCATCATCAAATTCAGATCCGGACGGGCGGAGATGCCGTGGGGATTGAACCCGTCCAGCGGTGGAGTGGTGGGCCACTCGTCAAACAGCGATATTTTGCCAAAGTGGTCTGCGACGAAATGCATCCTACCGTCGAACTCTGCGATGCGACCCGGGGCCATGCCAGTGGACGACCCCATTTGGCTGATCAGAAAGCCGCCGTTTTCAAGCGGCAGAAAGTCGTCAGTCATGGCCGACTCGACAGCCTTAGTCGAAAACATGAACCGCGGTTTGCTGGCGTCGCTTACGTCAAAGAAAAAAATTCCATTCTGATTTTTGAGCAGGCTGAGCAGTCCACCGCATCCCAGGATGGTCTTATTCGAATTTAAGTGGCAGTGGTGCGGTTCGTTACCGATATTGCCCGGAGGGGGCAAGGGTACGACGTTGACGACTTTTCCATATTTGGGAGATGCTTCGTCGAAATCGATCACAGCAAGAAAATCCGGCGCTACATGAGCCTGATCCTGTGCCCAGATATAGAGGAATTTCTCTGCTCCGGCTCGATGGCCTTCCCTGTCTTGCTCCTGGCCCAGCACGAGGGCTGATGCACCGAGCATGAGTGCCGCAGTAAGGGACAACGTTGCGGTCATCCGCCCAACTCTGTTCGTTATCTTCATCTCACACACTCCTCCACACGTGCAGACAGATAGAGGGCCTCTGGCCGTCGTTGTAGATTTAGTTATACTTAACGGCGAAATCATATCATGAGGCGCCAAACTTGTTTCGGCACGTGGACGCAAAGTCGCCTTCACAGACAAGGGCGTTTAGAAAGATCTGTACCGAAGTTCCTTGGAAAGGCGAATTTAAGTAACCCAGCTTTCGGGACCAACGGCTCTAGAGGAAGTTACCGATAACCCGACTTGCCAGGCAGTTCGGCGGAGAGGCGTATACCCACGACTGAGCGATCACTTCGGAGAAGCCGGCATTTGAGGACTACTCCAGGGAGAACCTGTGACCAGCAGAAAAACAATAACGTTGGTCAGATTCTTCTTGCTTCAGGCTGTTTCCGGCTAGAAGGAACATTTAATTTTTTAGGCCTTGGCGATGGTTAGTATCAGGCTCAAGGGCTGGTGGACACAGCCTAAGCGACGACTCAGCCGGAACGGATGGAGTGAAGAGTGAAGACGATCACATGTAATATTCCGGACTCACTCTACGATGCCCTTCAAGGGCGGATGAAGAGCGACAAGTCGAGTTGCGATCACGAGATATCCGTGGCTCTCTCGCAACACCTAAGCAAGCCACTTCACACCTTGTTCCAGGTGTCTACGTCTGCAGCGCTTGTTGAAGGTCTGTATCAGGGTGCAGTGCGAGTTTCGCGTTTGCTTCACCACGGAGACTTTGGATTGGGAACCTTCATCGGCCTTGATGGGGAAATGGTGGTTCTGGATGGCATCTGCTACCAGGTATCGTCGAATGGCTCAGTGCGAACAGTCGAAGGCGAACGGCTAGTTCCCTATGCGGTTGTAACCAGATTCAATTCTGAGCTACGAAAGCAATTCACCCAAATTGAGAGCCTCAACAGACTGGTTTCCGTTTGCGATGAGCTTCGGAGCTCCGGCAATGTTTTTTACGCCTTCCGGGTCGAGGGCAAGTTCTCCCTGGTTAAAACCCGGGTTATGAAGGCGGTTCCCAGGGGTACCGATCTTAAATCGGCTGCATCCGGACAAGCAGAGTTTCTATTCGAACAAGTCTGGGGGACTCTCGTTGGCATTTGGTGCCCGAGTTTCTCCGCGGCGTTCAGTGTCCCTGGGTACCACTTTCACTTTCTCTCGACAGATCGACAAAGAGGCGGGCATGTCCTGGAATTTGAGGCCCTGGACGTCAGCGTTGAAGCTTCCGCGATGAACGAGATGCATGTCTCCTTACCGGAAACGGAGGAGTTTCTGAAAGCAGATTTGACACGCGACCCACAGGAAGATCTCCTGCATGCAGAACTCGATCACGAATCATAGCCAACTCATAGCCAACGAGTCATTCAATCGAGCCAACACCAAATTTTGATTGTTCCAGCGGAAACGGGAACGCCCGCATAGGACAATGTCAGAATGCCTGTGCTGTGCGGGCAATCGCTTCCGCGGGTTCGATGCTGAGCGCAGCCAAGGAGATCGAAGGAGATGCGGGACAGGGAGATGCCGACGACGGGGTAAAGACGAAAAGTAACCCAGTGGTAGACGGAAGCAAACTCCCAAGCATTGGGGAGCAAGCATGGGCAGCCGGAATATTGTGAGCGCAACAGAGGAGGCACGAAATGTTTAATCGTCGGGAGTTTCTTATCGGTTCAGCGGCTGCGGGAGTCAGTGGGTTTACTGCGTGGGGGCAGCCGGCCGATCGGTCTAAATTGGATCGCATCGCGGTGATGAGTTACAGCTTTGATTCTGTCATCAAGTTTGGCGCGCAGGCAGACAGTCCAGAACGTACCATCGACATCCTGGATTTTCCCGCGATCATCGCCGAACGCTACGGTGTGCATCATGTAGAAATCCAGCAGGCTCACTTTCGTTCGACCGAGCCCGACTACCTGGCGGAGTTTCAAAATCGGCTGAAGAAAGCGCAATCGCAGATAACGCAACTCGTTCTGGAGCTCGGCCCATTGAACGTTTCGTCTCCGGATCCGGTGCTACGGGTGGAGACGATTGACCTGACGAAACGCTGGATCGACCACGCGGTGACCCTCGGTTGTCCGCGAGTGATGGTGAACCAGGGCAAGCTTGCGCCCGAAGTTCGTCAGACCGCGATCGACGCCTTAAAGAAGATGAACGCCTACGGCAAATCCAAGAAGGTCTGGGTAACCATTGAAAACCGCGACGATCCCCCCGGGGAAGGAGGTCGTGCGGCTGCAGGTGCGGCGCCGGCGGATTGGCATGACGAGTATGAAGTGATCAAGGCTGCCGGGATTTGGGCCAATCCCGACCCCGGTGGATTCCCCGATGACGAGGCCCGGTCGGCGGGCTTGCGCGCTCTGTATCCGTTGTCCTCCGGCAGCAGCCACTTACAGTACAACCCAAAACGGTGGGACGAGGCCAAGGTGATTCGAATTTCGAAAGAGGCCGGATACACCGGGCTGTTTTCGATCGAAGCCGTACCTGAAGTCAATGGCAGCGATCCCTACAAGGCGGTACAAAGCATTTTGGATGCGTATCTCCGGGACATTTAGCCTGAGGGCCCACGAATTACCTGGGTGAGACGCTCGACAGCTGCCTCGAGCGATGGGACAAAGAACAGAGCGGTACCCAGACTGCCAACGTATGTGCAGGCGCGGCTTCGGTTCGGGGAGAACTTGGAGACGGGAGAACTTGGGGACGGACGTTTACTTAGGTCTGGCAACTATTGTTTGTGGTGCTCTTCGATGTTCCGCCTAGATCTTCAGGTAACTTACCGTCCGTCCCTAGGTTTTCTGAGAACGGCGACGTGGTGAACATTCCGGCCGCAGGGCATTCGTACCTAACGCCGGGTGGTCCGATTCGAAACCGCTGTGGCACGGTGGTGCACGGTAAGACAGCCTGCTACGGAATAGGAATTCCAACCGTAGCCGTGCTGGCCTGCGTCAACAACCACTTCCCGTTGATCTTTCTTGCTACACCATCAAGGTCTATGTGGCTCTTCGCTGTCCAGTTGGGGAGGCCGGTGGCCGGACTCAAGGACACATCGAAGTAGTGGCACTCAAAATACACCGATGATTTCCACCGCCCGTCTTCATACACAGGGACAAACTTCGTTTTATATTCAGGGGTAAGCGAGACAAGCTTGTTCGCCGCCTGTAACCCTCCGGCGACATACTTAAAGAATGTGCACAGTGTGCCCTGTTTACCACCGGCAGAGGTATTGCCCGAGGGTGCAGGACACGTCGCAGGATCGTCCGGATCACCGTTGCCTACATAGTTCCCCTGCGTAGCCGTGGTGTTCACTACAGTGAGCACCCCATCTTCCGCCCAGATTGCAAGTACGTCCCGAATTCGCTGTGTGATCTCGGCCGGCGAATCGCCATTGACAGGATCGTGCACGCTGACGGCCGCGTGAAAGGTTGCGTGAAGATTATGCAGCTCAGCCATTTGGGCCAGTTGTTCCTGGTCGTGCTGCCAACCGCCTGCATAGCCCGTTCCCATACAGGCGGCGGCCACCGCTGTGAGCAATGCCGCGAAGCGTGTGTAAGTCGCAAGAGTCGTGTTACGCATGAGTATCTCCTAGGTTGCAGTGAAATTTCTTTGAATGGCGAAGGTCTGCTTAGGGACCACAGGCCCATGAGGCACATCGTTCGCATCCACATACCAGCCGGTGATCAACACTGACTATTACGGAACTCGGACGACCAGAGTGGAATCGAGCGGCGATTTCCACGAGGAGAGTAGTGTGCTTAGGGAGCCGGGTAAAGCCCAAAATGTGAACTACGAACCTTGTCGTGGTGTCGTAGCGTACCTGAAGAAACGTGACCGAGCTTTGCTGCCACGTACGTCAAGAACGACACCACCAACAGTGACTCAATTTCTCCGGTTTCTTCTTGCCGGCAACGATGGATGACAGTTAGTTCAAAAATTGAACTTGCGGGGGCACAACAATGCGATCATGCTGTACTGCATGAAGGGGTATAGCCAATTTTGTCCCGTAGCACTTGCCGCGGAGGTTTTCGCCGAGCGCTGGACACCCTTGATTCTGAGGGAGCTGCTGTCCGGCGCCCGGCGCTTCGTCGACATCCACAGAGGTGTACCGCGCATGTCCCGTAATCTGCTTTGCCAGCGGCTCGACGCCTTAGCCCATCTCGGGATTATCGAGCGGAAACCGCTCGCACATGCACGAGGTTTCGAGTATCACCTCACCGACGCCGGCCGGGCGTTCGGTCCTGTAGTTGAGTCGCTGGGAGCGTGGGGTTATAAGTGGTCAAGTCGCGATCTCCGCGACGAGCACCTTGATCCGGACTTCCTCATGTGGGTCCTTCACCGGCTGGTAAGGACCGATAATCTCCCGGATCACCGCGTCGTCGTCTACATCCAATTCCGGCAGGCACAGAAACGGCGTTACTGGCTCATCCTGAACCGTCCTGAAGTGGATGTGTGCCTATTCGACCCGGGATTCGGGGTCGACCTCGAAGTAGTCGCCGATCTCAGGGCTCTTGCGGATATTTGCCTCGGCCACGTTCGAGTTTGCGATGCCATCAGTCGGGGCTGGTTAACGCTTGTCGGCAGCAGACAGATCTGTAAGGACTTCTCGAGTTGGCTCGGTACGGCTCATTACGCTTCCCCCGTAGCGTCTTAGAGATGCCGCCTCCCCTACGCCTACGGCACCGTCGGATCCACGCCCATAGCCAGGCGACCGGTAAAACGATGCTGCTTCTTGGCGGGCATAGGGTGAAACTGTGCGGCGTGAGCGTCGCGTAGAATTCTTTCCAGACCCACACGGCGAAAATAGCCCGCGCCGCCCGTTGCTTCAAGTGCTTTCTCCGCCTCGCGTTTGACAGCCTCTTCACGATCGTCTTGCGGATCAGGGAGATGCGGGACAGACGGGACAGACGGACAGACGAAACAACCCCCAACGAACAGAAACAATGGCGCAAATGGGGTTATTTCGTCCCGCATCCCCTGCCCCGCATCCCCAGGGCAAGCTTGCGCCCAGCAGGCGTTCTTGGAGGTGCTCACCGAGCCGGTCTGTGAGTGAATCCGCGGTCATACCTCAATCGAGGATCTTCCCTCTTGGCAACCGGTCCTCTTACTCCTTTTTCCCCGGCACATCGTGCCCGCCTTGATGAAAAACGAGTCCCGTCACCTCGCCCGCGGAATCCTCCTCGAAGCTGATCTGCGCATCCACCGCCTTCAAGAAAAACTCAGTGTTTGATTCGGGGAAGATGGGACAGGCCTTTTGCCCCGTCGCCTGTTCAGAAAGCTGATCGCCGGCAAGCGTAATGGCAACGACAAAGTTCGGAGCGAGCTGATAATTCCCCACAAATTTCCCCAGCGCCCCCGCATCAAGGGCAATCTCTTTATATTCCTACGGAACCTCGTACTTCTGTCCAAAGAGGATGGCGGCCAGCGCGCGGCCGATTCCGTGCACGTCTAGAGAGGTCACGTTGTCGAGCACAATTACGTAAGCGTCATTGTCCGGAAACCAGCTATTGAGCGATGTGAACCCCTCCAATCCACCACCGTGCCAGATTACCCTGTGCCCGAATTCGGTCGAGATCATCCAGCCGAAGCCGTATTTGGGGCCGCTCGGCTCGTCCATGCCTACGTGTCCCGTCAGCATCTCATCGATCAGGTTTTTAGGGATAAGCTTACCCGCGTCCACCGCCTGATCCCATTTGTAAAGGTCGAGAACCGTCGAATACAGCGCGCCGGCGCTGAACGGCACCGACATGTTTACAAATCGCACAGGCTCGTATCCGCTGGGAGAATATCTGTACCCTTGCGCGTGATCCATTGCCGTAGAATGACTGCTGTCGTAGCCGCTGTCGGTCATATCCAGTGGGCCGAAGATGCTTTTCTCTAGATACTCCGCGTAACTCTCACCCGAAACCCGTTCGATGATATAGCCCAACACGTCGTAGCCTGAATTGCTGTAGCTGAACTTCGTGCCCGGCGCGAAATTCAGCGGCTTGTTCTCAAAGTCCGCCAGAAGTTGCGTGGGTGTAAGCTGCTCGGCCTCAATCGTCCGGTAATTGGGAAACGAAGTGAAATTGGGAATGCCCGAAGTGTGCGTCAGCAGGTTATAAATCGTGACCGGTGCCCAGTCATTGGGGCAGTCGGGCACATATTTGCACACCGGATCCTGAATGTTCAGTTTGCCCCTGGCCTGCAGTTCCATAATGGCCATGGCCGTGAACTCCTTGGTCACGGAGGCGATGCGAAACTTCGTGTCCGGAGCGTTCGGGATGCCGGCCTTCACGTCGGCCATCCCGTACCCATGGCTAACGATGATCTTGCCATGCTGCGCCACCAGGATCGACCCCATGAAATGGTCGGCCTTCACGCTGGCCCGCATGTACTGTTCAATCTTCGCTTGCGCGTCCTGCGCCACGGCAGCGGAACAAGCTGCGCCCAGCGCGAACGCGAAGAACGAGAGCCATGGCAGTGATTTTCTCATTTCCCCCCTCCACTATGTCTGCAGCGCTAGTATTCGCGTCTCCGCGCAATTTTCAGCGCCGCAAAGAATAAGATTGTGGACAATCCAAGCGAAAACGCCATCACATTCCACGGAATCGTGTGCGCAACGATGGGTGAGCGTTCCCCTACTCCATGAACGATATTGGCAAACGCGGGAAGCGAGAGTTGCGTGCACAGCAGCCAGATTCCAGCGGAGCCAAGCAACGTGCCCCACACCCGCCATTGATCGTCGAGCACCGTCCCTAGTAAAACCGCCACGAAGTAGACGGTTGAGCTGCAGGCGATAAGCGTGGCCGCCTGTTCGAACATCTCAATCGGTGTCACTCCTGCCCTCTGCAGCGGCATTGCCAGCCACATCTCGCAGCAGAGTATTCCAATCACCGCGGCTGTCTCCACCCATCCGATGCCAGCGCGTACGGCCAATAAGCGCAGCCGGCTCACGGGCATCGACAGAGTGAACAGAGTCGAGCCGTGCAAACCTTTCGAGGCCTGAAAAGGCGTCTGGGTCGCGATTCCTGCGCCGGCAAGGAATGCACAAGTAAACACAAGGAAGAACGGAATCACGTGGGACGCGAGCCCAGCGGCAAGACCGCTCACGCTGCGCGCCGATGCGTGGGCGCCTGCTGAATGCATGGCATAAAGAGGCAGAGCCGTGAATGCAACCATGTACAAAAGCCGAAACCGGGTTTCCAGCCATCCCTTGAGCCAGAGCATCTCAGTTACTCCTCGCATGTTCCAGAAAAATCTCTTTCAGCGTCACCGGAAACCGCTCCACAATAGCTCCCGGTATGGATTGCGCCTGCTCGACAATTGCATCGGCGTTGTGACTGCAGAGCATGGAGACAACCCGGCCCTCCTGGCGAATTGACTCAGCACCCTCCGGCCAGCGTACCGGCGGTTCCGCCCCGCTCTCAAGGACCACGTCAACCCGCTGGTAGCGTGCCTTCAAGTCGTCCAGGCACCCCGACACCACCATCCTGCCGTGATCCACAATTCCGACATAGTCGGCGATCAGTTCGACTTCTGACAGCTGATGCGAAGAAAAGAAAATCGTGATCCCCGATGAACTTGTGACGGAAACCAATTCGCGCAGCACGTCTTCCGTCGCAGCAGGGTCCAGCCCATCGGTCGGCTCATCCAGGATCAGCAGCTCAGCCCCACGGGCGATCGCCAGCAAGAGCATCAGCTTCGATCGCATTCCTTTGGAGAGATCAGGAATCTTGCGGGCCTTTGGAAGTTCAAACATCTCCAGGTAACGCTGCTCCAGATCGCGGCGCCACTTTGGAAAGAAGGGCCGCGTGAACTGTATGATCTGCTCCACCGTCATATAGGGATAAAGCTCCTTGTCCTCGGTCACGAAGCCGATCCGGCGTCTGATTCCGGCGGCGCTGTCTGCGTCCGTGACAGGCACGCCAAATACGTGGGCGCTTCCCGTATCGGCTCGCAATAGACCCATAAGTGTCTTAATGGTGGTCGTCTTGCCTGCGCCGTTGCGCCCGAGGAAGCCGAAGATGCTTCCAGCCGGCACCTGGAGATCGAGACCGCGCAGCGCCGGGTGGTCTTTAAACGACTTACAGAGTTGATCAGTCTCAATGACAAAATCGGTCATGGCTTGTCTACCACTGCTCCTTCCTTCCGCTGTTTCGCGCCGGCCTTTGCCAGCTCGTTTTCAAACACTCGTCGTAACTCATCGTTGCTAAGACCTCGAGAGATCAGCCGCTCGACGGCGGAGTGCATCACTTTTTGCGCCTCGTGAACCAGGCGGGCGCGCCCTCCTGCCGTCGCTTTGATAAAGGCTCCGGAGCCGTGTTTTAACTCGAGTACTCCTTCGTGCTCCAGCTCCCGGTACGCGCGGACGACGGTGTTCGGGTTCATCACCAGGTCCTCGGCCACTTTGCGGATCGTAGGCAGACGATCCCCCTCGCGCAGAGCGCCGGTTTCTACCGCGTGCTTCACCTGCTCTATGAGCTGCAGGTAAAGGGGAATGCCACTTGAGGGGTTTACTCGAAACATCAAAGTGTACTAGTCAATGAATACACTACACACTTTGCCGAAGTGGGTCAAGGACTACATGTGATTCGGGACGATGAGGGACGGACGAAACGTACCCCGTCAAGACCGGCTCCTCTCCAGTGTCGTGCGCTTCACTCATGGAGTACTGTTCGTCTGTCACGGCCGTCCACTCATTCGGCATGGTGTGCAGGTAATCTGTTGATTGTGTGGGGGCGCATGGGTATCAAAGAGAATCGGGTTGGGTTGCTGGACCGCGTGTCGGCATTTGCGTGCGGTCCAAGTGAGACTGCAGGTCCCTCCCTTACGCTCCCCCAGATTTCCTGTCCAGCTTCGTGGCTTTGGCGAATTTCGTGCGGCTTTCCTAAGGGAAAGCCGCATACGTCACCTTGGACGGCGCTGCGATATAGGAAATCCGGGTCCGCTCCAGTCGGGATGACAAGTTGAGGACGGTGGCCCACCTTGGCATGAGTGGAGGCGGATGGACAGAATCGAAGAAAAGCTAATTTGGACAAGTCTGACTCTCAGCCGTCCCGTACGGTACTGATCGCGAGTCGCCCTAGTAGCTGGCTTGTCTTCAGTGAGTGCTGCTGTCGACAGCCAAGCAAGAAACTAGTTCCAAATCCGGAGATCAAAAAACCCAATTTGAGAACGGAACTCGGCGTGTCTCAACTTAGGGGTGCAGTCCATCCTGTCCCGAAACTCCTCGAATAGGCTAGTTCGATAGGGGATGCATGTAGTAGCGGACGCCATCTGGCCATGCACCGGGGTGGTTCTCGAATCCGATTCGGACGTTAATCTTGTTATGGTTGTGCTCTCCGGCCTGGGTCAGTTCCGGTCCGTTCTCTTCGAGCGCCTGTGCTGACTTCTCCGACGGTCGAACGATGGCGATATGCCCCGGCAGATGCGCGTCGGGATTTTGATAGACAACCAGGACGAGCTGCCCCTGGTTGGCCAACCGCTGCGCCTCCCGCATATCCCCAACCTTGCGCCAACCAGCTTGTCGTCCAGCGTCGTCAGCTAACCACCTTGCTTGGGCGTTGGAAAGAAGCAGTTGGCCGTGTTCCGGCGGATGCAGTAGATAGACGCCTAGCTTTTTGGCGCCGGCAGCAGCAAAGGCACTACAGTGAGTATGATTTCCCGGGCCTTCGTCGTTCGCACCCCGATCCGGTTCTCCGGTCTCCCAATTGACATGCTCGTGAGCGAGCCACAGAGACTCAACATTCATGCTGTCCAGGATCGACGCGAGTCTATCGCCGGCAGGCGTGATTGGACCGCAGCACGTTTCATGCGCGCCAGCAGCTTCCATACAAAATGGCGAGTGTGTCGCGGAGAGCAGCGCTGAAAGACAGAGGAGAGCACAGCAGTGGTAAATAGTTCTGCACATGAGAAGTCATGCTCGGGTGGACTTTATCCACGAAATCATACTCCTTTCCGGAGAGTGTGGAGAGATTCAGGGCAGAGGGCTTAATTCCTTTGACTTGCTGTGTTTGCAACACTATTCTTCTGTCACATCGTGCTTCCCAAGTCCTGAATTCCTGACTATGAGAAATGACGGTGCAGATTCTCAGCCGCAAGTAAGTGAATTGCTGGTCCGGTGGCGAGACGGCGATCACGCTGCACTAGAGCAGTTGGTCCCGCTCGTCTACGACGAACTGCGGCGACTGGCGCGCAGTTATCTTCGCCATGAAGCGCCCGGGCAAAGCATTCAAAGCGCAGGCCTGGTTCATGAAGCGTACTTGCGCATGGTCGGAAAGAACCCGCCGGACTGGCAGAATCGCGCCCACTTCTTTGGAGTGGCTGCGCGTTTAATGCGCGAGATCCTGGTGGACCGCAGCCGGAAATTCAGGGCCGCCAAACGTGGCGCGGGAGCTGGAGTACTTTCATTGGATGAGGCGATCGGCTTGCCGCATCAGAGAAGCGTCGATCTGATTCTGCTGGATGACGCTCTCGAACGTCTCGCAAAACTCGATGAACGCCAGTGCCGCATCGTCGAACTCAGGTTTTTTGCCGGTCTTTCCCTGGAAGAGACTTCCGTTGCGCTCGGCATTTCTGAAGCCACAGTCTCACGCGAGTGGACCACTGCGCGACTTTGGCTGCGCCACGAGATTGCAGGAAGCGGACTGGCATGACTCCCGAACGATGGCAGCTGGTGAAAGAAATCCTCGACGGCGCCTTACGCATTCGGGAAGACGAGCGTGCGGCGTTTCTGGGACGTGCATGTCAGACGGACCCCTCTCTTCGAATCGAAGTTGACGCCCTTCTTGCCTCAGCTACCGAGGTTGTGGACGAGTTCCTGAAATCCGCGCCGCCTCAGCGGATGCAACTGGCGAAGGGTTCTCGTCTGGGACCATACGAAATCGATCATCTGGTCGGTTTCGGAGGCATGGGCGAAGTGTATCGGGCTCGCGATACGCGGCTGGGACGAGTGGTCGCGATCAAGGTCTACTTTGAGCCATTGCGCGGGCGTTTCGAGCGAGAAGCACGAGCTATCTCGGCGCTGAATCATCCCAACATTTGCACGCTCTACGACATTGGGCCGGATTACCTGGTCATGGAATTGGTGGAGGGCCGCTCCCTGGCAGACCGGTTAAAGCAGGGACCTCTTTCCGTCAACCAGGTGTTGCAATACGGCGCGCAGGTTGCCGATGCTCTGACCACAGCGCATGCCCACGGTATCATCCATCGCGATTTAAAACCCGGAAACGTCATGGAGACTCCCAAAGGGATCAAGCTCCTCGATTTCGGCCTGGCGAAGTATGTAACGACCACTGTGCTCGGAGGCGCCGAGAAAACGCTGACAGTGCAGGGTGCGGTTCTGGGAACACCCGCGTACATGGCTCCCGAACAACTCGAAGGCCACGACTGCGATGCTCGCACCGATATTTTCGCGCTGGGACTGGTGCTGTTTGAGATGGCCACGGGTAGCCGCGCGTTCGGCGGATCGAGTCAAGCGCAGTTGATATCCCAAATCATGCACGGCGAACCGGCGTATGAGAAGGTTGCGCCGGCGGCATTTCGCCGTCTCGTGGAACGATGCCTTGCGAAGGATCCTGCCAAGCGCTGGCAGACCGCGTCCGACCTGAAGCTGGCTCTCGAAGATCTGGGGAAGAAAACGGCATCGACGCGCACAATGGATGGCGCGCTCATGGCAACGGCAAAGCGCCGGAGATTGGCATGGATGGTCGCAGTTGTGGCATCGGCGCTGGTCGCCGCCGCTCTTGCGTGGACCTGGTGGACTCGCAATGAGCCGGCCCAGATAGCGCAAAGCATCCAATTGATTCCCTTGACCACCGACCCTGGAGTGGAACAGGAACCCTCGCTTTCGCCGGATGGAAGCCAGGTGGCATTTTCATGGAACGGACCGGACGAGGCGAACTTCGACATTTATGTGAAGACTACAAAAGCAGGAGCCGCGGTGGCCGCCCCACCTTTACGGCTGACGCGAGATCCGGCAGACGATACCGATCCAGCATGGTCGCCGGATGGAAGTTCGATCGCTTTCCTGCGTAGATTGAATGTCGGAAACCAGTTCGGCTTAATGCTCATGGCGGCTCTCGGTGGACAGGAACGCAAGCTGGCTGAAGTCTCGATACCGGAAACGGGTTGGTTTTATTCGCCCTATCTTGCGTGGACACCGGACAGTCAATCGCTCATCATCACCCACCACGCATCCGCTGGGCGCCCGACTGCCTTGTTTCTTGTTTCCGTCCGCACCGGGGAAATGCAACCACTGACGTTTCCGCCCGGCGGGATGATCGGAGATCATTGCCCGGCGGTATCTCCTGACGGCAAAACTCTTGCCTTCCGGCGCGCGCATGCACAGGGCAACTGGCGGGGAACCATTTATCTGCTGGGACTGGACATCCATGGCAAGGCTCGCGGTGAACCCCGCGAAGTGGTCATCGCGCCCTGGGTCTCGACTCCCAATGAAGTCTTTAACTGGTCATGCGTGGCCTGGACGGCGGATAGCCGGAAGCTGGTCTTCTTCCACGACCTTGGGCTCTGGACCCAGCCGCTCGCACCGGAAAGCAGAAACCCTGCTCGGGGGAAGGCGGTCATGGCAGTCGAGGCTGGCGCCGGACTCAACTTCATCACTAACTCCCTGACCTCGCCACGATTGGCTTACGCCCTGAAAAACGGCGGGACACTGGGTATCTGGCGCATGCATATTCCGGAGAGACATACAAAGGCAGAGGCCCCGGAGAGGGTGTTTGCCTCAACCAGGGATGAATTTGCCCAGCAATATTCTCCCGATGGCAAGAAGGTGGCATTCGAATCCAAGCGGGGAGGTAACCTTGAAATCTGGGTTTGCCAAAGCGACGGCCAGGGTTGCGCCCAGCTCACTACAATGGGATCTTCCGCATCGGGCGTACCCACGTGGTCCCCTGACGGGAAGGAGGTTGCCTTCTACTCCAATGCGCAGGGTAACCCGCAAATATTCGTTATCCCGTCAGAAGGAGGAGCCACGCGGCGGCTCACTTCCCTAACCGCTGGAGCGGCGTTCCCGCGGTGGTCGCGAGACGGGAAATGGATTTACTTCTCTTCGAAGGAGAGCGGCGCCGCTCAGGTCTGGAAGGCCCCTTCCCGTGGCGGGCAAGCTGTCCAGGTAACACACGGCGGCGGTTTGGTTGCGTCCGAATCGCCCGACGGAAAGTGGCTCTACTTTTCCGGCGAAGGCTCCGATTCCAGCCTGCGAAAAATGCCGGCAGGAGGCGGTGAGGAAACCGAGGTTTTGCCGTCCATCATCAGTTGGAACTTCGCCGTGATGGACGACGGCATCTATTTCCTCACTGGAACCGGTCACCGCTTCGCAATCAAGTTTCTTAGCTTCGCGACCGGCAAGACGGAAGTGCTAGCGCCGGTAGGGGGCGGATACTTCGGATTCACCGTATCCCCAGACCGCAAATGGATCTTGTACTCCCAAGCAATTCCGTCAAGCAGCGAGTTGATTCTGGCGGATGGCCTCAAGTGAGCTACCTGAGTGTTCGTGATTTGCATCCATTCGAAGGTAGTGTGTCGTTTCTATCGTGACCTTGTCCACGGCTACTGAGCCGGCCGCGATGGATTCGGTGGGCCCAGTAGCCGCTTCGAGGAGATCTTCCATTTCGCCTCATGGAACCATAGCCTTCAAGGGCAGAGCCCCATTCCGCGGGCTCTGCCCGTTGAGAACGGTTCATTCCGAAGTTGCTGCGTAGCAGACTTGACCTCGATAGCGCAGCACCAGAGTGTTCTGATGAAAATCCGCCATCCCGAAATAGTCGAGATAACCGCTTGCGCCTTGGAATTTACCCGTTCCACCCGAGATGTACGACCGGTAATTCCCCCATGGCACAGCCACGACGCCTGGATCGTTTGTCGGGTAGGTGGGGGTCAGCACGGCCTTTTTCAATGTGATCGTTTCACCCGCTGCGGTGACCCAGTAATGTTGGACGTTGTAAGTGCCATTGCTGTTCTGTCCGAGGATCGTGGCCGCAAGAGAGCCTGCCAGATCACCGGAAGCTGGGCCCAGGTTGGTCACGCCGGCAATGGCGCCGATATTCGTCATCAGCGCCCCGCTCACTGGTACGCAGTGGGCGGAGCCTGCCTCGGCCGCAGCAAGGGGCGTCAAACGGTTATTGGTGACAAAAGACAGGAGCAGGAACATCACTCCGGCGGGGATCCGGGACTTCGGCATGTCGAGTTTCATGAAGTTCTCCTTGTTTCTGAGAGCGAGTCCGAGGCATGCCCCGGAAGCTTCATTCAACTCATGCGTAAGAACTCCTTTTTTTCCCTCACGGAAGGCAACAATTTACCAATGAGTCGTTCGCGGCTTCGGGGATGCGCATCTCTCTCGCAAGGGTCACTTCCGAGGACGTTATCTTTGCAACAGCAACCGTAACAAGCAAGGAAACGTCCCGCCTTTATCCCGATCACTGAAAATCCTTCCGAATGTTTTTCAGCCAATTTCTCATGCAAGTTGGCCCTTTTTGCCTGGTGCTTGCGCCTTAGTAGGTGAAGGCGGTTGGTGAGACGTCTTTCATAAGGAGAAGCGTCATGCACATCGAAAAGAAATCACTCGTCAGCAAGAAAGCTGCAGCCGCCACAATCATCGCCATCAACTCACGTCGCATGGACCTCACCAGGCCTGCACCAGTCCGCGTAGAGATGTGCACACGCGTAAAGTACATGGTCATTGAGATGTAGCGGCAAAAGAATTCGGCTGGAGGGCTCGCTAACGGGAAACAAGAGTCCATCCAGGGAAACTCATTCACGCAACTCCCAGAACCTGTATGGGACACCTCGGAAAACTTCCGCCGGATGGTCGGGGTGAGCTTACTGCACTTTATGGTTTTCCCCAGCTTTGTTTTATTCGGCAAGAAACAATCGTTCCGCTTTTTGGGCTTTGATAAGCAACAACGGTCGATCTAAAGATGGATCATCTTCCCTTTCTTTCGAACTCAAAGGAGATTGCTATGCATTTGCTTATTCTCGGCTTGATTGTCATAGGCTTGCTACGCTTGCTTAGCACCTTACGCGGATCCTCCTCGTCTAACCCCTCTTCGTCTAACCCCACTCGGCCAAATCAACTGAAACCGACCCGGCCGGTCTTTAATCGATCGAAACCCGCCCGGCCTGTCTTTAGTCAGTCGAAACCGGCCGTAGTTAACCCGCCGAAACCGCCCTTGATCAGGCCTACTGTGATTAACCCAACGACAGGATTGCCGATGGCCGGTGGCATCCGAGGTGGCGTAGATGTAGGGGGTACTCCCTACATGGGACGACGAAGGTAGATCGCTTCGCATCGCCGGCACAACTTGAACGCATTTTCAATTTTGCCCGAAGCAATGAGACGTTAGAAGTCTACAGGCACCCCAACCGGCCGGCATACTGGTAGAAATGACAGTTTGGGACGAACGACATTCCGGCCTGCTCCAATGGTGGAGAGGCCTGGGGAGTTCATCGAAGGTTTAGCTATCGCTCTCAAGAGGAATCTAGCGCTAAAATATTGGTGGATTGAAGGGAGCAAACACCGCACGATGCGAAGCGAATCTCAGCTCAAGTATCGTATCGAAGTAATTCAGCAGCTCGCGGAATGGAAGACTCGCAACAAAGGAACCGCGGAGCAAATCGGAGCGGCTGAAAGACTCCTGGATGCAATTGAGTCCTTTGACAGGCTGCGAGGCGGAAGCAGTTCTTTTGAAGCTGCTATACCCCCAAGCCATCTCAGGCGGTTCTGACGTGGAGAGCGATCCGACGAACTGAGAACCCTTGGCCGCGCCCCAACCCAAAAGGCCCGATCCGGGCCTAGAATCGTTCAAGCCTCAATACGGCCTGTGACCGAGGCCGGATCCGGTTCTTCTACACGTCCTTTCGATTCACCAGCGTAGCCGGCCACTTTCCCACGAGCCTCAGATATTGCTCCATCTTCTTGGAGACCCATCCGCATTCACAGGCTTCTTTGATGTCGTCATCATTTCCCAGCACCGTCTTGACGTGCACCGCCAGCAGCTTGCCGCTAAGCGCGGTCGGCGGCATGGGGCACTGCGTATGCAGAAGATGCATTCGTTGCTTGGCCTGATCGTAACTTTGATGCAGGCGTTCCGGTCCAAGGCCCATCATCGAACCAAAGACGCGCCAAAAGAAAAACCAATCGGCTTCACGGATTTCGCTTGGCTTGGCGCCGAAGTAGGAGAACGTCAGCAGCGTGAATTCGACGGTATCCTCCTTATAGAGCAGCTTCGATCGCTTCCTCTTGTGCGATTCCGCCATTCCGAGCATCTTGGCCAAGGCGTTGTCCTCATCCAGGGTGTTGAGGACGACAGCCGCTGTGTGCATAATGCGCGTTTCGGCCGTCTCCTCCTTTGTCAGCAGCCCGGTGCCGCAAAGGGCCCGCGCAATGTCCGGGTGAAAGTAGGTTTCGGGGAACGACTTGTTCTTGAATACCCCCAACAAGCTCGCTCCATTCGCTGTGATTGCCGAGTGGAAGCGTTTGCGGCCGGCTCCGAACTGTTCGACGAATTCCGTCTTTGTCATCTTGCCCAGAATCTGCCGGCGTTTCTCTTCAAGAACTCGCCCTGGCGTGTAGATTCTGTCGATCAGCTCATCTGTGCTGATCGTGACTTGCTCGTACGGACTCGACAGCTTTTCCGCAGCGTAGTTCGTATTGAAGTGAGACAACTGGGAGTTGAGCCTGGCCGTGGTCTCGCCTGTTTTATCTCTTTCCGCGCGGACTGCATCAACCATGACGAGAGTGTAAAGGCTGTTCGTGTGAGGCATGCTCATGGCGTTCTTCCTGCCCAGGTTGTGGGGATTGGGGCCAGCAGGAAGACAATACTTGAATCGAACGGCGCCGTCCACCGCCGATTGGGGAAAATTAACACGAATGACGGAGCCGGGGATAGGTATCATGGCCTCCCCTATCTCCCTATCTCCTCCCTATCTCCCAGGAAACGGGAATAGGATCACGTCCCCGAACTCATACGGCATCGTAACTGTCGCCTTCCGGGCGATTCTATATCGCCTCTAAAAGGGTACTGCTCACTGTTAGCGCCTATGAGGCTGTCCCGCATTCCGCCCAGCAAAATTTCGGAGCCGCTCAAGAGGCTGGACAAGGAAAAGCGGCGCACGGACAGCATACGTATTGCATCACTCAAAGAATAAGTATGCTGTCCCCGCACTCTTGCGCAGAAGGCAGCCTGCTACGGAATCGGAACTCCAACCGAAGCCGAGCTGACCTTCGTCAACAACCACTTCCCGTTGATCTTTTTCGCTGTACCGTCAAGATCTACGTGGCTCTTCGCCGTCCAGTTGGGGAGGCCGGTAGCCGCATTCAAGGACACATCGAAGTAGTGGCACTCAAAATACACCGATGATGTCCACTGCCCGTCTTTATACACAGGGACAAACTTCGTTTTATATTCAGGGGAAAGCGAGACAAACTTGTTCGCCTGCTGTAACCCTCCGGCGACATACTTAAAGAATGTGCACAGCGTGCCCTGTTTCCCGCCGGCAGAAGTATTGCCCGTGGGTACTGGGCACGTTGCGGGATCGTCCGGATCACCGTTGCCGACATAGTTCCCCTGCGTAGCCGTGGTGTTCACTACAGTGAGCATCCCATCTTCCGCCCAGACTGAAAGTGCGTCTTTAATTCGCTGTGTGATCACGGCCGCCGAATCGCCATTGACAGGATCGTGCACGCTGACGGCCGCGTGAAAGGTTGCGTGGAGATTATGCAGCTCGGCCATTTGGGCCAGTTGTTCCTGGTCGTGCTGCCAACCGCCTGCATAGCCGGTTCCCATACAGGCGGCGGCCACTGCAGTGAGCAATGCCGCGAAGCGTGTGTAAGTCGAAAGAGTCGTGTTACGCATGAGTATCCTCCTAGGTCGCAGTGAAATGATGGCCTGAAGATCGGGCTTTACTTAGGAACGCGACATCTGCGGAAAAAAGGGATCACTCAGAAGTGAGAAAGTGCAAAGATTGTGCGTTGCAGGTAGAATCCTGACCATTAAGGATTGCAATAACTGCTGCTTTTTGAACCGGATACGCTTGGAGGGTGGCGACTTGGTCCCGGAACCAGACGTGACGGCCCTGCTGATCGAGATAGCGAATGGGAACCAGGCCGCCCAGGAAAAGCTTGTTCCCTTGGTCTATGACCAGCTCAAAAGGCTGGCCCGCCGGTATATGCGGCGCGAGCGGGCGGGCCATACCCTTCAGACCACTGCTCTGGTTCATGAGGCTTATCTCAAGCTGGTTGGCCAGCATTCTCCCCATTGGCAGGGCCGCGCTCAGTTCTATGGGATTGCTGCCCAACTGATGAGGCGAATTTTGATCGACCATGCTCGCCGCCACTTACGGGAGAAACGTGGGGGAACCCAGGTGATCGTGCCCTTGGAAGAAGGACTGGCCTTTACCCCGGAACACTCGGAAGATCTGTTGAAGTTGGACGAAGCTCTCGACCGTCTATCGAAGCTCGATCCGCGCCAAAGCCGCATCGTCGAATTGCGGTTCTTTGGCGGCCTGAGCGTGGAGGAAACCTCCAGGTTTCTGAACGTCTCCCCGATCACGGTCAAGCGGGATTGGGCGGTGGCGAAAGTCTGGCTGTACGGCGAACTGAGGCCCGACCATGGAGATGACGGCAAAACAGTGGGAACTCGTTAAAGAGCTGTACCAGACCGCGCTGGAATGCAGCCCGGCACAGCGCGCCTCTTTTCTCGAACAAAACGAGCGCGACGAAATAGTCCGCGCCGAAGTGCGCCGGCTGCTTGGCGTGCAAAATCGCTTAGGTAGCTTTTTATCCAGCCCACCATTTGTTGACCCTCGGCAGACCGGCGCAAATCCCCTGGAGCGATTGGCACCCGGTGAGGTGTTAGCTGGGCGGTTCCGCATCGTCAATTTCGTCGCTGCCGGAGGTATGGGTGAGGTCTACAAAGCCGAGGATTTGCTGCTCGACCGAATGGTTGCGCTGAAACTCCTGCCAAAGGAACTAGCTGAAGATAAGGAATCGCTGGAGCAATTTTTGCGCGAAGCGAAAACTGCTTCAGCTTTAAATCATGCAAGCATCTGCAGGGTGTATGACTTTTGGGAAGATGCCGCGAGAGCCTTCATCGCGATGGAGTACCTGGAGGGCGAGACACTTTCGGCGCGCATCCAGAGGGGCCGGCTCTCGACGGTCGAGGCTCTGAAGATCGCGATCGCGGTTGCGGATGCACTGGCCACGGCACACGGTAAAGGCATCGTTCATCGCGACCTCAAACCGGGCAACATCATGCTCACCGAGAGTGGGGCCATGCTGCTCGATTTTGGTCTGGCTAAGTACGAACGGCCTGTCGTCTCCGCGGAAGAGAGCCTGACGGGCTTTACTGGTGACGTCCAGGTAGTTGGCACGCTGCCGTACATGTCTCCTGAGCAGTTGCATTTTCAACGGGTTGACGCCCGTAGCGACATGTTTGCGTTTGGCGGGGTCGTTTACGAGATGCTCACGGGAGAGAAAGCATTCCAGCGCAAGTCCAATAGTGAAACATTGATTGCAGTAGAACGCGAAGAGCCCATCCCGCTGCACCAATTCATAAAAGACCAATTCATAAAAGATGTTCCGCATGCACTGGACCGGATCATTCGTCGCTGTTTGCGGAAACGCCCCGAAGATCGCTATGCAAGCATGATAGAGGTTGAGCAGGAGCTGAGGGATTGCTCCGAACTGATTTCGGAATCTGCCAGTGGTGTTAACCCGAGAGTGCTGTTGCGGCAAAGCAAGCAGCCCCGTGTCGCAGTCCCCGCTGTGATTATCCTGTTAGCCCTAATGAGCTTGATTGGCTGGGGGATTCACCACAGTTCCAAAGTCAGATGGGCCAAGGAGCAGGCGTTACCGCAGATCGGCAAGCTCATCGAACGGGGCGAAACTGGCGAAGCCTTTGCACTTGCTGTTCAGGCCGAGCGATACATTCCGGCTGACCCAACCCTGGCCAGATTCTGGCCCGATATTTCCTGGTCCGATTCCATCGTCACCACCCCTCCGGGGGCGTCGGTCTACCGCAGGAACTACAACTCTCCGAACGCCCCATGGGAATTTGCCGGGCTCTCGCCCATCCTGAAAGGGCGGTTTCCCGCGGTGGATTCGAGTTGGAAATTCGAATTGCAAGGATATACGACGCTCGAACGAGCTACCTTCCCGTCCGGCCCGATCATGGTGGCACTGCACAAAGACGGGCAGGCTCCCAGCGGAATGGTTCCCGTTGAGTTCGACCAGGGATATGTTGAGGGCGACCCTTTCACTCTATGGGGGATTGCAGGCATTGCAGGCTTTCAGACCTTGCCTGCAGTCCGGCTTGGGAAATACTGGATCGATAAGTTCGAGGTCACCAATCGCGAGTTCAAACGCTTTGTGGACCAGGGTGGTTACAAGAAACAGGAGTATTGGAAGCACGAACTCCGAAAGGATGGACGCGTGCTTCCGTGGGCCAACGCGATGAAACTCTTTGTCGATAAAACGAACAGGCCAGGACCTTCCACCTGGATACAAGGTGAATATCCGCGGGGTGAGGGCGAATATCCTGTCACCGGTGTGAGCTGGTTCGAGGCTGAAGCTTATGCTGACTTTGTAGGCAAGTCGCTTCCGACCATTTATCACTGGGCGGCTGCTGCATCCCCGACCGACAGCTCCAGCCTGATACCCGCCAGCAACTTCAGTGGTAAGGGACCTTCGCCGGCCGGGGCTTACCACGGTATGAGCTGGAGTGGCGCTTACGATATGGCGGGCAACGTGAAGGAATGGTGCGCAAACGAAGCGGCCTCCGGCAGGCGCTATAGCATGGGCGGCGCATGGGACGATCCGACTTATATGTTCAACATTCCCGACGCTCGTTCCCCCTTCGAGCGGTCCCCGAGTCTTGGTTTTCGTTGCGCTGAATATGTGTCGGCCGGTAAGGAAGCCGAAGCAGCAGGCGCTCCGGTTACGGTTCAATTACGCAATTACAGCTCCGAAAAACCCGTCTCCGATCAACTTTTCCGGGCCTACAAGAACCAATACTCTTATGACAAGACGCCGTTGCATGCGCGGGTGGAATCGGTCGAACAGACCGAGGATTGGAGGCAGGAAAAGGTCTCCTTCGACGCGGCTTACGGCGGCGAGCGAGTCACCGCGTATTTGTTCCTGCCCAAAGCAGCGTCGTCGCCGCCTTTTCAAGCCGTCGTGTACTTTCCCGGCGCTGGCGCCGCTCAGTTCAGATCGAGCGCAAAAGCGCTTCCGTGGTATCTTCCAGAATTCGATTTCATTATAAAAAGTGGACGAGCGGTCTTATTCCCTATCTACAAGGGAACTTTTGAACGTGGCGGCGGACCGAAGCCGATCTACTGGCCAAACACCAGCAGTACTTATCGAGACAATGTCATCTTTTGGTCTAAGGACCTCAGCCGGTCGATCGACTACCTTGAGACACGCCAGGATATCAATCCCAACGCGTTGGCCTACGAGGGTGATAGTTGGGGGGCAGCGATGGGGGCACTTCTCCCGGCTGTTGAAACTCGCTTCAGGGCATTAGTTCTCTTATCACCAGGATTCTTTTTACAAGAGCGATTGCCGGAGGTGGATCAACTCAACTTCGCTCCCCATGTGAAGGCTCCTGTTTTGATGCTCAATGGCCGTTACGATTTCCTTTGGCCGCCAAGGATCTCCCAAGAGCCTATGTTCCGTCTGCTGGGAACGCCCCCAGAGCAAAAGCGCCGCGTGGTTTACGACACGGGACACGACCTACCGCGAATCGAGATGATAAAGGAATCGCTCAACTGGCTCGACAAATATCTGGGAGCCGTGAGATAGGACAGGGAGCGGTCGGTGCGGCGAACTTCGATAATACGAGCTCAGATCGCCAGCGACTGAAGTTGCCTAAGTAAGACGTACAAAGAATGCTCGAGATTGCTCCGCGATATGGCCTGGAATTTGTCTTATCGGAAAGACTCTGAACGGAATTCCCTCCTGGAGGAACGCATATGGCACAACAAACGGCCGATCACTGCACCAATCCTTCCGAGGAGGTCATCCGAGTCGGAAATCTCACAGTGCATTTTCTCGTCACCGGTGAGAAGTCGTCTGGCACGGTCGCGGTCTTCGAGATCGTCATCCCCGCCGGACAGCGCCTGATGGCGCCGGCGCATAGCCACGACCATTACGAGGAGACGGTCTACGGCATTGACGGCGTGTTGACGTGGACCGTGGACGGCAAGCTGATCGACGTGGGACCGGGGCAGGCGCTCTGCATTCCGCGGGGCTCCGTTCACCGGTTCGACAACAACGGAACCGAAGACGCGAAGGGGCTAACCGTCGTTACACCTGCGGCGATCGGCCCGCAGTTCTTCCGAGAGTGTGCCGAGGTGATCAACGCGGCGGCCGGTGGTCCGCCGGACCGGGCAAAGTTGACCGCGATTATGCGCTGCCACGGGTTGACTCCGGCTCCGCCTCAGACCTAGGGCGGCGCACCGTGAAGGCAGCGATCACCGCCGCTTTCGCCCAAGCTGAATCCGTACCACCGAGGGGCGCCCGTCCCGTTCCTATTGGGTTCTGCTATGACAAAGAACCCCGAGGGGGACTGATCGCGGACGGTGTTCGGTAGTCCCACGCCTGCTTTGCTCTGACGCTTGGCTTGGGCGTATCCTGAGCCCTCAACCCGGCACGTATTGTCACGCCTGGGTAGGGCGGTTCCTTTGATCAGATTGAACACGACCCGCATTGCTATCATCGTAGTCTCGTTTATTGTTATTGCATCTCTTTCGCGCCTGACCGCTCAGAATCCTAAGGTTGCGGATTCCCCACCTACTTTTCACGCTGACGTTAATCTGCTCTCTTTGTCGGTCCGGGTAACGGATCACAAGGATAACGAGATCCACGGGCTCAGCGCCGCTCAGTTTTCTTTGTACGAGAACGGAGTATCCCAGAAAATATCCTTCTTCGACGCGGAGGATGAGCCTGTCAGCCTCGGGATTCTACTGGATGTGAGCGGGAGTATGGGGTCAAACGGAAAACTTGACCGCGCCAAGAGCGCCCTGTCTCGCCTGGTTGGCACGGCGCGCCCTGATGATGAACTGTTTTACCTGCGCTTCCACCGTCAGGTTGACCGGGTTGTGGACTTTACCAGCAACCGGCAGCGTATTATGTCGGCCATCTCCGAGACCGGCGCAACGCAGGATGGCACCAGCTTGTACGACGCGGTGGCCGAGGCACTTTGCTATATGCGGAGAGCGCGGTATCACAAACAGGCACTGCTGGTGGTGACGGATGGCGCGGACCAGAACAGCCATCGCTCCCTGGACGAACTGATCCCCATCGTGCAGGCGGCAAGTGCCCAGGTGTTTATCATCACCCTATTCAGCCCGCAGGAATATGACCTTTACCGAAATTCGCGCGAGGAGAAAGTCGCGCTCGTTACCAATCAGGAATTTGACAATCCGATGATCGCGTTCAAGCGGCTGTCCAACGAGTCGGGAGCTGAAGCCTCTTTCCTGACATCGCCGGAAAAACTTCAGGAGGCGGTTGATTCGGTGGCCCATCAACTGCGGACGCAGTACACGCTGGCTTATTACCCAAGCTCCTCCAGCAGCGGCTTTCGTCGCATTGAAGTGAAAGTAGCGCAATCGGGCACGCGGGTGCGGACGCGTCGCGGTTTTGCCGCGGAACCAGGTGGGGCGCCTTCAGAATCATCGGCCATGTGCGAACATCCGGTGCTCAAGCCTTACCCATATGAGGCGAAAGTCTCCATCAATCATGGGCTGACCGTGTACCACGACGACTTTCAGAATCAAACCAGCGGGTGGCCCAGCAAGAAGCACTTCCGCTATAGGACCGGATCCTACGAGATCACCAGTGCAAGGCAAGAGCAAACGGATTACAGCACCTTGAATTCGTCACCTTTCTCACTCAAAGGAGTCGTCGCGGACGCAGGCGACGGCGGCCCCGCGAAAGGAGTTCTGGTGGCGAACGGGCCGCAATTCGCGGACTTTAAGGCCTCACTCAGCGTGGAGATGGAGCCTGCGGGAGGAAGCGCGGCTACCACCACGGCCGGCGGCCTGGTATTCCGGCTTAACGATCTCGGGTACTATGCGGTTGTCGTCAGCCCGGTGAACCCGGGATCCCGAGACATCGCGTTTAAGCTGGTGAAGAAGTACCACCTGGAAGATCAGACGCGTGATCTCTTACCCTGGCGAACTGTTTCCTTGCCGCAGAAGTTACCCGGGAGTCAAGAGACGATCGCGGTACGATGCGAGGGCGCCGTCATCTCAATTCTGGTCGGGGGCATCCCGGTAGCCAAATTTGAGGACAACACGTTCGAGGACGGAGTGGTGGGAATGGTTCTCTACGGGCCGGGACGCGCTGCCTTCCGAGACTTATTGGTCGAGGAAGTAGGACCCGAGCGGTAAGATTTTGCCCTTCGCGGTCGGGTCTTTTCGGGCGGCCCGCTGGAATCGCAGCCTTCTGTTTCCCGAAGACGAAATCCGGTGACAAGACGAAACATTTACCCCTGCGATCACATGCGAAACGCGGAAATGCTCTGTCACTCTTTTTTCCAGCTCCCCTTGCTTACCGAGGGAAGATGGGGGTATGATCCCTCGGTAAGCAAGAGGAGACGGCTTGAGCAAACCTTCCGACTTGGTCCAAGGCACGCTGGACCTGCTAATTCTCAAGATTCTCGCCCTGCAACCGCTCCACGGCTGGGGACTTAGCCAGAGGCTCAAACAAGTTTCCGACGATGTGTTGCAGGTGAGCGACGGCTCGCTCTATCCGGCGCTCCACAAGCTGGAACAGCAAGGCTGGATACAAGCAGAGTGGAAGCCCACCGAAAACAACCGCAGAGCGAAGTTTTACTCACTCACGCGGCTTGGGAGGCGGCATCTCGAGCGCGAAGCAGCCAACTGGGAACGTATCTCCGCGGCCATTTCAGGCGTGATGCGGCTGAAGGAGGTCTGAGCATGCATTGGGTGAACTGGTTGTACACAATTCCCGTGCGGCTGCGCTCGCTGCTTATGCGCAAGCGCCAAGATGCGGAGCTCGACGAAGAATTGCGGGATCACATCGAACGGCAGACCGAGGATAATCTGTCCCGCGGGATGAGCGAAGCAGAGGCACGGCTCGCCGCGCGCAGGACCTTTGGAAACTTTGTCATGGTTCGCGAGCAGACGCATGAAAGCTGGGCCTGGACATCGCTGGAGCAGATATGGCAGGACTTCCGCTATGCCCTCCGATCGGTTCGGCGGGCGCCGTTGCTATCGACTGTGGCGACCCTTGCCCTTGGCTTGGGCATCGGGTTGAATGCCGGTGTGTTCACCCTGTTGAACGCGATGTTTCTCAAAGCTCCAACGCTCATTGATCCAGCAAGCTTCGTTCAGATTTCTCCCAGATACTCCGGGTGGTTTGCGGGAGCAGACCGTCAATCTAACTTCACGACGGAAGACTTTGACGCCATTCGCAGCCGCTCTCACACCCTCGTTGAGGCGGCGGCATGGCGGCAGTATCCCGCAGTTCTCGAACAGGAAAACAAGTACATCACTACACTGCTGGCGAGCTGCAACTACTTTCACGTTCTCGGAATCGATCGCCCGGTGCTGGGGCGATTCTTTGCCTCTGATGAGTGCGCCAGCGGAACTCGGGCGCAGGTGGCCGTGCTGAACGAGCTATTGTGGAAGAACCAATTTGATGCCGATCCACGGATTGTGGGCAACACCATTCATCTCAATGGTGTGCCTGTGACTGTAATCGGCGTTGCACCTTCCGGCTCCGCGAATTTTCTACCTGGCGGAGTCTTTCTTCCGTACACGCTGGAGCCTCAACTTGACCGTGCCAGAAATCTGCTGGACAGCCCTGACGCGCCATGGCTTTCCATGTCGGGCCGGTTGCGTCCCGGATTGACCCGAGCCGATGCGCAGGCCGAATTGACGACGATCATGAGCCAGCAGGACCGGTCCTACGTACAGCGGAAGATCTCGACTTTCAATCGCAGAACCTCTCTGGTCGTCTTCAACGGATCGGAAATTGAAAACCCAGCTCTTCATGACCTCGCGCTGGGTTTGCTGATTCTGATCCTGGGGCCGCTGGCGCTCATTCTCGTGCTGGCCTGCTCCAATGTGGCCACTCTTTTTCTTTCGCGCACGCTTGCACGCAGGGGTGAAATCGCGATTTGTCTAGCGCTTGGTGTGAGCCGATCCAGGCTGGCCGTCATTCTGTTGATGGAGAGCCTGCTTACCGTTTGCATGGGTGCCGCTCTCGGCATGGTGCTCGCCTATCGCGTGCCTTTGCTGATCATGAACATCATGGCGCCGGAACAGGCCAACTTTGCTGTGCTCCTTCGTCCCGATTGGCGCGTCTTCGGCTATCTGGCGATTCTCATGGCGATTGCAACCGCCTTGTCGTCGCTCATGCCCATTCGCGCTGCCTGGAAACTTGATCTCCTGACGGCGCTCAAGGGACATGAAGGGACCTCCACCGTCCGCTCCCGTACAACCAGCGGCCTTATCGTTACACAAATTGCTCTAGGTTTTGTCCTGGTATGCGCGGCTGTCATCTTCGGCCGGATGCCCGGTCTGATTAAAGGCATGAATCCTGGATTCGAGATTCATCAAACGCTTTCCGTACCCCTCGATGTGAATACATCCGGGAACAATCGAGCCAAGGCTCAGGTGTTCTATCAGGCTCTCGAAACGAAGATCCTTGCGATTCCCGGTGTGCAGTCTCTTGCGTATGCGAGCCTTAGACCCTTCAACCAGTCTCCTCCTGACGAGATTCGTCTGCCGCATCAGACCAAGGGAACTGGGCAGCCTGTCTCCGTCGACCAAGTGTCCAGCAGTTTCTTTTCCACATTCGGCATCCCCGTGCTGAAAGGACGCCTCTTTCTCTCCACCGATATAGGCACCACGGGCATAAGCCGAGTGGCAGTGGTTTCGCAGGCGTTCGCTAAACAGTTCTGGCCAGGGACCGATCCGTTCGGCAAAACGGTTGTTATGCCGGATGATCGCTACCTGATCGTTGTGGGTGTCGTTGCCGATTCCCGTTCGGAGCGGTTCGGTATCCTCGATGGTCCGCGTCTCTACACACTTCGCGACCCTTCCGAACTCGGCGGCAACCTTTACGTACGCTTCCTGGGAAGAGCAACGCCTCTAGAAAATGCCGTAAGAAAGACAGTGAAGGGTCTAGATCCAACGCTGACGATCACGCCCCAAACGATCTGGGAGTCGCTCGAGGCAACGGCTGAGGTTATGGCTTCGCTCGGACAGATCATTTTGTTCATGGCTTCGATCGCATTGTTGATGGCCGTCACTGGTGTCTACTCTGTCCTGTCGTTCGCGGTGAATCAACGGAAGCGGGAGTTTGGGATCAAAATGGTGCTTGGCGCGACTCGCGCTGCCGTTTTCCGTTCCGTCCTATTACGGGCAAGTAAGAATATCGCGATTGGATTGACGTGCGGGGTCGCCCTGGCGGAGCCGGCGATGTTGCTAGTTAACCGATTACTGGCCACGTCTCCACTTCCACTCCACAAGTTTGATCCGACTGTGTTCGGAATCTCCGCGGTCCTTCTCGCGGCAGTCTCACTGATCGCTCTGTATCTTCCGGCATTTCGCGCGATGCGCACCGATCCGATACGGGCGCTGCGAATGGAATAGCGAGAAGCTGAGGCCCAACGAGAAACCAGGAGATTCGGGGCAGACGAAATTGCCCCACATCGTCAAACGCAGCCGGAGTTTCAAGCGACCGGTTTTTCGGGGTTCTTTCGTTTGTCGCGAATCTCGCGGCTGAGCTTCGTGGAGGTCCGCCCAGCTGAGGTCCGACCCGGCTGAGGTCCGCCCCGGCGAGTACGTCTCGGCCAGGTGTGCCCTCACGTCTTGGTTTTCACCCTCCATTGATTCCGCGCCGCCGCTCCTCGCCGGACGAGTTGAAGCTGTTCGACGTTCGCCATTTAGCGAGCATACCGTGTGTAAGAGGAGAGAATCTTGGAGAGAATCACAAGAAGAAATATGTTGACACGCTCTGTCGGTCTCGCTGGGGCATTGTCGATGGGAGTGCCGTCTTTGGGAGAGGCCACCATAGGCGATCCGTCCGACCTGGTTCCTAAGATGAAAGTCGTTGTTGTTGGAGCACATCCCGACGACCCGGAGTCTGGTTGCGGCGGTAGCATTGCACGCTATTCAGACTTGGGCCATGAAGTGGTGATTGTCTATCTGACTGCGGGAGAAGCCGGCATTGATGGGAAATCGGCCAGTGAGGCTGCTGCAATTCGCACGGCTGAGTCTCGAAAGGCCTGCGCCATTTTGAAGGCAAGGCCGGTCTTCGCGGGGCAGATAGATGGTGATACTGAGGTAAACCCTGCGCAATACAAACGTATGAGTCAAATACTGGACGCGGAACAACCGGCGATACTCTTCACGCAATGGCCGATTGACAGCCATCGGGATCATCGGGCTGCATCGCTCCTGGTGTACGACTACTGGCTAAAGAGCGGGAGGCGGGCAGACCTGTTCTACTACGAAGTTGAGACCGGTACGCAAACTCAGAACTTCAAACCTACTCACTACCTGGACATCACCCAAACTGAAGATCGTAAGCGTGCGGCTTGCCTCGCCCACGTGAGTCAAAAACCCGAGACAACGTTCTATCCAACGCATGATCAAATGCAGAAGTTTCGCGGAATGGAGTATGGGTCTCATGCTGCTGAGGCGTTCGTTTGCCACGATCAGAACACCTGGACAAGGGAGCAAGTACTTTGAATGTCCTGGGTGCAGGCGACCGCTTGGCCTTGAAGGGATAGACGGGAAGTTTACCTGGTGGTCACGCTGGGCCACATTCTCTTCTCGTCGGAAGAGGGTCGGATTTCATTCTCGGATGTTTGGGGATTTTCGGGACAGGTCTGGCTTTGGTGACGGCCAGCGCTGAAGCGCGTGGATCATAGTCGGGACTCTTTCACAGAGCGCTAAAGCGCTCTTTCCACCGCATGGAGATCAAACAGACGGGACGGGTATTTTTCCGAAAGCCTAATCGTTTTGCTCGTCGCTGTTCCCACGAAAATCTTTACTGATCGAGCCGAGGCGATTAGGTTAGATCCCTAGCGAAGACGTAGCGCTGAGTCTGCTTCGATTTGCCCGATCAATTTGCGTCGCTAGGCTGGCGACGAAGCCGCCGCTGCTTTTCTCGATTTCCGCTGCCTGAAGCTTTCGCGAAGGAGACCGCCTGTGCAAACAGCGATTGCGACGACCAGGTAAACGAAAAGAGAAAAATCGGAGAACCCGACTTTGCAGGCGGTTCCCCGGAAGCAGCATGGACTCGAGCCCCCACAAGACCCGATACTTGCTGCATGTCTTCGCTCTCGGCACCCTACTCGCGTGCGCAGATCGTCAGATGGTGGGAAGCTCATCGGCTCCGATACAACGTGCTAGTCGGCTCGGTGGGCATAGTCACATGGCTTCTCGTTCTGTGCGTCGGCTCGCTGGCGGTAAAGCCTGGCGTTGACTTCGAGGAGCCGATCATGATGATTATCGGACCGATGATTTATGCCGTCTGTGCGAACCTGTGCTTTACACTCGGCTGGATCGTCGATACGTCTTTTTATACCGGTCGCCCACGGAACCGCCTCTGGAAATCAGGGCTGGTCTTTTCATTGGTATTGACGGCGTTGCCCGGCATCTGGGCTGTCATCGCCTGGTGCATCACCCTTTACACAGGCAAGAAGCTTGACTGACGTGTCCGTCCCCCGGAGCCCATCGAGAACCACGGCAACTTACCGAAAATCAGACTTTTCAGGCAAACTTGAGGTTAGGCAATTCCCCCTTTACGGTGCTGAAAGAAGAAACGATCATCCATTCTGAACCTTATCTTCGTGACACGTATGCAGCATTTAATCGAGGCGATATCCAATGCAAATCAAACAGGCGCAAAAAGATGTTCGTGAGACCTTTCTCGGAGGCTTTGCTGGTCAGTTTGTTTCCGCTGTGTTGTGGGGCATATCAGCAGCCACTTGCACCTGGCATTCGCTGCGCTTGGGAGAACTGGTCCTTGTGTTGGGTGGATTTTTCATCTTTCCATTGACTCAAGCTTTGTTGCGAAGCATGGGGCACGCCTATGCGCTTCCGAAAGGACATCCGATGAATGCGCTTGGAATTCAGGTGGCGTTCACTCTCCCACTCACGCTGCCATTGGTGATCGGGGTCGCGGCACTTCAACCCGCCTGGTTTTATCCAGCTCTCATGATTGTGACGGGAGCGCACTACCTTCCATTTGTGTTCTTGTACGGCATGTGGCAATTTGCTGTTCTGTGCGCAACGTTGGTTTCTAGCGGTGTCGTAATTGCCATGTATGTGTCTAAACCAATCAGCCTTGGCGCTTGGTTCACAGCAGCGCTCCTGTTTGTGTTCGCCTTCGTGGGTCGTCAGGTGGCACGGAACAAGAGCGGCATAGACAGGTAAACGCGCTTCTCATCAGTGGCCACTGGCAATCATCGCCAGAACAGTTCCGTCGATGACCCTCATGCAAACTAGCGGGTTTGCCGAAGTGGCTTCTTGGGATTGCTTGGATTTGTGCCGGGTGGCTCACCTAAAAGCGAGGACTCCGGCGAGTTGATTCGGCGTTCCCTCTGTAGCATTTCCGGGAGTGTCGCCGAAATATAGTCGCGAAATACCCGGATGCGAGGAGAGAGGTGTTGGCGGTTGGCACAAATCGCGAACAGATCAATCTGATCGCACCAGAAGTCCTTAAGACATTCAATGATCGTTCCTGCATCAAGGTCCGGCTGAATATCCCAAACGGCTTTCAGCCCGACTCCTCTTCCAGAGTGCACCCAGTTGTGTACCACCTCACCACTAGTCGTGGTCAGCGATCCATTCACCGTCAACTCAAATCGCTTGCCGTCATCCTGAAAGGACCACGCGTCTAACACCCGCCGGCCCCGGACAAGACGGATGCAGTCGTGTTGCCGCAGGTCCTCGGGTCTTCGTGGAATTCCGTGGCGTTCCAGATAGGCCGGAGAGGCACAAACAATGCGCCTTGTGGATAGAATCTTCTTGGCAATCACACTTGCATCTGCTGGAAGTCCAACGCGCAGCGCGATATCAAGGCCGTCGTCGATGACATCCAGGCCCGCGTCCGACAAATTGAGATGAACCTGAATCCCCGGGTATTTCTCGACGAATCGAGCGACGAGAGGAGCAATCAGTCTCCGGCCAATTTCCATTGGCGCGCCTATGCGCAGTTTTCCCTTGACGGCCTTCCCTTGTGAAGATGCCTCCGCCTCAGCCTCGGCGACGTCGGCAACGATGCGTTCACAACGCTCATAGAACAAGTGGCCCTCTTCCGTCAGCTCGAATGTCCTGGATGTCCGTGTGACGAGCCGCACTCCCAGGCGTGACTCCAGTGCGCTAAGGCTCCTGCTCATGGCTGCGGGCGAAGAGTTGAGCGCCCTTGCGGCGGCAGAGAGATTGCCGGCCTTTACGATCTCTACAAACAGCTGAAGCTCCCCGACCTCGTCTGCCATGATGTTTCTCCAGCCTTGGGAATGGATTTTCGCTTGCTATCCATTTTAGATAGCCTTCTCAAGGTTGGAGGGGTAAGGCGTCGGTTGTGCCTGTTTGCCGGGCTCGGATTGTTCCCTAGAATCGGTAGGTAAAACCGATATTTGTCGTAACCGGGGCGGCCTTGTCGGTTACGGTCTGAAAGAACGTTTTCGGCTGAAAGCCGGCAACGTTGAGTGCGATGAGGGTGTGGCGCAGAGGAGCCCAGCGAATCTCAAGATCTCCCTGGTTCCCGAGATAGCGCGCATGGCTGGTACCCGCCGGGTCAAGCAAGATTCCGCTTCCAAAGGCATAAATACCGTCATGCGTCGATTCCCTCCAGTACCAATTCCAAGCCAAAGCTCCGGTCACGTTCGCTCTTAGTTGAAACTGAAGGATCGGATGCAGATCGATCAGATTTTGAGGCCCCAGAAAAGGCACCGTCTTGTTGGTAAAGTATGCGCCGCGGGGGAAAAGAGGGTTGAACGTCCCGAGAGGATGACTGGGAGAGTTGCTGTCTCCGCTGTACACGTCCGCCCTCAACAATGGCCGAGGATGAAAGCGTGCGCGATCCAAGGTAAAGCCGGTTTCCGTGGAGAGACTCCATGCGCGAATCGTGCCGCTCCCGAAACTTCCCCACTGGTAATCCGGTTCCCAGTTGTAATCCAGGCCTTTCCCAACTGGGCGAAATGCTCTGAGCCCAATGGTATTGCGAAAATCGTTGGCGGTGCCGCGGTTGTAGGTGGCCGGTTTGGTATCCAATCCGATGTAATAGATGTCGGCTTGCCCGCGACTCACAATGGGGGCCGGAACGGTCAAATAACTTCCCCACACGCTTTGATGGGGATTTAGGATGTCGTCGAAATAGCCCTGATCATCTTCGACCGGCTTCAGCGCGAACAGGTCCAGCCTCGCGTGGTCACCTTGGGCGATGGCGCGAAACCCGTCGAAGCTCAGCTTTACATTCGGGCCTTCGTTGTTGTCCATTAAGCGACCAGAGCCGAGCACTACTTCCTGGCGGCCCACGCGCAAACTCACCCCACGCGCACTGCTGACGTGAGGTCCGATCTCGAGGAACGCCTGATGGACATCGCCGGCGTCTTCGTCGATTCCAGGCCGTGGGCCGCCGTTCCTCGCGACGATGGAGTCGAACTTTAATTCAGAGAACAGACGAAGGTCTCTATTCACGTGGAAATCGAAATGGGGCATGATCCGGTTCATGACGTAGCCGTTGTGGTCTTGAGGCCCCGCGCCGAACATCCAGTTGTTGTAATACTCGTACTCGATACGGTATTCGAATCCCAGCGATAGGTACTGTTGCGGGTTTTTGCCTAGCGAGATGTACTTGAGCGGGTCGAAGAAGTCCGTACGCTTCGAAGAGTCCGCGAGAAAACTCCAATTCTGTTCTGCAGGAAAAGGGTTCAAAGGCGGGCGCGCCGGGTCAGAAGGCGGGCCAGGTGGCTGAGGATCCGGAGTCTGCGCGCTCCCAGGCAACGCTGAGAGCGCGAAGAGAAGCATAAGCCACACAAGGCACCAGCCGCTCGCACGATCGCTGGAGATCCCGGCAGAGCGGCCGTACGAGGATTGCCGGTCTCGAACTGTTATTTCCGGGAACATCGGTCTTCGTCCAATGGTTATGGAATGTTACTGAGCATGCGCCGGGCGTGGCATCAGAACAGGTTGAGCTTTGGTCGCAAGGATGAAGATCAGGCCTCCAGCCATGCATACGTTCTTGAAAAAATTGATCAGCTGAACCTGATACAGCGGAGTGCCGAGGGCCTGCCAGAAGCTATGCGCCAGGAGGGTTGCCGGTATCAGAAACAGTAGCAGTGCAACAGCAGATATGCGGGGATAAATTCCCAGGATCAGACCTAAGCCCGCAATGAGTTGAAGAGAGCGCGCGGCGACAATCAGCAGCGGTATAAGGGAGGGTGGAGCGCCGTGCACTGCCATCTCGTGCGCGGCAAGATTCTGACCAATGATGTCGAGAGCGTTCATCATGAAAATCGCTGCAACGAGCACGCGAGCTGCAACCATGAAATATCGTTGATTCGAGTACATGGAAACCCCTTCTGGTTCTCTCTGACGGTTTCGAGAACTCAAGCGCCTTGATAAGGGCGTTAAGATGCGGAAAGCGTTCGTCTGCAATTCCTATTCGCTAGGCTAGCGCCGACATAGATGACTTAGAAGCCACTTTCGTCGCATAGCAGCTTTGCGTCCCAGTCATAGCTGCGCTTGGGAACATCGACAGCGGCAGCTCCCCCCGGCTGTTTCCAGGAAGAAGGCCATGACGGGGTCACATTCGCAGCTAAGGTCGTCATAGAGTCAACTTCCCTGGGTTGTGCAAAATGCTGCTCCACCCAGAAACAGAAGAACGACATATTTCTATTCCTGCGAAGAATTAACTTACGTGCGTCCAAATACTGTCGCCAGTAATCCAAGTCAGTATGAGCGCGAAGATTTCAATTCTGGGATTGGGCATTATGGGAACTGCCATGGCCCGCAGCGCCGCCCGTGGCGGCTTGAACACGATGGTGTGGAACCGGTCACCGGCACCTGCCTCAGATTTTGCTTCGGATACTATTCGTATCGCGGAGAGCGTCATCGATGCGGTCCAGGGGGCGGATGTTGTCGTGACCATGGTGTCCACTCCCGAGGCAGTGTTGAGCGTCATGAAAGAGCGCGGAGCTTTGGCGGCTATGAAGCCGGGCGCAGTCTGGATACAGATGTCAACCATCGGAGTAGAGGGCACGGAGAGAGCTTGGCGCCTGGCCCAGACGCGACCCGAAATCATTTTTGTGGATGCTCCTGTATCGGGCAGCAAGACCGCGGCGGAGGAGGCTAAGCTTGTTATTCTTGCCTCCGGCGATCAAGCCCGCGCCGGCGCGCCGGTGCAGCAATTCTTTGACGCGATCGGAGCAAAAACCTACTGGTTGGGCAGCGTGGGACAAGGAACGCGTATGAAGCTCATGTTCAACGCCTGGATGGGGATCCTCAATGAGGGTGTCGCGGAAGTGTCCATCCTCGGGGATGCACTCGGGATCGACCAAGGCCAGTTTGCGTCCCTGGTCACTGGCGGACCGCTGGTTCCATCGTGGGCGGTAGCTAAACTGCGGAAGATCCAAGAAGGTCGCACTGCTGAGCCGGAATTCCCTCTTCGCTGGGCACACAAGGACGTTGAGCTGGCGCTCGCCGCAGCAGGAGAGGCGCGTTCCCGGCTGCCGATCCTTCAGCGAATTGATGCTACCTGGGCGGATGCCGAGCATGACTTCGGAACGCAGGATCTTAGCGCTATTTATGTGGCGCTTAGCGATGGAGTCGGGCGATGACCACAACACTTCTTCAATTTATGAAGACGGCGGGGTGAACGCGGGCGGCGGTGCGGAAGGGGTCACATCAAGAGGGACGCGTGGGCCCAATCTATTCTAATCGGAAGAGGGTGGGAGTTCATTCTCGGATATTCGCGACAGTCTGGCTTTGTCGGCCAGCGCTGAAGCGCGTGATCTGAGTCGGGACTCTTTCACAGAGCGCTAAAGCGCTCTTTCCCCCGCATGAATGCGGGGGCGCCCACCCCGGTCGACCGGTCAGATCGTAATCTTCATGATTGAAAAATCATCGTCCAGGTCTTCCGAGCCGTGGAAGTCTCGAACGAAATGGAGGAGCTCTTGCAGTTCCGATGAGCCTTCCGGAACCGCGCGGGTGAGGACTTCTTCAAAAGCTTCGGACTCCAGCATGGTCCCGTCCGGCTGCGAAATTTCGTAAGCGCCGTCGCTGAAAAGGAACAGTCGCGCAGGGCCGGCGAGCGTACACTCCTTGCTCTCGTAAATAAAGTCCGGCAGGATACCCACGGGACAACCAACGCCCGGCAGCGGCTCCGCTTGGCCGCGCTGGTCCCCAGCACCGCGCACCAGAATGGGTGGTGGGTGCCCGGCGCTTGCATAGCGCAGCGTTCCTGTAGGGCGGTGGTAGACGCCGTACCACATGGTGAAATAGAGACCGTTTTGATTTTCCATCTGGAAAGCCTGATTCAACGAGCTCAGTACCGATTCAGGCCTACGGAAATCGGTGTTCTGCAAGGCGCCGGACCGGAGCGTATTCGCTACCGTGATTGACAGCAAAGCCGAACCGACGCCGTGCCCGCAGACGTCCAGCAGATAAAGGGCATAGTGCTCACCATCGATCCATTGATAACCAAAGGAATCTCCTCCCAGTTCCGTGGAAGGCACGAAGAGCCAATCAACTGCGATAGGTTCCACGACCGGCGCCGGCAAGATGGCAAGAACATAGTGTTGGGCATCGTGCAATTCTCGCCGCAGCCGGGTGTGGACCCGTAGAAGCTCATCTCGGGATTGGGCCAGGTCGCGGTGGGCCAGCGTCAACTCCTGGTGCGCGGCCTCTAGCTTTGCAATGAGGCGTGCCTCGCGCTGGCTCAACAGCGTCATGTCGTACGCCTTCTGCTGCATTTTTCTGGCATAGTCATGTTCCACGGTCACGTCGAGGAGCACGACCCACGTCCTATCTTCTTCGGCAAAAAGATGAACGTCCGCCACTCGTCCGCCAGGCATGCCCACGGACTCTAAAAGAAAAGGGGTTTCCGTTAAGGGCAACAAGCCTTCCAGGAAGGGCAATTGATCGGAGGCGGAATCCCCGTGCTTCAGATCACCCAGTCCGTAGTATTCCAGCTCTCCGCCTGCCTGGATCAGGACCAGTTCGTTGTTGATGAGAAGATGGGCTATGGAACGCTGGGACTTGACGAGGAGCAGTAGCCATTCTGAAATGCGGTCCGGTAAATCCAGCATCGGTCACAACACCATGCGCTGCGCGAGCGTCTGAAATGCTTCTTCGACTCCTTCGCCGGTCTTGGCGCTGGTCCGGAGAACTACGTGTCCCGCGTCCTTCAATTCTTCGATGGACTGCTCCGGGATCTCCCACTGCTCCTTCAGATCCGTCTTGTTGAGAAGGAACAGAAAAGGAACCGAACCTACTTCCGCAGTGACTCGAGCCTGTATCGACTTGCTGACTTCGAGGGTTTCACCCCGCGTCACATCGACCACCAGGAAATATCCCGCAGCGCCGCGAAGATAGCTGGTGCGTATTCCTCTCACATCGTCCTCGCCCGCAATATCCCAGAGGATAAGAGCGACCTCGGCAGCCCCAACGTTCACCGTCTTCTTGTCGATCTTGACGCCGACGGTGGTCAAATAGGTGTCCGAAAAGATGCTTTGCACATAGCGCTGGACCAGGCTGGTCTTGCCGACGCCGAATCCCCCCAACAGGCAAACTTTTTTCTGCAACATAAAGATAGCTACTCGCTGGCAATCACGGTGAATGTCACTCTCCGATTCATCGCGGCGGTTACTTTGCCGTTGGGAGCCAACAAGGGTTCAAGTGGGCCGGCGCTGCGCACAGTCAGCAGTTCCGGAGCGATGCCGCGCGCCTTAAGCATCGAGCGGACAACCTCGGCACGAGCCGCGCTGAGGGATAGGTTTGCCGTTTCGTTGCCGACGGCATCGGCGTGGCCGGAAATCATCATGCGGGCAGAGAAACCAAGACGCCTGGTCACGTGCATCAGTTGGCGGAACTCGTCGGCAACAGCATCCAGCGTGGCGTCCTCGCCCCGCGCCGGCCGGTCTGCATTGGAATCAAACGAAATAACATGGCCCTGGATAGCATCGCGCAGGCGAATAAATTCCGGATCCTGCACGTCGCGGAGGGTGCTGAGATCGACCTTGGGAGAACCCGCGGGCAGCGCCGCGACCAGCGCCCTCGCCCGCTCGACCCAGTACTGCGGAACGCTTCCCGTGACTTCGACTGTGTCGCCCTTCAATGACAACGAGACAGAGGGCGGAGGATTCAGACTGGCGGCCAGACGGCGCAGAACGATCGCGGGGTTCAGCGCCTGGTATGACTCCCAGTGGCCGGCGACCCGTTTGGCATCCAGCCCCGACTGCGACAGCAGCGCGGCGGGATCGACGGCCAGGGGATCACGCAAACCGGAGATTTGCCATTTACCATTGCGCAATTCGGAGTTGGCGACGACGATGCCTGGCTCCTGGCGCAGCCGCTCGACATACGCGTCGACCCGAAGCCGGACAATTGTCCGCCGAATCACCCACCCGCAGGCCAGAAGCAACAACACCAGGGGCAAGCCCCAGAGCCAGGGGGATAACCGCTTTTCACGCGGCCGTTCCTGTTGCTGCAGGTCACGTTGCAGTGGCGTGACCAGGTCCCCCAGCGTTGCGGAGTCACCCTGGAATTCTTCCAACTGACTCCGGTATTGGTCGTGAATGTTGGTCAGTGTTTCGCGCAGTGCCGCATGAAGCGATTCGGGCGGATTGCCCCGAATGACGGCTGCAAGGAACGCGAACGGTCCCTCTTCGCACCATAACAGCACGTCGCCAAGCCGCAGGGTGTCGATGCCGCCTCCCCCGTTTTTATCGGTTCCCTCGAAGGAGTCGCGCACGAAGTCCTGGATGGCCGACAGCATCCCCGACACCAGCTGGGGATCCTGTGCGGTCACCTCCGGCGCGGCTACGTGCTCGATGAGCAGGCCGGTCTTGCGGTGAATCAAGAAGACGTGCTCGACGCGAAATTGCACCGTGTGTTTGAGCACCACCTCGGAGAAGCTGCTTCCGCTGCGCAAAGCCTCCAGGCGCCACCTCACTCCCTGCCATGAAAAGCTGTGCTTGAACGCCTGGTTCATGCGCTGCAGCGTACCGTCGAGAGATTCGGAGATGGATTTACGGACCACCGATCCCATGAGGGGGTAGAGGATGCCAACCAGGGTGCCTGGATTTTTGCGGATGGATGCCTGGGTCGCCAGCTCCAGGATGGGCGCCAGCGCCTTTGCCAGTTTTTCGTCTCTCGAGCCGGCAAGGGTGAAGGCGTCGGCCAGGACGGAGCTGACGGCTTCAGCGAACTGCCGCGGATCATCGAACTTCTGCTGCAGCTTGGCGATGGCGACTCGATCCTCCTCGAGAATCAAGCTGCGCAGCGCCTCCAGTTTCGGATCCCCTTCAAGCCTGGGGAGCGCCGTCGCCAGGTCACGATCCAGGCTGCGCGCTACCTCGAATAGAAGGACGGCTAGCCGTTTGGAGCGGGCATCATCGGGCTGTAAGAACGGGGGATCCGAACTGTCCCTGTCAAACAGGGAAACACTGGAAATCACGGTGTCTCCGATCGCTCTCTTCCTTTCAAAACTGGCATGGGGTGGGCCGCTCGGTTCAGGATCGCTGGGCGCTGGCTCCGTTCGTCTTCGCCGTCGTGTCCTGGTTCAGGCATCGGGCAATTTCAACGAATAGACCGGCCAGCAGACTGCGGTCGGTTTTGACATGCATCAGTTCAGCCAGCATTCGCTCGATGGCCGCGCGCGTGTCGTCGGTCCGGCGCCGGCTCTCATCGCGCAAGGTTTGCGATTCGTGGCTCAATCTCTCAGTGAAGTCCCGGTCCTGGTTGGCCAGTTGGTCGGCGACCTTGGTGAGGTGCTTCTCCAATCCCTGGATCTGTTCCCGAAGGCCGCGGCCCAACTCCTTGTCCGCCTCTGCGCGAAGATCCTGTTCCTGGCGAATCTGGCTGGCGAGCGATTCCAGCTGTTTCTTCATCGAGGACTCTATGCTCTGGAGGGCACGAGTGGACTCGGCTTCCAGTTCGCGCACCTTCTGTAGAAAGCGCTCTTCCATCACCGCGAAGCGGCGGTCGTAGTCCTGCATCTGGTTGCCGAAGAGCAACTCGCGGATTTTATCAACTCCCGGCGCGTCGCCCATGGACGGTGTGTTGTTCAGTGCTTCCTGTGCAGCCTTGATAGTTTGCGCAGTGATGGACGGTGATAATTCAGCTTTTGCAGCCATTTTGTTCTTCCCCTTAAATGACGTTGTTAACGTCGGATGAAAAGATTGCTTGCTCACCTTATTCCGCAGCGTGCTAGCCGGTGCTTTCTTCATAGGTAGTGCCAAGAACGGGGTTAGGTAAAGTTCAGCGTCTGGGGGGGAGGGGGCCCTGAAGGTAATGCACTTCGGCCGAAAACTGGCGAGCGTCACGGCGTCCAACCGCTGGTCTTCACGTCTTCAGGACTGGCAGCAGCCATCACTCCGAGCTTCTAGTTTTCGCGAAAAGGCATTCTAAAGCGCCTTTTGTTGGAATGTCAAAACTAATTCCAGCAGGCTGAATCTCAACGACTTAGAGCTCAGAAAACGCATCTGGAACAAGGGCGACGACAGAGGCGGCCGAAAACGGTAGGGCCTGCAATCCGCGACCTGCGCAAGCGGAAATGGTCAATAGTTTGCCTACCCAGAGGTCTCTACGGGGTCTCCACGGTCTACCGGCTCTCGGTGTTCCTGAGCGACATGAGATGCAGTACAGTCCTACTTTCCTTAACGGACCGGCGACGAGAACCCGGCTTTTGAGGTCTCATGTGCCGGACTAACCCGCGAGACGCTTTAGCATCCCCTCGGTCACATTGGCGCCACAAAGGACCGTTCCAACTTTCTGTCCTAGAAAACGATCCCGATTGGCTAACAGCGCCGCTATGCCCAAGGCTCCAGCCGGCTCGACCACTATGCCTAAGTTTTGCAGGACCAGGCGCATCGCCTTCAAGATGTCGTCTTCTGTAACGCTCATGACCGAATCGAACCTGCCACGTAGCATGGACAGAGCCTCGGGAACGGGAATCCTGACCGCAACACCATCTGCGATGGTGTCTGCGCGCTCCGTCTCAACCACACGCTCCTGCTCAAGGGAAAGCTTCATGGATGGAGCCTGCTCCGCGACCACGGCAATGATCCGCGCTCTGGGAGACTGATGCCGGAAGGAAGCACCTACGCCTGCAAGCAACGCACCATTGCCCAATGGCACCAGCATGGTCGCAAGGTCGGATACGGCTTGCGCCAACTCAAGCCCAAGTGTCCCTGCGCCTTCAGCGATCGCGGGTTCCGCTCCGTCTTCAACAAACCGCGCACCGAGCTGCTCTGTATGGCGACGAGCGGCTAATTTTGCGTTGTCGAAATCATCGCCAGCAAGTATCACCTCCGCACCAAGAGAGCGCATGGCTTCGATCTTCACCGGGTTAGCGTTTGTTGCTGCAAAAACAACGCAGCGGTGGCCGCGACGTGCGGCCGCCCGTGCCATACCCTGCCCGAAGTTGCCCGCCGACGCGCAAACAACCACTTCGTGTGGAGCAAGCTCCCGAGCTGCAAAGAGTTCTGTGCCACGACCTTTGAAAGAGCGAATGGGGTTGATTGTTTCTACTTTGGCAAACAACGAACAGCCAAGGGCTCGGTCGAGCGCATGATGGGTCGCAATCGGTGTGTTCAGAAAGATAGGGTCTATTTCTTTGTGCGCGGATAGTATCCGGTCAATTTGGATGTCGGGCAATCAGGTGTCCTCGCGTCCAGCCTATCTCGATCCGATTGCATGCCCGACTCAAAGTGCCTATAGAGAGTCAAAGACGGTAATAGACGTATCGGATAATTCGCTCGTCTTCAGCCATGTCTCGTCCGAAATTCTGTGAGTGCAGGGACCGAGTGAGCAAATCTTAATGGACCTGTGCCTACTCTCTCTTCGCAGTGCGCCCAGCACATCGGCCAAAATCGAGCCCTTGAAAGGTGAGTATAGATAGAACACGGTGCCACGAGACAGATCCGCATCGCGCGCGTCCCGTGCGATGAATTGGGCGCGACAGATTTGGAGGCTTTGAGCGCATTCCCGCGCGCTCACGACATAGGCGGCCTGCATCTCAATACCAAGGCTTTGAGCTGCAGTAATCATCGATACCAGAAGCGGCACATGCCCGAGTCCCGATCCAAGATCGACAAAGACGTCATCTTCAGCAACCATGGCGGCTGCGATCAGGTGGAGAATGTGGCGTACGGGCGTCGGCTGGTAGGGCACCATCTCCGGTGATGGCTGCAAGTTTGGTTCGCCTGGTTCAGGCAGTTGAAGAACTCCGCTCACCAACTCATCGCGGTAGTCGAAGCCCAAGCCGGGCAATGGGCTTCCTGGTTCGTTATCGCTCGCTGCATCCTCGAGCCACCGAAGAAGAGTGCGCGGTTGACCGCCACGAACAATCTCGGAACGCACGGACTGGTAGAGTTCAGCGTTCATGGCTTCGAGTCTTATCCGGAGTTCCTGGGCACGCTGATGCAAGCGCGAAGACGTGCATCTCGTGGAATGTTCGCAATCGGAACCTCCAAATCGAGCATCAAGACCGTCCAGAGCGATCAGGCGTTTCCTCAGTTGGTGGGGCAGACAGAGCGAAGAATCGGCCTCAAGAAGGGACAGCAAGGCATGCAAATCAGTGTCTCCTTCGATTTCTCTCTCATGCAGACCGGCGGCGGTTGTGGTTGACGCATCAACCACCTTAAACATCTTGAGTTGTCATGTCAACCTAAGATGGGTAGGCCTGGCACAGACTGACGATGAAACCGTTGTCCTCATAAGAGCTTCATGTATGGAATGCCTTCAGGCTCATGCACGATGATGTCCCGGCGTGTTTGGGGCGGAACATCGCGTAAGCGGCCGGACTATCTGGTCCTGAATTCGGTGTATTGTCTGGCCCCCAAACAAAAGCGCGGGGTCGAACTAAAATCTTCGAATGTTTGTCGATATCTATTCTGGCTGTTCGTCGTTTGTAGTGAAGGCCGGCGACTAGCCAGCTTGCAGATCATAGGAGGAGAAGACATGCCGCAATATCTGGTTGCTATTCACCACCCCGACAACTATGACCCGTCCCTGGAGAGCGAAGAGATGGTCCGCGATATCGATGTGCTCAACGAAGAGATGGCGGCTGCCGGCGCCAGGTTCTTCGCCGGTGGCCTGCAATCCGCGGCCCACGCGAAATCACTGCATAAGCAGCCCGGTGGAAAGGTGGTCATCACCGATGGGCCGTACCTTGAGACCAAGGAACACATTGGCGGCTTTTGGATACTCGACGCAGCCAACATGGATGAGGCCCTGGCGTGGGGACGCAAAGCCGTCGTCGCCTGCCGCGCACCGGTCGAGGTGCGCGAGTTCCTCGCAATGCCGACAGAATAGGAACCTTAGCGCGCGTGAATTTCTGTTTCGTGAGGTGTCATCTTTTTGCGGAAGCCCTTGGTCTGAAAAGCGAGGTAGATAAACCCCACGATGAACCAGGTGCTGCCCGCCAGCTTCGACGCCCGGGAGAGGCCGAGCCAGATGATCAGGCTGAAGAGAAAACCAAATCCAGGCGCCACCATATCTTTCCAAAAGCTCTTCGTGGTCCCGGGCCGCGGGGTGAAGTAGAACTGGCGTATGACCGCCAGGTTGACTCCCATGAAACCCAGAAAGGCGCCGAAGTTAAGAATCTCCGCGGTCAATTCGTAGTTCATGACCAGGGAACCCAGGAACGCCACCAGGCCCAGCAGGGCGATGTTGTAGGTGGGCGAACGGCGGCGCTCGTCGAGGTGGGCAAAGAATTTAGCCGGAATGACATGGTCGCGCCCGAAGCTGAAGAGGAGACGGGCAGCACCCACTTGCCCGGTTAACCCGCTGCCCAGATAAGCCAGCACCAGAAGAAATCCTACGGTTCGAAACAGCCAGGCGCCGCCCACCCGGCGCGTCACATCCATGAAAGCAGTTTCCGGATTGGGAAAACTCTGGTAAATGGGCCACACCAGCTGCGCCAGGTAGATCAGCAATCCACCGAAAACCCCGGTGAACAGACAGACAATTACTACCGATAGGAGCACGTTCCGGCGAGGGTTTTCCACCTCCTCGGCCAACGTCGTGATGGCATCGAAACCCAGGTAAGTCAGGGCCGCAAACGACGTGGCAGATGCGATCGCCGATATCTGGAACGTCTTGGGGTTGTAGAAGGGCTCCAGCGAAAATAGCGCCCCCACGCCGTGCAGGACGACGATGTAACGAATCGCCAGCACGTCGAACGCCACCAGAATCATGCCCATGGCGCTGAGCAATATTTCGTTTGCTCGGGCGGTCGATCGCACCCCGCGAAGGTTGAGGGCGGTCATGCCCGCGGAAAAAACCAATACCCAAATCCAATACGGAACCTGCGGTAAGACTCGCTGTACGGTCAGCGCCGAATACATTACGCAGAACAACGGGATCACGATATAGTCCAGCAGCATCGCCCACCCGGCAAGAAAACCCATGTACACATTCAGGCCGCGGCCAACGTAGGTGTACGCCGAACCGGCTTCAGGATAAATCGCCGCCATGCGGCCATAGCTGACGGCGGTAAACAGGATTGCGACCATGGCCAGCAGAATAGCCAGCGAGGCATGTCCGCGGGACATCGACGAGGCCAGTCCGAAGACGGTCACCGGCGCGCACGGCGTAATCGCGACGATTCCGTAGAAAATCAGGTCGCGCAGCGACAGCACGCGTCGCAACTGTGGAACCGCGACACCGCCATTCGCGCCGGCCGCGGGTTCCGAGGGAGGTTGGACGGTGGGCGCCATTCAGGATATCAATTCGACAGGGCTGGTTTCTGTTTTCGGCCGAGGATCATCCATGCGCAGTGCCGATCGGCTGCCGGGTGTGGCAGCGGGCGTCAAGCCAAACGGTCTTAACCTGACCTCCAGCAGTAAGACCCACTCGCCGGCACCGTTGGCGCCCGGCGAAGTGAATGGATGTCTCCCGGCGTTGGCAAACGGAGATCCCAGAACCATGTGGAAACAAAGCTAGCACGGCTTTCCCTCGCTCATTAAACTCCCGACCCGTTTCAAACAAAGACTGACGCGATTCTTCCGGCATCGCCCTTACGGCCAGTGCTACGATCATCACCGATGACGCCCAGGACCCTCGGCAGAGCACCGAACTCTTTCGCACGGTGATGCCGGTCAGGCGGGTACCAGCCTTTTGGCGTTATAGCGGATCGCTCGAAGCGGCCAGGATCTTTGGGTCGTCAAGGAAAAGATCCTGATGATGAAATTCCGCAGACGACCCGGAGTGGAATCCGAGTTAGCAAACCGCAAGATGAAGGAGATGTCATGACCACGACGATTGCGCAATCGAAAACCCCGGTCAGTGTGCTGACCGAGGACGACCTCAGGGAGTTGGGACTTGTCAAACACTACGGCGCGCCCGACGTTTACATCAACGGCGAGGAAGCGGGATGGCACCCCTGGGTGAACGGGTTGATGATCAAGCCCTATCGCTACGATACCAAGAACGGCACCTGGGTTTTCGTTCTATGGGCGCCAAAAGCTTCGGTACTCGGCAAGCACCGGCACCGGGGCGTCGTCACCGCCGTCACCATGGAGGGTGACTGGGGTTACTTCGAGTACGAGTGGGTGGCTCGCCCGGGCGACTATGTTGTGGAAAATCCAGGAACGATCCACACGCTCCGCATGGGCGAAGGGGCGAAAGTTGCGTACACCGTCGGCGGCTCGATCGAGTTCTTCAACGATGATGACTCCTTGCGCAACACCATGGATGTCTTCAGCTTCATCGATCTCTATGTCAAGCACTGCAAGGCCAACGGCCAGCCGGTCGAGCAGCGCTTTTTTTATTGATCTTTGTCTGCTTCCCAGGCTTTATGTGCTGAATGTCGCCCAGGTGCCTGCCAGCATTCACGCTTTTTGTAACAACGATTAGTGCGATTCCTCCGGCGTGGCCATTCCAGCCGGTGCTAGGATTGGCAACCCATGACACAAGGTGCTTCGGCGCGACGCAATCCGATTGCCAGCGACAGTGGCGGTCTAACTCAATCCAACCGCTTTCTGGGCCAGGTAGCTATTGTTGTCGGTGGTGCTCACGGCATCGGCAAGGCCATCGGGTCTCGGCTGGCTTACGAAGGTGCGCATGTCGTCTTAGCAGACATTGACGAGGCTGCCCTGGAATCCACGGCTAGCGAAATCACAAATACGAGAGGGCGCATTGAAACTTGCGTCTGCGATGCGACGCAACAAGGGGATATCAACAAGGTTGTCAACCGCGCGATCCAGGCTTTTGGCCAGATCGACATACTGATGTACATAGCTGGGATCTGTATCCCGGCTGCGTTTATTGAGACCGACGAATCGTTGTGGGACTCCACGCTGAACGTCAATTTAAAAGGCGCGTTCCTGGCGGCGCGAGCAGTGGTTCCGCACATGCTTGAGCGCAAGTTTGGAAGGTTAGTCTTTATGTCGTCAACCAACAGCCAGAATGGGGAAGAGCTACAGGCGCCTTACAATGCCTCAAAGGCAGGTATCTACCTGCTGGCCAAGACGCTCGCTCGCGAGCTGGGACGGTTTGGAATTACCTCGAACGCCGTGGGGCCGGGTTTTGTACGTACTCGCCTGACAGAACCGTTCCTGCAAAACCATGAGTTTATGAAAAAATACGAGACCGGCAACATCATTCCCGTGGGGCGGTTCGCGGAACCGGAAGAGATCGCCGGCCCCGCTGCCTTCCTGGCTTCCTCCGATGCGGCCTATGTCAATGGAGCCTTGCTGCTGGTGGACGGAGGCTTATTGGCTTGACCCGGCAAGCATCCGGCTGCGGTCGCTAGGTCCAGAGAGGGAGGCCGGTTGTCTCGACTGGAAGTATTTCCAACTGGCCAAGTTCGTATTCCGTTACATAAAGATTCTTTTCTCCCGATAATCCAAAGGCGACATTGGTCGGAATACCGCCATGCGTGAGTAGGCGATCGGTGACTTTTCCGTCCAGTCCTAAAACCACAATGTCCCCTTGGCCGTAGACCGCCACATAGAGCTTACCGTCCGATCCAAACGCCATGCCATCCGGTCCACGAAGGCTGCTCGTGGGAGCGTCGTTGAGAACGTTGCCAAAATATTCGCGAGGTCCGAAACCGCCCGCTCGCCGGCCATACCGATAAACTGCGCCGGTAATGGTTTCATTGACGTAGAGATCGAGGTCCGGGCCGAACGCGATGCCGTTGGTAAATTTCATCCCGGAGTCGATTTTTTCAATGCGCCTGGTCTGGACATCGATGCGATAGACTCTGCCATCCATCGGACAAGTGGCGAAATCGGGGCGCACTTTGCCGCCCGGTTCGAATTCCGCACTCCGCATTCCGGAATCTGTGAGATAGAGGTCGCCGTCCGGTCCAAAGCACAAATCGTTTGGGTACAGAAAGTCCTCTCCATGACAGTCCGAAAGAAAGACCTCGACCGATCCGTCGAGCGTGACCCGGCGCAGCGAACCGGGGGTCGACGCTTCCGCAACCCAAATGGCTCCTTTGGAATCCACGGCAAGACCATTCGGATAGCCTGTGGTCGCAATGGTGCGTCTGCTCAGGCCATCCGGGCTGATTTGGGTGACGCAGCCACGCTTCCCACCCTCCACCACCAGCCAGGTTCCATCGGGCAGAGCGACGGGCCCCTCGGGGAGTACCAATCCAGTTGCGAAAACTCGGCTCATGCTTGTTGAGATTAGCGGTTCGGGCAAGACTCGATCAATAAATTCGAACGATTCTTTGCAAGAATGAGATCAAATTGTCACGGCCGTAGCGCTTGAATCTACGCAGAAGTCTGCCGTGGAATTGGTCGATTGCTCCGATGATGCCGCCCACAATATATCTTGCAGAGATCGACGGGTGACCCTATCATGGGTGGCAACCTGCACTCTAAAACGATTCCCCTCAGCCGAATGGGCAGCATGAGCCAATCATTATCCTTCGGGGAAGTTGCTGATCCGGCGCTTGCCGCCGCCTCACAGTTCTGGCTGCAAGCCTATGGCTTGTTTCAACCCGGCATCAACGATCACGGACTGCAAACCTGGTCATTCAATCGAGCTCTTCCGGTAGAAGTGCTCCCTCTGACCATCGATGATGCAGGGGATATTCGGCCGAATCGGCATAACTACTTCGAAGTAGTGGTTGGATGTTCCGGCACGACCATTTTTGAAATCGGCCGGTCTGAGCATTTGGCGATCAAACCAGGGGATCTCATGGTGATTGGGTCGTCTATCTACCATCGGCCGCTCCGTCCTAGAGGCGTGCCGTCAAAGCTGGCAGTCCTTCTCTTTGAATCAGACGCACTTGGCAGCGGAGGCAGCAGTCTCGATCAGGCTTATTATCTGAGCCCTCTGGCGGCGCAAGGGGCGGACTTTGATCGTCTGGTTCCGGCAAAAGCGGGTATCCCCTACAAGGTGCTTCAGTTGATGTGGGAGATCAAGAGCGAGCTGGGGAACAGTCATCCGGTCGCCGATCTGCACATTCGCACTTGCCTGAAGATGATTCTTTCTTTGCTGGCCAAGCACTATTTTTCAATGAGCCCAAGCGAGGCAATTTACCACCAACAGGAGGGTCTTCTGCGGCTGAGGCCGCTCCTAGACTACGTTGATCGTCACTATAACGAACCGCTCAGTCTGGATACCGCAGCTTCCATCGTGTATATGAGTCGTTCCTGCTTTACGCGATTGTTCAAGCACGTAATGGGTCGCACATTTGCCTGCCACCTGACCCAATTACGAATCCAGCGAGCGCAGTCTCTCCTGGTTACAACGGAGCAGCAAATCGCCGAAGTGGGTTGGAACGTCGGCTTCAGTGACCAGAGTCATTTCAGCGCCGTGTTTCGGCACGCACTCAACATGACGCCTCTGCAATACCGTCAAGAAGCGAGAAAGAAACCCACCTAAAGGGCCGATTAGGTTAAGCGAAACGAAGCGGTCATTTGTCGGTCGCAGTGAAATTCGACAATCCGCATTGGTCGCTTCCGCCCGTGACCCCTTCTTGATAAAACCCAATGCCAGGGTTTCCGCTGGGAAACAGATAGTCAGTAGTTTGCGCGATTTGGACGCCGTTGACCCAGACCGTAAACACGTTTCCAACCATGCTGGCCTTGATCACATCCCCATTGGCAACACCGAATTTCGAGCCTTCGTTTTTCTGCAAGAACATCCAAGCCCCCAGGATTCCATCCCAGCGGGCGATATTGGTGTAGGCTTTCGCGCTTTTTGAGCACGAAAACATGACCTCGTACCCGGTCGCGTTGTGCGGGGCAATAGCACTTCGCAGGCGAAGCTCCACTTCGCGGGTATCATTTCCCACCGGGTCCTTGTTCACTCTACGAACCGTAGCTTGGGCCGTCTGGTTCGGCCCCCAAGTGCCCGTCAGCAGGGCTGTGGAGTCATCGTATTTTTGCAGTTCAGGTCTGTTCCCGCCTATTTCGGTCCCGAAGGCAAGCCCTGGGGTTGTCCGCACGTCGGTCCAATCGACGCCGTCCTTCTGGCCGTTTATCCATTTTCCACCTTCAGAAATGGGATTCTCGGCAACAGGGAAATTGGTCGTGTACGTTCCGTGGGTTGCCGTAGTACTGGAAGCCGCCTCCAGTATCTTCGCGCTCCTGGTGACAAGGGGCCACAGGCACAGCGCCATGACCAGCGCGATAGCGGATGATCCGGCAAGGAGATTTCGTTTGGGTCTGCTGAGATTCATGAACGAGTACCGGCGCATGCGCCCTCCACTAGTGTCAAAACGTCAATATAGGCCCACGCGCAGTAGGTGGCTATAAGAATTGGGTACAGTTTTGTAGTGAGGGAATCGTCTATGCCTCGCACTCGCAGGAGGCAATGAGAGACGAACCTTTGCGCCGCAATCAATAAGCCCTCACGAGTGATGGCAATGCCTTCTATTCGGCAACCGCCTCCATGGGAGCGCCCCTCTCCCCTTTGTCATCCCAAGAGGGCCGCAGCCCTGACTAACTTGGGACCAAGCGAGAAAGGGCCGCTACCTTCACCAGCCGGACACGGAGGCTGCCCTTGATCTACGTCTGCTAACGATCATCCTTCCTTTGGAGAACTTTGCCCCAAATCTTGCAAAGGTCGGCCCAAACCTTATAGCGGCGTCTACGGAAGCCGCTATAGATTTAGCTTTCCGCGGTGTTTTCGAACTGGTAGGCAGGAAAGATCGCTGGGTAGCGTGATGACCGGCATGAGTGGCGCCGACGTGCCGTCGGCTCACGTGGATTCCTGGGCCCTGAAAACGGCCGGCCGGACACCATGCGTGGGTGCTGACCCCGAAAGAATGACTACTCGATAGGACGCATGACTCGGGACCCGGGAAGTTATCGACTTATGAAGGGAAAGAAAGACAGTGACTCTGAGATTAAGTGCTTGTTATCGAAGTGCCCTCGCCTGGAAAGGTTCGGTGGTTCTGGTATTTTCCCTCGCCGCGCTGCTTTCGAGCGGGCGGCTGTGCGCCCAGGCGGTAACTGGCATAAGCGGCACGGTCGTAGATAGCAGCGGCGCTGTCATGCCTAATGTCGCCGTCACCATTACCAATGACACGACCAATGTCGTGTCGCAAGCCATTACCTCTTCGGTAGGGACCTTTACGGTCGTAGGATTGAAGCCTGGACCTTATACCGTTGCAGCGGAAGCAAAGGGATTCAAGAAATCCGTCCAGAATGGTGTGACGGTCGAAGTGGCCACGACTTCAACCGTTGTTTTGCAGATGGTGCCCGGCGCCACCGACGCCACGGTAAGCGTAACGGCGACTGCAATCTCGTTGAATACCACCTCACCGTCGCAAGGCACGACCCTTGAACCTGAGTTAGTCAAGACGGCCCCTATTGAGATCAATAGTCTGGCGCGGCAGCTCGACTCATTTATGTATCTTGCGCCGGGCGTGCAGGGGAATGCCGGCAGCCACAATATCAATGGTGGTCTGACTTTCGAAAATGAAGTTCAATTCAACGGCGTCCCCGTGGCATTCGTTCAGTACTCGGGGGTTCAAACCAACATCAATCCACCATATGAAATGGTCAACGAGTTCCGTGTTCAAAGTTCCACGTTCGACGCGGGATATGGGTTGGGGCAAGGCGCCGTAACCTACAACATGGCAAACGGCACCAATCAGCTTCATGCCGATGCCTTCTACATTTTGCGCAATCAACTATTCGACTCCGACGGATTCTTCCCCACATATTTCCGGCCGGACGGAGATCCGGCTCCGCCTATCGACCAGCAGAATGACTACGGGTTTACAGTGAGTGGCCCGGTCATCATACCCAAGCTCTACCATGGAAAGAATCGCACATTCTTCCTTTTCAGCTTCGACAGGTTCAGCCAGAACCAGGCCCAGAAGGCCATCGGAACTGTGCCCACAGCGGCCATGAAGACTGGCGACTTTAGCGGCTTTGTAGATTCCACCGGCACGCAGATCCCAATTTACGATCCCCTGACCGGACAACCGTTTCCTGGCAACATCATTCCCCAGCAGCGCATCAGTCCTGTTTCACAATCCGTCTTGCCCTTCATTCCAAATCCGGACCGGACCGGCGTGGTTTTTGGCCTGCAAAGTAATAAGTCCCCATCTGTTCCCGCGGTGGCAATCAGCCAGTACCTGTGGGGTTACACCCTCGACCACAATCTGACCTCGTCTCAGAGTATCCACTTTACCCAATGGCAGAATTCACTCTCCTCTCCGTTTTTCACCTTTGCCCCCATCGTGCCTTCCAGCAACGAACTGCAAAGCAAAATTAACGATTCCGAATTGGGTTCAGGCTTTGTGCTGAACTATGTGAACACCCTGAAATCGAACCTGGTAGTGACGGCCGGTGCGGATTGGATTGGTGAAATCAGCGGCGAACATAATGCCAAAAGCGGCGTCGATTTCTCGGGACTGGTGAGCGGTACCAATTTTCCCCTGATTAATTTCGATGGCCAGAATCCGTCAACACCGCTTGGTGCAAGCGCCGGCAACACCAATGTGTCTGGCCAGCAAGGGGGATTTGCCCAGGTAAACAATCGCCAGCTGGGGATCGTGATCGCCAACAATTGGCTATGGAACAAAGGCCGCCACAACTTCAATATTGGCGGTCAATTCAGGCGTACCTATCAGGACCTTTTAGCCTGCCAGTTCTGCGGGGGTTCGTTCAGCTTCAGCCAACGCACTACCTCCACCCCGGATACAAGTGATCCAAATTTCGGCGTTTACGGCAGCTCATTCGCAAGCTTCCTTCTCGGCGAGGTCGATGCGAGCGTGCGCCTTAGCTCCAATGTAACCCGTTTGCGCAACAAGGAATTCGCGTTCTATGTCCAGGACGATATAAAGGTCAACCCGCGTTTAACGGCAAATATTGGCCTTCGCTGGGACATCATGGTCCCATTTACCGAGAACAACAACAATATCGTCTATGTCAATTTCCAGGAGCCTACGGTGCTTGATCCCGGCGCCGGCAACCTGCCCGGCGGCGCCAGCAAATATGGCAACTGTGCCGCCGGATGCTCCGGAATTACTCGTGCAGCCATTCATTGGAAGAACCTGCAACCCAGAGTGGGCCTCTCCTATAAGCTGAATGAAAAAACCGTTCTTCAGGCGGGTTTTTTCATTACTTACCTTAACGGTGGCGCGTATGAATATGGGTCTCAGCAGACCGCATTTTACTTCGCCTCCCTGTTGGGCGGCGAATTCAGCCGCCAGTCCAGCGGCAGCAATACACCGGCTTACGGCAGTTGGGATGGCAACCCGATGCCGCTACCCGCGCCCACCGCTTTCAGCCCATCCATCGGGAACGGAAACACCATTCTTGGCTTCAACCCAAAGACCTTTGGCCGGGCCCCCTACGATCAAGCGTGGAACATCGGCGTTCAGAGGCAACTTCCCTGGGACATGTTTATCAAGGCATCGTATGTCGGCAATCGCGCAATCCACGTTCCCTCTTCTCTCCATCAGCCCGAGCAGCCGAACCCATCCATCCTGCACTATGGAAGCCTCCTGGGTGAGCTTGCGACTTCTCCGGACGCCGTTGCGGCAGGCATCAAGATTCCCTACCCTGGCTGGGTCGAACAGTTCGGGGGCACGGGCACGGTAATACAAACGTTAATTCCCTTCCCTCAATATTCCGACATATACAACACTTATGAAACCTCTGGAACAGCTTTCTACAACGGGGTACAGGTACAGGGGGAGAAGCGATTCTCTGGTGGCTTGAGCTACCTTGCCGATATGACGCTCTCAAGAAACATTGCCACTGAATCGATCGGATCGACACTTTTCCAACCCAACCCCATCAACTCGTTTAACATGCCGCCGGAATATACGCCGTCTGCGCTCGACCAGAAGTACATTGTGAATTTGGTTGCGACGTATGCGCTCCCATTCGGTTATGGCAAGAAGTATCTCAATTCGAAGGGAATAGTGAACCAGATCGCCGGAGGTTGGCAGTTCAGTGGGATCTTGACCTATGCCGGCGGATATCCTTTTGGGGCCTACAATAACTACAATCCGCTCTATGCCAACTTTGTCGATCGGCCCGATATCGTCCAGGGCGTTAAGCTGAAAACGTACGACTATAGTTTGTCGAAGAAATACTTCACCGGCAAATCGGCGTCGCCGCCCGCACAATTCCCGACAAATGCATTCGTCAACACTGGGCCCTGGGAACTGGGGAATGCAGTGCATACCTATGCCAGCCTGCGGACCCCTCCCTTGCGGATAGAGAATTTCGATGCCATAAAGACCTTTCCGATAGGAGAGCGTGTACGAGCCAGTCTGCGCCTCGACTACTTCAATGCTTTTAATCGAACACAACTACAAGGCCCCGATTCAAATTCCCTCGATTCGACGTTTGGGCAAATTACTAACCTGAGCTCTCAAATCAGCAACCGCCAAGGACAGGCGACCTTCCGCCTGGAGTTCTAAGGCGGACCGCCTCCACCGAGGTGGTGTAAGGGACGGAGTCGATATCCTGACCTGTACTAGTGTCTGCAGAATGCTGCAGATGGAGTCGGGTCCGAGGTCTTTTCGCTTTCCTTGAGGTCCATGCGTTCCATGAGACCGTTCGCGATCTTATAAACGTGCCACACCTCGCTATCAGAAAGGACATGGCCACCAAGGCTTTTCACGAGCCGATGAACTTTGACTTCGGTAATCCCGCCTGCCTGGTCGATTACCTCAAGTGGTTCCACGTGAGGATCAAACTCTTGCCACTGGCGGTTACTGCGGATGCGCGGGTCGGATCGGAACATTTCCAGAGGATCTGGCCGAGTTGCTCCATGATGCGGCCGACTCGGGCTAACAAGCCCGATGGCTATCTTCTCGGCTCATACCGCATCGCCACCGCCCCCGAGCCGTACTCCAGCCGGCTCACGAGCCTCAGGTCGATACGCTTCGATAGCCCGGCGAACAACGTCCGCCCATGGCCCGCGAGCCTGGGCTGCACCACAAACTCGTACTCATCGATCAATCCCAGCTCCGCCAACGCTTGCGGGAGCTTCACGCCTCCCACGAACAGTCCCTTGCCCGGCTCCCGCTTGAGCTGCTGAACGGCCTTCTCCAGATCTCCGCGCACGAGCTCCGCGTTCCAATCGACCCGGTCCAGCGTGCTCGACACGACGTACTTCTTTGCCGCGTCGATCGTCCGGGCGAAGGGTTCCATCCAATCCGGCCTCACCCCGGTCCGCGCCGCCGACCGCCACGCTGCCTCCATCATTTCGTAAGTCACCCGGCCAAAGAGGAGGGCATCGGCCTGGCTGAGGTTCTCGACCGCGTGACGATGCAACTCTTCGTCCGCGAACATTTCACGATGATCGCAGCACCCATCCAATGTGACGTTGATGGAATACCGAAGGGGACGCACTACGGAAGAGTATCGCCGACAGGGTAGATTGGCAACGTTAGCCTGCTTCAGGGCTAGGAGGCATCCACATCAGCAGTAAACAACTTGCCAGAGCCAAGCCGACTTGAATGGCTCAATGAATGCATCGGCCTGTTAGCGTCAATCGAGGGTTTGCTTCCGGATTGCCGGCCATCCTCCCGGATATTTGATCCGGTTGCCGAACACTCAGAGAAAGCCGTTCGCCGGAGTATGTTTACTGATGAGTGAGGAAAACAGAGTGATCGACTGCAGAGCTGCGACGAAGAACTATGCCTCTAAACCCGTTCTCCGAGGCATACACCTCGTTGTAGAACCTGGCATTTGTGCCCTATTAGGGGCCAACGGTGCCGGCAAGTCCACGCTGCTACGCCTGCTCTCAGGATTAGAGGAGCCAGACAGTGGTTCCGTGTTCATCGGCGGACTGGGTTTCCGGGATCATGGAGTTAGAATTCGGCGGAATTTGGGTGTACTACCCGAGGGGCTCGGGCTGTTCGAGTCTTTGACGGTTATCGAGAACCTGATGGCAGTTGGACCCATTTATGGACTCACGAAGAGCGAAACAGCAGATCGAGCAGCGGACCTGCTAGGGCTGCTCGATCTTGCACAAGGACGCCACACCGTTGCACGCAATTGTTCGTTCGGCATGCGGAAGAAGACCGCCCTGGCCATGGCCCTCCTGCACAAGCCGAAGGTTCTGCTGCTGGATGAGCCGTTTGAAGGTATTGATCCCGCATCGTCCGCGGTCATTGAGATGCTGCTTGGCCAACTCTCCAGCGATGGCGCTACGATCTTGCTCACCTCTCACATTCTGTCAATCGTGCAGAAGATAGCCACCCGCGTAGTCATTCTTCACCAAGGTCGAGTTGAATCAGATTTCAGCCCGTCCACGGCAGACGAAGGAGTTGAGGAGGTGTACTTCAGCATCGTTGGCGAACCACAGCCGGAGGTGCTGGATTGGCTCAGATCCTAGCCCTTCTGTTGTTGTTGAAGAAACTGATGTTGAAGGAACTGAGCAGCTTTTCCTCCGTGCGTTTCAACAACTTCCTGTTCTCCATCCTTTTTATTATGGCCGCGGGTTTAGAAAGCAGGGCACCGAAAGCGGCATTCTGGAGTACGCTCTTCTTTCAAATTGTCCTCCTTGCGCCTCTGCTCGTTACTTTTTCCGTAGATACACAGCATAGGTTGCCCCCGGAGCGAGTCGCTACGTGGCCGCTGACACGTACACAAAGACTCTTGCTCAGTTCCGTAAGTTTTGCGTTCGAATCCATTATTTATAGTGTTGTTTTTTGGCTACCTGTTCTGGATGGGCCTAGCCGCGGGTCTCTTTTTTTGTTCTACTGGCACTCATCGTCCATGGGACGGTATACCGCTTTCTTCTGGATAGCCAGCGAATAGGGAGCACAGCATTAGGCTCGTACTATTTGCGAACAGAACTGCTAGTTCTGCCAGTATGAAAGCTCGCAGCCAGCCTGTATTGTCCCCCCTGTCTCTAACCAGCTGCACGCTTATGTGCCAGGCGTTTTCCATCGTCCAGTGTGATGTGGACCACAGCGGCGGTGTAGTTCACCGGTAAAGCATCGTTCCCGTCCATTCGGTGACGCCTCCGACGGTGTACGAGTTGAGAATTTGGGTTGGGCTCCCCGCGTAAATCGCCAACTGGGATCAGGCGTGGCTGAAAGATTGAAGGATTAGTTGGTCCCTATGAGCTGGGTTACCGTCATCTGGTCGATGATTGCGACGGTGTGCGTCACGCTGGCAGGGATTTATTTGCTCGTCTGGCGGAGGAACCGGGCGGCGTGGGCCAATCTATTATTTTCCATGACGGCGCTGGCGGCGGCGGCCTTCGCGTTCTGCGAGTTGTCAATGATGCTGGCGGAGACGCCTGGAGAATTCGGCACCGCGCTGAGGTGGGGGCAGGTGGCATTATGGGTGTGGACCCTATCCCTCGTCGGGTTCGTATTGTTCTACTTACGGGCCGGGCGGCCATGGCTCGCGTGGGCGGCCTGCGGGCTGCGTACCTTCACGCTGCTGCCAAATTTCCTGGCCGGTCAGAATCTCAACTACCGCGAGATCACAGCCTTACGACACATCCGGTTTCTCGGAGAATCCGTCTCGGTCGCCGAGGGTGTGCCCAATCCCTGGATGCTGGTCGGCCAGTTGAGTGTAGTGACTCTCGTCATCTTTTTCGCAGATGCCAGTTTCACCGCCTGGCGGCGGGGCGACCAGCGGAACGCGCTGACGGTGGGCGCGAGTATCGTACTCTTCTTACTGCTCGGATTAGCTGAGAGCATATTGATCTTTTGGGGAATTTTCCATGCGCCGCTCACGGTAAGTCTACTTTACCTGGGGCTGGTTACGGTGATGGGTTACGAATTGAGCCGTGACGTGTTCCGCGCGTCTCAACTCGTCGGTGAGTTACAAGCGAGCAAAGAGGGGTTGCGCGAGAACGAACAGCGAATGAGCTTGGCCGTCGATGCCGTCAACTTTGGCATCTGGACTCGGGACCTCGCGAGGAACGAGATCTGGGCGAGCGACAAGTGGAGGGAGTTGTTCAGCTTCACGCCGTTGGAGCCGCTGGACCTCGAAAGCATTCTGCAAAGGCTGTACCCCGACGATCGGGAGTCCCTCCAACAGGTTCTGACGAAGGCGCTCGCGAGCGGAGGTGGCTACGAAACGGAATTCCGGGTTAGGTTGCCGGGGGGCGGGTTGCGCTGGATCTCTTCCCACGGCAAGGTTGAATTCGACGCTACCGGTCAACCCGTCCGGGTACGGGCCGTTTCCCGAGATGTCAGCGCGCAGAAACAAGTCGAGGAGGAGACACAGCTCTTGCGGCGAGAGGTCGCGCACGTGGACCGCGTCACCATGATGGGCCAGCTCGCCTCGACGCTGGCGCATGAAATCAATCAACCACTCGGCGCTATCCTGCGCAATGCGGAGGCGGCGGAGCTTTTCTTGCAGAACGCATCACCCGACCTTGTCGAAATCCGCGCGATCCTTGCTGACATCCGCAAGGACGATGAGCGGGCGGGAGCCGTCATAGACCGGATGCGCAACCTGCTCAAGCGGCAACACCTCAATACCAGAGCACTCGACGTGGGCGAACTGGTTGGCGAAGTCATGACCCTTGTGCGGGCCGAGGCTGCTGTGCGGCATGTAAAGCTGGAAGTGGACGTGCCGGACGATCTGCCGCCCGCGCGCGGTGACCGCGTGCATCTTCAGCAGGTGCTCCTCAACGTCATTCTTAACGGTATGGATGCGCTCGACGGCGCAAGTCGCGCGGAGCGGCGCGTTAGTGTTACCGCGTTGCTCAACGGAGCGCAGACCGTTGAGATCGCCGTGATCGACACGGGCAGCGGTATCCCCGCCGATAAACTCGCTCAAGTCTTCAATCCCTTTTTCACCACCAAGCCGAACGGCATGGGCATGGGTTTGCCGATTTCGCGCACCATCATTGAGGCACACGGCGGACGGTTCTGGGCAGAGAACAACAGCAGTGGCGGGGCAACGTTCCGTTTCACGCTGCCGGTGTCAGAAGAGGTCGCCGCGAAGTGACTCCGACCGTACCCACAGTTCAGATTGTCGATGACGACCCATCCTTTCTTGCAGCGACCTCGCGGTTGCTGCGGGCGAGCGGATTCGCAGTAAAGACGTTTTTGTCGGCAAACGAATTTCTCGCGCAGCTTGTTACCGAAGCGCCCGGTTGTGTGGTAGCCGATTTGCAGATGCCCGGAATGGACGGACTCGACCTGCAATCGGCGCTTGCCCGATCGCGTAATCCGTTGCCGATTCTCTTCCTCACCGGCCACGGCGACATCCCGTCGAGCGTGGTTGCCATGCGCGGTGGTGCGGAAGATTTTCTGGAAAAGCGCGCACCGAAAGAAAAGCTGCTGGACGCGGTGAGGCGCTCTCTTGCCCGGGATGCACAGGAACGCGAGAAGCGCACCCGGCAGCGGGAGTTACGCGCTCGCTTCGACAAGCTCACCAAGCGGGAGTTCGAGGTACTCGCCCACGTCATTCAGGGCAAGCTCAACAAGCAGATCGCCGGCGATCTTGGTATCCATGAGCGCACGGTGAAGTTACACCGCACCTCCATCACGAGAAAACTACGCGTGCAATCTGTCGCGGAACTCACCCGGCTAACCGACGAGGCGGGCATCTTCGCGTTACCCGCACCGACCTTCCCCTAAGGGCTGTAGTCAGCGCCACCGCCAGCGCCTATTGTTCTCATCGGAGTTCAGACCCCGCTCTTGCCTGGAGGTAGTGTTACGAAGAAACAGTCATCCACGCTCAGGGCGTCGGAATCCCTGCAAACCGTCGAGAAGAAGGTCCCCTCTTTCATGGCGCAACGCACCCGCGCCGAGCTCAAGGCGATGGGCAAAGCATTGCGGGACAAGTGTTCGCGAATCTCGCACTCCAAATGGAATCCGCCGCACGACCGGCCTGATCCCGTCCGCCTGGTGCTGAAGGCCGACGAGGGGCGCCTGCCCGATCTCCTTCCCCTTCGCCACGGGCGCATGGTGCTCTCTCCATTCACTTTCTACCGGGGCTCGGCGCTCGCGATGGCGGTGGATCTCGCGGGCACTCCGGTTACCGGTGTCCGCGTGCAATGCGGCGGAGACTCCCATCTGGTCAACTTCCGGGGCCTCGCCACCCCAGAGAGGCAAGTCATCTTCGCTATCAACGACCTTGATGAGACCCTGCCTGCCCCATGGGAATGGGACCTCAAGCGTCTCGCAGCGAGCTTCGTGATCGCCTGTCGCGACAACGGCCTCAGCGAATCCGACGCCCAAGATTCTGTTCTTAGCTGCGTGCAGTCCTACCGCGAGCATATGGCCGAGTTCTGCGAAATGAATGTGCTCGACCTTTGGTACTTCGCCGTCGAGGCCGAGATGCTGATCTCAGGCGTCCAGAATGCTGCGATCCGCCGCCGCGCGATCAAGCGCCTGGCGAATGCTCGCGAGAGCAGCACCTCCGAAGGCCTCTTCCCGAAGCTCGTGGGCGATTCGGGCGGGTCGCCGGTCATCAAAGACCAACTTCCGGCGATCTTCCACTGGAAAGGTCAGTCACCCGGAGACGTCCATCCGGACGTCAGGCGTATCTTCGCCCGGTACCGCGAATCCCTGGCGCCGCACCATCGTATGTTGCTGGATCGCTATCAACTCAAGGATGCCGCAATCAAGGTTGTCGGCGTCGGAAGCGTCGGCACCACCTGTGCGGTGGTCCTGCTGATGGCCGGCGGAGGAGATCCTCTTATCCTCCAGTTCAAGGAGGCGCGCGCCTCAGTCCTGGAGGCCCATGCGGGGAAGAGCATCTTCCCAAACCACGGGCAGCGTGTCGTGAACGGCCACCGGCTCATGCAGCCGGCCAGCGATATCTTCCTCGGCTTTAGCGAAAGTAGTCGAGGACGCCAGTTCTATGTTCGCCAGCTCCGAGACGTCAAAATCAAGCTTCCCGTCGAAACCTTCGGCACGGCCCAGATGACCGTCTTCGCCCAGTGCTGCGGCTACTCGCTCGCACTCTCCCATGCTCGCTCCGGGCCCGCCGCGATGATCAGCGGTTACTTGGGCAAGAGCGAGGAGTTCGACAAAGCTATCGCCACTTTCTCGATCGCCTATGCCGATCAGAACGAAAAAGACCACGCTGCGCTCAAACGTGCAATCCGGGACGGACGGGTGAAGGCGGTTGTAGAAAAGGCGAAGTGAGCCGCTCGCACATCGAGGAATGATGGAGAAGGAGAACGGAACCGTGATCAGCGCCGGACTTCTTCACCGACCACGACGACATCCCGTCGAGCGTGGTTGCCGCCCACGTCGTTGAGGGCAGGCTCAACAAGCAGATCGCTGGCGATCTTGGTATCCATGAGCGGACGGTAAAGCTGCACCGCACTTCCATCACAAGAAAAGTACGCGTGCAATCTGTCGCGGAACTCGCGCGGTTAACCGACGAGGCAGGCGTCTTCGCGGCACTCGCACAGACCTTCCCCTAAGGGCTGTAGTCAGCGCCACTGCCTGCGCCTATTGTGCTCATTAGAGTTCAGATGAGCAAAGTCACTCCTATCTATGTCGCCGTGATTGATGACGAAGACAGCGCTCGCCGATCACTCGCCAGGCTATTGCGGGCGGCGGGCTTTCAGCCGATCACCTATGACTCAGCGGAGTCGTTTCTGACGGACAAGAATCGTCCTAAGTTTGCCTGCTTGGTACTCGACATTCAACTCGGCGCCATGTCGGGTGTCGAACTTGCGGGGCGGCTTGTTTCTGATGGTGTGCGCACTCCTACCATCTTTATCACCGCTCACGATGATCCTGAAACAAGAAGCGAGGCCGAAGCAACAGGTTGCTCGGCATACTTCCGCAAGACCGATTCCGGCGCCGAAGTGCTCGAAGCCATTCGGAGGGTGACGGCCTGAACGGCATGGGAATCTCGCGCCATCGCGTGAAGGACGCAAATTGGCTGGTAAGTGATTAGAGGAGATAAGTATGAGCTGGAACATGTGCTTTCATAACGCAGCCCGACCGCGCTGGTGGGGCACTCGATGCAGGAAACGACTTACAAGACTGACGCCCTTTGGCAAACGCGCCCCAGCTAAGGGAGCCGGCGTGGCACTAGCCGTGTTTTTCTTGTTGACTGTTCAACTGATGGCACAAGAGAACGCTCCCGTCGACGTAGCGGGAACTCAGGTTGCCACGGAGCAAACACCAGCGGCGGCGACAAATAGCGACGCACTGAGAAAAGCGGCGCAGAATCCCATCGCCAGCCTCATTAGTGTCCCGGTGCAGAATATCGACAACTTCAACATCGAACCGGCCAACCGCACCCAGAATATTGTGAACATTCAGCCAGTGATTCCGCTCAACCTGTCGGCAAACTGGAACCTCATCGTCCGCTGGATCACGCCGATCATCTATCAACCAATTCCCGTGCCGCAGCCGCCGGGATCTCCGGTGCAAACTACTGGGGTCAACGGGTTAGGCGACATGAACCCCTCGTTCTTCCTGGTGCCGAAGAAAAGCAAGGTAATCTGGGGCGCTGGACCGACGGTGTTGTTGCCGACGGCAACGAATACGACATTTCTCGGCCAGGGCAAACTCGGGCTGGGGCCAACCGTGGTCGTGCTGGTACAGCCCCAACCCTGGACGATCGGTGTTCTTACAAACAATATCTGGTCTGTAGCGGGTCATTCCAATGACGACAAACCGGCCGTGAACCAGTTCCTCCTACAGTGGTTCGTCAACTACAACCTGAAGAAAGGCTGGTATCTCGCCACGCAGCCCATTCTCACCGCCAACTGGAGAGCAGCCAGCAATAGCCAATGGGTGGTGCCATTTGGTGGCGGAGTAGGAAGAATCATGAAGGTCGGATTCCAGCCGGTGAATATCTCAGCGCAGTTTTACGGGAATGCCGTCCATCCGCCTGGAGCCTCGCCGTGGAACTTGAAACTACAAATTGCATTCTTATTTCCTAAGTTAACCAAGGAGCAGGAAAAGATGCTGCTGCAGAAAAAGCTGAAAGACATGGATCAGCCGCCGCCGAAGAAGTAATGCGGTTACGGGACGTCCTCGTTAGATGCGAACAAGCAAGATTGTGCTGAAAGGAGCAAATCATGGCTACAAAGAAACCGAACATTCTCATCATCTGGGGAGATGACATTGGCTGGTTCAATGTCAGCGCCTACAACCACGGGATTATGGGGTACAAAACCCCCAATATCGATCGCATTGCCAAGGAAGGTGCGCTGTTCACCGACTGGTATGGCCAGCAGAGTTGCACGGCGGGCCGTGCTGCTTTCATTACCGGCCAGTCGCCAATCAGGACTGGTCTAACGAAGGTCGGCTTGCCCGGAGGGAAGCTGGGCATCCAACCGGAAGACCCGACCATCGCCGAACTGCTCAAGCCGCAGGGCTACGTCTGCGGCCAATTTGGCAAGAATCATCTTGGTGACCGCGACGAATTCCTGCCGACCGTACACGGCTTCGACGAATTCTTCGGCAATCTCTATCACCTGAACGCTGAGGAAGAACCGGAGTGCGAGGACTATCCGAAGAATCCCGAGTTTGCGAAGAAGTTCGGGCCTCGCGGCGTCTTGCACTGCTTCGCGAATCCTGATGGCACGCAGAAAATCGAAGACACTGGCCGTTTGACCAGGAAGCGCATGGAGACCATGGATGAAGAGATCACGGCCGGCGCGCTCGACTTTATCGAGCGGCAGCACAAGGCCGACAAGCCCTTCTTCTGCTGGTGGAATTCAACCAAGATGCATATCTGGACCCATCTGCAGGACTCAGCCAAAGGCAAGACGGGGCTGGGAGTTTATCCCGATGGCATGGTGGAGCATGACGGACATGTGGGGCAACTTCTCGAAAAGCTGGACGAGCTGGGGATCGCCGACAACACGATTGTGATGTACTCGACCGATAACGGCGCCGAAGAGTTGAGCTGGCCGGACGGCGGCGCCACTCCCTTCCGCGGAGAGAAGGATACCAACTGGGATGGCGGCTGGCGCGTGCCGTGCGCCATCCGCTGGCCGGGCGTCATCAAGCCGGGCACGGTATCTAACGAGGTCTTCTCGCATCAGGACATGCTTCCCACTCTGCTGGCAGCCGCAGGTGAGCCGGACATCGTAGATAAGTGCAAGAGGGGCTACAAGGCAGGGAGCAAAACCTTCAAGGTCTACATCGACGGCTTTAATCTTATGCCTTATCTGAAGGGTGACGTGAAAGAGAATCCGCGCCCCGGCTTCCTGTACTGGAGCGACGAAGGCGACTTGATGGCCCTGCGTTACGGCAACTGGAAAGTCCATTTCAACGAGCAACGATCTCATGGATTCAACGCCTGGCAGGATCCACTTACGCCTCTCAGGCTTCCCAAACTGGTGAACTTGCGCACCGATCCGTTCGAGGAGGCAGACAACTCCAGCATGTTCTATCAGAAGTGGCGGGCAGATCGGGTGTTTATTCTGGTGCCGGCCGGCGCCATCGTCGCCCAGTACATGAAGACACTCATGGAGTTCCCTCCGCGCCAGAGCCCGGAGAGTTGGAGTCCAGGCGCGGTGATGGAGAAACTTCGTCGCCACCAGGAGGCTCTTGAATCCGGCTCGGGCGCCGGAGTGAAGTAAGCCGGTTACCGCAACCACTCTATCTCATAGAGTTGGGATGAGACCGGTTATTGGTACAGGTTTCCCGGCGGACAACACGTCCGCCGGGGTGATAACGACAAGTCAACGATCGGCAACTATGAAAGAAACTTGTTACTCACTTAGGCAAAGAAAGAGGAAGTAATGAACCGCCTACGGTTACAAATACTCAGCATCCTATTTCTGCTGCTGTTTAGCGAAGGCTGCAAGAAGTCCGATTCTGGTACTCCAGTGCCACCTGTGACCCCAACCGCTGCCCCTGCCGCTCCTGCTGCTCCGGTTGTTGCCCCTGCTGCGCCACCACCTCCATTCTCTGCAGCGCAGAAGATCGGGATGTTCGCATATCCCAGGAACAATCAGACCAATGACCAGCAACTCACAGACGAGTATGCCTGCTATACCCAGGTTCAGCAGCAGACCGGAATAAACCCCGATGCTCGAGCGCCCTCAGGTCCATCTTCAGCAGACATACAGGCTGCTCAACAGCAGGCTGCGGCGAACGCGCCGCAAGCCCAGGGGGGACGAGCGCGCGGAGCAGTGAAAGGAGCTGCCGGCGGAGCAGCGATCGGGGCGATCACGGGAAATGCCGGCCGAGGTGCGGCTATCGGAGCGACCGTCGGGACGATGCGCGGGGGAAGAAAACAGAGCCAGGCGAACGAGCAATCCAAGCAACAGGCGGCTCAGTCGGCGGGCGCACAAGCACAACAACAGGCCAATCAAACCAAGGCCGCTTATAACAGCCGGATGGCTACCTTCAAGCGAGGGTTCTCGGCTTGTATGGATGCGCGAGGTTATTCAGTCAAATAGGTGCAACGATGAGGCGGAAGGCCACCTGTCCGAGAAACCGACTATTCGTCAAATGACGAATAGCGGGTTTATGAGGACTAATGTTCTCGAACGATCGGTGGACAGAACGCTTAGCGCTTACCGAGGGACTATGCAAGCAGAACGAGAAGTGACACCAACTCAGACGAGCGTACTTGCGAACACACCGGCCGACTATTTCGAGTACATCATTCGCGATAGTAATTCGTACGCGACTCTGCTTTCCGGAGCCAACCTGGAGATTTCCCAACTTGGGCCCGGCCGACTAAGCGGTCGCCATGTGCGCCTGGGAGTACCTGGCGGTCAGTTCTCCTATGTTGAAACCAGCTTGTCCCTGCGCGCCGTAGGTACCTTTCCAAACCTATGGACGTTCACGGTGGTATTGGACAGTGCAACGCGGTCGCTGCAGCACGGGGTTGAAGTAAGTGCCGGCTCACTCATGATCCACCGGCCCGGCGCGGAACACGACGGACTCTACGGCCGAAACTTCAAGGCGGCTTGTATCAACCTTCACGATGAAGTTGTTGCAAAACAGTTCCCGCGACTTCACCCGCAACTTCAAGAAGCAATGCTCCGGCCCTGGTCGGTGTTTGAGCCGCGGGCCGATACGCGACAGACAATCATCAAACACTTTGCTGAAGGGGCGGCGATCATTCAGTCTGACCCGCAGGTCCGCAACTCTGCCAGTGCGGTGGCAAGGTTCGCGGCGGACTTTGTAAGTGATTTCCTTGAGGCCGTCGAGCAACAGCTCCCAGCACACTCAAATGGAGCGGAGCAGCGCGCCGCAGCGATGGTGCGCCAGATCCATCAGTATGCGCACGAATCTCCCCTGATCAACTCTTCGGTGGCTGATCTCTGCGCTGCGTGCGACGTGCCGCGCCGCACCTTGAATCGCGTGTTTCAAAACGCGCTCGGCATGGGACCGGTCACCTATCTCCGTCGCCTCCGTCTGAACGCCGTCCGTCGTGCATTGCAGGAGCCGGGCAAGGGCTCGGCGTCCGTGACCGAGGTTGCCCTCGAACAGGGCTTCTGGCACCTCGGCCGTTTCGCTGAACAATACCTTGAATTGTTTGGTGAATCGCCCCATGAAACCCTGCGCCGCTCAGACAGAAGCGTTTAGATAGGACACCATAATGAACACCAATGTTGCGCATAAACCTATGCTACTCATCGCAGTCGCCATGCTGGCGGCTATTGTTCCTGCGATCGCCCAGCAGGGCGGAGCTCCAACAGAAATTGGCGGCGGTGAAGCAATCAGTTGCCGAAAATCAGCAGAAACTGCACCACTATCAATGGAAAGAAACAACCCAACTTACGCTGAAGGGCGATCCGAAGCCTCCCAGCGTAGCAGCCTGCCAGTATGGTCCGGACGGGAAGGTGCAGAGAACGCCGCTCACTGCGCCGCCCCCACCTCCGAGTGGCGGAAGAATGAAGCAGAAGGTGATCGCGAACAAAAAGGAAGAGATGAAGGACTACATGGGAGAAGTCAAGGTCCTGCTCGCCAAGTACGTGCCACCTGATCCACAGAGCATGCAACAGACCTTCGGGTCCGGGAAGGTCTCGTTGGTTCCCAATCCAAGTTCGGGCGTGACGCAGATTGTATTTAAAGACTATGCCTTGGCCGGAGACCAGATGACGATCTCTTTCGACACGGCGGCAAAGAAGATCAGCACGGTGAAGGTGAACACCTACTTAGATGATCCAAAGGACGTGGTCACGTTGGCGGTGCAGTTTGCCAGCCTGCCAGACAGCACGAACTATGTGCAGCAGACTGTCCTCAACGCCACGGCCAAGAATCTCGTGGGGACGACAACTAATTCCGACTACAAGGCGCGTGGGCAATAACTATGTGGTTGATCTTGAAGCAAATTCTGGGCGCGGCAGTTGTTCAAATCCTGCGGCTGGCCCAAAACGGATAGCCGATTGTTTCAGCACCGCTTATGGTTGGCAGCAGTCGAGACGTGATGTTCAATACGGGCACGATGAAGCACCGTTAGTTTTGCCGTTCGAGAGGGGTCGCAGATGAACAATGGGAACAGCACAGTGCCCCGAGCCGCTCTGGCTCAGCGCATTACCCTGTCGGAGGGCGAGGTGCGGCGGTTAGAGGCCCTCTGGGCCAGCCGCTGGCGCCGCGAACCCACGCCACTGGAACTGCAGGGCCTGCTGGAGGAAGAAATCCGGGAGGAGATCCTTTACCGCGAAGCGCTGGCGCTGAATCTCGACAAGGGCGACATGGTCGTCAAGCGTTTCCTCGCGCAAAAAGTGGGCATGATGGTGGCGGATCTCGCCGGCATGCGCAAGCAAGATCCGGCGGAGATCAGGGCATGGTTCGAACGAAACCTGGAGCGGTTCGCTCTGCCACCGCGCGTGTCTTTTCGACACCTGTACTTTTCGTTCGACCTGAGGCCAGCCCAAGCTCATCATGATGCCACTACGGCGCTGGCGACCGCCGCAACGACGAGGCCTACGCCGGGTGATGCGTTCCCGTTCCAATCCTTCTACGGCGACCGCACTGAGCCTGAGGTCGGGCAGGTCTTTGGCAGGCTTTTCGCCGAGGCACTATTCCAGATCGAGCCCAGTGCGTGGCAGGGGCCGGTCGAATCGGCGTACGGGTGGCATCTGGTCTGGATCGATTCGTTGGTTCCGGGGCGGACCCCGGCGTTCGAAGAGATCGAGCAGACAATCAACAACGAATGGCTCGCCGAACAGCGAACCAACGCGCGAAACAAGTTCTACGAGTTCGCGCGCAAGAAATATCAGGTTGAAGTTCCCGAGTGGATGCCGTCGCTGAGCCGCTTTAAGCCCATGTCTTCGGCGCAGTTCGCGTATCGCGAGGACGGACGTCCTGATTGGGGGTCGATGTGGACGACCTTCTGCGATCTTGCTCTCTACGGCGGTCCGCCCCATCGCGGCGAGGCCAACGCGCTGACCGCACCGGCCGAGCCCCAACAATTAACTGCTGACATGAAAGCCGTCCAGGAGATCATCCGCGGTATCTATGAGACGACCGGGCTTGAGGCTAAGCCTGCGGAACCGGGCTGGATCGCCGTGACCTGCAACTCTCGCAAAATGGCGGCATGGCTTTGTGCCACCATCATCATCGAGAATGTTGACGCGCGCTGTGACGGCGATCGCCTCCTGCTTCCCGCCAGCCCCGACTTCACGCTTGAGAAACAGATCAAGAGCGTGATCGTTGTCCTGGCCAAGACGAACCATTATTGGCAGGCGCACGTCAAGGGCACGTACTCGCCTCAACTCGACATGATCCAGTGGTCGCAGTCTTCTTAAAGACACATAACTCACGTTTGGAAAGAGATAAACGAAAATGCCCACAGCCAAAGATGCCACCCGGTCCCAATCGCCACAGTCCAATCCCCTTCGCGAAGCCTACTTTGGCGACACGCACATACACACAAGCTGGTCCTCGGACGCCTTCCTGTGTGGCACGCGGGTCGGTCCCGAGGGGGCCTATCGTTTCGCCCGCGGTGAGGCCATCGACCACGTCAGCGGCGAGAAGGTCCAGCTCAAGAGCGGACCGATCGACTTCGCGGTAGTGACCGAGCACTCCGAGTACCTCGGCGTGTTTCCGCTGATGATGGATCCCAACAACCCGCTCTTCAATCATCAGCTCGGCGTGAGACTGCGGTCCCCCGACCCGGCCGTCCAGGGCAAAGCACTCATGGAATTCGGCAATAGCCTGCTTGGCGGGGCGCCGTTCACGGAGCTCAACGACGAAACGCTGATGATAGACATCTGGAAGCAGATTCAGGAAGTGGCTCACCGGTTCTACGAGCCAGGCAAGTTCACCACCTTCGTCGGCTACGAGTGGTCGTGCAACCCTGAGGGCAACGGCCTGCACCGCTGTGTCATCTTTCGGGGTACGCAGGTCCCGGAGCGTCCTTTCACTACCTTCGATTCGATGATGGTCGAAGACCTCTGGTCGTTCATGGAGACCCAGCGCGAGCACGGCATCCAGGTCCTGGCCATTCCCCACAACTCCAACTATAGCGACGGGCTGATGTTCCAGGTCGTGGATTCCCACGGTCAGCCGATTGACCGGACCTACGCCCAGCGCCGTCAGCTCAACGAGCCGCTTGTGGAGATCACCCAGCTCAAGGGCCAGTCCGAGGCCCATCCCGCGCTCTCGCCTACCGACGAGATGGCGAATTACTTCATCTCCGACATCAAGATGACCGGGGATTTTGGCTCGTTGCGCAGCCAACCCAAGGGAAGTTACGTTCGCGACGCCCTGCGCACCGGGCTCGTGCTGGAAGAACAGACCGGCGCCAACCCCTACAAGTTCGGAGTCGTCGGCGGGAGCGATACGCACAACGCCGGCGCAGCCTACGAAGAGGACAACTTCTTCGGCAAGATCGGCCACGAGGACGGGACGCCGGAGGCGCGCCTGGGCGACAAGCATGTGATGTCAAAGATGGTCCACACCTGGGGCTCCGCTGGCTTGGCGGGAGTGTGGGCCGAGGAGAACACGCGTGAGGCACTCTTCGACGCCATGGCGCGCAAGGAAACCTTCGGCACCTCCGGCCCCCGCATCAAGGTGCGTTTCTTTGGCGGATGGGATTTTTCCCAGGACGCCCTCACCAAGAAGGACTGGATCGCGGACGCCTACAAACAAGGCGTGCCGATGGGAAGCGACCTCTCAGATCCGCCGCAAGGCAAGGCGCCTTCCTTCGTCTTCTGGGCAGCCAAAGACCCCAACAGCGGCAACTTCGACCGCATCCAGATCATCAAGGGCTGGTCCAAATACGGACAGAGCTTCGAGAAAGTGTACGACGTCGTCTGGTCGGGTGACCGGGCGGTGAACTCCAAGACCGGAAAGCTCCCGCCTGTAGGCAATACCGTGAACCTGGATACCGGGACGTACACCAACACCATCGGCGCGACGACCCTCTCGGGCGCGTGGACCGATCCCGATTTCGATCCGAATCAACGCGCTTTCTACTATGCGCGCGTGATTGAGATCCCCACGCCTCACTGGAGCGTCTTCGACGCCCTGAAGCTCGGCATTGCCCAGCCGGCCGGGTTCCCACCCACCATTCAGGCGCGCGCCTATACCTCGGCGATCTGGTTTGTCCCGAGCGACGAAGCGCTGTCCAAGGGGCGTGCAGGTGGCATCACAGCGGCGGGACTGAAGGCGCAGGGAATCGTGCCGTTCACGGACAACGAGCTGCGTGCGCTGATCGTAGGCAAATCCGTGCGCATACGTAACATCGTGACCGGGGACGAGATGATTGCCTATTACGGCGACGACGGCAACCGGACGCTGACGACGGAGATAGGCTTTGCCGCGTTCCACGGCGGACGCTCCGGGGTCACCAATCCTTATGCGATCAAAGACGGACGGCTGAGCTCCTCCTTTGACGACGGCTCCAAATTCTCATCCCAGCTTTTCAAGGTAGGTGACCGCTACCTGGCAGCGAAGAGCGACGAGGCGGGTTACGCGAACTACGAGGCTTTCTTCTCGTGAACTGAAGGGCGGGTAGTCACGGCGGCGGCGACCCGGTAGTCGCCGCCCATCGGATTCGAGAAAGGAAGAGGCTCATGTGTTACCACTGTCTTCGCATGATGATCGCAAATCGCACCGACCCCGCCACCGGCATCTTCAAGGGCCTGGAGCTGGGCCTCGGGGGCACAGCAAACGAAAAGGCAACGACGCCCGAAGCTCGGCCTCGCCCGCCGCTTCTGCTGCGAGAGTCGGAGTGCGAAACGGCGACAAAGGATAAGCCGAACATCTCGCCTAACGAATCCAAACTGGGAACTGCGGTCCCCGAGTAACTTGGCGGTGGAAGCCCAGCACACGGAACTCGCCTGAGGATTGCGGTCGGCGGCCAGACCACGCTCAGTTCGGATTTTGACAGCCCTTGAATGGAAGACACTGAAAACCGAATCAACAACCTTTAAGGAGAGTCACTTATATGTCAAAACTGCTCGATCTGAGACTGAAACTCGGGACGCTCGCTGCTATTAACTTGATGACGCGTATGCCGGAGAAATTCCAAGATAGGAAATTAAAGCGGACTGAAGACGTCCAGGTCAACCTTGCGGGCGTCGCCAACGCCTGGGCGTCACGAGAGGATCTTTCTAAAGGCTTATCGACAACCTGCCGATAAGCCAGTTTGGGAGCGCTCGGACACATCGCTTTATCTCACACTCGGGTTCATCAGGGCTTCTGCACCGACCTAAACCGCAGAGCTTCGACATCGAACTCTCCGATTTCTTTATGGCGGAAGAAAACCTTGTAGAAGTCCTCGGCCACTAGCTCAAATCCCAGATCCTCGAAGCGAAAGACCTCACGGATAAAGACCCTATCCTTGTGCCAGATAATATCGCCACTGTTGTTTACTCTACGGACTAGGAACCCCTTCGGGAGTTTCGTGGACAGGAGTTTCGTGGGAGTTTCGTGGACAGACGGGACTGACACTTTCGGGGATTCGTGGACAGGGGATTCGTGGACAGACGGACAGTGTGTCGGAGATAGATGTGAGAAGTGCACCAAAAGTGGTCGCGCTCTGGAGCAGAATCTCGTAGGATTGGCTGGTGAACAAGCGTTTTCGAGTTTGTAGCCACGACCAGCCGTTATTGCTTCCGCCCTCTCTGCAGGACTGGCTGCCTGAGACCGGTCGTGAGGAAGAGCGCGCCTCGGGCTGGACCAGGTGGCCAATCAACTACCCGATGAGTTAGCAAATGCCCAAAAGCGTTTCGAGCGACTGCAGCAAGCCAAGGCGGAGTTAGAACAGGAAGCACAGGCACAAGTAAAAGCCGCATTGGACGGCTATACTCCGGGCAAACGTGGTCCCCATGGAAAAGCGGAACAGACAAGCCAGCCGTCTAAGGATCGCAGACAGCGCGAGAAGGATAAGAAGCAGCGTCTGCGAGCGCGAAAGAACGCCGTCTCGCCCAGCCGGCAATATAACTTCGTCGATCCTGACTCGCGAGTGATGAAAGACAGCGGGGAAAGAGGCTTTGTGCAGGCTTACAATGCACAGATCGCCGTAGACTCGAAAGCGCAGATCATCGTGGCCGCAGAGCTAACTCAGCAACCTATTGATCGTCAGGAGTTGCTACCCATGGTGAAGACTCTACGGAAAACACTGCAGGCGGTGCCAACAACCATCACCGCAGATGCGGGCTACTGGGACACCACCAGCCTGCAGGATCCGGCGATGAGCGGCATTGAAATGCTGGTCGCACCTGACTCCAAGCCGCATATACCAGGTAAACCTTTGCCGCCCTGCGCACCGCGCAGGCAGGAAGCGTTTGACATGAGAAAAGTTCTGGCCACAGAGGACGGTAAAGCAGCGGTATGCACTTCGACAGACAACGGTGGAACCGGTATTCGGCCAGATCAAAGAAGCACGTGGTATCCGCAGGTTCCGCTTACGAGGCCTGTTGAACGTGACATCCGAGTGGAAATTTATTTGTGCCACGCACAATCTTCTCAAACTGTTCCGCCATCGAGCGGCTCTGGCTCATGCTTAACGCCACGAACGCAACTACCCCGCACCCACATCACTTCAACAGCTCATAGCCTCTCAATCAGATGTTGCTAACGGCCTAGAAAATCTCCCTCCCGCAGAGCCGTTACTGCTTCCTGCCCCAATAATGAAACAGTTTCTCTCCGACACACTGTCCGTTTGCCCACGAAATGCCTGTCCACGAAATGCCGGAGTATGTTTACTGATGAGTGGGGAAAACAGAGTGATCGACTGCAGAGCTGCGACGAAGAACTATGCCTCTAAACCCGTTCTCCGAGGCATACACCTCGTTGTAGAACCTGGCATTTGTGCCCTACTAGGGGCCAACGGTGCCGGCAAGTCCACGCTGCTACGCCTGCTCTCAGGATTAGAGGAGCCAGACAGTGGTTCCGTGTTCATCGGCGGACTGCGTTTCCGGGATCATGGAGTTAGAATCCGGCGGAATTTGGGTGTACTACCCGAGGGGCTCGGGCTGTTCGAGTCTTTGACGGTCATCGAGAACCTGATGGCAGTTGGACCCATTTATGGACTCACGAAGAGCGAAACAGCAGATCGAGCAGCGGACCTGCTAGGACTGCTCGATCTTACACAAGGACGCCACACCGTTGCACGCAATTGTTCGTTCGGCATGCGGAAGAAGACCGCCCTGGCCATGGCCCTCCTGCACAAGCCGAAGGTTCTGCTGCTGGATGAGCCGTTTGAAGGTATTGATCCCGCATCGTCCGCGGTCATTGAGATGCTGCTTGGCCAACTCTCCAGCGATGGCGCTACGATCTTGCTCACCTCTCACATTCTGTCAATCGTGCAGAAGATAGCCACCCGCGTAGTCATTCTTCACCAAGGTCGAGTTGAATCAGATTTCAGCCCGTCCACGGCAGACGAAGGAGTTGAGGAGGTGTATTTCAGCATCGTTGGCGAACCACAGCCGGAGGTGCTGGATTGGCTCAGATCCTAGCCCTTCTGTTGTTGTTGAAGAAACTGATGTTGAAGGAACTGAGCAGCTTTTCCTCCGTGCGTTTCAACAACTTCCTGTTCTCCATCCTTTTTATTATGGCCGCGGGTTTAGAAAGCAGGGCACCGAAAGCGGCATTCTGGAGTACGCTCTTCTTTCAAATTGTCCTCCTTGCGCCTCTGCTTGTTACTTTTTCCGTAGATACACAGCATAGGTTGCCCCCGGAGCGAGTCGCTACGTGGCCGCTGACACGTACACAAAGACTCTTGCTCAGTTCCGTAAGTTTTGCGTTGAATCCATTATTTATAGTGTTGTTTTTTGGCTACCTGTTCTGGATGGGCCTAGCCGCGGGTCTCTTTTTTGTTCTACTGGCACTCATCGTCCATGGGACGGTATACGCCGTTGGCCGTCTCCCGTTCGAGCTAAGGACGCCTGCAGGTCTCAACATCTCAAGGACGCCCTTGAAGGTCGGCGGAATCGCGCAAGAAATGTGGCGGGAGCTGCAGGGAACCCTAGACTTTTGGACCGCGCTGCTTATAGCTGTTAGCGGAACCCTTTATCGACTGTTCGGGCGGGCACCAGAGCCCGAAGCACTTCCGATGCTGTCGTTATTCGTGGGTATCGCAATGAGCACGATTGGGCAACGCATGCTCCGTCTGGATGAGGGGCAAGCATTGCTGCGCTATCGTCTCCTACCGATAGCAGGGTGGAAGCTGCTCGTCACGCAGGACATGACTTTCCTGATCCCGCTTGCCGTCATGGTTTCACTCCTAAGTCTACGGACAGGTGTTGCATTTGGCTTGGTCGCTATCGCGGTCGGGCGATACCCGTCGCTGAGGCAGCGGGCGAACCAGCGTAGATGGCGTTTCGTCGGAGGAGATCCACGTTTTGGGGTAGCACAGGTGCTGTTGGGTGGATTCGCTGGAATCGGAGCAGCGAGGACGGGACTCTGGGTCCTGGCCGTTGCCTTCGCCATCTATCTGGTTTCCATATTCTGGGGCCAAATGCTCTGGAAACGTTCCCTGGCTGCTTAGTCTAATTCTGGAATAATGCAAAATCGTCGAGTCACCCATCGAGAGCCAAAGCACTCGCCCCTGTAGATTTCTTCGTAGTCGATCACATCGAGACACCTCGCCGAATTGACGCCTACCTGGAAGACGAGGGAACCGAAACCAAAGATTTGCCGAAGCGGTTCATGATCCTTTGAAGATCCCTCATGGCGTGCACCGGGATTGGCTGGATCTGTTAGAGTTACCGCGTGTTCTCACTTAAGGGCGGAAACCATGATGCAATCTCCGTCGGCGGTCTTTTCTCCGGTGGTGGCTCCATTACGACTTGCCGTGGTTGGTCTTGGGCGTATGGGCAGGATTCACGCTCTTCATGCTCACGAACTCTCTCGCGAGACCGGCTGGTGCCAATTGGTGGCGTTATCCACATTGGATCGAGGCCAGGCTGAAGCATTTATTTCTGAGACAAGTACAGAGATTCCTGTTTTCTCGTCCATCCAGGATCTGGCAGAGGCGCGCGTTTGTGATGCAGTCGTGATCGCGACAGATACGTCACTGCATGAAGAGCACGCCACGCTGATGCTGGAGGTAGGCGCAAAGGTTTTTCTGGAGAAGCCTTTGTCGGGAACGTTGCAGGGTGCTCGTTCCTTTTCAGCATATTTGCAGGCTAACCATCCTGATGAGATGATGTTGGGCTTTCAACGTCGCTTTGACGAGCCACTGCGTTTGGCAAAGAAGATGTTGGATGACGGGACCATTGGCCGGCTGTTCCGCGTGTACTCGGCCTTGGAAGATTCGGCACCCGCTCCGAACGGCTATAACAGCACCGGGATTCTGCCGGATATGGCCATTCACAATGTGGATGAAGTTCTTTGGCTAACCGGCGACTTACCACTGAGCGGCTTCGTATTCGGGTCGAATCTTCACGCTCATCGCCTGAGCACCTGCATGGAAGACTTCGACGATGCGATCCTTATCCTGGATTTCGGCAGCGAAGGTGGGAAGGGACTATTGGCCGAAGTTCAGGTAAGCCGCAACCACGTCTCAGGGTACAGGGGCGAGACGGTCCTATATGGCGAGAGGGGCCAAATTCGCGTTGGCCGCTTTAACGCCAACCCTCGCGAGGTGATCGTCGAGGCATACGGTCCACGTGATCATGCTGAACCGCTCGTTTCGCGGAGCTTCCTTACACGCGACTACAAAGAAGCGTTACCGGAGTTTATCGACCGGTTTGGTGCAGCCTACAAGGAGGAGCTTCGCATATTCATCCACTGCTGCGTAGCCAGGCAGCGATTCCCTGTTACGCATCTGGATGCTCTGCGCGCCCAGGAAATCATAGCCGCAGCGATGACCAGGGTACTAAGCACACAAGACCTGGCTCCTATCGCGTACAGCAAGGTGTAGGTTCAAAGTCATCTTGCATGGGGAAAGATGCGCTGTGCTCTCAGCCTGCCGGTGAGCAGCATCGCTAACTGAAACGTGTCCGCTTCCAAAGGCTCCATCCTCCTGCTATCAGACTAAGGAGCAACACCGCGCCGAGCGCAGCAATCCACCTCAAGTTCATGGTGATGGGCGGCATGACGGCGCGAGCGCCCAGAACAACGAAGATCCCGGTTGCAGCCAGAACGATTGCGTAATCCCACCAACGCCGCTTTTGTTCTTTTTCTCCAAACTCATCTCCCGCGTGCGCTATCAGTGTCTTGTCATAGTCCAACCCGTACCGGGTGCACTCGCGCAGCACGGTCTCATTGGTAGAGGTCTGTTCCTTTGCGGAAGCTACCGCAGTACTGATGGCCAGCGCACCCAGGATCATAATCAGAGAACCTCCGATGACGAGAGCCATATGCTTGGCATCCGAGTGAGCGAGTTCGCCGAAGACCAGGGCTCCCCACGCGAGTCCCCAGAGCTGGTTCGTATTGGAAAGTGGAATACCTCTTCCTATGCCAAGGTACTTTGCAGCGAACTGCTGGAAGAGATCACCGATGACCCACATAAAGCCGCCCAGAAATAACCAGAAGAGCATACCGGGCATGTGTACCAGCTGGAATACGGTGGAGTGGGTGCCTCCGTCCAGGAGCAGGGTGAGTGCCACCATGGTGCCCAGCTCTCCAACCGTAAACGCGGTGACAAATGACAGTGGGTTCATGCCACTGACATAGGCCTTGCGGTAAGGAACATACATCGTCCCCCACAAGAGGCTTGCGCCCATCGCGGCGCAGATGCCCCGGGCGGCATGCTGGCCAATGCCACCGTCGTGGACTGTGCTCAAGCCGAGCAGGACGGCCGCGATCACGATCGCCACTGCCCCCGCAACGACCTTGCCGATGTTGCGGCCGCTAGCCCCCTTGAGTTCCCGAAATAAGATCCTCGCCCAGAACAGTCCAACCAGGGCATTGGCATTCCATAAGGGAAAAGCGACCGTAAGGCCAACATCGCGAATTGCAAAGACCGTCAGTGTATTGGCGACTGCCCAGAGAGCGCCCGCGAGGAGAGCCCAAACGATCAGGTGTTTCTTCTCCATCAGGTCGGTGAAGACGTAGGATGTGCCCTTGAGCAGCGTAGGGAAGGTCCATCGAGCGGTAAAGACACCGGCAACCATACAGAGAGAAATCGCAAACGGCGAGAAGCCTGCGGTGACCAGCTTGGTTGGTGCTTCGGCGGATCCGAGCCAGACTCCTGCGGTCAAGCCACAGATGACTCCGAGGCCATGGAGCGAGAGACGATGCTTTCCTGAGTGGTTGATGGATGTGCCGTCGCTTCCAGAAACTCGCGATTGAGTCTTCATTTGTACCCGGATGCTCTATCTAAATCTCTAGTGCAGTGCGATCAGCAAAACGATGCCCGCAATCAGGACAATAAACGGGACAAGGAAATGGCTGTCCGTGAGAACGGCTTTCGTAGTCTTGGCAACTCCCAATGGAACCTCCAGGGACAAATATCCTTGCGTTTACCTAACGTAGAGCAAAACCCTATTTTCCGATGTGCGCCATCAGTATGCAATCTTCGGCTGACGACCGAGGGGAGGTCGTATGTTCCGGTGCGTGTTGGAGAGGGGCGATCATGACAGCGATGATGTGACCAGCATCATAATGTTCGAGTGGAAGACTGGCAAGCCGCATTCATCTTTGCCGGGGCTCGGGGCTAGCCATCGTGCCTACCACGTTAGGAGGGATCGAGGGAAAGCGCTCTGCCGGTCAATGCCTTCGTTCTCTCCACTACTTCAGCGTAGGATGGATTTCCCGAGAAGGCCTGAATGCGTCCTGCTTCCGCCAGTCCCGCATAGGGGGGCGCCCAATCCGGTTCCAGCGCCATCGCCACCTGGTAATACTCTGCTGCTTTGGCCAGAGACGTCGGCGCGCGGAGTGAAACCAGAAAGTTGCCACGCAGAAAACTCTCATACGCTCTGGGATCAATTTCTTTGGCTGGCGCTGGTTGACTTCCCTGCCGGACGGTGTGGGAAGCGGCGCCGGCAATCGCTGTCACCAGTTCCTGTTGCAGCGCAAGAATGTCTCTTAGGTCGCGATCATAGGTCTGCGCCCATAGATGGCGGTCGCCCACTGCATCCAGCAGCTGGACTGAAATACGGATACGATTGCCCGAGCGCAGAATCGAGCCTTCCACAATCGCCTGGATCTTGAGTTCCGCACCGATTTCGCGCGCGGTTTTCTGCGAATCTCGATAGGCTCGTGTGGCGGTGTGGGACACCACTCGTAAATCCGATTGCCGCGCTATCTCAGTGATCAACGCCTCCGTCAGACCATCCACGAAGAACTGCGCATCGGGGTCGTTCGACAGATCCTTAAGTGGCAGAACTGCAATCGTCTCTATCCTCGCCTCTGCCTGCTGCTCGACCACCTGCGCGATAAGCCGATATCCCACCTGCGGAGCTGTCTCGACATAAGCCGGCGCGCTGGCGCTCTCGCGCAGAGCCCGCCGTAGCTTCCTTATCGCGGTGTTGATGCTACGCTCGAAATCGACGAAGTGGCCATTCGGCCAAAGCGTCTGTCGAATCAGCTCGCGCGAGACCAGCTCACCCCGATGCTGCACCAGCAGCACCAAAATCTCGTACGGCTGCTGGTGCAGCTTAATCTGAACCCCCTTACGCCTCAACTCCCGCCGCCTGAGATCCAGCTCAAATACGCCAAAACACATGACCGCCGGTTCTGAAAGTGTTGCTGCCAATCCTGGGGGCTTGCCTACCACCAAAGGTCACTCCGTTCTCCGCCTGCAGATCTTTGGTCAAAGTTTAGTCGACAAACGTTTAGTCGACTGTCGGCACCTTCAGCATGCGCGGGGTTTCCAAGCCGGCAACACTGAGTCTAGTAATCGCCGACCAGGGTGGTGGCTCAGGATACATCCAGGGAGTTGTACGCTTCGACCTTAAGGACTACGGGATGCCCAGCAGGTTAGATCGACGAGCGCGGCGAGATCGATCTCAATCTAAAGCAAAGCAGGTGAGCGGACCCGAATTGATTCGCAAAAGGTTTCCGTAAGCCACGTGATAACTCTTCCTACGACAGCGGACGCGGGGCTTTTTAGTTTGAACATTGAGGCAGAGGGGGTGTCCCTCCGATTTTGTAGCGTCCACCAATTGGACGGAGCCTTCCTCTTTGGTCATGAGCGGATTGTCGTTAGCCCGGACATTACACCCGTTTTGGGGTAACTTCCTGCTTGCCGGTCACTCGGAAGCAATTACAAAAGGCGCCGACTTGAGTCTGTTGCGAAGTTCACATGCCTGTTAGGAGAATCATTGAGCCGCCAATTATCTTCTAAGCTTGAGCGTCGGAATTACTGCAGTTTCGCGTACTCCACTTTGGCTTGCTTCAGGATGGGGATATCGGGGTCAGCGTCTTTCCAGATGGTCAGGAAATCCTGGTAGGCTGCCTTCGCTTTGACCTTATCTCCGGACAAAGCGTACGCTCGCCCGATTTGCAGCTGTGCCAATACGCCCCAGGAAATGCTTCTCACCAGTCCTCGGTGATCAAGGAACTTCTGAAATTCAGCGGCCGCTGCATTCCCGTCGTGGAGCATGAGATAGGCTTCTCCGCGCAGGTAAGCTGGGAACAAGTGCAAGTCGCAGTACTCTCCAACTTCGAACGGCCTCGTCACCTGCAGAAGCTCGATTGCCCGCTTCGGGTCTTTGCGCTGCACCGCGACAGCCGCACGGAGTACAGGCAGGAGAAAGCGCTGCACCAGGGTTTTTAAGGGGAAGTACCGGTCGAATTCGGCCGCCAGTCTTTCCGCCCCTGCGGTATCGCCCGCTAAAGCCAGCGACAGTGCCGCATTTATCAACACAAGTTCGTTCGGCTGGGCGCCGCGCCGGGCCCCCTCCAGCTTGATTGCTGCATAGGAATCGGCCTTTGCCTGTTCCGTGTAGCCCGATTGCACCTCGATCAGCGCCGCGTTTGACCGATAGGTTCCTGCCGTGCCCTTGGCGTCGTTTCGCTCGACTGAACCGTCCAGGTGAAGCATCAGTTCGCGCGCGTTTCTCAATCGCCCGTACCAGCCCTCTGTGGCCGCTTGCCTAGCCAGCGCCATCTCTTCCATGCCCGGCTTTCCCATGGCCGCCGACACTACCCGTGCCATCTGTGCCGTATCTCCCTTTAGAAAAGCTAATTCGTAGCGGGCTGCAAGCAGCTCCTCGCTCTCCAACTTGCGCTCTTCAGCTTGCTTGACCACCGCCTCCGCCTCATCCAGCCGGTTAAGGTCGATGTATACGAAGCAGAGGGACCCGAGGTTATTTCCAGAATTTGGCTCCAGACGCACCGCCTCGCGTGCCTCCTCCAGGGCCTTTTCAAAGTTCCCAAGATCTGAGTAAGTACGGGCAAGGATCACGTAAAGCCAGTGGTCCCTCGGGTATGTCTGCCGCAACAGCTCGTAAGCCGGTATCGCTTTCTCCAGCTCTCCCGTTCCAGCCCCGTAGTAGCCTGCTTCAATGTAGAACCGCTCTCGCTCGCTTACCTTATCCCGCAGCGCGTAAGCCTTGCGGATGTTTTCGGCCATTTGCCCCTGCTGACCAAGACCGCCGTACAGCCCCGCCAGGGCGCGGTAGGCCATGGCGAAATTCGGGTCGAGTTCCACCGCCCGTTTGAAGAAGGGCAAAGAAGCGGCGCTCCCCATCTCGAAAAACGTCTGCCGTCCCAGGCTGAAGGCCTTTAGCGCCTCCAGCGATGGCGTGGTCGCCTCCTCCAGGGGCGTGGCGTATTTCTGCACTGAGCTTAGCGACTCGCCTAGCTTTCGGCGCAAACGGATCGCCGTGCTGTCTAAAGCCCCGAGTACATCTTCCTTTCTCCCCGCTCGCGCCTGTTCTTCGTCGAGCACGTCTCCGTTGCGACAGTTTTCAGCCCGCAGGCCCAGCACGTATTGATTGCCCAGGCGCGCAATCGAACCTTCCACGAACGCGGCACTCCCCGTTCTCTCGCAGATTTCTCGTGCCGTGTCCGGGCTAAATCGCGCATCCGCCGGCCCGCCCATCATCTGGAGCGTGTCCTGCATGCGTCGTCCGGAGACAAGGCTTAGGAAAGGCGACTGCCCAAGCTGCACCGCCAGCCCTTGCCGAAGCGTCCCGTCGAAGATCGGGTCGCCTGTGTCATTGGAGAAATCGGCCAGCACAATCGTGTCTTTGTCGGTAAGCACTGGCCTGCGGTGCAAGAAAAGCCAGAATGCGCCGGCAGCGACGGCCAACAGGAAGATCCCAACCCCCGAGATCCAACGGATCGATTGGATCGGTCGCCTTGGCTTCGCTTGCTTGACCAGTACCTGCGCCTCGGAGTGGTTGGCCGCAGGAATACCAGCTTCCTTAGGTTCGTGCGCTGCCGGCGGAGCGTTCGCTTCCACGATGTCATTGACGGGCACGAGAAAACGGTAGCCCCGCCGGGGCAGCGTCTCCACGAAGCGGGGACTTTCCACAGAGTCTCCTAAAGCTTCGCGAATCTTGGTGATGGATGCATTGAGATTGTGGTCGACATCGACGAAGGTGTGGGGCCAAAGCCGCTTCTGCAATTCCTCCCGGGTCACCACGTCGCCGTGACGCTCAAGCAGGATGGTCAGCACCTGGAAAGGCTGGCCGCTGAGTTTCACCTTCATTCCGGCCTTGCGCAATTCCCCACTACGAAGATCGACCTCGAAGTTTCCAAATCGTACGCCTCGAAGCTGGGACTCTCTTTCTGCCATCGCCGATTGCCCTCGCGGTCCTTCCCGATGGTTCCGAAACCTCTCCCGGGCTGTGACTGAACGCCTTAAACCATAGAGCACCTACGAGTTAGGTAGTGCGATTTTTTTGCGGTTAGTTTGCCTGGCTATGGGTTGAGGTAGCCGGCGCAAAGCACCAATGTCGCCCTCATCGCGCAACCCGCGAGGAGGAAGTCGACATGAAATACGCATTCGCCGCTGTTTCCACCAAGCTGCTTCTCTCCCTCAGCCTGGCAGCCTTTAGCCTTCCCCTACTGCACGCGGAGCCGCACTGCCCGGGGAACGTTGCCATTCTACCCTTCCGTCTTGTGCTTCGCTCCCGAATAATCGTGCGCGTCGTCATCAACCATCGCGGTCCCTACGACTTTCTCGTGGACACGGGCGCCTATTTCACCACTTTGGAGCCATCGCTTGCGGTTGAACTTCAGCTGAAGAGTCAGGGCACGGCTGACGTGGTAGGCGTCGGTTTCAGTAAGAAGGCATCGTTCACGCAAATCGGCCTGCTGGAAACCGGCTCTCAGGCGATTGCAAACCAGGTTGCGGAGGTGCTGGACCTGCAGGGTTTGCAGGGGACCCGTCTCCGCGTTCGCGGCGTTCTTGGCGGGGATTTTCTGGCGCATTTCGACGTGCTGATCGACTACACGCACAGCATGCTTTGTCTGGACGCCACCAAGCTGATGCGAACACATGTGAAAGGGATGCGTGTCGAGTTGACAATACCGGTTCCAGCGACAGACGGAGTTCCGACGACCGGATTGCTTCTCATCCCGGTTCACCTATCCGGTGCGGGGGCGCGGCAATTGCTCCTGGCACTCGATTCCGGCGCGCAAGCGCCATTCCTATACGACCCCGGCCAATACTTGGCTCCCGAATTGTTAAGAAGCCGGTCCGTTGAGGGTCACGGTGCAGATGGTGTGAAACGAGCGTTTTCTGTCTTGCTACCCCAGGATATGCAGATCGGCTCACTCAGCTTTCAACAGATATCTTTCGTGGCGCCGTCGCGTTCCGAGGAGAGTGCCACGGCTAGCCAGGTGGATGGGCTGCTCCCGACGACGCTCTTCCGGCGTGTCTTCGTGAGCTACGCCGATCATTTTGCTCTGCTTGATCCGCAGTTCTAGAAGACAAACTCCGCACTCGCGGAGTACGTCGCCGACTTCGTACGTAACCAGGCCAATGCAGTCGGAAGCGCCGTCGCCATCCTCTCGCCAGAGACGATTCTGCTCGGCGGTGGTATTTGCGAAATGCCTCACTTTCCGAAAGAAGAACTCATCACCGCCATCCAGAACAGTTTCCCGTTCGAACAGATCGGCCAGGTTCTTGACGTTCGCTGGGCCACTCTTGGATGGCAGAGCGTACTCTACGGTGCGCCTCTGGTTGCTGCCGACAGAAATGCCTAACCTACCCAGGATCAAAGGAGATCGCTTTGCGATACGACGTATCAACGCTCTTTTCGCGGCCGGTTCGCCAGCCACAGCAAAGCGATGCCCGTTGCAATGGCGAAACCCCCATAGACCGCCCACTGAATCTGTCCGGTCATAAAACTGCCGGGAAGCACATTGATCCCTTGCAGGAACCAAGTAGCACCCCCTAAAACCAGAAGGCTGGCAACGATATTCAGTGTGATTCTCATCATGACCCCCGCGCCCGAACCTCGGAGCATCCAATCGATGGGTGCCGTCGTGCATGACGGTAACTTTACTGCGATGCGTTGGTTCGTGCACTCAGCGTCGGTTTGCGCGGTTGCCACGCGGGTCCGCCGTCTTCCCATTGGTTATCGGTGAGCTGTTCGACCTGAGTGCCGTCGTAGCGCATGACGAAGACTTCGCCGTAAGGCTGCGGCGCTCCGATCAACACAACTTCGTCTTTGAAACCCATGCGGCTGCTACAAAACAAGAGACGTTCCCCGTCCGGTGACCATGCCAGGTGAGCGTTGAGTCCGTGCATGTCGGTGAGCTGTTTCAGGCCTGTGCCGTCAGGGCGAATCGTGAAGACATTGAAATCGGCTCCGCTCCTGCGAATGAAGGCGATCAAGTCTCCGCGCGGAGACCAGACGGGAAAATTGTCCCACTCGTTGGTCAGAACCGTGATGGAGCGATCGTCGAGATTCATGATGCGCAGTCCGTCGGCGTCGGGGCCGGTGGTGCGGTAGACAATATGCTTGCCGTCGGGCGCGAACGATGCGAACGCATTGTTGCTGTTGCCCGAAGTGATGAGGTGGAAGCCGGAGCCATCGGCATTCACGATACCCAACTGCGCTCCCCCATTGAGAGGATCTATCGGCTTCTTGGTCCCGGCGGTGAAGTCAAGGAAGGCAGTGAAGCTACCTACGCCGACAACAATCTGCTTGCCGTCCGGGGACCACGACGGCGCCAGAATCAATCCCTTTTGATCCATGATGCCGCGAGCCGGTTTTCCCTGGTCGACGATCAGCAGGCTGGTCGTCGCGCCGTCAGAGCTCATCCTGGTTACTGCCAGGTGCTCCCCGCTCGAATCGTATGCAGGCAGCCATCCGGTGCTGTACATATCAAAGTTCGGATTCCGGCTCCAAACCCTCTCGGGTTCGGCAGGGTGCTTGGAGACGAAGCGGCTGTAGACAACGTGCGCGCCGTCCGGCGACCAGGAGGGACAGCGCAGATCGCTGCCCTTGGGACCCGCCTTGCCGCTGGAATAAAAGACTCCGTGCTCGGCTTTGTCGCGGCGTAGATAAGCAATCTCGCCCGACGAGAGCACCGCCGGAAGCATCTTGACGCCGGGGCCGGCCGATACGGGGCTTGTTTCCCCATTCTCGACATGGATCTTAAGTATCTGGTTGTCGCCGTCCTCGGAGCCAAAGCGATACGTCAACGTGTCCTGCGCCGACATGCAATACGTGATGACGCTCTTGCTGTCCGGCGTCCACTTGGGGCTGCCACAAAAGCCTCCGTGCTGCGAGATGCGTTTGAGCCCCGTGCCATCGGGATGGATCAGATAAATGTCGACCAGGTGGAGACGTTCCCATCGGCCCCTGGCGGGGGGAAAGTCGCTGTCGCGATCCGATGAGAAGGCAATCCATGCGCCGTCAGGAGACCACGAAGGGCGGAAATCGCCCCCGTTCCCTGAAGTGAGCGGCGTGGCTTTGTGAGTGGCCGCGTCGAGAATCCAGAGATTTGCCCTTCCGCCGGCGTGGGTGGAAACGAAGACAATCCGGTTGCCATCAGGCGAGAAGGCAGCCTGGTCGTCGTATGCCGGGTCGTCGGTCAGGCGCTCGGTCCCTGTTCCGTCTGGATGAATGCGGAAGAGATCGGCCGATCCGGCACGCTCCGATGTGAACACGATCCAATCGCCCTTGGGAGACCAGGAAGGGTTGTAGTCCAGCGAGCCCGGCTGTGTGAGAGGCCGCTCCACAGTGCCATCGGCGTTGGAGACGAAAAGTGTGGCTTGAGTTGGGCCGAGGCGATCGAAGAGAATCCGGTCGGCTGCCAAACAAGAATTCGACAAAGACGCGAGCGCAAGAAGGCCAAGGGGAAGCGCAATGGTACGAGTCATCGAACGCTCCGGACCATGATTTCGGGGAGGGAAGGTTGCCCTGCAACCATATCACCGGGAAGCGGTGCGCGAGCGCGTTGCATCTGCAGAAAATTGCGTTTCCCCTATTCCTCCTGCATGGCGCTGGCTAGAATCGGCATCCTGTCCGCTTCCACGTCCTCGGTCTCAGTATCGTCAGGCAATTCCGGTGCGTCCGCCACGTCCACATCCCGTAGCGTACGCTGGATGGCCCTGGTGCGGGTCTCCGCTTTGTCGATCGAATCCTGTGCCTGGCTTAGCTTCTTCTTTACGATCACTAAGACCTGGGCATACTTGCTGAATTCAGTCTTTACCGACCCTAACGTTTCCCACACCTCGCTCGATCTCTTTTGGATAGCCAGCGTACGAAAGCCCATCTGCAAGGCGTTTAAGAGCGCCGCCAGCGTGCTCGGCCCCGACAACACAACCCTATAATCTCGTTGGAGTGCGTCGGCGAAGCTCGGCCGCCGCATGGCCTCCGCATAAAGCCCTTCCGTGGAAAGAAATAGAATGCCGAAATCGGTCGTAAAGGGAGGTGCAAGGTACTTCTCGCTGAGATTCTTTGCGCATAACCTTAATGTCATCTCCAACTGGTGTGAGGCCTTCTCCGACGCTTCCCCGTCTCCCCGCTCAGACGCTTCCATCAGGCACCAATAATCCTCCATGGGGAACTTGGCGTCGATGGGAAGCCAGACTGGCTCGCCGCTACCGTCGCGGCCGGGCAACTTGACGGCATATTCAACCCGCTCACCGCTAACCGAAGTGGAGACATTCCTGGCGAACTGATCGGGTGCAAGAAGCTGTTCGATGATCGCACCCAACTGTACTTCTCCCCAGGTTCCACGGGTCTTGACATTGGTCAGAACACGCTTCAAATCGCCCACGCCGCTAGCCAGCGTTTTCATCTCGCCCAGTCCTGAATAAACCAGCTCCAGGCGCTCGCTGACCTGCCTGAAGGACTCTCCTAGTCTGGCTTCCAGGGTACCTTGCAGCTTTTCGTCTACCGTCTGCCGCATCTGATCCAGTTTCTTCTCATTTTCCAATTGAATGGTCGCGAGCCGTGAATCCACCGTCGCCTTCAGGTCTTGCATCTCAAGCTTCTGCAGTTGAGAAATTTCGGTTAGGGTCGATAAGACAGACTGACCGAGGTTCGCCAGCTTGGCGTCAATCGCATTCTGTTGCTGCATCTGTCTCTGCTCCACATTGGACTGCAGAGTGCGAATGGCTCCGGAAACACTCTCCGTTTGGGCCCACTGAAGCTGATGCGCCTCTCTCACGGTGACTTCGAGCGAATTCTTAAAGTCACCCAGTCTCGCTGATACCTCGTCCCGGAGCAGCGCCGATGAAGCGCTCAGGGATTGCGTCAGTCCGTCGGTCTTGCGCGCTGACTCCGACGCGAACGAATCCATTCGATGTTCCAAGCCGGAGCGAAGCTGCTCGGCCCTCAGGTCGTTTGTTTGGCTAACCCCGCCGACTTTGGCGGCAACCGAGTCGCCAACGGCAAGAAGAGTAGCGACAACCTCAGAGCGCAATGCCTGCGACTCGATGGCTTGTTCCTGGCGATTGCGCGAGTTCTCATCCCGTATCCCTCGATCGAGCATTCCGCGATCGCTTTGTAAGATATGCAGCGTCTCCAGGATGGGGCGAAGATCCGCGCTCTTGCGGCTCAACTCGGTGAGCTTCATCCATTGCAAGAGCAGAAGGACGAACCCAAGACTGATAATGATATATAGGATGATCGGATCCATGAAATAGACCTACCCCTCCCGGGCAGCTGACGCAACGTCCTGGTAGTCGCTCTGCACCGGCAAGGGCAGATGATAGATGGGCGGCTCTGTCAGACCCATCGGAAGATACTCGCAAAGGTACCAGTCCACGAACCTTTGTATGCCCTCCTCGATCGAGAAGCGGGGGCAATATCCTGTAACCTCTGTGAGCTTATCTACGCGAGCTTGCGTTTCGTAGACGTCCCCCGGCTGCATGGGCATCAGGCGAATGTCGGCGGATCGCCCCAGGCATCTCTCAATGGTTCGAACCAGGTGGAGAAGCTGAACCGGCCGTTGGTTCCCGATGTTGCAAAGACGCATGGGCGCTTTTGCAGTTGTTGCCTCAGATTTGATGTATTCCGGCGGCAGGGGCAAAAGGCGAACAATCCCCTCGACGATATCGTCCACAAAGGTGAAATCGCGTTGCATCCGGCCGAAGTTATAAAGCTCAATGGTGCGGCCCGCCATGACCGCATCCACGAACTTGAAGATCGCCATATCCGGCCGGCCCCAGGGACCGTAGACGGTGAAGAATCGCAGTCCCGTGGTGGGAATGTGGAACAGATGGCTATACGCGTGAGCCAGAACCTCGTTGCTCTTTTTCGTTGCCGCATAAAGGCTGACTGGAAAATCCGTGGGGTCGTCTTCAGAAAATGGAATCTTGTTGTGCGACCCATAGACTGAGCTGGAAGAAGCGAAGACGAAATGGCGGCACACGCAGGCCCGGACGCCCTGGAGTACATTGACAAATCCGACCAGATTGCTGGCAACATACTCGTCGGGATTGGTAATCGAGTGCTGTACACCCGCTTGCGCAGCCAGATGAACCACGGCGTCAAACTCTCCTTTATCAAAAAGGCTTTCGACACTTTCGCCATCGGCGAGATCCAGCGGGATGAACCAGAACCGCGGCCCTATGCAAAGTTTTCTAAGCCGCGCATCCTTAAGCCGGGGGTCATAGTAGTTGTTCAGGTTATCGACTCCAACCACCTCAAACCCATCCGCAAGAAGACGGTGGACGAGATGGGCGCCAATGAAACCGGCAGCGCCGGTGACCAGAACTCGTGATTCTTTTGCTCTCTTCATCATTTCCCTTTTTTGCCGCCGTTGGTTGAGGTGTGGGTTCAGTACGCGCCCTGGCCGGTTAAGACAACTTTTGCGGTGCGCGCGAGAATATGAAGATCGAGCCACGGAGACCAATTGCGGACGTAATAGCTATCCAGACGCACACGATCGCGTGAGCTTACGGTATTCCGGCCCGAGACTTGCCACAGACCGGTAAGGCCTGGCGTAACCCTGCAATAGAGCGAAAAGCTTTGGCCGTAGGAGGCAACTTCCTCTTCCACGATCGGCCGCGGGCCGACGAGGCTCATCTCTCCCCGCAAGACGTTCCACAGCTGAGGTAATTCGTCGAGACTCGTCTTCCTTAAAAATCTGCCTACACGGGTGATGCGCGGGTCATGCCGCAGCTTGCGGTCGCGATGCCATTCTTCACGCAGCGCTCCATCCTCAGCCAACACCTTCTGCAGCAGCTCGTCTCCGTTGACTTGCATGCTGCGCAGCTTCCAGGCGCAAAATGAAGAGTGATCGCGGCCTATGCGGCGATGACCATAGAAGACGGGTCCGGCCGATTCAAGTCTCACCAGGATGCCCAGCATCAGAATGGTGAGCCCCACCGCCGGTAGGAACAGGCAAACGATCATCAGATCCATAAGCCGCTTGGCAAACCTGGGAAGAGGTAGAAGCAAATCTCTTCTCACCTCGACCGCCAGGGACCCACCTATCTGCCGGGCATCGACGGTAAGGCTGTAAAGAGCAGGCGAACTATGCATAATCAGCAAACGCGGGAAGAGGCTCTCAAAGACCTCCAGATCCTGCAGCAACTTTCCGCAACCCGCGTCAGGCACGGCGATCAGCGCGCACTCCACTCCGCGGGCCCTGACTTCCGCTGCGAATCGCATGTCCATTACCGGCAGGGAATGCCGGGGCCGGACACCATCAGGGGAAGAAAGAATAACCACCGGCTTTAGCCCGATCTCGGGATGTTTTTCCAGTTCGCGGATTATGTCGCCCGATTCCACACCGGTATAAAACACAGCGATCGGGATTCCCCACCAGGGCTTATGGCAAGCTAACTCCCGCACCACGGATCGCAGCAGCGGGGTCACAATCATGGCCATCAACCACCATAGAAAAAGAACTCGGCGGGGATAGGCATCGGCACTCCGGGTAACCAGGATCAGACCGCCCATCACCAAAAAACTAATAGTTAGTCCGAGACCAAGACGGCGAAGTTCCGTGACCGCGTTATGAATGATGCCCGGGTAGAGGCTGGAGGCGGCAAAGATGGCGAAGAACAATCCCAAAGCCGGCCAGAGAGCAAAATAGCGATGGAGATCAAGGCCTCCGCCGCTGGCGCGCTTGCCCAATAGCACCAGGCTCGCCGTAAACGTAAGGCCAACCGCGTCGCAAGCAAGAACCACGAGCGAACACAACCACGGATTACAGGGAATATTAGAAAGACGAGGCAACGGGAGAGTGGGCTTTGCCGCAACTACAGTTACTGACGCCATCTGCGCCTCCGATATTCTCTGTTTAGGGGGTCCCTGTATTCAGAGACTGTAACGGCGGAAGCTGAATGGTTTATGGGGGCAGAGATTAAAAATGATTCATCGAGATGTGTCAAAAAGCCGTGTAGGGGAGCTTCCCTTCTGCCCTTTGACCGCGGTGGGAGCGTGCTCAGCAGACAGTTTCCTAGAACGGCTGGCGGGAATGCTGCACTGGCCGGGAAAGCAACACCCCAGGGGCTTTAGAGTCTGCGTGAGGACCAGCAAAACCGCGGACTTTAAAGCCCAACTCCGGTCGTTTCTGCACGACTGAAGAGGTCGCGGAGTCCACCACAAATGTCCAGGCCGCTAGGCGTGAGGGAAACCCCGGCCTCTTGAAACCCGCCGCTTGTCCATTTCGTCGGTCCCGACAGACGCAACTGGAAATCCGTTGGCATGGTTCACCTGCACGGCAATCTGGTGCGCAGGGAAAGGCGTCACGCAGGTAAAGGTATAGCCGATGCCGCGGTTGGTTTGAATCAACTTCTGTGGAAAGTCGCGATCTACCTTGCTGCGCAGAGCGCTGATGTACACATCGACTACGTTGGTTAAACCCTCGAACGAGGAGTTCCACACGTGCTCCAGGATCATAGTGCGGGTCACCGGCCGATTCACGTTACGGACCAGGTATTCGAGCAACAGAAATTCCTTCGGCCGCAGATCGATGGCTCTCCCCAGTCGCGCGGCCGTTCGCCGCACCAGATCCAGTTCCAGATCGCCGGAGCGCAGCACACTGACGGTCTTGAAAGCCACCAGATCGGAAGCTGCCTGACGCAGCCGTATCGAAAGGCCCAGGCGCACGGCTAACTCGGAGGCGAAGAAGGGCTCACGCACACAGTCATCCACCCCGGCTTCGAACAGGAGCAAACGTTGCTCCAGATCGAGGTAGCGGGCAAAGACAAAGAGCGATGCGTCGGAATTCCCTTGGCGCAGCAGTCTTATCAGGGCGAGAGCATCGGCAAAAATAAGGGAGTCGGAATCCACCAGAACAGCCTCGTATTGTGCGAACTGGGCAAATTGCAGGCACTCCTTGGCGGAGACAACCGTCTCCACCACAAACTGTGCCGAGCTAAGCCCCTTTTCAACGCGTCTTTGAAGATCACAACGGGGAAGGAAGGTGAGCACTTTCATGAGTAGCTCCAAGACTGGCTAGACGATCGAAGGGGCCCGAGAGAAACAGTGCAAGCATTCTTCAACGGCAAGGTGAGCCCTAAGCGTCCTGCGAGCGGCTTCGCAGGATTGCCCAGGAAACATAAGAGCGCCCGGTGAGCGCTTACGAAATGCAGGCCGCATTTCTGCTCAACCGCCCTATCCGCTACTCAGCCTGACGTGAGCCGCAACGCAAACACACAAGACAGAAAGGAAAACATTACATAGTGACTGAGCAATATCAGAACAGCTTGATGCTGTCAATAACTGTGTCTTACTTGTCTCGCAACGGCTTAGTATCTAGCACTAACGAAAAATACAGTTGAGCCATAGACAGCGGCTCGGACGTGGACGCGGCAGGCTTCAGCTGAAATAACAAATGAGCGGGTGCCGCTTCAAGTGGACAGTGGTGGGATCTATCCAGTTATTTCCTGCTCTGCGAGGGCCGGAATTCTATCCCACGAAAGCAATAAACCAAGCGCCTGCGGAAGCGTGAGAGGACATCAACTCTTGTTGCTCATCGGAAACGGCAATCGAGGTGAGGAGCGCGTAGTTATTTAAATCACAATCACTTACGAGCTATCTAAGGACGGGGAGTTCCTTCTTATGGAACGCCGCACTATGTTACGGATACACAACAGCCGATGCCAATATCTCGGATTACTTGCCTTAATTCCGTAGTCTCCGTTCAGCGCATATTTGCGCTCATCGAGGAGACACACCATGCTCAAGCACCTGGCCTGCAAACTCACCATCGGCGCAGCACTTTTTGCGCTGGTTACACCAGCCGCTCTTGCACAAACCGGTGGAGATCCGGAGCCGGGGATGGTTCACGTGATTCTCGTGTACCTGGGCTTGGCGTAAAATACCCTCAAGCAGCGCTCTCCCATGACCGCCTTGAAAGGAAATCAAGACCATGCATCTGACGGGGCTGGATTTCTTCTTCTGGGCGGTCTCGTTTTTAGTGAACCTCGGCTTGCTTTTCGTCCTTTGGTATCGGCGACGAGCCCAGAGCTTCCCCTTCTTTACCTCGCTTATCACGCTGAACGTCGTCAGAACCATTGTTCTGTATTTCGTGCTGAAGCTGGGGACCCATAAGGACTACTTCAACACCTACTGGTCGCTTGCATTGCTCGATACCGCTCTCGAGCTTTGCATCGTCTACGAGGTTGCCAGTCGCGTGTTTCGGCCTGTCGGCGTATGGGCGCAGGACGTGCGCGACAGCTTTCTCTGGATGGTAGGGCTGAGCATAGCCGTAGCTTTGGGACTGAGTTGGCTGGCAAGCCCGCCGGCGCCCACGTGGATGCAATCGTTTGTGACCAAAGGCACCCTCTTTGCAGCGGCGTTGATAAGTGAACTCTTCGTGCTGATGATGGCTCTTTCCATAAGTGCCAGGCTTCCCTGGAGAACGCACGCGGCGAAGATAGCCCAAGGACTCGGCATCTATTCCCTGATTAGTATGTTGATCGAGACCGGGCATAGTTACTTCGGCGTTGGCCGGGAAGTACACGCATTTGTTTTCCTGTCGCATATTCGTATCGCTGCGTATATAACCTGTGTTGCTTACTGGACCGTCACGCTATGGCTGAAGGAACAGCCGTCTCGCGAAATGACACAGGAAATGCGAGAAAGACTGTTTACTTTGCAAAGACGAGTGGAATACGATCTTCAAGGCTTGCGATCACGGAAAAAATTGTGACTACGCATAATTTGTACTTCCTATCTGCAATCGGGATTTTTCTTGGTGTTCTCCTCTCGATTGCGGGCTATTACTACTCCCGAGGCCGCCAATCGCCCCAGGAGAGCTGGGAAGGTCTGGTTAAAAAGCTTACCTGGATCGACCGCAATACCATCGCCCAGGTCGCTCTCGACCTGGTGGACGAGTCTGGCGAGCCCAGGCACACCGCGGATGCTGCGAATCTTGAGCCAGCGCAACTCTGGAGGTTGATTGGTGGACTCAAGGGGCTTGAGGCGCTGGAGAAGAATAGTGAAGTACTGATCGATCTGGCTTTCTACCTCCAGAAGTGGTATCCGGAGGCGCTGGTGATTGCAGAGCGGCTACGCCTCGATGCTCGGGAGTTGCGATGGCATGTAGCTCGGCTGAAGGGAGCAGCCCAGACCGGGAACTTGCAGATCTCCTTTCCGTTCTATGCGCAGCGTGCGGTGGTGTCGTATTACCTCATGACCCGCCGCGTCCTTGACCTATACCAGGCGGTCAACTTCTCCATGCTGGCAACGCTGCAAGAGGCGCTGTAGCGCATCTTGCGCTTAAGCCGGATGGGTAAGTCATGGGGTCAATCGAACGGCCACAAACGTGACTCGGCCTATCGTTTCTATCTCTTTTCGGTATCTCCATCGGCGACTGGAAGCAGGCGACAGAGGGTGCGGTATGAGCGTCAACCAATCGGAATCTCGGTCCAGTTCGCACCAGCCGCAGACGTAAGCGTCCCGGGTAGTTAAGAAGTAGATGGGCCGCTGAAACTCATGGTTCCAGTCTCTGCGCGATGAGATGGCGCGCTTCTGCGTGTCAATCTGAACAATCGAGCCGGCCGGAATCATAGGGTCCAGGGTGCGATCGCGCTTTCCTATGATGCCTCGCCTGAAGGGCGCCAACGACGCGCTACTTTCTGTCGCAAGCAGCGTAGTCTCATCCGGTGGCTGCTCCAGACCGAGCGTATCCGGAAGCAAATACTTTGCCTGCTCCTCCAGAGGTCCTTCGGTCAACAACATGGTCGCATTGGGACTGGAAAGTTGCCGCAGGGACAGGGGTTGGGACTCTCCCGGATAAATGGAGCGTAGCAGTTGCTCGGTGGGCAGATTGTAGATATCGGCGAGAACAATAAGCTTGTTCACGGTAAGTTCGTGTTCTTCCCGTTCCAGGCGATCCAGCCAGCTGGCAGAGACCTGGTAGGACTGGTTGCCCTGCTGCTGGGCAAAACGGAGACTTCGTTCTTCCACCTCGCGCAAAGATAGCTGCCACTGCCGGCGAATTGTACGAAGCCTTACACCGATTCCTGCCATCGAGGGGACCTTTCTTGCAATACATCTCGCGAAAACAAATCACCCCAGGCAACAAACCTCAACTTGGAGATCGGTTCAGCCGATGGTGCGGCGTGACAAGGGACACGGCCACGGGTATTTGCGGTACAGCCTAAGAAGCCACCGCACGTCTATCCTCTCTCCCGGAACGACCGGTTGCCGGCGGAGATCAAGGTATAGCCGATGCGCTTTCGTGAGTGGCTCCAACTTCACCTAGGCGAAACCGTATTGCTCAATGGCAACGCAGATACACTTTGGCATCGCTCTGACGAGTCCTCGCGCCATAGCGATATTGCGAAGGAGTTGCGAAGGAAAATTTGAGAGCGTCCTGTGAGCGCCGACGAACAGAGGTCGCACATTTTCCACTGCCGCGGATATACCCAGCGAGCCATGAGGCGCGGCGCAAAACAAAACCAGAAGCGAGATGCTTACGTGGTCCCTGACCAATATCAGAAAGAGTTTTACGCTGTCAAGAACTTTTCCTCATATTTGCCGCAACATCAACGTAATTACCACCAAGTTATCCCTCGCCTTCGTGGCCGGGAATGCGGTAGAGCGGCGTTGTCCAAGTTTTCCGTTTCAGGCCGCTGCGAGTCTACAATCGTGCATCAGAACATCTGTCCACTGGCTTGGAGCGTAAGGTATGGTGCTTCTTCCCGCAACAATCCTGTGCCTAAAGGGTGATTGTGGCCTAACACCTTCGGGGGTCATGGTAGAGGGGGTTGGTCATGAACTCCCCGGCAAAGAGCACGAGATTTAAGAACGCCGGCCCGCCAGACCAGCCCACTTCCCCCGGAGCAACTATGCCGTCGATGCATCGTTCCGACCGAAATCGCAATAAGGGCATTTGTTCCTTCTTCGCCTGCATCTTGCTCGTAGGCAGTCTTACTTCCTGCGATAGCAGCGGCAGCAATAGCGAAGCTCAGGCCTCGCTTACGCTCACGCCTTCGACGATCACCCTGGCGCCGGGCGCAGCCGGGCAACCCGCTTCCCTATTGTTGGCCGCACCCGCAGGCGCCGGCGCCGCGACCATTTCCGTCACTGGCCTTCCTACCGGGGTCACAGTCTCTCCGTCGACCTTGTCGGCTACTCCTGGAGCAACGCTGTCGCTGACGTTTACGGCCAGCTCCTCGGCACCCGTCACCACCGCGACTGTCACCTTTACTACCACCATCAATGGACAGTCAGTGACCACCCAGGCCTCGCTTGCGGTTCAGGCGGCAACGACACCCGACTTCTCGCTCAGCGCCAAGCCCACGACCGTGAGCTTGGTCGCCAATGGCACGCCGGCGAGTGTATCTCTGCTGGCGACAGCGCAGAACGGGTTTTCCGCTAACATTCCAGTGACCATAGCCGGCTTACCTGCCGGGGTGACAGCGCAGCCGTCGCCCATCACGCTGACTCCGGGCACCGCTGCCACGCTTACTCTGACTGCCCCGCAAGGAACAGCCGTCGGATCATCGACGGCCACGTTGACTGGGACCTCGGGCAACCTCACGCATACGGTTTCATTGGCCATCACCGTGACCGCGCCGCCGCCTACTCAACCGGACTTTTCGCTTGCCGTCTCACCCGCGGCTCTTACCTTGACCCCAGGCGGGGCCGGGCAACCGGTACAACTCACGGAAACTGCGCTTAACGGGTTCACCGGAACCGCCAGCGTTGCGGTGAGCGGATTACCCGCCGGCGTGACAGCCAACCCTGCCACGCTTTCACTCAGCCCGGGCACGCCGCAAAGCATCACGCTCACGGCAGGTAACAGCGCCCAGCCGGGAAGTGCGAGCGTGGTCTTTACCGGCACCTCGGGTTCGCTCAGCCACACCGCCACGCTGGCGCTTACGTTGGGTGCTTCCTCCGGAGTGAATGTAACCACCTATCATAATGACAATGCACGCGACGGATGGAATGCCGCGGAGACCACGCTCACCCCGCAAAACGTCAATGCCAATACGTTTGGCAAGCTTCGCGAGCTGCCGGTCGACGGCAAGGTGGACGCGCAGCCGCTGTATGTGAGCGGGGTTTCGATCGCCGGGCAGGCCCATAATGTGCTCGTCGTAGTTACTGAAAATGCAAGCGCCTATGCCTTCGACGCCGACACGGGTACGCAACTGTGGAAAGTCACGGCTCTGGGCGCGAACGAGACGACCAGTGACGACCATGGCTGCAACCAGATTACGCCGCAGATTGGCATCACCAACACTCCGGTGATCGACCGCGCCAATGGCCCCAACGGCACAGTGTTTTTCGTGGCCATGTCGAAGGACGCCGGGAATGGCTATCACCAGCGGCTGCACGCATTAGACCTCACTACGGGCGCGGAGCTTCCGGGTAGCCCAACGCAAATTCAGGCCACCTTCCCTGGAACCGGGTACGGTTCGACCAATGGGATGCAGGTCTTCGATCCGGGCCAATACGCGGAGCGGGTCGGGTTGCTGTTGATGAACAGCCAACTCTATCTGGCGTGGACCTCGCACTGCGACGAAGATCCTTACACCGGCTGGCTGATGGCTTACAGCGAAACCACGCTCAAGCAAACCAGTGTGTTGAACCTGACCCCGAACGGCCCTTCCACTCCGCACTTTGGCGATGGTGAGGGCGCGGTATGGATGAGCGGCGCGGGTCTCGCCGCGGATACGCAAGGAAATATTTTCTTCCTGGATGCAAACGGAACCTTCGACTCGACGCTGAACGCCAACGGCTTCCCTGCCAGCGGAGACTTTGGCAACTCATTCATGAAGGTATCGACTACTGGGAACGCGCTCGCGGCGGCAGACTATTTCGCCGCCTACAACTTGCAATCGGAGAGCGACGCGGATCAGGATCTGGGCTCCGGCGGCGCCATGCTGCTGCCCGATCAAACAGATGCCGGCGGGGTGGTGCGCCACCTCGCCGTGGGCGCCGGTAAAGACACCAATATTTATGTGGTCGATCGCGATAACATGGGCAAGTTCGATGCCAGCAGCAACAATGCAATCTATCAGGAGATTCCGGCTGCCCTGAGTGGAGGCGCCTGGTCGATGGCTACCCTCTTCAATAACACTGTCTACTACGCGGGCGTGGGCGATCACCTCAAGGCGTTTCCCATCACCAATGCGTTGCTGGCGACCACTCCGGCGGCCCAGTCGGCGAACACCTTCGCCTATCCTGGCGCGACTCCGAGTGTAAGCTCCAATGGATCACAGAACGGCATTGTGTGGGCGATCGAGAACCAGAACGGCGCAGGAGTCTTGCACGCCTACGACCCCACCAACCTAGCCACTGAGCTTTACGACAGCAATCAAGCGCCCAACGGCCGTGACAATTTTTCCGACAACAAGTTCGTTACGCCCACCATCGCCAATGGCAAGGTGTACGTGGGCACGCAGACCAGTGTTGCCGTCTTTGGTGTACTGCCCTAAATTCTCCAATCCCGTTAGCCCACCTTGGCATGGTGAATGCGGCTCGACAGAGTTAGGGAACAAGTACACCACCCTCGGCAAAAACCCTTCGCCTCGCAGCAGCCGGAGATTTGTGCGGCGGTGGCAGTTGCGTGCATGATTCATAAATGCGCTTGGTGATGATCCTTCTTTGTGCCGCGGTGCTCCCTATCAGCGGAGTGGCCCAGACATCCACTGCTAGCGACGTGATTCATCGTATCCAGCAGCGGTATCCCGCTGCGGTACCTGACACGGTAGACACGGTAAAGGCCGGAGATCCCGCCACTCCTGTGACCGGAATCGCTACCACGTTCCTGGACACGATGGACGTGTTACGGGAAGCGAACCGGCGTGGATTGAACCTGGTTATCACGCACGAACCAACTTTCTACAATCATCGCGACGACACCAAGTTTTTTTCGAGCGATCCCGTTTACCAGGAGAAGCTGGCATTCATCGTGCAACACCACATGGTGGTCTTTCGACTGCATGATGAGATCCATGGAACGGCTCCCGACCATATTGCACAGGGGTTGATCGAAGCCCTGGGCTGGCAAAGCTATACCACGCCGAATGATCCATTCCACGCGACCATTCCGCCGATGAGCCTCGCGGCCCTGGCGAAGCAGATACAGGCGAAGCTGAAGGCAAAGACCCTGCGAGTGGAGGGAGATCCAAACCTCGTGATTACGCATGTGGCCCTTGTCCCCGGGGCCGCCGGGCTGGAGGACCAGGTGACGGCGTTGCGACCGGACGCGGTCGAGTTGCTCATCGCCGGGGAAGCATCGGAGTGGGAGACGGTGGAGTATGTGCGTGACGCAAGCGCGCAAGGACGGCACAAGGCGCTCATCCTGCTGGGGCACGAAGTGTCTGAGGAGCCCGGCATGGAAAAGTGCACGGAAGATTTGCGCTTAGTCTTTCCCACCATGAAGGTAGAACATATACCAGCCGGCAACCCGCTGTGGTTGCCGGGAGAACCGCCAAGCGTGCTAAAAGGTAAACAATGAAACAGTCGAGCGCATCAGACTCCCAATTGTCATCCACCAAAGCTTTGCTGGTAGAAACCGCAGAACGTGCGGCGCAATACCTCGAAGGGATTGCCGATCGGCGGGTTGCGCCGCTTACCCGCCGACGTGGCGCGATTGGAGGCGCTGGCCGGACCGCTGCCCAACATTGCCATCGGATCCCGCAGAGCTCTTAGTCCTTGCTGGATGACATCGGCTCGCCCGCAACTGTGGCAACCGCAGCAGGACGTTATTTCGGATTCGTTATCGGTGGTTCCCTGCCCGCGGCGCTGGCGGCCAACTGGCTGGCGGGTGCGTGGGACCAGAACGCATCATTGCAGATCATGTCTCCAGTGGCGGCGAAGTTGGAAGAGATCGTGCTCGCGTGGATGGTGGAGCTGCTGGGTCTTCCGCCAGAATCCGGGGCGGGATTTGTCACTGGCACAACGATGGCCAACTTTACCGCCTGGCTGCAGCCCGGACCGCACTGTTGCAGCGTGCTGGATGGAATGTTGAGGAGGACGGACTATTTGGGGCGCCCCCTATCCACGTAGTAGTGGGCGAGGAAGTACACGTATCCATACTGAAGGCGTCTATCCATGCTCGGACTGGGGCGTTCGCGAGTAACACGGGTTCCAGCCGATGCCCAGGGAGGATGAGGCCAGAGGCGCTGCCGGCGCTCGATGACCGCACAGTGTTCTGCGTTCAGGCGGGCAACGTGAATACCGGCGCCTTTGATCCTGCGGGAGAAATCTGCGCCCGGGCGCATGAAGCAGGCTCCTGGGTGCACGTGGATGGCGCCTTCGGTTACTGGGCTGCCGTCTCCCCGCGTTATGCTGGGTTGCTGGCAGGCGCCGGCGCCGCAGATTCCTGGGCCATCGATTGCCATAAGTGGTTGAACGTGCCGTACGACTCAGCAGTTGCCATCGTGCGCAGACCGGAATATCTCCAAGCCGCCATGGCGATAAACGCAGCGTATCTGACACCAGGCGCCGGACGCGAGCCCTGGCATTTCGCACCCGAAGCATCGCGCCGGGCGCGCGGGGTTGAGTTGTGGGCGGCGATGCGCTCCCTGGGACGAACCGGGCTGGCGGAGCTGATCGAGCGAAACTGTCGGCAAGCGAGGTTGTTCGCAGATCGTCTGCGCGTGGCGGGCTTCACCATCCTGAACGACGTTGTCTTGAACCAGGTTCTGGTCTCGTTCGGCAGCGATGAGGAAACCCGGCGCGTGATCGCGGGTGTGCAAAGTGATGGGACCTGCTGGTGCGGAGGAACGCAGTGGCACGGGCAGGCGGCAATGCGCATCAGTGTGTCCAGTTGGGCCACCACGGAAGAAGACGTCGAGCAGAGCGTCGCGGCGATGATCAGAATAGCCAAACGATGACTGCGATCTCCATCGCTCGCTAGTGAAGAGGAATAACCGCGAACTCGGTCGACTACAACTCCAGAAACAACAGAATGCCGTCTTTGACTCGCAGCTGAGATGGCTTTAACCACTGAGGGAGATTGCTCTTCCATCGAAACCGCTGGCATTATCCCGACCGCAGCGAAGCGGAGGGGAGGGATCTGCCAGGTCTTTCGTTCTCACACAAACTGTAAAAATCCCTGCGGCATTGCTCGCCCATCATGGATCTTCCGCTCCGTCCCCGCAATGTCTTAGGCACCGGACACCCCTGACTTACCCCTGGGCGATCAGCCCCTCGAGATAAGCTTTATCGCCTAGAATTTCCTGGTCGCCTCCGGTCCCCGGGTTCCCAGCCTCAATGGTCGCCGTGCCCTCATAACCGAGCTCCTTCAGGCGCTGGAAGATGCGCGGCCAGTCAACGTTGCTGCTCTGGCTGGCAGGAACCTGCCGGCCCAGATGCCTGGGGTCCGTGGGATAGAAGCCGCCCTTGACGTGGATGGCCCGTACATAGCTTCCGATGACATCGAGGGCATCGACCGGATTGCCTTTGCCGTACAGCACCAGGTTGGCCGCGTCGAGAACCAGCCCCAGGTTGTCCGATTCCGGCGTCCTGAATCGTCCTGAGCAGGGTGATGGGAGTTTCCTGCCCGGTCTCGTTGAAGAACATCTGGCCGTTCCCCTTGCAGTGGCCGGCAATCTCGCGCACCGCCTCAACCGTGGGTTCGTACAACGGGTCACTCGGAACTTCGGGAATAAAGCCCCATTGATTAAACAGCGCCGGCACACCCACGCGCTTTGCGAAGTCAGAGGCTCTCTTCAGCTGATCAATTCTTTGCCGCCGATACCGGGTGGGGATCAGTCCGAAGCCGGGGGGGCCATCGACCAGGTCGTACTTCTCCTCTCCGGGCCCGGACGAGTAGAGAACCGTCGCCTCCACTTCGTAGCGGTCGAGTGCACCGCGCAGCCGGGCAGCCATGGCAGGTGAGAAGTCCCAGATCATCACGTGGGCCGTGGGCAAGCCTAGCTCGTGAACCTGGGCCATGACCTTTTCGGGATCATCCGAGACCTTGACCAGCAGGCCCAGCCGTAGGGGCTTCCTGGATGCTTGTTCCGGCACGCCAGCCGTTGCCTTGCCGAAAAGCTGCCCGGTACCAGCAGCCGCCGCTGCCCCTGCCGCGAATTGGAAAAGTTGCCGCCGGCTGTAGGTTTGCATCCCTTCCTCCTTGTTGGCTTCCGTCACCAGACCAGGCTTTCCAGGACTTCATGGGTCGCCAAATGTACTCCTCCCGGCATCGAGAGATGCGGAGATGCGCGACAATCGGGCCATGCCGGATTCTCGACTAAACGCGGGGATGAGGGGGACCCTATCTTCCTTATTGGGATTGGGTGACGCTGGCTTTGACGACGGTGGCTTTTTGCTGCTTCTGGTCGTCGTCGAGGATCGTCATTTTGTTGCCCTGGACGGTGAACTTGACCTCCTCGCCAAGGGCAATGTTGGCGGCCTTGGACCAGGGAAAATTGAGTTTTTGGCGGACGACGTAGGTCCTGGTGGGGGTCTGGATGGTGAAGACCTGGTAGGTGTCGGTGTTGTCGACTTTGTTGGCGGTGGTGTTCTGGGAGTACTTGCCGTCTTTGGCCTGGGAGTCGGTATTGTAGGTGGTGGTGCTTCCGGTGTTGACTGTTTGCTTCTCGGAGTCCATCAGCTTGCCGGTGTTCCAGTCGGCGGCGAGGGCGAGGGTAGAGGTGAGAAGAAGTGCAGGTAGGAGCGCGGAGGGGATGCGTCTCATGGTTCCCTCTGTGGTGCGTGATTTTTTTTTGCGGGCCGTGCGTCGTGGAAAGGCGCAAGAACATCCTAACTGAAATTTCATCGCAAACCGGTCGTCGTGAACCAGTCGCCGGACGGGACTGGTAGTTATCTTGAAAAGCAACCCCACTCCAAGCGTTGACGAGCCCCGCTGCAGATATATTGTGTAGGTGCGTCCATGAGCCTGAAGGTGCTTACCAATTACGACGAGTTTGCTGCTCGTTACGCGCGTCACACGACGAAGAGCCTCTTCAATGCCGGTTATGAACGGCCGGCGATTCTTTCGGCTATCGGGACGGTCGCAGGGAAACGCGTTCTCGATCTTGGATGCGCTTCGGGCGAGTTGATGGTGGCCCTGCTGGAGCGGGACGCTAACGAAGTGATCGGCCTCGATGCCAGCCGCAATCTGCTGACTTACGCCGCGGCACAAACGGCTCGATTTGATAGCCGCGCGAAGACGATTCATGCAAATCTCAACGGCCCGCTGCCGTCACTCGGTTGTTTCGATCTGATCGTTGCTTCTCTCGTTCTCCACTATTTGCCGGACTGGCGGCCGCTTCTCAGCGCTCTGAAAGCCATACTGCACCCCGGCGGCCGGCTTGTGTTTTCGACGCATCACCCGGAGATGACGGCGCATCGCGTGCCCAATTACTTCGATATTTGTTTAATAGAGGATGTCTGGAGGATCGATGGAGAGCCCACGACCGTTCACTATTATCACCGTCCGCTGGAGGCCATCCTCGGACCGGTCCTGAACGCCGGTTTCACGCTTACTGCAGTCACTGAGCCACATCTTCCCATGGACTCGGTGCCGTCCGATAACCCGGATGACATGCGGCTTGCCACGACTCCCGTTTTTCTTATCGTCTCTGCCATGCACGTCGACGCCCCGCAACCTTCGCAGCGTGAGCGAGGCTAACGAAGGACGATCACGAATAACAACGTGCTCTTCACCTGCGGGAGATGCGGAGATGCGGGACAGGAGATGCGCGGCGAAGGAAGGTTCTACCGCACGCCGACGACAATCAGGGATCGGTCGTCAACGTCCTGTCCCACATCGTCCACATCGTCATGCGGTTAACGGAGCGAGCAGTCGATGGCGCAACAAAATTGTCATCCTGACCGGAGCGCAGCGGAGTGGAGTGGAGGTACCTGTGGTTTTTCCAGTTTCCTGAATCACCTTGTTGCGTTCCCGACTGCGCAAAGCTTTCCGAAAAAAGAATGCACTTTGTGAGAGAAAAGAGAGATAAGCCCCCGGTAGGCGCTTTCATACCGGAAAAAGATTGCGCAAAGCTGGTGACGGGGCGTTTCCGCCTTCATGCGCGGCTGTAAGGTGAGCGTCCCGTCTATCGCCGGTTTTCTGTCACCCGCTTTCGTACCTGCAATGGGTATGCCGGCATCGAATCGAACCATTTTGGGATGAGAAAGATCGATCGATCCGCCCCTAGGGGCGTGGCAGGGGCGACGGCCCTGGGTTGCGGTCTGGTTTCAGGAATGAGATCTTCCCGTCCTGGTTTCTCTCGAGATGGCGGCTAAGTCCTTTGTTTCACGAAGGGGCCCAAATTTTATTTTTCCCGCCCCCATAAGCTGCTTAGGAGAGCAGTGATGACCTTAGGGCGTGTTTCCATCGCGGTGACCCATGGCTGGGATTCGAGTGACTTCTTCGCATGGCGATCCCCATGATTCAAGGGATGCCGTCACGGCACGATCATCGAACTGCGCTATGCTCGCAACGAACGTCCGTTAGGCTCTACCCTTGGCGGTTTTTGATTTGCTACCTATATAGATGCGAGTTAGGCGAACTTCGGTTATTTTTCGGCGAAGTTGAGGATTGGAGGCTTTGCTCGTACATGGCTCCCTGTAGACAATCTGCGGGCAATTTGCAACTCTTGTACACGCCGTTTCTTGACCTGGTGGTTGAGGGAGTTTTCCATGTCGCAGGTGATCCGCTCGCCGAAGGTGTTTGACGTTTGCATCATAGGGTCGGGTGCAGGAGGCGGGACTGCCGCCAAAGTGCTCACGGAGGGCGGCCTCAATGTGGTGATGTTAGAGGCGGGGCCCCCTCTGAACCCGGCCAAAGATTTCAAAGAGCATGTCTGGCCCTACCAGTTGGCTCATCGCGGAGTGGGCGTGGGGGGCCGCTCCGACGAATTCATGGCTCCCAACGGCTTTTGGGAGATCGAGGGGGAGCCGTACACCACGGCTCCGGGCAGCGACTTTCACTGGTTCCGTTCGCGGATAGTGGGCGGCCGCACCAATCATTGGGGAAGGATTGCCCTGCGTTTTGCGCCGGTGGATTTCCGATCCCGGTCCACGGATGGGATGGGAGACGACTGGCCGATCACCTATGCCGATGTCGCACCCTATTACGACAAGGTTGAGTCGTTTATCGGCGTCTTCGGGTCGAAGGAGAATGTCCCGAGTGCTCCCGACGGAGTGTTTTTGCCGCCGCCCGTTCCTCGCTGTACCGAAACCATCGTCAAGAAGGCTTGTGATCAGCTGCACATCACCTGCATTCCTTCACGCCTGGCTATTCTCACTCAACCTGTCCATGGGCGGCCACCGTGCCACTACTGTGGGCAATGCGGAAGAGGGTGCGTCAGCGCATCCAATTTCAGTTCCAGCCAGGTGATGATCCCGCCGGCACAGGCCACGGGCCGCTTCACCCTGATTACCAACGCGATGGCCAGGGAAATCGTCGTGGGCAAAGACGGTCGAGCGCAGGCAGTCTCCTACATCGACAAGACCACGCGCAATGAGATGCGGGTGCATGCCAGGGCTTTTGTGGTGGCGGCCAGTGCCTGCGAATCGGCCCGATTGCTACTGAATTCGCGTTCTTCTCTTTTTCCCAATGGATTAGCGAATTCATCGGGAGCGGTGGGCCGGTATTTGACTGATTCCGTCGGCAGCGACGCATACGGATACTTTCCCCAGCTGGAAAAGATCCCGCGGCACAATCACGACGGTACGGGTGGCATGCACATGTACATGCCGTGGTGGAAATACGATCGCAGGAACGACTTCCTGCGCGGTTACCACATCGAGTTTGGCGGAGGTCTGGATATGCCCGGTGTGGGTGAGTTCCACGGTGCCTGCGAGGAGTATGAGGGCTATGGAACCTCTCTGAAACAGAACTGCCGCAGCAAATACGGTAACTACATAGGGTTTTCCGGACGTGGCGAGATGATTCCCAATGCGGATACGTACTGCGAGATCGATCCCAATGTGGTTGATAGATGGGGCATCCCGGTGCTGCGCTTCCATTTCAAATGGAGCGAGAACGAGATCAAAATGGCGAAGGACATGCAGGAAACATTTCGCTCGATCGTCGAAACAGCCGGGGGAACATTTTTCAGCGATGCGAAGCCCGGGGGAGACTTACCCTACGGAATCGCGGCAGGTGGGAGAATCATCCACGAACTGGGAACCGCGCGGATGGGTAGTGACCCTGCTACTTCTGTTTTGAATAGTCATAGTCAGGCACACGAGGTAAACAATGTGTTCGTCTGCGATGGTGCATCGTTTGTCACCAATTCCGACAAGAACCCGACGCTGAGTATTATGGCACTGTCATGGAGATCTTCTGAGTACCTTTTGGATCAGGCGAAAAAGGGAGAGATATAGCCGTTTGGGATGCAATGTGGGACCTGACCGCTGTTCCCCGCCTTGCTGCGTCGAGAGGATGTGAGACGATGTGGACATGAACCCTTTTCGGGGACGGAACCCATCGTCCTGTCCCACATCGTCGAGTATCTGTAGGTTAGGTGCAGGTCAGGTGTCACAATGGCGAAAGCGAATTCAACGAAGCCGAAAAAGCGCGCGAAGACGGACGGTGCCGACAAGGACACCATACCCCCAGAGCTTCCGAAGGATCAGCTGCACAAGCTAATGTTCCGTCAGTCTGAGGAGGAAGCGCAATCGATCAAAGACTACGTTGAATGGCAATCGCGGCGCACAAAGGAAAAAGTCCTACACGCCGAGAAGGTCGCCGGCGAACGAGTGATGGGGCGGCAATACGACGTCTGGGATGTCCACACCAACAAAGGCGAAGGGCGGTGGTGGGTAGTGACGAACCCTACAAACCTCTATTCGCAACGGTTGATGCCGAGCATGGACTATGTGCTGTCGTTTCACATTGGGCTGATGCTTCGCGTTGAAGCACACCGCGAGCCGATCGGCACGGAAGCGGAGCAGGAACTTCTTCTCGTGACGAACCGCAAAATTGTTCAGGCAGGCGAAGCATTTGACAGAGCAGATGAGGTGGAGGATTTTCAGGCGGTGGGGATGCGCTGCCGCGAATGTCTGCTGGCCTTGGTCCGAGAATTAGCGAACGACGGAGATTTTGACGGCGAGGGAGGCCTTCCCAAAGCCGGCGACTTTAAAGGCTGGGCTGATCACATTGCCGGCAGTGTTGCTTCGGGGGGTTCGGCGGAACGCGTGCGCTCATACCTCAAGGAGATTGCCGATGAAACTTGGCAACTAACGAACTGGGTTACGCACTCTTCTAGTGTCAAGCGCTCAGATGCGGGGCTTGCATTGTCTGCAACGCAAAATGTGATCGAAGCGTTCGTGCCGATGGTGTTGCGAGTGAAGGTCAAAGCTCCGGAGCGCTGCGGGCGTTGTAAATCTTACAGACTGGCGGTCGATTGGCGGCCAGAGATAGGGCCGGTTGGTGCGTACGTTATGCGATGTGGAGCGTGTGGAGCGGAAGCATTGCGCGTTGATCCCCCAGGAGATGGAGAGGCTCATTCAAATCAAAACGGAATACCGTCATAATTGAAGGGAGCGCTTCAGCTCCGGAGTTTCGTGGACAGACGAAACTGCCACCCTCACAGAAGCTTCGTCGGCAAGCATTTCTAAAAGTGTCAGGTCCGTCTGTCTACGAAACTTCGGGTAATCAGTTCTCGTAGAGGCCGGGATCTGACCGATACGCATTAGGAGTTATCCCGTCCGTCCCCAAAAGAGGCCCCCCAAAAGAGGCCGTCCCCAAAAGAGGCCCGTCCTCAAAAGAGGCAAGAGCGGTGACTGCGCTGTACAAAGTCATTTAGGGGTTATTTTGTCATCGCGCATCTCCGCAATTAGGTGCCTGATCTCTAAAATCCTCGCCTCGGTGAGCCAATGCGCGAAGAGCTTCGGCTTGGGCCCGCCGGGCGCGGCCAAATAGGTCACGACTCGTTTGCGTCCTGCAATTTCTTGGAGAGCGCTACCACCTTTCTGGGGAACCTGCGGCAAGCCTGCGAGTTCGAGGGAGTTCCAATGGTTCAGCACTTTGTCCCCGACGAGCACCAGGACAACAGCACCGGAGCAGGACAAGAGCTTCATCATGTAACGGTTTGCGCATGTGACGAGGGCTTCCTTCACGCCCTCTTCTCTCTCAGACTTGCAATGAACGATCTCGGAAAGAGCGTAGTCAATTCCGGAGGAACTTGGGGACGGAGGAACTTGGGGACAGGAACTTGGGGACGGACGGGAAGTTTACCCGATGCTTTGGTGATAGGCGAGTCAGAGGACAGTAACTGAATCTAAAAATTACTTCATTCAAGATTTTCTTGCTAGAGTTCGAGTTGTGGCACGCCTGGCCCGAGTGGTAGCCGTTGGAGTAGCGCACCATGTGACCCAGCGGGGCAATGGCCGCCGTTTTCTTTTGGAGAGCGATGTTGACCGCCGGGTGTATTTGGATTTGCTGCGAGAGAACCTTGCATTGCATGAGGTGTTGCTGATCGGCTACTGCCTGATGTCCAATCATGTTCATCTAATTGTGATTCCGGCCAGTGCAGAAGGGCTGGCATCGTCCATGAAGCATACTCACGGGCGTTATGCGTCTTACTGGAACGTGACTCACAACTCGGTTGGACACGCTTGGCAAGGACGGTATTTCTCATGTCCTCTGGATAGGCCGCATTTGTGGGAGGCGTTACGTTACACGGAGCTGAATCCGGTGCGAGCACAATTGGTGGCCGAGGCGCACGCTTGGATATGGTCGAGCGCTGCTGCTCATTGTGCGACTGCCCAGGCTGACCCGCTTTTGAGCACTGAACTCTGGCAGAATCACTGGACCCACTCTAGCTGGCGGGACTATCTTGCGGCAGGGCAAACAGAAACGGAGTTGGCCTCGATCCGCCAGTGCACACATACGGGGCGGCCTTTGGGTACAGAGGAGTTCGTCCACGCTTTGGAAGAGGCGATGGATCGACGACTTGGTTCCTCAGAAGGGCGGCAGACCGGCCAAACGGCGCCCGGATACAGGGCAATCAGATCTCGATTTCGGCTTACGATGAAGTACTAAGCCAGAAGTTTAGCGACAACTGCCTAATGCTTGGTGAACGTCCCGTCCGTCCCCGTCCCCGAGTTCCGTCGTCCCCGAGTTCCGTCCCGAGTTCCGTCGTCCCCGAGTTCTGTAATGCACCCCAAAAGTGAGACACGGCGGGCGCGAGGAAATAGGTGACACATATCGGCCATAATGAGACAGGTCGATGGCGAAGAAGAAGGCGAGAAAGTTCAGCACGGAGTTCAAGCTAGACGCGGTGCGTCGCATGGCGGAGGCCACGAGCATTGTTGGTCTGGCGGAGGAATTGGGCGTTCGGCGCAAGCTGCTGTATCAGTGGCGTGACCGATTACAAGCAGAAGGCAATGCCGGGCTGGAAAGACGTGTGGGCCGGCCACCGGGGAGCAGGTCGCAGAAGATGTCGCGACCCGTCGCCAGCGCAACGGAGTTGCGTATTGCTGAGTTGGAACGGCTGCTTGGGCGCAAGCAACTGGAAGTGGATTTTTTAAAACGAGCCTTCGAGCACGTCAGGGGAGCGGCATCGAGTCATACCAGCGCTGGAGAGAAGGAACCTACCGCGCCATCGAAGCATCGCTCTCGCTCGAAGGGGAAGGACTGACCGTGGCCGAGCAATGCCAGACAGCGGAGGTGAGCCGGGCTGGCTTCTATCGCTATCTGCATCAGGCCAAGCCCAAACAGGCCGATATGTTACTTCGCGCCCGTTTGCAGGAGCTGGCGGTTGCGCATCATCGTCTGCGAGGCTATCGCATGCTGACTGCGTTGCTACGACGAGAAGGGCAACTGGTGAACCGCAAGCGCGTGTTGCGGCTGATGCGCGAGGATAACCTGCTGAGCTTACGCCGCAGCAAATACGTGTTTACCACCGATTCAGCGCATACTCTGCCGATCTACCCGAACCTGGCGCGGCACGCGAAACTGACGGCCCCGAATCAGTTGTGGGTGTCCGACATCACCTTCATTCGCCTGCGCGATGAGTTCATCTACCTAGCAGTGGTTTTGGACGCCTACTCTCGCCGCGTCGTCGGCTGGGACCTCGGACGAACCCTGCATGCGGAGTTGGCACTTGGAGCGTTACGGATGGCTCTCAAGCAGCGCAGCTGGAAAGCCGAAGGGTTGATTCACCACTCGGATCGCGGTGTTCAATATGCGTCGGGTGAATATACCGCTCTGTTGGACAACAACGAGATCCAGATAAGCATGAGCCGCCGTGGCAATCCCTACGACAATGCTCGTGCTGAGAGGTTTATGCGAACTCTCAAGGAAGAGGAGGTTCACGACGCGACTTATCTGAACCTGGGAGATGCGCGCAAGCGGATCGGCCGGTTCATCGAAGAGGTGTACAACCGAAAGCGACTCCATTCCGCGTTACGATATCTCACACCGGAAGAGTTCGAGCGGCACAGCCAGGCTCGCGGAAGTGACGGCGCTGATGGAAGCGGTGGAAAACCAAAGAACGGTTTACCACCGCTCCCACAGGCCTTGGAAATCCCTCCGGGATTCCCACACTCCCGCGGCACGGCGGCTGGTGATAATTAACAAAACACAACGGGCCGAGGTGTCACCGAGTTTTCTCTCTTCCGCCGTGTCTCAACAACGGGGTGCAGTCCATTCCGTCCCCGAGTTCCCCGCCCAGTTCCGTCCCCCCCTACTTTTCACCACTTTTCTGCATGTTTTCGGAGCTCACCCATCATCCTGCCCACCAGCCCTCTGTCTACGCTTCGCTATGATCCCTCGCGAGATCACAGGCAAGACTCGAGGCCAGAATGGAGTCGCTTCTCCTTTTCCGTAGGGCTCTCCCATCCCCTACAATGTGCCGGTTTATCCCGGCGCTCTCTGTCCCAGGGTTCCCAGGATTCCAAGCTTTCTACCCAGCTTGGGGTGCAGCCAGAATGGATTCTTTGCTTTCTGGAGAGGACAGCACTACACTTCATGCGGCACGGATATGACATATACGGCTCCACTGACCATAGGGGAGTACCTCGCGCTTTTTCTTCCCCGGCTAACAAATGCCCGCGAACGTAAGGCTCCGAAATGGCCGCCGGATGTTTTCGCTTTGGCGATGTCTCTTGTCCAAAAATCTGGTGTCTACACGCTTGTTCTCAACGACTGGCCCCCCCCGGATGACCCCGAACAGCCGATAGAGAAATGGGCAGAAAGAATGCGGGATTTCGGCAGACGGTGGCGCGAAATCGCCGGTGAAGAAACAAGTCCTGTACCCACGTTCGTACAGGCGAGATGGGGAACGTTGGTCCAATCGTTTTCCATGGGACTCGATCATCTCCGGGAAGAACCACCGCTAGCTCATGCCTTGTTTGAATTGGCTGCCATGGCTGACGAGGCTTCGGCCGGAGTAGGACTGGCGAAGTCCAGTGAGACTTCGGCTAAATCCGCGAGGTTTTACCGTCGCGCTCGGATGCAACTTTTACCGACCGACAAGGGGTCTAGCTTATGTATGGAGATCGATCCGACGCGTCTCCGCGTTCTGCCCAAGATGCACGCGCCGAGCAAGGGACTGACTATTCGATCTCTCTCACATCATCTTGCGCTATGCTGCGGCGACGAGATACTTCCTTTTTGGGAGACCTCAATTGCGTACGCGAGTCAACGACAAAGCCTGAACCTACTCGTGATCCCGTGGCCGGAAAGCGTCAAACCGGTGCAGTTCAAGAGAGTGCCTCGGAGTGGTTCTGGGATGCGAAACATGCCCGGTAACTTTGGCTTCTTCAGCTACGCGGCGAAACCGGACGGAAGAGTGACCCCTGAGGTATTTGTCACACACGTGGAAGCGCTATATCGCGAGGCTTGCTCGATGCTTGGTCGAATCGACGGAATTGTCCTCCCTGAGTTGGCACTAGTACCCGAAGAGTTCGACGCTTTGCGCGAGGCTGAATTCACGAAGAGAGCCTTCTTGGTGAGCGGCATCGCAAAAACACCAGCCGATGACAGCAAATTCGGTATCAACGAACTCTATTGCGATATCCCCAACAGGGAGCGAATGGTGCAGAGCAAACATCATCGCTGGAAACTGGACGGAGGCCAGATCGGGCAATACGGCCTCGGCAGCCTCCTAAGTCCAGAACGTTCGTGGTGGGAATACATCAACGTAGATAACCGAAAGCTGAATTTTGTTTCGTTGCTTCCTTGGCTGGTTCTCTCCGTGGTCATCTGTGAGGACCTCGCTCGGCCAGACCCGGTTGGCGATTTGTTACGCGCTGTAGGACCTAATTTGGTGATCGCCCTACTGATGGACGGTCCGCAGATCAAAGAGCGGTGGTCCGCCCGCTATGCAACAACTCTGGCCGAGGACCCGGGTTGCTCGGTCCTGAGCCTAACTAGTATTGGGATGTCAAAGCTAAGCCGCCCTTCGTCAGGCACCAATCGAAGCCGGGTGATTGGCCTTTGGAAAGATGCACATAGCAGTACTCCCGTTGAGATTGAACTCCCCGACAACTGCGGAGCGGTGGTACTCTCTCTGTCGGTTCGCTGGATGGACGAGTGGACAGCAGACGGACGAGAGGACCGAGGTGCAACCGGCTATCCCCTACTTTCCGGCATCCATGGGGTCAAAATTTCAATCAAGAAAACCAGACGGAGCGTAGAATAAGAACATGGTTAGGCTTTCCTCACGAGACGCGTCGCTGTTGATGGATGTCCTAGAGCAGAAAGAATTACCGCTAGCAGACCGCCGAAAACTTCTCGAAAAGGCTGACCCAAAGGTACGCGAGATTGGAGAAGCCCTCATCGACCCTGGTCAAATTAGTCAGGACCCTGACGTCAGCGAAGCCGTGGAGTCTATCCGGCGGTGGGCAGAAGAAATCAAGCGAAGTGAAAAGCCGCACGACGACGAACAGAACGTGTACGCCTAAAAGCTTACAAAGACGGTGACAGACTGCATACTGACAGGACGTTTCTGCGTTCATGCGCTGTTGCAAGGTAAAGATAATGGATGTCACCGGTTTTGGCACGCTAATCGAAGAGTGAGACGAGTTTATGCCCGTCTCACGCATCCGTATACTTTCCGCTATGCCTCGTCAGCCACTATCGACACTAACCGGGAACCGGAAGTTGAACGATCCGATCATGATCGGTCCGCACACATTTGCGAAAAGACCGGATCTAGCCCACTTAGTGTGCGGGATTATTACTGGATGGGCGAAGGTCGAGGGGTGCCTGTCTCTCGTCTTCGCCCGATACACCCGTGCACGAGTCGACATCGCTATGAACATCTACAACAACGTCGACGCATTTAGGGCTCAAGAGCAGATGCTGGAAGGAGCTGCCAGGGCAGCTTTATCCGATGATGACTTTTTTCTCTATCAGGCCAGTATGAAGTTCATTAAGCGCCAGTACAGCGTGAGAAACGAAATGGCGCACTGGCTCTGGGGTAGCACCGATGACCTCCCTGACGCACTCATAATCATGGAGCCCGTCTCTCATCGGAAGGCTCACACAATGATGTTCGGAGCAAGCACTGGCCACGACATTGAAAAATGCAGGGAGTACTGGGCAGAGAGCCAGAATGGGACGTTCGTCTACCGTAAAGCAGACCTTGAAAGCCATGCGAAACAGATGTTCAAAGCAGAAATCCTTTCAGATCGGCTGCAATTCCTTGCTGCAAAACCACCCCAGAACGATGTCGAAGGTAGATCGCATCTCTTGAGTGACCCGGAGATCCGTCGGGACTATGAGAAGCTCCGGTCAGACGCGACCGAACCTTAAGGGACAGGGCTGCCGCGCCGCTTGTCGGTAGATGCGATAGTGTTGGATCATGAGCACCCAGCCTCCTTCTCCCTGGTCATTTCAGCAGGTAGATCTTGCGAGCAACCCCTTCAGAAATGTAGTCCTCCTCGTTGCCAGAGATCCCAATAATGGGGAGGCTCATGCCCTAGGCAGCGGGTTTTTTGTAGCCGGTAACTTCGTCATGACCGCCAAGCATGTAATTGATGAAGCATGGGCACGGTTAGGACAAAGCACCAAGCGCCAGTTCGACGTAATCGCACCATTTCAGATGCAGGCTTTCCAATGGCCAAAGGGGGATGGAAAGCTCGCCACTTGGAACGTCGATTCCAATTGGGATAGCGAATTCTCAGACATTGCTCTGCTCAGGGTTTTACCTTCGGACGAGGTAGCAACGGCCAACTTCCCAGCCAGAGTCGATGTTATGAATGTCTACCCGCCCGCTGCGGGTGAAACGGTAATCGGAGTCGGTTTCCCTAAAACGCTTCTAAACCATGACAACATAAACCTCGAGTTGGGACTTCACCCGTCAACCACGACCGGACGCGTTACACAGATATACGAGGCGTACCGCGACAAGGGAATGCTGAACTTTCCGTGTTTTGAGGTTGCGACTCCTGTCTTTGGAGGAATGAGCGGCGGCCCGATATTTAACGAGGCGGGTGAACTATGCGGAATCGTGTGCGCAGGCATTGAGGGTTATCCATCTTTCTCTGGAGTGTCTTTGTGGCCCGCGCTGTTCATACGACTCACGCACGATCAAAACTATATCCCAGTCAACCCAGCCCCCTGCTTTGCCGAACTTGCGCGGAACGTCTTGCCAATTGAAAACCTCGAAGAGGCCCTTTGCCGCCACTATGTAGTGGTCGATCCTGACACAGGTTGTCATCGACTTTCGCTAATGACGATGGAGGAATACAAGAGCGGTTCACCAGCTCCCGCAAAGCAGCATGCGCCGCACCCCGAGGTGTTCGATGGCGAACCGCCTGCCGGATTCAAGCCCAAATAGTGTTGCCACAACAGCTGTATCATGCCCGGGCGGGTTCGGCGACATGCTGGTGTGGACCCCGGTCGGACAAGGATAAGGTGACAGACGGAAAGTGTGTCGGAGATAGATTTTTCACTGTTTAGAATTAACAGCCTACAAATTCTGCTGTTTCAAGTAAGTCACTGATAATAAGACACTTATACAATTACAAATTCTTCTCTATGACACACTCCGGAAGTACCCCCAACGAGATCGGGGGACGAGATCGGGGGACATGGTCCCCTTATCTCTTCCGCATATGCGCGGATGTATTCAGATGAATCACCTCTCCGGAAGCGAGTCTGATGACGTTGAAATTCACGACGGCCTCCCGCAGAGGTGTGAAGTCGGCGTCGAGTTTAGCCCAGATTCGAATACTTTTTGATACTGGTCGTGTGCCAGAGATAGTACCGCTGATCATTGAACCGGCAGGCAGGATCAATTGCGTCTCGACATAGATGGGGCTCAGAAGAACTCCTTCAACGGCCGCGCCGAGCTGAAGGCGCGCCCTTTTGGTGACTTGAACCCGTAGGCAATCCCCTGCGGGAATCGTCACTGCAGTCATTTGCGACCTGGATATCAGCGGCAGCAAAGCGATGAGGATAAAAGCCGCAAAGGAACGAGCACAGCAACCAACTTGCGCTAATGCGCGCATCGACATCACAGACTGGTCCATTCACGTGCAAACTACCATCCGGAAGCTTAAGCCTTGCTGAAGGCACGATCGGGCAAACATGAACCGAAGCTGAAGATGTGATCGGACCGTCCGATCCGAGAGCGCGGCGATCCGCCTCCGAAGTCAAAGCAGCCTTCGTCTTCAGGTTGGCTTAAGCAAGCTTCCCTACCCTGGATGTACAAGGCTCCGGCACCCTACGAATCAACGTGGCGCGGTTGAGTAGTCAACTGGCGCGTACCATGTCCTCGGCCCGCTGAAGTATTCCAGTCCGTACCTGCAGCGAAGGCCGGCAGAAATGTGGTCCGGTCTTCGCCTGCCGGCGAACCTGTGGAAGGAAAAAGAGAACGCGTGCGCCAATTTACCCTGAGTATCCTCCCGCCGATCGCAGCCTGTTTTTTGGTCTTTGGCGGCCCCTTGTGTCCGACGAGCCACGCGTTTGAGGTTAGTTCCTCTGCAACTACGGTGATGGCCCCCATCGGCACGCCGCAGGATACGTTGCCGGATGCGCCGGCTCCACAAATGCCGGTGACTGAGAAGGGCCTCCCCTTGGCGATTCTGAAGGATCAACTTCCGATCTGGACCAGCCCGATGCGCATCAGGAGGCACGACCTGATTTGGCTGCTGCCGGTGGGAGCGGCGGCTGGGGCAACCCTGGCAACTGACACCGATACGATGCGCAGTGTATCTCGCGACCGCACCTTTAACAAAGATAGCGTGAACATCTCGAACAGTCTGCTCGGCGGCGAGATTGCCGTACCAGTTGCGCTGTATGGTGTAGGACTGGTCAAAGGCGATACACACGCACGCGAGACCGGAATCCTGAGTGGGGAAGCGCTTGCAGATAGCGTCGTAGTAGAAGAGGTCACGAAAATCATTTTTCGGCGTGAGCGTCCTCTCTACAATGACGCCGCGGGCGATTTTTTTGCATCGAACGTCGGTTCTGACGGCTCATTCCCCTCATCGCACAGCATGCTTGCATGGACGGTAGCTGCAGTGGTGGCAGGCGAGTATCCATCGAAGTGGGTTCAACTGAGCGTTTATTCTGTCGCGTCAGGCGTAAGCCTGACGCGCGTCTTAGGACAAGAGCATTTCCCGACCGATGTTCTGTTAGGCGGCGTTGCGGGGTGGCTGATTGGCCATTACGTGTTCGAGAAACACCAGGTCCACCACGCAACCCACGCGCCAAGAGCAAAACTCGACATTGCAAGATGAGTCGCCAGACTGCAGCTTAAGTTGAGGCCGGACGTCGGGGACTACCTCAGATGCCCAAGGCCCGCTGGACGGGCACCTGTTTCAGAGCCGTTTCGCGTCGGTGGCCATGGACGAATCGCACCTGGTTTCTGCAGTTTGTTATGTCAGCCTGAATCCTGTGCGGGCGGGGCTGGTGGTACGGGCCGAAGACTGGCCCTGGTCGAGTGTCAGAGCACATATAAATGGCGCAGATGATGGCTTAGTGACCGTTCGCGCTGTGCTTGATCGCATCCCGCACTTTGCTGAATTGCTATCGACGACTCAAGATCAAGACTTTGAGGATCTCCGGCTAGCTGAAGGAAGCGGGCGACCGCTTGGCACAGCAGAGTTTGTCGCCGGTCTTGAACGATTGCTCGGCAGACCCATCGCACGCCGCGCTCCAGGACGCAAACCCACGGCCAGCGTCGCCGGCGCACAGCTAAAATTGCTGCAATAGGTATCATGTCGACGCATTTCGTCCCCCTTCTGGTTCGGTCCGGCAAATGCCCATAGGACATGTTTAGCGGAGGATACCTTCCCTCCCCTGTTTCCTGACGCCATGCCGACATATCATTACCGATCCCGTCAGTCAGTGAACAGCCCCTTTTGAACGAACCTTGCTTGAGCGCCAGACGCCAATTCAACAACTGGCTTAAACTCATGGTATTCGGTGTCTAAACGCATATGCTGCGTTTCAGGAATCAAATGCGCTCAACTTGGCTCACCTGTTCGTGGCTGATCTTGGCGGTGGCTCCCAGCGTTCACGCTCAGGCAACACTGAACTCTCTCAAAGTCGAGTCCTCTTGGGGAGGCCTAGGACGTCCTGCTCGCTCCGAGCTTTCCGTTGAACGTAAGGGTGATGGATTTGTAGCGGGACAACAAGCCGTTTCCGCCAGCGCCCTGGACGCTCTTGTCGCCGCTGTAAGGGATACTCCGATTAGCAAGCCAACCGCAGCGAACCTGGGCATCACGCTTCAAGGGCTTCGGAGCCATGCGGAGGAAGCTGGATCAAACACTAGCCGTTTGCACTACAAAGAGGGTCTGCCAGAACAAAAGAGTTTGTTTGAAGCAGCATTTGTGGATGAAAGCACGCTTCCACTTCGATTGGAACGAGTCTATGAGCACTCTCACACTGATGATTATCCGTACATGCGATTGCAATTCGCTCTGACGGATGGCTCCGCACTGACGTTGACTACCCATTCCCAGAACCCACACATGCTCCCTTGGACGATCAAGGTAGACGGGGCGACCAGAGAGACCTACAACGCCGAAATCTCTCAGGCTTTGCTTGCGATACTACCGCCCAAGTTTGCGAATCGCGAGCGCCTAAGTGGGGACGGGCTCTACGCGATGATCGGTGAAGAGACGGCGACCACCATCAAAAGCCGTTGGGAGCTTCTACGAGCAGAGCACGATTCAGGAAACGCGCTTTCTATCTTGCGAACGAAGTACGAAGTGCGCGATGCGACTGTTGATTCGTACCATGGCCTCGCTTACGGCAAGGCTTGGGACGGAGGAGAGCCGCATGAGGAGAATCTACACGCAACGTTGACACGGCCGGAATTCCCAAAAGGCTTCGCGGTCAGTGCGGTCCTTCTTCGCGAACACGGAGAGACACGAGGTGCTCATGAGCTGCTTTCATCGGCACCCGCATATCAACACTTAGTCTTGTCTGTACCGTGGCTGGAGACCTATCTGAGAAAACATCCAGAAGAGAATGAGTGGATGTTCTACGTTCATGGCGAATCTCTGACTGACAAAGCTTTGCACATCTTCGCCAACGACATGAAGGCTGTCGGCAGGAGTGACCTCATTCAGCGAGTTGAAGCCGTGCAGCACCAAGCAGCTTTGCTGGAAACGGGGTACGGAGATTACTGGATCATCCTCCCCAATAAAACCGCAGTCATGTGGCGATGGCAGAGCCTCACTCACATCCTGAATTGGAAGGTTGGAGAATTTCCGTCTGGCGAATGCACAGACTACAGAACTGTGACCGGCGGCTGCGCTGGAACGGTCATTTCACCTAATGGAATGTCGGAACAGGAACACCAGTGATGAAATAGCGGATTATCGGGGTTCCGAAGGCTGGGCAGCATAACCCCTGAAACCAGGTGACAGACAGGACGTACCCCACACGCGCACAACTGGGGTTCGTCCTGTCTGTCACCGCTTTTCAGGACATCGTCCACGACATCGTCCCACATCGTCACTCCCTACTTCACGGCTCGATGAGCGCATTGGGCTGTTCTCGCCATTTGAGCTTTCGCTGCCCAAAAATCAGTAAACACAATGTGATTTATCGGGAGGAATTCGCACCTGTGATTGGATGAGTGGTGGGCCGGCCCCTCGTTGGGCCTCCGCGACGTGCCTGGAAAAGGTAAAACCGCCCGCCGAGCGCGTTTTTCATATCGACCACATGTTTGCGCGCATGCAGCGTCTTAATACATACGAAGCAAAAACGAACGCCGAGACGAGAATCGGATCAAATTTATCCCAGGTACTGCCACCGCCATTCATTTGTGAATAGAACGCGAGTAAAAGATCGATCGCGATACCGGCATAAACCCACTCAGTCAATCGAGGCACATTGGGAATAAGAAGGCCCACGCCGCCAAGGATGTGGGTCACGCCAATCAGAGGGATGATATAGAGCGGGTATCCGAGTTGCTGATTGACGATCCTCCACTCGCCGGGATCGTGAATTAGATATAACCTTCCGAAGTACACCCAGATGAAGGCAACAAGGCCGGTTATGCCCATCGTGGATATTTGAGTTGCTCGACCGGCCCGCGCGGATTTATCTATTGTGTGTTCAGCTTTCATATTGAAAGATCCTCCTCTTGCGGTTTAAATGGTTTAAATCGTTCTGCAACAACCGGCCCTGGTGCGCAACTGAAATCAACGCGCTGCATGGGCGGGACGGCCTCCGGGTCCTGCATTCAACGGGAGCTTTCCGCACCCTTCACCACAAGAGAACAGGTGAGGGCGCCCTCGCAACGAGCACCGCCCTCGATTCTGTCTACTCCCGGCAGATCGGCGATCGCCTCCGAGCAAACCAGGTCCACGACGGAATAGCTTTTCGCCAGGGCGGAACCGGACGATCAGCAGCCCGGCTCCGCCGGTTGCAGCCAAAACAAGAACTTTCATGTTTGACCTCGATCTTTATTGACGCCGGCGCCGCGGTTTCCAAGGAAACGGGCTGATTCAGCTTGCCCGGACTTACGCCTTGACGCTGTTCTTTGCAGCCGCAAACACATCGCGTGCGGACGTGGTACCCGCTACGTGCTCGGTACCGGCGATTCCGAGGTCCATCCATCCCGCGTTAACGCTGTCAAACATTTCTTCGGCAGGTCCAGTGTGGCCCTTCGGGACGCCGAACTGCTCGAACGCTTCCGCCCACCCTGCACGCGGGACTGCAAAGGCCTTTACGTCGAGCTTCAGGACTTCACCCAACTGTGCGGCCACTTCATCCGCGCTTACCATCGAACCCAGCTCGATGACACGATGCCCTGACCACGCGGGCCCGGTCAGAAGCGTTGCCACCTCTGCGCCGATGTCGTCTGAGGCGACCATTGTCGATTTCCGGTTTGTAGGATTGTAGAAGACCGGTAGTGTTCCGCCCTGGGCGGCCTGTAAGCCGAAAAGAAAGTTTTCGAAGAAGCCGCCCGCGCGCACAAATGCGACCGGAGATGACAGGCTGCGAAAACCTTGCTCCAAGAGTGATAAGGCCGTGATGATTCCCACCCCGCTGGTTCTATTCGCGCCCATCGATGAGAGCGCTACCACCCGCGGGGGCTCCGCCTTGGTCAGCGCGTCGACATAGTTCGCAATCACGCTCTTTGCTTCTCTGTAGTCAGGCGAGGGGGCCCATACACCCGGCAACATAACAAACGCGCCCTCAACACCCTTGAGAGCCGCCGCTACGGCTGTCGCATCGTTCCAGTCTCCATCCACCAACTCCACGCCCTTGTCTGCCCACTTCGCCGCTTTCTCGCGATTGCGCACAAGTGCTCGCACGTGTTTGCCTTGCGTCAGCAGACGGCGCGCGGTGGCGCCCCCAACGGTTCCAGTAATTCCCATGACTAAATACATGCTCGTTTCTCCTTGTTAGAACGAAAGTGATGCTCTGCTGAGAACGCCAGAGCTTGTGAGTTGCGCAGCCAGCACTCCGCTAGTCCCGTGAGTTTCCACAGTTATCTGTCGCATGAATCGCCTTTGCCTCGTATTTGGCCGCCCACCCAAAATGAGCGACCTGATCATTAGAGACGCATAAAAACCATTGGTTACAAAATAATCATTGGTTATTAACCACTGGATGGAAATCAACAAGCGGTCGCATAAATCGCCAGAAGGGGTTAAGCTATCGAAGTGACATCCGCATCACCAAGTCGCCGGGTAGAGCGCAAGGAGAGGTTGCGGAGCGAAATCCTTGCGGCTGCAGGTAAAATGTTCGCCGATCGCGGTTACGAAGCCGTGACGCTTCGTGAGATCGCTAAAGAAATCGGTTATACGCACGCCGTGATCTACCAGCATTTTCCGGACAAATCACACATCCTTGCCGAGTTGAGCCGCGAGACGATCAGGCTGATGATTCAGAGCTTCGACGCGATTGCCGCTAAATATCTCGCACCGAAAGAGCGCCTTTTTGCGACCTCGCGCGGCTTGATTCAATTCTGCATTGCCCATCCACAGCAGTTCCGCAACGTCTTCTTCGGGCCTGAGAACCGAAACGGCGTCCGCGCTGGACAATACATCAACGACATTGGCGCGCCTTTGTTCGGACGTTTCGTGCAGCTTTTTTTCGATGTTGCCAGGGATGAAGGATTGCCAAATAGGGATGACATCGTGATAGCTCATACCTGGTGGTTTACGATCTTTGGCCTCGCCACACTCTTTGTTATCCAAGGGGTTGTGCCTGACCTGCCTGACCAAGCCCTGGTGGTCGAGCAAACGATGGCAACGCTTTGGGCGGGAGTTCAAACGGTACCGCGATTGCCAAAGAGTGCAATTTCTAAGCGATCCGGCCGATCCAGTGCCTCGAAGCAAAAACAGCTTATCTCTCCCCAGGAGTCGTTGAAGGTGAGGAGATAAGGGTGCAGTCCACCCCGTCCCCAAAAGAGGCCAGGGAATGGAAATCCGGCTCGCGACAATATCAATTGACATTCAACAGAAATCCACTACCATATGGTTGTGGATAGGTTAGGTACAACATTTGCAGCTTTGTCTGATCCGACGCGGCGGGCAATGGTCGAACGGCTCTCCCATGGGCCTGCCTCTGTCCATAGGTTGACGGAGCCGTTTGCACTCTCGCAGCAGATGATTTCAAAACATATTGCGTACCTGGTGCGGGCGCGGATTGTGATCAAGACGAAGCGTGGACGGGAGAGTGTGTGCACGCTTAGGCCAGAGGCGATTAAGACGGTCAGCGACTGGGCGTTTAGCTATCGCCGGTTCTGGGAAGAGAGTTTCGACAAGCTGGATGTGGTGGTAAAGCAAATGAAGAGGGCGGAGGTTGGTCATGACAAAACGTCAGGGAAATGAAACAGAGCGGATGGTTGTCACCAGAGTCTTTGATGCCCCACGCGAATTGGTTTGGAAGGCGTGGACAGACCCGAAGTACATCATGCAGTGGTGGGGGCCGAAGGGCTTTACCGCGCCGGTTTGCAAGATGGATTTTCGCGTAGGCGGAAAACTTCTCTGCTGCATGAGAGCGCCGGATGGGCAGGAGGGCTGGAATGCGGTTGAATACTACGAGATTGTTCCGTACGAGAAGATTGTTTCCTTGATGTACTTTTCTGACCCGGAGGGAAACAAGATTGACCCTGCGCAATTGGGAATCGAATCTGAGGCCATCGAGGGTGCTTACGACGTGACCCTTTTTGAGGACTTAGGAAACGGCCAGACGAAGCTTACTTTCATTGGAAATGAACCAATGGAGAGCGCCAGGAACAGCGGGCAACTCGAGGGCTGGAACGAGATACTCGAAAAAGTTGCCGCGGTGGTTGCGGAACTGGCGCAGGCGAAATAGGCCCCCCATCCACGGATTTCCTGTGAAGTTTGTTGGCGTTGAGGTGCTTCATGCGGCTTTCCTCAAAGGAAGCCGCACACGTAGCCCTGGCTTAGTGCCGCGTACAGGAAATCCGTGCATCTCGCTTGTTGAAGCTTTGATTCGCGAAACTCAAGCGTGGAGGAAGAAATGAAAAGAACAACGTTTCTCGCTATCGTCCTGCTGGCATTCGCATTTGCCGCCCATGCCCAGGACACGATGAAGAAAGATGCAGCCGTCAAACCTGCCGATCCGGAATCGAAAGTCGTGCTCGATTCCTGGAATGAGATTGGCCGCAAGCTGACGGCGCTGGCCGAAGATTTTCCTGAGGACAAATATGACTTCAAGCCGACACCCGCCCAGCGGAGCTTCGCCGAGCAATTACTGCACGCGGCGGGTTCATGCTACTACTTCACGAATCCTGCGATGGGGCTGAAGCCTCCCGCGGCAGAAGATCCGAAGCGCGAGCAATACAAGTCCAAGGCCGATATCGTTGCGTTCGTCAAGAAATCCTTCGCCGATGGCGCAACCGCCATCCAGTCGAAAGGCGAAAAAGGCCTGATGACGGAGGTTGTTTATTACCCTCAGCAGAAAGCGCGCGTTATCGACATTGCATACGGCATCATCGAGCATAGCGGAGAACACTACGGCCAGCTCGTTGTGTACTACCGCCTCGCAGGGCTTGTGCCGCCGGAGTCGCGGCCCAAGAAGTAAAGCTCAGGAGGCCGGGTACCCCGTCCCGCAAATACCCCCAGGTACGGTCAAAACACTCGCTTGGCTTCAGTATGCGCAAAACGTGCAACTGTTTGTTCGTCAGCCATTTCCCTTCTTTTTCCCCGTTTGCACCGTCCAAGGGGGGACGATGCCATTCTGCCGCGCGTAGGCGATGAGTTGGCCCAGGTGTTCGTGCGCGTCGGCAACGAGAATGTAAACGACGTCACCCTCGTTAGCTTGTGGGCCAAGCTTTGGCAGGGGCTTTGCGAAATCCACGTTGCTCATGCCACTGATCGTTTGGTTCGCGAAATCCCAGGACTGATTCAGATCGTGGACGATACGATCCTTGTCAGTTGTGGATTTTTCGAACTCGCGCCCTTTAAACCCTGCCGGAGGCGTCGCACCCATCATGCTGAGGATCCCGTAACGCTCTCCAGCAACATGCAGAAATACTTCAGCAAACGACCGGGTGCCGGGTGAAGGGCGCCAGGTGAGCTTGTCGCTCGGGAGTGCCTCGGCGAGATCGACACATTTCTTATTTACTCCCTGCAGGTCGAGAAGCGCTTGGGCTTTCAAGTCATAGCTGGGTGCAGTGCGGTCAGTGGAGTTGTCGGCAGCTCGCGCGTGCATTGCGACAGGACTAGCATTCAGGATGCATGCAAGACAAATCAAAGAGAGAATCGGCGTTTTCATTGCTGTCCCCGCTGGAACGAATTTCTGGAAATCGACCCGAGGCTAGAGCAGTGGCGGGAAAGAATCAAGCAGTTCGTGACCAACCGCTTGTTTGTAGGGATGAGTCGCTGCGTGCAGTAGCCCCAAAGGGATAAGGTGACGGGATAAGGTGACAGACCATCGGGCGAGTAGCTGCGAGAGATTCGGGGTAATCAATTCTCGTAGAGGCCGGGATCTGACCGATACGCATTAGGAGTTATCCCGGTCGTCCCCAAAACCACCACTTTTCAACCGCTTATCCGGCCCGTTGGTGACCACGACACCGCTCGCTTCAGCGAATCTTATCGGAAGCCAGCTGTTCGGGCTATTTACCCCAAATACTATCCAGCAGCAGATCCTGCGCCCGGTGCCTATCCGGCGCCGCCATCGGCTCCGGCCCCAGGTGCATCACCTGCCACTGCGTATCCGCCGCATACACCGGCCACTTCGCCAGCCCCTCGCCGTTCGGATCGCCTGTCTTGGCAAAGTTGGTCCAGTACTTCTGCATCGCCGTGCTGGTCTGATGGTCCTCTGGCCGGAAATGAAAGCCGATGCTGCTCACCAGGTCCAGGTCCCCGAAGACATACATGATCTCAGACGAGTGATACGCCGCCAGACCCACCGGATGGTCGGGGTCCGGAGGCGCTACCTGTTCAAAGTAGAACCGGTAAACCGGCTTCTTACCCGTCTTGGTCTGCGCTTCGATCCACTTCCAGGTGGAGTAGGCGATAAAGCGGTCAGCGGCCAGGTCCGCGCTCGCCCGTATCGCGCTGGTGTCATCCGTCACCGGGTTCAGTGCCAACAGCTCCGCCGCCTGCGTAGGAAACTGCTTCTCCACCGCGGCCTGGAAGCTCTCCACCGTCACCTTCGGATCATAGCCGCCTTCATCGCGGTTCCATCCCGCGAGCATGGGCACGTCGTTCTGCTTGCCCGCCGCAAAGATCGCCGCCGGGCTCTCGGGCAGAAAATAACCATCCACCACCGGACTGAACCGCGTAGTCTCGCCCGCCTCGTTCTTCTTCATCATGTCTTCCAGCAGCTCCGACGCCGGGATCGCTCGAAGCTGTTCGAGCGTCGTTGCCGAGAGCGCCGTCCTGGCAAACGCATCGTCCCTTTCCGCCGTCTCCGCTAACGGCTTGAACGAGACGCCCTTGTTTCCATACAGCGCCCCGCCGCTCTCTCCGATCACCTGTTTGAACAGTCCCCTGGCCAGAGGCGACGCCATCTGCGCGCACACCGAAAACGATCCCGCGCTCTCTCCGAACAGCGTCACATTCTCCGCATCGCCGCCGAACGCTGCGATGTTGTCTTTCACCCACTGGAGCGCGGCCGTCTGGTCAAGCAAACCATAGTTGCCCGCCGCATTCCTGCCCGACTCCTTCGCCAGGTCCTCATTCGCGAAGAACCCGAAGATCCCCAGCCGATAGTTCATCGTCACCACGATCACGCCGTTCTTCGTCAGTGCGGCTCCATCCTGCCGCCGCTCCGACGTGCTTCCCGCCGTATACCCGCCGCCGTAGATCCACACCATCACCGGCAGCTTCGCATGATCATTCTTCGCCGGCGTCCACACGTTCAGCGTCAGGCAGTCCTCGCTCATACCCGCATCGCGAAACCTCATGTCGTGATAGATCGACGGCTGCATGCAGCGATACCCGAACCCGGTCGCCAACCGCACCCCTCTCCACTTCTCCGCGGGCAGCGGCGGCTTCCAGCGCAGCGGCCCCACCGGCGGCGCGGCAAACGGAATCCCCAGGAACGCTTTCACGTCCCCATCCATCCGCCCTTCGACCTTGCCCTGTTTCGTCTTTACTTGAAGCGTCGCATCCGCTGCCCATACCGGAGCCGCACTCACCGCCACCATTGCCGTCAACAGAACAGCGCCAATCCATGTCTTCCAGTTCATAGAAAACTGTCCCTCAACCTGCGCCCGCCAGTCTACACCGCGCCCGTTACCACCTGGCATGGAAGGGACGACAACCATCACGGGAGGTGGGAAAGATTGGATCCAGCATTGCAATGATGCGCAATTGAACCAATGAGAGAAACAGCTGCGCCAGGTAGTGATGGCAGAGCCGGGGTCGGTTGATTTTACGGGAACCTTGGTCTTCGAGTGTGAGTGTACCGGGACATGCGTTACGCTGTGGACCTGAGACATCCCTTACAAGCCCCTTGCGGTAGCAACGCTTCCAGTTGAGGGGGCACGAGTAGACATATATCTCCAGTCGTCGAGGCCGTGAGAATGTGGGAATCCCGAAGGGATTTCCAAGGAGTGGTCGAGGTTGAATTCTAGCCTGCTTTTGGGAGTGGGCGTACTGTCCTGTCCACTGGGCAAAGCTAATCTTCGAATCGTTGAGCGGCCGCCTATGATGCCCTTTAATCAGCTCGCAGCATGGTCACCGGATCGATTCGAATCGCGCGCAGCATCTGTCCGAGAAGTCGTTGTCGATGAGTGCATTGGCGATTTCGCGTCATTCCAGAAGTGCGCCCGGAGCCTATGGCGCTTGCCGGCAGAGATCCTGAAATCGTACTTGGCCGGGACTGAAGCCCTTGTGCCATTCACGCCCTGGGCTTCTCTCGCTGAAAGTAGATGAGCCACCCGGATTACATTGCCTAAAGCTCGCGGATCGCCGTCACCGGATTCACCCGCATCGCTCGGTGTGCCGGAAGATAGCACGCCAGCAAAGACATTACCGCGAGCAGTATCAGCACGGCAAAGATCGTCACGGGGTCATTGGCGCCGATGCCGTACAGCAGACCGGCAATGACGCGGGTCAGCCCGAACGAAAGCGCCAGTCCCAGCGCCAGCCCAATGGCCGTCAGCCGCATTCCCTGTAGCAGCACCATCCTCATCAAATTCGCTCGCGAAGCCCCCAATGCTACGCGGATGCCGATCTCGTGCGTCCTGAGCTCGGTGCGGTAGGCCATCACGCCATAAATGCCCGTGGCCGCCAGAACCAGCGCGATGACCGCGAATATCCCCGCGAACGTGCTCTGCATGACGACGAAGGTACTCGCTATCGCGGTGGTCTCCCTCATCGTGCGCACGTCATAAACCGGGAGCCCTCTGTCAACCTCCTGGATTGCGCGCTCGGCCGCCTGCGACAGATCCGCCGGATTGCCCATGGTCTTCATCTGTACGATGAGTTCCGGGCCCGGTTGCTGATAATAGCTTATATAGATCATGGGCCCGGGCCGCTCACTCATCATCAGGTGCTTCGAGTTCTTCACCACGCCAACCACCGTGAACAGGTTGCTCCATATGCTCAGCCTTTTCCCTATCGGATCCTGCCCCGGCCAGTACCGGTTCGCCGCTGTCTGGTCCACGATCAGTACGCGCGGCGCTTTCTCATTGTCGTCCTGCGTAAAGTCGCGCCCTTCCAGAATGGGTATGCCCATGGTCTCGAAGTATCGCGGCGATACATCCGCTCTCCCTACTTCCAGCGATTCATGCGGCCGTGGCGCATATCCTTCCGGATATGCGTCCTCCGTCTTTCGCGTCAGCGTTAGCGGTACCCAGTCGGTAAGCGAAGCCACGGTCACGCCGGGCAATGCCTCCACGCGCTGGAGAATTTTGTCGCGGAGCAACCGCCTTTGGTCATTCGAATAGCCGGAGATGTGCAATCCCACGGACGCGGTCAAAATATGATCTTGCTCAAATCCCGGATCGGCATGGGCAATGTTCCGGAGGGTGCGCAAAAACAGTCCGGAGCTAACCAGCAGAGCGAGCGAGAGCGCCACCTGGGCCACCACCAGGCCGCTAAGCAACCGCCGATTGTGCTTACTGCCCGATACGCTTGCCGATTCCTCCTTGAGCACCTCCGCCGCCGGCACCTGCGACGACCGCCAGGCCGGAAATGCCCCGCACAGCAGGCTGGCCAGAACTGCCAGCGCCACAATTGCGATCACAACGCCGGGATCGACCATGCCGTTTATCGCGATTGGGATCGCGTTCGCCGGAAGGAACAGTGCGAGTGTCTTGGCCGTCCACAGAGTCAAGACCAACGCCGCCGCTCCCGCGCAGAGGGCAAGAATCACGCCTTCGAGCATCATCTGCCGGACAACGCGCACGCGACCTGCACCCAGCGACTGCCGGATTGCGATTTCGCGCCGCCGCGACACAAACCGCACGAGTGTCAGCGTGGCCACATTGGCGCATGTCAGCAGCAGCACCATCGCCGCAATGGCCAGCAGGATGGGGAGCGTACTCGCCATATATCCGTTCGCGCCGAAGGGCGACCGCCACATGGGATCCAGGGTGATCGTGTTGGTGCCCAGGTGATCGTTAGGATACGCCGCCACAATCCGCCGCATGATGGTCTCAAGATCCTGGTTTGCCTGCCCGCGGCTCACGCCCGGCCGCAGCCTTCCCACCACGACCAGCCAATTCCCGCTGCGCTCGGTCGTCCGCCAACCGCCCGTTCCGAGCGGATCGAGCGTGAGCCACATATCGTGCCGCAGCCCCGGCGCCGCACCGACGAAACCCTTCGGCGCCACGCCGATCACTGTCACAGGGTGGTGAGCGATCTCCAGCGGCTTGCCCACAATCCCGGGGTCACCCGCAAAATGCGTCTTCCAGAGCGAGTAGCTGAGAATGACATAGGGAATGCTTCGCCCTGCAGCCTCTTCTTCCGGACGGAAAAAACGCCCGTAGAGGGGCTTCACACCGAGCACATCGAAGTAATTCGCAGTCACGTTGGCAACATAGATCCGTTCCGGCCTGGCTCCGCCGGTCAACGCAATCCAATCGTGGTGATACCCAATGATTCCCTCGAAGGTGTGATTCTGGTCCCGCAGATCGCGGTAATCGGGATAGGAGAATGGCGGAGTCGGCGAGCTATTCCACTGCCCGCGCATCACGCTTACCAGCGAGCTCATATCGCGCGCTCCCGGTATCGGGTGCAGCATCGTCCCGTCAATCCAGCTGAACACCGTGCCGTTGGCGCAAATGGCCACTGCCAACATCACCGTAACCGCGACCGTGTATGTCGGATTCTTGCGCAGTCGCCGGAAGGCAAAACGAACATCCTGAAGCAGTTCTCTCACGCCTACCTCCCTCAACGGAAGTTTGATCTTGGGGAACCAGAGTATTCCCCTCCGGATATGCACGCAGTGCGCCAAAACACGTATGACGGTAAGTCTATATCCGCCATCGACATAGGCTGGGGCCATATCTCGGCTCCGCCTACACACTGTCCATTTGTGGACCGGATGTCCGCTTTCGAAGCTTCCTGCAAAGCCGAGGCGGAACGATAAACTTTAGAGGTGCCGGTAGTCGAGGCATCATGGGATATGCGAGCGGCGCCCGCTCTGCTTCCCACACAACCTGAGGCGCAAACAAACTCTTACTCCACCGCATCAGAGCGATTCCATACTCTTCCTTTAATCGGAGGGCTTCAGCGCAAGGCATCGAAAAAGCGAGATGCTGCAAAGTTGACCGGGGCGGCCTCATTTGGCGCGGCAGATCCTGTTCTTCGAAGCCGGTCTGAGGGCTAAAGCATTTTCACTTCTGGTGCATACAGGGCAGGAGGTCCCGACGCGGCTTTTCCTCAAGAAAAGCCGCACTTCGCTGAACTCGACTGTACAGAGTAGAAGTGAAAATGCTCTAGTCAGCTGCGCCGAGGGTGCGCTCCGCCGCGCCTATTCACGCATCTTTCGCAAGCGGTTTCGGTGGGAAAACATACGTCACAAAGACTGAGTGGTTCACACGCAGGACTTTCTGTCGGTTCATTGCAAGCACTCACCTCAGGGCGCAGAAAAACTCATACTTTGTATCAGGGCACGACTTTTAGTCGGGCCGTTGAGATTCATCAAAATCTGGGCTTTAGCCCCTGGGCTTTTCTTTACGTCTTGGCGAAAGACACAGTGCACCGCTGAGCAGTCTCGAAGCAGCATTTGGCGCGGGATTGCAGCTACCAGGGGCTAAAGCCCAATTCTGGTTGGGTCGTTTACGGCCCGACTAAAGTCGTGCCCTGATACAAAACATGAGTTTATTCGCGGCCTGTTGAGTCGGTACGTGAACGACTGACAATACGACGGGCATTGGTCCTGAGATATCGCTTTCCTGCCGGAGCAGACATCTCCGCAGCTGTGTGTGACCAGTATTGATTCACTGCTCCATTCGCACCACTCCAAACAGCTTGCATGCTTGCCTGCGGCGTCGCCATTCGATGAATTGTCGGTTAAAAACTGACGCAGGAAGCCACGGCAAGAGCGACGATTCCCTGCCCTCCAAGGGGCGTTTCCCGCATTATCTTCCGCCAAGCAGCGGACGCGCCGTCCGGGGACAGACGCGCCAGAGCCTCCCGCAGGAGGCAGCAGGGCAAGAAAGAAAAAGCACTCGAACCCGCGGCACTCAGCCGCGCAGGCGCGCCAGCAGATCCTGTGGGTGAACAGGTTTGGCCAGAATCTCGAATTCGTGTCCCTGAGCACGGGCACGGTCCAAAAGATCCGCGGTGGCAGCCTGGCCGGAAAAAAGCAGGATCTTGCAATTGGGCAGAATGGTCCGGATGGTGATCGCCGCGTCGATGCCGTTCATATCGGTCATGATGACGTCGGAGATGAGCATATCGGGCCTGAGCGTGCGCGCCGCTTCTACCGCCTTTTCGCCGTTGTAGACAGCGGTAGCTTCGAACCCGCTTTGGTTTAGGATGATGGCCAGTGTGTCCGCGATCACGCGTTCGTCATCGGCTACCAGCACTTTGGGCTTTACCTGTTGATTGGTCATTTGCTCCTGAATGACGACCTTGAGTCGTTCTGACGCTCGTTCGCTGCGCTCCAATAATCCTGATCCGTCAAGCCAAATCGCGATAAGGTGGTACAGACGGAAAATGCTGAGCCAGTGGGGATTACTGGAATCATACGCTCATGTCTCTGATGCTGTTTCCCGGCCTGGCGTTGCGGCCTTCTTAGCGCCTTCTGCAACTGCCCGAACTGTGTCCGATGTAGGGCCCCGGGGGTCTGCTCTCCATATAAGATTGATCTGACCATAAACTTTTTTCGTTGGACGTTTGCCGATGGCTGAACCGATCATTCGCGCCCAGCAGGTGGAAAAGTACTACGCCCAACCCAGCGAAAACCGTATTCAGGTGATCGCGCCTACCGACCTGGCCATCGTTCAGGGAGAAATCGTGGCCCTGTTGGGCCCGTCGGGCTCAGGCAAGTCTACGCTGCTGCGCATGCTGGCGGGTCTCTCCCAACCCTCCGCCGGCGAAGTTTTCTGGCACGGCAAGCCGATTCTCCAAGCTCAAGTCAATGTCGGCATCGTCTTTCAAAGCTTTGCCCTGTTTCCCTGGCTGACGGTGCTCGAGAACGTCGAGGCGCCGCTCACGGCGCGCGGCGTTACCAGTGAGCATCGCCGCGAACAGAGCCTCAAGATCCTGAACACCGTCGGCCTCGATGGTTTTCAGGCGGCTTATCCTAAGGAACTCTCGGGAGGGATGCGGCAGCGGGTAGGATTCGCCCGCGCCCTGGTGGTACAGCCGGAAGTGCTCTTTATGGATGAGCCCTTCTCTGCCCTGGATGTGCTGACGGCGGAGAATCTACGCAGCGAACTGCTGGAGCTGTGGCACAAGAAGACGATCCCAACGCAATCCATTTTTCTGGTGACGCATAACATTGAAGAGGCTTTGCTGTTGGCCGATCGCATCATCGTGCTGGGCCGCAACCCGGGGCATGTGCGGGTCGACTTTCCTGTAACGCTGAGCCAGCCGCGCGATCGCAAGAGCGCGGCTTTCACCCAACTGGTGGACTACATCTATAAGGTGTTGACCCGGCCGGACGTGGCTCCCTCCGCCGTGCCCCAGCGGCTGGCCGTGCGGGACCAGCGGCAGATGCACTACCAGATGCTTCCCCACGCCCGCCCCGGCGGCATTGCCGGTTTGCTCGAACTGCTCATCGATTACACCGGCCGGGCCGACATCTATCGTCTGGCCGACGACCTGGCTTTTGAGATCGATGACCTGCTGCCCATTGTGGACGCGGCCCAGTTGCTCGGCTTTCTCAAGGTGGAAGAGGGCGATGCCGCGATTACTCCGGCCGGAAGGGCGTACGCCGAATCGGAGATCCAGCAACAGAAGGAGCTCTTTCGTAAAGCCGCGGTCGAGAATGTGCTCCTGCTGCGGCAGATTACCCGGGCGCTCGATACCAAGTCGGATCACACCGTTCCGGAAGAGTTTTTCCTCGATATGCTCGATGAGCAATTCAGCGCCGAAGAGACGCTGCGCCAGCTGGAGACCGCCATCAGCTGGGGCCGCTACGCGGAACTGTTTGACTTCGACGCTTCCCGCCGGCGATTCATCCTGCCGGAAGAGGAAGAGACACCAGAAGCAGTGGGAGAGGCAGAGGCGGAATGAGCGCGCCGGCTCCCTTCTCCCGCTATCCGACGCTTTCCCGATCGCTGGTGTTGGAGCGGACCTGGCCTTTTTTCCTCGACTTGAGCGTGGCCGCCTGCGGCCTCGCGTTGTTCTATGCTGTGCTGCGCATTGCGCAGTATTGGATGGGGCATCCGGTGCCCGAGATCGCGATTTCGCCCTCGGCGAAGATGCTGCCGCTGTACGCTTTCTATTCCATCGTGCGCATCGGGGTCGCGTACCTGCTGAGCCTGACCTTCGCCGTGGGGTACGGCTACATCGCCGCCTACACACCCCGCGCAGAAGCCTTCATGATCGCGGTGCTGGATATTCTGCAATCCATTCCCGTCCTCAGCTTTCTGCCTGCTGTGATGCTGGCCATGATTTCGCTGATTCCCGGACGCCAGTTGGGTATCGAGATGGGCGCCATCCTGCTGATCTTTACCGGTCAGGTATGGAACATGGCGTTCAGCTTTTACTCCTCGCTCAAAAGCCTGCCCCGGGAGCTGCGGGAAGCCGCGGGGGTTTTTCACTTTTCAGCATGGCAGCGCTTCTGGCAGTTGGAACTGCCCTACTCGGCCATTGGGCTGGTGTGGAATTCGATGGTCTCGGTAGCAGGCGGCTGGTTTTTCCTCATGGCTTGCGAGATGTTCGTGCTTGGCGATCGCGACTTCCGTCTGCCCGGGCTCGGTTCCTACCTGCAAACGGCGGCCAGTACGGGCGACAACCACGGAATGCTGTGGGGATCAGTGGCTATGATCCTGATTATCGTTGCCACCGATCAGCTGGTGTGGCGGCCGGTCATTGCCTGGGCGGATAAGTTCAAGTTCGAACAGGGAGAGAGCACCAGCCGCAAGAGCTCTCCCATCCTTTATGTACTGCAGAACTCGACTGCGCTCAGCTGGTTGAAGGGGGCGACCTTGGCACCTGCGAGCGAGTTTATCTATGGCGCCCTGGCGCGGAGACAGCGGGAGCTGATCGCTCGCCCCATCCACGGAGCGCGCAAGCGGTCTGGATTGGCGGCCGTCCTGTTCATCATTGCCGCCAGCCTGCTGGTGGCCTTTGCCGCCTTCCGAGCGATGGAGTTGCTGCGCCATATACATTGGCCGGAGATCGTGGAGTTGCTTAAGGGAGCGGGCGCGACCTTTCTGCGCGTAAATGCTGCCCTGCTGATTGCCTCTGCCTGGACCATTCCCGCAGGGGTCGCCATTGGCTTTCATCCCCGCCTGGCCAGAATCGCGCAGCCGCTGGCACAAATCGCCGCCTCTTACCCGTCCACTGCGATCTTTCCCATCCTGTTGCTCGCCCTCGTCAGGTGGGGCGGCGGTTTGGGCATCGGGTCTATTGCCCTTATGTTGCTGGGCACGCAGTGGTACATCCTATTTAATGTGATTGCCGGCGCCACGGCGATTCCTTCCGACCTGAAGGAGGTTGCCAGGCTCTACAAATTCTCCCTGTGGCAGCGCTGGAAGGTCGTGATTCTGCCCGGCATCTTTCCTTACCTCGTCACCGGCCTGGTCACTGCGTCCGGTGGCGCCTGGAACGCCAGCATCATCGCCGAATACTTTCACCTGAAAGATCACACCCTGCAGACGCTAGGGCTGGGCGCACAGATCAGCGCAGCCAGCGACCATGGTCAGTTTTCCATTCTGCTGCTCGCTACCATCATCATGTCGCTGATGGTAGTCACGATAAACCGCCTGGTATGGCGGCCGATGTACCACTTGGCAGAGACCAAATTTCGCCTGGATACGTAGGCGATACCTAGGCTGGATACCTAGTCTAGATACCTAGCTTGAACATGCCCTGGCGTCAGTCGACCGAGGGCCCGAACGCGGGAACTTCAAAGTATTTTTCCAGCACCGCGAAGCCGGTTCCCAAAATGCCGGCGTCTTCCCCCAGGGATCCGAAGCGTATGACGAGATTCTCGGAATAATTGGCTAACGCTTTAGCCCTAACGATTTTCGCAACCTGGTCGAGCAACTGCTGTCCGGCGAGTTCAAGCCGCTGATCCAGCACGACGATGGAAGGATTAAATAAATTGACCAGGTTAGCCACGGCAGCGCCGAGATAATTGGCGACCTCGGAGACGATGTGTCCGCACATCTTATCTCCGGCATTTGCGGCTTGAAACGCAAGCCACGCGGTCGGCTTTGTTTTCTTTTGCGCCGCCAAGGCAACGATCAGTGACGATGCTCCCTCGGCAAGGGCTTTTTCGATCTTCTTCTCGATGGCATGCGTACCGGCAATCGCTTCCAGACAGCCGACGCTGCCACATTTGCACACCGTGCTGTTTTCAAAAATACTGGTGTGGCCTATTTCGCCAACGCCACAATTCTGCCCATATAAGAGATTGCCATCCACTACCATGCCTGCGCCAATACCTGTCCCATAGTCGACGTAAATAAGATTCTTCTGCTTATCGCCGGCGCCCAGCATCTGCTCAGCCAGGGTTTTGGCCCTGGTCTTGCTTTCCAACTGGACCGCAACCGCAAATTCTTTTTCGAAAATCGCCTTGAGCGGGACCTGTTTCCAAAAGTCGATGGTCGACGAAGTAAGGGTAACCCCAAGCCGACTGTCCACAAGGCCGGGATCCGCGATTCCGATGCCTAGTAAGTGAGTAGGGTCGAATCCGGCGTCGGCGATGACTCGTCGCACGCAGATCTGGAGTTGCCGGATCAGTCCTTCTTTACCTCTTGTAAGACAACTGGGCTCAGAGACTTGATGGAGGATGGCAGGAGTCAAATCCACGATGCCCGCAGTCACTGTCTCATCGTCGAACTGCAGGGCTACGATAAATCCAAACTTGGGATTCAGCTGGAGAAGGACCTGCTTGCGGCCTCGCGGGTTATTAGACCGGCCGCACTCTAATAGCTTGCCTTCCGAAAGCAACTCGCGGGTGATGGATGATATGGTTCCCCTGCGAAATTGGGTTAATTCATGTAAGCCGACCTGCGAGATAGGCCCATATTTCCGGACAAGTGCTTCGATGATCCGCTTGTGGTGTTCACTCCTCTTTGGTAATTGACTCATCGCACGAGGTCCTGGCATTAAAGCATTTTGCTTCCGATCTATACAAAGCAATCGTGCCTAACGCGTCCCTTCTCTCAAGAAAAGACTGAACCCGACGGGGCAAATAGAAGTGACAATGCTCTAAGGGCGCTATGAATCAATGAACCAAGGATCTTATCTCATACTTTCCTTCACCCTTATACCAACATTGAGCACGCTGATGATGTCCAGGAGAACTATTCTGAGGTGACGTGCAATCCAACCGGGCTTACACGGCGGCGGCTTCTAACCTTGAATCAAACCCGGGAGCTGAACGGCGATCCCTTTGATCGGGACCTATTTGTACGGGCTGGCTGTCAAGTCGTCAGGTAATACTGAATATCTGCCCAGCATCTGGTAAGTCTGTATAACTGCCCAATCGACGATACGCTCTCCGGCACCCACCTCGACCCATGTGCTCGCACTGGCGGCGCCATATCCGCCGCGACTTGCCGCCTGGATGGTGGGGAAATATCCATGGTAGCCGTTGGTATAACCGAAGAACAGAGCAGTGGGAACAGGGCATCGAGCGCGCCAGTTCTCCTGAAAATAGACAAACGCTTCGCCGGGAACCGAAGCGATTGCGATCTTCTTGTCGATGAGAACGGTGGTAACCCGCGCATCAATGACAGGGGCGATCGGCGAACCCATCAACTCCAGGGTCTTGGCGCCTAAGAACTTGAGCAATGCCGCATGAAATTGTTCTGGATCCCAACGCAGTTTGAAATGCATGGTCTCCTCGCGGAAGTCGATGCTTGCGGAAGGATCGCTTTCGGTGTGAATAGATTTGGCCACGCGCGCTGCCTCCTGGCCCAGCCGTTCGCCGGTCCAATCGCGCAGCTTGATTGCATCCTGCGCGATGGGCATATTCGCGTAATAAGGATTGATGTCACCGGGTGCGCCCTGAACATAAAAACTCTCCGCGTTTCCGCCCAGGGCCTTTTCAACCACGCGATTGGTGATGGCTGGAAAATCGGCGGAGTACTGGGGATTGTCAGATCCGAGAACGACGGGATGACATGCATAGTTGATGAGGATGGCGAGGGGATCGCCCTTAGCCGTATCGATGCGAAGGACAGTGACAGTGGGATCAACCGGCGACGTGGGAATCATCGTTGGATTGCGCTCAAACCAACTAACGGTTCCGTTATCATTCACGCGAAGCCGGTTATGCCCGATAAGCACCGAGCCCGTGCCCACACCGATACGCGCTTCCTGGAGATGGTTTACCGCGTCGCTGATGGCGGCGGCGATGCCGTCCAACGCCCTACGCTCCCACTCCGGCGGGTTCCCCTTGTAATCATCCTTGACCGTCGGAGCACTATGAGTGTGGGAAGCACTTACCAGCAGGCAAGAGATACCACTGGACTTGCGAACCTCTGCCTGCAGTTGGTCCAGCGACGTCTCGCCAAAACTGCGCCCCAGGTCAAGGGTAACGATAGCCAGCCGCTTTCCGCCTGCCTCAAGAACTAACACGCGCGCATAGAGTGGGTCGAGCGTGCCTGAAGCAGGTTCGACGCGGTCCTCGAAGCCCCACATCACTTCATGTGTTTTAGGCGTGATGTCTACTTTGGCCACAGCCGCCTTAAGACCAGGTTGAGCTGGCGCGCGCAAGGAACCAAATAGAAGACACAGGCTGACAGCTCCCAGGACAGTGGACCTAGCAAACATAGACATGTGATTTCTCGGAGTAGAAGAAAGCGGGCCGGATAGCAGGATGCTAGAGCCATGTCGGCATTGAGTCAAGATATCATGCCGTTTTTGTCAGTAACTGGGGCGGTGAGGCGGACAACACCGGCTATTATTTCCGATAAAGATAAAAACTATTGACAGGGTAAGACAGGTATCTCATACTCTGATCGTTGTTCACCCGAGAAACCAACAGCGGCTCGAATTGAGTGATGCTATCCCACGTCGGATTCGCATCCCTGGCTCCGGAACTTAGTACAGAATTGTCCTGAATCTATCCAGGCGAGTCGGTCCACCCGGAGCCCCCCCATTTGCATCATGCGACCGGTCGTCCACGAGACTTCCGGGATTCGTTCTTAGGCCAAGGGTGAGTTGGAGCCGGTCCCACGTAGGACCTTCAAGCTCGCCCATTCTCAAGGGACAGCGTTCATTAGTGATTGCAGAGCCACATCGCCCAGGGGACTTCTATGCAGTCCTGGGAGCCGGCCGCATGAAATGCCCTGACTGGAGACTTCAGATGACACAATGGAAGCGCACGCGGATCTATTGTTTGTTCCTGGTTCTAGCCGCAATGAGTCTCGCGCCCACAACCGGAATAACTCAAACCTATTATGGTTCGGTGGTGGGTACGGTGACGGACAGTTCCGGTTCCGTTCTTGCCGGCCTCACGGTAGCGCTCACCAATCAGGGAACCGCGGAGCGCAAAACTCTCCCGACCAGCGCGCATGGTGATTTCCAATTCGTCAACGTACCTCCGGGAATCTATACCCTCGACATCGAGGGCCCTGGCTTCAAACGCTTTCGCCGCGATTCCTTTCAGGTAGAAGTACAGAGCGTGGTGCGTATTGATGCGGCAATGCAGATAGGCGAAGTAAGCCAGGTTGTGGATGTAACCGCGCAAACGCCTCTGATCGAATCAGACACCACCTCGCTCGGTCAGGTGATTGAAGGACGAGCTGTACAGCAGATGCCTTTGAATGGCAGAAACGTGATGAACCTGATTGCGCTGGCGCCGGGCGTGGTCCCTCAAGGTCAGACGCAGGGCAATCCAGCTATCAACAATGTCAACGGATGGGGTAACTATCAGATCGGCGGTGGAATTGCGAATCAAAGCGCCGAGTACATCGACGGAGCTCCCCTCAACGTCAACTATGCTCATCTTCCCGCGTTGATCCCGGCTCAGGACGCCGTTCAGGAGTTTCGCGTCCTGACTAACAATCTAGGTCCTGAATTTGGAGACACTTCTGGCGGTATCGTAACCCTGGTGACCAAATCCGGAAGCAATGCGTTTCACGGCGCCGCGTATGAGTACCTGCGCAACAAAGTTCTCAACGCGAATACCTTCTTTGGCAACGAGTTTGCGCAACCGCGGGCGGCCTTTACACAAAATCAATATGGAGCCGAAGTCGGCGGTCCTATCCGAAAGGACAAGACGTTCTTCTTTTTCGATTGGGAAAACTTCGCCCTGCGCCAGGGGAATACTTATGTCTCGACGGTTCCGACGCAGGCAATGCGCAATGGTGACTTCTCGGGTGCGGGTTCTCCCATCTATGATGCGCTCACCACCTGCGGTCAACCGGGAACGCCTGATTGTGCGCCCGGGCAAGCGACACGGCAGGAGTTTGCGGGCGACGTTATACCCGCCGCCCGTATCAGTCCAACCTCGGCAGCGTTGTTGAAGTATCTCTGGCCCCTGCCGAACGCGTCCGGAGTATCGAATAATTTTTCTACAACATACAGCTCGGGGACCAACAGCAAGCAGTTCAATGGCCGTGTTGATCAAAACCTTGGTGACAAGCAGCGCATCTTCGGCCGCTACTCGTTCTGGTCGTCGACGTCGCCCCCGGTGGATCCATTCAACGAAGGCAATGGTCTGGGGTCAAGTTTTCAAACCCAACAGTTCGTCCTGGGCGACACGTATGCTTTCTCCCCTTCGCTCGTGGGCGAGCTTCGTCTGGCTTTTCTGCGCTTCCTGTTCAATTACACTCCGCAGAGTTATGGCGTGGACCAGACCAAGTTCGGGTTACCAGAAAGCTATAACGCCCAGGAACCACTGCGCAACAACCCGGATCCCTGCGTGGCTGGATACTCTGACTTCTGCAATCAGAACATGGCAGTGATCGTCCTGAACACCAACAACAGCTACTCCATCATGCCCGGTATGACAAAGATCATGGGGCGCCACACGTTGAAGTTTGGCGCGGAGCTTCGCCGCATGGAGTTTAATTTCGCGCAGACCACGACGGCGAGTGGCTTCTTTAATTTCGACAACCTGATGACCTCCGTCAACCCGTTCTCGCCCGGGGATACAGGCTACGGATTGGCTTCTTTTCTTTTGGGTTATGGATCGGGCGGCAGCGCATCCCAGCCGGCGCTTACGGCTGGAGTGCAGTATTACCAGGGCTACTATTTCGGGGACACCTTTCAGGTCAATCAAAAGCTGACGGTGAATTATGGGGTGCGCTGGGAACTGCCCGGTCCGTGGACTGAGCGGCACGACCGTCAGGTTGTATTTCTACCTGACCAGGCTAGTCCTCTTGCGGCAACCACCGGCCTGCCTCTCACCGGAAATGTTGCGTTAGTCAACTCGGCGGCATATTCGAGCCGCTACAGTCAGCAGTTCCACTGGCGCCTCTTCGCACCTCGCTTCGGAGTGGCCTATCGCCTCAACGAACAGACGGTTGTGCGGGCGGGCTATGGCATGTTCTTCGTACCCGATGACGCCTCGTTCAATGACGCGCCATGGACCTCACCGATCAATGCGGCCTCCACTCCGTGGCTGGCCTCACTGAATGGGGGCGCCACGCCAAATGCGTTCCTGAGCAATCCCTTTCCCAGCGGTATCTTGAATCCGGTTGGACGCAGCGCGAATTACCAAAGCACTTTATACGGGACAACCATGTTCTTGCCGGTGCCGAAAGGATCGTACGGGTACACGCAACAATATAATTTCAACTTCGAACATGACCTCGGTCACGGTTCCATGTTCGGCCTGGCTTATGCAGGATCGAAAGGAACACATCTCCCGGGAAATTCTCAGAACATCAACCAGCTTCCAGATGCGGATTTGGCGCAGGGCACACAGTTATCGAATGCAGTCAACAACCCGTTCTACGGGTTCGTTCCAAACGGCACCCTGCTCTCGACGCCCACCATTGTCGCCAGCCAGCTCCTGCTTCCCTACCCGCAATTTTCAGGGGTCTTTTCGGCTGAGCCCTTCAATCGGGCGTCCTCGTACAATTCCTTCCAAGCCAAGTTTGAGAAGCGGTCGAGTGCGGGCGGAACTATTTTGGTGGCCTATACCTGGGCCAAGCTCATCACCAATGGGGATACTTTGACCGGGTGGTTAGAGGACGGTGGGTGTGGTTGTGCAGCCCAGATCCAGGATAACGACAATCTTAAAGGCGAGCGTTCGCTCTCACAAAGCGATGTGCCACAACGCTTCGTCGCCAGCTATGTGCTGGATCTGCCTGTGGGCAGAGGCAAGAAGTTTCTCACCAACATCAACGGACCCGCCGATAAAATACTTGGCGGTTGGGGCATCAACGGGATAACCACGGTGCAAAGCGGATTTCCACTGGCGATCGCCGCCGCGTCCAATCCCCTGTCGCAGTTTGGCTTTGGCAGCCTACGCCCAGACGTCGATAGCTCTAATAAGGAGATCACAGGCTCGGCACAGAGCCGCGTCAACGAGTGGTTCAATGTCAATGCATTCAGTCAACCGGGGACCTTCGCGGTAGGAAACCAGCCTCGCCTGGATCCCCAGCTACGCTCTGCCGGCATTGCTAACTGGGATTTTGCTTTATTCAAGGTGATACCGATTACGGAACGAATCCATCTGCAATTTCGAACAGAGTTTTTCAATCTGTTCAACCGGGTACAGTTTGCTCCACCCAATACCGGTTGCTGCACCTTGAACAACTCGCAATTTGGAGTAGTCACGAGCCAGGCAAACACTCCGCGTTTGATACAGTTCGGGCTACGTGCTGAATTCTAGGTAACGATTGTGGGCCCCGTCAGACGGAGCCAGGTTTCGACGAAGTGTTTTGGGGAGCGGGGATCCATATAGATTTCCGCTCCCACTACGGCCAGGCTTCCCCTCACCATTTCGTCTTCCACATCCGGCGACCAACCCACAGGACAGGAGTATTGCTCCTGCAGAGCGCGGGCCTGGTATAGATCGAGACGCACGTTGTCCCGGGTTGGAATGTAGAGATTGTGTTCTCCGAAATAGCCAAAGAGCATGGAGGGTCCGCTCTGCCGCAACACCTCCTTGATCCGCATCCCAATCTGCGCCAGGGGCTCTCCCTGTAACGCCATAAAGGTAAGCTTGCCAATTTTGACTCCCAGCACCTCTTCGAAGCGACAGGGATATTTGCGCGCATCGTCCAGCTTGGTCACTAGAAGCTCATCATCGGTGCAGACGTAGTCGGAGATTTTAGTTGGAAACGGAATTCCCTCTTTGTAGTGCTTTACCAGGGAGCGGATCCAGTTGGTATCGCGCAAGGGATCGGGAAATACACGAAAGCCAACATTCATCGGTACGCCTTTGGCCAGTTCGAGTGCTCGCTTGTAGGGCACGGGCTCAGCCAGGGGAAGGTCCAGCACGACGAGACGACTTTCCCCGATCGGCCCGGTGACCTCCGTCAGCGGGCCCTTGGCGATTCCCAATACCACTTCTGCCAATTCATGGCCGCGAGCCTTACAGGCGATCAGAAGATCCGTAGTACCCTCGGGGGCAAACGTATATTGATTGCCGCCACAGGCATCGGCGTAAATCGCGGTGGAATCGGGGAAATGGGATTCGAGCTCGTCCATGGCAAAGCCCGGATGGGAAGGCCCATACATTTCTCTCGGACCGCGTTGAGGGTGGGTCGGATAGTTGAACAGTAACGCGACCGTCCGGTTCCCGACTGCTGCCTTGAGCAGCTGGATCTCATAATCTGGTGGGGCACTCATTTGCGAACGCGATAAGTAGCCGTATCCGTTGCCGAATAAGAGGTCCGCTGGACCTTCTTCGTTGCGGATCGCATTCTGGATCATCCCGAAGATCTTCTCCGCCAGGTCGCGGCCATAGTCCCAATTCGTTTTGACGATTTGAATGGGGGATTGGTGGTTGTGCGTCGCCAGCAAGATCAGATATGCGGGAGGAATTCCGAGCTCACGTTCACAACGCTCGCGCAGAATAGGAGTAGCCACATCGAGCGCATTGAACGGATAGTTGACAATGGCGATCCGCCGCCGGCCATCGAACAATGTCATGCATCGGCAAAGGAGTGGCGCGTAGGCACGCGGCGGATCCGGAGAGACCCCGCTGGCGCAGAGCCGAGGCCTGTCCGGTGTGACATCAACCCGCGCGGTCCCCACGTTCATCCGCTGAGACACCGCTTTTTGAGACTGGCCGAGATTCCAAGTGAGTGCCGGCAGGCCAACGGCAGCCGTTTTGACGAAGCTTCTTCGGCTGATGCTGTTCATTGCGGTTTTCGCTGCTGACGAACGTATTCTCCGATTTCGTCGACTGTGCCGAGCCAAATTCCGTTGTCAGGCGCTCGCAAATACTCGCACAAGAGCTCGATCGCTTTGGTATCCGTGGTCTGGAATGCGCGCTGGCCAATCTCATGTCCCACAAAAATGACCCATCGTCCCTGCTTGATGGCTTCATCAACCACTTTCTTCATTTGCGGGAAATCCGTGTCGTCGAAAGCACTCCCCATGGCCTGCGACAAGTCGACGATCGTAGGATCGTTGGAAGACTCCGATAGGTAGCCACGGCCGACGACAAAACGCTCCGCTATGAGCGGCGCGTAACTTTGGACATCGAGCCCGCTGCCCACAAACGTCTGTCCGCAGGGATAGGCAAAGGTCTTTGGCTTAACGCCGAGCAGCTTTTGGGTTTGGTCGTTGGCGCCATCGATCTCCTGGGCCATCCGTTTCAGATCGTAATTTTCCAGAGCATTATTCCGCGAGAATGCGTAGTTGCCGGTGCATGGATGAGTAAGCGTATGATTCGCGATCTCGTGGCCGTCAAGGACCGCCTGCTTCCAACCTTCCAGGCGCTGCTGAACCCCTCTTGGCTCCACGAAAAAAGTAACCTTTACGCCGAGCCTCTTGAAAAGGGGCAAACCGGTGTCGATCTGGCTGAGCCGTGCATCATCAAAACTCAGACTCACCGCCGCTCTATGCCCGTTGGGCCAGTGGAACGTGTTCCCTGCTCCTCCGTTAGCCGTTTGGGGGTTCAAGGAGAGTGTGCCGCAAACAATCCCCCCGACCAGAGTAAGTAGGTATGTTGTTCTCAACTTCAGTCCCCTGTTTCAAAGCCGGGCTTCACTTCGAGAGTAGATTTGAGCGGGACATCCGCGGAAGAACTGCCCACCATGATGTCGAAAGTTCCGGGAACCACCCTCCAATGCATATCGAGGTCGAGCAGCATCAGGTCCTCAGGCGTAAGCGTAAAGCTGATCGTCTTGCTTTCACCGGGATCCAGGGCCACTCGTTGAAATCCGTGTAATTGCTTGATGGCCGTGGATACAGGCGCGAAGCGCTCATGGAGGTATAACTGAGCTGTTTCCACTCCGGGACGGCTGCCTGTGTTCTTGACCTCGAGGTGGACGCGAGCATTGCCGCCGGCACGAATCTGCGGTGTATCCATCACCAGATTGCTGTATTGAAATTGCGTGTAACTCAAGCCGTAACCGAATGGGTAGAGTGGGCTGGAGGGCATATCCACATAGCCGTGATTCCTGCTCCAGCCCTTTTCTACCCAGAAGACCTTTGAGGGCTTCGAATCATAGTAGGCGGGCAGCTGGGCCGCGCTGCGAGGAATGGTGATCGCCAGCCGGCCGCTCGGATTGTAATCGCCAAAAAGTACATCTGCCACGGCTGTGCCGCCGACTTCACCCGGCTCCCACGCCTCTACCAGCGCGGGAACATGCGCAGCTTCCCATCGCACAGAGAGAGGGCGTCCATTGATGAGCACCACGACCACGGGGGTACCGGTTGCGGAGACTGCCTGAACCAGTTCCTCCTGGACACCGGTAAGATCGAGGCTCGCCACATCCGAACCCTCGCCATCCGATGCGGCTCTTTCTTTGTGGTCGCTCTCGTCGTTTCCGAACTGCTCGCCCACCACCACCACGGCCAGGTCCGCGCTCTTTGCAGCTTGCACGGCCTCACGAAATCCACTCTTGTCGTCGCCCAGTACGTTCGATCCCTTGGCGTAGAGCACCTTGGTCTGCGGACCGACCTTTTGCTTAATTCCCTGCAAGATGGTGACAACGGGCTGGGTAACTTTCCTCGCCGTGTAGTCGCCGAGCAGGTTCAGGGTGTTATCCGCGTCGGGACCAATCACGGCAATCGACTTGAGATCCTTTTTCAGCGGCAGTAGATTCTGCTCGTTCTTCAGCAGCACGATTCCCTCGCGTGCGGCCGTGAGAGCGAGATCCTGATGCGGTTGCGAATGTACGATCTTCAACGCCTGCTGCGGGTCGACATAGGGATGTTCGAAGAGCCCGAGACGGAATTTTTCGCGGAGGACGCGACGCACGGACAGATCGACCAACGAGACCGGCACCCGGCCCTCGTCGACATTTTGGATAAGAGGAGCCATGTAAGCAGGCTCGTACGTAATGTTTAAATCGACTCCTGCACGCAAGGCCAGCGCACCGGCTTCCTTCTGCGTAGCGACGATTCCCTCATCGATGAGAGTGGCAAACCCACCCCCTTCACTCTCTACCACACCTTGAAACCCTAATTCCTGACGCAAGACTTCGGTCATCCATTTTCGCGAACCGTGCGCCGGCTCGTCGTCAATCTCCGGATAGCCAGCCATGACCCCGTGGGCCCCGGACTTGGTGATGCCTGCCTTCCAGGGAGGGAGAAAGTCTTCACGCAGCATGCGCTCCGATAACTCAATCGCACCTCGCTCCAAGCCGCTCACCGGTTCGCTCTGCGTGGGAAAGTCCGTAAGTACGGCCTCAACCTTGTCCGGCGCACTTACATCGTCGCCTTGCGTGCCCTGCACGATGCTCTCGGCCAGGCGCGAGTAGAGGTAGGGGTCCTCTGTGTAAGCTTCCGCGTTGCGGCCCATCCGGGGATCCCGGTCCAGTTCCATGACCAGGGTGGAGAGCATGTGAATACCAACCGCCCTCGCTTCCTGGGCGGCGGCGGAGTAAATCGATTTGGTTAACTCGGGGTCAAAGGTGCTGCCGATCGAAAGCCCTTCGGGGAAAACAGTGGCTCCGGAAAACATCGCACCGTGAGTCCCTTCCTCGTCCTCCAGGAGAGGAATCTTCAGACGTGTTTGGGTAAGAGCAATTTTCTGCAGATCGTTGAAGTAGTTCGCTTGCTGCAAGGTGCCTTCATGCAGGATGGTGTCGGCCAGGGTGAAGAAGCCGCTGCCCGGTCCGATCTCGTTGGTATAGGTTCCGGCAGCATAACGTTTGCAGGCTTCCAACTTGGTTGGGATATCTTTCCCCAATTCGTCCACATAGACACAGGGCAGGTTTAGCTGGCCAACCTTCTCCTTGAGCGTCATCCTGGCGAGAAGATCGTCGATGCGCCGCTCGACTGGTTGATTGGGCTCAAGATAAGCGGGGACTTCGGGGTTTGGTTGCGAGCGAAGGAGCAGCCCCCCAAATACCAGGAGGATGGCTCCGAGAATCAACACCTGGACCGGTCTAAGTAAGTGCATGAGACCTCCTGGAAAAGCGATCGAAGGGCTTCGCCCATCTTTTTCAGCCCATGTACGCTACGGCGAACATGGGGCACCCGTCCCTAACCCGAGGATTAATTGGTGATCAGCTTCTGGCAGTGGAGAATTGTCTTTCCAGAATCTGCAGTCCTACACCCAACAGTCCCGCTTCCGTCCCCAGGGTTGCGAAACGCAGCGATAGCCCGGACGCGGAGCCTGCTAGCGCATTGCTCTTGACTACGCGCGAGATCAGATTCAAGAACTCGTCTCCGGTCACGCTCAGACGCTGGTCAAAGACAATCATCGAGGGATTGAACAGGTTGACCAGGTTGGCCATTGACACGCCAATCTCTTCCGCAATCTCGGCCACGATGTTCCAGCACATCTTATCTCCAGCCCGGGCTGCTTCCAACACCAGCCACACTGTAATCCGCGAGGAATCCTCCTGCGCCATGGCGAGAAGGCGCGAGGAGACGCCCTCGGAAAGAGCTTTGCGGGTGCGATTCTCTACCGCGCCCGCGCCCGCCACGGCCTCCAGGCAACCATTACTGCCGCACTTGCAGGTAGGCCCAGACCTGACCATGTTGGTGTGGCCAACTTCACCCACACCGCAGTTGTGGCCGTAAAGAAGCTTGCCATCCACGATAACGCCCGCGCCGATGCCGGTTCCGTAATCGAGGTAGATCATGTTGGGCTCCCGCTGCCCCACACCCAGCATCTGTTCCGCCACCGCTTTCGCGCGCGTCTTACTCTCTACCAGGACAGGTACTTTGAATTCCTTTTCGAAGGCGGAGGTCAACGGCACATCGTTCCAGAAGTCGATGGTCGAACTACTGGTGGTGACTCCGCGCCGGGTGTCAACCAATCCTGGATCCGCGATGCCAATGCCAAGCAGCTTGCTCCACGGTAGGCGGGAGGCAGCCACCACGCGCCGCACCGCGGACTGCAGTTGACGCAGGAGCCCTTCCTTGCCGTGGGAAAGATCGGTGGCCTCGGAAATTACCCGGGTCACGGAAGGCTGCAGGTCCATCACTCCGGCGGTGACCTGCTCATCGTCGAACTCGACTCCGACCAGGAAACCGAATTTGCGATTGAGCTCAAGGAGGATCTGCTTGCGGCCAAGTGGATTGTCCGAAGGACCCGCCTCGATCAGCTTACCTTCCGTCAAAAGCTGCCGGGTAAGCAGTGAGATGGTGCTGCGGCGCAGATTGGTGAGTGCGTGAATGCCTACGCGCGAGATAGGGCCCTGCTGGTAAACCAGGGCCTCGATGAGGTGTTTGTCGCGTTGGCTTTTTTTCTTAAGGATGGTCACCGCCACGAACCTCGACAGGAAATCCGGGGGGCAGAAGACTGTCGAAGGGTGGTAACCCCTGGGTTGGGTTGTAGTCTTCGAGCAAATGAAAGAGATTGGCCTGGAAACGACGCCAGTATTCGTACTCCGCATCCCAGCGGCCCAGCGCCGCCGCTAAACGGTAGGGAGTGTATTCCTCCAGCCAGGCTTGTTCATACTGTGGCTTTAGCTCGGTAATGGTTTCCATGAGATCGGGCAGCTTACCATGCTGCTGGGAAACGACGATATTGTCAAAATCGTTGCCCAGGCGATGGCGATCGGGATGGGAGCCGAGCAACTTCCACTGTTGCGTAATCTCTACGCCATACTGGAATTTAAGGCCGGCATAATCCAGCAAACGGCACTCGACAATATAGGAGTGGGCGCTGGCGGCATCCGCACCCTGCTCGATGGCACGGAGCCAGTCCTCCTCGGCGCCCTCGGCGAGCAGGCGGCTGCGGCGGAGATCATCAGCGTGCGCCGTGGCCCGCGCCAGCGTTTTTGGGGCAAACGGGCTTTGCCATAGGGCGAGCATGGTTTCCTGGCCGAGGACGGCCTGGAGGGCGGTTTCGCTATCGGCCATCTGCCGCAGGGCGGAGGCGACGCTCGCCGCCGCCGCTGGCGGATATTCGCGCGCGGCGTACACCGGGAAGAAATGTTCGCGAGCTACCGGCTTCTGCTGCCAGGCAGCTGCGGCACCGTAGGCGATACCCGGCCAGGCCGGCCGCTTCAGCATCTGCACATCGTCGGACCAGATCGTATTCATCACGCCTAAGGCACCAGACTTGCGCCCAGCAGCCACGAAAGTATCAATATTCTCAAAAGTTAGATTGTAATCGGGGGCAATCTCGCTCCAGCCATTCACGCCCGGAGCAACCAGGTGGGGTACGTGATCGCTGACCAGCGGCGCCAGCCAGTGCTTGTATTCCGGATCGGGCCTGGGGTCGTAAAACCAGGCGACCGCAAGTATGCCCGGAGGTAATTGCTTCACAATATCCGGAAACTTGACCATGATATCGGCCCAGGCCAGGATGGTTTTTCCGTGCTGCTGGAAGAGCCCGCTCACATTCTTGAGCTGCTGGAGGAAGATAGCGGCCGGCGCACCGGCTCCCTTGGCTGCGGCTTGCTGTAACTGCCAAGTCTCGTCGAAACCCACATGCACGAACGGGCTGGGAAAGAGTTCGGTGTATTGTTCCACCCAATTCGCGATCAATTTCTGCACTTTTGGATCGGCAGGATTGAACTCGACCCCATGAGGAAAATCAGCCAGCCCGGAGTACTGCTCGCGGCGGAATAAGTCGTGCAGATGGCCGTAAAGCTCGAGACACGGCACTACATCAATGTGGCGGGTTCGCGCATAGGCGACAATCTCGCGCACATCGCTCTTGGTAAGACGGGCGCCCGGAGCCGCGGGTGGAAGGCCATCCAGCGCGATGCTGGTCTCGTTGTAAAAGTAATATTGATTGTTTTTCCAGCGCGCCATCAAGTCGATCTGGCGCTTGATATCAGCCACCCGCAGCAGTGGCCCTTCGCTCATATCGACCATCGTTCCGCGATAGGCCATCGCGGGCCAGTCGGTGACCTGTGCCTCCGGCAAAACAGCGCCCGGCATCTCAATCATCTGGCAGAGGGTTTGCACTCCGTAAAATATGCCCGCGGAGGAGCGCGCCTTCACTTCGACTCCGCTGGCGGTGATGCGGAGGGTGTAGGCTTCCCGCGATTCCGGGCCTGGGGTTTCTCCGGGCACGGGCAGCGGATCGAGTGCGCCGGTGCGATTGAGAGTGATGCCGGATTCACCGGGATCGGTCAGGATCGGGGTTTGGGTACCGGTCCTGTAAGTGAAACAGCCCGCCAGCGTTTGGGCGGCGACGCGGTCGTCCTCCGTTGCCCCGGATGGCAAGCGAATGGGCAGGCCCGCCAGAGGCAAAGTTGCGTTGCCGTAGGTGATCTGCTGCGGCGCGGGGAGAATGGTCGCGTGCTCCGCTTGCGCCAGGGTGGCACCGAGGCAGATGGCCACGAGCAGTATGGATGATGTTTCCCGATTCCCCAATGAATTTCCCTCAGCGGCAAAGCCCGTAACCAACCGTACCTCAGCCGATTCTAAAGCCACGCTCTCGTTCCCTAACAACTGACGGGTGCCCCATATCTCGCTCGTTTTTCGCGAGATGTGGGATACCACTGTTCTTTCCTTCTGACTTTCGATTCCCCAAGTGCACTTAGCGGTCAACATCGGTGGTATCCCACATCTCGCGAAAAACGAGCGAGATATGGGGCACCCGTCAGTTGTTAGGGAACGAGGGGTGCCGCAGTTTGGGAACGAGAGGTACCGCCGGTAACGGTGCCCTGATACAAGCCGTGGGCCTTGTTCACAGCACTCCCTATTCTTGATTGAAGCCGGTAGAGTAGCGAAATTCCTCCACTGCGTGGCCGTCTTTGTGCGGCTGCATCTTTTTCAACTCGTCCTCGGTGGTTTTCAGGTCCTTGGGATCCCAGTCGTCGCGATAGCGATCTTCAGAGGGCGCAAACTGGCTCACCTGCGCTACCGCGGACTGCAGCTTCAGATCCATTACGTCATCGATCGGGACCCGATAATTCACCTCTTCCGGCGCGGGATAAAAGAAGTACATCTCCGGTACGCGATAGGGCTGCAGACCCAATTGTAGTTTCTGGTTGGGAAAGTACAGCCAGAACTCCGCAGCCCGCACGGCGTCCACCGTGTTCAGGGCCGCCATACGGTGATCGGTCTTGTGCCAGCGCGTGTACCACTGCCCCGGATCCACGCTGAGCAGAACGTCCGGACGTACGCGGCGGATGATCTCGGTGGCCTGCTCCGTCAGGTGGGGTTGGGGGGCATACTCGAGCATCCCGTCGTCATAGCCCAGCCACATGATGTTTTCCTTTGGCGTCCCTAACACCGCCTCCGACTTCTCTTCCTCCGCTTTGCGGATGCGCGCCAGGCGCTGGCTGCTCATCTCGGGGTCGAGCGAGCCTTTGTCGTCGTTGGTATAGATGGCCAGAATGACCTTGTTATGGTGACGATTGAGCAGCGCGATCGTTCCCCCTGCGCCGAAGACCTCGTCGTCCGGATGCGGCGTGAAAACCAGGATGGTCTTGCCCTGCAGATCCTCAAGCTTGGTCTGCTGGGCCCCCAGGCTGGCGCCGGCCAGTAACGCCGCCAAAACACACAGTGATGCTCGCAGCAAGAGAAACTCCTTTTCTAGATTCGCAATTAGAACGTGTATTTCAACGCGAATTCCAACTCGCGGTTATCAGTAGCAGTATTGGTGATCGCCGCGCCACCGGGCACATCGACCTGGTTGCCTGGTAGGCCAAGGTTGGGATGGTTGAAGATATTGAAGAACTCAGAGCGGAACTCGATTTGTCCGAATTCTCCTACCTGGAAGTGCTTCTGCAACACAAAGTCGAAGTCCCACAGATCGGGGCCGCGTAGATTGCCGATGCGGGCGTCTCCAAAGGCGTGCGCAGACTGTTGCCCAGGGGCCAACGGCGGCGCGGTGAAGACCGCCGGGTTATACCAGCACAAGATGTTTTGCTTGCCGGTGCAGCCGAAGGCTGCCTGATCCGTAGTGTCGTAGGTAAAATCCTTGGGGTTGGCGAGTTGGTCGAAGCGATAGTTGAAGCTGCCGGTATTGCTGAGATCGCTCGATGCGGTAGAGGTCTCCGACTGGCCGGTCTGCCCGGTGGTTATGCCCGCCACATCCCAGCCGCCGATAAATGCGTCGGCTAGCTTGCTGATGCCGGCAGCAAAGGTGCGCCCACGGCCTACCGGTAGTTGGTAAAGATAACTCGCGGTAAAGCGGTGACGGATATCGGGTGCGACCGGCCCATATTCAAGCTGGGGTTCGTGCGCGTCCTGAATATTGCCGGCTACGTTTCCATCCGCATTGCCCAGGTTGTGCGCGTAGGTATAGGCAAGTAACACATTGAAGCCGTGCGAAAAGCGATGGTTCAACGATGCCTGGAGCGAGTTGTACATCAGGTTCAAATCGCCCAGATCGAGAGGATAGATCGAAGCGAGATTGGGCTGGACAGCGAAATAAGGGCGGCCAAAGTTGCCGGTGTCATCAGAGAAATTGGAATCAAGCGGCTGGAAGGGCTGGTTCAAATCTACCGCCTCGTGATTCCATAACCGGTAGGCACGGGTACCGACATAGGCCACCTGCGCCAGCCAGTTGCTGGCGAATTCACGTTGCACGGAAAGATTCCATTCCAAAATGCGGGGCATGATCCGTGTGGCGCCGGTGGACTTCACTGAACCTTGTGGAGCGTCGAGCTCCTGCACTGGGTACGTCGCCGGGAATCCGGCCGAAATCAACTGGCTGCCAACGGGAACATTTCCCGTAGAGTACGAACGCGCCAGATCGGTGAGAGCCGGCGGATTGAGTCCAAGGTCATCAAAGGTGTTGGCCTCGGCGGAGTAGAAGATACCAAAGGCGCTGCGCACGACCGTGTTGTGGGGCAACGAAAGCGCAAAGCCGACGCGTGGTCCCCAATCGGACTTATCGAAACCAACGCCGGCGTGAGATACCGCACCGGCTCCATAGGAGGCGACCATGACCGCCTTGGTCAAATCGAAGTTGGCCACACGCCCGTTAGCCGGAGACGCGACCTCGTAGCGCAAGCCAAGGTTGATGGTCAGGTTCTGTAGAACTCGCCAATCGTCCTGGACGTACTCTGCAAGATCCCAATAGCGGGTGGGATACAGGCCGTCCAATGTGTCCTGCTCGGTCGCCTGGGGAACACCGAAGAGCAGGTCCGCGGGGCCGTTGCCGCCGGTGGCGGTAGAAAGATCCGCGGTAAAGCCGCCGCCGAAGTTCATATAGCCGCGCGGCACGGCGAGCTGGAAGAAGTTTCGCTGCTGGCGGCGGAAGTCCACGCCATACTTGAGCGTGTGCTTGCCATGCGTTTGTGTGACGCTGTCAGCAAGTTGAAAGATATTTTCAAAGACGTGTTCGGGCAGATACTCCGAATCACCCAGGGACGTTTCGCCGGAAATATCAAGGTTGATCAGTCCGCTGGAGTTGATGTCTCCGCGGTTCGCATTCGGAATACCCAGTTGGTTCGAGATGTCGCTGCCGTAGTTGAAGGGCACCGCGTTTACCGCGTAGCGGAAGTACCCTCCGTGAAGATCGTTGAGCACAGCCGGCGAGAAGACATGGGTATAACCAAGGCCCAGATGCTGTGCCTGGATATTACTGATGCTGGGGCAGCAATCCGATCCGCCCAACTTACCCAGTCCCGCGGGGTCGACACTGCGGATGCTGCCAATGCCGTAGGAACCAAAGATCTGATCCTTTTCGCGAAAGCTCTGGTCGACACGGACGTCGCCCGAGTCCTGATCGTTGATCTGCTTCTGCGTCGAGGTGTAGTTATCGGCGATGCCGGAGCCGTTGGCGGAGGGATAAAGATTGATTACATTCTGCCCCGCTGCGGTGATTTGCGCCGGGTTCATCACGTTAGGCACGCCGGCATAACTTATCTGGTTACGCAGAGAGATCGTTTGTCCGCCGGGACAGGTGTAGCTGGTGGTGCTGTAGGGATCGAAGACTGCCCCGGTATCGAAGGAGGGCCCTCCGTTTCCGCAAGGGGAAAAGCTCTGGCCAGTAAGCCGGTCGGTAAAATCGCCGCCGCGCTCCGGATCGGTGGGCACCGAAGAGACAAACGGCAGCCCCTGCCGGACGCGGGTGCCCTGGTAGTCAAGAAAAACGAAAGTGCGATTCTTCACGATGGGGAAGCCGACGAAGCCGCCAAACTGGTTGCGCTGGAACTGGGTCTTATCCGTGGAGAAGTAGTTGAGAGCATCGAGCTGGTCATTGCGGATGAACTCATACACGCCACCATGGACCTGATTGGTACCCGACTTCACGACTACGTTGACTGCTGCACCGCCGCGGCCAAACTCTGCGCTCATCGCGCTCTCTTCGGTACGGAACTCCTGAATGGCGTCGGGCGGAGGCAGGATAATCACGCCGCCCAGACCGAACTCATTGTTGTCGACGCCATTCAGAAGAAAGTTGTTGTTGGACACACGCAGTCCGTTCACCGAGATGGCTTCGTCGGCGCGTTCATTCTCGAAGACACCGCCCGCCGCATTGGAGCCGGTCTGGCCCCCGTTGGCCCCCGGCCCAAGATAGGCCAGAGCGATAAAGTTTCTGCCGTTCAAAGGCAGCGCAGCGATCCTCTGGCTGGTTTCCACGGTGCCCAGCGAGGAGCTTTGCGTTTGCAATTGGGTCGCCGCAGCACTTACTTCCACGGTCTGGGATTCCGAGCCAGGACTCAGCGCGAAATCCACCTTCACTACCTGATTCACGGGAACGTCGACCCGGTTCTCTACCGCGGTCTTGAATCCTGTTTTATCCACCGAGACGCTGTAAGCGCCGATCTGCAGGTTGTTAACGGAGTAATTGCCTTCGTTGTTGGTTTGCATCACCTGGCTGGTATTGGTGGCAGTATTCGTAACCGTTACTTTCGCACCCGTGACACGAGCGCCCGCCAGATCAGAGACCGTGCCCACAATGCCTCCGCGATCGAGCTGCGCACCAGCCGGAGAGACACAGAGGACGAGGAGCACGGGGAAACAACACAGCAGCAGCTTGCTGAGTGGAAAAAAGGGTGCTCGGGTACGGGGAATATGCATGGCGACTCCAATGAGAAAGAGGATGACGAATAAAAAAATAAACGCCGCTGCTTGCTACATGGGAAGCCGCTGGCGAGGCGCACTGGATCAGGGGCCCGCAATCAATATGAATGCAGCATTCCGCTTCCGCGAATAGGAAGAGAATGTCTTACTGCATGGCCTGAGTCAGACACCGGTGGAATGGGTCGAGTATGGAGCGTGGGGATGGAAGCGTCAAGTACTTTTTATCGTTTTCGCACAAAATGGGAGCTTTGATTCATGCCCAGGAGTGGGTTAAGCGCGTTTCAGACTTTATCTGTCCAGGTTTCGGAGTTCCAGCGACCGCTATGCCAGGGTGGGCTGGAACTCGTGGCGGCATTCGTAAATCTTGTGAATGGCCCGCGCCACATCCTCCATGGCCTGTGGCGATGCGAGCAGAACACGATGCTCAATCCACACAGCCTCGCGGCAGGCCTGCTCCGCGACGGGGCAGCTCTCCGCGTAGCGAGCGAAGTCGATGTGTGCTTCTCGCGGGCTGAACTGGGCGCCGTTCGCATGAAACTGGTTCTCGAGGAACATCGGGTTTCGATACAGCGGATGTGCGTATCCGCTAAAGCACGGAATACCCTCAGCTTCGAGCGCGGCGATAAACTCTTCCCGTGATACTCCAAACACCTGTGCATCCAGGCGGAGGATGTAAAGGTGGAATGCGTGCTGAGTTACCCAGGATGGAATCGCTAATGGCTGTATGCCGGGAATATCCTTGAGCAGCTGGTTCAGGCGGAGGCCGTTGCTCATGCGGGTCGCGGTCTGCTGCGGCAGGCGGGTCAGTTGCTGGCTGAGAATGGCTGCCTGAAATTCGGTAAGGCGATAGTTCCAACCCAGGCGAAAGTGCTCATACCAGGCGAAGCCAAGCTTACGCCCGGCCCACAGGTAGGAATTGCACATCTCGGCCAACCGTGCGTCGTCGGTGAGGATCAGGCCTCCCTCCCCGGCGGTCATGTTCTTCGAAGCCTGGAAGCTGAAGGTGCCCGCATCACCCAGGGTGCCCAGGTACTTCCCATTGCTGGTGGCGCCGTGGGCGTGGGCTGCATCTTCGAGCACAAACAGGTTGTGCTTCCGCGCGATCGCCATGATCCGTTCCATATCCGCGGCGAGTCCGGCAAAATGAACGGGAATGATGGCGCGGGTGTAAGGGGTGATGGCGGCCTCGATCCGGTCGGGATCGAGATTCAGGGTGTCCGCCTGGATATCACAGAAGACGGGAATCGCACCCACCAGCAGCGGTGCGCTTGCCGTAGCGAGAAAGGTATACGGGGGCACAATGACTTCGTCTCCCGGACCAATGCCCGCGGCCTTCAGCGCTATTTCGAGGGCCGCGGTGCCGGTGGAGCAAGCCAAGCCATAGGTGGCTCCGCAATAGGCGGCAAAAGAGGATTCGAAGGCAGCGACTTTGGAGGGAACATCGACCGAATTGGCGTCATGGTAAGCCTGGGTACCACTCCACCAGCGGCCGCTGTGCAACACCTCAAGCAGCGCACGCTCCTCCTGCTGGTCATGAATGGGCCAGGAGGGGAATGCGTCGCGCCGTACCGGGTTACCGCCAAAAAGTGCGAGTCGATTCATGGGTGCAAACGAAGGTGATGGTAAGGTCCAGGGAACCGCGGAGTCAAACATTAGTTGCAAAATGTTATTTAATCAGCAGTTTTGCATTTGAAAAAGGACAAAAAGTGACGGGAACGATTATTTTGTCCTTGACTCGCGAGGCTGCCGCCCTTAGACATCAACCAAGGCCGAAGCGAAAGCAGGTTTGAGTGGAAACCGTAAATGAACAGCCGGCCGGACGACTGCGCCGCGTCCTGACACTGTGGGACCTCGTTCTCTATGGCATTGTGCTGATCTCGCCCATTGCCGCGGTACCGCTCTTCGGAGTGGTGCAGCAATTGTCCGGCGGACTGGCCGTGAGCACACTGCTGGTGGCCATGGTGGCCATGATTCTTACCGCCTTCAGTTACGGACGGATGGCGGCGCTTCATCCCCTGGCGGGCTCAGCCTATTCGTACGTCGGCCGCGGGCTAAATCCCCACTTAGGGTTTCTTGCCGGCTGGGCGATGCTGCTGGATTACCTGCTGGTTCCTGTCATCTGCACCGTGTACACCGCCATCACCATCCAACGCCTGGTTCCCGGCGTTCCCTACTGGATTTGGTGCGCGCTGATCGCGGTGCTGATTACCGGAGTGAACCTGTGGGGCATCCGCGCCACGGCCACGGCCAACATGCTGATGATGATCGCGGCCCTGGTAGTAATCCTGCCTTTCATCGGCCTGGCTATCCGCTGGCTGTTGGTGCGAGAGGGGTGGCATGGTCTGCTCTCCACCCAGCCCTTTTACAATCCGCAGACCTTCCATTGGAGCAATCTGGCTGCCGGCACGGCGCTGGCTGCGTTGACTTACGGTGGCTTTGATGGCGTCAGCACGCTCTCGGAGGAAGTGGAAAATCCCCGGCGCAATATTCTGCTGGCTACCGTCTTCGTTTGCGTCTTCACTGGCATCTTCGGCGGCCTGCAAATCTACCTGGCGCAGCGCGTGCATCCGGCATTCAACGATTTTGCCAGTGCAGAGACCGCCTTCCTGGACATCAACCGCGTGGTCGGGGGTCCGCTCCTCTTCCATGGCATGGCGGTCATTTTGATTGTGACGAATCTGGGCTCCGGCCTCACCGCACAGGCTGGAATCTCGCGCCTGCTCTTTGGCATGGGACGCGATGGCATCCTGCCCCGCCCTTTCTTTGCCTACGTGAGCCCCAAGCGCGGTGTGCCGGCGTATAACATCCTGCTGATTGGCGGTTTTGCGTTTGCCGGCTGCCTGCTATTGAACTATGAGCGCGCGGCTGAGCTCATCAACTTTGGCGCTTTTCTTGCCTTCATGGGAGTCAACGCGAGCGTGGTGCGCAGCTACTACTTTCGCCGTTCCCGGCAGGAGCGGCGCATTCTCCCCGACTTTGTGCTTCCCGGCCTGGGCTTTCTCTTCTGCTTTGTCATATGGTTGAATCTGAGCAGGCAGGCAAAGATCGTCGGCGCCCTTTGGTTCGCTACCGGTATCATCTACGACGCCATCATTTCCAAAGGATTCCGCAACAGCCCAGCACCCCTGGAGGTTTCTGTCTAACTGAATATGGCTGAGAAAACGTTCCAAATCGGATTGTTAGGCCTGGGTTTCATGGGCCGGCGTCATATAGAGGCCTACCGCACCCTGTCGGGAGTGGAAGTGGTCACGCGCACCAGCGCTCGCTTCGCCCACCTGCAGGACCCTGATGCCCTCTATGAGGCGATGATTGGGGATCCCGAATTGGATGCCCTCGACATCTGCCTCCCCACTGCACTGCATGCCCCTCTCACCATCGCCGCCATGGACGCCGGCAAACACGTGCTGTGCGAGAAGCCCATGGCGCTTACCGTGGAGGCTTGCGGAAGCATGTTGGAGGCGGCCAAACGCAACCAGGGCATCGTCCTGATGGTGGCCCATGTGCTGCGCTTTTGGCCTGCCTACCGCGTGCTTCACGAAGCAGTCGTTGGAGGGACTTATGGCGCCACCCGCTCGGCAAGCTTCGCGCGCAGATCAGGTCAGCCCAGTTGGGGTCCATGGCTGTTGCGGCCGGAGGAGAGTGGAGGCGCCCCACTCGATCTGCTGGTGCACGATTACGATCAGGCGCTGTGGCTTTTCGGCGCGCCGGAGAGTGCGACCGCGCGCACGGTAGGGTCCCCTAACGTCATTGAGTGTTCCCTGCACTATCCGGGTGGGTTGGAGGTTGCCATCGCCGGCGGCTGGTACACCGATAACGTTCCCTTTGCCATGGAATTCGATCTGCAGGCAAGCGAGGGGGAGCTCCGCTATGCCAATGATCATTTGCAGCTTCTGCGCCCACCGGCAGCGCCGACAGAGATCGCTCTCTCGCAAGAAGACCCTTACGCGACGCAGATTGCTTATTTTATCGACTGCTGCCGCAACGGCCGTGCTCCGGTCGAGTGTCCGCCGGAAAGTTCGGCCAAGGCAGTGGAGCTGGCTCTATCCATCAACGCTCTGGCGCAAGGCACATGACGGCAAGATGAGAAGGCTGCGTATCAAACGTGGTGACGAGACCCACTACCGGGTCCGCGGCTGGCGAGAGGTATCGGGCGCCATCGCCCTGCACGAAGGCAAACGCGGGTTGAACGCGAAGTAAAACCGGTGGCTTCCTACGCTATGCTCTGTCGAAAAACATTTCCACGAAAGGTCTTAGGTTGGGAAAGGCGCACAGCAGGTCCCTCGCCTTCCTCCGGATTTCCTGTCAGGCTTTGTGGTGTCGATAGAGTTCATGCGGCTTTCCTTAGTGAAAGCCGCATACGTGGCCGTTGATTGGTGCTGCGTATGTAGGAAATCCGGAGTTCGCTCGGGATGACAAGTTTAGGGTGGGCGCTCTCATTGAGAGTCGAGATTGGGATTGCAAGAGTCGTGCTCGCATCCAGTCTGGGGAACTCCAACCGGAGCGTAGCGAAGTGCGAAAATGATATGTTTCGATTGCTTTTCCTTACCCAGTCTGGAGCTGCTCGCCGATATCGTAAAAACTTTGGTGGGGCTTCGCCCGTCTTTTTCGTTCCACGTACGCTTTGGCGAACGTGGGGCACCCGTCCCTTTCCTAATGGCTCCTGACACTCCGAGGGACCTGCGGTTTCGCTCTATGCCTTGAGGAATATTTTTTGCCGGTAGAGGAAGTAGAGAAATGCCCACTTGGACGCCACGATGGCGACGGCCATGACCAACGCCGCATAGATCCCGGAATGGCGAGCGAGGCCAGCGGCAAATATGTCGGCTATGTGTTTGAAGTCGAATAGCTCCTGGACAAGATAGATGGTGAGCGCATTAAGCCCGATTACCTTGAACCAGAAAGCCCACTTGGTATAACCCTTGACATCGATGATCCAGTAGAAGAGTGCGAACAGCAGCATGCACCAACCGTTGCTGTAAAGCGTGTAGGAGCTGGTCCAGAGCCGGGTGATGATGGGAAAGACCGTTCCCCACGCCATGCCAAGCACCAGGCTGGCAACGCCTCCGCCAACCAGCGCCAGCACCTTGAAGCGCTCACTTCGCTTGGCCTGCAGAATATGCGTGCAAAGTACGCCCAGCATTACCGTCGCGACCGATGGGATGGTGCTCAGATATCCTTCGTTGTCGCCGAAGACATAGCAGCAGAATTTTCCCGGCAAGAATAAGCGGTCGATGTACCCCTCGAGATTACCTTGCTCGGTAAGCACATTGCGGCCGAAGCCAGGCACCGGGATCAGCGCCATGATGGCCCAATACCCCACCAGCAGGGCGACCGTCCACGCGATCTGGCCGCGCAGCTTGGTCATCAGCGTGATGATGGCCGCAAAAACATACGAGAGCGCAATGCGTTGCAACACGCCGGTGTAGCGAAAATCAGAGAAGTTGAGTTGCAGTATCCCATTGAAGACCAGGCCCAAAACGATCAGCAGCGCGGTGCGGCGCAGGATGTGGTAAAGGATGGTCTTGCGGCTCTCACCGCGGCGCAAACGGCTCTGGATCGCGAACGGCAGACTGAGACCGACGATAAACAGGAAGAGCGGCGCAATCAGGTCCCAGAAGGTGATGCCCACCCAGGGCGTGTGATCCAACTGCTTGGCCAGAACTGCCTGGAAAGGCAAATGCAAGGCGGCAGCCAGCGCCAGCACCAGGCCCGACTCTTCCTGCATGAGCCAGAACATATCGAAACCGCGCAGGGCGTCGATCGAGGCGAGCCGTCGCCCGGGCAACGCCGGCAACGCGGCTACTGGCGCGTATTCTGGCTCCCCCGGAGCATCCGCTTCTTTGCCCGGCAGGGCCGCGCCTGCAACCGCCATAGAATTTCCTCGCTATTCAGAACGGAATGGAACGGATTATTGCATAAGGGCCGGTCCAGAGCGCAAGAAAATAACAGAAACTAACCTATCTGCTCTGGGCGCTCACGCTTCCAGGCGCAGACCGGTGTGCTCTTCCACAGCATCGAGGTTGATGGAAACACCCAGGCCCGGGCCCCGTGGAATCGGCAACATCCCTTCCCCATCGAGGCGCCACGGATGCTCGACGATGTCGTCGATGAAGGGCGATCCCGTCAGGTACTCCACCAGGTCCGTGCTCGGAGAAGCCGACGCCAGGTGAAGATCGGCAGCCAGTCCCAAGGCTGTATTCCATCCGTGAGGGATGAGGCGGACGCCGTGATCTTCGGCCATGTAAGCGATCCTGCGCGACTCACTCAAGCCGCCGACCTTGGTCGCATCCGGCTGCACGACATCGAAGGCGCCCTGCCTGATCCAGGGCAGGAACGACTGGCGCCGTGTCAGCACTTCTCCGCCGGCAATGGGCACGGGCGAGTTCTGCCGCAGTAATACATAGTCGGCCAGGTTGTCGGGAGGAAGGGCTTCCTCGAACCACTCCACCTTGTATGCGGCCAACATCTCCGCGGTGCGCACAGCCCATTTGTACCCCTGGGGCCAGAATGCGTCGCTGGCGCCGGCGTCCACCATGAGCAGAGCATCGGTGCCCACCGCTTCGCGCGCGGCGCGAACAATGTGCTCGTCGAGAGCATGGCTGTGACGGCCGAATGGCCCCCAACCGATCTTGAAGGCGCGAAAACCCTGGGCGCGAATCGCTCGTAAATGGTCGGCCAGTGGCTCCGGCTGCTGCATCAGCAAGGACGCGTAAGGGCGAACCCGCTCCCGATAGCGGCCACCCAAAAGGGTACCTACCGGACTGCTGCGTCACCTTGCCGCGGATGTCCCACATGGCAATGTCGATCCCGCTGATGGCGTGGGTGATGCTTCCGCCCCGGCCCAACCAAAAGGTATTGGCATGCAGCTTCTCGGAGACGCGCTCGGTCTCCACAGGATTTTCCCCGGTATATAAGGGCGCCAGCACATCGAGCGCAGCCTGCACCAGCTTGTCATTGGTGAAGGCGGAACCCCACCCTGTGACGCCCTCGTCGGTATAGACCGCGATTAACGTGTGGACACAATCGTCCGGCTTGATCTCGTTGGCCCAGCCACCTTCCGGAGTTCTGCCGCGCAGTCCCGCTGCTTTGATCTTTGTGATCTTCATGGTGAGTTTGTTTGCTTTCGGTTAGTCCATGGTTTGGTGGGCAACGCGCCTCTGCAGAGCGCCATCTCACCACGACGAGGTGTTCGATGCCCAAAAGCACGAAGCACAACGCGCAGCCACGCACGAGCAATTCCAATGCACGGTCAAAGCAGGATGATACCAGCGAGTTTGATCGCGCGCCCCGGCAGAAGAGTCAGGACCGCGATCCGGTGAAGAGTGCGGAGCAAACCAAGCACATCCCCACCAAGCATGGAGCGATCAAATAGCCGAGTATTCTTCGTCTGTGACCTTTTCCAGCCAGACCACGTCGACGCCATGCTCGTCGGCTTCCTGCATGGCGATGTGAGCCATTGTCCTTCCCGGCGCCGCGCCGTGCCAGTGACGTTCGTTTGGGGCAATCAAGACCGTATCTCCAGGACGAATTATCTGCGGCGGTTCGCCGGCCAACTGCACCACTCCCAGCCCGTCCAATACGTGCAGTGTCTGTCCCACAGGATGCGTGTGCCACGCGGTGCGGCTTTCCGGCCCAAACCAAACATGGTTTGCCTTAAGGCGCGAGGGCGCCGCCGGGTTCACGACTTCATTGAGCCACACGGTTCCGGTAAACCACGCCTCAGGACCTTTGCGGCAGCCGCGCTTATCGCCAGTAAGTATCTTCATGATGCAGCTGATTTTACATCCCACTCCAGGCGCCGCACACTTGTCAGGAACTTGTAAGGTTTTGAGCGCGATCCGCACTCCTATACTCCAAACAGATATTGTCTAATCCCTCTTTCTTGAGAGCGTGGATGTTGGATATTGGACGGGCGCTGCGGGTCATAGTTCATCTGAACGCGGACGTCAGCTCGAGCCATGAGTTTCTCCATAACGACATACTGGCCTTTCTTTATGACAGAGGGGTTGCCGGGGCCACCGTCTTCCGTCCCGAGGCGGGTTTCGGTTACCACCATCGCCTGCACACCAAGGGCGCACCCGGTAGCGACGGCCAGCACCTTCCCATCCGGTTGGAGTTTATCGATCAAAAAGAAGTCGTCGATCGGGTTATGCCCGAGCTTCTTCTACTGGTAACCGACGGAATGGTTGAAGTACAGGAGACCACGATCTTGAAAGTGGTTCATACCGCCGACCGGGAACACAGATGAAGTTGCGGATGTTTCTGATTTTGGGTTCCCTGGGATTATTGTTTGGACACGCGCGTCCGGCGATGCCGCAAACGCCCCCGGCGCCCACGCTTTCGCTCGCCGATGCGGAGGCGCGCACGCTCAAGAATCAGCCGCGCCTGGCTGCGGAAACCCTGCGAGCCCAGGCCCTGGGCAAGCGCGTGCAGCAAACCCGCTCGGCTTACTTTCCGCAACTGACGGCGAACCTGACTGCGGTCAAAGCGAATGGCGATAGCGCCGTAGCCGCAGGCGCGGTCACCACTTCCAGTCTCTCTACCCGTGTAGCCGGCGGCGCCACGCTCACCCAGTTAGTCACAGACTTCGGGCGGACGCGCGAACTTGTGCGATCCTCACGCCTGACAGCGCGAGGCGCCTCGCAGAACACTGAAGACGTGAGGCAGCAGATATTGCGCGATGTCGACCAGGCTTACTTCGCAACCGAGGCCGCGGAGAGCGTGCGCGGAACCGCTCAGGCCGTTCTCGATTTCCGTAGGACGGAGCTTCGCCAATTGACAGCCTTGGCGCAAAGCCAGCTGCGATCCACCCTCGATGTCCAGTTTGCGCAGGTGCTTGTTTCAGAAGCTCAAATGGCAGTCGTTCGGGCCGACAGCAACGTGCAGGAGGCGCGCGCACAGCTGACCGCCGCGATGGGCGACGACAATGATCCAGACTACGTGCTCGCCGAGCAACCACCACCGCCCGTGCTTGAAGACGATGTCAACCTCTACATTGGCGAAGCCCTTGCCAATCGGCCCGATCTAAAAGCTCTGAATCTGCAGGCACAGGCGGCGCAACAGTATGCGAATGCCGAAAGCAAGCTGAATTATCCAACCGTCGATATTCTCGGTACCGCCGGCGAGGTGCCGGACCGGGACCATACATTGCAGCAGAACTATGGAGCAGCCGGGATCAATATCAAGGTGCCGGTCTTCAACGGCGGCCTCTACTCCGGCCGTATCGGCGAGGCCAAGCTCCGCGCGCAGGCTGCCGATCGCGACGTGCGTGATCGCTCGCTCGTGATCGAGCGCGACGTACGCACGGACTGGGCGCGGGCGAAAGATGCCTACCTCCAGATCCAGGTAGCGCAGGACCTGGTGAATCAGACCGGAGTAGCTGTGCGATTGGCTCAAGCGCGCTACGACGCCGGCCTGGGCAGCATCGTCGAGCTCAACCAGGCGGAGTTGAGCCAGACCAATGCGCTGATCCAGGCCGCCAGCGCACGCTTTGACTATCTCAGCGCAAGGGCTGCGCTCAATTACGCCTTAGGTGTCCGGCCCTAGGCCGCGCTAGAGAGGTATGGAGATGCGTTCATCGAAGTATCAAATGCTGCTTGTTACCTTCTCGGCCGCGCTGGTTTGGCCATTGACGGCCTGTTCGCACAGCGCCGTCTCCGAGGGCACGGCCGCCGTGCCGGTGGTTCCGGCAGCCAGGGTTGTCCGCACCGATCTACGAAACAGCGTCACGCTTACCGCTGAATTCGAACCTTTCTACGAAGTGGATGTGATGGCCAAGGAGGCCGGCTACATCAAGCACATGCTGGTGGACATTGGCGATCGAGTGAAGGAAGGACAATTGATCGCCACCATCGAGATTCCTGAGCTACAAGCAGATCTGACCAAGGCGAAGTCCGATGTGCAGACCGCCAACGCAGAGAGGGCGGTCGCCAAGGGCGATCTGCAGAGGGCGCAGGCAGCGAGCCAGATTGCCCAACTCTCTTATAGCCGCATTCAAGACGTTTCCAAGAAAGAGCCGGGTCTGGTTCCGCTACAGGAAGTGGACGTGGCCCACTCGCATAATCTCGAAGCAGACGCCCAGGTGAGCGCTGCGCTGCAGCGTGTCCAGGCAGCGGAAAGCCGCTACCAGAGCGCCGTCGCCAGCCTTGCTCACGAGGCTGCGCTGGTCGAGTATACGAGAATCGTTGCTCCGTTCAGCGGGGTCGTCACCCAGCGCTATGCCAGCGATGGCGCCATGATTCAGGCTGGTATCGCTTCCCAGACCCAGGCGATGCCGGTGGTCAAAGTCTCACAGAATAACCCACTACGCCTTATGCTTCCCGTTCCGGAGGAGGATGTGGCCACCATTCACAACGGTCAACACGTATCCGTAGATGTACCAGCGCTGCATCGGACATTTGACGGGACGATTACTCGCTTTGCCGACCGGGTGCAAATGTCGACCCGGACAATGACCGCGGAAGTCGATGTCAAAAATCCTCAATTCACTTTGATCCCCGGTATGTATGCGGAGGTAAAGCTGGGAACAGCGGAGGCCAGGGATGCTACCGCGGTTCCACCCGAGGCTGTCGATGGAACGGGAGACAACCAACGGCTCTTTCTTGTTGACAGCGCGGGCAAGGTCCAGACGCGCAATGTACACATCGGGATTCAGTCGCCTCAGTATGTCCAGATTCTCTCCGGGGTCAATGCAGGAGATGTCGTGATTACCGGCCGCCGTTCCGATCTCCATGACGGGCAACAAGTTCAGCCCCTGCTGCCCACCTCCGATGCGATTCCAGCACCGCCGTCTTAGAAAGGAGCTGCATGTCCGGCTTTGCCATCCGCACTCCTTACCTGATTATCGTTGTCTGCCTCATGGTCTTTGTGCTCGGCGTGAGCAGCGTTGCCCGCATGCCTGTCGATATGTTCCCTTCGATGAACGTGCCGGTAGTGATTGTGGCGACGTTTTATTCAGGTATGCCTCCGGAACAGATCGAAGGCAACATCACCTATCACCTGGAGCGCTTCTTCACCCTGGCCAGCGGTATCGATCACATGGAGTCGCGCTCTCTCGATGGCGTGAGCATCATTCGCGTTTATTTTCAGCCGGACACCAACGCTGATACCGACGCCGCCACCATCGCGAATCTTGCGGTCTCAGACATGAAGGATTTGCCCCCTGGCACTTTTCCGCCGGTGGTGCTCAAGTCCGACGCATCCAGCTTGCCGGTTTGCCTGGTGACGATGAATGGCCCCGGCATGACCGATGGGGCGCTCAAAGATATTGCGCAGAACTTTGTGCGCAACCAATTGGCGGGCGTGCCCGGAGCGTCCATCCCGCAGCCATTCGGCGGCCCATGGCGGCAAATACAGCTTTATGTCGATCCCTACAAGCTGGAAGCGCGGCAGATGAGCCCCATGGATGTGGTGCGGTCGATGAACCAGGCCAACCTGATCCTCCCGGCCGGTGACGTGCAGATCGGCAACCTCGATTACGACATCTATTCCAACGCGCAGTTTGACCTCAAGAATGCTAACCAGTACCCGGTCAAGATGAACGGGGAAAATCCGGTGTTGATGTCCGACATCGGCGTGCTGAAAGACGCGCACGCATTGCAATACAACGTGGTGCATGTAAACGGCCAACGCTCGGTCTATCTGCCGGTGCTCAAGCAAGGGGGAAACTCCAACACCATCACCGTGGTCTCGGGGATTCGCGAAGCCCTGCACCACCTGGTCGATGTTCCTTCGGAGATGCGGTCAACCGTGGTCTTCGACCAGTCTCGCTTTGTTCGCACCGCGATTGAGACCCTGCTTCATGAAGGCGGCATCGGGCTGTTTCTCACCTGCCTGATGATCCTTATCTTTCTGGGCAGCCTGCGTGCTACGTTGGCGGTTTTCTTCTCCATTCCGCTTTCCGTACTGGCGACGTTTATGGTGCTGCAGTTTAACGGGTCGTCCGTGAACAGCATGGTCCTGGGTGGCCTGGCACTAGCGCTTTCGCGCCTCATCGATAACTCCGTTGTGGTGCTGGAAAACATCTACCGGCATTTGGAGATTGGGGAACCGCCGATGGTAGCCGCGGAGAATGGTGGACGAGAGGTGGCGCTGCCGGTGCTTGCTTCCACGCTTACCACGGCCATCGTCTTCTTTCCCGTGACGCTGTTGTCGGGTGTAAGCAAGTTTCTCTTCTCGGCCATGGCGCTGGCTGTGGTAGTTGCTCTCTTCGCCTCCTACATCATTGCGATGACGGTTGTGCCGCTGTATTGCTCGAAGTACCTCAAGCTGAATCATCCCGAAGGCTTTGACGAGTCGCATGCAGGCGAGGCGCGCACGCTGGAAGGCGGAAAGAGCGGCTTCGCGGCGCGATTCAACGCGGCCTTCAATACGCGCTTCGAGAAGATGCTGGCGGGCTATGAGGTGCTGGTAGAGCGAGTGCTCCGGCAGCCGGCGAAGGTGTTGGTTGTTTTCGCGGTGGTGTTTGTTTTGAGCCTTGGTCTCTATGGGGTGCTGGGATTCTCTTACTTTCCGCAGACCGACGCCGGCCAGTTTGTTATCAACATCAAGGCGCCGTCGGGAACCAAACTCCTGGTGACGGAGCAGGAAGTAGCGAAGGCCGAGGCCTTGATCAAAGAGGTAGTGCGGCCTGCTGATCTCGGCATCATCGTCGACAACATCGGTGTGGACAATGGATTTTCCGCAATCTACACCCCGAATGCAGCCATGCACACCGGATTCATCCAGGTCGGGCTAACTCCGGGGCACAGTATCGGCAGCTACGAATATATCGCGCGCATCAAGCAGCGCCTGGCTGAGGAAATGCCGGAGCTGACAGCCTACTTCTCCACCGGAAGTCTGGTGGATGCAGTGGTCAACATGGGAGCTCCGGCGCCGATCGACATCCAGATCAGTGGGGCCAACCTGAAAGCAGATAATCAGGTGGCCCAGGCGATTGCAGGCAGCCTCCGCTCCTCTCCCTTGGCTGCCGACGTTTTCATCCCTCAGGATCTGGATTATCCGTCCCTGCGCATCAACGTCGATCGTATCCACGCGGCGAAGCTTGGCCTGACGGAGAAGGAAGTTATCTCCAACGTGATTACTTCCCTCACCTCCAATCAGATGATTGCGCCCAATGTTTGGATCGATCCCAGGAATGGGAACAACTACTTCCTGACGGTGCAGTATCCCGAAGCGCAGATTCACACGGTGCAGGACCTGGAAGCCATTCCTCTTCACGCCGAAGGCGCAGCGCAGCCGACGCGGCTGGACATGGTAGCGAATATTCAGCAGATTCAGGCTCCCACTGAAGTCGATCACTACCAGATCCGGCGCAAGCTTGATGTCTACGTCCGCCCAGGCACGGAGGATCTTGGCAAAACGGCCGATCTTGTGCGAAGGATCATTGCCCGGCAGAAGATTCCGACTGGTATCAATGTCACGGTGCACGGCAGCGCCGAAGCGATGAGCGCCTCGTTCCGGAGTTTCACGGTTGGGCTGATCATGTCGGTCATCCTGCTTTACCTGGTGCTGGTCGCGCAGTTCCGTTCTTTCCTTGATCCATTCATCATCCTGCTGGCCCTGCCACCGGGAATTAGCGGAGTGTTGCTGATCCTTGTGCTCACTGGCACAACGATGAATGTCATGTCGCTCATGGGGGTAGTTATGCTGGCCGGCATTGCGATGTCGAACAGCATCCTCATTGTCGAGTTCGCTCACCACCTGATCAGCGAGGGACGGCAGGTTGGGGAGGCGATTATCGAGTCATGCCGGGTTCGCCTGCGGCCTATTTTGATGACTTCCTTAGCGACGGTGATTGGCCTGCTTCCCATGGCGCTCAAGCTCGGCGAAGGCAGCGAATCGTATGCTCCGCTCGCGCGCGCGCTGGTGGGTGGGCTCGTCGCTTCCACTGCGTTGACGGTCTTTCTGGTTCCTGCTGGATTCTTTTTGGTCTACGCGCGCAAGACGCAGTCTTAGGTGGCGGAAGGCGCTGTTCTCTGGGGTCTGCCTCTCATCTCCTAACTAAGGACGGGTGCCCCATATCTCGCTCGTTTTTCGCGAGATGTGGGATTCCACCGATGTTGGCCGCTAAGTGCGTCGGATGAATTGAGAGCCAGAGGGAGAGAACAGTGGAATCCCACATCTCGCGAAAAACGAGCGAGATATGGGGCACGCGCGTCCTTAGTTAGGAAACGAGAGGCAGACCCCTGCGGGGCTGAATCGTAAGTGGAGTTCTAGGATGGGTCCGAGTGGAACTTCAGATCCCTCGGTTACGCTCGGGATTTCCTACTACGCTGCCGTCATCAACGGCCACGTATGCGGCTTTCCTTAAGGAAAGCCGCATGAGGTCTACAGAGGCCCCAAGGCATGACAGGAAGTCTGGAGGTAGCCGAGGGATATGTAGTTCTCTTACCTGGCTTATTGCACCTGCAGCAGCGCTGCGCTGCCTGCATAAAGGACGACGGTGCGATGGGTTGAGGCTAGCCGAAAGGTGCCGCTTGCGTTGTCCTCTGATAGATGGACTGAACCGAACCCATAGAGGCCGCAGGCGTCTGGCGAGAATACTCCCACCGACTGCTCGGTTTCAGTTCCCGGGCAGCTCGCACCTGCAGGAAGAAGATGCGCAAAGACTCCCTGCTTCTTGTTATAGGCCACTATGTCGTCGTCCACTCCATAGGTGACGTGCGTGTCTACGGGCGAGTAGTGCGCTCCACCGATCAGCGTCACGGTCCCCGGATGATCGGTCTCGTCGATACCGTGCGGAGTGAGCGCCTCTTCCGTAGAGATGGGGTCCGCTAAGGCACGCACCGAGGTAACGACAGAACTAGGGCCGCTCTTGTTCACTACCTGATCGATCTTGATGGAAAGATACGATGCTTGCTGCGCTGTGTATGGCGTGTCATCGAACTTGAATGGACGCACTTCCACGATATGCCCGATGACCATTGACCCTTTCGGAAGCTGGTCTCCATTCGGCAGCACAACTACCTGCATGGTCTTGGCCGTCACTACATCGCCGGCTTTTGCCTTCGCAGCGTTTTCTGTGTGGGTGAAGATGACGGGGATCGTCGTCTGGGACGGTAGTGTAATCGCGCGGCTCGCCGGAACCATTGCCACGCTGCCAAGCAGAGCGAGAAGCGATAGAGAACGGGTGTAGTTGCTCATGGTTGTAAATCTCCTTGACCGATCACAAGGGGATTTGAGCACCCAACCGCCTTACGCAAACCTGACGTTTGTCTTACATTTCTCTGACATTTTGGGCGCACCATCGTAACCCGGCGCGCGAACTTGTACATTTTTAACAGGGTCCTCGAGGTTCACGGTTTTTTGAACATTCTGCTGGTAGAAGACGAACGCAAACTGGCCGAGGCCGTCGCTGAGGGGCTGCACGGAGAGGGCTATGCCGTTAGTCTCTCGCCCAGCGGGGAGCACGCCCTCTCCTCCCTGCGCCATCAACATGTCGACCTCATTCTTCTTGACGTGATGCTTCCTGGACGCAGCGGCTTTGAAGTGCTTGCCGAGATGCGGCGAGCAGGCTTCAAGATGCCGGTCTTGATCCTGACCTCGCGCGATTCGATCGACGATCGCGTCGTGGGGCTGGATGCCGGGGCGGATGACTACCTGGTAAAGCCCTTCGCCTTTCCTGAGTTGCTCGCTCGCGTTCGAGCACTGATGCGGCGCAAGCTTCCCGCTGTCTTCTCCTCTCTACAGATCGCAGATCTGACCCTTGAACTGGAAGGGCGCACCGCTTCGCGAGGCGGCAGGAAACTCGAGTTGACGGCGCGGGAGTTCGACCTGCTCGAATACCTTCTGCAGAACCGCGGCTCGGTCGTTTCCCGGGAGATGCTGGCGCGGGAGGTGTGGAAGCAGGTGATGCGCTACACCCCGTTGGATAATGTGATTGACGTGCAGATTACAAGGCTCCGGCGTAAGCTCGATGGCGAGTTCCAAAAGAAGCTTTTGCATACTGTGCGCGGAGTAGGCTTCGTGCTCCGCGAAGACGAACCATGATCCTGCGCTATAGCAATGTGCGCCATCGCCTAACGCTCTGGTATGTCAGCGTCTTCGGCCTGGTGCTGCTGCTATTCATCTGCGCAGCAACGCTGCTGGAGTACTGGCAGCTCAGCAGCCGCTTATACCATGCCGAGATACAGGATATTGAAACCGTAGAAGGGTTGCTGGCGTTCGCGCCGGATGGAAACCTGGTCCTCCACGAGGAATACCATAACCACCCTGAACATATCCTGTTGCTCGACCGGTACATGCAAGTAATGACTCCGGAAGGCCAGGTTCTAGTGCGCAATGCCAAGCTGCGCTGGCAGGATCTGGGAGGCCCGGTATCCCCCAATGAGGGGCTGTTCGGCTACGACCAGCGCAGGGTCCGGCTGCAGGATGGGACCCGCCTGCTGCTCATCAGCCATATCCACTCGATTGGTAACCGGCCGCTCCTCATCCGCCTCGCCTACAGCACCAAGCCGATCGAGTACGAAGTGCTGCAGTTTCTTGGACTGCTGTTGCTGGCGGTGCCTCCCACCTTGCTGATCGCCGGTCTCGCCGGCTATCGCATGGCTTACAAGGTGCTCCTGCCCTTGAAGAACATGGCCCTCCGAGCAGAGACGATCACTGCTAATCAACTGGACCAGCGTCTTCCGGTTGAGAACCCCAACGACGAAATGGGCTATATGGCACGGGTGCTCAATGATCTTCTGGCGCGGCTTCAAGACTCTTTCGACAATCTCAAGCGCTTTACCGCGGATGCATCCCACGAGTTAAGAACACCGCTGGCCTCCATCCGTAGCGTCGGAGAGGTGGGCCTACAGCGCTTGCACACAGCGGATGAATATCGAGACACCATCGGGAGCATGCTGGAAGAAGTGACGCGACTTACCGAGATGGTCGACGGCCTCCTTTCTATATCCCGCGCTGATGCGGGTCAGGTCACGCTCCACAAAACAGCCTTCAGCCCATTGGACCTTGCCCGCGAGGTTGTCGGGCTTCTCGGCCTTCTCGCTGAGGAGAAGGGACAGCACATCCAAATAGAAGGCAACGCCAATCTGCTGGTGAGCGCGGATCGCATGCTGTTACAGCGTGGGCTGGCAAATATCGTGGAGAACGCCATCAAGTATTCTCCACCGTCAACCATGATCTACATCCAAGTCTCGCACTCCGAAACCGTGGACATTGCTGTAGAAGACAGCGGGGAAACCATCCCGGAGGATCTTCGGCAGAAGGTCTTCGAAAGATTTTTCAGAATCGACGCCTCCCGCTCGCGGGAAGCGGGCGGGAGCGGCCTTGGACTGGCCATCGCGAAGTGGGCGGTTGAGGCCAACGGCGGCAGCATCACCCTGCAAGCCGGGCATGATCGGGGAAACCGCTTTGTGATCCGGTTGCCCGCGGTCTAACCTGTCAGAAAGCCGGGTGCCACGCAGATTTCGCGACAACCGATCATTGCCATTGGCGAGATCTCTACCCGTAACAAATGACGGGCACAGAGAGGCAGCTCTGTGAGAAATCCAAGCTACCGGACCGCGAACACCGCCTGATAGACAAACTGGAATCCGATGACCAGCAACCACAGCGAAAGCGCAAAGCGCAGCTGCCGGTTGGGAATGCGCGGGGCCACCCCACTGCCGGCAAGTGCGCCAAAGACGCCGCCGATCCCCAGCTTCCACAACAACGCCGCATCGTAGGTGCCACTAATCATGTGGACGCCGGTCCCAACGACCGAGAGCGCCAGGCCGAAGGTAAGATCGGTTCCCACCACCTGCGCTGCGCTGAGCGAAGTGAGTCCCAGCAGGGCAACGGTGCCCAGAGCTCCGGCGCCGGAGGAAGAAAAGCCCACCTCCGCCGCAATGGGGAAGGTGATCAAGGCGATCCATTTGGGTCGATCAGTCGTCGGTCGAATAATTGCGTCGGGGCGAAAGTGGCGAAAGATCTGCCAGCCGGAGGAAAAGATGATGATGGATCCAAGCACGATGTAGAGCAGCGCCTTGGGACCGTGCTGAGCCACGTGCCCAAAGAACAGCGACCCCAGGATCACTCCGGGTATGCCCCCGAGCAGCATCCATAGCAGGATCCGGTAGGAGACTTGCTTACGCCAGATCTGTACCGGGACCACAATCAGCTTGACGACAGCTGCGTAAGCCAGCGCGGTGCTCACCGCGATCTCCACCGGCACATGGAGAAAGATAATCAACAACGGTGCCGTAACCACGCCCGCCCCCACTCCCGTGAGCGCGATCACCACCGCGATCGAAAACCCAATCAGCAACTGCAGCATGGAAGACTCTCTTCTATTCCGGTTGCACGTGGATACCACATTCCTGCTTGCGTCCACCCCAGCGGCCCGAGCGCGGGTCATTGGGATCAAAAGGCAGGCTGGTACATGGTTCGCATCCGATGCTGGTGTAGCCTTTTTCGTAGAGCGACAGCAGTGGAATGCCATGCTGTTCCGCGTACTGCCATACGTCCCGGGTCGACCAATCCGCCAGCGGACTTATCTTCTGCAACTGCTTGCCCGTAGGTAACGAAAATGCATCCACCACTTGAAGATTTGCGCGAGTCTTTGCCTGCTCCCGGCGCAGGCCGGTGAACCATAGGCGGTAGGGCTCGAGCGACGCAAACAAGGGACCTACTTTGCGCATGCCGCAGCAACGGTCTGGCGCAGTCTGGTTCAAGATGCCGAATTGCGACTCCTGTTCTGCCACGGTAAGAGTAGGCAGCACATTCACCAGGTTCAGGCCCCACTGCTCGGCCAGGCGATCGCGATAGGCATAGGTCTCCGCAAAGTGGTATCCGGTGTCGAGAAAGATCACGGGCACGTCGCTCATCGCGGCCCGCACCAGGTGGACCACGACCATGTCCTCGGCCTGGAAGCTGCTGGTCACGCAGACCTCTTCGGCGCGGGCCGCGGCAATTTGCTCGTTCACCAGGCTGCGGGCAGCGGCGATCTTCTCTTCCAGTGCCGCAGAAACAAGTGACGTGGATGTGCTCACTGGTTGCTCCCTTCTGCCTCGAGCGCGCGCAGAACAAAGGCAAGCTTCTCTGCGGCCTCATCCGGCAATCCGGTTATGGGCTCGAATGTTAGATCCCTATTGGGCAGGGCGAGCGAGACATCGCCGGGAAACTCTTCCGCATCCTGAGCCTCGATGAGGACCGTAACTCCCGCCTGGAACAACCGCTGCAGCAGAGCTCGATTCCCTGTCCGCGTACGCACTACATCGACGCCGCTCTTACCCAATGCGGTCTCGACCTGGCGCAGCAACTCAGGGTCACGGAAGGCCAGAGCCGAAACAGCTTTTTTCTCGCTGGTTGCACGGCCGCGTAGAATCTGGCGGACCATACCGGCGGCTACCGTGGCGTGCGATACCGGGTCGATGAGGATGAAGCTGCCGGTAGTCCGCTGGGCAGCATAGGTATCCAAAAATAGCGGGCGAGTGGTTTCCACCTCTACCACTCCAATGCTGTTGAGCTCCAGCGTTGGCGCCTGCTCGTGCTCGAGGGTCTGCATGTTGACGCGATGCTGGATGGTCCGGACGCTGGCCTTGACTGTCTGCGAGGTATGTTTCAGCAGGTAGCTCTTGCCCAAATCAAGAGGCTCAGCATCCATCCAAACCAATGCGGCACGAAAGTTCGCCGTGGCCGCCGGTGCCTGGTGAGCAGCGGCAAGCATCTCTCCGCGGCTGATATCGAGTTCATCCTCGAGCGTGAGCGCCACCGACATTGGCGCGACCGCCCGATCCAGATCGCCGCCGAAGGTGGTAATAGTCTTCACCCTGCTGGTTCTGCCCGAAGGCAGGGCGATCACGCGATCACCCGGCCACACCGACCCGGCGGCAATCTGTCCCGCAAAGCCACGATAGTGCTGGTCAGGACGGATCACGCGTTGAATTGGCAGGCGAAACGGCGCGCCGGCCAAATCGCGCCCCGTAGGCACGGTCTCAAGGTATTCGAGCAGAGTGGGACCCTCGTACCACGGCATCTTTGTGCCCCGATCGACCACGTTGTCTCCGTGCAGCGCGCTGATGGGGATGGAGAGCAACCCATCAATGCCCAGCTTGGACGCAAGCTGCTGCAGGTCACGCTCCAGCGCCGCAAAGGCCTCTGCCGAATAATCCACCAGATCCATCTTGTTGACCGCGGCTACGATGTGGCGCGTGCCCAGCAGCGAGGCGATGTAGGCATGACGGCGCGACTGGGTCAGAATGCCCTTGCGCGCATCCACCAGGATGATGGCCACGTCGGCGGTCGATGCACCGGTAGCCATGTTGCGCGTGTACTGCTCGTGGCCAGGCGTGTCGGCGATGATGAACTTGCGATGGGTAGTGGAGAAGTAGCGGTAGGCAACATCGATGGTGATGCCCTGCTCGCGCTCCGCCCGCAGGCCGTCGGTAAGCTGGGCAAAATCGATCGCGCTCGCGACATTCCCGACGGCTGCTTTGGTGACCGCGCGCACGTGATCCTCATATACGTTCTGCGAGTCATACAGCAGGCGGCCGATCAGTGTCGACTTGCCATCGTCTACGCTGCCCGCGGTGCTGAAGCGCACCAGGTCTTTGGCCTGCTCCGCGGCGAGAAACTCCTCCATCGAAAACATATCTTCCATTTCCATAGCGCCGCGATCGAGGAATAGAGGCATTAGAAGTAGCCCTCCCGCTTCTTCAATTCCATCGATCCATCCTGATCGTGATCGATGACACGGTTGGCCCGCTCAGAAGAGCGAAAGGCCACCAGTTCAGCAATGATCTTGGGAATCGTGTCGGCGTCGGAGCGAATAGCTCCCGTGCACGGACTGCACCCCAGCGACCGCAGGCGGCACTTGACCCATTGCTCTTCCCCGGGCAGGCCCTGCACGAACGGTTGCTCCACGGGAATCAGGCTATCGGCGCGCACCAGCATCCGGCGCTCCTTGGCAAAGTACAGCGGCACTACCGGAATATTTTCCAGGTGGATGTAGTGCCAAACGTCCAACTCCGTCCAATTCGACAAGGGGAAGACACGGATGCTTTCACCCGGGTTCACGCGCGCGTTATAGAGGTTCCACAGTTCAGGCCGCTGATTCTTCGGGTCCCATTGCCCGGCGCCATCGCGGAAGGAGAAGATGCGCTCCTTGGCGCGGGATTTCTCTTCATCCCGACGCGCTCCGCCGAAGGCGGCGTCGAAACCATGCGCGCGCAAGCCATCGAGCAGAGCCGTGGTCTTGAGCAATCCGCAGCAGCGGCGCGTTCCCAGCGCGACCGGGTTGGCTCCCGCAGCCAAGGCCTCTTCGTTCCGCCACACCAGCAGCTCAACCCCCAACTGGCGGGTGTAGTCATCGCGAAAGGCGAGCATCTCTTTGAATTTGTAGCCGGTATCGACGTGCAACAACGGAAATGGGATGGGCCCGGGATAGAAGGCCTTCTGCGCCAGGCGCAGCATGACTGAGGAATCCTTGCCAATGGAGTACAGCATGACCGGCTTCTCGAACTCAGCCGCCACCTCACGGAAGATGTGGATACTTTCCGCTTCCAACAACTGTAGATGGCTAAGCTTCGGCGCGACGCCCGCTTCCATCGTTTGGACTCCCAAGCTTGCCACTCTGGCTCCAGTCCCGACCGTTTATTGCTGCCTCGGTCCCAAAATAAAAAAACCGCTCGCCAGGGGTCTGGCAGCGGTTGTGATACTCGTCTGAGTTACGCGAAAGTCTGGTCGGAAAACCCTACTTCTCGGCTAGCAAAACTCACACCCGCTTACTGCAGTGACAACGAACAACACTTGTCACAGCAACAACAACCAGCGGGATAATGCATTGCCTGCATAGGATTTAATACTCTTGCCTGGCTGCCCTTTTGTCAAGCTCAGGACGTCCCGGAGGGAATCTCGAACAAGCGCTAAAAACCACCCAATTCCCTGTAGCGGTCACCCACCGCCACAGCGGCAAAAGCCCTTCACGTATAAAGAGTCTAAGGAGCGCTGCGGGATTCATGAAATGTACACGGGTCGGCCTGATTGGCTTTGGATTCGCCGGACGGATCTTCCATTCGAACGTCATCGAAGCAGTGGAAGGATTGGAGTTAGCCGCCATTGTGCAGCGGAGTGGTGCGGAAGCCGCGGCTGCATTTCCTCATGTCAAGATCGTACCCTCCGTCGAGGCCCTGCTGGAGGACACCAGCATCCAGCTGGTCGTGGTGGCTACGCCAAACGCCACCCATCTGCCGATTGCCCGGCAATGCCTGCTGGCCGACCGCGATGTGGTCATCGACAAGCCCTTTGCCCTGACCTCCGGGGAGGCGGCGGAGTTGATCCAATTGGCCCGCGAGCGCAACCGCCTGCTGAGCGTCTACCAGAACCGCCGCTGGGATGGCGACTTCCAGACCGTACGCAAATTGCTCGAAAGCGACCAGCTGGGCCGGTTGGTCAAATTCGAGTCTCATTACGATCGGTATCGTCTAGCACCCAGGCTGCACGCCTGGCGGGAGGACGGCTCGCCCGGCGGAGGAGTTCTCTTCGATTTGGGGGCGCATCTGGTGGACCAGGCCCTTGTGCTCTTTGGTGTTCCCCAATCTGTTTGGGCAAGTGTGCGGGTGGAGCGAGAGGGAGCCCGGTCAGATGACGCCTTCGACCTCTATCTGCACTACCCCGCATCGCTGGCGCAGCTATCTGCGTCTCCTGTCTCGGGTCTGGGGGTATGGCTGCGCGCTACCTGCCTGGCACGCGCTCCAGGGGCACGTTTTACGCTCAACGGCACGCTGGGCACTTTTCGCAAATTCGGCATTGATCCCCAGGAGGCCCATCTGCTCGCTGGAGACATGTTTTCCTCCAAGCCCTGGGGCCTGGAAACTCCAGAGCACTGGGGCACCCTCACGATGGATGAGGGCGGTGAGCCGGTAACCACGCGCATCCCCACCGAGCCCGGGGACTACCGCGGTTACTACATCAACCTGCGCGACGCTCTCCATGGCAACGCGGCTCTGGAGGTCACCCCGCTGCAAGCCTGGAAAACCATACGCACACTGGAAATGGCGCTGGAAAGCAGCCGCTCCGGCTGCACGATCACCTGCGATTGGAGTCATGAGCCCTGAAGAACATAGGCAAGGGTTTTAGCCTCTTGTTCCCTCGCGAAGGCCGGGTGCCCCATACCCCCGGATTTCCTGTAAAGTTTGTTGGCGCTCATGAACTTCATGCGGCTTTCCTTAATGAAAGCCGCACACGTGACTGTTGGTCGGTGACGCGTACAGGAAATCTGGGTATCTCGCTCGTGTTTCGCGAGACGTGGGATTCCAAGGATGTTGACTGCTAGCGTATCGGAATCGAGAGCCAGAAGGAAAGAGCTGTGGTATCCCACATCTCGCGAAACACTAGCGAGATATGGGGCACCCGGCCTTCGCGAGGGGATGAGAACTCTATCCAGTGACTATTGAGGAGGGTTGTTAGTTGGCGTGTCCGGCTTGCCCTCGACCTTGTGGACCCCGGTTTTAGTTCCCTGCACTGTCTTGTGGTACCCGGTTTCCGTTCCCGACTTTGCTTTGTCGTAACCCTTTTCGGTCCCGGATTTGGTTTTGTCGTAGGCCTTCTCTGTTCCCGACTTGGTTTTGTCGTAGCCCTTCTCCGTTCCGGACTTGGTTTTGTCGTAACCCTTCTCTGTTCCCGATTTTGTCTTGTCGTAGGCCGTCTTGCTTCCTTCACTTACACCGTGTCCAGCGCTAGTAGCCGCATGCTTGGTATCGCTGCCGGCGTTTTTCATATCCTGCTTTGGACCGGAATCGGAGTTTTGAGCAAGCGCGGGAAACGTTAATGCCAGGGTCGCGATGAACGCCAAAGACCTGAGGTTGCCGAAATTCATTGGGTATTGTCTCCTTGCAACATACAGTCCTGTTAGATGCAGCCTGCGCTAACCGCGGCCGGGAAAAGGTGTAGCCTGTTTGTCGTGAACAAGATAACGGCGGCCAGGGTGGGCCTCACCCAGTTGAGACGGTTCTGCTATCGTTCCTTGCTTGGCCTTCTGCTGGCAGCGCCGGTCTCCCGCGCGCAAAGCCCCGTTCGTATCGACGTGGATCTGGCGAAACCCGGGGGCAAGTTCACGCCCATCTACAGCTGGTTTGGCTACGACGAGTCCGGTTACACCGCCACGCCAAATGGCAAGGCGCTGCTCGGCCAATTACACGATCTGAGCCCGGTTCCGGTCTATATTCGGGCCCATTTCCTGCTCGCCACGGGAGACGGCAAGCCCGACCTCAAATGGAGCTCGTCCAACGTCTACACCGAGGATGCGCAGGGAAAGCCTGTTTATAGCTGGACCATCCTCGACCAGATCTTCGATGCGTATGCCGCCGCGCATGTGCGCCCCATGGTGGAACTCGGCTTTATGCCCAAGGCGCTTTCCACCCATCCCGACCCTTACCACGTCGGATGGCCGCTCAAGCCCGGAGAAGTGGAAGGCTGGTCGTTTCCTCCCAAAGACTACAAGCGATGGCAAGAGTTGAATCGTCAGGTGGCCGCGCACATGGTCCAGCGCTATGGCATGGAGACGGTTTCCACCTGGTACTGGGAGGTGTGGAATGAGCCCAACTTGAAGTACTACTGGAAAGGAACTGCGGACGAGTACAACAAGCTCTACGATTACGCAGTCGCCGGCGTGCGCCAGGCAATTCCGACCGCGCGCGTAGGTGGCCCGGCAACCACCGGCCCCGGTCCGCAGGGGAACGCCTCGCAGTATCTGCAACTTTTTCTCGCCCACTGCGCAACGCAGAAGAGCGCGGCCACTGGCGGTCCAATCCCGTTAGACTTTATCTCCTTCCACGTCAAGGGAAGCCCCAACGTGGTGGATGGTCACGTGCAGATGGGCCTCGACCACGAACTTAACAACGCTGCCGACGGCTTCGCCATCGTGCGCAGTTTCCCGCATTTCCAAAATCTCCCAATCATCTTGAGCGAAGCGGATCCGGAAGGCTGTGCAGCCTGCTCCGCGCGACTCTATCCGCCCAATGCTTATCGCAATGGACCGCTGTATCCCAGCTACACCGCGGCGGCGATGAAAGGCCTCCTCGATCTGGCAGACCGCGATCACGTGAACCTGTTGGCGATGCTGACGTGGGCATTTGAGTTTGAAGGAAAGCCTTATTTCGACGGCTATCGTACGCTGGCCACCAACGGCGTCGACAAACCAGTGCTGAACTTTCTTCCGCATGGCTGGGCTGATGAGTGGTGACCGCGTGGCAACGACCAGCACCGGAGCGGCGCCGCTGGATAGTATTTTGAAGAACAGCGTGCGCCAGGCTCCAGACATCGACGCCTTAGCCACCAGGGCTCCCGGCCAAGCTTCTGTGCTGCTGTGGAATTATCACGATGATGACGTCGCTGCGCCCGGCGCTGCCATCGTCGTATCCCTGAAATCCCTTCCGCCCTCGGCATCGCGTGTGCTTCTACAGCAGTACCGCATCGACGATCATCACAGCAATGCCTACACGGTGTGGAAAAAGATGGGGTCGCCGCAAGATCCGACGCCCGAACAATACGCAAAGCTACAAGCAGCCGGCCAGCTGGAACTATTTGACTCTCCGCGCTGGATTACTCCGGAAAATGGAGCGATACAAGTGGATATGCAACTGCCCCGCATGGGTCTTTCCCTATTGCGGGTGACGTGGTCAACCAACTGAAATGTATTTCCAACAAAGAAGCGACTAGACGCGGGCGAGGACACGATGCGATTGGTGCAATTGAAAACCGGCGATGTGCGCCGGGTAGCCGTGGTGGAAGAGCCGAAGTTGCGTTTGCTGCGTGACTTCGATTCTGTGTACGCGCTGGCTCAAGCGGCCATCACCGGCGGCGGGAAACTTACCAGTGTGGTGGCGGATCATCTTACGGATGAGTCACTCGACTATGACCCGATTTACGGTGGAAGCGCGCAGTGGAAGCTGCTTGCTCCCATCGATCATCCCCAGGAACCCGCCCGCTGCCTGGTCTCGGGCACGGGGCTTACTCACATGGGCAGCGCGCGCGATCGAGCATCCATGCACATGGCCAAGGAGCAGGAGCTTACCGACAGCATGAAGATGTTCCACTGGGGCATGGAAGGCGGCCGGCCCAAAGCAGGAGAAATAGGAATCGCCCCGGAGTGGTTTCACAAAGGCTACGGTGCGATCGTGCAGGCGCAGGGTCAACCGCTGGTGGTTCCTTCGTACGCAGACGACGGTGGCGAAGAGGCGGAGATCGCAGTGGTATATGTGATTGGTCCGCAGGGTCAGCCGTATCGTGTTGGCATGGCCCAGGGTAACGAGTTCTCTGACCATCGCTTCGAGAAGAAGAACTATCTCAACCTGGCTGGATCGAAGTTACGCACGTGTTCGATCGGGCCGGAACTGGTCGTCGATCCTGATTTTCGCGCGGTGCCGGGCACCGTGAGCATCACCCGCGGCAGTAAGCCACTGTGGTCCCAACCGATTGCGAGCGGTGAAGAGGAGATGTCCCACAGCCTGCGCAACCTGGAGCATCATCATTTCAAGTTCGCATTGCATCGCCGTCCGGGGGACGTGCACATCCATTTTCTAGGCGCGCATTCGCTGAGCTTTGGACAGGGTGTTGAACTCAAGGATGGGGACGTGATGGAGGTCCATTTCGACGGGTTCGGCCGCCCCTTGCGCAATCCGGTGCGGGTGACACAAGAAAAGGATGTTCTGGTCGAGGTGATTCCTCTCCTATAACCTATATTTTTCCCTGAGAAATGGGCCCTGCAGTGAGGTAGACCATGGCACGACGCGTCACTCCCGTCCTCTTATTTATGCTGCTGCTGGCCTGCGGCATCAGGGCGACAGCGCAATCGAGCACCATCTCTGCTCCCGCGGCCACGATACCCATCCAGTTGGGTCAATCCATAGTTCCGCTCTACGGACCGTGGAAGTTTCAAGTAGGAGACTCGCCCATCGACCCTGCGAACAACCAGCCACTGTGGGCGCAGCCGGAGTTTGACGACGCAACGTGGGAAACGGTGGATCTGACGCCCAAAGATTCCGTGGACCCCTTCCAGGGATTGTCAGGGTATGTCTCTGGTTGGGGAGAGCGGGGCCATCGTGGTTATTCAGGCTATGCCTGGTATCGCATCCGGGTGAAGGTCCAAGCACAGCCGGGCGAGAGGCTTGCCCTGGCAGGACCGGCAAATTTCGACGATGCCTACCAACTGTTCCTCAACGGAACACTCCTGGGCGCTTTTGGGCGGTTCCATGAGGTGCAACCAAAGTATTACTATTCCCAGCCCACGGTTTTTCCCCTGCCCGAGAAGTCCAGTGGCCCAGAAGAGCAGGTGATTGCCTTTCGCTTTTGGATGTCGCCTCAGTCTCTGCTGGCCCAAACGGACGCGGGAGGATTTCATCTCGCTCCACTGGTAGGGGCCGCGGACGCGGTAGATGCCGCGTATCAGCTCCGCTGGCTGGACCTGGTGCGCCAAAACGCTATTTGGGCGCTGACCGCGTTGGTGTATTCGCTGCTGGCCGTGATCGCGTTCAGCTTGTTCCTGATTAACCGCACCGACCGGGTCTATTTCTGGATGGGAGCACTGTTTCTGCTGATGGGTCTGGGCGGTTGGGAAACCGCGCAGGCCGCCTGGACACAGACCATCAGCGTTCCGGCAGAGTTCTGGGTCTGTAATGTGCTCGCGGTCCCGCTGAGCAAGTTCGCGTGGATCATGTTGGTGAGGGCCTGGTTCCGCCTGGATCGCCCGCTTTGGCTCCCTTGGGCTGCGGCCTTGTTGGCGGCGACACAGGCCTTAGGCTTCGCGGGCGCGTTCGATCTGTTGTTCTTTGTCCCGGCTACTTTCGCTCCCACATTCTTCGCCGTGGGGCAGGTGGTTGAACCGATCTTCGGATTGCTGATGTGCTGGATGATGTTTCGGGGCATCCGAAAACTTGGAGTGGAAGGCTGGCTGCTGTTGCCCGGGGTGGTACTTGCGTGGGGTGATTGGCTCGCGGGCCAACTTACCTTTCTGCATGTTCGTAGGCTCTATGTTCCTTTCGGCGTAACGCTGACCCTGCAGCAGATTACTGGGTTTCTGCTGGCTCTGGCACTGTGCGCTCTCCTGGTGCGGCGCTGGTTGCGTTCCGCACAGGCGCAGCGGCAGATGACACTGGAGATGAAGCAGGCGCAGGAAGTACAACAGGTCCTGATTCCCGAAGCCGTGCCGGAAATCCCTGGTTTTTCCGTCCAGTCCATCTACCAACCTGCCGGCCAGGTAGGCGGTGATTTCTTCCAGATTCTGCCGGCGCAGCAGGGTGGGGTTTTGCTTTGCATTGGCGATGTCAGCGGCAAGGGTATGCCGGCGGCCATGACGGTATCTCTACTAGTCGGCACTCTCCGCACCCTGGCTCACTACACGCAAAGCCCGGGCGCAATACTCTCTGCCATGAACCAGCGGATGCTGGGCCGCTCCCGAGGCGGCTTCACTACCTGCCTGGTGCTGCTCGCGGCTCCGGATGGAACAGTGACGGTGGCGAATGCCGGCCACATCGCTCCCTACCTCAACGGTCGAGAGCTTCCGCTGGAAAACGGCCTGCCGCTGGGTCTGATCGCGGAGTCTGCATACACCGAGTCGACGTTTCAGCAGAATGAAAACGATCAAATCACACTGGTCACCGACGGTGTAGTGGAAGCGCGGGCCGCATCCGGGGAACTCTTCGGATTCGAGCGCACGGCAGCCATCGCCGCTCAATCTGCGGAAACCATTTCGAAAACCGCCCAGGCCTTCGGCCAGGATGATGACATCACCGTCCTTACCCTCACCCGTCTGCCGGTTGGCAAACAATTCAACACCCCACAGACCATAACCACGTTGTCGCCGTCGATCGCTTAGGGCACTTTCTTGGCGCCCAAAAAACATTTAACCGATCGGTTGACAGAAGGACTGTGTTGGGCATAGATTCAACCATATGGTTAAATCGAATGCTGCCCGGTTGGACTCGGTCTTTCACGCTCTTTCCGACTCGACGCGCCGGTCTATTCTTCGCGATATCACAGTCGGGGAAAAGACCGTCGGCGAGATTGCCAAACCGTACCGCATCTCGCTGGCTGCGGTGTCCAAGCACCTCAAAGTCCTCGAATCCGCGGAACTGATCGCGCGCGAGCGGCGCGGCAGCTTTCAAATCGTCCGTCTCAATCCCGCCCCGCTTCGGCCGGCTGAGGAATGGCTGGCTTATTACCAAAAATTCTGGGAGCGGCAACTTGACGCTCTCCAACACTTCCTGGAAGGAGAAGAACTTGAGCGAGCAAGCAGCAGTACAAGAACAAGAAACCCGTGAGGACTTGAAACTGGAGATCCGCAGAGTGATCAAGGCTCCGCGTCCTCGTGTCTTCGCATCATGGACAACGCCGGAGTTGATGCAACGCTGGTTCGCTCCAGGAGGAATGCGGATAGCACACGCGAGTACCGACCTGCGTGTAGGAGGCGAATACCGGATTGAGATGCGTGGAGTAGACGATGCCGAATATGTAGCGACCGGAATCTACCGCAAGATTGTTCCCAACGAATTGCTCTCATTCACGTGGGGCGCCGGTTGTGATCCGCGCAAGGAAACCTTGGTAACAATTACATTTCGGGACTTTGAGAATGGAACAGAACTTATCCTGGTCCATGAACACTTCAGCTCTGCGGATGCAGCGGCGAGGCACGAGCGCGGCTGGACTGGGTGCCTGGACAAGCTGGAAGAGTTGAGCCCTGAGTTATAGGTTTTCTCAGGGAACAGTGGTATAGACGGGCCCCTCGAGCAGGTCTCTACACCGCTTGAGGGGCCGCCCCGTAGTGTGGTTCGAGACCGCGGTATGTGCTTGCACCCATTTCGACGTGATGCAAAATAGGTGACATTGCTTCGACAAGATCTGGACCCACCGTGTAGCCTGTTTTCGTGAGCAAAGAAGAGGCCGCCGAGGTGCTCTCGATCGAGGGCCACGAAGTCCGCGTGACTCACCCGGACAAACTTTATTTTTCCCGGCAGACCAAGTTATCGAAGCTTGATCTGGTGCGCTATTACCTGTCAGTTGCGCCCGGGGCTCTCAACGGAATCCAGGATCGCCCCATCGTTCTCAAGCGCTTTGTGAATGGCGCCGAGGCGCCGGCGTTTTACCAGAAGCGCGCCCCCTCCGATCGCCCTTCCTGGATGCGCACGGTAACGCTCTCCTTCCCCTCGGGCCGCACTGCCGAAGAGATCGTGGTCGATGATGCGGCCGGCCTCGCCTGGATTACCAACCTGGGCTGCCTCGAGCTACACCCCCATGCGGTACGCGCCGGCAATCTTGATCACCCGGACGAGTTGCGTGTCGATCTTGATCCCGGCCCCGGCGTCTCCTGGGGAGACGTACGCAGCGTCGCTCTGGAAGTGAAGGCGCTACTTCAAGAACTTGGCCTTCGCGCGTGGCCCAAGACCAGCGGCTCACGCGGAATGCACGTGAATGTGCGCATCCAACCGCGTTGGACCTTCAGCGAAGTGCGCCGCGCTGCGCTCGCACTATCGCGCGCAGTGGAACGTCGTGCCCCTGCCCTGGCCAGCTCAAAATGGTGGAAGGAGGAACGTCATGGCGTCTTCCTCGACTACAACCAGAACGCCAAGGATCGGACTACCTGCTCTGCATACTCCGTTCGTCCACTCCCCGATGCTCGAGTCTCCGCACCTCTGTATTGGCATGAGGTCCCGGACTGCGAGGCAACGGACTTTACCGTCCTCACGATGCCCAGCCGCTTCGCGGAGATCGGCGATCCGCATGCAGCCATGAACGGCGAGGCAGGTTCGCTCGAAGGGCTGCTTGAGCTTGCAGCAAAGGATGAGGCTGCGGGCCTGGGCGATGCGCCATGGCCTCCGCACTTCCGCAAGATGGAAGGGGAAGCGCCGCGCGTGGCCCCTTCGCGCGCCAAGTCCGCCGCCAAGAAGGCTCCACGGACGAAGATGCCTTTGATCGTGGTGGCGAACTCTCCGGACAAAGATGCTGCGCTGGCGGGCCTGGAAAGATGGAAGAGCAAGTATGCCGAGGTGGCTGGCTTTTTGGCCGTGGATGATGTACTGGTGGACTCGATGCGCGGTACTTCTTCTACCTGGACACGCATCCGGGTCAACCTGCGTCATGTGCCCGAAGAGCAGAGACCGCCCCAGGAAACTCCTGACCCTGACGACGATCCGACGCGGGAATGGCGCACCAGGCGAGCGTCCAGGAAAAAGACGTGAGCACAGCTCAGCGCCTGCTGGTGAAGATCTCCATCAGCTCTTGCGGTGGAACCACTTCGAGTTGGGCATAGGTGCAGTCGCTCGGCTTCTTGTCGGTGCGCCATCTGCGGAATTGCGCCATGTGACGGAAGCGGCTGCCTTGCATGTGCTCGTAAGCCACTTCGACGACCAGCTCCGGCCGCAGCGGTTCCCATGACAGGTCTTTACCCTGGCTCCAGCGGCTTTGTCCGCCCGGCATGCGCTGCGGACCTCCGTCGGTTGCAGATCCAACGCCCGATCCAGGGTCCGCCCATCCGCCCCAGGGATGGTTGGTGAGCGCATTCTCTCGATAGGGCAAGAGAAATTCCACCAACTCGCGGCGCTTCTCCAACGTGAAGCTGGCGCAGACGCCGACGTGTTGCAGCGAACCGGAGTCATCGAAGAGACCGAGCAGCAGCGATCCGATGGCCGTGCCTTGGCCCGTCTTGTGCCAGCGAAAACCGGCGACGACGCAGTCGCAATCGCGCTCGTGTTTGACTTTGAGCATCACTCGTTTGTCGGGCTCGTAGGTTCCCGCGCCCGGCTTGGCCATGACGCCGTCGAGACCGGCGCCCTCGAAGCGGAGAAACCAATCCGATGCGACGTCCGCTTCGTGCGTTGCCGGCGTGATGTGGATGGGCGGAGCGGCCGCGGAAAGTAGCGCCTCCAGCGCCGCACGCCGATCTTCGAATGGCCAACCGGTCAGGTCGCGGTCTCCCTCGCAAAGCAAGTCGAAAAAGACAATGGACGCCGGCGTTTGCTGCGACAGCAGCTTCACTCGCGATGCCGCGGGATGAATGCGCAGCTGGAGTGTCTCGAAATCAAGACCGCTCTCCGTGGCGATGACAATTTCGCCGTCGAGCACGCAGCGTGCGGGCAATTGGGCGCGCAGTGTATCGAGTAGCTCGGGAAAATAGCGATTCAGGGATTTTTGATCGCGGCTTTGGATGAGGATCTCGTCCCCATCGCGGAAGACCAGTGCGCGAAACCCATCCCACTTCGGCTCAAAGATCCAGGTCTTGCCCACCGGCAATTCGCCCACTCGCTTGGCAAGCATCGGCAAGACCGGCGGGTTCACAGGAAGCTGCATGCCCCATGTTATATCGGCGGCTCGCTCCTACACACCCACCCCCAAACAGACGTTAATCACCTGGACGGGTGCCTGGGCCGCGAAAGATGGGCGAAGCCCGTAGGCGCTAACTTATCGAGGAGTTTTTCTTCCATCTCCTACAAAATCGTCATCCTGAGAGCCTGTGACTTTATATAGATCTTTCGTGTGAAACCCTCGACCTCAAACAAAATCGTCATCCTGAGCGCAGCGGCTCACAGATCTAGCGTGTGACACAGCGCTCGTGGCGCGGAGTCGAAGGACCCCGGCGGCGCCTATCTTGCGCATGCTGCTCGAAGCTTTTCAACCACCCAAGCCCGCACCGGGTGGACGCGCTGCGGCCTAGTCTAGAAGATGATTACCGTGCATGAAGAGATGGACGTGACCATCAAGCGATTACCGCAGTCGATCCGGCTCTCGAGGTTCCGTGGTTGAAAGCCCCGAGCCGCAGTGGGTAAGATAAGCGCGGCCGGGGTCCTTCGACTCCGCGCTAGAGCACTGTGTCACGCTATAGATCTGTGAGGCGCTGCGCTCAGGATGACGATTTTGTTTGAGGTCGAGGGTTTCACACGAAAGATCTATAAAGTCACAGGCTCTCAGGATGACGATTTTGTTTGAGGTCGAGGGTTTCACACGAAAGATCTATAAAGTCACAGGCTCTCAGGATGACGATTTTGTTTAAGGTCGAGGGTTTCACACGAAAGATCTATAAAGTCACAGGCTCTCAGGATGACGATTTTGTTTGAGGTCGAGGGTTTCACACGAAAGATCTATAAAGTCACAGGCTCTCAGGATGACGATTTTGTTTGAGGTCGAGGGTTTCACACGAAAGATCTATAAAGTCACAGGCTCTCAGGATGACGATTTTGTTTGAGGTCGAGGGTTTCACACGAAAGATCTATAAAGTCACAGGCTCTCAGGATGACGATTTTGTTTGAGGTCGAGGGTTTCACGCGAAAGATCTATAAAGTCACAGGCTCTCAGGATGACGATTTTGTTTGAGGTCGAGGGTTTCACGCGAAAGATCTATAAAGTCACAGGCTCTCAGGATGACGATTTTGTTTGAGGGTCGAGGATTTCACACGAAAGATCTATAAAGTCACAGGCTCTCAGGATGACGATTTTGTTTGAGGTCGAGGGTTTCACACGAAAGATCTATAAACACAGGCTCTCAGGATGACGATTTTGTTTGAGATCGAGGGTTTCACACGAAAGATCTATAAAGTCACAGGCTCTCAGGATGACGATTTTGTTTGAGGGTCGAGGATTTCACACGAAAAATCTATGAAGTCACAGGCTCTCAGGATGACGTTTTTGCGGCCAATTGGGCAACGCCCCCACGAAAGTTTTATGTTCCACTCGTTAAACTCTCGACGAAAGCCCACAAGGGTGCGGTTGCCCCACTAGTGGAAACATTCGAAGAGATCGTTTTCGGCCCAGGTACGCTTGGGCGAACCTGGGGCACCCGTCCAGTTTAGTAACGAATTTTGCGCGACTGGAGGTTAGCGAATCATCTATCTACCCACGACCTCCAACAACTCGCTCGCCGAGCCTACCGGAACTCCCTGCTGCGTCAACTTACCGGCAGCATCCTCCCAGTGCAGTGTGGTGATGCTGCTGCTTCCCTTCTCATAGGCGTACGTCTTGCCATCATCCTGATACAGCGTGAAGTCGCTGTTAGCGCCGGGATACACGCGGATCTTGGCTAGCTTTTGCACCTGGCCGGTATTCTCCACGGGTTCCCCCAGCGGCACGATCGATCCCGCGCGCACAAACAATGGAAGCGTATCGATCGGCGCATCCACGCGGATCGTCTGCCCGCCAGTCACGCGTTCTTTCGTCCAGAAGTTGTACCAATCCGTGCCCGCGGGCAGGTACACCATGCGGCTCGTCGCTCCTTGCTCAGTCACCGGCGCAACCAGGAATGCGGGCCCGAACATGTATTCATCGCCCAAGTCCTGCACCTTCGCGTCCTGGGGAAAATCCATAAACAGCGCCCGCATATAAGGAGCGCCCGTCTGGTGCGTCTGATAGCCCAGCGAATAAATGTACGGCATCAGCTGATAGCGCAAGCGCAGATACTTTTCCAGGATTGGCTCCGCCTGCTTCCCGTAGGACCAGACCTCGTTGTACCGCCGGCTGCCGTGGGTGCGGAAATTTGGCTGAAATGCGCCGTATTCAAACCAGCGCGTGTACAGCTCCGGATAATCATCGTAGCCGCCCACGTTGTCGCGCGCATCGGAGGGATCGAGCAGCGGAGGGTGCGCCGGATGATGCACCGCGGGCAGATACTGCCAGCCTCCAATATCATTCCCCCAATAAGCAATGCCCGAAGCAGTCACGTCGAGCCCGGTAGGAACCTGGCGCCGCAGCGTGTCCCACGTGGGATAGATATCCGAAGACCAGAAGATCGTCCCGTTGTGCTGCGCGCCGGGATAAGCGTCGCGAGATAGAATCAGCGCCCGATGATCCACATCACGGCGGAAGCCCTCATAGATGGCTGCGGTATGAAAGAGCGGATAGACATCGAAGTAGCGAGTGCCTGGACCTATCGAAAAATAGCCGCCATTCGGCGGTAGATCCGGCTCCGTTTCATCCGCCCAGATGGAGTCAAAGCCTTTGCTGATGATGTTCTCCCGGATTACATCCCAAAACCAGCGAGCGGCGGCGGGATTGGTGGTGTCGATGTCGGAGCCGGCACGGTCGTAGGGCAGGCCATCCATCGGCGTGCCATCCGCGAGATGCTCAAACCAGCCGTTCTTCAGCACCAGGTCGTAGTAGCGTGTACCCCGCTCGAAGCGCGGCCACACGCTGATCATGGTCTGGAAGCCCATGGCGTGGAGTTGCTTGTTCATGGCAGTCGGATCAGGCCAGTTGGCGGGTACGAAATCCATCTGCCCCATCTTGCTGTAGTAGAACCAGTCGACCACGATGACGTCCGCAGGCAGGTGCCGGTCGCGGTAGCCCTTGGCTACAGCCAGCACCTCGTCTTGCGTGCTGTAGCGCTGCTTGCATTGGATAAACCCATACGCCGCCTTGGGCAGCATGGGAGTATCTCCGGTAAGCAGCCGGTAACCGGAGTAGATCTCATCCGTCTTGCTGCCCGCGATCACAAAGAAGGAGACCCGGTCGCCTACCTGGGAAGTCCAGCGCGTCTGCTCGTTGAAGCCCGGCTGGATCGTGGTCTGCGAAGGATTATCCCAGAGCACGCCATATCCCTTATTCGTCACCAGCAAGGGCACGCAGAACGTTGGGCCTCCAGTCGCGGTGTAATTGTTCCAGCATTCGACGGTGTGTCCACGATGATCGAGAAAGCCCTCCTGGTTCTGGCCCAGGCCGTAGTAGTGTTCGTCATCAGGAGAAGCGAAGGTGGCGCCCACCTGGTAAAAGGCTGCGTCGCTGGGCCGCTTATCGTTGAGCACACCGGCGGTGGCGTCCTTGTGGTTGGGCACGGCCATCGCCCAGCCCTGCATATCGAGCAGCCTGGTTCCGTCCGCAGTGCTGAAGGTAATGTGCGCTCCGGGAGCCGAGCCGTTGAAGTACTTGGCGATGTCGAGTTGGGTGGGCAAGGGCTTGCCTGGGCCTGGCTTGTTGGCGGCGACCGTCACGCTAAGCTGGCTGGACTGGTACACATCTCCCTGCTCGGTTTGCTGATGGCTCCAGCCGGCAGCGGAAGGTGCGGCCGTAAAGCCGTATCCCGGAGGAGCGAGCGCGGGCTGCTTAAGCAAGCTGAGGGTAACGCGGAGGATGTTGGGTGCGTAGGGCTCGAGAACGATGGTGCTGCCGCCGCGGTCCAGCACGACGCGCGTCTCCTGGGCCGGCGCTCCGGCGGCAAAGAGCAAGACAACCACAACGCAACAGGAAAGCCGCAGAGACACGTACACCTCCAAAAAGCTGCAGCGACCATGCTGCACTACATTGGGGAGGAGAGCAAGACGGACCGGACAGGAGCCGCTGGATCGACGGTGAGCTGGGGCTAAGCAGGATCGGGCATGCCGTACGCCATTGGCGGGGGATGGTTCTCCGCCTCCAGTACCAATCGAATGACCGCCAGGAGCTGCTCATTGGCCACCGGCTTTTGCAGGAACGTCGTCGCCCCCGCCTTGATGGCACGGTCCCGATTCCCGACGCGGTCGCGCCCGGATAAGACAATCACCGGGACCGAGGATAGCTTCTCGTTCGCCTTCAATCGCTCCAGAACGCTGAAGCCATCCCCCGCCGGCAGGCCGAGATCCAGGATTATCAAGTCGGGCATGTGCTTCCGCGCCTCTGCGACACTGGCCACTCCATCGGCTGCGCAAATAACGTCGTAGTCATTGGCGTTGAGCCGCAATTGAAGTCCTGATCGCACATCGGGATCGTCATCCACAACCAGAATTTTCTTTTGACCCATGGCTAGATTTCTCCCTACAAGCATCAACGGCGTAACCTATCGCCTCGTCACAGGATGTTGAACCAGTTGATGGCCATCACAACAGGAATGGCCCTACTGGGAGTGGGGTTGTAATTGCCGGCAAAGGGCCCGACCAAAGTCGGAACACTGGTATTGGTGAAGGTGGCGGCCTGCCTCCACACCACTCCGTCGACTGAGTAATAGGCTATGTACGCGACGCCGGCCCGGCTAAGCCGCAGGCACATGGGGTTTTGATACTCGTTGAAGCTGGCTTCTTCGAAAACAGTGACCGCGGCGCCATTGGTAACAGTTTGGACCGTGAGGCTGAGGTTAGTTCCGTTCGTGACCAGTGCAAAAATGATGAAGTTCTGGTTATCCGCAAGCACCATCAGGCCTTGACTGGTGCCCGCATCCGTCGCCGCGATCGGTGAGTCGATCTTGATGGAGACATCAAAGTTCTGGTCGCCGATGGGCTGCACCACGCGCAGAGCCTGGTTCGACACATGCAACGCGTCATGGTTGCTGCCGCCGGGAACGTTCAGGAAGAGATGTTGTGCCGAGACGGCAGCTGTTCCGCCTCGTGGCGCGACCACCTCCCAGAGTGGGCCGGGGAAACTGCTCGACAGTGGAGCCGCCGGAGGAGCCGGAACCGGACCGGCGGCAAACGCGGACGGCACAGCCGCCAACATAGCCAGGGAAGCAATGATGGCGAAGAGAGCTTGTGATTTATTTCTATACATCGATGTGACCCCTATTTGGTCCGCCCGCATGAACGGCTGACAGTCCAATATCGTCTGCTATCTGTAATGACTATCTTCTTCATTGCTGTCAGTAACAATTACCATTGCTGTGTATTACTGAAGTTAGAGAATCTTCTCTGAGAACGGATGGGTTAGTAGCCCCATTAGATATTTCATTGCCTCGCAACTTATGATCTGACCTATAAGTTGTGACCGCGAGAGCATGAATCACATGCCAGGTTGGCCGGCCCCGGTCTAGCTTCAGAGTCTGCGTCAGAAGATAACGTTTCGATTGCTTTTCCTAGACGCCGCTCGGATCTGCTGGTCGATAACCCTAAAAGCATTCGAAGGCTTCGCCCGTCGTTTTCGGCCCACGTACGCTAAGGCGAACGTGGGGCACCCGTCCAGCTCCTCATGGGTTCTGTTGCTACGCGGCCGTCGCCGCATCCGCATCTATTGCTGAACGTCGAACCAGTTCACTGACATGACCACCGGGGTCGCATTGGCGGGCGTGTCGTTGTAATTGCTTGCGAAGGGTCCAATCGAAGTGAACGTGGTGGCATCGGTGAAGCTGGCCGCCTGCGTCCAATTTGCTCCGTCGATCGAGTAAAGGACAACATAAGCACTGCCGGCCTTCGTTACCCGCAGATACATGGGATTTTGATACTGGCTGAAATCCGTATCGTCAAGCACCGTAGTCGCCACCCCACCAGCCACGATACGGGCATTGAGCCCAACCTTGGTTCCGTCGGTGGCCAGGGCAAAGGTGATGAAGTCTTCGTTATCGGCGAGCACCATGAGACCCTGGCTGGTGTTCCCATCCGCTGCAAAAAGCGGGGAGTCGATCTTCACTGCCACATCGAAATCCTTCTTGCCAATCGCTTGCACGACGCGCACCGCCTGGTTGGACGGAAGTAGCGGGTCATGGTTCACGCCTCCGGGAACGCCAATAAAAAGATGCGAATTCGAGATGGAAGCCGAGCCGCCCGCCGGGGTCACTAGCATCCAGAATGGGCCCAGGAACGTGTCCGGAAGAGCCGCTCCCGGAGCGGTGGGAACTGGCCCCGGAGCAAGCGCAGTAAGCGCCTGTTGGGCTTCTGGAACCGCTGCTGCCTGAGTATCCGCGGCAGCAGGACTGGCAGCGGGTTGCACCTCAGCGGCGGGGCTTGCCGGGATAGCAGAAGCGGTAGCAGCCTGGGCGGCAGGTTTCGCGGCGGCGCCTACGGTCACTGACCACGGAGTCGCCGTCACCGCGCCCACCATGGCCTCTATGTTGACCCCGCCATTACCCATCGCGGTAGCGTGACCTCCGCTACTGATCTTGGCTACCTTATGGTTGCTGGTATTCCACGCCGTCACCTTGTTACCTGCCGCATCGGGCAAGGTCCCTGTTGAACCGTCCGCATAAGTAGCGTAAGCGATGAGTTGCATGGTGCTGCCGGTGGTCATGGTTTTGCTGCCTGACGCGGGGTGCAGAAGTACGCTCTTAAGGGTCTTTCGCGCACCCGAAACGGGGCTCGTGCCTACGGTGACGGCCAAGGGAGCCACCGTCACAGCGCCCGCCATGGCCTCTATGTTGACGGCGCCGTTAGCCACGGCGGTGGCATGACCGCCACTACTGATCTTGGCAACGTCATGGTTGCTGGTATTCCATGACGTCACCTTGTTACCTTCCGTATCTGGCAATGCACCCGTTGAGCCGTCCGAGTAGGTCGCGTAGGCGTTAAGTTGCATGGTGCCGCCCGCTGCCATCGTCGTGCTGCTCGACGCGGGGCGTAGAAGTACACTCTTGAGAGTCCGTCCTGATGAGCTGACAAAACCAGTCACAACAGCGCTGGGAACGTATCCAAAAGAAGGAAATACTATGCCCTGGTTCGCGCCCTGCCCCCAGGACGCAATCGCTTTGACGGTTGTTCCGGCGGGTACTGTAAATGGTGCGCTGTATACCCGTGAACTTCCTGCCGCACCACCGGGACCGAAGATGGCCGGATTGGTGCCGTCCGTGGTGTAGAAAATGGAGAGCCTATGGTTCGTATCGCTGTCGGTCAGCGTAACGGTGGACGCCGCCGACGAGGACACGGGCGAAATGGCAGGCGCAACGGTCGGTATGGTAGTGCTGGTCTGAACCACGGTATTCGGACTGATGACGATTCCAGGATTTGCGGTTGAACCGCCATCCTCATAGTCCACCGCATTGTTCACGTTATTTACGGTACCTGACCACGTGTCTGTGCCGGAGAAGTAGTTGCCGGTAACATTTGCGTTGGTAAATGCCTCACCCACAGAAATGTTCCATCCCGTACATCCATACCCGGCGCCACAGGACTCCGGCCCGTTCCCACCCTGAAACAGGTTGTTGGTGGCTATGCTGCCCGCTCCCCACAGTTCCAGTCCAATGCCGTAGTGTGCCCCAGGGCCGGTCTCACCGGTAATGGGGACGTTGGAGATGAATACGTTATCGTCGGAGCTGTGGGTTGGGGAAATTGATGAAGTAAACTCCGGCATAGATAATTCGAAGGTGTAGTTATTGGGATTATTAGGCTTGTAAAAAGCGTTGTGATTGTAATTGCTAACACCATTCGTATCCTGTTGCGTCTCGATCATGATGCGGGAGTTGCCCTGCATATTATTATTTTCGACATCGGCATTGATGCTGGTCTGTTGCAGGACGGCCTGCTCAAATAACTTGAGCCCCTCTTCGATCCCATTGACTGTATTGTTATTCCAGACCAGGTGATTGTTGTAAGCGCTCACTACGGTCGCCGCGCATAACCCGCCGGAATCGACGTTCCCGTTGCCGCCGCCCTCAGCGTTGATCAGAGCGCAATTGTTATAGAAAACATTCCAGATGATGGATATATACGACGCGCCGGTCGTCGGATCGAGGCCTTCATTGTGGTCCCCGTCGATATAGATAGCTTGTAACGACTGCGCTCCACCGACCGGGGGATTGTTAAGGGTGAAGTAGTTGTACTGGATGACAATTCCTGAGGAGGGATGGGTCACATAGATGCCCCCCTGCGTTCCGGAAAAGCGTAAATACTGAATCGTGCATCCCTGATTCCCGGTAAAAGAAGTACCGTTGCTGTTCGTCTGCAGGGCAAAATTTGTTGTCACCGCGCTGGTCAGGACCGCGGACGGCATCCGGGCCTGCGTGACGACGCCCACGTTTGGCCCAGTGTAGACTGTGCCGTTGGAGCAGGGCAAAATCACCGTGGACGCGAGGCTATAAGAACCCGCGGAGAACATGACCGTATTACCCGCCCCCGAACCCGCCGTGTTCACAATTTCCTGAATGGTCGCTGCGCTGGAGCCGGCCTGAACCGTGTAGGTGGCGGCTAGCGCGGGTAGGCCCATGCTCAAAACTAAAAGCGCCATGAACTTGTTCATTTGAGCCCTCCGCAAATCTAGAGCGAAAATCCGTGGACGCAGCTGTATTGCGGCGGCACTCAGGCTTGTTTGCCTCGGGGGCAGACAGCGTCGCGGAGTACCACACGGCGGTAAGGCGAATTGCGAGCAATGACGCGAGACTTGCTATGTAAGCTGCAGCCAATATCTTAGGTTGCGATGGCAGCTGCAATTACCTTTGGTGTGCATTACTGGTGTAACAGCAATGATGAGCGTACTTATCAGGCGGCTGATTTATTGCACCGGCGGCCGGAAGTAATGGCCCTGCGCCTCGTACCAGAAAACCAATGGTGGTGTAGCATTCAAGCGCCCTATTCTGCTTGCACCGCCTGCCGTGGGAATTCAGAGAGGCCGCTCCGAATGGCTGCTGCTCTAAGGGAAACTTAATCTTTCCCGCAATACGAATTTAAGCTGTCACCTTAGGCTGGGCATGGCAGCGGCGTTGTGGACATACCGCAGACCCACTCGCTCGCGCCACAAAAGTACCCAAAGGGGGCAGGTTGATCCGATCGATCGCAGAGACAGTAAGAGGTTGGCTCTACTTGTTGGCCTTTATCACCGGCGGCAGCTATATACGCAAGGCAAAACTGAAACGCCTTGGCAAGGGGGTGAAGATTTCCCCGACGGTGATCTTTAAGCACCCGGAGATGATCCAGATCGGCGACCACTCCTTTATCAATCATCTCTGTTCCGTATGGGCTTCTCCCGCGGGCCCGATCACCATCGGAAGCAACGTGCTTCTCGGCCCTTGCGTGTCGATCTTCTCTTCTAATCATGGAATAGCCCGCGGTGAGCTGATTCGCAATCAACCCGGGCGGGATGCACCCATCAGCATCGGCGATGATGTTTGGCTCGGAGCCAACGCCGTCGTAACGGCCGGGGTCTCCATCGGTAATGGCGCCGTGGTCGGAGCCGGAGCTGTAGTGACGACAGATTTGCCTCCGATGGCGATCTGCGCCGGCGTGCCTGCAAGGGTCATCAGCTATCGACGCTAAGCTCTTTTTCCTCTGGTATACAGCGAAGAGAAGGCGCGCACGCGGCTTATTCGCTGCTTCTAAAAAGCACACAGTCATAGGAACAATCCCATGGCGTTCTCGACATCAGCAATCCACTGAGCTGAGAAATAATTAATCTTTGCCTCCACCTTCGTTTAATACCGTCGCTCTAAGCTGGTCCCATACAAGCGTGAAGCCATGAGAAAACTTACTGTGGCAATAGTGATAGTTCCGGCTCTGATCTCTATCGCCACCACGGCGCAGCGTTTGTCTTCCCCCCAACCCGGGCCAGTCTCCCCTGCAACACCTGTTGCCATCGGAGGTTCCAATCTGCCCTTTCAGCCGATCGGAGCCTCCGACCTTGTTCGCTTGACCGTCGACGATTCGCCCGAGCTCTCGCAGACTTTTCGCGTCGACCAGCAGGGGTATCTGAACCTGCCGCTGCTTCACAAACCCATACCCGCCGCGGGGCTGATGCCGAATGCGCTGCGAGACCAAATTGCCTCCACCCTGAAGGCACAACATCTACTGGTAAACCCTGTCGTCGATGTTTCCGTTGTGGAATATCGCAGCCGCGATGTCACCGTCGCCGGGGCGGTCAAGACACCCATGACCATCCAGGAGTTGGGTGACCTGCGTGTACTAGGAGCGTTAAGCCAAGCGGGGGGCCTGCTGCCCGAAGCCGGGCCGGAGATTATCGTCGAGCAAGCCAACGGCAGCGTGCAACGAATCTCCGTGCGCCAGCTCTTCGATGGACTTCACCCACGGCTTAATATCCGGGTCACCGCAGGCGCGCAGATCCGCGTGCCGGAATGCGAGCAGGTATTTGTCGTAGGAGACGTGAAGCGCCCAGGAGCGTTTCCCTATCAGGATATGCACGACACCACTGTGCTCAAATTGCTCGCCCTCAGCGGGGGTCTTGACTCATTCAGCCGCAACAAGGCCTATATCTACAGGGCAGAAGCGGGAAATGAACAGAAAACAGAGATCGAGGTTCCGCTAAAACGCATCCTGGACCGAAAGTCCGAGGATGTGAAGCTCGCCCCCAATGACATTCTTTACGTTCCGATCAATGGGAAACTGAAGGCCAGCGCAAGCGTGCTGAACCATGTGAGCGGCATGGGCAACGCTGCCGTTTCCGCTGCCATTTGGAGTTCACATTGAGCGGGGCCCTACACGCCGGATCCTCTCTCGGCAACGCTGCCGCCCTATAGGTTGATAGAAAACTCTAGATCTGCTGCGAGAACGGAGCCACGCGCATGCCCGATTCGATCGCAATACGGAAGCCGCCGCACACCAGGCTGAGCGATCCCGCTGAATTCCAGCGGCCACTCACCTTCTATGCGGAGATCGTGCGCCGCCACTGGGAAATGATCGCCGTACTCAGCATTGCGCTCACCGCCCTGGTGGCCCTCGGGTGTGCCTTGGCGCCCGCCATCAATGTGGGCTCCACGTTGATAGCAATTGACCGGCAAGCAATACCTGAGACCGTTGGATCCGACCATCTCATGACTACCGGGGACGACCAGTTCATGGCCACGCAGCAAAGCCTGCTGCAGGCCGACACCATCCTCCGCCCGGTTGCGGAGCGCTACAACCTGCTGGAGCGGGAACACCAATTGCAGCGCTACTGGTTTTGGCGCTATTCACGGGAAAAGGAAGCCGCGATCAGAAATGCGCCCATCGTCCTGAAGCATCTGAAGGTCGAACGCAATCCCAACACCTACTTATTGACAATCACTTATCGGGACACAAATCCTCAAGTCGCAGCCAATGTCGCCAACGCCATTGCCGACTCCTATCTCCGCGACATTTTCGAGACGCGCACCAAGGAAGCTGGCCGCCTCACCTCCTCAATGGAGCGGCAGCTGATTGACTTAAAGCAAAAGATGGAATCTACGCACAGCGCACTCATGGTGTACCAACGCGACCTGGGAACCGCCGATCCGGAGCAGAAGACAAGTGTATTGGTGGCCAGGCTGCAGGCGCTGAATAGTGAGAACAGCGTCGCCGAGGCGGATCGGATCGCCAAGGAGGCCGTGTACCGCGAAGCAAAAGATGGTTCCCTGCCCGAGGTCGAGGTGTCCGCCCAATCGAGCGATCTCTCCAAGGATGTGGAGAAGCTGCAGGTAGCCAAGGCAAACCTGGCGCTGGTGGGCGCAACCTACGGAGACCAGCACCCTGAGTACCGCAAGGCGGCGGCGCAGGTGGAGGAAGCGAGTGCCGCGCTGGAGGAGAGTCGGCGCAACGTTTCCACTCGTATAGGCGTGGATTACCGCCAGACCCTGGTGCGCGAACATATGCTATCGGCGGCGGTTGCCGAAACCAAACAGCAGGTCGACGATCTGACCTCGCAGTCGTTTGACTATCTGCAGCTGAAGCACGAAGCAGATGCAGCGGAACGGGTTTATGAAGATCTCTTCGCCAAGATCAAGCAATCAGGCATTAACTCCGAATTGCAAAATAACATCATCCGGCTGGCGGATTCCGCTCGGCCGGCCGCCAAGGCGGTCTTTCCCAATTGGCCCCTGATTATTGGTTTCTGTATGGCGTCTTTCTCTCTTGCGTTCGCCGCATATTTCGTCTCCGCGGAACTCACCGATGTGACCGCAAAAGAGATCGAGCCGATCGAAGAGGCGCTTGGCATTTCCGTGGTTTGCGCATTGCCCCAGGTGATGGACATGCATCTCCGGCTGGCACTTGGTTCTGAGGGCTTACGCTTTGCAGGAAACCGCTGGTGCAACATGCAAGGCGGTTTCTTCGATGAGGGCGTACGCCATCTGCGGGGCTATCTGATGCTCTCTACCCAGGCGTATGTGCCCAAGAGCGTGTTGGTAACCAGCGCCTACCCTGGCGAAGGAAAATCAACGCTCGCGCTCTCGCTGGCCATCGCTAACGCGGAACAGGGCAAACGCACACTCTTGATCGACGGCGACTTACGCCAACCGGCGATTGAGAGGATGGTTCGCCTCGACCCCGATGCCGGCTTGGCAGCAGTGCTGGCGCAGACCATTCCTTGGAGAACTGCCACGCGTGCCGTTTCCTCCCGCCCGAATCTTTTCGTTCTCGGCTCCGGGTTGCCCTTGCCGATGGCGTTGTCGCTGATCGGGCCGCAGATGCGAGGACTATTGGCCCAGGCCACCAAGGAGTTCGACCTGGTCGTTTTGGATTCACCACCGCTGTTGGGGTGCGCGGAAACACTGGAACTGGCCGCGGCCACGGATGTAACGGTCCTGGCCGTACGCAGCGGACATACTCCGATGAAGGCAGTGGGACTTGCCGTAGAAACTCTTCGCCGTGTGAATGTACCCATCGCCGGCATCGTGTTAAATGAGTCGGCTATTGTGACAGATGCCACCTACAAAGCCTATGCCCGTTATTACACAGCCGTAAACAGCGCCTAGACCGTGCCTCTCGTCCCGGTTTAGGAGAAGGGCTACACATCGTGCCAGATAAGTTTAGCGATACCCCTAAAATGACCTTCCGGTTCTTGGCAAGCACGACCCCTTTGCCGGAATCGGCGGTCGTGTGACTCTGCCCCTCACGGTTGCACTGCTCGCCCTCTGGAGCATCGCGATGTACCGCTACGGACACTCCGTCCTCTTTCCGCCCGCATCCCTGGGAATCGTGTGGACGATCACGCTCTTCACCATCTGGTTGTGCGGGGATCGGTACTTCCCCCTTACCACCACGGCAGATGAAATCGTCCTCGCCGGCGTTCTCGCCTTCTCCCTGGGAGGAATCTGCGCCGTCGTTGTTCCCTTACGAAGTGGGCGAACACTAAGCGCGGTCAGCGCAAAGCGCCGTATCCAGGTCGACCGCTGGCTGACCACCGCGGGGTTACTTTCCCTGCTGAATATTCCCTTCTCCTACTTCTATTTCAAACAGCTCAGCAACACCATCGCTCCGCGGGAAAGTCTGTGGAGACAAATCCGCATCGCGAGCAACAAGGCGAACATATCCGGCCACAACGCGCTTTCGTTCGAGTCCTTCATCCTGCCGTTGCTGAGCATCGTCGCTCTGATCGCCGTGTACGAGTACGCCGATACCGGCAGGCGCAGGGACCGCACTCTCTTCCTCGTCCTGCTCGCCGGGGGATACCAACTACTGAACGGCGCCCGCTCCGAGGTGCTTCTGTTACTGATCAGCTCGGTGGTGATGCTCTGGCTCAAGCGGGGCGCCGCCCCTTTCCGATTGCTGGGGATGGTCGGTCTTGTATTCCTGCTGGTCTTCTCCGCCGGACAGGTGGCCATGGGCAAATATGGCGCGGATGCGGGAGCAACGTTGGCTAAGAATCTTCCTCGCGTGGCCGAGGGTGTCGGCACTTACTGGCTGGGTGGAATTATTGCCTTCGACCAGAACCGGCAAAATCCCGAGCTGCGGTATGGCTGGGATCTGGGTAAGTTCGCGAAACGGATTGCGAATCGATTCGGCGCAACTTATTCCGAGCGCGACCGCAATCTTGAATACACAAAAATCTCACCCAGCCAGATAACCAACGTTTATACCGCGTTCCTGCCTTATTACATGGATCACGGCGGAATGCGCGGAGTGATCGGGCTGATGTTCCTGGTCGGCTTTCTCAGCGCCTATGTCTATCGCTGCGCCGTTCGGGGCAAGTGCTGGGCTGTCTTCACCCTGGGAGCATTCGTCTACGCGACGGTCATGACCATCTTCTCCGAGGAGTACTTCGCCCAGATCATGTTCTGGATCAAGGCCGGCGCGGTCCCCACCCTGGTTTACTTCGCCCCCAACATTACCCTGCGCGGTTCTCCGCGCTCGACAGATAGGGATGCCCCGGAGCCTCAATCGTGCGCGTAGCCGCGTATACCGGCGGCGTGATGGTGCCCAGCGCCAGGGCGCGCGTGCGCCAATACATCGACCCGCTGGGCAAACTCGGCATCGCAGTGCGCGAGTACCCGCTTCCCTGGGGCAACATATTGCCCCGGCAACGCGGCCTGCGCCCGCTGTGGATGGCGGCGACGGCGGCGGCGCGCACGGCGACGCTCACCTGCTCCTGGAAGGCTGATGTGACCTGGCTCTCGCGCCAGTTCCTCCCCGCCTTTGCCCCCCTCCAAGCCCTGGCAAAGCGGCCGATGATCCTGGACGTCGATGATGCGGTTTGGCTCAATACCGGCGGCCACCGCGCCAGGGATCTGGCTAGAGCCAGCGACCTGGTGGTGTGCGGCAACAGTTTTCTGGCCGACCAATTTTCCCGATGGAACGCAAACGTCACCGTCATCCCGACGGCGGTCAATACCTCGTGGTATCGCCCGCGCCGTTCCCGGCAAGGCGAGCCCGCGCTGGTGCTGGGCTGGACCGGCACCAGCGGCAATTTTCCTTTCCTCTATTCGATCGAGGGAGCACTGCTGCGCGTGTTCCAGCACTGCAGCCGGGCCAAGCTGCTGATCGTCTCCGATCGACCACCGCAATTCAAGCGCCTCCCGGAATCCCGGGTCGAGTTTGAACTCTGGACGCCACGAACCGAGTTAGACGCCTTCGCGCGCATGTCGATCGGGCTGATGCCGCTCGCTGATACCGCCTGGTGCAACGGCAAGTGCAGTTACAAAATGCTGTGCTATATGGCGGCGGGGCTTCCGGTGGTCGTCACCCCCGCGGGAATGAATATCGAAGTACTGGCGATGGGCGAGGTGGGCTTGAGCGCAGGTTGTGAGCAGCAGTGGGTCGACGCACTGACCGCGCTGCTCACCGACGCGGATCTACGCCAGCGCATGGGCGCCGCGGGCCGGGTGGTCGTGGAGGAGTGCTTTAGCCTGCAGCGTTTGGCGCAACAGTATGCGGTTGTATTTCACTCCCTGGGCGGAGACTTACCGCGGGCGTCCGGTTCGCGAGTGGTTGCCCACAGCCGATGACCAACCCTGTCATCACCATCGCGATGCCTTTCTTCAACAGCGCCGCCACCCTGGAGCTGGCCATCCGCTCGCTCCTGAATCAAAGCTACGGCGACTTTGAGCTCTTACTCTGCGATGACGGCTCCGACGATCAGGGTTTGACCATCGCCCGCAGTTTCCGCGACCCGCGCGTGATCTGCTGGAGTGACGGACGGCGGCTACGGCTCGCAGCCCGATTGAATGAATGTATCGACCGGGCGCGCGGTCGTTATCTGGCCAGGATGGATGCCGACGACATTGCCTATCCCCACCGGCTGGAACAGCAGCTGGCTTTCTTAGTTGCTCATGCGGAGATAGACCTGTGTGCCGCCGGCGCGATGGTCTTCGGGAAATACGGCCGCCCGCTCTGGCGCTTCAACCCGGCAGCAGACCACGACGGCATCACCCGCTCTCCTTTCCGCGGCTTCCCCTTATGGCATCCGCTATGGATGGGACACATCGAATGGTTTCGCCGTTGGCGTTATGAGGAAAGCGCGTGGCTGGCTCAGGATCAGGAGCTGCTGCTGCGCAGCTACCGGCTTAGCCGTTTTGCCAATCTTCCCCAGGTTTTGTTGGGATACCGTCGGGAACGGATCACACTCAAGAAGCTCCTACGCTACAAACTGCTGCACATCCGGTACGTCTGCAAGCAGCCCGGCGGTACTTCCGGTGGTTGGCAAAAGCTGCAGCTGCTGGGTATTTCTGCTGCGAGGTTTGCCGCCAACTGCGCCGCAGTGATCGTCGGCTTCGAGCACCGCCTGGGTCACCAGGCCGCGCAGGCGCCGTCCGCGGCAGAGCTTGCGGCGTGGCGCAGTCTGTGGAACCTGCTCGCTGCCTGGTATGGGCGGCCATCCAGCGAGACCTTCCGCCCTGCATCACTACTAACGCCCGAAAAGGACCGGAGAGGGCGGGCATGAAGATCGTTCATGTGCTAACCCGCGGCGATGTTCTTGGCGGAGCCCAGAGCCATGTGCGCGAGCTTTCGCTTGAGCTGCGCAGCCTTGGCCACGACGTTACCGTGATCACCGGGGCGCCTGGCATTTTCACTGACCAGCTCCGCCAGGCGGGGATTCCCTGGCTGCCGGTGAGGAGCCTGGTCCGGCCGGTGAGACCACATCGCGATCTGGCGGCTCTCGTCGAGCTTTGGTGCGCCTTACGGCAGCTGAAACCGGACCTGGTATGCGCTCATACCGCCAAAGCCGGCTCGCTCGCTCGCGCAGCTGCGCGGCTGCACCACATCCCCAGTGTGTTTACCCCCCACGGATGGTCCATCTTCGATCGCACCTCACTGCGGACAATTCCGTTTTTCTGTTGGGCAGAGCGTCTGGCCGGCCGGCTGGGCACGCGTGTCATCAACGTATGCGAGCACGAGCGGATGCTGGCCCAGCAGTTTGGCGTCTGCCCGGCAAAGGCGCTGGAGGTGGTGCATAACGGCATAGCGGAGATCCCGTTTGCCCGCCTGCGACCGATCGATGCGCAACCGCCGCTGATAGTGATGGTAGCGCGCTTCGCATCGCAAAAGGATCACGGCACTCTTCTCCATGCGCTTTCCGGTTTGCTAAACATGGAGTGGCGTTTGCTGTTGGTAGGGGCGGGCGAGTTGAAACCGCACGTGGACGCTCAAGTCAGTGGGCTCGGGCTCAGTGATCGAGTCAGCATCTTGCCGCCGGAGAGCGATGTGATCCGTCTGCTCATGGAAGCGCAGATCTTCGTACTCTCTACGAACTTCGAGGCGTTGCCCATCAGCATTCTGGAGGCCATGCGCGCCGCTTTGCCGGTAGTGGCTACGGATGTAGGAGGCATTGCCGAATCCGTGCGGCACGAGGAGACCGGCCTGCTGGTACGCCGGGGAGACGTTGCCGGCCTGCGTGAAGCGCTTGCCCGGCTGATTGCCGGCCCCGCATTGCGCGTCGCTATGGGCACAGCAGGCCGGCGCCTCTGGGCGGCTCAGTTCACAGCCAGCGCCATGACCGCGCGCACCGTCGAGGTCTACAAGCGCGCGCTAGCGGCTGTTGAGAACTGAATCGATTGCAACGATAGAGGTTGCTTTGGATGCTGTGTCCCGGTTTTGTATCAGGGGACGACTTCAGTCGGGCCACATGCCCAAGAGGAATGGAATTGAGAGCCTGCCTGAAACCTGCCGGTTCAGAATTGGATCGCCGCGGAACCTGCCCTAGAAGAGCCCGATAGAGCTGGGACGGGTGCCCCACGTTCGCCCCAGCGTACGTGGGCCGAAAAAGAGGGCGAAGCCCACCATAGCTTTCTACTATCTTGACCAGCAAATCCGAGGCGGGGCCAGTGAAAGCAATCGAGACCGATCATTTTCGGCCCAGGTACGCTTGGGCGAACCTGGGGCACCCGTCCTGTTCCTATGAGGTTCTGCTAGGGCACAGGCTCCGCAGAAGCCCGTGTTTACAAGTGAAGTTTCACGTAAACTTTTCAGCCCCTGCTCGGGCGCATCCAGCGTGAAATGCTTTTACCAAGCAATTGTGAGCATTTACGGCACCAAGCTCCCTCTACGGGCTGAACTTTCTCCACTTCTCCCGAAGATCCTTATCCGCGAGCGCCTTGATGAAGACGCCGCCCACCACCGACCTTGCCTGGAAATGAAGCATTAAACCCGTCTTGCTGTCATACCAGTCGGTCAGCGGTACACGAGAAGGAGTCTCGTTGAGCCACTTACCAATCGGGTCCATCAACGCAGTGAACTGAGACGGATCTTCCGTAAGCGTCGCCGTCCACAGTTCCCAATCGAGCTTGGTGTAATCTGCACGGTTGTCGAGCGGTAACCCATATCGATTGAGGTGCGCTAAATAGAAGGCCATCTCCGTCTTGCGAATGGACGCGGGAAAAAGATCCATATCAAGCAGCTTGTCCCAAACCAGGTTGTACTTCTGGCTCCATGTTCCAGGTTTATCAAAAGCAAGTTTGTAATGATCGCCCTCGAGCGCCATGCCTTGCCATTGATCAGCCATTTTCTTAGCGGCAACAGCGTATTGTTGCGCAAGATCGGTCTTACCCAGCTTTTTTGCCATCTGGGAGTAAGCAGCGATGCCTTCGATGGCCTTGATCGATAGGTTGGCGTTATGAGCAAGATGACCGGCAAAGTCGTCCGTGCTGAGTTGATTTTCAGGATCGAGGCCCTTGGCCTTCAGATAGTCCGCCCATTTCGTCAATTGCGGCCAATACTCCTCGGCGAGATGCCAATTGCCTTGTGCCATGCTAAGTGCGTCCACGAGGATGAGCATGTTCGCGCTCTCCTCCACCGGCATTTGATTCTCTTCCGTCAATTCCCCGCCCCCATACACCTGACCATCCGCGAGCGGATACGTGCCCAGATCGTGCGGCGCGAAAGGCCAGCGCCATCGCGGAAGCGCAGAATACTCAAGAACTGGCTTTAGCTGGGCCTCGAGTAATGCGGGATTGAAGAACAGAAAAAACGGTGCTGAGGGATATAAAACATCTACCGTCGAGATACAGCCGTTGCTAAAGTTTTCCTTTGGAAAAAGCATGGGCGTGCCGTCAATATCCGCAACGAAGCCATGAGCAGCGAGGGTCTGCCGGTACGCTAGCGTTCCCAACTCCGCATAAGACTTGCCGCCCACATGTTCCAGGTCGCTCGTGAGTTCTTCATCAAAGCGGTTGCCCCGCGCCTCAAGGCTGGCGTACTGCGCCTCCGATTCGGCTAACATAGCGCCGGCAGTCCGTCCGTTTCTGCGCCAATAGGGGGGTAACTTGCGGTCAAGATATTCAATGGAATCCGTGTCGTCATAGGCGAGCAGTACATGCCGGCTTACCGGCTTGTCCGCAGACACTTGTGCGCGTAGTCGAACCGCCAAGTGCGACGCGCCACTACGAGGCTGCCGCGGCATTTCCATGTCATCGGATTGCGGCAGTTCACCAGAGGCCAAGAAGGCCGCAATTGCGCTACTTGAGGTGGCCAGAGCTGTATCCTCCTGCTCCGGTACAGCAAGATAAAAATATCCCCAGTCGATTCTCAGGTTATCGCCCCCGCGACTCAGGACGCGTTGATCGCGTGACCCAACCCGCAGCACTTCCATTCCAGGAAGTTTTGACCTTCCCCACGTCACTTCCTCGTCGTCTGTGTTCACAGCCACACGCGGATTCACATCGAGCAGCAAGCTGACCGAATGCGGTCGCCCATCGCTGGAACTGATCTTCCACGTGAGATAGTCGACCGGACGCGATAATGCTTCGAGATCTTGCGGCAGCGCCGCGGTAAAGAACCTGACCTCCAATTGCACTCCGGCAGACTCGAATACGTAAACCGTGTGCAGTGGGGTCACTCGAAGCGATACCTGCTGCATCGCAGGAACCTGCCGGGGATCAGCTCCCATGAACCGATAAGGGGCGTTATCGATGCGTACCAACCCGGTCAAGGGCTGATCCAAACCTGTCCAGTGACGTGTATTCACATCCGTCAATCGATCCGACATCGACCAGATGCTGAAGTAAGGATCGTGCGTCACGAGGGGCACCGCCGGCGGGCGCTGTGCGTTTGCCATCGTGGCGCTGGCAAAACAAATAATCGCCGAACACAACAGGCCCAGGCAACGGCCCATAACAAACGAAGCAGAACGTACTTCTCGCATTTGGCTCCCTTTTTCGAAGAAACTATAGGGATGATATCTGGTATGGTAGGCGCCGGCTTTGTCACTTTGCCTAACGGCCGATCGGCCGCCACTTCGCACCACAAGACAGAGGTGAGTTAACATCGGTGTCCAGGCGATAGGAGGTGCTGATGAAAAATACGGATCGCCAGACGATAAGCCGCCGCCGCTTTCTGAAACAGGCCGGGGTAACCGCGGTTGCCTGTTTGCCTTGCAGCGAGCGGCTGGCATCGGCCAGCTTCACTTTTGCAAGAACCGAGAATCCGCGGCAGGTTATCAAGAACAAGGCGCCGCTGGCGCAAAACGCGTTCTATATGTTACCTCTGGGCGCCGTACGCCCCGCGGGTTGGCTGAAGCGTCAACTGCAAGTCCAGGCCAATGGCTTGAGTGGCCACCTCGATGAGACGTGGGCGGATGTGGGCAGCAATAGTGGCTGGCTCGGTGGAACGGGTGAGTCCTGGGAACGCGGCCCCTATTTCCTTGACGGGCTTCTTCCGCTCGCTTATCTGCTGAACGACGATCGCCTGAAGGCCAAAGCGCAAAAGTTCGTCGAGTGGACTCTGACCCACCAGGCAAGCAACGGAATGATCGGCCCGAGCAGCAACAACGACTGGTGGCCGCGCATGGTCATGCTCAAGGCGTTGGCGCAATACCAGGAAGCAACCGGCGATCCACGAGTGATTCCGGTGATGTCGCGCTACTTCGAGTGCCAGCTGACGGCGCTTCCCGAGCGCCCCTTGCGCGACTGGGGTAAGTTTCGATCTCAAGATAATGCTCTGGTTGCGATCTGGCTCTATAACCGAACCGGTGACGCCAAGTTGTTGGAACTCGCTCGCCTCTTACGCGCCCAGGGACACGATTGGCAGGCACAGTTCGCAGATTTCAAATTTACTGAGCCTGTGACGCGAGAGATGATCAAACTCAATGAAGGGCAGGGACTCGCCGATCTGGCACTCTCCACCCACGGGGTAAACAACGGGCAAGCCATCAAGGCAGCCCCGGTGTGGTCGCTGTTGTCCAACAGCGAGGCGGATCGTGCCGGCTTCCACCAAATGCTAGCGGCTTTGGATACATATCATGGGTTACCCAATGGCATGTTCTCCTGCGATGAACATCTCGCTGGACGAAATCCATCTCAGGGGAGCGAACTCTGCACGGTCGTCGAAACCCTGTTTTCGCTGGAGCAGTCGTTTGCCATCCTGGGTGATGCTGCGATCGGCGATCGCATCGAGACGATAGCCTTCAATGCTTTGCCCGGTACCTTCACGGACGATATGTGGGCCCACCAATATGACCAGGAACCTAACCAGGTAGAAGTAAGCCTGCATCGCAAGCCCTGGATGACGAACGGCCCTGAGTCCAATCTTTATGGCCTCGAACCGAACTTCGGCTGCTGTACCGCCAACTTTCACCAGGGGTGGCCTAAGTTTGCGGCGAGCCTTTGGATGTTCAGCAACGATGACGGCCTGGTAGCGGCCCTCTACTCACCGTGTGAAGTTCGCACCATGGTTCGCAATACCGAAGTTCGCATCCTGGAGGAAACTGAATACCCATTTCAAGGAAATGTCCGGATCAAGCTGGAGCCGGCAGTCGCGCTCAGCTTCCCTCTGAGACTCAGGATCCCCGCTTGGGTCGACGTTCCCGTTATCCTGGTGAACGGACTGCCGATGAATACGCCACACGACGCTGGGTTTGCGAAGATCGAACGCACCTGGAAGACGGGAGATGTCGTGGAGTTGCGGTTTCCGATGTCCCCGAAAACCGTTACGGGATACAACGATTCAATCTCCATCCAAAGTGGGCCGCTGGTTTTTTCATTGCCGATTGAAGAGAGCTGGGTGAAATTGCGAGATAGAGGAATGACCGCCGATTGGCAGGTCTTTCCCCACTCGCAATGGAACTACGCGCTTGCGGCTTCTGAGAAGGAAATCGAAAGGCAGTCTGTTCAGGAACTGACCCAACAAGGCTCGCCTTTTTCGCTCGCAGCTGCACCGGTCAAACTACGGGTGAAAGCCCGCAAGTTGCCGTCCTGGTTGGCCGTTGACGGAGTGGCCGATCCAGTCCCGCAAAGCCCGGTGACCAGCAGCGAGCCGGAAGAGACAATTACGTTAGTTCCCTATGCCGCGGCAAAATTACGAATTACGGCGTTTCCTCAACTCAAGTCGTGAACGCGGCTTGCGCGCATGAAGGAGAGCATTTGCCTTTTAGCTCTCAACCAAACGCCCTTACTCGATTTCTTGAACCTTGACGATGAAGTATTGGAAAGTGTCTCCCTTGGTCAGCAACAATTGGTGAGGAATATTAGCTGGTATATGAACAATGTCACCCTTCTTCAGCTTGGTTTCCTTGCCATCCTGTATTGAATCGCCGCGCACTTCACCCGGCGCCGTGGTTTTGCCATCCACCATTTTTCCGCCGCTCACCAACGTTGCTTTGCCATCGACCACCACGTAAAAGTCAGCGAACTTCTCGTGCAGCTCGGCCTTTCCGCTTTGTGTGCGAAACGCCAGCATCGAATAATCAGTGGAATACTTCTTGATCGTCTGCGTGGCCAGTCCCGAAGCGTCGACCTTCTCCTTGAGCTTCTTTTCCATGCCCATCAAGTCATCCTGTGAGTACACGTCGGGCGTCGCCGCGGCACCTGCATCCTGCGCCAGCGAAAGCCGCCCTGGAGCCATCACCAGGCCCATCGCCAACAACATCACGGGGATTGCCCAACTCCTCTGTTTGACTGTCATTCGATCTTTACCTTGTTCTTTCTTGCCGCGATGCGGCATGGGTGTGAAAAAGCAGTTTACGCTTTGGCTGCGGCGCGCGTCTTAGCAATCACGTCAAGATACGCGCGTGCGGCGATGGTGATGACCTCAGGCTTGCCCTTGGTCAGCGCTGCGATGTTGACCAGGTCAGCGCCCACTCCCAGGGCCGAGGCGCCGGCTTCAAGAAAGCTGGCGGCCGTCTCCAGGGTCACACCGCCGGTCGGCACCAACCGCAAATAGGGAAAAGGAGCTTTGAGCGATTTCAGATAACTTGCCCCGCCCATCGCTGAGCAGGGAAATACCTTGACGAAATCCGCGCCAGCCCGCCATGCGGTGATGACTTCGGTCGGCGTCAGCGCACCTGGCAGCGAAACCTTGCCTCGCGCCTTGGTCTCCTTGATGACATCCATGTGGAGGCTCGGGCTCACCACAAACTCGGCGCCGGCCTCGATGGTGGCGGCACACTCCGCGCCGTCGGTTACGGTTCCCGACCCCAGCAGCAGCCTGCTGCCGTAGACACGTTTCAACTCCTTCAATACATCGATCGCACCCGGCACCGTCATCGTGACTTCTATGACCGTGATTCCCCCGGCAACCATCGCCTCGACTACGCCCATGGCCTCGCTTGCTGAGCGGGCCCGCAAAACAGGAATGATTCCTGCTTCCTCCAGTTGCTGCTGCACTTCCTTCGACATTCGTTTTTCCTTTAATCCCAGGGTCCGATGTTAACGGGCAATGCGCGCGGAACCACCGAGCATCACACGCTCTACTTCCGCGCGCGAGGCCATGCTGGTGTCCCCGGGCGTGGTCATAGCGAGGGCTCCATGGGCCACTCCGCAAGCGACGGCCCATGCCGCCGGCTTGCCCATAAGCATTCCAAAGACCAGGCCGGAGGCGAACGAGTCCCCGCCGCCCACCCGGTCGAGGATGTCTATCTCCCGTTGCGGCACATACAAGATCTCATTTTTGTAGATCGCCATGGCGCCCCAGGCGTTGCGCGAAGCTGTTTGCGCCGTGCGCAGAGTCGTGGCCACCAGCTTCAGGTTAGGATACGAAGCGGCGACCTCGCGCAGCATGGTCTCGTAACTGGCAACCGGCAACTCGTCGAAATCTTCTTTCACGCCTTCGAGCTTGATCCCCAGCATGGCGGAGAAGTCCTCTTCATTGCCAAAGAGCACATCCAGCTTGCTCACCAGCGCTCGATTCACCTCTTGCGCTTTGGCCTTGCCGCCGATGGATTTCCAAAGAGAATCGCGATAGTTCAGATCGAACGAACTGATCGTCCCATACTTGCGCGCTGTATCCAGTGCCTCGACCGCAACCTCCGGGGTTGAGGGCGAGAGCGCAGCGAAGATGCCTCCCGTGTGCAGCCAACGCGAGCCATTCTGGGGCCCGAGAATAGCCTCCCAATCGAAGTCACCACGCTTGGTCTGGGAAATGGCGGTATTGCCGCGGTCGGAGCAACCGACGGCGGCACGCACTCCATAACCGCGCTCGGTAAAGTTGAGCCCATTGCGAACGGTACGGCCGATGCCGTCATACGGAACCCAGCGAATCAGCGACGTGTCGACCCCACCCTGCAGGATGAAATCCTCCACCAACCTGCCGATGGGATTATCCGCAAACGCGGTTGCGATCGCGCTGCGCAAGCCGAAGCAACGGCGCAACCCGCGCGCCACGTTATACTCTCCCCCGCCCTCCCAGGCTTGAAATTGCCGAGCTGTGTGGATCCTGCCTTCGCCCGGATCGAGGCGCAGCATTACCTCTCCTAAACTCACGCAGTCCCAACGGCTGGTCTCCGCGCCCTTGATCGATAACTCTTCCATTGGCCTCTTTCCTTATTTACGTCGATTCCGTTCGCGGCTAGCGTGCGAACGGTATGAATCCCAGATCGTGTTGAATTCCCTTCACACAAGTCATCAGCTTACCGGCGATCGCGGGAATCTTCTGCATGGTCACGCGAAACGAGGGGCCGGAGATACTTACCGCGGCGACGGCCTCGCCGCGTCCATCGAGGATAGCCATTCCGGCGCAGCGCACGCCCTCTTCCCGCTCTTCGTCGTCGACTGCGTATCCGCGGCGGTTGGTCCGATCAAGCTCTTTCAGCAACGCTTCCCGGCTAGTCATGGTTCGCCGCGTGAACCTTTCCAGTTGCAAAGCCTGCAACATCTCCTCCACCCGGGGGCGCGACATGGTGGCCAGAATCGCCTTGCCCACGGCCGTGCAGTGGATGGGGCTGCTGGCTCCCACGCGCGAGATCATGCGGATGGTGCGCTCCGGCTCCTGTTTATCGATATACACCATGTGCGTCTTCTCCAGGATGCACAGATGGGCGGTTTCCTCGACCTCGGCGACCAGTGTCTTCAGATGGAGTTGGGCGCGGTCCCGCAAGTCGTACTGCTCGATAGCGCGGCTGCCAAAGTCGCATAAGCGCAAGCCGAGGCGAAACTTACCCGCGGGCGTGCGCTCCACGATGCGGTGGCGCTCCAACACCATGAGGAAACGGTGCGCGGTGCTCTTGTGCAACTCGAGGGCAGAGGCAATCTCGGCCAGGCCCATCGGCGCCGAACTGGAAGAGAGCAGATCCAGCACCGCGAAGGCGCGATCGAGCGCCTGCAATTTGTAAACGCCGCTGCTTCCCGGTACCGCATTGTGAGATGCCATGCCGTTTATTGAAAAAGCGAACCAGCGGGCATTCTTGCGTCCCGCTGATCTTTTGTCAAGGTATCTATCGGAGTTTCGAGCCGCCCGCACTGGATGGCAGGATGTGGTAATGGTGCGCTGCCTCTAACTCCTTTACGATCGAATCGATGCGTGAGCTCTGGCATAAGACTACGGCGCTGGTCTTCTCGCTATCTCGTCGCGGGCCGCGGTGGCTATTTGCAGGGCGACGGAGTTCCGGCAGTCGCAGCGGAAGATGAGCTTTTGCTTTGCTTGCTGGGCCACGGCGGCCGCGGCGAGGAGCAGAGCCAGCAGAAACGCGAAGGCTTTCCTGTGGGCTTGAGTGGCTACTTGCGCCTGTTGGCGTTTTCTAGGGTGAGGTGCGCACAGCAGGTCCCTCGGCTTGCCGAATTTCCTTTGGAAATTCGCCGGCGCTCGGGATGACAAGGTGGAGGTGGCGCGGTTTTATCGAATGCTGCCAGGGGCGGAAAAAGCGGCAGGTACAACGTGGTTTTCATGGGTTGAATCGTAGTTGGAAAAGTGAAAGAGCTTAAGGCGAAGATCAAATCGCCTTCGTCAACGTGAACAAGAAGAAGGCGGAATTAAGCAAGCCGGACTGCGCAGGGCACGCGGAGTGAACTGCCCGCCTCCGAAGCTCAGGTCAGCAGATTTTGATTAGGCCTTCATCTACCAATTGCGTGAGCAACTGGAGCACATCACGCTCGATAACCCCGGGAGGGGCTTCGTAGCGTCCGCTAAATTCCTTGACCAGGTCCGCCACCCGCACCGGCGCTGCCAGCTTGCTCCAGATTTCACTGCCGATTCCGCCCAGTCCGTAACAACGACTGCGTTCCAGGCTCATGAGCACCGTCTCACCGGCCACATCCGCAGCCACCGGGTTGGGCGTGTGACAAACGATCGATGTGAGGTTTAAATTCGCCATGACTGATGAAATGTTAGCAACATATCGCTCCACTACGCTGCAGATTGGGAAATCTCGCTCGACAAATGACGGAATAGGCTACCGAAAAACTCTCGGCACATATCGCGAAAAGAGCGAGAGGCGCGGATTTTCCTGTGCGCGGCCTCTTTCCCAGCGCCGCGAGGGCGGCTTTCAATAAGGAAGGCCGCATGAAGTTCGTCAAGGACTGCAACTTCGCAGGAGACCCCGGGGTGCGGCAGCGATCGGGTGTGACACCGGACAGCGGTAAAACTGTCCTGCGCTCGCGCTCAGGCCAGAAAGCGCAAGCTCCTTTAAAGTCAGGAGCCATCCCGTTTGCGATGAAGCGAAATCACGACCCCAGCCACCTCTGTTCGTCCTGGCATCTGCACACCGATAACCTCCTGATATCCGGTGTTCGTGGTATTCGTGATGCGAATGTAGGGACGCCACACGCCGCGTTCCCGCGCCGCCGCAATGTCCCAGACCGCATAGGGAGTTTGCTGGTATCGCTGCGTGACGCCGATGCGGGTATGGACCACGTAGCCTGTTTTAAAAAAGTGCGTCGCTTCGAGGCCGGCATTGTTCACCGGGTAATTGAAGATATATTCCGATTGGAGGCCGTGGAGTGCCTGCTGTGCGCCGACCAGCAGGGTCCATGACGCTTTGATCTGATTGGCGCCGCTTGGTTGCCAGACCGCAGCATTCTCCCAGCCGGTGAAGTGCAGCCCGGAAAGGTTCGTGGCCTGCCAGGGCTGGCTGGCGTCTGTGCGAACATAATCGATTGCATCATGTTGCCGCGAGTAGAACACAGTGGACCGAAACATGATCGAGGACGATGCAAACCAGTCAGCGCCGCCTTCCACGTTCCAGGCTGACTCGGGTTTCAGGTTCGGGTTGCCGATGGTGCTTGGATCACTGTAGTAAAGGTCCAGGTAGGTTGGAAGGCGGAAACCATATCCTGCCTCGCCGCGCAACTTCAACTTCCGTGCGACATACACTCCACCGCCCAGCATGGGGCTTGTGACGAAGTAGCCGCCGCTGATAATCTCCTGCCGCAGGCCCGCGCTCAACGAGACGCGGCCCCACTGCGCATCTACGTCCACGTAGCCGGAACCCCAGTTTCTTGCATGGGCGCCAAGGTTGTTGCTGTGAATGCCGTCGCCGTCGCCTTCCAGGCCATACGAAACCGTGATGTGACGCCCTAACGCATCATGACGGCGTAACGCTGCTTCCCAGCTCGTGTCGATATCGTTATTTTCATAGAACGCGGGGTCGTCGCGAATCAGGATGTACTGGTCGGTATGCCTGCGATAGCCAAACACGGCCTGCGTATTGGGATTGAAGATCTGGTTGATGGAGGCGAACCATCCTTTTGTGCGCTCCCAGGAGGGATAGTTTCCATAGAACTGGTTGGCGCCGAAAGCCCGGTCATCGCCGGCAAGCAGGATATCGGTGCTCCCCAGCGGGCTCGTCCAGCGCGTCTCTGTGCTTGCTTCCTGGTCGCGATAATCACGGTCGTACATGAAACCTGTGGACGAGTCACGTTGTCCGGCCAGCACCTCGGACCAGCGCGATCCCGCTGCAGTGCCGAGCATCTGCTGCTCCGTGGTGCCGTAGTTCCCTCCGCCTGCACGCAGCAGAAGAGAGGTATCCGTCGGAGTACGTGTTACGAAGTCGATTACGCCGCCGATGGCGTCCGAACCATAGAGGGTCGAACCGGCTCCATGCAGCACGTCGATGCTGCTCGTCGCGCCCAGCGGGACGGGAAGATCCATGTTGTGGTGCGAAGTCTCCGCGTCGTCGATGCGAAAGCCGTTCAGCAGCACCAGCGTCTGCTCGAACGACGTACCGCGAAGAGAGATGTCGGCCTGGCTGCCGCCGGCTCCACGCTGCTCCATAAAGACCGATGCATCGGTGCGCAGATACTCCTCGGGCTGCTCGAACAGCAACGAATTCGCCGTGGTATCGAGCACCGTCGTCGAGCGGTTGGACTCGCCAACGGTCACCGGCTCAGCGCTGCCGACGACTGTGACCGTGGTTGCAAGCGATGGGATCGGTGTCGTCTGCTGCGCTTGTTCGACGAGAGGCACGCAAGCCAGAGCGAGCATCGTAGCAAAACAAATAATCTTGCGGAGGCTTATGGCTGACCTTTGACTTTCTGCAGGGATGGCTCTTGCGGTGAGGACAGGGAGGGGTTTTTCAAGGCGCATGTGGGAAAGATCAAGTAGGCATAGTTTAGAGCTGTTTGAATCGGGAGGCGAGTCTCCTAGGGCGGCATCGGCTGCACAAAGGAGATCCGATCTTGGGCGCAAGGATGGGGGGTTACTTCGCCTGGTCACGGAATTCCGCAAATTGACTTATTTAAGTCGTCTGCGCATATTGTGTGTGTATGAAGCCCAATTCGGTCCGGACCTCGATCGACCTGCCTCGCGACCTTCACCGCCGCGTCCACGAGGCCGCTGCACGAAAGGGTTGCTCCGCACGGAAGCTTATCCTTGCCGGGATCGAGCGCGCCGTGGAAGAGGCCAAATCCGCCCGCCCCAGCCGACGACTCAGTCTGGATCCACCGCTGATCCGTCCTGCGGGGCGGCGCATCCGCGTCACCAATGAACAGGCTTATGAACTCATTGAGCTTCCCTGACATCAACGTTTGGCTTGCCGTCGCGGCACCCGAACATGTGCATGCCCCAATTGCAAGGCGATGGTGGGAACAGGAAAACGGGATTATCGCGTTCTCTCGTCTCACGCAACTTGGGTTCCTGCGTCTTATGACGACGGCTGCGGTAATGGACGGCAAGCCGCTGACGATCACCGCAGCATGGCGAATCTGTGACCGCTTGTACGAGGACGACCGTGTGACGTTTGTCTCGGAACCCCCAGAGGTGGAGAAGCGGTTTCGCGAGAAGGCATCGGGGCGAACAGCATCTCCCAAAATTTGGGCCGATGCATGGCTGCTCGCGTTTGCCCAAGCGAGTGAGGGGGTTCTGGTCACATTTGACAGAGCGCTTGCCTCGCGGGGTGCCTACTGCCTCCTGCCTTGATGAGGGAAACGTCAGAGGTCAACGAAACTGGAGGCCCAGGGTAGGCTCTGGTTTCGAGTTCAGGAATAACTGTGCCGCTATTCAAGTTCACGCCGGGGCGGGTACACGCATACATCCGCGTGGCCGAATTCCTTGTGTAGGTGAGGTTACTGCCAGCTTCCCGGATTTGTAGCGCAGGAATTGCGCCACCTGTTGCCGCTCGAGGGCCGCACGGTACGAGGGCAAATCCAAGGTATCCAGGAGAATAATGACCGTAAGCGAATCCTCCGCGCTGGCGGAAGGATCTTTTGACGCGTGGAAAGCAATGATGCTCCGCGGCTGGCTATTGTCGAGCAGTCTGAAATCAGTACGCTGAAGTCCGGCCACTGGCTTACCTGCCTGGTCCGTTACAGTTGCGTCGAGACGGATGAGCCCTTCGGCGCTGACCGCTTCACTCGGAAGCTCCTTTCGTTGTCTAAGCTCAAGATTTCCCGTGCCGATTGCAGCCGGCTTATCCGGGGATGCGACTGAGCGTTGTCCCAAAGCAGCCGCCAGGATTAGCAGAAAACCGAGTGAAAGGCGCACACGCGGACCTTTCTAGCACGGCGTGGCAGGAAATCGGGGTCAAGCCCCGTCTTTGGGCTTGAGTGGGATACGCAACACTGAACGCCCTGCGGTTCTCTCGACCCACATCCGAACCGCGTCCCTACCCCTTGGTACCGGCCAGACCCCTGAGCGTACTTAGCACTTGCGTTACAAAACAGACCGGAGACATGGTTTACAGCGGAGCGCGACGGGTACGAATCCTTGTTATTTGGGCAGGCACGACGATGTTGTATGCCCTGGAAAGAGAGTTGTATCTTGGATCAACGTTTGCAGTTCTTATCGAGCTATCAGAAGGAAGAGATGTCAGTAGCGGACCTGTGTCGCGCGTATGGAATCTCGCGTCCAACGGCCTACCGCTGGATCCACCGCTACAACGAGACGGGAGCTGAAGGACTCGTGGCTCGCAGCCGCCGCCCGCATACCTGTTCGCACGCGACGCTTGAGCCGATGGAGAACGCTATCCTCGTGCTTCGTGCCAAGCATCCCTCCTGGGGCGCGCGCAAATTGATACAACCGTGCCACCTGCTGCATCTCTTCGTGCACAACAAAGCCGCTTTGATAATTTTCGCTACGTGTTCAACAATGAGCGTCCGAATGAGGGCTTGAACAACCAGGTCCCAGCGAGTCTCTATCACCCAAGCTCCGTCCGATTGCCTCGCAAGTTGCCGGAGTTCAACTACCGAAGGGGGCTTCTTCTGCGAAGAGTGAATAATAGCGGGGATATCAGTTGGCACAAGACAAGGATATTTATCAGCGAAGTCTTTCGCTTCGAAGAGTTGGGATTCGAGCCGATAACACCAGGGTTTTACAGAGTCTTCTTTCGAGACATGGAAATCGGAGAACTTAACGCGGAAGAGCTTCGCTTCAGAGCTGCGCGAAGAGCGGTCTGAGCCTGTCGATGAGTAAATTGGCCTATTTCACCAATCGGCATTCCGTTGGAGGGTATGCACGTCCGATGCCTAATACGAGGAGGCGTTTCAGATCACGCTATTGGTTTACGTTCCGTGGGTGCAAGCTCATATGGTCACCACGATATTGACCCGGCGGCTGCCCAAACTCGCGCTTGAAGGCGCGGCTGAATGCTGCCTCTGATTCATATCCCACCTCATTGGCGATTTCTGCCACTCCCCGTGACGTTCTCTCCAGCGTTCTTGCTGCGAGTTCAAGCCTCCAGCGTGTGAGATAGGTCATGGGCGGCACGGATAGATAGCGCGTAAAACGATCGATGAGAGCCGATCGCGAAATGCCAACCTCCTTTGCGATCTCTGCAATGGTCCACGGATGAGCGATGCGGCCGTGGAACAATCCGAGACATTTCCCCACGATAGGATCTCGCGTCCCTGCCAGCCATCCCACTTGATGTTGCGGCAGACCCGCAATATAACGCCGGAGTGTCTCGACGAACAGTGCCTCAGAGAATTTGGCCAGCATGGCCTCGCTACCCATCCGTGCGGAAGAGGCCTCTTCTACCAGATGCAGAATTGAATTTTCGAGCCATTGCCCGGCACGGTCGGCTCTTAGGTTGACCTTGAACACAGGCGGAAGTCCGCTGAGAAGCGGTCGGCAGAAATAGGGATCGCATGTCATGTATCCACACACCAGACGGGAGACGTCTCCACCGCCGCCAGCACGAAGAGGGCTAAGATCACGCGACTGAATCTTGGCGCTGATGCCGTAGTTAGGGAATGGCCGGTTAGCTCCTTTGCCGCTGCTCATATGATGAGCCTCTGCACTGGGAAATACGACGACATCTCCCGTGTTCAATTCCAAAGTTTGCCCATCGGCCAGCTCAATAAGGGCGCCTCCCTCAAGAACGAGATGGTACAGGATCAAGTGATCGGCTCCAGGCGCCATCCTTGCAGTCATGACATTTGAGGCGGGAACGGTAAGTCCCCAGGGAGCCGAGAAATCCGCTGTGAAGTACACGGCACCTCGCAGTTTGACTCCGCTCAGAACCTCCGAAAATGCATCCATGTGGGTTTTCTGGACTTTCTGCAGGGTTTCGCGGACTCTGCGCATGGCTGACTGACTTGGAAAGGACGGTCGAGCATATCATAGCGACGCTCGGGCATGGATGTATTGGCGGCCTCAACGCACAATGAGAAGGCTGAATCAATCGGCAGGAGCAGCACCATGAACCAAGCCGTCGCAAATCCGAACCAGACATTGTGGGAGAAAGGCGACTTCACCGAAATTGCGGGTTTCATGCGCCAGTCCGGAGAAGCCCTGGTTGACTCCCTCAGTATTAGTCCCCCTCTCCAGGTGCTCGATCTCGGTTGCGGCGATGGGACAACGGCGATACCGCTGGCAAGGACGGGCGCAAACGTGACCGGAATCGACATCGCACGCAACCTCGTCGAGGCCGGCAACAAGCGAGCGAAAGCGGAGGGTCTGACGCGCCTGCAATTTCAGGAAGGAGATGCCAGTCATCTGAAAGATGTCGAGAATGAATCCTTCGATCTGACGCTGTCCATCTTCGGCGCCATGTTTGCTCCTCGGCCTTTTGACGTAGCGCGTGAGATGGCCCGCGTAACCCGGCCAGGTGGCCGCATCGTCATGGGCAATTGGATTCCGAACGATCCGACATTTGTGTCCCAATTGCTCAAAATCAGCTCCGAATTTAATCCTCCACCACCGGAAGGATTTGTTAGCCCGATGACCTGGGGCGTCGAAAGCCACATAGTCGAACGATTCGGCAACGCTGGTATCCCGGTTGAAAAGATTTCTATGATTAAGGACACGTTCTATTTTGCTTCTGCGGACAAGAGTCCGACCGAGTTCATCGAGCTGTTTCGGGATTTCTACGGCCCCACGATGAATGCATACGATGCTGCCCGCAAGAGCGGCAAAGAGCAGGAGCTTCACAACAAGCTCCTGGAATTGGCTCATACCCAGAACAAGAGCGGAGAAGCAGGAACCTTCATTCCGGCCACGTTCATGCGCGTAACCGTGATCCTGTAAATCAAAGGTGGTTTTAAGATGTCGATTTGGCGGCCCGATCCATCGTTTTACCCTTCGCCCAAAATGGCCATGGAGGCGCCAGCTGAAAAGCTGGCCTACGTCGCAATGGTCAACGGAAAAGATGATGGCCGTCACGATGCGCTGGGTGTCGTCGATGTCGATCCCGCATCCCCGACCTACGGCAGTCTCGTCGGACAACTTGACATGCCGAATGCCGGCGACGAGCTCCATCACTTTGGCTGGAATGCCTGCAGCGCCTGCCTTTGCCCGCATGCTCCACATCCGCACGTCGAACGTCGCTTCCTGGTGGTGCCGGGCATCCACTCCTCACGCATTCACATTATCGACACCAAGCCTGATCCCCGTAACCCAAAAATAGCGAGAGTCATTGAGCCGGAGGAGTTGGCCGCACGCACCGGATACGCTTCGCCGCACACGGTACATTGTGGCCCCGATGGAATCCTGATAAGCGCTCTGGGAGCGCCGGACGGGGACGGGCCCGGCGGTATCTTCGTCATGGACCATGAAAGCTTCGATGTACTAGGCAAGTGGGAACTGGATCGCGGCACTCAACATCTCGCATACGATTTCTGGTGGCATCTGGGCTTCGACACGCTTATTACCAGCGAGTGGGGAACGCCGAACATGGTTAGTAAAGGCGTGAATCCCGAGATACTGCTTGGTGGAGGTTACGGCCACAAATTGCACATCTGGGATTTGGTCAAGAGACGCCACCTCCAGGAACTCGATCTCGGCTCAGAGCACCAGATGGCTTTAGAACTACGCCCGGCTCACGATCCCACTCGCGCCTATGGCTTCCTCGGCGTGGTCGTTTCTCTCAAGGATCTATCCGCCTCCATCTGGCTATGGCATCGCGACAAAGATGGATGGGGAATCACGAAGGTCATCGAAATCGCCGCAGAGCCAGCCGATCCGGACACGCTGCCACCGCTCCTTCAAGGCTTCAAGGCCGTTCCGCCACTGGTGACGGACATTAACCTCTCGCTGGACGATCGTTTTTTGTACGTCTCTTGTTTCGGCTCTGGAGAATTTCTGCAGTACGATGTGTCTGATCCATTCCACCCGCGAAAAACCGGTTCGATACACCTCGGGGGAATTTTCCGCAAAGCCGCTCATCCTAAGCGTCCGGATAGACCTTTGAACGGCGCCCCGCAGATGGTCGAGGTAAGCCGCGACGGCAAGCGCATCTACTTCACCAATTCTCTCTACACCCCATGGGACGCGCAGTTTTATCCCGAGGGGATCAATGGATGGATGGTCAAGCTCGATGTCAATCCCGACGGAGGCATGAAACTCGATCCCGAATTCTTCGTTGAGTTCGGCGAATTGCGTCCACACCAGATTCGACTTGAAGGCGGCGACGCTTCGTCAGACTCTTATTGCTACGCATAGAGGTGATTCGTGCACGAGCAGTGGAACCTCTGGGCGATGCTATTCCTACTGGGGGCATATCACGGAATTAATCCTGGCATGGGATGGCTGTTTGCGGTAGCCCGCGGCATGCAGGAACATCGTGCGCGAGCGGTAGCCTTGTCATTGCCGCCTATTGCACTCGGGCATGCTCTCTCTATTGCGGTTGTTGTCCTGGTCGCCAGTCTGATGCAGATCGTTGTGCCAATAATGTACATCCGCGCCGGTGTGGCGGCGACACTTATAGCACTGGGCATTTACAAGCTCGTCCGAAACAGGCATTTCCGGTGGGGCGGAATGAGTGTCGGATTCCGCGATCTCACGATCTGGTCGTTCCTGATGGCATCCGCGCACGGCGCGGGTCTGATGGTTCTACCTGTGGTGATGGCGGGACCTCATGGGCGTCACCACATGGGCGCCTCGCAGAGTGTTGCGGGCAACCTGCAGGCCACACTCATCCATACTTTGGGCTATCTTTCCGTGACGGCTACCGTGGCGTTGCTCGTCTATCAGAAATTCGGCCTGGCGATGTTGAGAACATCATGGTTCAACCTGGACCTCGTCTGGGCAATCGCCCTGATGATCACGGGCCTCGCAATACTGGTTGTCTGACCTTTCGGGATTCCCACATTCCCACGGCCTCGACGACTGGCTAGACATCTATTCTGCTGAACCAGCCACCGCAAGGGGCTTGTAACGGATGTCTCAGGTCCACAACGTAACGCATGTCCCGGTACACTCACCCGGCCCCACCCCGGTTCCCTCGTTGACAATCTGCACGACCGCCCGGCTCTGCTATCGTTTGAGGCATGCCGGCCCTGTTCTGAGGAAACGGCGCGAGGGTCGACGGCGCGACGGTTGGAGATGGCCTTGACCTGTCCGGTAATGCTGCCGCGGTTCAATTCAGGGCTGAGGTTGGCGATTTCCCAGAGGCGGTTTCTTACTTGTTCGCGGTCCAGGTTCAGACGGTGCAGTCCCTCTACGGCACGCCGGGACACGCGGACAGGTCGGCCTCTTGCTGGACTCCGCCGCGAGCCCATTGGGGGGACCTAGTCCTCCAACTTCAGGCCGACCGCCTGCATCAGTGTAAGCGCGTTGCTGGTGCGCACGATTCCAGGATGCAGCCGGTAGTCAAACTTAAGCTCGCCTTCTTCGATGCTGTCCTCAAAGTGGTAGTTTTGCGCCAATTCGCCCATCGTCTGCGGGATTTCAGTGAGGGCCAAATCGTGCGTAGTCACCATTCCGATGGCTCCACGCCGCACCAACGCACGAACCACGAACCGCGTTCCGTCGAACCGGTCTCGCGAATTGGTTCCCGAAAGTAGCTCATCAAGCAGGAATAGAAGCGCAGCCGGCTCTTCTGCCAAGTCTGAGAGAAGCTTCAGGCGTTTGATTTCCGCGTAGAAACGCGAGACGCCCCCTTGCAATGAATCCAGCACGCAGATGGAGGCTCCCACGGCAAGCGGTGAAAGGCGCAGCCGCGTGGCTCGCACCGGAGCGCCGCACTGTGCTAAAACCGCGTTGATTCCCACACCCCGTAGAAACGTGCTCTTACCCGCCATGTTCGGACCACTGACCACGATCAACTGCATTTTGCTGCCTAACGTCAGGTCGTTGCCCACTGCCCTGCTGGCGGGCAACAGCGGGTGCGCCAGCCCCGTTGCCTCAAAGCAAGCACGCTGCTCGACAAACTCCGGCAGCACGTCTGCGGGATGTTCCCATGCATAACAGGCGAGCGCGGATAGTGCTTCGAACTCACCCACGGTAGAGAGCCAGCCACGAATCGCAGAGCCGAACCTCTGCTGCCAACGTTCCGCCGCCATGGTCAATTCTGCGCTGTAGAAAATAAACGGGGAAAACATCTGAACCAGCAGATTTCGGCGCCCCTCTAACCAATCGGCGATCCACTTCAACCTCTTCACCGCGGCAGAGGGCGCTATGTCTCCGGAATCGAGCGAGGCGCGCAGGCTCCGCAGTCGAGCGGAGGCAAATGTCTCTTGTTCCATCACTTGCAGAACTTCTGCCAGCACGCTGAGGTCCTCGGCGGCCTCCTCTACTGCTTGGGCAGATTCTGAGACACGCCGCCGCAGGGCGAGGCTGACTCCGAGGTTCACGATCGACATCAGCGACGCGGAGCGCAACGAGTCCGCCGGGAGAGCGCCTCCAGCGAACAGCCACTGCAGTAGATAAAACAGCGCATATGCTGTGGCGCCTACCCACAGCATAGCGAGAGGCGCCAGTGCCGGCGCAAGCCATCGCGGGAACATCCGCTCGCGTTCTGCCCATGATGCCAGCGCGTCCGGCCGAACTCCCAGGCGCACACTCTCTCCCGCGACAAACAGGCTCTCGCGAAAGCGGAGCCTGTCCTTCATCTCCGTGATTGCCGCCTGCCGAGAGCGTATCTCCTCTGGTAGAGCCGCATGGAGGAGCCACCGAGCGAGCGTCTGTTCACCAGCCCGAGTTTTGACAGTGCAGAGAAACTCGAATAGCGACCCCTTGCCGAAAATGTCGAGATCCCGCGCGTACGGATGGGCGAGATCCAGAAAGCGATCTCCGGTATCTCCGGTTCCCGCCCACCTGTCTTGCAGGCGCGCGATTCCACGCTCGTAAAATTCAATGACTCGCTTTCTCTCCCCGATGGCGCGCAGTACACGATCATGCCCCACTGCCAGGGGCACGAAAATCGCAACGGGGATCAGGAGCAGACCCTGAAGACCTTGAGAGTGCAGCAGTGGGAATGCCGCAATGGCTCCTGCGAGGAACACGACCATCTTGGAATAGCCAAGCCCGGTGTCCAGTTTTTGCTGGAGAGCCAATCGAGCTTGGTTCTCCAGCAAAACGCGATGATAGAGGGCTTCAGGCGATTCCATGCATCAATAATCGAACCTTTCTAAGCACCTTTACAGGTAATTCTTGACGGGACGGACCCAAAGAAATCCCCCTTGCGCGAAGCACATATCGGCCATCTGTCCCCTGGACACACCGAGTCCTCGAGAGAATGCAGGCACAAGGCGACGACTGTAGTGCACTACGAGAGTGAGGCACGGCGCTCTTTGGACTGTTTTTCTCAAATGACTTATTCAAGTCATCTGCCCATAATCTGTGTGCATGAAGCCCCATTCTGTCCGGACATCGAATCGAAAAGAGCTAATTTGGACAAGATGGATTCTCCGCCGCCCCTACTTCGGGACTGATCCTTCGCTCTCATCTAAACCCAGAACTAGTGGGGCGGCCCGGCCCCCCACCCCGTTCCCACGTTGACAATCTGCACAGCGGCCCGGCTCTGCTATCGTTTGAGGCATGCCGGCCCCCCGCAGCGATTCCCCTGCCACGCCTCATGGGCAGAGGACTCTCGCCGCGCTCTCTGCGGATCAGTTGGCCGCCTCCAGGCGCCCCCTTCTGGAATATGTTTCCAGCCTGATCCGCATTGCGCGTTGGCAGCTGTTGGCCGCCGTGCTCATCATGACCTTTACCTCCCTGACAGAAGGCCTGGGCGTGGCCCTGCTCTTCCCCATCCTGCAGGTAGCCGGTTTCAACCTGGCCAACCAAGGGCACGTTGGGCACTACACCGGCGAAGTACGCGCCCTACTGGTGCAAAGCGGATTATCTCCGTCATTGTGGCTAGCCACCTTGCTGCTGATCTTCATGCTGCTCATGGCGCTGCGGTCGCTGTTCAGCCGGGTGCAGTCGGTGCTCACCTTTCGCACCGTGCTTACCTATGAACTGGCCCTCAGCAGGCGCCTCTACCAGGCCATCATCAACGCCGATTGGCTCTTCCTGGTGCGCCGCCGCTCCTCCGACTTTACCCACGCGCTTACCGCCGAGTTGACCCGGGTCGCGACCTGCACGTACCTGCTCATCGGCACGATATCCAACGCCATTCTCGCCCTGGTTTATATCGCCATCGCGCTGAAGCTCTCCGCGGGTATGACTTCGCTCGTGCTGGCCACGGGCACCGTTCTGCTGCTGGTCTCGCGCCGCTGGATGCGCGCTGTTCATGCCAGCGGGACCGCGGTCTCGGAGAGCGTAAGCGAAGTCTACGCATCCGCAACAGAACACCTGCAGAATCTCAAGGCGATGAAGTTCTACGATGCGCAGAGCAGCGATCTGGAGATGTTTACCTCGCTCCAGTCCTCGGCCCTGCAGCAAAGCCTCGAGAGCACCAGGAGCCAGGCAGCAGCCGCCTTCTGGTTCGAAGCCGGATCGCTCATGGTGCTGGGCGGCATCATCTTCGCTTCACTGCAGATTCTCAACGTAGCTCCAGCGTCCATCCTTCTGTTGCTGGCGGTCTTTACCCGCCTTATCCCCCGGCTGGCTGCGGGCCAAAGCCAGTTGCAGGCCTTCCTCAGCGAGCTACCCGCGTTCGAAAACCTGATGACGATTTACCGTGAATGCGCGGCCAATGCCGAAGTTCCGGGCGCTGCCGGCCCGGGGCCTTCGCTGGCCCACGAAATCCGCCTGGAGCGGGTTGGGTTCCGCTATGACGCGCTGCGGCCCATGGTGCTGGAGGATTTATCGCTGACCATCGCGGCGGGAAAGGTTACCGCCATCGTGGGCTCTTCCGGTGCGGGCAAAAGCACCGTCGCCGACCTGGTCAACGGCCTGCTCTCCCCTCTGACAGGGAGGGTTCTGGTCGACGGCGCCGAGCTTACGCCGCAAAGTGCGCGCTCCTGGCGGCGCTACGTTGGCTACGTCGCCCAGGACACGGTGCTCTTTCACGACACGGTGCGGGCTAACCTGCGCTGGGCAAAGCCCGACGCTACGGAACAGGAGATGAAAGAGAGTCTCAGCCTCGCCGCCGCCGAGTTCGTCTTTGCCTTACCGCAGGGATTGGATACGACGGTGGGGGACCGCGGAATGCTCTTGTCCCACGGACAACGACAGCGCATCGCGCTGGCTCGCGCGCTATTGCGCAAACCCGGCCTGCTGATTCTCGACGAGGCGACCAGCAGTCTCGACCTGGACAACGAAAAACGAATCCTGGACGCGATCGAACACCTGCAAGGCCGGACAACCGTTCTGTTGATCGCCCATCGGGTCTCCGCCATTCAGCGGGCGGAGATGATTTACGTCATAGACAACGGAAGCGTAGCCGAATTAGGCGACTGGGAGAGCCTAAGCAGAAGGCCCTCCGACCGCGTAGGCTCACTCTTCCGGCTGCAGGATGCGCTCGCCTGAGCGACACCACTATTTGGGCTCGCTCCAACCGCCAACAGACGCAATGAGCCCGTCGGCTTCCGCAGGCCCCCAGCTACCAGGCTTATACGGAATCACCTTTGAGCTGTCCAGGATCGGGTCCACGATGCGCCATGCCTCCTCGACATAGTCCTCGCGCGCAAACCAGGTCTGGTTCCCAGCCATGGCATCGCCCAACAGCTCCTCATAGGGCAGCATGACGTCTTCCCCGCATTCCTGGTCGGCGATCAGCTCGATCGGGCAACCTCGCAATTGGTCGCCCGCGGTTTTGATCGAGGCTCCAATCGCGATGACCGGATCGCCGCTAATACGGAAACGCACATAATTGGCCGGCGGAGGCTCTGCGGAAAAAATCGCACACGGCGGGCGCAATTTCGCCACCACCTCGGTCTCCGACTTGGGCAGACACTTGCCCGCCCGGATAAAGAAGGGCACGCCTCTCCAACGCCAGGAATTGATGGCCAATCGCAACGCTACGTAGGTCTCGGTCTTCGAGCCTTTCTTGACTCCCGGTGTGTCGAGGTAACCGTCGTATTGACCGCGGACCACATTGTCATCCGTCAACGCCTCGATACTCTTCAGCACCTTCACCCGCTCGTCGCGCAGACTCTCGATGCTCAGGGTCGGTGGAGGCTCCATGGCAATGTTCGAGAGTATTTGCAGCAAGTGGTTCTGCACTACGTCGCGCACCGTTCCCACCGCGTCGTAGAAGCTGCCTCTATCCAGAACGTCGAACTGCTCAGCCATGGTGATCTGCACGCTTTCCACGTAGAGGTTGTTCCAGATGGGCTCCAGGAAGGAGTTGGCGAAGCGGAAGAAGATCACGTTCTGCACCGTGTTCTTGCCCAGGTAGTGATCGATCCGAAAGACATCTTCTTCGGCAAATACTTCATGCACTATCTTGTTGAGCGCGACGGCGGAAGGCAAGTCGTTCCCAAAGGGCTTCTCAATCACTACCCGCGCGCCCTGCGACGAACCCGATGCCTTCAACTGGGTGAGAACAGTGCCGAAGAGAACCGGCGGAATGGCCAGATAGTGGATGGGATGTTTCGCGCTGCCTAGTTCTTGACGGACATTGGCAAAGGTCTGCGCGTCCTTATAGTCCCCGTCGACGTAGCGCAGCTTGTCCAACAGGATGGGAAAGCCAACGGGATCAGCTCCCCCGTGTTTTTCGACACTATCCTTGGCTCGCGCCTTGAATTGTTCAAGGTTCCAGCCCGCCTTGGCCACGCCAATGACCGGGCCGGTCAGCTTGCCTCGTTTGGCCAGTTTTTGCAGTGAGGGAAAGATCTGTTTGTAAGCAAGGTCGCCGGTAGCGCCAAAAAAAACCACAGCGTCGGAATATGGTTGCTCCATTTAACTAATGTAACGCCTTCTCCAGATCGAACGCACCCCTCTAAGGAGGCGGGGCGCACTCCTTCTTCTTCATTTAACTTGAGCGTCACAAGAGCTGGAATGGGCTTTGGCGGCAAAAAACGGTTACGAAGTTGTTACTACTGGGTACGCCCATGCACAGGGAAAACCCTGTATTGTTTGCCCAAACGGTGATTTTCTGCAGATGGTTGATCTGGTTCCTCGGGGGAGGGCCCCAGTCGGCAATTCTGAGAAGATCACCGTTTTGCAACATGGACCCATTGCGCGCCCCGAAGTTTTATCGACGACAGTATTCCCCAGGCGGTATTCATCCGGAGAATACCGCCGCGTCCCTTCCGCGAATCGTCAAATGACTCGCAAGAGCAGCAGAATAATCACGATGAGAATGATCAGACTGATGCCGCCGCCGCCGTAATAGCCGAGCCCTGGTCCCAGGCGATAACCACCGAATCCGAAAACTAGCAGCAAAATGATAAGAATGATCAGCATACTTTCTCCTTCGCGGCGAGGGACCCGCGTTCCACCTCGTAATAACCGCGTTGCGTTGAAGGCCTGTTGCACGCGGGATTCCCAATCACCGCTTGCAACGCAGCCCGATTTTGCACCACCAAAACACTTATGAAGATTCCATCTCCGCCTTTTTGGATGTATGGCGCCATCAGCTTGTGCCCTAAATGAGCTCTCCGCCTGTGCACTCAATCAGAGGCGATACTAAAATACGTGCTGACATGCTCCGGGGTTGCGGATGCAGTCGGCGATCAAGGAAGGCGGACGACTGCGTTGAAAGCACTCCTAAGTGCAGGATTTCTTCTGGCTTTATGCACCCTATTTGCCAGGGCGGAGACCGCCTCCTCAGGGTGCTCCTCTCTACAGCAACAGAACTACCCCAAAGCATCCATCTCAAACGGGCAGGTCCAAGCCGTTCTCTATCTACCGGATGCAAAGAATGGCTACTACCGCGCTTCAAGGTTTGACTGGTCGGGGGTCATCCCATGCCTGGCCTACAAAGGCCACACCTACTTTGGCGTTTGGTTTCCGCATTACGATCCGATGCTGGCTGATGCCATTACCGGCCCCGTCGAGGAATTCAGGTCGAGCGACGGCGCTTTGGACTACAGTCAGGCCAAACCTGGTGAGTTGTTCGTAAAACTGGGAGTCGGCGTATTGCGGAAGAAGGACGACTCCCCCTACCAATTCATGTACACCTATCCCCTGGTCGACGGCGGCAAGTGGACGATTCACGCCAAACCCAGCGAGGTGTCTTTCCGGCAACAACTCCAATCGCCCATTGGCATCGCCTATGACTATGAGAAGACGGTAAAGCTCGACCCGCACGACCCCGTTCTCATCCTTGAGCACCGCCTGAAAAACACCGGGACCAAGACCATCGATACCGAGGTCTACGACCACGACTTCTTTATGCTGGATGGCGTTCCTAGCGGGCCGGATCTGGTAGTTCGGTTTCCCTTTGCCCCCAAGGCGGAAAAGTCGATGGAACCGCTAGCCGGGATCGACGGGAAGGAAATCGTCTATCGCCAGGAGCTGCAAGGGGAGCAATACGTGGAAAGCTTTCTGACTGGCTATTCCAGCTTCACCTCGGACTACGACATTACCGTCGAAAATCAAAAGACAGGCGTTGGAGTCGAGCAAACTGGGAACCTACCACTAGCGCGCTTCAACTTCTGGTCCATTCGCACCACCCTTTGTCCCGAGGCATATATTCACCTGGTGATTGCGCCGGGACAAACCGCACGTTGGAACATCCGCTATCGTTTTTATGCCAAGTAGCTACGGTCGCGCACATAAGCCTATGGAGGGGAAGCATTGAGCACGGATCTTGCAGGAAAGAGTGGTGGCCGGGGCAAGGTAGCGATCATTACCGGAGCCGGCAGCGGTATAGGCCGGGCGGTTGCACTGGAGATGGCTTCTGCCGGATTTTCGCTAGCGCTGGCTGGGCGGCGCGTGGCTGAGTTGGAAAAGACAGCGGCCCTGGCGGGCGGCAGCAATATGCATGTTATTCCCACCGACGTGCGTCAACCCGATTCGGTGCGCGCCTTATTTGCCGGCACGCGGGAAAAATTCGGCCGGCTGGATGTTCTCTTTAACAACGCCGGCGTGAACACGGGAACTCCCTTTGAAGATCTGAGTTACGAGCAATGGTGCGAAGTGGTGAACGTGAATCTTACCGGTTCCTTTCTCTGCGCCCAGGAAGCGTTTCGCATGATGAAGGCACAGCAGCCGCAAGGAGGGCGCATTATCAATAACGGCTCGCTTTCGGCATATGTGCCGCGGCCACACTCCGCGCCCTATTCGGCTACCAAACATGCCATCACCGGGCTCACCCGATCCATCTCCCTGGACGGTCGCGCGTACAACATTGCCTGCGGCCAGATCGATATCGGCAATGCAGGCAAGGAAATGACCGGAGCGCCGGGGTCTGCCTCACTGCAGCCGAACGGACAGATGGTGGTAGAAGCAAGAATGGATGCAAAGCACATTGGGGAAGCCGTGGTTTACATGGCCAGCCTGCCGCTAGACGCGAATGTTCAGTTTATGACCGTCATGGCGACGACTATGCCCTATATCGGGCGCGGCTAGGCGGTAAGGAAGAGAAACAGCAGGTCCCTCCACTACGCTGCGCTCCGGTCGGGATGACAAATTTGTTCGCATACTGGCATCCCACCGTTCAACAAATTTGTCATCCCGACCGGAGCGCAGCGTAGTGGAGGGACCTGCTGTTTCTCTTCCTTGCCCTGGAAATTCTGATGAGGAAAGCGATGTTCCGTGGCCGTTTGAAGTTTGGTCTGTTCCTCTTTTCTACTCTTGAGCCTGGGGCATTACGCGCATCCTCAAGGGACTGCCAAAATAGCCGGACCGCTGGTGGTCTCCAACAACCCTCACTACTTTAAAGATGCAAACGGCAAGGCTCTCATCCTGGCCGGCTCACAGACCTGGAACACACTGCAGGATTGGGGCACGGGCGGGGCCGCCCAAGCCCTGGACTTCCCTGCCTTCGTCAAATTCCTCACTGCGCACGGACAAAACTTCACCCTGCTCTGGCGGGTGGAAATGCCGAAATTCTGCTCCTTGCCCTCAACCAGCAGCGCGCCGCCGGATTTTACGGTGAGTCCGCAACCGTGGCAGAGGACGGGCCCTGGCAAGGCAACCGACGGCGGCCTGAAATTCGACCTGACCAAGTTCGACCAGGACTACTTCGATCGCCTGCGGGCCAGGACGAAGGCTCTGAACGACGCCGGCATCTATGCCGGTGTCTACCTCTTTACCGGGGAGTTCATCAACATCTTCCGCTGCGCCAGTGACGGCTATCCTTTTACCGGCGCCAACAACATCAATGGCATCGACGACGGCTACACCAGCGGCCCCAAAGGCATGGCCTCCATGACCATGACGGCGCCCAACGACATCACCCGCTATCAGGACGCCTTTGTGGAGAAAATGGTCGACACCCTGAACGATTTGCCGAACGTGCTGTGGATCGTTTCTGAAGAAGCTCCGAGCGATACGGCGTGGTTTAACTACTACCAGATTGCGCACGTTAGAAAATATGAGGCGCAAAAGCCTCACCAACATCCGATCGGGCTGGCCGGCCTTTTGCCCGCGAATGCGGCCACCGATGCGACTCTCTACAACTCCAACGCAGACTGGGTGGCCCCCAATAGCACCATTTCCCCAACCGGTTCCTGCGGAAGCGGTACTCCTGCCTGCAAGGTGAACGTCAACGACAGCGATCATTCCTACTTCGGCGCAGCGTGGAAGGATACCCCACAACAGAATCGCAACTACGTCTGGAAAAACTTCGCCAACGGCAGCCAGGTGCTGTTCATGGACCCTTACCTGTTTTACTATCCGCGCGAGAACAGGAACCTGTGTATCTCTCCAACCAGGGGAATTTGCGACGCTCCCGACAAACGCTATGACAACTTCAGAGATAATCTCGGGTACACGGTGAAATATTCCCGCAGGTTGAACCTGGTGAAAGTGACCCCGCATCCATCTCTCACTTCGACGGGCTATTGTTTAGCGCAAACCCCACCGGCCGGGGCGGAATACCTGGTGTACGCTCCTTCCGGCGGATCGTTTACCGTCGATCTGTCAGCCATGCCGCAGTCGAGAAGCTTGAAGGTGGAGTGGTTCAACCCGGCGACCGGCGCGACGAAGGCCGAACATCCAATTCACTCCGGCTCTCCCACCCAACCATTCACAGCGCCGTTCAGCGGAGACGCGGTGCTCTACCTGGTGGATACAGCCGGACATGCAAGCTAAGATAACCCTCAATCCCTACCAGAAAGCAGGGCATTTCCTTTGTTGAAATCGCAGATAAAAACACCGGCGCTCGTGGTCGATATGGACGCGATGGAAGCCAACCTCAAAAAAATGGCTGCCTTTTTTGCCCAGGGCACAAGCCGGTTGCGCCCCCACTATAAGAACCACAAGTGCGTGGCCCTTGCCCGCCGGCAGTTGGCGGCCGGCGCCATCGGAATCACCTGCGCCACATTGGGCGAGGCGGAAGCGTTGGCCCGGAACGGGATCTCGGGCATCCTGCTGGCCAATGAGATCGCGGGCGCAACCGCGATCGAACGCCTGGTCCAGATCGCGCGAGTTACAGACATCATGGTGGGCGTGGACAATGAGCGAACCGTCGCCGCTCTTTCTGCCGCGTCGGCGCGCGCCAAGGTACCGCTCAGCGTGGTGGTCGATGTGAACACCGGCCTGGAACGCTGTGGAGTACCTCCAGGGGAGCCGGCCCTGGCTCTGGCCCAGCTAGTGGTGGCCCAGGGTCTGCGCTTGCGAGGGGTAATCGGCTATGAAGGGCATTGCGTCCGCCTGGCGCCGGGACCGGACAAGGTCAAGGCCGCCCACCAGGCGATGGGAAAGCTGGTCGATTCAGCGAATCTGATCCGCGCGAATGGCCTTCCGGTGGAAATGGTCAGCGCCGGGGGAACCGGAACTTATGCCCTCTCCGGCAGGTTTCCCGGGGTCACTGAGATCCAGGGGGGGTCGTACCTGCTGATGGATACCGACTACCACACCGTATGCCCGGAGTTCGACCCGGCGATCAGCCTGCTTGGAACCGTCATTAGCAGGAGCGGCAACGAGCGGCTGGTTCTCGACATCGGCCTGAAAGAGATCAGCGGCGAACGAGGACTGCCCGTGCTGAAGAATGCCGACGGCGCGCGGCTTAAGAGGCTGAACGCCGAGCATGCCATCGTCGAGATCGTCGACCCCAATTTTCCCGCCCAGGTAGGCGATCAGTTGGAGATTTGGGCCCACTACAGCGATGCCACTGTGAATCTCCATCGCCACATGTACGGCCTGAGGGACGGACGAGTGGAAGAGACATTCCTCTTCGAGAGCTGAGCACCTGATGAATGCTTTGCCCGACTTCCTTGAAGATGCAATCGACCTGCACGTGCACAGTGCTCCGGACGTGGACGTGCGGCGATTCAACGATCTGGATCTGGCCCGCGAAGCGGAGCGGGCCGGCATGGGCGCCATCCTTATCAAGTCGCACCAGAATTCAACGGTCGAGCGCGCCTGGCTGGTGTCGAAGGTAGTCACCGGCATCCAGGTCTTCGGCGGCCTGGTTTTGAACGACACGGTGGGCGGGCTGAACGTTGCTGCTGTAAAGCTCGCATTGGCCATGGGCGCGAAGGAAATCTGGATGCCCACCCGGTCCGCGCTCAATCACCGTTCGCATCACGGTGACTCTGGCGGCATTACCGTCCTTGATGCCGGCGGCGGCCTGGTTCCAGCGGCACAAGCCATCCTCGAAGCGGTAGCGCAGACCGATTGCATCCTGAGTACCGGGCACTTGAGTCCCCGTGAGGCGGTCGTCCTGATAGACCGAGCTCGTCAGTGCGGGGTACGAAAGGTGCTGGTGACCCATCCGGAATGGGCTCCGACCTTCTACCCTTTCGCACAACAAAAAGAGCTGGCGGCGCTGGGCTGCGTGTGGTTCGAGCGGTGCTTTGTGTCTACCACCCATCTTTGCGGATGCGTGCCCTTCCCGGTGATAGAACAAGCGATTATCGAAGCCGGCGTGGAGACCACCATACTCTCCACCGACCTCGGCCAACCGCAAACACCTCCGCCGGCGGAAGGCTTTCGGCTCTACGCGGAACGGTTGCGCAGTACGGGCTTTTCCGTCGATCACATCCGCCAGATGATGTGTGACAACCCAGCTCATCTGCTGTCGACCACCAAGGAGTGAGCTTGAAGGTATTCAAGGGTGGCCTGATCGGATGCGGCTTTTTCTCTCAGCACCACCAGGCAGCTTGGTCCCGCATACCCAATGTCGAGATCGTAGCCGCCTGCGATTTATCTATCGAACGAGCCCGGGCCGCGGCGCCGCGCGCGTATACCTCAGTGGAAGAAATGCTGAAGGTGGAAGAGCTGGACTTTGTCGATATAGCTACTCGGTCGACCACGCATTTGGAGCTCATCTCTCAGACAGCGGAACGAGGACTGGCGATCATTTGTCAAAAGCCCATGGCGCCCAACTGGGAAACCGCTCGCCGCATGGTCAAGATTGCTGAGAGCCATGGCGTCCGGGTCATGATTCATGACAACTGGCGCTGGCAGTCCTGGTACCGCGAGGCCGGTGCGATGATCGTTCGCGGAGATATTGGAACTCCGCTAGCCTATGGATTCCGCACCCGGGTCAGCCATGGCGCGGGCGATGAACCGTATCCGAAACAGGCGTACTTTCGGCAACTCCAGCGTTTCATGATCGATGAGGTCCTGGTGCACCACATCGACACCGCGCGTTTCCTCTTCGGAGACATTGCTTCCATCTATGCCGAGGGCGCGCGACGAAATCGTCACATTCTGGCCGAGGACCACGTGATCCTGACCCTGCGCCACCTCAAGGGGACGATGGGATGGGTGGAGAGCCACAGCTTTCTGAAACACGATGACAGCAAGTCAACGATGGACGAGGCTACGTTCGAGGGAGACGCTGGATCGATTCGTATCAATCGGCTAGGCGAAATCTGGTCAGGGGACGAGCGAGTATGGCGGGATTCCGGCATCGGATACCGTGGCGACAGCGTTTACGCGACGCAGGCCCACTTCATTGAGTGCCTGGAAACCGGCCGTCCTTTTGAGACCGAAGCCCGCGACTACCTGGAGAAGACCTTCGCCGTGGTCGAAGCAGCCTACTCAAGTGTGGCTTCCCATCGCGCTGTTGAAACTGCCGAAGTGCTCCAGCAATGAATCATCCTGAGCCTCGAGATGTTAGCCCTGCACTCAATGAGCAGATGAACTCCGCATCTGCGGTGGTGTATGAACGAGGCCTCAGACCTTATAGCCAGGTGTTCGCACCATTTTTGTGCGGCATGTTCGCATTTCTCGATTTGTACTGCACCCAGCCACTTCTCCCTTTCCTGGCTACTGTTTTCCACGCATCAGAAGCCAATATCAGCCTGACCATCAGCGCCTCGACGCTCGGGGTGGCCCTGTCGGCGGCGCTACTGGCCATCTTTGCCGAAAGAGTCGACCGCAAACGGACGATTGTGGGCTCTATGACGGTGCTTGCGCTCTGCACACTCCTGACCGCAACGGCGTCGAGTCTCCCGATGCTGGCGGTGTGGAGGTTTCTGCAGGGGCTGTTAACGCCGGGGATTTTTATCATCACGATCGCCTATGTAACCGAGGAGTGGCCGGCATTGCTGGTACCCCGGGTGATGAGCTTTTATGTGAGCGGCACCGTCTTTGGAGGATTTCTGGGCCGCATCCTGGGGGGCGCGATCGTCGCCCACCATAGCTGGCAGGCGGTGTTTGTGGTGCTCGGTTTTATGGGGTTGGCCGGCGCCGCACTCACGCAGTGGCTATTGCGGCCGGCGCAGAGCACGCGTGCACTGGCAGCAGCTGGATCGAAGCTGGCTCCCCTGCTGAATAACCTGCGCAATCCTCGTCTGCTGGCCACTTTCCTGATCGGCTTCTGTATGCTCTTTGCGCTGGTAGCGACATTCAGCTACATAACTTTTTACCTTGCCGCGGCTCCCTTTCACCTCTCGACACAACAGCTGAGCTACCTCTTCACCGTCTATCTTTGTGGACTGGCCACCACGCTGGTTGCAGGAACGTTGCTGGCACGAGTGGGGCTACGGCACGGGATGGTGACCGCCATCGCCTTTTGCATGACAGGCGTCGTTCTGACGTTGATCCCCTCTTTGTGGATCGTGGCTATAGGACTGGCGATTGCCGCGTCGGGGGTCTTCGTCGCGCAGACCTGCGCCAATAGCTTCCTACGGGATGCCGCCCCGGCCGGCAGCCGCGTCTCGGCCGCGGGAATGTACATCTGCTGCTACTACATCGGCGGTACGGTGGGTGGTCTCGTTCCTGGCTTGCTGTGGAAACACGGCGGTTGGCCCAGCTGTGTCGCGCTGGTGATAGGAATTCTCAGCATTGCCGGCATGGCGGCAGTGTTTGGTTGGCGCTTACCGCCGCCTGTACCTGACCCCATCCCTCTTTAGCAGATGACTCGTTAGCGTGTCGGCTTGAGGATCAGCTTTTGCACCCGCCAATTCAGCAGTTCGGCCACGTAAAGCTCATTCTCTGATGGGCAGGCGATCTCGTGGATCCATCCGAATTGCTTGAGCTGCTTACCCGACTCGCCCAGGTAGCCGAGCACCTTCCCGTCGAGGCTCAGCTTGTAGATTCGGCCTGGATAGGCATCCGAGCTGAACAGCACTTGATGAGGACCCGGCGTAATGCAGAGCGCCCAGGGGGATCCGGCCTTCATGGTGCCGTTGGCGGCAGTGGCCTGACTCGGGATGGGCCCGATCGCGGGATGAGCATTGGGATCGAAAGGCACATCAATGGTGATCTGGCGAAGGAACTTGCCTTCCGTGTCAAAGACCTGTATCCGGCGATTGCCGCGATCCGCCACGTAGATATTTCCCGTGGCATCGACTGCGATGCTGTGCGGCACACTGAACTGACCGGGCTTGTCGCCGGGCTCGCCCCAGGACTTTAGCCAGTCGCCATTCTTATCCACCTTCGCTACCCGCGAATTGATGTAGCCATCGCTGATGTAGGTGTTGCCGGCCGAATCCCACGCCATGTCCGTCACTTGGCGAAACATTCCGTCCACTGGAGGCAATGGCGGTTTGGGATGCTTGAGCGGTTCGGTGCCCTCGTCCGAGGCTTCCTGTTTGCGGCCGAAGACCATGGCCACGCGACCCTCGGGATCGAACTTGATGACCATGTCCGAGCCCTTGTCCGCAACCCAGATGTTGTCTTCCGGATCGATCTTGACTGAGTGGCCGAAGGACCACGCGTACAGGTGGTGGCCGACCTCGCGGATGAACTTGCCGTCGGAGCCAAACTCGAGCAGTTGCGAGGCAGCAGCCCCATAAGCCGGACCCGTCGTATTGCCACGAGTTAACGCAAAGACGTGTCCCTTGGAGTTGACCGCCACTCCGGCCATTTCTCCCAGATACATGTCAGGAGGAAGCTTGAGAAAGTTTGGCACCGAAGTGTAGTCAATCACCGGCGCGGAAACTTGCTGCGCGAAGACGGAAAGGTTAAGCAGCAGAAACGATAGCAGCCACTTCAATTTTGACCTCCCTAACATTGTCAACTCACTCTAGTGGACCCTTGGCCCGCATGCAAACCGCCGAACTTGCATGGGTTGGGTCCGCACGGTTTTAATCGAGTTCAAATCCTCGCGGAACAAGGAGTGTCATGTCGCAAAACTACCAGAGTCAGGATGTATGGAGCCGGGCAACATCGGTCAACGGTTATGCCTTCGACGAACTCCGCTCTGTTCTACAGAAGTCGATACGGCGTGGTTGGTTGGAGGAAGCGGTGCTCGCCGCGTACGAGTTTTTCTTGAGCGGCCCCGAAGCCGAGGAGGTGCTATGGCGGAGGCTGGAGATCATTGCCACCGAAGATGTTGGCTTTGGACTGATGGAGGCTCCTGCTATCCTCGAGGCTCTCAACACGCAGCGCCTGCGTATGGCCGATCGTGGCGACCGCTGGATGTACTCCGTGCATGCCGTGCGCCTGCTCGCGACCGCGAAGAAAGATAACACCACGATGGAGCTGGCCACCTGGGCTCAATTTGCCGTCGCCCGCGGGGAGCGCAAGGTCGAAGTACAGGACTTCCAGGTGGACATGCATACCCGCCGCGGCGCGGCGATGGGTCGCGATATCGTCCACTGGTGGACCCAAGGCGCAAAACTCGAGAACCAGCTCGACCCGGCGCAAACCAAGTGGGGCAAGTATCTGGACGATCTCTACATGGGAGGAAAGGATGCGGAGGCGGGAGAGCAAAGCTGATCCTGTTCAACGGTAACGCTCTCGCACCCGCGTCTCCACGGCGCCGGCAGCGTTGTAAAGCGCAACCGAGAGCGTCATGGCCACCAGGCTAGCTCCCCAGGCGCGTTCCGTCTCGAAGGCCTGACTGGTGAGGGCGAACATATTGCCCAGGCCTCCCGTCTGCATCAGATATTCCGAGATCATGGTCACCATGACGCTGTACGCGGCTCCGATACGGAGCGCGACTGCCATGCCTGGTACCGCGGCCGGCAGAGCAAGCCATAGCAGACGTTGGCCCTGGGTTGCCGCCAGCACCGAGAAGAACTCGCCCGAGCCAGGCGGCAAGGTTCTTAGACCTTTGCTGGCAAAGACAAAGCCCGGGAAAAAAGTCATGATGGCCACGGTGACAAATTCCGTTCGGCTCTGGTAGCCAAAGATGCGTGCCAACAGCGGTATCAGGCAGACCACAGGCGTCGAGCTGAGCAGCAGCGCAGCAGGACTGATGGTGGCTGACAGAATCTGTGATCTCCACCCGGCGATCGCCAGCAGCAGCCCCAGGATTAAACCCGCGGTAAGTCCGCTGAGCGCGAAGCCGAGAGTCCACAAAGCCGGCAGCAGATAGATCACCGGATGCAACACGATATCGCGCACCACGGCGACAGGCGAGACAGCCACGATGCTGTTGTAGTGGGCGGACATAACCCACACCTGCCAGGCGGCAAAAATCAGCAACAGTCCCCAACTCTGGGCGAAGCACTGTGTAAAGACACGGCGCATCATAGAAATCTACTCCCGACATAGCGTTCCACTGCATGCGCCGCTCCATAGCCCGCGAGCGAGATCAATGCCACCAGCAACACGGCCGCCCACATCAGCGGGATCTGGAAGTTCTGCATGGTGTTCAAAATAACGATGCCTAGCCCTGTGGGAGCCCCGAACCATTCCCCGACGACGGCGCCGATCATCGCCGCCGTGACCGAAACCTTGACCCCGCTGAGCAAGGAAGGCACTGCAGAAGGAAGATCGAGATAACGCAAGCGCTGCCATCTGCCGGCCCCGAAGGTTGTCATCATCGCGGTCAGGCCGGCGGAGGCAGTGCGCAGTCCGGAGGCCACGGCTACATAGATCAGGAAGAAGACGGAGATGGCGGCAAGCAAGGCTGGGGTCAGTTCCCGGCTCACCAGCAGAATAAAGATTGGTCCCAACACGACCGCCGGAATCGCATTTACGGTCACCGCCAGGCGATCCAGTCCCGGCCGCAGCGGTGGAAGTACATACGAAACCATAGCGGTGACCGATCCCAGCAGAGCTCCGCCGGCAAAACCTTCAACCGCCGAGCTTAGGGTGGCAAGTGCGGACCGGTAGAGCAATGCCGCGAATCTCGGCTGCAGATAAACCCGCATTACGCTGGCCGGGGTGGGAACGGTTAGCCCGGCTGCGCCCGAATGAGCCAACGCCTGCCAGGCAGCCAGCAGACCCAGCTGCGCCAGGACGACATAGACGACCGTCTTTTTGCTCACGCTCTGCACTTCAGTGCTCCAGAAGCAAAGTCAGGTGATCGATCAGCTGGTGAAACTGCTCCGAACGCATGCAGTCGATGCGGCGCGGCCGGGGGAAAGGTACGGTGATAGCGTCCACGATCACGCCCGGCCGGCCGCTCATCACCACCACGCGATCGGCCAGAAAGAGCGCTTCGTCCACGGAGTGGGTCACCATCAACGTAGTCAGGCTTCCCTCCAGCCAGATCTGTTGCAACTCGAGGTTCATGCGTCGCCGGGTAACGGCGTCGAGCGCGCCAAAGGGTTCGTCAAGCAACAGCAGCGTGGGTTCAAGACAGAGCGAACGGGCAATCGCGGCGCGCTGGCGCATGCCGCCGGAGAGCTGGCTGGGCCGCGCCTCTTCGAAACCCTGCAAGCCGGCGAGCTCGATCAAGTGCCGCACCCGGGCGTGGTCAACCGGCAGGCCCGCGATCTTGAACGGCAACGCGACGTTGTTCTTCACCGAGAGCCAGGGCAGCAGCGCATGATCCTGGAAGGCAATTCCCAGCCGGTGCTGATCGCGGAGCAGCGCCGGTGATTCGCCGTTTACCCGGATGGACCCTGTCGATACTTCTTCCAGCGCGGCGACCAGATGGAGAAGCGTACTTTTGCCGCAGCCGGAGGGACCAAGGAGCGCGACAAACTCGCCGTCTTCGATGGTCAGGTTCACGTCCTTGAGAGCGAGCACGGAGTCGCGTCGATCGAGAGCATACGCTTTGCTGACGCCATGGATCTCAACCTTGGCCATAGGTCAGGCGATGGCCCTCTCGAAGCGCTCCATCAGAATGCCGTACTGGCGGCGCAGCCGCTCCTTCATGGCCGCCAGATCGACGGTGAGCAAGACGCGGTCCTTCATCACCACCCGGCCATCGATGATGACTGTTCTTACGTTAGGGCCCACCGTGCTCTCCGCCAGCGTAATCATGGGATCGTAATTTGGGAACTGCGCGTGGCCGGTGGATTCGACCAGGATCAGGTCGGCCAGCTTGCCTACCTCAAGCGATCCGATGTGCCGCTCTAATCGTGCCGCACGTGCCCCTCCACTTATGGCAGCACGTAGCATCTGCTCATGCGTGATGGGCGGATCGATGTGGTATGGAGTTCCTCCCACGGCCTGCTGTCCGACGGTAGCCGCATGCACCACCTCGAACATGTCGAGGCTGCCGCGAGTCGCCGCGCCATCGGTGCCCAGTCCCAGGCGAATCTTGCGCTGCAGCATCTCCAACACGCGCGGCGCGCCCATGGTGTAGTTGTTGAAGGCACAGTGACAGGCGGAAACATCGCGTGACTGGTAGAGATCAAGCTCGTGCAGGCTCAGCAGCACAGAGTGGGCGGCGTGGACATGCGCATCGAGAGCCCCGATGTTTTCCATATACTCAGCCGGCCGTAGACCCCATTTGCTGATGGCATAGTCCACCTCATAGGTTCCCTCTGCGAGATGGGTGTGGATGGGTGTGTTGAGCTGATTGGCCAATGCGCTCATGCCGCGGGTCAGTGCGGTGGTGTTGACCATGATCTGCCGCAGGGAGAGCCAGGCATTCACGCGTGGATGATGCTGCCAGCGCTGGACCAACTCCTCATTTCTTTTGAGAGCCTCTTCGGTGGTGAAGCGCGAGCCTCTGGGAATGGCCTCATCCATGTCCATGGTGGAGAGCGCGATGCGGCCGCGGATCCCGATCTCGTCCGCGGCTCTTCCCATCTCATCCGGGAAAGGTCCGCCTGCTTCGAGAAAGCAGGTCGTTCCGCTGCTGATCATCGAGGCGTAGGCGGCAAGTCCACTGCAGTACACATCCTCGGGTTCGAGCCCGCTTTCGAACGGGATCAGGTAGCGGGACCACATGGGGCTCTTCAACTCGCCCCGGCGGCGAATGGCGGCGATCTTACCGTGCAGAAACTGCTGCGCGGTATGAACATGGGCATCGACAAAGCCGGGCATGGCGATCAGTCCAGTGGCATCGATGGTCTCCCGCGCGCGAACATGTTTCGCGCTCTCCGCCGTCGGTCCCATCCAGGCGATGCTGTTGCCCACGATGGCAATGGATGCGTCGCCCAGCTCGGTGCCGGCATCATCGAAGGCGACGATGCTGGCGTGATGAATCAGCAGGTCCGCCTCTCTCGCTTCCGTCATGCTTCTTTCCTTTCCATTGCCAGGCTTTGGTATGCCTCCTGGAGCAATGACATGTCCATCAGCCGCGCCGGATCAGGCAGGTTGGTTCGACCAGCGGCGCTTGCGGCGACATACATGTTGTTGACCAGGTCCTGCTCCGAGATCCAGAAGGGACCGGGTGACCCGGGCGACTGGTACAGCGGCAACTGCAGTTGGTTGGTGCGCAGCTCATGCTGGAAAGAGAGTCCGAGGTCGACGCCGAATTTGTCCACCGAAAGCCGCGCTGCATAAGCAGGATCAAGATCATTTTCTGCTTTGCCCCGGAGCCGCGACTTGAGCAACCGGACCAGCTCTGCTCGCCGTGCGTGCAGCGTTTGCCGCTCGACAAAGAGCAGGGTCGATGGGACTTTGTATCCGAGTTGGTCGAGCCTGGTCACAATAAAATCCACACCCGGACGCATGCCCATGTCCTCGAGCATCAGCGGTTGGTTGGTAATGAAGCAGTAGTATGCATCTCCGGCGCCATTGAGCAGCGCTTCCGGCGAGAAGCCGACCGGGATCAGTTGATAGTCGGGCGGAAGATGATTCAGCTTGAACATCGCTTCGATCGCGGTGCGCTCGCTTGGGCCCTTGGATCAGAAAGCGAGCATGAGGAAGATCCTCAGGCCGGCGGACGGGCCGCCGCGGCAGAGACATCAACGCGGCGGGATGCACAGGAAAGATGGAAGCAATGATCACGAAGTCGTTGCCGCGGAGGCAGGCATCGAGCAGGGGCAGCCATTCCGCTTCTCCGATATGCGCCTGGCGCGCGGCGACTTCGATCACCGGCTGGGGCGCATTCGGACCGCCGGGCCATACCTTCAGTGCCACCTTCTCCTGGGTGAAATATCCTTTTTCCAGGGCCACCCAGAGATCGGCGTACTCCACGTTGGGCACCCATCCGAGGGCTAAGATGAGCTCTTGCCGGTTCAAAGACTTGCAGGAACTGAGCCACGGCAGCGACGCGGCCAGCGTGGCGCCGCAACGCACGAAGCTCCTGCGACTCCATTGAGGCGTGGTCGGCATCTGTTCCATAGAATTTAATATGACAGGTTTGTCTCCGGGTACTGCACGCAAATCTACCGGCGCGTGCGTCGGCCTCGGGCATGGAACTGCTTCGTCGAGGTAGCCTTGCTGCGCAGCGTAGTGGATTCATCAAAGATTTGTGGCGCCCTCAAGTGGAACTGCAGGTCCCTCGGCTACGCGTCGGGATGACAAAGGGTAGGGTGGTGCTTCCATGGGCAATTGGCTAGTGGCTGAAAGAGCACCAAGTCGCTACGCTTAGGTTCCACGGCACGCCGGTGCATGCCGGCTGCCTCAATCTATTCCTTCGGATCCGGGTTGCGCCCGAAGTTGTTGGTTAAGTAATCCACGATCTGATTGAATTGCTCATCGGTTGCGGAGGCTCCATGCTGGGCCATTCTTTGCACTGTCCCCGTCCACTCATCTCGAGTCTGGCGATGGGTCGTGATCAAGTCGACTGAGTGGCAGCTGTTACAAACCTTCTGTACCAGTTCCCTTCCGTTGCCTTGTGGCAAATGCGTTTTTGCATTCAGGGTGCTCGGGCCCGTTCCAAGCGACGCTTTCCCGTCCAACGCAAACGCGACCAGGTTCTCGCCCGCTGCGACCGCCACGTATTCTTTTCCGCTCTCGCCGGTATACACGATGGGAACAGCTAATGGAGCCTGATCCATTTTGTAGGACCACAGCTCCCTGCCGGTCTTCGTTTCCAGGGCGCGAAAATATTGGTCGAGCGTGCCGGTCATGAAGATAAGGCCACCCGCCGTGGTCGTGGGACCTCCGCGGGAGCTTGGTGCTCCGGTCTTGATCCCCTCCGGAATTCCGGCCATGGTGCCGTACGGTATCTGCCAGGCAATGTCGCCGGTGTTCACGTCGACCGCGGTAAGGCGGCCCCACGGCGGAGCCCAGCAAGGCCAGCCGTTGGCGGAAAACGAGTAGGCCGAAAACGAAATCGCCGATTGGGCCGTGCTCGGCTTGGTGCTGTACAAGAGCGGTGATTGACCATCCGGATCGGCATAGAGCGGTGCGGGCTTTGGATTGGGCTGGTTCTCAATGAAGTGAAGCGCGCCGGAATCCGTCGTATTGATGATGTAGTAGCCGAGTTCGGGATCGAAGGCTCCGCCCCACATCCAGGCTCCGCCCCAATGGTCGGGAAATTGCAGAGTTCCGTTAGGAGAAGAGGGAGTATACGGGCCTTTGTTCGCTCCGCCGCGCTCCAGGAATTTTGCGTACCACTCGCGGCATGCGGCCTCGTGTTGGGGAGTGATCCTGGCGAAGTCATTTTCTGTAAAGGTCAGCCGGGATAACGGAGGAGGCTTCAGGGGAAACGGCTGAGTGGGTGAATACCATTCGCCCGGCGCGTCTCCCGCGGGTACGGGGCGCTCTTCGGCGCCGTAGATCGGCTTCCCGGTGACGCGGTTCAGAATGAACAAGAGCGGATTCTTGGTGATGACCGCGACGGCGGGGATTCTCTCACCGTGATGGACAACGTCGAAGAGCATCGGCGCAGCTGGCATGTCGTAATCCCAGAGATCGTGATGGATCGCCTGGAAATACCACTTCAGCTTTCCCGTTTTCACATCGACGGCAACCAGGGAATTTGCAAAAAGGTCAGGGCCCGGACGATCTACGCCGTAGTGATCATTGTTTACCGAGCCCACCGGCATATAGAGGATGCCGCGCTTCTCGTCGATGGTAAAGAAGGACCAGACATCTCCCCCGGCAATGTCCTTCCAGCTATCGCCGGTCCAGCTTTCGTGTCCTTTCTCGCCCGGCCGCGGCACGGTATGAAAGGTCCACACCAGCTTGCCGGTGCGCACGTCCCAGGCGCGTACGTCTCCGGCGGGCCCCTTGGAACCGGTTTCATCGTCAATGTGACTGCCGGTGATCACCAGGTCCTCATAAACCAGGGGCGCGGAGGTGAGGCCGTAATGCATGCGTGGATAGCTCTTCATCACCTCTGGCGTTTTGAGGTTGACGATGCCCTTGGCGCCGAAACCATCTACCGGCACGCCTGTCTTCGCATCCAGCGCATACAGTTCGCCCTCTTCCGTGCCGAATAGAATGCGCGCTCCTCGCACCTTGTCACCTGGCCAGTACGCCACGCTTCGCATGGATGACAAACCTGGACCGCGGTAAGGGCAATTCGGTGCGGTGTATCGCCAAAACTGCCGGCCGGTTTCGGGGTCGAGTGCGCCCACGTGACAGAACGGCCACGAGACGTACATGCGGCCGTTCACCACCAGGGGCACGGATTCGATTGTCCTGCTGCCCGTGCCGTCGGCCTGGTGGCTGAGCGCATAAGTCCACGCCGGCGCCAACCGGGAAATGTTTTGCACGTTGATCTGCTTCTGCGGTGAGTATCGTTGCGCCTGATGATCGTGGCCAACGTCAGGCCAGTCGCCTTGCGCTTGTGTACCCGAGAGAGAAACAGAGAAGGCGAAACCGGCGAAGCAAAGGATTCGCCATGCCAACACGCATGAGGAACTGGTTCGCAACGCTCGCGGTTGCCGGTTCATTGGTTCCCGAAGTCTAAAGCATTTTTCCTAATACTGTGATCTGGTACGTCCGTTATGTGCTGCGGCCATTCTTTGCCAGAGTGGCCGCGTCATGAGCAGTTGCCGTGCGTTCCATTGGAGATGTTCAAAGATCATATTTTGGTCAGCCAGGCTTCGAAGCCAACGGAAGAGGAATCGATTCGCGGTTCGATCCAGCCAGCTTCGATCGCCATGTTTCGAATCTCTTGCAGCCGATAGGCGCGTTTGATCAACATACCGCGGAAGACCAGCATGATGAACCAGCGGTTCAGCAGATTTACTCCCATCCCATCCACATACCGCTTCAGCTCCACGACCTTCACGTCACGCCGCATATCGATCAGCAACGCCGTTCCACCAGGACGCAGAACGCGCCGCATCTCCGACAGTGCCTTCACGGGCTCGGTAAAGTTCTTGAAGGCCGCCCGGCACACGACGAAGTCCACACTCCCGTCCTCTGCAGGCAGTGCCGCTGCGTTGCCGAGTTCGAACCGCGCTTGCACACCCTCCGCGGCTGCGTTGCGTTGGGCGAGCTGAACAAAGGTCTTGCTGATGTCGACTCCCTGTACCTGCAGCCCGCGTTTGGCGAGTTCGATCGAAAGAAATCCCGGGCCCGGCGCTACCTCGAGCACGGAGCCGCCGGGGGGGACCGCTGCCGCGATGCGCAGCGCCAAGGCCTTGAACTCCGGCATGTCTTTGCGCGTGGTGCGGTCATACCAGCGCGCCGTACTGCCTTCCATACCCAATCCCTTGTAAGCTTTGACTGTGGTGTTCATTCGTTTATCCTCCATGTATCTTATAAACTAAGATATATGGATAGTAAAACATAAGAGAGTTTGCATGTCTAGATCCACTCCAGCCAAATCGCGCCGTGTTTCGCCTGCCAAGACGGACATCACCAAGCTGCCACCGCCAGTTACTATCGCCGACCGCGTGGTGCTTGAAATCCGCAAGTTCATCGCCGCGGGCATCTTCTTCAATGCTCAAGCAGCGGAAAAGGCCGGCCTTGGCCTGACTGATCTGCAGCTCCTGCACATGCTGCAGCTTTACGGCCCATCCACGCCCAGCCGCCTGGCAGCATGGACTCTGCTAAGCAGTGGAGGCGTCACGGTGGCCCTCGACCGCCTGGAGAAGGGTGGATACCTCCGCCGCGAGGCCAATCCTGCAGACCGGCGCAGCCTGTTGATTACGCTCATACCTACGCACCTACGCAAACTTGTCACCATGTATGAAGGAGTAGAAAACGAGACCCGCCGCCTGCTGGCTACGCTGCCCCAGGGCGATCTTGAAGCGGTGGTCCGCTTCTTCGAGGCCATGCAAGCGGTTAGGGCAGATCGCGAAGAGGAGCCATAACCAGCGCTCCTCGGCGATGACGGTTAACGACGGCGCTTGGTCTCGGTGACCGCTGCATCCAGTCGTGCCGCGATCGCGGGGAAGGCTGGTGTGGGTCCGGTCCATCGCAATTGTTCCACGTCGTCGAAGAGTGGGATGTCGGTGCGCAGCGTGGCCAGGGTTCGAAATAACTGAGCGTGTTCCCACTCTCGCGCGAGCGTGGTGGCGAGAGTGCCCGCACTCGTCGCGTTCACGCGCCATTCGCGATGGTCCCTAGGGATGGATTCCAGATGAATATACTTGGCCAGCACCGCGGCCGTGGACTTCGCACCCCAGCCGGGCAACCCCGGGTAGCCATCGGCTGTGTCGCCCACCAGCGCGAGGTAGTCGGGGATCGACTCTGGCGTGACTCCGAACTTTTGGACGACACCAGCCTCGTCGAAGGTGACGCGTGTCCTGCGATTCAATTGGACAACCCGGGCGCCGCGCACACATTGAGCCAGGTCTTTGTCCGGGGTGCAGATGATCACACGCTCGACTCGGGTGTCCTGGGCCGCCCGAGAGGCGGCGGCCGCGAGGGCGTCATCTGCTTCAAACTCGATCATGGGCCAGACGACGATTCCCGCGGCGGATAGGATTTCTTCGAGTGGGTGAAACTGCGCTAGTAGGTCGGGTTCGACGCCTTCGCCGGTTTTGTAGCCTGGCCAGAGTCCGTTGCGGAAGGATTCGATCACGTGATCGGTCGCGACGGCGACGTGCGTGGCGCCTTCTTTCATCAGGCCTAACACGGACGCTAGCACACCGCGAACGGCTCCGACTTCGCGGCCCTCGGCGTCGCGTGCCGACGGCATGGCGTAGTAGTGCCGGAATAACTCGTAGGTGCCGTCGATCAGATGGACATTCAGGGCGCAGCTCCACAACAACCCTATAGGAGTGGCGGCTGTGCGATCAATGCCTCCGGGTGCTTTAGAGCCGCAGGAGAGCTGAGTCGAGGAGGCGCGTCCTCAAGTTTGCTGGATCTCGGAGGATGGGTGAGGGATGCCCAGGACTACATCCTGGGATATTCTCAGCCATCCCCTTCGGAGTCTGTGTCATAGCAGAAGCCAACTTGTTCAATGTTTTCCTCACCCCGCCACAAAATCGTCATCCTGAGCGAAGCGCCTCACAGCTTGATTGCGTGAAAGAGCGTTTCAGGGCGCGGCGTCGAAGGACCCCGAGGGCGCTTATCTTACTGATGCTGCTCGGGCCTTTCAACCACCAAAGCCCGCACGGGACGGGCCGCCCCGGTCCTTGTTAGCATCTTGCATTTCCGGCGGCTACATCTACGTTCTCGGCAGCCTTACAGGTACGCTTTACATCGGCGCCATCAGCAACCTGTATCTGCAGGTCGAGTGCGCACCGCAGCAGATCCTCTTCTCGGGCTTCAGTGGTCAAAAGGCCGCCAGCAGCATCAGTAACACAAGCACCGCCGGGGTCCTTCGGCTGCGCGCCGACAAGCGCTCCATCAAACAACAAATCGGCGAGGCGCTTCGCTCAGGATGACGATTTTGCGGGGGATTTTGACGAAAAACATTAAACACGTTAGTGCTCTTAGGGCTAACCCCCATCGCTTTCAGCCCGCTCTGTTCGGCCCAGGTACGCGTTGGCGAACCCGGGGCACCCGTCCTGTTCTTATTGGGCTCTGCCAGGAGTGAAGTGGACTGCAGGTCCCTCGACTTCCCTCAGTTTGACAAATTGGAGGCTGCCGGCCTTTAGCGAAGCAGGGCGGAGGCTGCCCACAGGACGGGAGCTTGTCCGTGGAAGTCCCCGGTTATGCGCTTTCTCTGCATGTAGTAATCGTAGTTGTTCTTTTTGCCGGTGCCTTCGCAGACGCTGGTAATGTTCTGGTTCTGATCGATGTAGCCGGCTACGGCTATCCAGGCGTTGCGTGCGGCCGGGCCGTAGGTTTTGGCGTCGAGCCAGCCATTTTTTACTCCCGTGATCAGGGCGAAGGTGAACATCGCGGAACTTGAACTCTCAGGCCACGCCTCATCGTGATCGATCAGTTGACGCCACATCCCGTCCTTTCCCTGGTACTTGAGCAACGCGCTCATCATCGCCAGGTAGCTTTTCAGAATGCGCGCCCGCTGGGGGTGATCCTGGGGGAGCTCACGAAGCATCTCGGCCATGCCGGCGGCTACCCAGCCGTCTCCGCGGCCCCAGTAAAAGGGGACGTCCGGAGCGTGATAGAAAAGTCCGTTGGGCTGCTGCAACTGGTCTAAATAGGCCACCATCTCGAGCGCATCCCGATCCAGATATTTTTTGTCTCCGGTCGCGCGATAGGCCTCCAACTGCAGGATCGTCAGCATATACATATCGTCGATCCAGAAGCGGGTCTCCGCTGATAATCCATCCGGCCGTGGATTTTCCCATTGCCGGTCCGCCCATGCTTTTCCAGCAGCAAGGTACTTGGCATCCTTGGTCTCGATGGCGATCTCCAACGGCACCACGCCAAAGATGGAGTCATCCACATGGTGGCGCACCGGGATACGCGCCGCCTCTGCCCCGCCGGGCATCAGTGGTTCAAAGCGATGAATCAGCCCGGTGCGTAGCGCGTCATCATGCGTGAGCGAAGCAAAGGTAAGCCCGCCGTACCAGGTGGCGACTTCGGAGTAATGGATGGTCGCGCCGTACTGGTGCGGGCTGGTGACGAAGTGCTCGGCAACCCGCTTGCCAACTTCCTGGGGAGAGAGCCCGGCGGGCCAATTGGTGAAGTAGGTATTTTCCTGCCCGAAGGCACTGAGGTTGAGGGCGAAGATCAATGAGCGTACAGAGGGAGGCAATCTTGAGTCTTTGCAGGCGCTTCATTTCAGTCTTTCCCTAGCGGCAATAGTGTACCTTCGCAACGGACTTCATGGATCCGCGCATTCCGGAGTAGCATCGATACCGGCCATCCCATCGTCCCGCCGGAGCCTCATTGCCTGTACCGACCAAAATCGATGAACGACCCAAAGATGCAGAGGCGGCGTCTCCGGCGGCCTGGCTGCCGCCCGGCGTCATGCGCCCGTTCGTGCTCATCAGCGGGCTGTTCTTTCTTTGGGGCATCCCCAATAACTTGAACGACGTGCTCATCCGGCAGTTTATGAAGTCTTTAGAGCTGAGCCGGTTTCAGGCTGGATTGGTGCAGTCGGCGTTCTACCTCGGCTATTTTTTGCTCGCGCTGCCCGCGGGTCTGCTCATGAAACGCCGGGGCTACAAATCGGGATTTCTGACGGGCCTGTTCTTGTTTGCGACGGGATGCTTTCTGTTCCTTCCCGCGGCAAACTCTGGGAGGTATGGATTTTTCCTGGCGGCGTTGTTCGTCATGGCGAGCGGGCTCGCTTTTCTCGAAACCGCGTCCAACCCTTTCGTTGCGCAACTTGGCCCTACGGCCAGTTCAGAGCACAGACTGAACCTGGCGCAAGCGTTCAACCCTCTGGGATGCATCACCGGCATTCTGGTCGGAACCGCGTTTATTTTTTCCGGTGTGGAGCTTTCACACACACAGGTTGCCGCTATGCAAGCGGCCGGAACGTATGCCGCCTATCTGCATAGAGAGACGATGCGCGTGGTTGCGCCTTATTTTGCCTTGGGTGGCCTTGCGCTGCTGTGGGCAATCATGATCGGGGTTACACGATTCCCTGCTTTCATCGAGGCAAGGTCTCACGCAGCCGAGGTAAGCGGAGATTGGCGCGAGCTGTTGCATCGGCCTCATTTTCTCTTCGCCGTGGTTGCGCAGTTCTTGTATGTGGGGGCTTCGGTTTGCACCTGGAGTTACTTCATTCAGTACGCGAAAGAATATGCCCACACGACCGACCGCATCGGAGGAACGCTGTTGGCGTGCAGCATCGGTCTCTTCGGCATCGGACGCTTCGTAGCCACCGCCCTGATGCGCCGCTTTTCTCCGGGCAAGATTATGACGACCTACGGACTGGTCAATGCCGTTCTGCTCCTGGTGGGCGTTCTCTCCCCGGGTTGGACGGGGCTCATGGGAATTCTGCTGACAAGCTTCTTCATGTCGTTGATGTTTCCCACCATCTTCGCCATGGGGTTGAAGGACCTCGGTCCCAACACCAACATCGCTGGTTCTTTTCTGGTGATGGCGATCGTTGGCGGAGCGGTGATGACGCCCCTGATGGGCTTGCTCGCCGAGTTCCTCCACAGCACCGCGCTGGCTTACCAGATTCCCCTCTACGGAAACCTGGGAGTCGCTGCCTACTCGCGCTACATGGCCGGTTACAGCAGGAAAAGGCTGACGATCTCGACCTTTGAAATTTGACGGATAGTGACGAGGAGGAAGGAAATCTTCCCCGTCCAGTTGCTTTGTGCCTTGCCGATTACGCAAAATGGTTCACTATGGTCGGTTTGGTTAATTACGCAAAGGATCCGCACTCGGTTGAGCTTCGTGAACTTCCCGTTCCTGACATTGGTGAAGAAGACGTTCTATTCAAGGTCGAGGCCGTGGGCATCTGCGGCAGTGATCTGCATCAATACAGCGGCAAGCAGAGTTGGCCCGTCAATTACCCCGTTGTGCTGGGGCATGAATTCGCTGGTTACGTTGCCCAAGCCGGCAACCGCGTAACCGGCTTCAAAGAGGGTGACCGCGTGGTAAGCGAAACGGCCGCGGTCCTGCCACCCGACTCGGCGTTCATCCGTAAGGGACTCTACAACCTGGATCCGAAGCGGCTGGGTTTCGGATATGGGGTCGATGGGGCGATGGCGCCTTTTGTGAGAGTGCCTGCTCGCTTGCTGCATCGGGTTCCCGCATCGCTAGCTTTGGAGAAGGCGTCTCTCACTGAGCCATGCTGCGTTGCCTATAACGCGGTGTGCGTTAATTCCCACCTGCGGCCCGGCGATACGGTCGCGGTGATCGGGCCCGGGCCGATCGGACTACTTTGCGCGATGATGGCCAAGCTCTCCGGAGCCGGACACCTCATCGTGATCGGGATTCCCGCCGACGCCAAGCGGCTGGAGGTTGCCAGGCAAATCGGGGCAGACACCGTTCTAGGTGCGCAAGGCGAAGATGTTGCCGAATGGGTGAGGAATTTCGGCGACGGCTATGGTCTCGACCTGGTTATCGATGCTGCCGGTGTTTCCGCATCGCTTAAGCTGGCGCTCGATATAGTGCGTCCGGCGGGCCAAATCACCAAAGTGGGATGGGGACCACAGCCGCTCAATTTTTCTCTCGATCCACTGGTACAGAAAGCGGCCACGCTACAGGGTAGCTTTTCTCACAACTGGCCCATCTGGGAGAAAGTCATTTCGTTGTTGGCGAGCGGCAAGATCGATCTCGATCCGATACTCAATCGCATCTCCCCTCTTAATCAGTGGCACGAGGCTTTTGAGGAGATGCATGCGGGCGTGATTGTCAAAGGAGTGCTGCAGCCATGACCGAACGCCTGAAAGACAAAGTAATCCTGGTGACTGGCTCGACCACCGGCATTGGAGAGGGCATGGTGAGAGTCTTTGCGCGCGAAGGCGCGAAGGTCATGATCCATGGGAGACGGAAAGATGCTGCGCAAAAATTGACTGCTGAACTCGGAGAAGCAGCGTTCTTCAGCATCGGGGCGCTCGACGATCCGCAGGTGCCTGCGCGGCTGATTGCGGAAACTGTCGATCATTTTGGAAGAATCGATGGCCTGGTCAATAATGCCGCCGCAATCGTACGGGGAAATATCGAGAAGACCGATTCGGAATTATTCGACCGGACGGTCGCTATCGACCTCAAGGCGCCATTTCTTCTCATTCAAGCCGCGCTTCCCCACTTCCGCAAACAGGGCACGGGGCGGGTGCTGAATATCGGGTCAATTAATGCGTATTGTGGGGAGCGTAATCAATTCATCTATTCCATCTGCAAGGGCGGCCTGATGACCATGACACGCAACCTTGCGGACGCGCATGGAACCGAAGGTATCCGGGTGAATCAGTTGAACGTTGGTTGGACTCTGACCCCCAATGAATTCGCCTTGAAGATGAAAGAGGGCTTGCCCGAAGATTGGCCCAGCCGAGTATCGAGGACCTTTGCTCCCTCAGGCCGGTTGCTCTCGCCAGAAGACATCGCCTGGGCCGCGGTTTACTTTCTGTCCGATGAGGCCGCACTCATCAACGGCGCGATTCTCGATGTGGAGCAATACCCTGTCGTTGGCCGGAATCCTGTAAAGGAAAGCGCTGACGGAACCCTCTCATGAAGCCCAGGCTGGCGGCGTTTCCGAAGTGCTACATGGATGAGCTCTGCGTCCATCGCACTATGACTGTTTTCGAATGGATCGAACTTGCCGCAACGCTGGGCGTCGATGGACTCGAATTCTATGCGGGCTTCATCGAGGACAATGAGGCCTTTCTCAACCAGGTCAAGGCTGCGCTCGAAAAGCACAGTCTTGCCATGCCGATGCTCTGCTGCTCTCCCGACTTCACTCAGCCCGATCCCGTTCTGTTGCAGGCAGAGATCGAGCGCGAAAAGCGAATGATCGAGATCACTGCTTTTTTTGGTGGGCGATTTTGCCGCGTCCTCTCGGGTCAGCGCCGCGCCCGAACTCAACCGGGAACAGGGCGTTGCGCAGGTTGTCCGGGTGATCAAAGGCCTGTTGCCTTTTGCTGAAGAACATGGCGTCGTCATGACCATGGAGAACCACTACAAAGACAACTACTGGCAGTACCCGGAATTTGCTCAGAAGATGGATGTCTTCGTCGAAATTGTGGACCAGATCGATTCGCCATGGTTTGGCGTGAACTACGATCCTTCGAACACTATCCTGGCCGGCGAGGACCCCCTGGTGCTGCTGGAACGCGTTAAGCATCGCGTCGTCACGATGCATGCCAGCGACCGCTATCTCAAGAGTGGAACGATTGAAGATCTGCGCAAAGAAGAGAATTCAGTAGGTTACGCCAGCCGTCTCTCCCATGGTGTGATCGGTAAAGGCATGAATGACTACGACAAAATCTTCTCCATACTTCATTCGGTGGGGTTTCACTCCTGGGTGTCCATCGAAGATGGTTTGGATGGGATGGAAGAGCTGCGGGAATCGGTGCGCTTTCTCCGCGCCAAGATAGATCGCCACTTCAAAGACTAAGCATGGAAACTATCGTACAAATCTCGTTGGACGTTACCTCGATCCCCGAGGCACTCGAAACCGCACGGCTGGCGCTCCGTGCCGGGGTTGATTGGCTGGAGGCCGGCACTCCCCTCATCATCGCCGAGGGAATGAACGGCGTTCGTGCCCTGCGCGCCGAGTTCCCTGGCGTTCCCATCGTCGCCGACCTAAAGACGATGGACGGCGGTTGGCTGGAGGCAGAAATGATGGCCAAAGCCGGGGCGACGCATGTCGTCGTTATGGAGCGTGCTCACCCGGAGACGATCAAAGTGGTTGTGAAGGCGGGGAAGGATTTTGGCATACAAGTCATGGGGGACAATCTTGCAGCCGAAGACATGGTCGGGGCCGCTAGAAGGCTAGAGGATTTTGGCTGCGATTTTGTGATTCATCACGTTGGCTATGATGAACGCCGCGGCCTGGCGGCGATGGGAAAACCATATCCCAGCCCGCTCGATCAATTGCGCGAGGTCGTTGCGGCGGTCCGGGTGCCGGTGCAGGCGGTTGGCGGTCTCTCTATTGAAGACGCAATCCGCACTCCTGAATACGGAGCTCCGCTCGTCGTGCTCGGGGCTCCTCTTACTATCGACGCCGACGCGTTCAAGACGGCTTCCGGCAATCTTGAGGATAGGCTGCGCCTGGTTTGTGACCGGGTCCATGCTTATCGCAGCTAGCAGGCCGGCAGAAGGGCATGGAAACTTCTACGGGCCGCGCAGCAGACTTAGTATAGTGGCGCGCTCGTGCTCTACTTTGTTATGCAGCGAGCTGGTCAGATCGCGACGCTGCAAGAGCTTTGCGGCCAGGGCGGCTGCTAAGCGCAGGCTATCGGGAGATGCCGTTTGCCAGGGCGGTGACCCCGAAATCCCAGACTCAATGCCAAACCATTTTTGCTGAAACTCGAAGACCGATTCGGTTAGTCCGATGACAATGCCCCGCTCGGACGCGCGTGAGACGATCCGATCTGCCGCTTGCAAGATCGGGAGCTCGGTGCGATGCGGCAAAACGGAATCATGGAGACACTCGACCCTGGTCTCCAGGGGTTCATCTTTATCGAGCATCATGGTCTCGAAAAGCGCGAGAGCACGCGGGCTCGCATTCTTAGTCAAAAGCGGGGCATTAAAAGCGAAATAGCCTTGCTCGTTAGTGTTGCGAAACACGTCGACGGCACGTTGGCTCATGGGCTTTACTTTGGCGAGAATTTCTAGAAGGAAGCTCGCCCTATCGTCCACTGCGACGTAAGCCGGGTCTTCAGCCAGGCTGAGGCAAAGATTCGCTACTTCCGGAGTTGGATGCTCTTCGAGCGCAGCCATTACTTTGCTCAGATGGCCGGTCTTAAAATCCGGCGAAGGATCAAGGCGGCCCAGAAAGTCAGGATCGTGAAGAAACCTGCCCAGAACTTCGAGGTTGGCGGCGGTTCCAGAGCGAGCAAGCGAGACCGCGGTGCGCTCCAACACCTCCGCATCGGTTGAGGATCGCAGAACCTGTTGCGCGTTGGACCCTTCGCTGGTTGCCGCCTGGTACGAATATCCGCGGCCGGCGGCGCTCCAGAGCGCCACAAAGATCACGGCCGCGCGCACTGTCATTGTTGCCGGCATCCGGTCAACCGGCCCGGGCGGCCAGTAACGCGCGAACAGTAGCGGTCGTCGCCTCCATCGCAGGCCTGAGCGATGCGGGCGCTTTCTGCCTGCCGATCAAATCGGAGGCAAGTTGGAGCACGTAACGCAGCACCTCCTCTGAAGCCGTTCGCCACGGCGGTGGAGTGGGCCCGTGAATGAGAAACCACTCCCGCTGATAGTCGAAGATCGATTCCATTGCAGCTCTCGCAACCTCCGGCTCAACCTGGCTATGGATCAGCGCAGCAGCCGCCTGCAGAACAGTTAGCCGGTTCCGGTAGGGCAAAATTCCTTCCCGTACCAGTTCCACTCGCGTCTCCGCTTCGACCGCGGTGTCGGTCATCATCAACCGGTATAAATCAAGCGCCACCACACTGCTGTTTTTAGCCAGCAGAAGCGCGTCAAACGCGAAGTATCCCTCGTCGTTGGCACTCGCGAAAGCCGCAGCCGTCTGCGAAGACATGGGAACCACGCCGGCCAACGCCTCAAGCACCAGCGACTTACGATCGTGCTCGAGATACATCGGCTGGTCCACGAGCCGGAGACAAAGGCGGGCTACTTCCGGGCTGGGGCGCTCAATCAGCGGCGCGAAAACAGCGGCGAAGTTCATGATCTTGTTGTAGGAATCCGGCGGATCCAGCTGCTCGAGAAAATCGCTGCGGCTGAGAAACGATCCCAGGGCCTCGAGCGCCTGAGGGTCATCGGAGCAAGCCAGCTCCGCGGCGGCCGCTGCCAGCTCCTCTGGACCAGCACCGTTTTCGAGTACCTTGACGCGTTCATCGATCCACTGGCTTGGCGTTTCATTCGGCATTGAGGAAACTCCGTTCCATCGTCATGGATTGCGGGCCAAAACTTCGCTCAGGAGAATCGCCTTCACCTGTATTATGTCGAAGCTCTCTGCAATTCGGGCTGGTGCGTCTGGATCCATCATATTTTGGTCGCGCGGGACGCTAAGTCCGTCGGGGAAGGGATCGCCGCTCGCAACGCGGTGGTTCAGCCCCAAGACGTGACCAAGCTCGTGCGCCATCGTGTTCGCGTAAATCAAGTTCGCGAACGCCGCATTGCCGCCGGAAGCGTTGTCGATCGAGGATGTCGGCACCGTAATTCCCCAAAGCAGGGGGGTCGATCGAGCGCCGTTGGCTGGAGTTGGCGGCTGGGGATTGACGACACCAAGGTGCCTAATCACCGGGAGAGTCACCGTGCCCGCTGGAGTGCTATCCGGAATACCAGTTTTCGGGATGAGCGAGGAAGAAGGCACACCATTGTCGGTCACCTTGCCATGTGGGGCATGGTTGGTGGGGATGAACTGCGCCTGTGCCAGGGTTTTCGTCCCTTTCTTAACCGACTCGATGTAGGCAAACGTTATGATTTCATTGCGCGCATTGACCTGTATTGCACTCCCTGCAGCCCCGTCCGGGGCCCGGAACGTCATTGAGATTCGGTCTACAACGACATCGAAGTGCCCTGGGATGGGTGCCGCTGCGGCATCGGTCGCCTGCGTCGCTGAAACCACACGCGGGTCAGTTTCCGGCGTCCCGATGGTGAGCGTATGGGTCTTGCTGGCAACGTCCGTGGAAGTGTCGGGGATCAACTCGAGACCCACCGGGCGCAGATATAAATTCGTCAATTTGATATGGTTCAGGGCGTCAGCGTGGGACCTTGTCGGGCCATGGGCGGGCAGAGCCGGCGTTCCCTTCTTACCGTGCCCCGGCGGAACGGCAGGTACCGCGTTGGTGGAGATTCGGTTGATGCGGTACTTGATCTGTCGCAGCTTCACGACCTTACAACGGAACATGCCATAGCCGAAACCGCCCGAGTACGGCTGAATGAGTACATCGCCTTCCTTCTCATCACCAAACACCTCAATCGCGGTGCCGCGCTTCGCCGCATCAACGTTGCGAAACTGCGCTTTGCCCGGGTATTTTCCACCATCGTTGCCGATGATCCACCACGACAGGCGGTCATCGTCGGGGGTCCAGTTAAAGTTGTTGTCAGGCTCGATACCCTTCGCATCGGGCGTGGCCGGCGTGGCCGGTTTTCCATGGGAGGCGGGGAAGGCCGGCGCGGCGAACTTCAACATTTCAATCTTCGCCACTTTCTTGGTGTCCGCCTGATCGGACGCCGCCAGGATCACCAGGGCGGCAGGATTTCGGATCGCGTTAATGTCGCTGGCTATGTTAAAGACCTCGCCTGACGCCACCGGGTCGATCGTGACGTTCACCACTGTGAGCTTATGGCGGTACAGGAATCGACCCAAATCCGTCGTGAGCAGAACCTGCAGCAGGGTATCGTCCTGTTTCGTGCTGAGCGCCGTAGCCTTAAATTTCAGCACCTCCTTGCCGTCATCCGTCAATGTGAGTGCGGCGCCACTTTGTCGAGTCCACTTGAATGCGCTGGGCTTCGCCAATTTCACGAACGGCCGCACCTCGATGGGGTAATCTTTTCCGACAATCAGAGGCGCTGTCAGGAAGGGAGACTGGGTTATGCGCGCGGGTTTCTCGTCGACCTTCGCCACCACATGAAGATCGGCCAGCTTCCGGTTGCTGACGATTTCGGAATGCACCACTGTGATTGACACCCGATCTCCATCGCCATCCAAGCCCTCGATTCCCAACTGATAGCTGTTGTCTCGAGGCGCAGAACTCTCCTTCGGACCGCCTTCGACAAAAAACGTGGTTGCGGTGGGAGTCGAAAACAGTGCGTGCCGGGTCCCCATGACCACGTCGGAGCTGGACGGAGTTTCCTCCGCAAACGTGGTTTTGTTGTTGCCGATACTCACCAGTACCAGCGCCAGGTTGCGATCGCGGAAGCCCGCTGTCTTGACCGGCTGGACCATCAGCATGGCGCGTTCCTGTATTTTGGCGTCGTCTTGCACCGGCACCGGCCGCCCCAGAAAGAACTTGTCATTCGGAGTGGCGGATGGCGCCGCCGGAGCCTGGGGCAGAGGCACCGGCGCAGTGGACGCGTCCACACGGGGAGCGCAGATATCGAGCGTCAGTTCAATCGCCGTCATTCGGGCCACCGCGTTCGGACCAGCTTTCTTCGTGCCGCCCAACAGGTGCAGCGTCATCACAAAATCGCCCATCGTAGCGCTGGCTTTCGCTCCTTCCGCGAAGAGACTGACCCCTGGCCCGGCCGGATTCAGTTGAGCCCCCGTGAAATGGTTATCTACGCTGTTGTAGGTGAGCTTGTTCGTGCTTGTGCGGGTAGGAAATAGATGTATGGTGTCTTCTGCATTGACGGAAAGTTGACCGTTCCCATCGTAAGGCTCGTCGGTCTTGAGTATGACCTCGACCCGCTTAGGGGTGGTGTAGGGTTTCTTGACCAGGACAATGTCCCGCAACGGTGTGATGGCTCCGACAGCCGGCGCACCGGCCGAAACAAACGACGAGCGCGGCGCTGCCGCATCCACATCCTCCAGGACCGAATCGGCGAGGGCAAACAAAATCAAGGGATTCACACCCAGCAGTATCGGCGGCGGTACAGGCTTCACCCGTTCGCACGGCGAGTCGTCGGAAATGATCTGATAGAAGCGGCACCCAAAGGTATCTCCGGTGTCTTCAAATTCCCGGTGTGCGCCTTGAGGGTTGCGACGGACGTCCGCATCCGGGAAGAAGCGTTTACGGCAGTCCGCGACACCCTCGGTCGCCCGAGGACAGGGCCAGAAGCTGGGGTTTACCTTGCGTCCTGGAGGGAACAACAGGGTGACCACCCGGCGGTTCGGAGCATTTTCCTGGTTACGTTCGGACTTATCTGCCGCACCCTCGAAGTTCGCGGCTTCGCTGGTGGAAAACACGCGCAGCGGGTTGAACCGGCTGCAACCCTGGTAATCACCTTTGCCCTGGCCGCCATCTTGATTGCGGGCAAGGAAGTCGCTGGTCTTGTCGAGTTTCAGATCAGGTCCACACAAGGCATCCATGTAGGCCTGGAACAGAGCTTTCCGCGTAACCGGTCCGGCTATGCCGTCCGACTTCAGCCCATTGGCGCTTTGAAATTCGCGGACTGCCCCCTCCGTTTCGTCCCCTGCAATACCGTCAATAGAAATTGGGTCCTGCACGGTGGACAACATGGTCTGGATGGACCGCGTTCCCCACTTGTCGTCCTGCACCGGCGAACTGAAGAGTGTTTCCCAGAGGCCAGTGTCGCGAACCAGCATGGCGTAGAAGGCGGTCGCGCGCCGGCCGCTCAGGACCTTGTTGAAATCATCGGTGCCTACCGGATCGGCATGGCCGAAGATCGAAAGCGGCGGGAAGATGTCGGCGCCGCTGCCCGGATCCTGGATTTTGTGATCTTTGCGCAAAGCGGCCAGTTCCGGTAGGTGGTCCTTCATATCGGGACGAATAAAGGATGAGGCAAAGTCGAACAGCAAATCCTCTACTTTGAAACAAGCCTTGGGAACGAGACGCTCACCCGAGGGTGTTGAATTCAGCCGCAGTCGTGGGGGCTGCGAACACCGTCAGGGGTGCCGCGCCCGTTTGCGCTGCGGCGGTGGACGCCTCCGGATTGGCAGCCGTGTTCGTCATAGAAATTAGCTACCGTGCATCTCCTTTAACTTGCCTTGCGTGGCAGCATCGCAGTTGCCGGTTACCGGCAGGCCGGCGTCACATTGGAACTCCTGGACGGTGCGCCCCATGACAATGTCGTCGACGTCTTCCAACGGGCGTGTAATGTAGCCCAGGTTGCTTAAACGCGCCATCTGCCCCGAGGCTGAGTCGACGGGGTCGAGATGGCCGATCTTGATGGGAATCAACAGGTCGAAGGGGACCATCGGGTCTTTAAAGGTGAGTGTGGCGTCGGCTTCGGTTATGGGAATGGGCACCTTGATGCGGCCGGCAGCATCCGTCTTGAGCGGAATGGCTTTGCCTTCCAGTTGCAATTCGCACTCAGTATCGGCCAGCGGCTGGTTGGCCCAGTCCTTTAGAACGAGATGAAGAAACAAGCGCTGGCTTGGGACTTGAAAGTGATGGAGCTGGCCGGTTGCGCGCGACTCCTGCTTCTTCAATTTATCGGGTATGTGAACCGTGTCACCGGGCAGGAGGACATTGGGTGTCTTGCGAAGTGCTTTGAGGTCCGCATTTCCCGGGTGGTCCCAGATGGTGCGGTAATCGAGGAATCCGTATTTCTCGGAAATCTGCGAGAGATGCTCACCTTGAAGTACGACGTGCTCAGTTGCCATCGTTCATCCGCCGACCAAGCCAGCCCACGCCAGACTGATGGATACTATCACAACCAAGGCGTGGCCACGGAACTCCCGATAAGCAGGGCTTGCCCCGGCCAAAAGCGATTGGTAACTTACTCAGGAGCATCTGGCTGGCGCGTTGCGGAGTAACTCCAGTAACTGGTTCAGCCGAACCCGGTCTGGGCAGATAATCGAGTTCTGTTGCTTTTGGTGACGGCCTACGCGCAAGAGGCGTACAACCGCGTCGATTCGCACTCCTGAATTCGGAGTTCCACTGGTCACGCCGCACCTCACGATCGACGCCGACGCCTTCAACATGGCTTGCGCCTGGTTTGCAACCGGGTCCCTGCTTATCGCAGCTAGCAGGCACCCTCTCGTGCGCGGTCTTCTTGCAAGTAGTGAAACTCCCCCATCGACCTAGGAATAGGAAAGGTCTGACTGTCGATGCTCCCGCTCCGCCGGAGCGAGCTGCACCAGGCGTAGACCCTCCGGTGTACGCGCGAGCGTAAAGCTTTGTGCACAGAGTCCACATAGCCAATAGTGCTCCATATGACGAGTGCCCTTTCCGTCGGCGCCGCTCTTCCCTTCCATGTCGAAGACGATGATTCGACCTTCACGCAGATACCGAAGTGGTTTAGCGCACATGGGATTCGAACAATGATCAACCATAATTATCTTTGCCTATCAGGGATGTACGTCCATCGTGGTTACAAACTATGCCGTATGGGCGTGCGAAGGAATGATCCGATCAGGCAACTCTACCAGCCGGCCGCTCAAACGCCTGGAGAAGAGAGCATCCAGCGAAAACAATCCCGCCCCGAAGATCAACACCATCAGCGACGCAAAGAGAAAGGTGTAGGGATCCGCGACATAGAACTTTCCTGGATCAGAAAAGATAGAAAGAAGAGCCTCACGGTCGGCTGTGCAATAAGCAACAAACATGTTTGCAGCAAGCAATAAGCCTGTCAGCCGGGAGGCGAGCCCGAGAATCAGTAATAAGCCACCAAAGAATTCCAGCCCGGCGATGAAGTGGGCATTAAACGAGGGAAATGGAATGTTAAGACTGGTGAAGAACCCTGTGATCTTAGCGATATGGTGCATCTTGCCCCACCCCGTACCCATAAATTGCCAGCCCCAGTAAAGCCGGACGGCCAGGAGAAAGGGTGATTGCAGGCTTGACAGTTTCTTTGAAGTGGAACGATAGAGCTGAATGAGTAGTTTCATTTCGTCCTTCCGGTTTTCCGCGAGCAACGCCCCCGTAACCAACACCGTTCACCGCGTTAGAGAAGCTGCAACGGAAATAGTTACAAGAGACGATTGACCCTGATCACCGAAAATGAGCAGCGACAAAGTTTGTAACCTTCGCGCCGCTACTTGCTCAAACATGCGCTACGAGATGAAGGGTTACGGCTCACCCGGTCTCGGAGGCAAGCTTCTCCACCCGCGCCCAGAAGTTTCAGGGAAGGCACTCGGCATTCACAACGTCCAGCGCACACGATGCGCGGCCCAACCAGGAAAGGTATTTGACCATGAAGAATAATTCCGCACATAGCCTCGCCCTCGCCGCTGCGTTTGCCGGTTTGCTCGGCGGCACGACAGCTCGCTTGCATGCGCAGCCGGTTGAGCAAAGCTCTACCGCCAGTGCATCCTCCCAAGCCGGTGTGCTGCTCATCGCGCAGAGCACCACGCCCGATACCGCCAAGCATTCCTGCAAAGGCAAGAACGACTGCAAAGGTCAGGGTGGCGGCAAGGACCCCGGCAAGAACGCTTGCAAGGGTCAAGGTGGCTGCGCCACCGATGGCAGCACACCTCCCGCGCCTGCCCCTCACGCAGCCTAATGCCAATCTGTGTTGGAGGCTTGAAATCGTTCAAGCCTCCACCGTCTCTGTCTGCCTCACTACAGGAGCTTGTGATGCCAGCCAATCCATTCAACGGATTTACTGACTATGGCGTCGGTATCGGATTACGCGTACCTCATTACGATCACATCTTTTCCGAAAAGCCGGTGGTCGACTGGTTCGAGATCATTTCGGAAAACTACATGGTGGACGGCGGACGTCCGCTCAAGATGCTCGACCAGATTCTGGAGCAGTATAGGGTGGTTCAGCACGGCGTATCGATGTACTTTGGCTCGGCCCAGGCTCTCAATCGTGAGCATCTGAGACGTCTAAAGGTCTTGGTCAAGCGCACCAAAACGCCTTGGCTTTCTGATCACTTGTGCTGGGGCAGCGTGGATGGACGATACACGCACGATCTGCTGCCTTTGCCCTATACGTTCGAAGCGGTGCGCAACACCGCGGCGCGCATACGCCAGGTGCAGGACTTTCTCGAGATCCCCATTGCTGTCGAGAACGTAAGCAGCTATGCCGAGTTCCATGAATCTGAGATGACAGAATGGGAGTTCCTCAATGAAGTGGTGCACGCGGCCGATTGCGGCATCCTGCTGGATGTGAACAACATTTACGTTTCTTCGCAGAATCATGGGTTCAATCCTATGGAATATGTGAACAGTGTCCAGGCGGGCCGGGTCGCTCAGATACACGTGGCCGGCCATTCCAAATTTGAGAAGTACACGCTCGACACGCACGATCATCCGGTGCTCGATCCGGTATGGAAGTTGTACGCGCGCGCCATTGAGCGGGTAGGCCCTACGGCAACGCTGCTCGAGTGGGACGACAATATTCCGTCGTTCGACGAGGTGCACGCGGAAGCGCTGAAAGCGAACCGATACCTTGTCAGTGCAAAGACCCCCGCCTACGAAGAACAGCCTGAGGAGGTCGGGGCATGAGCCTTCTGGAATTGCAGAGACGCATGTCGGAGGATGTGAGGCGTCCGCTCACCCCTGATTTTCAGATGCAGAGGACGACGGAGGACGGATTGTGTACAAGCGAGATCGCCGCCGGTTATGTGAAACCCAATTCTCGCCTTACCTCGTTTGAACGTCTCGAGATCTACAATCGGCAGTACTGGTTTCGTGTCATTGGCTCGGTATCCGAAGACTTCCCAGCTCTCGAGGCGGTGCTGGGCTCGACGCGGTTCGATGCCCTGGTGTTGGCCTATCTGCGGGAGAATCCATCGACGTCATTTACTCTGCGCGATTTAGGGGCGAAGCTGCCCGGCTGGCTGGTAAGCCATCCTGAACTTGCCGGGCCGCGGCACCCACTTGCAGTGGATGTCGCCCGCCTCGAATGGGCTTACGTCGAGGCATTTGACGGTGCGAGCCTTCCTCCTGTCAGCGCTGCTGACCTCGCCGGCATCGGGGCAGACTGGAGACTGCGTCTGCAGCCGCACCTCCAACTGCTGGAACTGCGCTATCCGGTAGATGAGGTTGTACTTGCAGTTCGCAAACAGACCCCGGAGGGGGATATCGTAAGCAATGCCGCGCTCAAGCGGAAACAGACTCGGCGCGCCGGGCTGCCTAGCTTGCGTCGCTCTACGGTTCACCTCGCTGTGCATCGATATGATGATTCTGTCTACTATCGGCGTATCGACCGCGAAGCGTTCTTGCTGCTGAGTGCACTCAGCCGGGGTGACTCGATCGCAACGGCAATCAGCACCGCCTTTGCGCGGAGCAGGCTGGGCCCCGATACACAGATAAGCAAGGTTCATGAGTATTTTGGGCACGCATCCGAGCTGGGCTGGTTCTGCCTACCCATTTGATCGATCATACTTTTGCCGGAATCCGGAAAGAAGCCAGCGCTCGCCGCTATAATGCGATACAACGAGCCCGTGGCTCCTTCTGTGGTAAGGATTTCGTTATTGGATGTCTGGCTCTTTTTCTAAACCGGTACGTTCCGAAGCCGGTTTGCGGCAAATCACCCCCCGCGAAGATGGCCGTACACGAGGCGTCATCGCCTGGTCCAGCTTCTTCTTCGCCCTCCTGCAAAGTATTTGCACATTATTTCTTGCGCTCAGCGGCGTCCGTTTGGTGATTGGGATCGGTTCGGTGGTGTTAAGTGCCGGCGTTGCGGCTGCCTTAGATAAACTCCACGCCAACTGGATTCGCTTACCCATGGTGGGCCTCGCACTTCTGGGGTCATTATTGAACCTGGCGGTTCTCCTACAAATCCGCAACCTGCGCAACCGTCCGGCTTCGCGCTGGCGCCAACGCCCATTGAGTTCCAAAGAGGCGGGGATGGAACGTATCCAGTGGGTATTGTCGTTGACAACTCTTATCCTTATCGCGATCGAAGAATGCTTACACATGAACCAGTTCCATCATCCGTAGCTGCCTCCCTGCGTCGATAACACAAAGCGGATCCCTCGATATTATCGAGCGCAGTCTAATGGACGTCAGGTCCATTCATCTCCTCGCGGCCTGGAGGAAATTGACAACGGATTTGCAGTCGAGCGCCGTAATGCGTAACCTTTCGGCTCCGTTCGACTCTCATGAATGAATTTTGGCGTTCTGCGAGGGTCGCTGGCTCCCTCGACGTTTTATCCACCAGGCAGTCGCGATCGCGCTTTAACGCATTTTTGCTAATACTGTGGTCCAGTGGGATCAGCTAGGTCCGGCCATTCTTTAGCGGAATGGCCGCGTCGAGTTCAGTTTCCTGGTCTACACCATTAGCAAAAACGCTTTAGCGATCTCCGCGTTCACAGCTATCCATTTAAGGAAACCATCTTGCGATCAAAACAGCTTTTCAGGCACCTCCTGCTTGTCGTCATCTCCGCTTCATTCTCTAGCTTGAGTGTTTTCGGTCAGGCGGTTAAGGGTCTACAGCCGGGCGCAAAGGCGCCAGGTTTCGCCCTTCAGGATCAGGAGGGTAAGCAACAAACCCTCTCTACGCTCGCAGGACGCAACGGACTGCTGCTGCTTTTCTTTCGCTCGGCCGACTGGTGTCCCTTCTGCAAGGGGCAGCTGGTTGACCTCGAAGGCATGCAGAGGGCGTTCGCTGCCAAGGGGATCAACGTTGCCGCCATAAGCTATGACTCGCCGGCAATTCTGGAGAACTTCGCCAAGCGCCGTTCCATCACCTATCCATTGCTTTCCGATACCTCTTCCTCGGTCATCGATGCCTTCGGAATCCGCAACGAGGAGGCCACTGGGATGCAGAAGGGTATTCCTTACCCGGGCTACTACCTGATCGACCGGCAAGGAACGATCGAGAAGCGCTTCTTCGAAACCGCCTATTACAATCGATTGACTGCAAGCAGCCTATATAACAACCTCTTCAGCGATTACGCGCTTCCCGCTCCCTCCAAAACATTACCCTCCACACCCTACGTAGCTATCCAGACCATACAGTCTGATGTCGAGGTCACACCCGGCGCTGTCTTCCAACTGGCCGTAGCGATCATGCCGGGACCGAATACCCACATTTACGCGCCCGGCGCTGAAAAGCTGAACTACCATGTCGCTTCGCTGACGATTACTCCGTCCACGTTGTATGCGGTGGGAGCCATCAGCTATCCCAAATCAGAGATGATGACGTTTCCCGAACTGGCCCAGACCGTGCCTGTCTACACCGGCAGAACAGTCCTTACGACCTCGATAGCCGCTACCGTTAACAAGGAGACGCTGCAGGCTTTTGCCGCGGATCCCACTTTACCAATCAAGGGCACGGTTAATTATCAGTCCTGCACACCGAAGGTCTGCTTTCCTCCGGTGACCGTTCCGGTGGCATGGAGCGTCCATCTGCGGCAGCTTGATCGCAACCGTGTGCCAGAAGCCATGCAACACAAGTAAGGAAACCGTGCCGCGGCCGCAGCGGGGATGACGCGAAGTTTGCGGGCAAATGAATGACGGTGCTCTCTGTAACCTTTACGGCCTCGTCGGCTCCAATGATCGCGTATTCCGGCGAGCGCCGGCGGATGCAGTGTCCGATCAATATGTCCTGCTGGCTCTTCCACAATGCGCGATTTCCCTGCTAAGGAGCAAGCAATGATCAGAGTAGCTCGTGGTCTGGTAACGATCATGATGGGGGCTGGTGTACTTGGGCCAGTGATGAACGCCACTGCACAAACAGGACAGGAGGCTGTGTTTGTTATGACGAACGCGGCCGATAAGAACGAGGTCATCGTTTATCGGCAGTCCGCGAACGGCGACTTCTACGAGGGTCAGCACTATGCAACGGGGGGAAGGGGCAGCGGAGGAACAGCCGATCCTCTGCAATCGCAAGGCTCACTTACCCTTAGCCACAATCACGCATTTCTGTTTGCGGTAAACGCAGGGAGCGGAACGATCTCAGAATTTTTTGTGGATCACTCCTCGCTGATTTTGATCGACCAATTGCCATCGGGCGGCAGTGAGCCCGTAGCCGTAGCGCAATGGGGAAATTTCGTCTATGTACTGAATTCCGCGGGTGATGGAAGTGTGGTTCCCTTCAGTGTAGGTCTCAACGGTCACCTACAAAAAATGCAGAATGCGATCAGTTACCTCACCGGCGCAAATACCGGGGGCGCGTCACTGGCAATCAGCCCGAATGGGCGGTTTCTTGCCGTCACGGAGCGCGTACCGAACAACATTGATATCTTTCCCATCCACTCCAACGGGACACTGGGGACGATCGTCGTGAATCACGACTCCGATCCTGGTACTTTTTCATCGGTTTTCGCCCCGAATGGCACGCTCATTGTTGCCGAGACAGGGCCCGATCCTACATCGAACACTGCTACTGTTTCGTCCTACACGGTTCCGGCCAGTGGAACCCTTTCCCCTGTGAGTTCAAACGTGCCTACGTTGGGGGCGGCAAATTGCTGGAATGTTGTGACCCCGAATGGGAAATGGGTTTATGCATCGAACTCCGCCTCCGGGACGGTATCCGGGTTCGCCGTAGGTGCGGGAGGAACCCTGACGCCGATTGCAGATACGGTGGTCGGTACCAATCCGGAAGGTAGCCTGAATCTTGACCTTGCCGTAAGTGGCGACGGTAAGTACCTGTTCACCTTAAACTCCGGCACGGGGGCTATGGGTGTATTCGCCATTCAAAGCGATGGCACCCTCAACAATGTCGGTGACGTTCAGGGCTTGCCCAAAGCGGCTGGCTTTAATGGAATTGCAGCACTTTAAAGGACACTCCTCTGAGTTGCAGATGCCCGTCTGCAACTCAGAGTCTAACTTTGATGGATCAGCTTGGGTTTGTGTGATGTTCGGGAAGATTAGTGATGGCGCAAAGTGTTTTATCGGGGAGACGATTCCTGCGAAGAGCCTGTTTGGGAGCACTGGCTGCGGTCATCGCTTCTGTCTTGGTCTCAGCATTTGGCGTCTCAGCATTTGGCGGAACCTCCGGGCCGGGTCTACTGGTGCGCGTTTTCATCGGGGTCGGCTACTCGGTCATGATGACTCCGGCACGGGGTGCATATCTGGAGCAGGCAATGACAGCCGGCGCGCTTGGTTTTCCCATCTGGGGCCTGCTCCTGCCCTTCCGGTCAAGCACAGGTATGCAGTGGAGCGCAGAAGCGATGCGCGCCGATTTCCCCGCCCTCGTAGCCTGGATTTTCTTTGGCGTGGTGCTTGGCTCTCTACTCCAGGCGCTCACCCAACTGAGTGACCGGGTCCTGGGTCCTGAGACGATTTGTTCTACGGTGTTTGTCTTTTTGCTGCTCGATCGACAATACACGCGGCGCCTCATGCTCAACCCACGTTTGGCCAGCCAGGAGATACTTCGCGCGCGTCAGAGCGGCACTCCCGCCCCCGCATTATGGATGTTTGCCATCGGTCTGGGCATGCTGCTCCCAATTTTATTGAGCTAGCAACACCATGACTGTCAATCGACATTGATTGGCTGGAAGGGCTGACTTGGTTTTTCGGTCGGTTCCCGAGCCAGGATCGCTTCTTGTCGTCAACAGCAATCTGGATGAAAGTTAGTGGGCAGGAATGGACTCGAACTAAACCCAGCCATAATGTTACGGGAGATCGCCTGGAGTCACCTTCGGTTAATTACTGGAGTGTTATCCGTGCGGCCTTTTCCCTTCTTGGTGTGATGTTGGCGGGCTAACGTTCCTTCAGATGAAGGAACTCCATCTTCAAATCTCGCGAAATGAAGAGGCCGGGGACTGGTCTGTCGTTATCAATGGTCTGCGTTATGAGCACATCTCCAGCGAGATTCTGGAAGATCTCGTCACATGCGCCGTGATCGTTGTTGAGAATTCGCTGATAGGACCGACACTCGTAGGTTCTGGCACCGCAGCCGCAGACATTGCTCAGGAACAAACCGAGGGCCGGATTCAAGGGCTTGTGCAAAGCAACGATGATCTGGCCACCGCGCTGGAGCGTCTTTGGGAGTCCTATAACCAGCTCCTGGCTGGAAAACCGGTAAAAAATGTCGATGAGCTTTGGGCACAGGGCAAGGCCGCTCTGACCAAGGCGGCAAACGCGAGGGATGTAAGCTAATTTTTTTGTTCAGCGGATGGTGTGGACTGCACTGCCGCAGCGGCCGAATGCACTTCAAAAAAATGGAAACCCCAGGGGCCGAGTTTTACGAACAGTCCCAGGGCTTCCATCTCATCTATATCGCGGACATAGTTCGTCTCAGGAAAGACCCCCACCAGCCGACACTGACCGATGCCCAGATCCTCCCACCGCGCATGGACCCGGCCCACGGCATCTCCATCGCTCAGGTTCAACACAACCAGCCGTCGATCCTCTCCCATAACCCAGCGCCAGCCGACGAGGTTGTCAGCAGTGTGGTTGTCCGGCCATCCCGTTATCTCACAGAGCGTCCATGTGCCAAGGCGAAAGATAGGATCTTTGACGGCCTGTAGCAGCACCTCGTAGAACGTTCGCAATGGCAGATCAACCGGCTCCTCCGGCCGGCGCCGCAGGAAGACAGGGACTCTGACTCTCCGGCCTTCCAACTGTCCTTCGTGGAAAAGTGCGACTCCGGGTAGGGTGGCAATGGCCGTTGCCCCGGCTCGTACCCTGTCCGGTGGGAATGCTGTCACGGATCTGGGCTCATCATGGTTCTCTATGAACCGTACCAGCGTTTGCTGGTAAGCAACTGGCGCCGAGAGACGGCGCCGAACGCTGGTTACATCCGCACTGCGGACCTCGTCGTACAGCAGCTTGTCATAACAGTAGTCGAAGCCCTGGTCCTGTAGTTTCTGCTCCAGACCCCAGTAGGCTTCAGCCAGAAAGATAAGGCCCGGGTGCGTGGCACGAGCGGGAGAAATAACTGCACGCCAATAATCCATTGCAGGCGCCTGGCCTACGCGCCCTTGCCAGGTGCGCGCAAATACTTCGTTGAGCAAGAGCTCTGCCATATCGCAGCGGACTCCATCGCACTGGCTGGCGATACTGAGCAGAGTCTCCACCATCGCTGCGCGCAGGCCGGGGTGAAAAGCGTTCAGCTGTAACACGTCAGGCCACGCGGGAAAGTTAGGGTCTCGTCCAGCGGCGAAAATTTGTCCGCCAGCCCGCACATACGAGCCAGGATCATTCCTCAGGTCCTGCTCACTCCCGGCAAGGAAGTATTCAGGGTGTTCGGTGGCCCAGGGGCTGTCCGGCGCAACATGGTTAGCCACGAAATCAAGGATCAGCTTGATACCGCGTTTGGCGAGTTCGCCGCGGGCGACGGAGAGAGCTGCTGGGCCGCCCAGATGCCCATCGACCACGTAGCGCCGTATGCAGTAAGCCGAGCCGACGTTATCTTCGACTGCGAAATCAGGCAGGGTCCGCCGAAACTCATCCAGGAGATTGTTGTTGTGATTGGCAATGGCGATGCCCGCCGGGCTGCGTTCCCAAACGCCCATGAGCCACACCGCGTCGAAGCCATAGTTTGCAATGCTGTCCCACTCGGCCGCAGGGACGGAGCCGAGATCGATCGCGGTCTTCCATTTCCGGCTCAGGTCAGACAGCCATACCCAGGTGTTGATCTCATAGATCGAGCGCAGTTTATCGGATGTCAAGTATCATCTCCTCAACTTCTTGATGCACCAGGGGCCTGAGAGAGCGTCGCGGCAAGCAGGATTATTATTCTTGCGACACCCGAAAAGGACAACTTCACACCCGAAGACTTGAGACGCGACTTGGCTGGATAGCCTCAGAGCCGGGGGAAGCATCAGTCAATGGAAGGAGATCGATATGGCAGAAAATCCACCGGATGGCGCCAAAGACTTCACCAGGGCCGAGGATACTGTTTTGAACCTCAGCGATAATTTCTCCGCCCGGGCAAACGCTAAGAGCGTGTACGGAGAACCGATTCATGCCGGCAGCCGAACTATCATTCCCGTTGCCAAGGTCGGGTACCTGCTGGGAGCGACTTCTGGCGGACGAAATGGCGAAAGCGTGGGAGGGGGAAGCGGAGGCGGTGGAGTTGGCGCGCGGCCTGTGGGTTACATCGAAATTACGGATGCGGGGACGCGGTATGTCGAGTTGTCAGCGATCAAGAAGATACTGGTGGCCGTCGCCCTGGGATTTGTGGTGGGCTATTTGCTCCGCGCCCGCAAATCGTGAAGCTTGCGCTGCCTTCTGCCGCAGTGCATTACGGCCGAGGCTTTTTCAAGTGTTTGGTTGAAATGGATTTAATTTGGATGGGCAGTTGGTGGGCAGTGAGGGACTCGAACCCCCGACATCCTGCTTGTAAGGCAGGCGCTCTAACCAACTGAGCTAACCGCCCAACTGGAACGATGGTAACACGGTCCAGTTTGGGGGTGCTCGCGTAGTGGAGTTGTTTGCGGGAAGAGCGCACAGCAGGCCGTCCATCTCAACAGCACTGCCACCGGGTCAAAGCGGGCTCGGCGTTAATTTCACCAACGACAACTTGAACGGCGTATTATGGGCGCGAACCTACCTGAACAACACAAAGGAGCAACTATGGGCTTACTTGACGCCTTGACATCCATCGCCGGCGGAGCTTCCCCGGAGCACCACGGTGTCGCCGACGCACTCAGCCAGGTGATGCAGGAGCATCCCGGTGGAATGGACGGCATCCTCAACCAGCTTAAGCAAAACGGCCTCGCCGATCAGGTGCAGTCCTGGATCAGCCCGGGAGCAAACCAAGCAGTGAGCCCCGATCAGGTGCAGCAGGGCCTCGGCACCTCAACGATTGACAATATTGCGCAGCGGGCGGGCATCTCTCCAGCGGTAGCGAGCTCAATCATTGCGGTCGTTCTTCCCCTGGTCGTCTCCCACTTCTCTGGCGGTGGCGGACAAACCGCCGAAGCCGGTGGCCTGGCTGGCTTGGCGTCCAAGATCTTCGGCAGCAAAGCGTAAACATTGGACCCCGGGAGCTCGGCGGAATCGAAAGCATCCACTTCGACTCCGGCCGGGCTCGCCAACCGTGGTTTCTCCGAATTAGCCTGCGCCGCCTCCCCGGATTTCCTGTCGAGGTGAGTGGCGTTGTCAAACTTCATGCGGCTTTCTTTACGGAAAACCGCACACGCTGCCATGTCCAGCGTGGCGTGGCAGGAAATCCGGCTTGTTAACGTTATGAACGCGAAAGACACAACGGCAACCAAGGGGCGGTAGGTTTTGAACAGGCAGGAGATTCCATTACCAGTTAGTTCCCTCGCCGCGTCGAGCAACAAGAAGGCCCGCATCACCGTCGGGGTCGACCTGGGGGGGACGAATCTGCGCATTGCCGCCTTCGACCCTGAATGGAACCGTCTGGCCTACATCAACCTACCCACTCGCGTGAGCGAAGGCCCCGACGTGGTGGTTGCCGACATGTGCGATGCCATCCGCCGCGTGCTGGAGCAGTGCGGACCGAACCAGGAACTGGTGGGTGTCGGTATTGGCGCTCCCGGCCCGCTCGAACTGCCTTCGGGAAGATTTCACCGGCCACCCAACCTGCCAGGCTTCGACGCTTTCCATCTTAAGGATGCAATGGAGTCGAATCTGCACACCCACGTAATCGTCGAGTGCGACGCCAACGCGGCGGCCCTGGCGGAATGGAAGAGCGGCGTGGGCAAAGAGATGCCGGGCGATTCCATGTGCATGCTGACGCTGGGGACAGGCGTGGGCGCGGGCATTGTTCTGGAAAGAAAAATCTGGCACGGCATGAATGGCATGGGCGGAGAGGGAGGACACATTCCGGTGGTGGAGAATGGCTTCCCGTGCGGCTGCGGTGGCCGCGGATGCCTGGAACAATATGCCTCTGCAACCGCGATCTGCCGGGCCGCGACCCGGGCTGCCGCTCGCGGTGGCGCTGACCGTATCGCCAAATTGATCGCCCGCCGTATCGAAGCCCAGGGTGAATTCACCGCGCGCGATTTGGCCGGCCTGGCCCGCGAAGGGGACCAACCTGCGCGCGAGATCTTTGCCGATGCGGGCAAGTATCTGGGAATGGGCCTGGCGATGCTTGTGAATGTGTTCAACCTGCCGCTCTATGTCATCGGCGGCGGTGTCGTCAGCGGCTGGGATCTTTTTGCCCCGCGGATGTTCGAAGAACTGCGTCGGCTGAGCTACATCTACGGCCTCACCGAGCCGGGCGCGGATCAGAGCTTCACAGCGGGTAAGACCTACGTCGTGCCCGCAGCCACTGGTCCCGATGCCGGGCTGCTGGGGGCGGCGATGCTGCCCTACCTGGAAGCCGGCACATTGTGACTCCCTCCGGAACCAGGGATTAGTGGCTACAATACTTTTTCCCAAACCAAAGACATGGAGAATGGCGGCGAGAAACTATGAGGCGGTGTTCTAGCTGGATAGCTGTTTTGGGATTGGTCCTAATGTCGTCGTCCGTCTTTGCACAGTCGCATGCGCCGAAACTTATCGACGTGCATGTGCACTACAATGGCGAGCCGGGGTTTCTCGAGAAGCTGCTCGACCAATTGAATGCGAGCGATGGATTAGCTTTTTTGCTGACCACTCCAAAGGGCTTTCCACAAGCCAGTAAGTTCATTCAGGAACATCCCGACCGCTTAATAGGTTTTGGAGATATCAAGCTGGATGATCCGAATGCCCTCAGCGAAATTGACCGCTTTCATCAGGCGGGATTTCGGGGACTGGGTGAGATTACGACCACGCTGAAGAATTACGATGACCCGGCATACTGGCCGCTTTACGACCGCGCCGACAAATATCACATGATTCTTCTTTTTCATACCGGCATCGTGAACCGACTTCATCCTGAAGAGCCTGCGGACATCAGCTTTGATCGGAGCCGGGTTACGCGCCTTGACTTGATTGCGCGGCACTGGCCAAAGCTGACTATTATTGGTGCGCATTTGGGAAATCCGGATTATGCGGAAGCAGGCGAGATTGGAAGGTGGAACCCCAATCTATATTTTGACGCTTCGGGCACTACTCTGATCAAGAAGAAGGACGATTACCGCTTCTTCCGATCCATCTTCTGGTGGTCAGGAATCGTGAGTCCTCATACCCCGCCCAGTGGCGCCAGCGCCTTTGAGAAGCTGGTCTTCGGCTCCGATGTCTTTGGCGGAGAACTCGAGGAATTCGACAGCGCGCGAGCGCGCTACCACGCGATGTTGGACGCCTGCGAGGTGCCGCAAAGCGCGCAAGAGAAGATTTTTTCGGGGACGATGTGGCGCATTCTGCAGACACAGGATGCAGCGTCCGCCACGGATGGTAGCAACCAGAAGCGATAAACGGCACAGATTGGGCCCCAGCCCTTCCGGACGTTCCTTAGCCTGCTGGCAGGGCCGCGGACGAATCCTTATGCACAGAGCCTCTGAAGCCGTAATAGGCGATGTATATGTAGCAGAGCGCGGGCAGAATGAAGGCGTGGTGAATGCCGATGCGGTCCGCCAGCGCGCCCTCAGCCAAGGGGATAATCGCTCCACCGACGATCGCCTGCACCAGCAGGCCGGAACCCTTCGCTGTCAACGGGCCCAAGCCATCTACACCCAAAGCAAAGATGCTGGGGAACATTACCGAATTGAAGAGTCCTACGCAAATGATGGTGCCCATCGCCAGCCAGCCGCTGCTCAGCATGGATATCACTACCAGGATGCAGGCCACTACCGCGACCGTGCCCAGCACCGCTCGCGTGGATAACTTTTGCAGCCCGGCCGCGCCGATGAAGCGACCGATCATGGCCCCCAACCAATAAAGGGAAACCAAACCGGCGGCGGTTTTGACGCTCATATTGCCAATCTCGGGCTGAGTGAAGTAGTTGATGAGAAAACTGCCGATCGACACTTCAGCACCGACATACAGAAAAATGCCCAGGGCACCCAACACCAACTGTCGCTGCTTCCACAAGTCTCTGGCGGCAGTATCAACGTCTCCCATGGGGCGGAATTCCCGGGTGGTCTCAATCTTGGGCAAGTTAAACATCGCGATGGCCAGCGCCAGGATGGTGAGTGCGAGAGCGATGCCGATATAGGGAACCTTCACCGTAGAGGCTTCCTGCTGACGGTAAGCCACCAACGCCGGGCCGGCGAGTTGTTGCAGCTGAGTCGACGACAATGGCGCCGCGGCCAAAATAAGAATTCCCCCGACATACGGAGCAATGGTGGTCCCCAGCGAATTGAACGCCTGGGTGAGGTTGAGACGGCTGGAAGCCGTACGCGAAGGGCCAAGCACGGTTACGTAAGGGTTGGCGGCCACTTGCAGCGCGGTCACACCCGCGGCCAACACGATAAGCGCCGCTAGAAAAAGTCCGAAGGAAGGCACGTTGGCGGCGGGTACAAAGAGCAATGCACCGACCGCCATGATCAGCAACCCGACCACCATGGTTTTCTTGTATCCGATTTTCTCGATCACCATGCCGGAGGGGATAGCGAAGATGAAGTAAGCACCGAAGAATGCGGATTGGATCAACATCACCCGGGCATAGGTCAGCTCGAAGATCGACTTCAGGTGGGGAATGAGAATGTCGTTCAATGCAGTGAGGAAACCCCACATAAAGAACAGTGTGGTTACCATCGCCATGGCGCGGTAGTTGCTGGGATAGTCTGTGCTGCTGACTGACGTCTTGGTTACCGCTGCTTGAACCATGAGGTAGGAACTCCGCCGGTATCTAGTGGTCCGTCTCAAACCGGGCGGATCAGCATAGTTTGGATGCAAACCGGTTACGCCGGTCGCACCCAAAGTTAACACAGGGTTGCTTTGGGACGGAATGCGCAGGCGGGTTCTTTGCCCTGGTCCATGAAGCTTGCTAAGCTAAAGCCCGTTTGTACTTCTGCCTGCGAGGAATCCCGGATCATGTTCTCTGCCAAGCGTTTGCGCGGTCTCCTTTGTCTCCTGTGCATGGCTGGGTTGGGCAGCCTGCGCGCCCCTGCCCAAAACCTACGGGAAGCGCCCTTGCCCTCCATTCTGAGCCCGGAATCGCAAAACGTCCTCGACAAGCTGGCCAGCTTATCGGCTCTGCCCGCCCCCAGTTGGCGCTATCACGCCGGTGATCTGGCTCACGGGGAGTCGCCCTCGCTCGACGATGCCGGCTGGCAAGCCGCAACCGCGCCAGCCACCTTGCCCGGCGAGGCGCTGTGGATGCGGGCCACCATCGAAGTGCCCAAGAACCTTAACGGTTATGACCTGACCGGCACGCAGATTTCGTTCCGCCTGCGGGTTGAGGCCAATAACGCAGTGACACAGATCGTCTACTTCAACGGGCGCCGCGTGGCCATGGGCCCGGACCTCGAGCCCATCACACTCTTCGCAGACGCCCGCCCAGGAGACAAAGTGCTGGTAGCCGTGAAGCTGCTGCACAGCGAAGATCAAAAGCGATTTCGCGGCTCGGATCAAACCATTCAGTTTGCCGCCAACCGTCCCAATCCGGAGGATTTTCGTCAGGAGGCGGTTTCCGCTTCCCTGCTGCTGCCCGCTCTTGGAGAGGGCGGAAGCGACACCGCGCAGAAGCTGCAATCCTTCATCCATGAAGTTAGCTTGACCGATCTAAGTGATGCCAAGCAAGGCGTTTTCGACGACTCCCTGCGAGAAGCGCAGAAGGGGCTGATGAGCCTTCGGCCGTTGCTGCAGCAAGCCGACATTCACCTCACCGGCAACGCTCATATTGACGCTGCCTGGCTTTGGCCATGGACAGAGACCGTCGAGGTCGTGCGGCAAACCTTCGGCACCGCCCTGCAGTTGATGGATGAGTATCCGAAATATACGTACTCACAATCGGCGGCGGCCTACGACGAGTGGATCGAGCAGAAATACCCTCCGGAGTTTGCAGAAATCCAAAAGCGGGTGAAAGAGGGCCGTTGGGAGATGGTGGGAGGCATGTGGGTAGAGCCTGACCTCAACATGCCCGACGGCGAATCGCAGGTGCGGCAACTGCTAATCGGCAAGCGCTACTTCCAATCCCGCTTTGGCGTGGATGTGCGCATTGGCTGGAACCCCGATTCCTTTGGCTACAACTGGCAGCTGCCGCAGATCTACAAGCGGTCCGGGGTCGACTACTTCGTCACACAGAAGATGGCGTGGAACGATACCAACCAGCTTCCGCTCAAGCTGTTCTGGTGGCAGGCTCCGGATGGCAGCCGGGTGCTCACTTACTTTCCTCATGACTATGTCAATGAGATTGATCCGGTTGATATGGCCAAAGCGTTTGCCCACGCGCGCCAGAATAACCCCGGAACCACGGAGATGATGCACTTGTATGGCATCGGGGACCATGGGGGTGGCCCGACCCGCGCCATGCTCGACGCGGGCGACCGCTGGCTCGCGCCCGACAAGGCTTACGCACAGCTCCACTTCGGCGATGCTCAGAGTTTCTTTTCCGCGGTGGAGAAAGAGTTGGACACCGCGCACGCGCCGGTCTGGAACTACAGGACTCTGGCTGCCGGTGACACGAAACTGCCCTCACCGCCGGCCGGGTTGTGGAGTCTCCCGGTGTGGAACGATGAACTCTATTTCGAATACCATCGCGGCGTGATGACCAGCCAGGCGGCCCATAAGCGCAATATGCGCGAAAGCGAGGAGGAGATGCTGAACGCGGAGAAGTGGTCATCCATCGCGTGGCTCAGCGGAACTCCGTATCCTGCGCCGCAGCTCAATGAAGCGTGGAAGAAGGTTCTCTTCAACCAGTTCCATGACCTCGCCGCGGGATCGGGGATTGGGGTCATCTATAAGGATGCGCAGAAAGATTACGACATGGTCCGCTTTACCGCGGACGCGGCTACTAGCCAGGCGCTCGGCGCCATCTCCGGTTATATCGATACGCAGAGCCGCAGCAAGGGCGTTCCGGTGCTGGTCTTTAATCCGCTGGCCTGGGTGCGCAGCGGCGTGGTTGACTTCACAGTGCAGTTGCCGGAGGCGGCTCCCGCAATTGAGATCGTGGATGAGGTAGGGCAGGTTCTTGCGTCGGAAAGCTCGCTCACCAATGCTGCGACCCATACGTTCTCCGTTCACGTGCTGGTGCCGGATGTTGAGCGGCTGGGGTACATGTTGGTTTACGCCAGACCGGCCGCGACTCGAGCTCCTACGGTCTCGGGCGTTAAGGTCAGCGCCGACGGTCATACGCTGGAGAATCAGTTCCTGCGGGTTACGGTCGATCCGAAGAACGGCTGCATTAGCAGCCTGGTAAATAAGAAGACCAATTTTGACTCCATCGCCGCAGGAGGCTGCGGTAACCGGCTGCAAGCGTTCGTGGACACGCCTAAAGACTATGACGCGTGGAACATCGATGCGGATTTCGACAAGGTGGTCACCAATCTGGACATGGTCGATTCCGTGCAGCTGGCTGAGCATACTCCGCTGCGCGCCGTGATTCGCGTTACGCGGCATTGGCAGGCATCCACCTTCGTCGAGGACATCACGCTCTACAACGGCCTGCCACGCGTGGATGTCGTTATGGATATCGATTGGCACGAGCGGCATAAGCTGCTCAAGGCTGCATTCCCTCTCGCCGCCAGTAGCTCGCAAGCCACTTACGAGATTCCCTATGGCAGTATTGAGCGGCCTACCACGCGCAATAACAGTGTCGAAGATGCCAAGTTTGAAGTGCCGGCGTTGCGCTGGGCGGATCTGGGCGATGAGAAGAATGGTTTCAGCCTGATTAATGAGTCGAAGTACGGATACGACGCTAAGGGAAATGTGCTTCGCCTCTCCTTGTTGCGCTCGCCCACCTCTCCTGACCCTGAGGCTGATCAGGGCCACCAGCATTTTTCCTATGCGCTTTATCCCCATGCCGGAAGCTGGAAGGAGGCGCTCACTGTTCGACAAGGGTATGACTTCAACTATCGGCTCTCGGCCATGCAGGTTTCGCCTCACGCGGGAAAATTACCCGGCAGCTTCCATTTTCTTGATGTGGATCAGGATAATGTGGTCGTGACCGCAGTGAAGAAGACGGAGGATGGCGACGGACTGCTGGTGCGCTTCTATGAGTGGGCCGGCAAAGGTGGGAACGTCACGCTGACGCTGCCTCCGGGCATTCTTTCGGCGAGCTTGGCTAACTTGATGGAGAAGCCGGAAGGGGCGCCCCTCGCAGTCGTAGGAGGACAAAAGGTCACCGTGCCGGTTACACCGTTTGAGATTCAGACGGTGGTGATTCACTATCCTTCGCCTGCGCAGGGCTTTCTGGCGGGTATTTCCAGGCCGCTGAGATAGATGGGCCGTCGCGGTGAACCAGCTTTTAAGCGGAGCAGCGGTTAAAGGGGGAGCGGTAACCGCAGGTCCCTCCACTACAGTGCGCTCCGATCGGGATGACAAATTAGTTTGAGTGCCAAGATGTTAGAACCCAAACAGATTTGTCATCCCGAGAGCTTGTTACTTTATAGATCTTTCGTGTGAAATTCCTCGACCTCAAACAAAATCGTCATCCTGAGAGCCTGTGACTTCATAGATCTTGGTGTGAAACCCTCGACCTCCCAAAAAATCGTCATCCTGAGAGCCTGTGACCTTATAGATCTTTCGTGTGAAACCCTCGACCTCCCAAAAAATCGTCATCCTGAGAGCCTGTGACTTTATAGATCTTTCGCGTGAAACCCTCGACCTCACACAAAATCGTCATCCTGAGCGAAGCGCCTCACAGATTTTTCGCGTGACGGAGCCTTGGTGGTGCGCGAAGTCGAAGGACCCCGGCGGCGCTTATCTCAAAAACTGCTGCTCGGGGCTTTCAACCACGGAACCTCGAGAGCCGGATCGACTGCGGTACGCGCTTGATGGTCACGTCCATCTCTTCATGCACGGTAATCATCTTCTAGACTAGGCCGCGGCGCGGCCGCCCGGTGCGGGCTTCGTGGTTGAAAAGCTCTAAGCGGCAGTGGGCAAAATGGGCACCGCCGGAGTCCTTCGACTCCGCGCTACCGGCGCCGGGTCACGCTATAGATCTGTGAGGCGCTTCGCTCAGGATGGCGATTTTGTGTGAGGTCGAGGGTTTCACGCGAAAGATCTATAAAGTCACAGGCTCCGACCGGAGCGACCTTTCCCGGCGTGCCGTGGAAGCGTAGTGGAGGGACCTGCGGTTGCTTTTTTCCCTGACTAGCCGACGACGACGCGCGCCATGGCTAGGTCGAGGATTTCCGGCGTAACGACGAGGTCTGTCGTTTGCTTGCTGCGCTTACGGTAAAGGGCCGTGGTTTCGCAGAGAGCTACTATGTCTTCCACCTCGGCCGGGTTGATTACGTTTTCCAGGATGCGCTCGCAAAACATATGCTCGTCGAGGCCCTGCAAAACGAAACCGCGGCGCTTCGCTTCGCTCAGGTAGAAGGTCGTCACATCCGCGAGCATTCGCTGGGCGTCATCCGGAATCTCTTCGCGATGCGTCTTGCCCACCTTGGCTCCCGGAAGCACCAGTTTGATGCCGAAGATGTTATCCAAATCACTGTTGGCCTCGAACGAGACGGTGGTCGCAGCGACCAAAACATTCTGCCGCTCAGACGTGGTTTCAATGAGCGCGTCGAGCTCGGTAAGAACCTCCGGATCCCCCTGCTGATAGGCAAGGTCGATGCGGGGCAGCAATAGCATCACCTTCTGCCATTTGTAGCCCCGCACCAGGCTCTTTGCCTTGGCCAAGGCGTCGCTGTCCCTGGGATTGAAGACCGTGACCACCCGATCCATCCCCGCGAGTTGCGCGATCTTCTGCGCCAGGCTCTTCTTGCCTGTCTGGTTGGGACCGATGATCAGCACCTCGTTGCCGATCTTCAGATCCTGATAGGCAGCAGGATTACGCGCGCGATCGATCAGGTCAGCGATGCTGTTGAGCAAACCGTCCATACCCGCGACCCTGGGACGAAGCGTGCTCACCACCTCGTCTTCCAGGCTCAGATCGATGCGCTCCTTGCGTTTGCGCATCTCGGTGATGAACTCGATGAATGCCGGCAATGCGGCTACGGAGCCCACGAAGACGGCAAAGACCAGCACCTGCTCGGTAATGAGAAGCGCCGAGGTGTTGCCAGCCGCCGGGTCGAACATATGGGCAGGATAGCAGGGCGCCCGCTCACCCGAATTTCCTGCACGCTCCACTGGATGCAACCGCGTGTGCGCCTTTCATTAAGGAAAGCCGCATGAAGGTCGCCAACGCCAACCAACTACACAGGAAATTCGCGGTCAAGGGTTATCTTGCCCGTTACCCATAACCAAAGATCGACGCCCGGTGGCGATGGTTCCACTAGACTTCATAAGGCGTGGCAACCATTCCAAGCATGCCGCAAAAGAACTTTGCACAGGGCCTCGCCAAGTGGGTTGGAATGGCTGTGCTCGCGACTTGGTGTTGTGGTGCGGCCGGTGCTGCGAACAGGGTCACCCAGCCCGCGGATGACCACAGCCTGAGCAGGCTCGCCGGCAACATCAGCAGCCGTGCGCGCCCAGAGCTTGACCAGGGCCGTGCGCCCGATAGCCTGCCCCAGAAACACATCCTTATGATGTTGCGGCGCAGTGAGTCGCAGCAACAGACCCTGGAACAATTCATCGGGCGGCAGTACGACCCGCAATCCCCTGACTTTCACCGCTGGCTTACACCCCAGCAATTCGGCGCACAGTTCGGACCGTCGAGCGAAGACATCCGCAAGGTCACCCAGTGGCTCACGCAGCACGGATTCAGAGTGAACAGCGTACCCGCCGGCGGCCTTTTTGTGGACTTCAGCGGCACTGCGGGCCAGGTGGCGCAGGCGTTCCACACCGAAATCCATCGCTATCGCGTCCTCGGACAAGATCACTACGCGAACGCCGGCGATCCGTACATACCCGCTGCCCTGGCCCCGGTGGTGTCCGGCTTTCGCGCCCTCAACGACTTCCATCCCCACCCCATGGCCGGCCGTCTGGGCGTAGCCCATTTGAATCGGACCACGGGAAAGTGGTCGCGATCAGCCGCGGAGAGTGGGCACCTGACCTCGCCTGCAAACGGCCTCTATATCACCGGCCCCCAGGACTACGCCAGGATCTACGGAGTGGACAAAGTCTGGCAGGAGCCGGTGGATGCAAGTTCGGTGGCGCCGCCCATCGTTGGCACCGGGCAGACCATCGCCGTGGTGGGCGAGACCAACCTGGAGAGCGCCGACATCCAGAGCTTTCGTGATTCGTTCGGAATCACCGCGCTCGGCCCGAACGGGTCTGTACAGATGGAGAACCCGCCCGCGAGCGTGTGCGCGGCGCCTGACCCCTCCGATAACGAACCGGAGGGCTACCTGGATGCGGAGTGGTCCGGCGCGATGGCCCCGGACGCCACGGTGGACTATGTAGCCTGCGGACGGCAGGGGGTCACCTCCGGGGCCGATCTGGCTGCCGCCTACGTCATCCAGGACCCCAGCCACGTGCAACGAATTTCGGTGCTCAGCACCAGCTATGGCGATTGCGAAGCCCAACCACAGAGCGAAGCCAACCAGTTCTACGTCGCACTGTGGCAGCAGGCAGCGGTGGAAGGGATTACGGTGGTGGTCGCAAGCGGAGATACCGGAGGCGATGGCTGCCAGTATGTGGGCGCCTACGCGACGGATGGCCTTTCGCTGGTAAACGAAGCCTCTACGCCGTACAACATTGCCGCCGGGGGCACGGACTTCAGCGATGTTTTCAGCGGAACCGCCAGCACCTACTGGTCGGCGGTCAACGGGGCCAATTTTGTAAGCGCGCAATCCTATATTCCGGAGATGACCTGGAACGAAAGCTGCGCCAGTCCCCTGGTGCTCCAGTCTTTCGGCCTGGGGTTCGATAGCAGCTTTGGACCCAATGGGTTTTGCACCTGGGCGGCGCTACAGCCAGTGGATCCCAACACCGGCTTCTCCCCTTACGCGAATGCCTGGGCGGGGAGCGGCGGCCTGAGTACGGTATCGGCCCGGCCGGCCTGGCAGACCGGCGTCCCTGGGATCCCACAGCAGGGTGGAAGGGCGGTTCCGGATATCTCCATGTTCGCCTCGGGAGGCGACACCTGGTCCCAAACGCTCATTCTTTGCGATTCGGCCTTGGCGGGAATGCCGGCGGGAACTGCCTGTGATTACACAAATGCTAATGACGTTTTTGCAAACTATGGCGGGGGGACCTCGTTTGTTGCTCCCGCCTTCGCCGGCATCATGGCGTTGATCAACCAAAAGAGCGGTGATCGCCAGGGGCAGGCCAACTACGTTCTCTACCCGCTGGCCGGGGAACAGTATGTCAGCTATGGCAGCTCCACCCAGCCCAGCCTGGCCAATTGCGCCGCCTACCTGGGTCCCCAGGTGCTCAGCGGGTGCTATTTCCATGACATCAGCGCCACGCCGAATACGGGGGCTTCACCGTCAAAGCCATTTATCACCGGCACCACGGCCGTACCCTGCACCGGCACGGCCACCAGCGCTGGGACGTTCACGGATAGCAGCACCGATCCGGCTTCCAACAATGAAAACTGCTACGGATACCAAATCACCGTCACCGCCAACGGCGGCTCGCTGACCAATACGCCTGACTACTATGGGGTGCTGAGCACGGCGGATAATGCAACCTCGCCCGCCTTCGCAGCGGGTCCGGGCTACGATCTGGCCACCGGCCTGGGCAGCCCGAACGTCTATAGCCTGGTCAACGCCCCACAGTGGTCGGGCGGCGGCCTGGCCACCAATGTCGCTCTGACGCTTAGCCCGGCGACGATCGCCGCAGGGCAGATTGTGACCTTGCTGGCTACCGTCGCCGACCAGGACCGGTTGCCGGTCCTGGGGGGTACGCTTACCTTCTATTCGGGCAACACGGTCTTGGGTTCAGTCACCAGCCAATGTTCGCCGGGCGGGCTTTTTGTCCTGCAGGTGAGTACCTCAACTCTGGGAGGAGCCGGCAGCTATCAAAATGTATTTGCCTCGTTTGCCGGCGGCGTGCAGACCTGCCGGCAGAAAACCGCCACCTACTACGGCTCTCAGTCGGCTCCATCTACGGTCGTGGTTAGCCAGGGAAAGCCCGGCGGGTTGCTGTGGCCCCCACTCCGGGCTGATGTGCCGAAAGGGCCGACGCCGGCCCGCTGAGCATTCTCCAAACCAGGGGCATCCGACCCAGGGAATCCTCTCTACGACTTGTCGCGTGCTGGTGCTTCCAACATACTGGGGTGGGAGCGCGAAGAGAGTAGAGCAACAAACCAATGATGCCCGGGGGGACCGTCTACTCACCTGAATTTGATCTAGTGCTGGCCTGCCTTCGCTGGCCGCAGCAAACAGTCGACGGCGATCGCATCCGCTCGCTTGCGCAGCAGCCTATCCGTTGGTCCCGGCTGCTGGAGATTGTCGACCATCATAAAGTGGTCCCGCTCTTCTCTCGCAACCTTGACACCTTCGCCCCCGGTTACATGCCGGGCGAGCAAGCCGCAGTGCTGCGTGCCAGCAGCGTGACCAATGCTCACATCTGCCTGGAGCGTACCGCGCATCTGATCTCCCTGAATCGGCGCTTCCGCGAACAACAGATCGATCTTCGGATTTTCAAAGGCATTCCCCTGGCCATCGCGGCCTTTCAAGATCCCACGTTGCGCGATGCCGGCGACATCGATCTGCTGGTGGCGGAGAAGGACATTTTCAAAGCCGGCGAGATTCTTGAAGCGCAAGGTTACGTGCGCTTCGAGCCGCAAGCGCGGCTGACTCCGCGCCGGCTGCGCTCTTACCTGGCACATCAGAAGGATTTCTCTTACGAACACCCCGCCGCCGGCATTGTCGTCGACCTGCATTGGCGGCTTTTCCGGAATTCGTTCCTGCCCGCCAACGCTCGCCTCGACGAGGTTGGCGAGGACTGGATCAACGTTGGTGGCGAGCGTATTGCAACATTGCCCGCTCTCCGGCTGTTGCTCTATCTCTGCGTGCATGGAGCACTCGACGGGTGGCTGCGCCTGAAATGGCTGGCCGATATCGGCGCCCTGCTGCACACCTTAACCCCGGAACAACTCGCTTCGGCCGCGACTGAGGCGGCGGAGCAGCAAGCGCTACCGCAATTCAGCGCCGCTATTTTTCTTTGCCAGGATCTGCTCGGCTATGACCGGGACTCTCTACCGGAGGGGTGTCTGGACCGAAAGAATCGCAGAGTCGCGAACATTGTGCGCTTCGGAAAACAGCTGCTGACCTCAAACCAATATCGTCCCATACGAGAGCGGATAGCGTCCCGGCAATGGTTTCTTAATGAGTTCCGCCTTCACAGCTCTGTGCCCTACCGCCGGAATCTGATCGAGCGATCTCTCTTTCGTCCGCGTACCTGGCAAACGTTTGATCTACCCGATGCGCTCTTTCCTGTTTACGCACTGCTCAGTCCGTTTGAGTCGTTCGGCTTTCACCTCCGCCGCCGGCTGGCAATGCTCATGCGGCCCAAGGCGGCTCTCCCCGCGCACCCTGCCCAGCGTGCTCCATTCAGCGGCATGCTTTTCCGTCGCATGATGGAACTGCCCGCCGCCGACCTTGCCCTGGCGATCGAAGCCGCGTGCATGCTCAGCTTTTTCCGCATTGCACTCAATTTTCTTCCCGTGCAAACGCTCACTACGTGGATGGGCAAAGCCCAACAATCTTCGCTTGCGCAAAGCGAGCCGGCGCAAACGCTTCGCCGCATTGAGTGGTCCATCGACGCAGTGGTTCGTCACTTCCCCGTCACGTTTGTCTGTTTTCCTCAGTGCCTGGCTGCCTACTTCATGCTTCGCCGCCGCCACATCGCCAGCAAACTCTTCTACGGGGTAACGCGCGATGCGGATGAGCTCAAGGCTCACACCTGGGTCAAAGTAGGAGATCGCACCGTGGTCGGCGGCGACCTTGAGTCGCGCTTCACGGTCCTCACCACCTTCCCGTGAAACGGGCGCTGTCTACAAGAAAACATTCGCCGGCTGTCTAGTCGTCGAGCAAAAATTTCTCCACTGTGTCCACAGTCGACTGCAGGTGATCGAGTCCCCAGGGACGGATCAGTCGATATGCCCTGGCCTGCGATAGCACGCGGCCGCAGCGCAGAAAGTTTTCCTGCCGCTGGCCGGTGGCCTCCAGCACGTAAGCCTGGTGGGTCAGATTCATCAACAGTGGAAGTGCCTTGATAGGGGATAACTCTTCCATTCGTATTGACGAATGGGATTCCTCATCGCCCTCAAGAAAGACCAATTTGCGAATTGGTTCTGGTTTCCACACAGTCTCTAGCGGCAGCCGATATTTGTCGTCCTCCGTGAAGACTCGTTCCAGTCCTTCTGCTTGCCTTCCCAGGTTCAGCAAAGAATTGCGCCACAGCTTCAGCCATGGAGCGGAAGGGATCACCATGACGTCGTCTGCGGCAGCAAGGTCGATGAGGCAGACGTCATCCGCCAGCACGCGCAATCCCCGTTGCGCCAGGTGCGCGGCTAGGGATGACTTTCCCCGCCCGGAACGGGCCAGAAAGGCGACCACGCCCTGCCGGCCGTTAACCGGCTCGCTGCTGACAGCGCTGGCATGCAACGGAAGCAATCCGCGCTGCTGGCACAAGACTACGAAGAGGGTGCCCAGCAGCCAGGCGCGGACATCCAGTGGACAAGCGCCGGCCTCCGGGCTCACGACAATCTCGCGCCCATTGGTAACCAGATAACGTGCAATGCCGTGGATGCGCAGGAGGTACTGCGATGCGGTCGCGAAGCAGTCGGGATCGAGCTCTACGGCCCCTGGCAAATGATCCAAAACGTCGCCCAGTCGAATTGTGACCGGATGCGGAGTGGCCCCTTGCTGTTGTATGAGGGGTAATTCCGGGAGCACTATTTCAGAGAAAAAAGTAATCCCACCCAGGAGATACACTCCAGCCACCTTTATCATTCACTATCCCCAGAAAGTGTCAGCTGCGTCCATTGCAAGTTAACCTTTCGGTAGTATGAAACCGGCACTGTAGGGTTTAGTATCTACTCTAGTAACTATGACGTGGAGGAACGCATTGACGCTGGTTACCTCCTGCGTTACGCTCTAGCTGTACCGGGTGGCAGGGCGTTAGTTTCAAATTCACGGGGTCCAGGGAGCATTCAATGATGAGCTACGACGCTAACGATCACGGCGCATCTGACCAGATTGTGGGTCAGGCGAAGAAGCCGTGGGTCACTCCGTCGCTCGAAATAATCGCCCTCAAGAGTGCCGAGGGTGGTACTCATCCCTCGAGGCTAGACGGGGCGGGTGGGCACTTCCAGCGTCCTAAATCCTAGTTTGTTTCACTCCTACAGATGTGCAGAGCCGTATTCTTCATAAGACCTCTCATCCGAGAAGTTACCGCAGAATTAAAATCCAAAAATTGACGACTCCATCCGATCGGTTCCCAGGACGACCAGGATCGGAGAAATGCGCTTTTGCCGTATGAGTGCAATCGCAGGAATCTGGTCCTTTGACGGCGGAGTTCCCGTCTCCCCAGCCTGTGATGACATGCTTCAGGCGCTCAGCGTGTACGGCCTGGATGCCCGCTCCCAATACAGCGGCTCGTCCGTTGCCATGGGCCGTTGCCTTCTCCGCCTTCTTCCCCAAGATCAATTCGACCAACAACCACTCTCGGCGCCGGGCGTCACCGCGCTGGTAGCAGATGTACGTCTCGATAATCGCGCCGAGTTGGGGGCAGAGTTAGGCCTCTCCACGCAACGAACGGCTGTCATGGCGGACAGCGATCTGCTGTTGGCGGCGTGGCGGCGTTGGCACGAAGAGTGCGTTGACCATCTTTCCGGCGCCTTCACCTTCGCTGTCTGGAACGAGCAGGAACAGCATCTCTTCCTGGCGCGCGATCACACCGGGGAGCGTCCTCTCTTCTATACCTCGACGGCGAACAGCTTCGCCTTTGCGTCGATGCCCAAGGGTCTGCATCGGCTTCCCTTTGCCGCTGCGGAGGTGGACGAGGATTACGTGGCGCGCTACCTCACACTGGCCAACATCCCCATCGAACAAACCATCTTCCGCAATATACGACGCTTGCCATCCGGCTGCGCGCTAAGCATTCACCGTGAGAAGAACAAGCTCTGGCGCCACTGGCGCACGGACCAACTGCAGGATCTTCGACTGCGCTCGCCTGAAGAGTACTTGGAGTGCTTCCGCGAAAAATTCGACCACGGGGTACGTGCGCGCTTGCGCACAACGGGGGGCATTGGCGCGCAACTGAGCGGCGGCCTGGATAGCGGGGCCGTGGCCGCGACTGCGGCCGGCATGCTCGGCGCTGAAGGTCGCGAGCTCACCTGCTTTACTGCAGTGCCTCGCACCGGCTTTGCCGGCATTAACAACGAGACTCACTTTTACGATGAAGGAGGGCCTGCCTCCGAAGTGGCCGCGCTGTACCCCAACATGCGCCATGTGCTGGTGGATTCGAGCGGGACATCGTTTCTTGACATCCTGGATCGCAATAATAATCTGTACGACCACCCGTGTTTCGGACCCAGTAACGAGGTCTGGTCAAACGCCATCCTGGACCGTGCGCGCGCCAGCGGAATTACTGTGCTGCTCAATGGCAACTGCGGCAATTCGACGCTCAGCTATGACGGCATGCCCGCGTTTTCCGCATGGTTTCGCTCCGGCCAGTGGGCAACGCTGGCGCGGGCGGCGTGGCAAATCAGGAGAACCCGAAATACCTCCATGCGGTCGATCGTCCGCAATGCTGTGTGGCCATCGCTTCCCTTCTGGCTGCGCAGCATCACCGATCCGCACATGCGCGGCTTCTCACTCGATTACAGCATCCTGCATCCTGAGATTGCCCGGCGCATGGACCTGGAGCGTATTGCCTTTCACGATCTGAACCAGAACTCTCCCGACGGGCGCACCATGCTGCGCACGCTGCTTGAGTACGGCGATATAAGCGATACTCCGGTTGCATCACAGGGGGGATGGCAGCTCGACTTTCGTGATCCTACCTATGACCGCCGCATCGTCGAGTTCTGTCTCACCGTGCCTCTGGAAGAGTTTCTCCGCGGAGGGCAGCTGCGCTCCCTCGCCCGGCGCTCCATGGTGGGGCGTCTCCCGCCCAGCACGTTAAACCGGACACAACGCGGCCGTCAGTCCGCGGACTGGTACGTGAACATGGGATCGGTCCGCGACCGGATGGCGGCGGAAGTGGAACGGTTGCAGAGCTCTCCATTGGCGAGCCGTATGCTTGACCTGGCGCGCATGCGCTCATTGATTGAGAACTGGCCCAGCAGCGGGTTCGAGGAGCTGGATGTGAACCGCTCGCATCATATCGCGCTCAGTCGTGGTTTTTCAGTGGGCAGATTTTTGCTGCAGTACGACCCGGAAGCCAAGCGGTAGGAATCAAAATCGTCCCGCAGAATAGATCCAGTTGAACGTTGTTGCTATGCACAATCAATTTTCGGATTCAGCAAATGCGATCAGTCCAGGTGCAGCCCCATAAACGCTAACGTGTTCAGGATGTTTTTTCTCGAGCCAAAATTCGTCATCCTGAGAGCCTGTGACCCTATACGCCTTTCGTGTGAAATCCTCGACTCTAAACAAAATCGTCATCTGAGAGCCTGTGACTTTATAGATCTTCGTGAGCGATATCTGAACCACAGGGCTGTGGATTACTCGATCGT
>CAWGPA010000007.1:0-214155 GCA_963824325.1 uncultured Acidobacteriaceae bacterium | reverse complement strand
TCCATTGCTACATCGATGACAGCGGAAGCGACCCGAGACCGGGGGGGATTTTCGTGCTGGCCGGTTATATCATGGAGGAGACCCGCTGGAAGGACTTCACAGCCCGGTGGAACGTAGAGTTGAAGAGGCCACCGAGCATCAAATCCTGCCGCATGGCAGATGCCGAATCAGGGGACGGTTTCTTTGAGGGCATCGACTCACCATTCCGCAGAATGAAGGTCAAGGATTTGGCCCGGGTTGTGCGCGACTGTTTTCCGACAGCCTTGGTTGCCCAGATGATGTGGAACGACTACACCAATGTCGTAAAAGGGAACGTTGACTCGCGTCTCGAAAACCCCTACGCTTTTCTGTTCTTCAAGATCCTCGGTGCGATCTCCTACCTTCAGCGACGCTCCAATGAGGTCGGAAATTTTGGCTTCAAGCCGGTCGACTTCATTTTCGATAAACAAGGCCGTGCGGGACTGAAATGCTTGGACTGGTATGGACACCTAGCGCAAAGGGTGGCGGAGCCGGATCGAACAATCATCAGCAGCAAACCTCGCTTTGAAGATGACCAGGCTGAGATCCCGCTCCAAGCGGCTGATATGTTTGCGTGGCACATTCGTCGCGAGCATGCATTTCCGAACGAAGATCGCGGGGCGGTCTTCTCGATGCTCAACCCGGCCGGGGCGCTGCAGTACACCTACGCTCCGAAGGAACTCCGTTCGATAGTCGAAGCCTGGAATACCCGGCTGGATCCAAGCACTATCTGAAGGTGGACGCAATGGTCGGCTTTCTGGCCAGATGATCGTTTCGAAGGCAACCCCCTGCAAACGGTGCGAGTTCAACCGGTGGATGCAACACCATCTGATAGAGATCATTTGTTTTTAGAGGCGGTGTTCATGAGACTAGGAAGACGGTATGGTCTTTCCGCAGTGCAGAAGACCGAGATATGGCGCCGTTGGTACGCCTAGCCCGTCTTACCGGACGAAGAGTTTCGGGGACAAACTCCCCACGCCTATCGCGCCAGAAATCGCAGAATCTCGTTATCGAAACAAAGTGACACGTCCCCCGACTTTCGCATCCTCACGCTTGTCACTTCGCTGGTTTATCAGGAGGTGGCGGAGCAGTAGGGCCAGACGGGGTGGTCGTAATCGGTGCGCCCGGAGTCAGAGGCGTTACACCTATTGGCACCCTGCCGCTATGGATATCAGCGGCTGACGCCGTTGTGCCAGTTGGTCCCCTTTGTATGATTGGCGTCATTGGCACGACACCCCGCCCATCCATTGCCACACCGCGCAAAAGACTCGCTACTTCTTTGCTTTTGTCATTGTCTGCCAAGATTTCATCTCCTTGTAGTGACTTACATTCCTCGAAGTAAAAAAGAGCGTTGAAGCGATGCCGAGAAACAACAGCAAAGAGCCAACGATGGAACACCAAGGAAGAGCTCTTGACCAACAGCTGCTCCTGCTGATCGCAGTCTGATCGCCCTTAAGGTAGTAGTCCGTCAAGGCGGTGCTGTGAATACGCTGGGCCTGAGCGGAAATCTGAAAAGAAGCTATCGTCACAATTATGCAGCCACCAAAGGATACCCACGAAAAGTAAAGCGCTTTCAACCACTCCGCGTTCTCAAGCGGTACTACATCTTTGATGAATGCTACTGATAAACCCAAGGCGGCGCTAGAGAAGGTCAGCAGGTTGTTGTCGAAAGCGTCTGTACTGGCCTGTTGGTCGGCCCATGCCTGAGCGAGATGTTTGGCATGGAACTCCTTGGCTTGCTCCGACGGTACATAAGGCTCTCGGGGTTGGCTCGCCACTCGAACATGATACTGTGGTCCGCGCACAGTCCCCGACCTAACAGTGTTTAAGGCACCATGCTGGTCAACTACGATCACGGGCAGCCGACCAAGGGTCTTTTTCCGCAGGAGACGGTGTAAATGTGGGGACAGGTTGCAGTGGACCCCTCATCTCCCCCAAGCTGACCATCCTTCAACCGACCACCCCAACCAACCCACCGACCGCTTGAAATTTACATCCAGGCGTGAATCTTGCCCCTTACGCGGCGGCAGAATTGGGCCGCTTCTGGGCGAACTAGGATATCTTGGTCGACATGACAAGCACGCTGGTGATAGGTATTTGCGGTTTGATTCTGACTGGGGCGACGATTGGGGCCATTTTTTTGGGGCCTATTTACGCCCTCAAGATTCAGCGCGAACTGGACGAGGAGCGCGAGACAAGAAGTCGCAAGCTGAACATTTACAAGACATTAATGAGCAATCGAGCTACCAGATTATCGCCGGTTTAGTGCAAGCACTCAATCAGATTGACGTCGAATTCACGGCCAACAACGCCAATGAGAGGGCGGTCCGTGATGCTTGGAAGGAACTCTTGGACGTGTACGAGTCCTATAAGAGCATTCCCAATCCGGTTGACAGAGTTACAGATCAAACAGCCATCATGCTTGCCGCGATGGGCCGAAGCCTTGGTTACGAGTTTGACAAGGTCTACATCAAGAAAGGCGTTTACTACCCTGAGTTTTTCGGCGATATAGAGAAGGAACTCCATGCCGTCAGAAAAGGGATTTTGGCGGTGCTTGATGGGTCTGGCAGGGTAAAGATCCCGGTTGCCGTGTTTGAACAACGGTTCCCAGACGTGATGCAACCCGCTGTCAATTCTCCGAATGAGAACTGATTCAAACTGGAATTCTCGCAAGTCTGGTCATCTGGAAAGCCATACCGACCACTTGAAATCCAACAGGAACGCCGGTCCCTTTTATTAAGTCCCCTTCAAGCTTTCCTGAGATTTTGAGGTCATAGTCTCCCTCTACGCCAATGATGTTCTTGAACCCAGGGACGTAGTTGTGGATTCTGACTGTTCCGCTGAAATCCGTTGTCGTTGATTCGTATGTTCCGATGTACGTGGTTTGGCTGTCGCCGCCAAAAACGTGCCCCCTGATGAGCGTTATCACCCCGCCACCATTCCCCTGCATCCCTTCATACTGAACAAGCCAAAATCCTTCAAACATTCCTGCTGCCCTCCGTTCCAAACTTCTGTGGTTAATTCTTCCAAATATCGCCGAGCGCGGCGCAGGTGTCCTAGATGCGCGACAGACGAAATAACCCCTAAATGAATTGTACAGCGCCGTGAACCGCTCTTGGCCTTAATGCGGCGACCGAGGGGAAATCGGGACAGCCTGATCCGCGAAATTCTACTCCACTCCTAACGTCAACAACGCAACGCTATCCACACGTCCCTCCATCAGTCCGCAGCAATCTCTGTGGGTTCTGCTGCGGGCATCGCTCCGCCCCACCGCCACCGCGACAGCAAATAGCACACCGGCCCGCCGGCAGCGACAAGCAATCCGAACAGCAACGCCGGCATATGCGCTATCTGTTCAGACCGGGACGCATAAGCGGCGTACACCAGCAGCGCCACCGGACAGACGCTAACCACCCACACGGCGACCATGCCGCCGGGAATACGAAAGGGCCGCACCATCTCCGGTTGCTTGATGCGCAGCGCGATGAGCGCGGCAAACTCGATCACCAGGCTGGCGCCATACAAGATCAGATCGATGGAGATGAGCCGCTCGTAGGTGAATCCGAGCGCCAGTGCCCAGCCGAGGCCGCACAGCACAATGGCTACCCAGGGGCTGCGCCGGCGGTTGCGCCGCGCCAGTGCGGAAGGCATCATGCGGTCCTCCGCCATCACTACCGGCAGCCGGGTATAGGAGAGGGTGAGCGCATTGAACATGCCCACGCCGTTGATGATGCCGCCGATGACGACGGCGACCTCCAGCCATGGTCCGGCAAGCAGGCGCGCCGCTTCGGTCCAGGATCCGGTGGTGAAGTGATCTACGGGGATACCGGCCGCAGCGATGGCACTGAGCGGAAGAATGTAGGAGATCGCGACGATTGCGCAGGTCCCCAGCATCGCCAGCGGATAATTGCGTCGCGGATTCTCCACCTCCTGCGCGACGGTCGAGGCGTTGTCCCAGCCCATGTAGTTCCACATCGCGACCAGCAGGGCCGTGGTGATCGTGCCGTGCGGCGCGGCCGACTGCGGATAGGGAACATGCTGAAGCAGGTGATGCCATCCAGCCCAGTAGCCGCAGCCCACCAGCACGACGAAAGGAGCGAGCAGGGCAACGAACAGTACGACCGCGCCCCGGCCGACGGTGCGTGCTCCCCCCAGGTTCCACAAGCAGCACAGGATCACAAAGGTCACTGCCCACAGAGTCGCGCGGCCGCCCGCCGTCCATGTGGGAAACAGCCGCCCGAGATAGAGCACGGACAGCGTGGGATAGATGGCCATGTCGAAGATGCTGGCAGCCAGTGAGAGCCACGCCTCCTGGTAGCCCCAGAAGGGGCCGAAGGCTCGCCGCACCCACACATAGAAGCCCCCCTCGGCTGGCATGGCGCTGGCCAGCTCGCCGATCATCAGGGTCGTGGGCAGACTCCACACGAATGGAACGATGGCCAGGATCAGCAGCGCGCCTAGGTACCCCGCGCCGCCGAGCGTGTCCTCGATCCCATAGGGGCCACCGGAGACCATAAAGAAGGTAGCGGCAATCAGCGGGAAAAGGCGCAGCCGTCCGCCTTTGGGCAGCGGGTCCGGTGGATTTGAGTCGGCCATTTCAGCAATATACTGGAGAAGTCGATGCAATTCTTTTGCCAAAACTGGTCACAAACGGAAGGTTTTCGCTTTGCCAAGGAAACCTCGTCCCTCACGGAAAACTTGTCCGTCGCCCCTTGATACGGTCGGGGCTCTCTTTTTCCCTCCGCTTTTTGCTACTTTGGAGACATTTTTTTGATCTGAGAGAAACAACTGGAATCGAATATTAAAAAAAGGCATCTAGAGCTATATGGCTTGCTTGGAATACTTCAGACTTCACCAGCATTACGTAGTAGCAGTGCGACGTTGCGAACAGGCCGAGTCGTCTTCCCGTCGGAGTGGTTTGCTTGACGCAGCGGCTCGCTTGACCGCGGAAATTAAACAGAAGGCACGAAACGAGAGAGCAGCTGCCCGGGAGCGAATGGTTCTTCATGAGCAGGGTTGTCCGGTCTGCAAACCAGCCCAGAAATTCGCCAAAGTCAGCTAGCAATCACTACATGGGGGGTTGCCGATAACTCCGGGTTCCGCAACGAGTGATAAGGGTTATCGCTTGATTGCGGACTCGCCTCGGCAATCTCCCCAAACAAACCCGCGGCCGCATCCAGACTCGCCTCAAACACCCAGCCTCCGTCTTTACCAGAGCTCCTGCCACCCTCCGCAACTGGGTTTCTGCCGATCCATTGGCTATTTCAGTCTGTTTTGCCCTCGCCGGCGAGTTTCCAGGTCTGAGAGTGGCTTTTGCCGGCCGTAGAAAGCGACAAATCGTTCGGATCTCGGCCCGAATTGGGAAAAGATATCCTCGGAGGTTCGAACCCCCCGAACCTGCCGAGTCGCGGGAAATCTCAGCTTTTCCTCGACTCTTACCTATCATTGATCTCACGAAACTCCCCGTCGCTCCCGCGAGCATTTAGGCCTCCGTCGCTCGGGGCCCTCTCGTCATGCTTTGGGGTTCGTGATTCCTGGGAGCAAACACAGGCTCGATTTATCTATGCCAGGGCGCGCGGCGGGCAGGTTCCAGTGAAAAGTTGCGCCGCGCCCTGGGGAACCGACCGCCCACAAGTGCCCGCCATGCGACTCAATGATCGAACGGCTGATGCGAAGTCCCATGCCGGTGCCGTGGGGTTTGGTTGTAAAGAACGGGTCGAATATCTGTTCCGCGAGCTGCGGCGGAAGTCCTACGCCGGTATCACTCACCGACACAAGAACCTGCTCGTTTTCAGCTCGGCTGCGACTTGATGACCAGCTCTCGTATCCCATCAACGTCCTTCATCGCCTCGATGCTGTTTACGATTAGATTCATCGCGACCTGCTGCAATTGCACGCGATCTCCAACGATCTGAGGAAGATCGGCTGCCAGTTCCGTCCGGACCGATATGTTGTTTCGCACCGCCTCGCCGCGCAGCAGGGAGACAGTTTCTCGATTGATCTCGTTTACGTCAATAACCTCTCGACTCAGGGCGCCTCGTTCGAATTGTGAGCGGATCCTTGCAACGATCTCAGCAGCACGCTTTGCATCCCTTCCAATTCTGGTGACGGCCGCACGCACTTCATCGAGATCGGGTCTATCGTGAGACGAGCTTTCGCAGGCAGACGTTGGCGTTGGTGATGGCACCACTGATCGGTTGACTGATTTCATGAGCCAGGGATGCCGTTAACTCTCCCATGGTTGTCACCCGGTTGATGCGTGCAAGATCGCCCTGCGCTTGGTGCAAAGCCTCTTCGGCGCGCTTCTGGTCGTCGATGTCAGTCGTCGTGCCGACGAATTTGAGAACTTTTCCTTCTGCATCGCGCAACACCACGGCTTGCTGAAGGTGCCAGCGATAGGTCCCGTCTTGCGCGCGGAGCGACCGGGTTTCGAACGCAAAACCCTGTCCCGAGCGAACTCCCTCCCAAAAGGCCCTTGATGCTTTTTCGCGGTCCTCGGGGTGGAGCGCGTTCATCCAGGCCTCTGGATGCGACCGGACGAAATCGAGGGTCTGACCGGCGAATTCGAGCCACACTTGATTCACGAAATCCGGTGTGCCATCGGGCTTCAGCGTCCAGGCGGATACAGGAAGATGCTGCAGCAGCCCAGCCTGGAGTTGCAGCTCTTCGTTGGCTTTGGCAAGCTCCCTGGTTCGTTCCGCGACCCGCCGATCGACTTCATCTTCAACCCGCTTTTGCTCATCCAGGCGCAGTGCTCTGATCGACCCGCTCGCGAAGGATCGATCCGTTCTCGATGCGGTCATTCACGCGCCTGCCCCTCCGTTCACCGCACTGACGGTGGGGGGATTTCGCATCGACCGCTGATATTCAGATTGCATGTTTGGAACCATCAGGTCGAAGTTGGCTGGGATGGCTTCCGGGGAAAGGTTGATTAAACTCGAATCAAGCATATTGACCTCAGGTGGACCGAAGGCGCCCGTTGGCTGACGATTGCGTGAATTGGATGCGTTTTGAATCAGCGATTCAGAAGAGGAAACGCATCAAGCTACGAGAATCACTATGCAACTCTGCCAGGAGCGCTGACAACCCCAGATAGAGGTAATTTTTTTCGTCCCTTCGTGTCCTCGATTTTCATACTTTAGGCGGGGAGAAAGAGTGCAACAGGCGGCTTTCAGTCAACCAGCGATATGCTTCCTTCCGAAAAGCCGGGCATCGATCGACCAGGCGCCTGGACCAATCATCGCTAACGTGCCGCCAAGAGCCGCCAGAATAATTGCTACGGACTCATCGCCGGCGCCTGTCAAGGCGATCCACGCCTGCACGACAGCGACGAGCGCTCCCACTGCGGGAGTCCATAAGCCTGCCAGAATAAACAATCCCAGGATACTTCCGATTAATTCCGGCACAAATGACCCAACCGCAGGGACGCCTCTGAGCAGAACTGCCCCGTGGTAAAGCAAAGCAATGCCCAGGACGAATCGTTGAATGAGAAGGCCGAAGCCCGGCCAGCCATTCGCGAATGTCGAGAAGAGTCGCTGCACAAAACACCCTCAGGGAGCGTACCGCGCTCGCAACGGCTTGGGAACGGCTGAAACTCGGAACCGAGTTCATACTTTCGGGTGATTAAATTTCGATAATTCCGCGCTTAAGGCCGATGCTGACAGCATGAGCTCGATCGCTCGCGCTAAGCTTCGAAAGAATGTTAGTCACGCGGCTCTTTACGGTCGCCTCAGCGACGCAGAGTACGTCGGCGATCTGCTTATTTGAATTTCCGCCTGCAATCAGCTTCAACACCTCAATTTCCCGTTGCAGTCAACTCATCATCGGTAGCGTGTTCAGCGAGCTCCGCCGCGACTTCCGGCGGAATCCTCTTTCGTCCTTCCATGACCGCATGAATCGTCTCGAGTAAGTTCCCGATCATGGCCTTTCAATAGATAAGCCCTTGCGCCGGCGCGTAAGGCACGAAGCACTTGAACATCGCCGCTATACGTCGTAAGGACTATGATGCGTGCGTCGGGAAATTCCGCCAGGATACGAGTCGTGGTCTCGATCCCATTGAGGCCGGGCATTTGCAGATCCATCAGGGTTATGTCTGGACGATGTCTCCGGAAACTTTCGATGGCCTCTTCTCCGTTGGAGGCTTCAGCGACCAAGTTTCATGTCTGGCTCTGCGTTGACTACAGCCGCAATCCCCTTGCGGAGAAGAGCATGGTCGTCTACCGCGAGAACTCGAATCATGCCAGGAACACTACTCATCGCTTTCCTGCCTTACTGAACCATCGGAATCGACGGTGATGACGACGCTTTTCGTAGGCCATCGCAGCGGGAACCGAGAGCTGCACCTCGGTGCCTGCGCCCATTTCACTCCAGAAATCTAATCGCGATCCAATTCGCTGAGCCCGCTCGCGCATGCCCGATATGCCCCAATGTCCAGGCTGTCCGCCGTCCGTAAGGATTTTTGGATCGATCCCCTTGCCATCATCGCGGATGCGCACTCGAAGCTGATCCTGATCATAGCGGATCTCCACTTCGATGTGGCTGGCAGCAGCGTGCGCGAAAGCATTTCGGATCAGCTCGCGCGAGATCCGGTAAACCTCGTCCTGAAGCATCGACGTCAAAGGCTGTTGCTTGCCTTCGACGATCACGCTGAAGTTCGGAGTATGCGCGTCGGGATTCTGAGCACCCGCCGATTCCTGACCTGCCGCATTCAGCAATTCCGGAAGATCGCGCTGAGCGGCTGGTTCCGGGCGCAGATCATGGATGGCTGCACGCCCCTCCGTAATGCCTTCCTCCGCTGCTTGAATTGCCTCATCCATCACCTGCAAAGAGTTGTCCGCATTGCGGAGCAGCAGTTTACGAGCCGCCTGAAATTGAAAAACCGCTCCCTGGAAGCTTTGAAGCAGAGTGTCATGAAGATCGCGTGCAATGCGAGTCCTTTCTTGAACGCGCGCTTCTACACCAGCGTTAAGCTCTCGCTGCAGTTGCCGAATGCGAAGCTGATAAAGCAACCCAAGGGATGCAAGGAACGCAAGCACGCAGATGGCCCGGAACCAGATGGTCTGGTAGTACGCCGGATCGATGGAGAAGGCGAACGATGCGCCGGCCTGATTCCACACGCCGTTGTTATTGCAGGCTATTACGCGGAAGCGGTAATTGCGTGGAGCAAGATCGTTATAGAATGCCTGCCTGCGATCGCCGACATCCTGCCAATCGCGATCCCTCCCTTCGAGCTTATATTTGAATCGGATCTTCTCCGGCGCGACCAGGCTCAGGGCGGTATAGTCGATCTCGAGATCGCGCACCAGCGGGGGCAAGCGCAGGCTCAAAGCGGTCTGGTACCTCCTGCGGTCGGCGGTGATCCTCTCAATGTGCACCGGCGGCGGGAGCCGGTTAAATGGCAGGTGCTGCGGATCGGCCACCCTGCTAATGCCATCGTAGGTCGTGAACCATATTCTCCCATCCGGTGACTTGACCACGCTCGGGCTGAAGTTGGGATTTACTGCCCTCTTGTGTACTCCGTCTGAGCTGTCAAAAACCGCGGCGTGGACCGTGCGGTTCGGATCGGAAGCCCAAGCATCTAACTCGGAGCGTGCAATACGCACCAAGCCACAGTCGGTGTACAGCCAGAACGAGTGGGCATCGTCTTCCATTGACCAGGCGATCCCGTCGCAGGGTAGGCCATTCTTTCCGGTCAGCGTGGCAACTCGTCCGTTCTTCAAACGGCTGAACCCACCCTCGGTTGCAGCCCACAGTGTGCCGTCCGTATCAAGTTGCAGGCTGCTGATGCCGCCTTGGCCAAGCCCATCTCTGGGCGTGTACCTACTGATCTGGCCGTCCTTGAAATACACTAGGCCGCCGTCGGCAAACCCAAGCCAAAGGCCGCCGCCCGCCGGATCAGCGGCGAGCACTGTGGCATTATTCTTGTGTCCCAGGCTGGTCCAGGGAATTTGCCTGACCACACGGCTGCCGCGTAACTGCACAAGACCGCGGTCCTGAAAGGCAAACCACAGATTTCCTGCCATGTCGGAGGCCGCCGATAACACGGGTCCTCCGGGGACACCATCAATTGGGATCAACCGATCATTCTCCACGTACCCGACCCCGTCAAAACCCGCGACCCAAACCCGCCCGTTGTCGTCCTGGCAAAGAGAAAACCAATGAGTAACCGGCCGCCCGCGCCTGCGGTAGATCGTGATTCGCCCGTTCTTCCATTTGCCCAAGCCATCATTGGTATCGAGCCAGATGCCTCCATCCCGGTCGATCAAAAACGAGCCGCGAGGAAAATTCCGCAAACCCTGATTTACAGACAAAGTGGTGACGGCATTGTCGCGGAAGCGATCAAGACCCGTCATGGTCCCCACCCAGAAATTTCCTTCGCGATCTTCAAAGAGCGCGTTAACGGAATCTCCGGAGAGACCATCGGACTGCGAAAACACGTCCGTCCGCCCGTCGTGTATATGCACCAGGCCTCTTTCCTCAGTTGAGATCCACAGCCCGCCATCGCGATCACGAAGCATGTTGCCGCCGCTAGGCGACGCTCGCCCGGGACCTGGAAGCGGATACGCGGTCTGCGCTTTGCCATTCACGAGCCGCGCGATTCTGCCGCCGTAGAAGATCAGAAGTGCGCCCTCGTTGTCTTCCGCAATATTTGAAATACCGCTCGGCTCTCCCGGCAGCGGATAGAATTCGGGGGGGCCAGGCTTCCATCGCCACAATCCGGCGCGCGTTCCCGCCCAGAGATTGCCCTCGCGATCCTCGTATAAACCAATGACGCCGTTACCTAGGGTGTTGTCCCCTCCATAGCACTTCACGTTACCGTTATGAATCGCGCAGAGCTTGCCTGGAGGAGTGAGGGTGGCGCCGCCGGCCCAAACTGTGCCTTCGTGATCCTCGATAAGCCGCATGATGATCTGTCCAGTGAGCTGCGGGTACTGGGTAAGTCTGCCATCCTTCCAACTGGCAAGCCCTTGCCAGGTTCCAATCCAAAGAGTTCCGTCCCGCGCGACCAGCAGCCTATTAACAGTGTTTGAAGGGAGATGCTGATCGGGCGGCAGCCCGGGGACGAACCTGACGCCGTCGTAGCGAAGTAAACCGAGTTCCGTGCCCAGCCAGAGATACCCGTCGGGCGTCTGCGCAATGGAGTGGATCGAGCCGGGAAAGCCGTCACGGCTCTTCCATGACGTGTGCGCGTACTGGCTGACGTCCAGCGCGGGATTCAACGCAAACCCGCACCGGCAGCACGCCAGCAGGATGCCTAGCGAGAGAACGGCGATCAGTTTTCGCCGCGAGGGTTTGCGGTCCGCTCTCCCCAGGCACGCACCGGCATTGAGCTTCCGAATCGGTTCGGTATCCTTGCTCACAAATTGGCCTTCTTACTAAGTAGCTGAAATTTATGCGTCAAAATTTATGCGTCACGTCACAATTTATGCGTCAGACAGGAGTGGTACTTTCAGAAATTGCTCTTCGAAAAGCACCAGTCCCGTCTCACGAAGAACTCCCAAACCAAACTATCATCAAGCGTTCGAGGCAATAGCTGTTGGAATGGTTCTTCCAAATTGATTTCATGCGTCAGATGGGAGTGGTACTTTCAGAAATCAATATTTGAAAAGTACCATTCCCGATCACGGTAGGGACAGTCATCGCTGATCGCCCCCGGTACAAATCAGAGCAAGCGGAACTACCGCACACGGCTCTTACCTTGGATGGATGGCGTCAAACGAACGTCGGGATAGCGACGCAGGACACGGGCAAGCGGTAACCATCGCGCGAGGTCGGGTGAATACGCTTCCAACTGGGGCGGCTGCGCTGACTGCGACGGCCCAATATAGCCCGCCACACTGTGGCGTGCTGCCGCGGAGTCCCCGAAGGCGGCTTCACGAAGTGCGCCATTCCCACCAGATGCCACCAGCCTCGTTGCTGTCGGCCCGGACCGCGGATTCCACAGCCTGACGAGTGAGCGCTTGTGCCTGGTTCAAACGCCCGGCATCGGCAATTTCCACTGCGTGCGCAGCTGCAGCCTATAAAATGACGGATTTGTGACAGATAGGTGGGGATGGAGGAAAAGTAACTGGTATATGGCATTGACCGCTTAGGCACTACGGCTTTCTCCATGGGTTACCTTCCGTCTTCCCTACTTTCTTGCTAGCGCGGCAGTGGGCCGGGTCCCCGCCAGCTGCGTTCGTCCGGGGGCGGAAGGGCTAGTCGCGCGCGCCCCGCGGGCACTTCATATCGCGTGGAGATTTGGGCTGAGGTCGTGGCCACGAACGACTGTGACATCGCCTGGGCGGTGGTGTTGGCCATGGGGCCGAAAATCAGATTCGCGTTCTCCACGGTGCCGGCGTCGAGGCCTGCGTAGGCTGGCTCCGCATTCACCACACCGAGCGGATTGTTGGCCGCGTAAGTGACCGTTCCGGCAGCAGTAGTTAAGGTCGCTCGTGAGCCGCCGTAGTCTCCGCCAATGTTGTATTGAAAAGTGTTGATGGGCGCCAGGTTTGCCGCCGTCGCTGGCAGACCGGTGGTTCGTAAGGTCTGACCGAGAATCGTAATCGTGGTGGTTCCGACGGTATTGCCATGGTTGTCTGTGACCGTATATTTGGCGCCGGTCACGGTTCCAGTGCCATCGTTTGTGTAGGTTAAAGCGATCGCCAGCGCGTAGCCTGCCGGAATCGTCGCGCTGGGCAAGTTCGCCAGCGCTACATCGATGCGGTTGAGTTCGGCAACCGCACTGTCCCAGGTATCAATTCTCGCTACCAGCTGTGAGCTGCTGGGGCTGGCGTAGACGACATATTGCTGCACTTCCGCCGTATTGGCAGTGCCAGTCGGGGCGTACGCGTTCAGCTGAAAACTATAGCCGTTTGCCGAGCTGACAAAATCTACTGAGAAGTTGATGGTGGCGACCACACCGGTCAGCACCTTGCCGTTATCTTCAAGAAAATAGTTGGAGTTGCTTACCAGCCCTCCAGAGGGCGCGGCCACCGTCGAGGGCCCATAGGAATCTGCTTCCAGAAAAGCGTACTCGACGACGTGATTGCTTTTATTTTCCACCACCATGTAGTAGGAGACGGTCGATAGGTCGTCGCTGAGCTGGCTCCAGATCGTGCTTACGCCCAATTGGTTCCAATAGGCATAACCGTCGGACGCCACCGACCAAAGATTGCCGGTCAACGATGGCGTCAGTGGCATAACCCGTAGCATCGGCAGGAAAAAGGGGGTATTTTGCCGTGCAAAAAACCATCCAGCCGAAGCGCCGGGGGCCAAACTGTTATTACCCCATTGCGATGCCATATTGACTTCTCCTCACATGGTTATCGGCGCGCCGAGCTACGGCCGGCCGTGTTGAGAATGGTGCCTCCAGCGTCAGAGGGATCAGCGAGCGTTCTTCACCAGCTTGGCCGAGGCCGCATCGACTCGATAGCGGGCGTGCAGTTCGCTCATCGGAAGCTTCTCGTCTTCGCCGCTCAACTCTATTTCAGCCAGCTTCTGACCTGGTCCAGCGACCATCCCCACTTTAGTAAATTTGCTGCCCGCCGCCTTCAAATCGCCAACCTTCGACACGGAAAGAATCCGGCCCTGTTCGTCGTGCAGAATTGTAGTTTTCATCGCTCTCTCCTGTTTGATCTTTGAGGTTCTTTCGCTGAGCTCGGTGGGTCCTACAAGTCGGACTCCAGAAAAGCATATTCGACGATGTTGCTGCTCTTATTCTGAACGACCATGAAGTACACCAGCGTGGACGAATCGTCACTGAGCTGACTCCAGATCGTGCTTACTCCCAGCTCGTTCCACGACGGATAACCGTCGGACGCCACGGACCAAAGATCGCCGGTGAACGAAGGCGACATCGGCATGACCTGTAGGACGGGCAGAAACCCCGCGGCTTTGGGCCTCGCGAAAAACCAACCGGCAGAGGCGCCCGGCGCCAAACTATTGTTACCCCATTGCGATGCCATAATGTTCTTGCTCCCCTTTCACTAAACCTACCGTCCAAACCGCGCACTCGATCGGCTCAGTCATACCTGAATCGTGCACCCGGAAGAAAGATCGTTACAGGCGGTAACGTTACCTCTCGTTCCTCTGCGGTCTGTGTGTCACCATGCTGGACTTCCCGCAGTTCACCAAGAAAACCTTTCCAGGTGTTTACCAGATGGATTTGTGGTCTTCGTTGTTCGGAGATAGCGACGATGCCAATCAATTCGTTGACTCGCAACCTAATCAGGACCCCGATAATTTGAAGATTCCGCTCATCGAACGCGGAGCCTCGTGCTTTGTGTCAGGGCACGACTTTAGTCGGGCCGTTAAGGAAGAAAAGATGACGGGCTTTAGCCCCTGGGTGCCTTGTCTCCGGGCACAGCAATCGCCGGGAAAATTAACCGAACTCGCCCTGACTCGCATCTATATATGCAGATGACCGCCGGCAGCCGGAAAAACTATCGCTCTCCTAAGCAGCTTATGGGGGCGGGAAAAATAAAAATTTGAGCACCTTCGTGAAACAAAGGACTTAGCCGACACCTCGAGGGTAACCAGGACGGGAAGACCCCATTCCTGAAACCAAATCGCAACCAGGGCCGTCGCCTCTGGCACGCCCCAAGGGGCGGATCAATCGATCTTTCTCATCTCAAAAAACGGGAGAGACTGGATTGACACTCATGAAGCGCGTTGGCATTGCCGGCGCATTTCATAAGGCCAATCCAGTCTGTCTTCCCGAACATCGGCGGTATCCGTGCCGTCATCAATTAGTCGTGCTCCGACGGGAGGGTCAACAGCTCGCTGGTGCAGCTCACAGGAGCTGCGGTTCCAGCGAATTGACCGTAGTCGTAGCCGCTAAATGGTTCAGTGGCATCTGGCCGCAGCGGCGGCGGAGAGAGCAAAGTTGCGAACGCTATTTGGAAGAATGAGGATTACGGGCTGAGCCATTGTGAAGCGAGATTCACTACCACTTTCGGGCCATAAGCGACTGCCCTCTTTTGCCCTCAAACTTTGGACTGGAGAGAGTCCATCAATGGCGAAATTTGGATTGAAAGAAGGCGGTAGCATCCTGGAGGTTTTCGAAGCCGATACCGTCGTTGTCCACCCACCGCACAAAACTGCGGTCTTCTACTCGGGATTGGATGACTGGCGGGAGACAGCGAGAATTCATTTAAAACCCGGCCAAACGATCGAAACAGATCAGTCGAGACTACCTCGGTGACGTCGGGCGACACTCTACCCGAACTGCGCGAAAAATTGCGCCATGAGTCCCGCGATAGCTTTCAATTGCTGGAGAATTTTCGGGACAACCCGATCTGTTCTATCAGGCACGATGAAACCAACCACTGCATCATCGTGGTCTGGAAACAGTACGCGACCCGGATCCAGTTCCGCTATATCCATGAGAATCTGCTCTCGCTCATTTGCGCGCACCGCATCGACAAGATTCTGGGTGACGACACTGCCCTGCCTGCCATCCCTTCCGAAGACCGATTCTGGATTATCGACGAGTGGTTTCCACGAGCCGTCAAGTGCGGGCTGCGCTTCGCCGCCAGTAAACGGCCAGACGCCTACTTTGGCCAGCTCGCTGTCGACCATATCCAGTCGGCGGCTCCGGCGGGCCTGCAGTGCCGAGCCTTCGAGAAGCTGGAAGAAGCGAGGGAATGGCTCGACCGTGACGGTCCAGACGTTGTGCCACCAAAGGGCCTGGACTGAGCGCTCACTCTTCCAAATAGCGCTTCGCACGGCGCAGGTAGTCCATCTCGACTTCCAACTCGCTGATGACCATCTGAAAACCGTCCAGCTTGACGCGCTGTAGCGATTCCATCCGTTTTTCCAGGCGAGCGAGCAGGCGCTCTAGCACCTGAATCGGTGTGAGCTTCCGCGGCGGCATATTCACGGTCGCCTTAGCCGCGCGTACTGGTCGGGCGATAGCCGCAGGTACACACCACCCTCCCCCTTCGCTATCGCGTAGTCCAGCATTTGCCGGTCCTCTGAGGTACCCCAAGCCTCTCCGCGGCGCGCCAGTTCCCTAATCTTCCCCTCATCTTTGAAGGTCAGCTTCTTGGGGAGTGGTGTTTGCAGTCCCGGCTCCAGAAACGTGACGTGCCACACATCGCGCCGAACGAACTGCATGAAGATCCTGTGGTTCGCTTTGGTATATCGGCTCATGCTTGACAGTATAGGCGAATAAAAGGCGAATCTATCCACAGGGGTAGAAACCGCTGAGAAGAGTGCTATACGCAGCGTCACCGGTGTTAATGGGCAACGATGCCCTCGTCCGGACCCAGCCGAAAGTGGCCGAGGGCATTGCCCTGCGTTTTCTCGTTATCGCTCCTGTACGATTTCAAATGAAGGGGCAGATGGGGATAAGTATCAAGCCCCTCATCTCCCGCAGCTGAGAGGAGCCTTCTTAATGACGACCCTGTTTGACCCCATAACGTTCGGTGCCATTAGCGCGCCCAATCGAATCATGATGGCCCCTCTTACCCGCGGGCGGGCGACCCGTAGCCATGTTCCGACGCCGCTGATGGCCGAGTACTACAGTCAGCGTGCATCGGCCGGATTAATCATCTCTGAGGCGACCGGCATCAGCCAGCAAGGCTTGGGCTGGCCGGGTGCTCCGGGACTCTGGTCCGAGGAGCAGCTCGCTGCGTGGAGGCCGATCGTGAAGGCGGTTCATGATGCGGGCGGTCGCATCGTTGCGCAGCTTTGGCACATGGGCCGCATCGTGCACCCCGACTATCTCGGTGGCGCCCCACCCGTGTCAGCGTCAGCGACCACCGCTCCGGGAAAGGCTTTCACTTATGATGGCCCCAAGCCTTACGTCGAATCGCGAGCTCTCGAGATACCCGAAATCAAAAACATCATCAGCGACTATAAACTGGCGGCCGAGCATGCGATGGCGGCCGGCTTCGATGGCGTCCAGTTACACGCCGCGAACGGCTATCTCCTCGATCAGTTTCTCCGCGACGGAACCAACCGGCGCACCGATAGCTACGGCGGCTCTGTCGAAAACCGCATCCGGTTGTTGATCGAGGCGACCCAGGTGCTCATCAGCGTAGCCGGCGCCGATCGGACGGGTGTGAGGCTTTCTCCCAACGATGATCCGCAGGGGTGTGGTGACAGCGATTCGGAGCTCTTGTTCACAAAGGCGGCCGAAGCCTTGAGCGGGCTCGGCATAGCGTTCCTGGAAATGCGCGCGTCCCGCCCGGAAAGCACCTTCCGTCCCGCGACCCGGCAGCTCGTTCCCGCCATTCGCCGGGCATTCAAAGGCACGCTGATCCTGAATTCGGATTATCTACTCGACGATGCGTCGCAGGCCCTGCGCGGCGGCGAAGCCGATGCCATTGCATTTGGCCGGCCCTTTCTGGCCAATCCCGATTTGCCCGCGCGCTTCGCAAAGCGCACCCCGCTCAACCCGCCGAATACAACAACCTTTTACACCCCGGGACCCGTCGGGTACACCGACTATCCGGCATATGTCGATTCCCTCAACTAGCCATTGGGCCGGTCTTGTCCCAATTAGTTCTTTTCCGACTCTGTCCATCCACCCCCACCAATGCCAAGGTGCGCCACCGCCCTCCACCTTGTCATCCCGAGCGAACTCCGGATTTCCTACTACGCAGCACTCATCAACGGCCACGTATGCAGCTTTCAGTAAGGAAAGCGGCAGGAGCTCTATCGACACCACGAAACTTCACAGGAAATCCGGAGGTAGGCGAGGGACCTGCTGCGCGCCCTTCCCTCAAACAACTCCCAACAACTCTGTCCATCCACCATCAACGAATTACCTGCACACCAACCGCGAAAAACATCGCTACGCCGATTAGCCCTTGCAACAGTTACGTTCCGCAAGGCCCTCCAGGCCAAACCACCGTCTGATTCAATCCAGGACCACGGCGCTGGACTCTCATTCGTAACACCAACGGACTCATCCGCTTTATCCAAACGTGAAATGATGTACATAGCTTCGCGACAGCGTAACCAATGCCCCCGAAGCCACTCAATCGATTTTTGGGAGATAAGCCGATGGCAAACTGGACAAGAAGGGGATTTGTGGGATCATCCCTCTCAGGGCTAGCAGGGGCAACCATGTTCGGAGGCAGAACGAGCGCTGCTGTGATCAATCCTCCGGAAGCAGCAAAGGTCAGCGGGCCGATCAAGATTACCGACCTCAAGTGCGCCGTCATCGGCCGCAATCCAACAGTGCGCATCGTTACCGACCAGGGAATTTCCGGCTACGGTCAGGCGGAGTCGGCCAAGCCCTACCTCAAGCCGACGGTGTTGTTTTACAAGCAGTACCTCATCGGCCAGGACCCGACCAACGTGGCCGCGATCATGCTGAAGATTCGCCGCATGGGCGCCTCCAAGCCCTGGGGCGCGGCCATCAGTGCCATCGAAATCGCGCTCTGGGATATTGCCGGCCAAGCCGCCGGATTGCCGGTCCACAAGCTGCTTGGCGGCAAGATTCGCGACCGCGTCCGTCCCTACGGAAATTCCGAAAACAACATAGGCGCCACGATGACCATGCCCAAAACACCGCAGGACTACGCCGAGTTTGCCACCCAAATGAAGGAAGCCAAAGAGGGCTATACCCTGGTCAAGATGCCCATCGGCTTCCACAATGGACCCATGATGACGGCCATTCCCAACACCTGGTACGGTTCCCAATGGCATTCGCCGGCAGCGCCCTACATGGATCGCGGACTCATGACGGAACGTGGCATCGACAATTGCATCGCCTGCGCCGAAGCCGCGAGAAAAGCCCTCGGGGAGGACATCGGGCTGGCCTTCGACTGCGGGCCAGGGTGGGTGGTCAAGGACGCGATCCGCTTTGCCCGCGCCGTGGAACCGCTGAAGCTGGCCTGGCTCGAAGACCTCATCACCGGCGATTACGAGCCCTACCCAAAACCGCAAGTCTTCAAGCAAGTGACCGATAGCACGACCACCCCCATTCACACCGGTGAGGAACTCTATCTGCGGGAAAATTGTATGGAACTGATCGAGACCCAGGCCGTCAACGTCCTCGGGCCCGACCCGGAAGATGTGGGCGGAATTGCCGAACTGAAGTGGATCGCCGAGTACGCCGATCTCCACGGGATCCTGGTCGCTCCCCACGGCATTTTCGACGGATTATTCGGTGTCGCTGCGCAGGTGCATATGGGCGCCGCGATGCCGCAGAACTACATCGCCTTCGAATATGCCAAGGGCGACCCCGAATGGTGGTACGACATCGTGGATGGCCTGCCCGATCCAGTGGTCAAAAACGGCTTCATCGATGTTTGGGACAGGCCTGGTCTCGGTCTCACCTTCAGAGTCCCGCAAGCCAAAGCGCACCTGGCGGAAGAAGATCGCGGTTTCTTCGACTAGACCCCCATAAGAGCAACCGCCAATTCATCAAGCAACTCGCTCAATTGTCCGGCCCGGCACTTGTCAACGATAGCCCCGACAAGGTCTGCGTCCTTCTGCTTGTGCATCAAAAACAAATCGGCCAGTCATCTAAAAAACCCCGTGCTTTGCGGCTTACGAAATGTAGTCCTCCGCAAGATGCTCAGGAGTGGCGGAGAGAAACAGATCAAGAAACTGTATTCGATCGTCTGACTCTGTACCACTCACGCAAGCTTTGCCGGAAACCTGATACCTTTTGTAGTGATCGCCGGGAATGAGCGGGCGCTTTTCCTACCTGCCTTCATCCATGCTCCCGGGCGATGAGCCTTTACAGCCCAACGTTTGGTAGGACCGAGAATCATGACGACTCCGCCGCAGTTAGTGGAGCAACTGTTCGAGGCTGCATTGGCGCTCGATCCGGGCGAGCGAGGGGCGTTCCTCGACCGGGCCTGCGGCCACGATGCGGAGCTGAGACACACGGTCGAAGAGCTGTTGGCCGAGGACGCAAACGTCGGCAACTTTCTTGAGCACCCTCCATTTGAGTTTCTTGACCAGGATGAGACGTGTGCGCACCTAATGACCACCGGCCCCATTGACCTGAATCATGATTTAGCTCCGCCTAAAGGTCGGCTGGCCCCCAATCAAATCCTGATTGATCGCTTCGTCATCGTGCGCTTTATCGCCAAAGGAGGGATGGGCGAGGTCTACGAGGCAGCGGACTGCCTCTTGCAAGGCGCCAAAGTCGCCGTGAAGACAATCCTTCCTCAAATAGCCCATGATCCCGACTTGTTGCGACGTTTCGAATCGGAAGTATTGCTCGCCAGGCGGGTCAATCACTCCAATCTCTGCCCCATTTATGACCTCTTTCATTGTCATCAGCCGCCGCCAAGCTTCCTGTTCTTGACCATGAAACTGCTGACCGGTGAAACCCTCGCAGCGCGGCTGCGGAGGGCTCCGCCGATTCCGATTAGGGAAGGCTTGGCCATCCTCAAGCAGATGGCCGCCGGGCTGGCCGCCATCCATGCCGCCGGCATCATTCACGGGGATATCAAGCCGAACAACATCGTGCTCGAAGGCGCCGGCTTGGATGTGCGGCTCTCGATTACTGACTTTGGCCTGGCTCGCGCGTATACGGGGGAAACCTCTCTTTCAGGTAATCCATTGGCGGGTGGAACACCTGACTACATGGCTCCCGAAATACATGGGGGACTTCCGCCCTCGCAAGCTAGCGATCTGTTCGCCCTCGGCGTCGTTCTGCACCAGGTCTTTACCGGCGAGAGACCCTTTCAGACCCGCGACCAATCCTCTATCGTCGTCAGCCCGCGTTTGAACCCCTCCCGAATACCTTCGTTTTGCGTCAACCTGATCACCGAATGCCTCGATCGCGACCCGCAACGAAGAAGCCAGGCCTTTGTGCGCGCACTGGGCTCCTCCCAAATCATGTACTGAAGCTCAAACCGTCCGTTGGCTGTTGATATCGAACTTGATCACATCTCCTGACCAGCGAACCAGCAGATCTTTAGCGGTTAAAGCATCTACAATCAATCAGTTGCTCCAATCCTCGATGGTCTTGTCCTGGCCGCTGAGGCGTGTCCAGGAAACACGCTTGTTGTAACGCCAGCCGTCCTGCGTGCACTTCTGTATATCCGCTTCCCGACCGGCAGAAATGGCTCTGGGAGGGTGTAACTGGCTTGAGTTACGATGGTGCCTTGTAAAATTCCGGCCAAAAACCGTGTGAAGTCCGACAACTGCCGCACCCAAGAACAAACGCCGCCCTGAAATTCAGCCAGGGTACAGCGGAGGTAGCCAAGAGCGGTTTGAATAAAAGTTCTGATCCTCTGATAGAGAAGATCGGCAAGTACGTCGTGATTGACGTTATCGGCTCGGGCGGGATGGGCATCGTCTATCGCGCCCATGACGCTGCGTTGAATCGAACCGTAGCCATCAAGATGCTCAAGCGGGTGGGTGCGGCCGACGATAAGACTGCGATGCTGGAACAATTTTTCGCCCGCGAATTACGCGCGACCGCCAGCCTGCAACACAAAAACATCGTCACCGTTTACGAAAGCGGAGAGCATGACGGGAACCCCTACCTTGTCATGGAGTGCCTGGATGGTGAGCCGGTATCGCGAATCATTAGCGAACGCCGTCCCATGCCGATCGTCGACAAGCTGGAATTGCTAGTACAGGTATGCGATGGGCTGCAACATGCTCACGATCGAAAACCCCAGGTCATCCATCGCGACATAAAACCGGCAAACGTTATCCTCTCCCGGGACGGCACGGCGAAAATCGTTGATTTCGGCATCGCCCGGGTCGTCGGAGTCGAAACCTCCACGCTCCAAACCGGCCAATTGTTGGGCAGCTTGCCGTACCTCTCGCCCGAACAAATCAATTCCATGCCGATCGACTCCCGCACCGATATCTTTTCTGCGGGCGTAATGATGTACGAACTCCTGACCTATTCCCTGCCCTTCAAGGCCAACGAGCCGGCAGCCGTTTTTGTGAAAATCCTCCGCGAGGAACCCCCGCCCCTGTCCAAGTACCTGGGCGAAGTTCCTCCCGAACTTCAGGAGTGCCTCAACCGCGCGCTTGCCAAAAAGACGCACGACCGTTATCAAGCGGCGGAGGAATTCGGCTTCGACCTGCTGCAGATACAAAAGAAAATCAAGCAGGGCATGGCCGCCGATTTCATGCAAAGAGCCGAATCGGCCATGCAGCGCGGCGACCTCGAACGAGTCAAGCTTCACCTGCAGGAAATCCTTCGTCTGGATCGCCATCACGACCAGGCCAACCGGCTACTGGCAGAAGTGCGTAAGGCGATTCAAGAGCAACAGCGCTCCGCCCAAATTGTTCAAATGCGGTCGCAGGCCCAGGTGGCCCTGGCCGGCCAGCAGTACGAAGAGGCGCTTGGTTGCGCAGAACAAGCCGTGCAACTCGATCCTGCCGACCAGGTTTCAGTTGCGCTCCGGGAAGAGATCCAGAAGGCCATCTCGCTGGGTAAAGCCGTTCGCGATTCGCTCCGCCGCGCTGAGTCGGCGCTCTATGCCGGAGACTTCGATGAGGGTCGAGAGGCTGTGGACGCGGCTCTTCGCCTCGACACCAGTAGCGCCGAAGCACGAGCCCTGTCGGAGATTATCGACAAAGAATTGTCGGAGCGATCACGCAGGCTGCAGGTACAAGGGCTGGTGGACAACGCGCGCCAGGGCATCGCCCAGCGCCTCTTTGCGGACGCGATCGAGTCCTTGCGCAAGGCTGAGAAGTTGGATCCCGGCGACTCCAATGTGCGTGAGCTGTTGCAGTGGGCCAGCCGAGGCCAGGATCAGGAACAGCGTCGTAAGGATCTGCTTGATCTCACAGACCAGATTCATGGTGCGCTGCGGGCGGAAGATTTCTCCTCCGCTTACACCATCTGTGAAGTAGGGCTCGGGAGCTTCCCCAACGAACCGACCTTGCAGCGCTTGAAGCTGATTGCAGAGAAGCAAAGAGATATCGCCGAGCGGCGAAGGTATGTACAGGACCAGAGCCTGGCGGCGAAAGAATTGCTGGATCGCGCCGACTTCAGCGCAGCCATCAGAATACTCGAAGCCGCCCTGCAAAAGCTTCCAGCGGAGCCGAACCTGGAGGCTCTTCTGGCGTTGGCGCGGACTGAGTCCGAGCAACAGTCAAAGGATCAGCAATCGCAGGCCGTGCAGGAAGCTGCAGAGCGTGCCCTGCTTCAAAACCAGGCGGCACAACACCAGGCAGTGACGCTGCGCACGGCGCTGCAGGAACGGGCGGAGCTGGATCATCTGGAAGATCTTGCCTTGCAACTGAAGCGCATGCTCATGGGCGTCGAGTTTGACGAGGCGACCCGTCGATCGTTCGATGCGATCTTCGCACAAGTGCGCGCACGCCAGCTGGCCAAGGAGCAAGTGTCGGCAGAATTGCAGGACTTGCGGAAAAGCGTCGAAGATTCTTTCGATCCTGGTTCGAGGGCGCGCGCGAAGACACGCCTGCAGGAGGTCCAGGCCGAGTTTCCCCATGAAAGAAAGATTCGTGACGCTTGCGAAGAAGTAGTGCGGGTCCTGGATGCACGAGGAGAGGAACACGAACGAATCCTTGCTGAGCTGAGCGAAATAGCCGAAGCGGTCAAGCACGCTCCGCTCAGTGAATCGACTGGCCTGCTCGGGCGCGCAGCGCACCTATCGTCGAACTTTTCGATGGAGCCGCAAGTTGGAGCCCTGATTCAGCAGATCGAGTACGAAGTGAATCGCCGCCTGGCTCAACAGCAAGCGTTGATTGAGGAACTGGCGCAGCTGGAACGTGCTTCTGCCCAGGGCCGGTCGATCAGCGGGCTATCCCAGTTGGTCAGCAATGCGCACTCGGTCGCATCGACCGCCGCGGCGGAGCCGGACGTCCTGGCCGCTTTCGATCGGGTGAAGGCGGGGGCCGAGGCTCGCCGTCAGACAATCTCCCGCTTGCTGGCTGAAATCAATCAGGTTGCGGACCGGGCCCTGATGGCTCTGAGCGTTGAGCAGGCCGAGCAGTTGTTCGCCGAGGCGCAACAGCGCGCCTCAGCCCATCCCGAACTCGATGACCTGCAGGAGATCATTGGCCGCGTTTCCGCGCAGGTCCACGGGCGTCGGATCGAACATGACCTGGTTTGCGAGGAATTAAGTTCGCTGAGTGCGTCGGTTAGCCAGGCGCTTACGCCGGCCGATCTGGATCTTATCCGGAGCCGCGCGCTGCAGATAAGAGACAAGCACGCCTCGGATCAGCCCATCGCAACTCTGTGCGCGCAGGTAGAAACGGATGTTCGCGGTGGGCGAGCAACGCTGTTGCAGATCGAGCTGCACCGCCTGGCGCAGGATCAGGCGATTGAGTCTTCCTCCTTGCAGTTGGGAACGACCGAATCAGCGTCGCTGGTAAAGAAGCTGCAGGAGTTGGTAAAGACTTACCCGGAGAGCACGGAGCTGCGCGGGATGTTGCTCAGGGCAGAAGACAGCCTCGAGCGCGCGCAACGCGCGCGCAATGATGCGGCGGCCCGTGCTTCTGCCATCGATCTTGAGGTCAAGACATATACCCGGCTGCTGGAAACACGGCAGGGCCTCGGGGCGCTGAAAGCCCTTGAAGAAGCGGCCGCAAAGTATCCCGAGAGCGCACAGCTACAGTCCCTGCTGCAGCGGTGCAAAGAACAGATCGAGGCAGAGGAGGAGATCAAGCGTCAAGCGAGCGTGCAGAGAGCGGCCACGCAGGCCGCGATTGACAAAGGCGAAGACCTTCTCCGCAACCGTCGCTACGCTGAAGCAGCCGCGCTGCTCGAAGTCGCGCACCAGCAATGGCCAGGAGAAAAGCGGCTTGGGAAGCTACTGTCGAGCGCACAGAAATCGGCACAGAGACTAAACGACCAGCAAGCCGCGGAGCAAGAGAAGATCAGGCAGCGTGTGCTCCAGGCTGCGACGCGCCCAGCAGGGGCGCCTCGCAAGCGACTGCTCGTGCCTGTGGTCGTTGCCTGCGTGATGCTGGCGGTCGTTGGGTTCTTAATCAGGTTTCTAACTAGGCCTCACGTCTCTGTCCTGACAGTACAGAGCACTCCCGCGGGCGCTGAGATCGAGGTAGATGGACGCAAGTGCGTTACGCCCAACTGTAGTTTTAAACTTTCGCCGGGGGCAACCTATAGCGTCAAAGCCGGCCTCCAGGGGTACGTCTCCGGCAGCCAATCGGTTTCGCTTACGAACGACCAGACAATTTCCTTTGAGCTTGCCCAGGAGGCCCCGGCCCCACCCGCGGTTCTTCCTCCGTCCGCGCCGATTCAAGCGCCGGTGACCGCCCGGCTCGTTCTTAAGGGAGTGCATCCCAGTGACCAGCTGTTTGTGGATGATGTTCGGCTTGCTGCGAGTGGGACGCCGGGTACCTGGGAGCTTACGCCGGGCTCTCATCGCCTGCGGCTCATGGCTGGAAATCAGGACCTGGTTGCAGACTCTCGTTCCTTTAAGGCAAATGCAACCGTCGTCCTCAACCGTGCCGACTTCAAGCAGCCGGCTCCAGCAACGTCGGAAGAGCAGCTTGCCTGGAACCGTATCAACAACACAAGCGACCCCGCAACGGTGGAAGAATTCGTACGCCGTTATCCAAATTCTTCCTTCCGGTCGCAGGCAGAGTCCAAGCTGGAAGCGCTCAATTGGGCGAAGGCAAGCAGCAGCGGCAGTCTTCGCGGCTATCAGGATTATGCAGCCAGGTATACCTCTCCGCCGGGTCCTCATCTGTCGGCTGCAATGGCAGAGATTGCACGGCTGGAGTGGGAAGCGATCCAGAACACTACCGATCCTGTCCCAGTGAGGAGGTTTCTGGAGCAAAATCCCAGTGGTTCCTATCACGACCGCGCCGTCGCTTTGCTCGACGACCTTACCTGGCGTGAGGCGCAGCGTAAGGGGGATACGGCAAGTTTCAAGGGTTACCTGGGCACCTATCCCTCGGGCCGACACAAGGACGAAGCGGCAAGCCAACTGGCCCGGCTCACTCCACCGCCGGTCGCGACGCCTGCACCCCAGGCCACCCAGGCACCTGCGCCAATTCCCCCTCCTCCTCCGGTCACGCCGAAGCTTTCCGACAATACCGAGGATGTAAATGCCATTCGTGCCGTTCTGGATGGGTATAAATCCGCGTATGACACCAAGGATCTGGCCAGGCTCCAGGAACTCTGGCCAGATATGAGTCCGAAACAGGTAAATGGGCTGCGGACAGCGTTCCACGATGCAGGCAAAGTCACGCTGACCTACATCATCACCAAAGGTCCAGAAGTAGCAGGAAACGTGGCCATGGTCACCTTTCAACAGCAAATCGTCACCAATGCAGCGGCAAAATCGCAGGTGACGATGACCTTGAAAAAAGACGCCAACAATTCCTGGCACATTACTTCCGTCCGCTAACCGCGACTTAGAACACGTAGGAGACGCCGATGAGTGGCGAGGGCTTGAAGTGCAGGCCTTCATCGTTCAATCGGAACAGGACATTGCCGGTAACCAGCAGCCTGGCAACCGGCCTTACCTTGGCTCCTAACGAGATGTTTGCCTGGTTGACCGTGGAGGTAAACGTGCTGACATTCGCGTGGGTGTTGCCCTTGAAATCCGTAAAGGTAGAGTTTTCTATACGCGCCGCATTCAAGAGCGACGTTCCAATGTAGTCGGCGGAGATACCCACCCACCGGCGTATCGAAGCGTCTGCACCCGCGGAGTAGCTAAACACATTCGGCAGCGCCGCTTTCGTCACTGGTTGCGAAGTAACCGTGCCGGCCAGAATAGAATTGCCATTTCCTTCAAACCCCGCGCTGGCGTGTGGAGAAACTCTGGCTGAATACGAGTAAATAACGAACGGGCGTAGGCCCCAGGTCCCCGATCCGAGAAATTTGTAAGCGTCGCCAGTGGGAAGGCGAAGGTCCATGCCGACCGCGACCGCCGACTTCTCTTTTGAATCACGCCACGCAACGTATTTACCTCGAAGCCGAAGATCGCCTGCGCCCGTTGCGGAACTGCTATTCGTGAGAATTGCGTTGGAGGGGCTGATGTACGTTTCACGCGGGTTATCGGTAATGGGCGCAAACGTGTGGTTCACTGGCGGCGGCTCAAAGTTATAGATCGTTGCATTTGACGTCATGCCCACCCGCGCATTGACGATGGGAAGAGCGATCGATACATCCAGCTTGTCGGAGAGGCCATACGTGCCGACCAGCGTAACCTGGTTGACCTTGATATCAATCCGGTTCTGCGAGGCAACGATGTCTCGGGTATAAATGGGCTCGCCACCGAGGCAAGGCGTGTTGGGGAGGTTCATCGCGCAAATCGTTGGCTCCAATTCATGCTGGAACACTGCACCAAACGATTTGAGATTGACACTATCGGCTTTATCGAAGTCGAAATATTCATAACTGGCACCCACGAAAATCCTTCCCTTGCCGAGCGTTTCAGCGCGATCTGCGAGCACTGGTCCAAAGCTGGTGGCTTCCTGCATAACCCCGTTGGCAAAGATGAACCCGGAAACGGGCGATGCCAGCGGCACTTGGCTGAGTTGCACGCCGATCTCTGCATTAATGGGACCGAAGCTGTTGATGCTGGAAGCCTGGAAGTGAACCTCGTGAAATTCCGTAGCCGTCAGAGGCCCACCATTATCCACGCCGACCAGGCCGCCAGGGCCATACACCTGCGGGACAACGCAAACCAGGTCAGAGGATCGTGTGGCTGCGGAACCCAGGATTTCCTGGGTCGGACAGGGACTCTCAGCCAGGGCAGCTGCGGACACAGAAAGTAGCAACAAACTCCAAAGCACCGTTAAACGCGACATCTTCAATTTCTCCATGTGGATTGGGCCCCGGTTCACAACAAAATGTGCCGGACGGCTTTCGAACATGATGGTGAAGCGTAAGCGGATCCCGTAACGAAAACCCGAATCAAAAGTCGCAAAGCGTCAGAAACATCAAGGTTGGGGTCAAAAGTGCTTCAGCGGACCGCAATTTGGCAAACCTTGGGGCAAGTGTTTCTGCGGGAACAGAAACCGTTTCGATCCGGCAAAATTGTTATCTCAAATTGCCGGGAACCCCGAGGGAAGTGTTGGGTGAAACCATAGCACAACCGGACTCGCCAAACACCTGAAGAAGCAGAAGCGATGCCGTGGCGGCTCTGCGAGCTTGCTGCGTCCATCCGTGCTCGACGATTGAGATGCTCATTTTCTTGACAGGACGCTCAATCATCTTTACGATCAGCTCCCAGTCTGTCCGGGCAAGAAATCCACATGCAATCTATCGGTGTGCGCATCCGACACTTGGTCTTGCTTCCGGCTCTTGCCGTACTGCTGCCTTATGCCCATGCGCAAGACGTTGGAACGTTAACGCTGCTCAAAGACAGCCCCTTGCACGTAATCCGCGGTACCTCGGTGCTATCGGGGACAGAGGGAATGGGGCTCCGCAGGGGGGACATTCTTCAAACCGGACCGGCCGCTACTGCGCAGACGCAGCTAGAGTTGTCCTGTGGCGCTATCATCGAGCTTGGCCCATCCACTCAACTCTTCCTTTTCAGCCACAGTGCGACCGCGACAGAATTGGTATTGCTTACCGGCTGGCTGAAGGGCGAGTCTAGTTCATGCTCTTACCGTTACGCCAGTCCTGTCCTAACCGCAACAACAAAAGGCGGCCGCCTGCTCCTACACGCTACGGCTAATGCCGCCGAAGTCTTTATTGAGCAGGGAGTTGCTTCTGTGAGTGGCGGCAACTCGGCCGCCGTTGCCAGTTCCGCTGGCAAGACCTTTTTCACTCACAGAGCAGGCAAGGCCCTCATTATCGCGGACCGACCAACGCAGGAATTTATCACTGCGATGCCGGTAAGCTTTCGCGATCTGCTACCTCCCCGGTTGCCCCGCTTTGCCGGCGCGAAGCCAACCGTGCCCAAGAGCGACCACTCTGTCACCTATGCCGAAATAGAGCCATGGCTAACTTCGACTTGGGGCAGAGGTTTAGTAGAGCGCTTCAAGCCCCGGCTTGAGGACCGGGCTTTTCGTAAGGCAGTTGAGGATCATCTCGCGGCCGTTCCCGAATGGCAGGCTGCCCTGAATCCTTAGGCCAACAGACCCGGCCACAAGGGCCGGCAAATTCTCTTACCGGGTGGTTCAAAGTCCGATGAAATTGATTGTCAAGTTCAATCTTGTTCTGTGTCTGGTCTTCGCCGTCGCGTTCGCCTTGGCTGGCTTGTTAACCCATAGGCTGTTGCAGCGTAATGCCAAGGCGGAAATCGAAGAGAATGCGCGCATCATGATCGAAAGTGCGCGCGCCGTACGCAACTACACCAGCACGCAGATCAATCCGCTGCTTAAAACTCAGATGACCTACTCTTTCTTGCCGCAGTCGGTGGCCGCCTACTCGGCAAACGAATATTTCAAGCAACTGCGCAAGAAATACCCGGAGTATGCGTACAAAGAGGCGACGCTGAACCCCACCAATCCGAGTGATCGCGCCACCGACTGGGAGGCGGACATCGTTCACAACTTCGTGCAGTATCCGGAGAAAACTGAGATGGTGGACGAACGCGACACACCCACCGGCCGGGCGCTCTTCATTGCCATGCCGCTGAAAATTACCAACCCAAAGTGCCTCGAGTGCCACGATACTCCGGAGCGCGCGCCCCGTACGGTGATCGATCAGTACGGAAGTAGGAATGGGTTCGGCTGGAAGGTGAATGACATCGTCGCGGCGCAGATTATCACTGCACCCATGCAGCTGGCGATCCAGCGAGCGAACACTGCGTTTATTGCATTTATGGCGTCGCTCGCAGCAATCTTTGTGGTCCTCATTATTGCCATCAACGCCATGCTCATGTTCGTGGTCATCCGGCCGGTAAATCAGTTGTCGCACATCGCGAGCGAAGTGAGTCTCGGTAACTTGGAGGTTCCTGATTTCCGGAAATCCGGTAAGGATGAAATCTCTACGCTCGCCGAGTCTTTCGCCCGCATGCGGAAAAGCTTGGTCGAAGCCATCAAATTGCTGGAGAGCTGAATACATCCTCGCGGGGGTAGTCAGCCCTTCAGCGAATTAGGAACCCTTCCGAACTCCAGCATCTTTAAGAAAACGCTGCCGTTCGATTGGATCGACGAGATGTTCCGCAAGAAGCTCATAGAAGTTCTTCAACCCGGTTGCGCGCTGGGCGTCTTTTTTGGCCAAGACCAGGGCAATCGGCCCCAGATGATTGGCCAGCCTGCGTGCGGCCTGCCCGATAACCGCCGGCGTGATCTCTGATGACGTGTCATCGGCCGCTCTGTCTGCCTGGCGCAGGGCATCGGCCGGTTCTGAGCTCGGCGATGGAATAGGGGCTTTGTTTTGCGTCAATTCGGCCCTCTTGGCAAGAAAGGCCGCCTTATCTTTTTCCAGTTCCAAGCTTCCGGCGAGAATCGTATACAACCCGAGGGTGCTGGTTGTTTTAGCCGCGGCACGCTTCACCAAAACTTTAGCCAGGGGCCCAATGAAGACGGCGAGTTGGCGCTCGATGATGGGTAACCAAGCCTCTTGCCAATGATCGCTGCCGACTCCGGGTTGAATGAGGGGCTCTGCGCTTCCGGCAGAGGCGGTCCGTTTATCCGCCTTCTCCAAAACGCCTTCGTCGCGGAGGGTCTGCTCCCTCTCAACCTCCTCTGAGACATGCGCGTCGACCTGAGTGTGTTCCGCGGCCGAGCTCAGTTGTGAAGACATCGGCTCAGCCGGCGGATCCTGATTCGCTAAGGTGGCGGCGGGCGAGGTAAAAGCCGGAGTGGCTGGCTCGGGTTCTTGCACGAAGACTGGTGGTGCCGACACTTCCGCAGGCTCAGCCGGTGCATTCTCTTGCAGATTGGCATTCACTTGCACCGCGTCCATGACGCTCTTGATCGACTGTTTTTCCTTGCGCTCCTGAATCAAGGCCTGCAAATCCGCAAGATCCTCGACGCTGGCCCGAGTCTCGAGCCAGTGGCGCATCATGGCTTCTGAGGTCGGCCAGTTCTTCTCGATAGCAGCCTCGGATGTTTGCCGGGAGCGTTCTTCAGCCTCCCGCGAAATCTGGCCGTACAGGGTCTTGGCCGCGGTATCGTCAGGGGCAATCGCTAAAGCCGCCTCTACAGCTTCCTGGGCAGCGTTGAGCTTGCCTTCCGCTTGTGCGGTCTTTGCGATCTCCAGCGTGGTGCGGAGCTTCTCGAAGCGCGCGGACGCACTGCGGATATTCTCACGCAATTGCTGCAAGCCGGCGTTGTCTCGATCCAATCCCAGCGCCAGATCCACATGTTCCAGGGCTTTTTCGAATTGTTCCTCGGCCACTGCGTTTTCTGCGTGTTGCCGCAGTTCCCGCACTTCCTTGCTGATTTCATCTTGGTTAATGCGTTGCTGCACGTCACGAAGCAACCGGTTCGCCGCACTGTGCTGCTTATCGAACTTTAGAACCCGTATCAGCGAACTCTTCGCCTTATATACATCCCCCTGTTGCAGGAAGAGCGCTACCTCCTGCATTTCCCGACTAATTAGTTCCTCCTTCAATTGCCCCTGCAGCTCTTGCAGGTCCAGAGCAAACTCGTCGGCCGAGCTGTACCGGTCATGGGGATTCTTCGCCAAGGCGCGCAGCAGAATCGGTTCCATCGCTGGGGGGTAAGCAGAAAGAAACGTGCTCAGCGGTAGAGGCGGGTCCTGTACGATTTTGAGTATTGTGCTCGCGGTGTTTTCTGCCTCGAACGGCAGATGGTTGCTAAGTAGCTGATAAAGAACTACTCCCGTCGAGAAAATGTCAGTCCGGAAATCGGCCGATTTGGAATTGAACTGCTCCGGCGCCATATAACGGAGAGTGCCCATCACCTTTCCGGTGCGCGTAAGGTTCGCCTTGCCGGCGTAGGCAATGCCAAAATCGAAGATCTTGACGCCGCCCTCACTGTTCAACATGATGTTGGCGGGCTTAATGTCGCGGTGGATGACGCCCCTGGCGTGAGCGTAGCTCAAGCCATGACAGACATGAGTGACTACGGCGAGCTTCTCAATAAGGTTAAGGGGGCGGTGGTTGGACATAGCGGCGTCCAGAGCCTCACCCTCCAGATATTCCATGACCAGGTAGGGATTCCCGTCGTAGTCACCGAGGTCGAACACCGTTACGATATTGGGGTGTTGCAGGCTGCCGAGCGACTGAGCCTCGCGAAAGAACCGCGCCAGCATGTCAGGATGATCTGCAAAAGCACCTATGATCATCTTGATTGCTACGAGTCGATCGAGGTGCGGGTCCGTCGCCTTGTAAACGACTCCCATGCCTCCGCGGCCAATGACACCGAGGACATCGTACTTCCCGATCTTGGAGGGAATCGTACTTGCCATTCAAGAAGCCTAACTCGGCAGACCTGGTCGTGGGCCCAGGCCTTAACGCTGGGAAAATCGTTCGAGCGCGATGGAAGTTGCTTTGGCCACCGGGACGCGGGCAATTATTCTATGGACACCAGTTTAATGCAAGCATGAATTGAACAAAAATTGGTGCAACATCTCGAACGTTCGGTAGTTGCCCAAGGTGTCACCTGGCCAGCGAACCAGCTTGGATGGCAGTCTAAGAGTCTGCGAGAGAACTCCCGTCACGAACTTAGCCACCTGTTTGCTGCCGAGAGGATCGGGAGCAGATCTTCGACTGCATTACAAATGTGGTCGGGGCGAGCCAATGCGAGCTCCTCGGGCGTGCCGTAGCCGTAGGTGACAGCGATCGAAGTGACGCCGTTCGCGCGGGCGGCTTCGATATCGAAGTGCCGGTCACCGACCATAAACGTGGTGGCCGCATCGAGGGACTGCTCTTCCAGTAAACGACGCAGCAGGGCCGTCTTGGTGTGATTGAGAGATCCGGGCGTGTCCGCGTAGAGAGCAACAAAGTAGGGGCTCAAGGCGAATTTTTCGAGGATCCGCTCGGCGAAGTCTTCGCGCTTGGAGGTGCAGACGAAGAGTTGCCAATCGGAGGCCTGGAGGCTCTGCAACACCGCATGAACGCCGGGATAGACGGAGTTTTCCGCCCAGCCGGTGGCGTCGTAACACGAGCGGTAGTGGTGCCGGAGAGCGGCGAGGCGACGTTCGTCGCCATCCGGCATGAGGCGGGGCCAGGACTGGTCGGCGGGAGGGCCGATGAACCAATCAAGAGAACCGGTCCAGGCGATCCCATGGGCTTCGAGGGCCTTGGTAAGGCATCCGATAATACCTGGTTTGGAGTCAGTGAGCGTGCCGTCGAGATCGAATATTGCAGCCCTGCGCATCATCATTTGATTAGTATTGCTCGCCATCCACTCCTACTCGCAAACCCTTACCTCCTGTGCTATGACTGAAGAAGAGGATACAGAATTTGGCTGGTCAGGGTCCAAGCCGAAGAGAGCTACTGCAGGCGCTGACGCTGGCGAGTGCAGCCGGCGCTTTCTCTGGCTTCTGCCGCTGGAGCTACGCGCTTACAGAACAGCGCGTCCTGCAGCCCGCCTATCGTCCGCAATTTTTTTCCTCTAGCCAGTATCAGACGGTTGAATTAATCGCAGAGATGATATTGCCGGCGACCCATGATGCCGACGGTAAAGCGCAGCCCGGAGCCCGCGAAGCTGGTGTCGCCGAGTTCATCGATTTCATGGTGTTCAGCGACCCATCACTCCAACCGGAATTTCGCCATGGTTTGCAATGGCTCGATCATGCTGCCGCACCAGCGCCTACATTCTTCGGATTGGCTCCCGCGCAGCAACAGGCCATCCTCGAACGGCTCGCCTACAAAGCCCATCAGCGGGAAACGGAGAAAGCCGGGCAACAGTTCTTCCGCCTTTTCCGCAAGTACACGGTCATGGGCTTCTACACCACGCGCGTCGGTCTCGAATCGCTCGACTACCCGGGCCTGAAATTCTATGCCGCCTCTCCCAGCTGCACACACGCAGGCAATCCCGAACATATCGGTCTTTAAGTTATGGAAACCTACGACGTTGTTGTCATCGGCACGGGAGCGGGAGGAGGGATGGCCATCAAGACCCTCTGCGAGGCCGGACTCAAAGTGTGCGCCCTCAATGCCGGCAGACAAGCGAATCCGGCCAAGGATTTTCGCCAGCATCGTATGCCGTATGACATGAAGTTCCGCGGCCAGGGCTCGCCCGCGCAACGCGCCATCAGCATAGGGTACATGGACAATGAGTACGTGGCCCCGGACGCCTGGGAGCATGAGATCGCTTATGCCACGGCAGAGGGAACACGCTGGACGTGGCCCCGCTCAAACCTGGTTGGCGGTAAGACAAACTTCTGGGGCCGCTCCTCAGCGCGCATGGCGGAAATTGACTTCAAGGCTGCCGCTCGCGACGGCTACGACGTGGACTGGCCCGTCAGCTACGCCGAAATCGCTCCCTTCTATACTCGGGTGGAGCAAATGATCGGCGTTGCCAGCACGGTGCAGAACCGGCCTTCCAACCCTGACGGCAGCTACTTGCCGGCGATGCAATTTCGCTGTATCGACCACATCCTCGCGGCCGGCGCGCGCAAGTCGGGAATTCCCTATTTGCCCGACCGCATTGCTCAACTTACCCAGGCGCACGCGGGTCATCCTCCGTGTCACTACTGCGGCAACTGCACCGACGGGTGCGATGTAGGAGCCTTCTTCTCCTCTCCTTATTTTTTTCTCCCAGTGGCCCATGCCACCGGCAATCTGGAGTTGCGCACCAACGCAGTTGCTCGCGAAGTTCTTGTCGATCCCGAAGGCCGGGCCAAAGGAGTTGCTTACGTAGACCGCATCACGCGCCGGGATGTGGAAGTCTATGCCAAGGCCGTCGTGGTCGCTGCCTCCTGTGTCACGACTGCACAGATCATGTTGAATTCCCGCTCCCGCCGGTGGCCATCCGGTATTGCCAATTCGAGTGGGGAGCTGGGTAGGAATCTCTGCGACCACCTGTACGGCACCTCAGGCTTCGGCTATCTTCCGCAATTGCTCGGCCAGCCCAGCTTTCCCGACAATGTTTCCGCATCCACGGTCGCCTGGCTGCCACGCTGGCAAAACCTCAGCAATCCCAAGCAGGAAAAGTTCATCCGCGGATACTCTTTCTATCCAGGAGGCGGGTGCGAAGGGTTTCCCAGTTACTATGACGACATAGAAGGCTTTGGCGCCTCCTACCGCGCGGAGATCAAACGCCGTTATCCCACCCCCATAAGCTTCACGGTGCAAGCTCCGTCACAACGATCCGACAAGAATTTTGTAGATATCGACCCGGTAAAGAAAGATGTCTTCGGCATACCGCAGGTGCGACTTAACTTTCAGTGGGATGAGAACACGCTCAAAATGTGGGAACATTCCAAACAGGCGTGCGCGGAGATCTTTCACAACGCCGGCGCTATCTATCAGGGACACGGAGAGCCTGAATCGCCGGGCTGGAGCCTGCACGAGACGGGAACCTGTCGCATGGGGAATGATCCGCAGCACTTTGTCACCAACCGCTTCGGTCAGACCCACGATGTACCCAATCTCTACGCGTGCGATGCCAGCATCTTTCTCAACTGCACCGACAAGACAACCACCCTGTCGATCCTCGCCTTCGCTCTTCGCCAATCGGAGTACCTCGTGACCCGATTCAAGTCCGGCAGCCACACTGCCCAGGCGCCAAGCCAGGGATGAGACTTGGTGAAAATCGCAACGTTCAACATCAACAACATCAATAAGCGGCTTGATAACCTCCTGGCCTGGTTAGCCACAGCAGAGCCGGATGTAGTTAGTCTCCAGGAGCTCAAGTCGGAGCAGGGAGAGTTTCCCGCGAATGCCCTTCGAACTGCCGGGTACGAAGCAGTCTGGCAAGGGCAGCGGTCCTGGAACGGCGTGGCCATTCTCGCGCGAAAACACCCTCCGGTGTTGACCCGCGTAAGCTTGCCGGGAAATCCCAAAGATGACCAGGCCCGTTACATCGAAGCTGCCGTTCAGGGAGTTCTGATCACCTCCATCTACCTCCCCAATGGGAATCCGCAGCCTGGACCGAAATTCGACTATAAGCTGGCCTGGTTTGAACGCCTCATGGCCCATGCCGCCGAACTCATGGCCAGCGGCGCCCCCGTGGTGCTGGCCGGTGACTACAACGTGGTGCCGACACCGCAGGACATCTATCCCACTCGATCATTGGATGACAACGCATTGATTCAACCCCAAAGCAGGCAAGCCTTTGCTCGCTTGCTGGCTCAAGGCTGGACCGACGCGCTGCGCAAGCTACATCCCAGTGGACCGCTCTGGACATTCTGGGATTACAAATTTGAGCGGTGGCCGAAGGACAAAGGCATGCGACTCGATCACTTTCTCCTCTCGCCAAACATAGCGGACCGGCTTGCAGACGGCGGCGTCGACCGCTGGGCGCGTGGACAGCCGAACGCCAGCGACCATGCGCCAACCTGGATAACGCTCGATGCTTAGTGAGGAGCGAAATTTCGAGAAGCACTGCCTCGAGCGTTAAGACTGTGATTGCGAAAGAATGAGGCGCGACGGCCAGCCTACGCGAACCAGTAACCCGTCGGGGCCGGCAATCCCAACCTCATAGATGCCCCACTCGCGGTGACGCAGGACACCGCCGGGGCGGATGATCAGGTCGTCCACCCGGGCGGCGATGGCGTCCACGCTCGGTGTGCGGATGAAGACACCGAAGGGATTGGTCACCGGCACGCGCCAGGCGCCGGTCCCGGCTTGTGTCAGGTGCACCTCGCAGCCCCAGCCAGTCATGATCAGATAGTTGGCGTCACCGCCCGTGCGAGCAAAGCCTAAGCGCTCCCAGAACGGGAGGGCGGTGGGAAGGTCATTTGAGGGCACAATGGCGAACGCGCCGACAGTGGGTGAATTGGACATTGGTTTACTCCTGAGCTATGAGGGAGTTTTGGCAAGGCAAATTGTCGGTACAAATACGTGAGGCTATCAAACCCTTGCGGCGCCTGCCCAACCGGTTATGGACGGTTCAGGAACCCGCGTAAGCAGTCGTGGAACTCGCATGAGACAGCGGCAAAGCAACGTTGAAAGTTGCACCACCAGTTTTGTTGTTCGCAGCCCAAAGCCGCCCGCCATGAGCTTCAACGATGGAGCGGGACACGGCTAAGCCTATACCCATGCCTTTCTCTTTTGTCGTCATAAAGGCGTCAAAGATTCGGTCTGGATCATCGACTCCCGGCCCGTTATCGACCACTTGGATTAACATCCCGTCTGAGTCTGTCACCGCGTGGAGTACGATCAGCGGGTCCACTTGTCGTCCCTCCAAGGCCTCGATGGCGTTCAAGATCAGATTGATGAAGACCTGCTGGATCTGGATCTGGTCAAGGGAGACCGCAGGGAGAGACTCTTCGAAGCGGCACTCAATGGGTACATCACGTTTTTTGGGGTCTTCCTGCACAATTCGGACAACTTCACGAATTATGTCTGGAATGCTGACATCTTTTTTGTCGAAGGACTCCTGCTTGAAGAGTGCTCGAATATGTTGCATCGCTTCGTCAGCCGCGCGCGCATCTCGAATAATCCGTTCAATCGACGAATTGACCTCCGTGATATTTGACGGAGCGGCACACAACCACCTTTTCGCCGCCTGCGCGTTTGCTAGTATCGACATGAGTGGCTGATTCAGTTCGTGAGCGATGGAGCCTGAAAGCTCGGCTACGGTGGCCAAGCGTGAAGCCTTCGCGAGCTTGGTACGGGTGTCGCGAAGATGGTCCTCTGCTCGCTTGCGCTCATCGATGTCAATCGAGAGGCCGTACCACTGAATGATCGTGCCGCGGGGACCACGCAGAGGTTCACCTTTGGCATGATGCCATCGATACTCGCCATCTGCCCGTCGCAAACGGTGTATCGCGCTGTATGACTCTCCAGTTTCGATTGCCCGGAAAAACTTCTTTGCCGTATCCTCGAAATCATCTGGATGAATGATGTTCTTCCAGCCTCGACTGAGGAAATCCTCGAAGAACATTCCACTATATTCCAGGACCCTTTGGCTAATATGAGTGACTTCGCCCGCTGGTGAGGCTGACCAGAGCATGGAAGGGATGGTTTCGATAATGCCGAGCAGCTGATGCTCTCTTGTTTGAAGAGCGCTTTCAGTCTCCTTCAATGCATCGATGTTCGTAAGAACTCCGTACCATTTAATGACATTTCCCTGGTCGTCGCGCAAAGGGAAATCGCGATTCAGGAACCAGAGATAGGTTCCATCTGCACGGCGGCAGCGCAGCTCTTGCTCGACGGTTTCCCCTGCCGCCAATCCCGCCCGCCAATTGGCCACCACTCGGTCAACATCTTCGGGGTGTATTGTATTCGCCCAGCCCCAGCCCAACCCCTGTTCTCTGGTAAAACCGAGGTAGTCCAGCCAACTCTGGCTGAGAAAATCACACGATCCGTCAGGCAAAGCCGTCCCCAGGAAGGCAGGCATTACATCAATGAGCGTCCGAAGCTCTCTCTCGCTAAGTCGGATTTTCTCCTCTGCCCGTTTTGCCTCAGTAATATCGATGACCGCCCCACTGAACTCGAGGTCATCAGAAGCCGTTCCCAATGGTCTCGCCAGAACTCGAACATACTTGACGCGACCGTCGGAAAAGAGCAAACGATACTCGCAATCGATGGGGCCGCCGCTGGTAGAGGCTCGTTCTACGAGCTCAAGCACCAAATTGCGGTCCTCAGGGTGAACGCGTTCCATCATCTTGTCGAGCGTGACCTTCTCCGCCGGATCGCATTCAAAGATGCGGTAGGTCTCCTCCGACCAGGCATGCTCTCCACTACCCGGTTTCCATCCGAAACTGCCTGTATGGCTTAACTCTTGAGCTTCGGCCAAATAGGCTTCGCGACGCCGGAGCTCCTGAGTCAGGATCTCGTGCTCCGTTACATCGATGGCGCTGCCCACGATTCTCTTAAGAATCCCATTTTCCAAGACAGGAGCGCCGACACAACGGATGTGCCTCACTTCCCCGCCGGGGCGGACGATGCGCTTAGTGACGTCACATCCCAAGCCTTCAGCAAGCATTCGCTTGATGAGCGCTGCCATGAACTCACGATCATGTGGATGGACACAAGCTAGATATTCGTCAAGGGTGGGCGTGGCTCTTTTGAGATCCAGGCCATAGATGCGAAAAAGTTCATCAGACCAGTACTCAAACGCGCCCGTAGGCTTGAAAACCCAACTGCCAATACTACCGAGGCGTTGCGCTTCGGCCAGATGCGCTTCGCGGCGCCTGAGTTCTTGAGTCAGAAGTTCATGTTCGGTAACATCAATGCCCAGGCCAATTCGTTTCGACCCGCCATTGTCAGAAGCCGCGGTGCCTACGCATCGAACATAACGAACTTCACCACTCGCTCGCACGATGCGCTTTGTCACATCAAATCCGAGATCCTCCGGGTGCATTCGGTTCATGAGCGAAGCCATGGACGCACGATCCTGAGGATGCACGGCCGCGAGGTATTCCTCGCAGTTGGGCGGCCCATTACCCGGGTCAAAACCATGTATTTGAAAAAGCTCACTGGACCAATGCTCGAATCCAATCGCAGGGTCAAATACCCAACTCCCAATGTGTCCGACGCGTTGCGCCTCGGCTAAATAGAACTCGCTCCTTTGCAGCTCCTGGACTCTCTTCCCAACTTGCTCTTCGGCCCTCTTTCGGTCATCAATGTCGACACTCGAACCGTACCACCTGGTGATGTTTCCCACTCCATCGAATATCGGCACTTTTTGGTGCAGCATCCAGCGATAGACCCCATCGGCCCTTCGCACTCGTGATGTTTCTTGAAAAGGCTTTCCATTGGCAAAAGACTCTCGCATCTTTTGCACGAGGGCCTCGACATCGTCGGGATGGATAAAAGAAGTCCAACCCCATCCCAACAATTCATCCAGCGGCACACCAGCGAAGTCAAGCCACCTTTGGTTAAAGAAATCAAGGTATCCATCCGGCCGCGCTGTATGGAGCAGCGCCGGGGACGAGTCGACAATTTGGCGAAAGAACAGGCTCTGGTCGTCAACCGGGATGGGGTCGTTTTTCGCGATGGTGGACATCTTAAACCGTCCAGAAAGCCGAGTTAGTTCCTAATATTCTTTTGCCCGGAATATGTCAACGTAGAAGGGCCAAGGCGAGCTGGAGCGGCGCCGCAAAGGGAGGGGCGTCAACCTGCGATTCCTTGGTGTCCGTATCTCCAACAATTCGAACGAGATCACGGAACCGGTGACCCACAGGGCAATCTCACCTCAGACACAGACTGAACTGATCAATTCAACCAGAGCATCTCCGTCAACCGGCTTTCTGAAGAAGCCTACAGCGCCATTCTCCAGATAAAACGCCTCTGACCGTGCCGAAGGCTTTCCCGTAATGATGATTACAGGAACACTGGAGTGGTTGTCTTTCAAATATTGCAGAAGGCCGAGACCGCTCATTCGCCGCATTTCGACATCCGTGACTATACAACTCGTTTGGGAAAGGGTACCGGACGCCAGAAAATGTTCCGCGGATTTGTAGCTTTCTGCCCTGTATCCAAATGACGCCAGGAGATTGACGAGCGATTCGAGAACCCGGAGATCATCGTCTATGACCGCGATTCTACGGTCCAACACATTCATTGGAACCCCCGAGTCATCCATGTGACCTGTACCGGAGTTTGCAGAGGCGATGCCTTACGTGTTCCGGCTAGACGCGCTGGCCGTCTCGATCTTGAGCTTGCCCGCGAGCTTGACCAATGCCGCAAAAGAATCAGCTTCCATCTTTCGCATAATGTGCCCACGGTGGATTTGGACGGTGTACTCGGTGATCCCTAACTCGAAGGCTGCCTGCTTGTTCAACAGACCCTGTATCAACAGTGGCAGGACTTCTCGTTCCCGCGGTGTCAACGATTCATACCGAGCAACTAACATGGCATGCTCGATCGCCTCTCGGCGGCTCGCCCGATCTTGCCGCAAGGCCCGCTCAACGGAAGCGAGAAGCGCTTCTTCATCAACAGGTTTGGTGAGAAAGTCAACAGCTCCCCCTTTCATCGCTCTCACCGTGGATGGGATGTCGCCGCGCCCAGTAAGAAAGATCACAGGAATCGAGTTCTTGGCCGAAATCAGCCTCTGGACTTCCAGGCCACTCAATCCGGGCATCTTGAGATCGAGAATCAGGCAGGCGCAAGAGTCTCGGCGGCCACAATTAAGGAAATCCTGCCCAGACGTGAAGAGCCGCACGCGTTTGCCGTTGGCCCGTAGCAGTGTGGACAACGCCTCTCCGACGTTAGCCTCATCGTCCACAATATAGACAAGCTCATTCGCCGGTTCCATGAAGAATACCTCCTTCGGAATAAGCAACAAACGATCCGTGGCCCAGCGATAAACGGTGCAATGGGTCTGCCGTGCGAGGTCCCTTGACGTTAGGAATTATACCGGCAGACTCAACCCAGAATGCGTTTACGGCAACCGCAGGCCATTACATAAATATGGAATAGCCGCGGAACATAATTGCGGTGTACGACCCGGACTCGGCACTGGCATTGCAATCTGGAACCCGGCTCCGGTCGGTGGCCTCAGTTCGATCCTGTTGGCTGGTGATCCCGGTATTGCCGGAAGTTTCTGGTGAGGTCCTCAACCGCACACTAAAACGATTCAGATGGAGCGTCGGACTGACGGTCGAACTCAATTGCAGGACTTGGAAATTCCATATCCCGCAAGCGAAGAACGCAGTTTGCCTCGCCCTCGCGCAAGACGAGACTTCGCGGCGCCCACAGAGATCGTTTGCGCCCTGGCCGTTTCTTCCAACGAACACTCTGATCCGTAATAGTGGTCTACCGCGGAGCGCAGGATCGGGTGCAGTTTCTTAACTTCTCGCCTCACAAGCAGAATGGCCTGTTGTCTCAGATAGATCGCTTCGGGTCCCGGTGACCGGTCTACGAACTCCTCCAGCTCAACTGTTCCGGTATCCCGGCTGCTCGTACTCCCAGAGGTTTCTTTGCGAACTCTCCTCTTCCGCAAAATCATGAGTGCCGAATTGACTCCGATGGCTGTAAGCCAGGTTGCGAATGTGCACGAGCGACGAAAGGAAGCCAAGTGCGTGTAGGCTCGCAACAGCGTGTCCTGGAGTGCGTCCTCTGCGTCCTCACGGTTCCGAAGGATGCCGAATATCTTCGTCTTAGTTACACCGGAGTGCCGCCCACACAGCTCCACAAATGCCTTCTGATCTCCGCGTTGTGCGGCGGTGATCAATTCATCATCAGAGACTTCAGCATAACGACGGGCGCAATTCCCATCATGAAGGCGCGATCGCGATAACAGCTGTGAGCCAAGGGAATCGCCGGCTTTAGTTCCGGCGGTTGTAAGACCCTCTTTGCGGGATAGGCGAAGCAGGGGGAGATTTGCCTCACTACGATTGAAGGGAGTGGTACTCATTTTGCACCTCGACTGCGAACAGGTTTGATCCAACGTGTCGCGAAATGTTGAGAGCTCTTGCCGAGTGCCTTGAAACGTCTCTACACACCAGCCCAGAGCTCAACACAGCGATGCTACCGCTGTACCTGTGCCCAGAACATTACATGTTCCTGTTAAGCGGATTCGAGAGAAATTATGCGAGCTCCGTCGTTCACGAAGCCCATCTCTCCATGATCGGAAAATATAGAAATAATTCGAAACTTAAAGTAACTCGATCAGTGGGAATTTTCCAAAACGCCGGGAATCCATCGAACCGCGTTCTGGTGATAGAGCTTGCGCAGAATGGGGGCCGGCAGATTGAGCCCCTGAACTCTGCGATCCCGGTATTGGAGGGTGTCGCTGGTGGCAAAAAATCGCCAGTCGAATGCGTAGGTATTCTCCCAACTCCGGAGCGCCTCCGATACGTCGCCATCCGCGAAGAGCTCGTTGTCTGTCGCGTAGAGCAAGCGATCTTGATACTTTTCGATGAACGCGATCATATCCGCCCGGGGTTGCATCACCAGGTAAGGCATGCGGGCCGCGAGGTCGACGGCGAAATTAGGATAGTCGTCAAGATGCTGAGCAAGCTGGTTGAAATCGGCTTCCATGCTGCCGACATGAGCGCCAACCACCCGAAGGTTGGGATTCTGTCGCAATAGGTGATCGCGCGCCCGAAGAATAGCGTGCTTGGATGGAGCGTTCGGCTTGTTATACATGTACCATTCGGGATGCTTCATGTAATAAGAGTAGTCAGGCGCGGTGGGTGTGGGTGGCTCCCATATTGTGTCAGGATCCGCGACGTGGGCAATCAACGTTTTGTTGTGCGCAGCAATGTCTTCGTAGATTGGTTCGAAAGCTGCATGATCGGGCAGGATGTAGTTGCCCTGTGCATCCTTGACTTGTTCGCCGATGTTTTTCCAGATTTTCACGGCCACGGCACCGTTAGAAAAATCGCGATTGATCTGGGAAATAGCGGTCCGAGCAAACCCGGGAGTTCGATAACCGAAAGGATTGAAGGTTGTACACAGCGTGGCCTGGCCGTGGCTTGCACGGACGAAACCCCAGGCTTGCTGCCGCTCCTGATCGAGAGCGCGCTGATCGGGTACGCGGGGAACGACAATATTCAAAACGTGAAGATTGAGCTTCTCGAGCAGCGCCAGGAATGCCTGGTTGGTCTGGTAGATATGAACGTGGGTGTCAATGGGATCGAGTCCATGGAACTTCTGTAGCTCTTCTGCTGAGAACGGGCCGGTGATAGGGGTAGTTTCCCCGGTTGAAACCGGTTGGGGCGGGTTCGATGTTTGCCGATTGCTGCAGCCTGCGATTGCGAGCCACGCGATCAATAGAAGAGTCTTTCTTCTCAATGGTCATCTCCTGAAATCCCAGCAGCAAACCTTGCCTCAACCCGGTCGGGGGTGATCTGGCCAAAGTTACGACTTATTATCATTCATTGCGGAAAATAACATGAGCCGATACGAAAGACGAGCGGTTTCGGTTATCATCCCTTCTGGTTGAAGGCGGCGGCATCAGGTGCTGCGCATTCCTTCAGAAATTGACCAGCGCTCGAGCAGACACATGCGGAAAAAGACGAAGGCCGCATCCACGGCCAGCAATGAAAAATACGAGATGCTGATCGACGAACGCAGACAGTACATTCTGGAACTGGTCCAGAAGCAAGGCAGAGCGCTGGTCACCGATCTGTCGAGTGAACTGAAGATTTCTCAGATCACGATTCGCAAAGACTTGGATTGGCTGCAGTCTCAGGGACTGATTCAGCGCTCTCACGGGGGTGCGCTGCGGATTACTTCCAGCGCCCTGGCTGATCCAACCTTGCAGGAAAAGCAGAAACATCATCACCTTGAGAAGCAGAAGATTGCCGCGGCTGCCGTCAAGATGGTCAAGGAAGGTCAGTGCGTCATTCTCGATTCGGGTACGACGACAACCGCGATCGCGCGCGGCTTGAAGCGCTTCAACCGCTTGACCGTGATCACCAATGCGGTAAACATCGCCGCGGAACTTGCGGGCACGGATTTCGAGGTAATCCTGGTAGGCGGGACCCTGCGGAAGAATTCTTTCTCGTTAGTCGGACCACTCGCAGAGGACAATCTTGAAGAGATGCATGCGGACATTCTGTTCCTCGGAGTAGATGGGTTCGACCTGGAGGTCGGCATCACGACTCCCAACTTTCTTGAGTCTCGCGTGAATCGGGCCATGGTAAGGGCTGCGCGAAAAGTCGTGGTAGTCTGCGATTCGAGTAAGTTCAATCACCGCAGTTTGTCCCGGATCATTCCAGCCGACGCGATTCACTACCTCATCACCGACCGCAACCTGCCAGCCACGGCTGTCGATGCGTTGCGGGCCCAAAACGTCGATGTGACTCTCGTCTAGCCGCCTGCCCGAAAAGACTTTTTTCTTGACACTGCCCCCAAAAGAAGCTAAACACTCATCTACGTAATAAAACGTAATATCCCTGGAAATCCTAATTTTGAGGTGGTTTGGCGATGAAGTGTCTCCGCTCGCTCCGGATCGGCGCGCTTACCCTGGGTCTTTGTTGTCTCCAGGCCATGGTCCACGGGCAATCCAACGATCAGGGCTTAATTCGCGGCACGGTGTCGGATTCCGGGGGAGCTGTGATCCCAGGTGCAAACGTCACCCTCATCGACGTGGGGACCAACATTGCCCAGAAAACCACTTCCAATGACCATGGGTTGTATGTCTTCACCGCGCTGCGCGCGGCCAATTACCGGATGCTGATCGAATCGTCCGGATTTGGGCCAGTAGAGAAGGCGGGCATTGCTCTTAATGCGAATCAGCAGACCACGTTGAACGTTACCCTGATTCCGGCCGCCGCCAATACAAGCGTCACTGTCCAGGGAACGCCTGTGCTGCTAGACGCAGATAACGCAACCTTGGGCACAGATGTGGGAACGAAGTACCTGACCCAAATACCGCTGGAAAATCGGGATCCATTCGGACTGGCTTTTCTCGCCGCCGGCGTCACCGAAACAGCCGGCTCCGGCATCCAGGACGGTTACCCCGCGGGGACTAACTTCGTTTCCAATGGGCAGCGCAATGCCACCGCTGAGATTCGGCTGGATGGCACCCTGACGACGGCGCCGGAACAAGGCGAAGGCGGCACGTCGAACATCTACTACCAGGCGACGGTGGAAGCACTGCAGGAAGTGAAGGTGCAGAACAACAGTTTCTCCGCCGAGTACGGCAACAACGGCGGCACCGTCCTCGACGAGGTGATGAAGTCCGGCACCAACGCTTTCCATGGCAGCGCGTATGAGTTCAATCAGAACTCCGTTTTCGATGCCCGGGACTATTTCAACAGCGGTCCGAAGCCGGGGCACTCGCAAAACCAGTTTGGCTTCTCCATCGGAGGCCCCATCAAGAGAAACAAGACCTTCTTTTTTGGGGATCTTGAGACTGTCATCGCCAGCAACCCGGTGAATATCGTCGCCACCGTCCCTACGGCTGCGCAGATCAATGGTGATTTCTCGCAGGCGATGACCTACGACCAGGATGGCAATCCTGTTCAGAACCAGATCTTCGATCCATTCTTGATTGATCCGGACGCCTACAGCCGGCCGGCGTATGCGAACAACGTGATTCCTCAAACGGAGATCGATCCCGTTGGCCAGGCGATTCTGAAGCTGTATCCAAAACCCAATACAGCCGGAGACTCCGTCTCGGGGGCAAACAACTTCAGGGACGTTATCCTCTCGACCTCAACGCTGGTGCAATTCGACATCAAGATTGATCAGCACTTCACGGACAAGTCGATTCTTTCCGGCCGCTACAGTAATGTCATCGGGAGCGGAAGCACCCCGACGGTATTTGGCGATGGCGATACATGGAGCGACGGCATGGCCTATACAGAGCGTGTCTTCAACGACGGGCTGGTCTATTCCTATACGCCGACTCCCAGTACGCTCTTGACCTTGACGGCAGGCCTGGACCGGGTCACCCAACCATCCCACACCAATTACCCCAGCCCGACCTCGGTGGGCTTTCCCAGCTACCTGGAACAAAACGGGCTCGTGCGCATGCCCTCGATCATCATGCCGGAAGCGCCCTGGACATCGATCTATGATCAATGCTGCGTGGACACAAGCTTTGCCCACACACTGGCGAATTTCTCCGCCTCCTTTTCATGGACCAAGGGCCAACAAACGCTCAAGTTCGGCGGTGAGCAGCGGCTCTTCTACAACAATTTTTTCCAGCCGAACTATCCCAACGGCCTTTTCAGCTTCGACCAGGATGTTACGGCGCAAATACCCTATGACACGGACAATGGCGTTCAGGGAAATTCATTTGCAGGTTTGCTGATCGGCTATGGAGACTCAGGAAGCATCAACGTAACCCAGTCGGTTGCAGATAAGTCAAAGGAGACCGGCTTTTATTTACAGGATGATTGGCGCGTGAACCCTAAGCTCACGCTCAACCTGGGCCTTCGCTATGAGTGGAGCACGCCCTACACGGAGCGGCGGAATAACTCGCAGTTCAGCGACTTCACGGGAGACAGCGGTATTGGCATTCCCGGCGTCAGCGGCAATCTCGCGGGCACGACCATCTTCGCTTCCAGCCAGAAACGCAGCGTACCGACGGATTGGAACAATGTCGCCCCGCGGTTTGGTTTCGCCTACCTGCCGAACGACAAACTGGTGATACGTGGGGGCGCCGGAGTGTATTACGGAATGAGTGTGGCAACAAATTTTCAGTATCCGGGAACCGCCTTCACTTCCAGCCCTCAAGCCTTCTTCACCCTGGACGGCTATTTAACACGCTCCGCTACCCTCGAAAATCCATTTCCCACAGGCATCGAGGAACCGCAGGGAACCAAATACGGCAAGCTTGCTGAATGGGGTTTGTCGAATGGTAACAATCTGGATACGGGAGTCGCGCGCAACGCAGAGATCTACCAGTGGAACCTGGGTATTCAGCAGGCCTTCCCGGCCAATTTCGTCCTGGGTATCAACTACTCCGCGAACCACAGTAATCATCTTCCCTGGGGAGGCTACAACAGCACCAGTAATCGCAACTTTATTCCCTCCTCGGTGCGACAGCAGTACAACAGCGAGCAGCTAGCATCGCTGGTCGACAACCCTTTCCAGGACCTCTTCAGCGGACCGGGGGCGATATTCAACGAACCGGAATCGCGCTATGGCGATGCACAGTTGCCCCTGCTCAACTTGTTGCGCCCTTATCCCCAGTTCGACGGAGCCTTTCAGGGCATGCCGAAATTGGTCGCGACTTCCTGGTACAACGCGTTGCAGGTGGTGTTTCAAAAGCGCGAAGGCAAATACCTTAATTTTGAAGGCAACTATACGTGGTCGAAGAATACGGACAACTCCTCGACCGGCTTCAATGCTTTCGTGGGCACGCTGGATAATGGAAACCCGCAGGAATTGGATAACCTGGGAGCCGAATGGTCGGTCAGCGCAAATGATGCCACCAACCGTTTCGCGCTTGCGGCCGTATTGCAAGTCCCAATAGGCCGCGGAGACTTTATCGGCGCGAATATGAACCGCGCCCTGGATGCAGTGGTCGGTGGATGGCAACTCACCACGCTGACCACTTTTCAGACTGGGCAGCCACTTGCGATCAGCATGGGTAATCCCCGCCTCGCCGATGGCAATCAACGGCCGAATGTCACCTGTCCCAACAGGCAATCCTTGACGACAGGTATGAGCATTCATAAGTCGGCGGAGTATGGAATGCCTTATATCAACGCCAACTGCTTCGCTGATCCTGGCGATCAGCAGGCGGGCAACGCACCTCGCTATTTCTCTAATTTGCGCAGTGATGGCATTCATACCACCGATATCAGCCTGGAACGTATTTACAAGTTCGGCGAACGGGGTCAGATTGAGGTTCATGGAGACTGCCTGAACTGCACCAACACGGAACGCTTTGGCCTTCCCGACTATGGCTATGGAGACTCGACGTTTGGCATCATCTCCAGTACCGCACAGGGAGCGTTGCCAAGGAACATACAGCTGGGCGCCAGGTACCAGTTCTGAGTAAGCCCACATGCTTGAGTAACTGTCGCAGCCAATGCGGCGGAGGCACCCGGTGACACGATTGGTTCGCATTCCCTGTGGCGGCGGGCGTCTGTTCGCTCTGCTCTCGTTAGCTGCGCTTCTGGCCACGCCACTTCATGCGCAGCAAGCCAATAACGATCCTGATCGCGAATGGCTGAAGAAGGTACGGATTGCCGCCTATTCGCTTACACCTGAAAACGCGGAGCAGAGCGTTCAGCAGGCACAGGCCAGCGGTGTTTATGGGATTGAAGTAGACAATGACATCCCCGGACGGTACGAGAGCTTATGGAAGCCTGAGGTTAAGCTCGAAGCGATCCGGCGGGCAGCAACGGCCGCACACCGAGTCAATAACAAGGCATTTGTTTATATCGCCGGATTTGAGTGTATTTCTGCGCACGCAGATAGCCCGCACACTCTGGCGAAGGAACACCCGGAGTGGCTGCAGCGCAAGGTCACCGGTGAACCAGCTGTCTTCGACACCAACGCGGCGTTCTGGATCAGAAAGGGCGAGGAGGATGTGTGGGTAAGCCCCTATGCGGCAGACTGGCGCAAGCTATACATGGAACGTATTCGCCAGATTGCCGCCACCGGTATTGACGGAATCTATGTCGACATCCCGTACTGGATGACGCACTTTACCGGATGGGAGGACAGCTGGGCCAGCTTTGACGACAATACGGTCGCTGCGTTCCACCGTCAGACCGGTCTCGATGCCCGCAGGGATGTGAGGATCGGCGACTTTGCGGACCCTGCTTTTCGTAAGTGGATGGAGTTTCGCATTCGCACCATCACGGATTTCCTGGCGGAGATCCGCGCCAATGCCGTCGCGGTGAATCCGTCCATCTCGCTGATCCCCGAGATCTATCCCGGGATTGAAGCGGAAAGCCCGCGGGTGGGTGCAGACGTCTACCAGCTTTATCCCGTATCGGATGCCATCGCGCACGAATATGAATTCGGCGAGAGTCAGGATCATACCGCTGCCTCTCGAACTCCGCTGGACTGGTTCCAGTATCAGGTTGGTATTCGCAGCTTCCGGGCATTTGCCGGCGATAAGCCCACGTGGATTCTCAATTACTCCTGGGATGGCGCCCCGCACGTAAAACCACGAGACGCCATGCTGAATTTGTTTATGTCGGAGCTGATGGCGGGGGCGAATTTGTGGGATGCGCGCGGGCATGTAATGTCCGGCTCGAATGACATGGCAACCCGTACCGAGGTCTATCATTGGGTGGCCGCGCATGAGGATATCTTCGGCGTCCACCGTGAGCCCGTTGGCGAAGTGGGCGTGTATTTCTCTGACACCACGCGCAATTTCTATAGCAAAGAATTTATCGCCTCCTATCGAGGCGTGCTGCTCCTGCTTCTCCGGAATCACATTCAATTCAGAATTGTGACTCCGCGCACAGTGAACAGCTTCAACGGAAAGGTGCTAGTTCTACCCGATGTTCGCGTCATCAATGACGTTGAGTCGAAGTCGATCCATCAGTTCTCGAACCAGGGCGGCAGCCTGGTCATGACCGGCCAGCCCGACGCCAAGCTGAACGACCTGAGCAAAGCGCACCGTTATCCAGACTCTCCGGAGCGGGCGTACCTGAAAAGCGCGGAAACGGACTTTGACCATGCCGATCCGGCAACGGCGGCTGATTTGCTGAGCAGCCTCCACGTGTCCAGCGGAGTTGAGGTAACGGCCTCGCGAAACGTGGTCGCCCATGTTGCCACCATTGGCGCACGCCACTATATCTTTCTTGCAAACTTCGATGGATTAAAAGCCGGTGAAGTGGCTACCCCGCGCACGCAGCGGGACATAGAAATCAGGCTCGATGGGCATTCTGGATCTCAACTACACATCCTTCCCTTTCTAGGCACGGAGTCGGTTGTTTCCAGCAAGCCTGAAGGCAGTGGCGTGGAGTTCACTCTTCCTGCCATTGAGCGTGGCGCTGTCGCCTGGATTGATTGAAGGATCGATTAATAGATCGATTAACCTAATAGGCCCGGTTCGCCGGCAAAAGATCGTGGTGGGTATGAAGGTGAAATTCCTAGCTCTCGTTGCGTTATCTGTCTGCTCCCTGGCAGCTCTTGGCCAGCACAACTCCTCCTTCTACGTATCAACGAGTGGGGATGATGCGAATCCGGGCACGCAAACCGCACCATGGCGTACCGTTCAACATGCGGCAAATATCGCGCATGCAGGAAGTACCGTCAACGTGCGTGGCGGAACCTACGAAGAGCGCGTGAGCATCAACGCCTCCGGCAACGCGGGCGAGGGATACATCACTTTCAGGAGTTATCCAGGGGAAACCGCCATTCTGGATGCCGCGCATTTGGTTCCCGAGGGCCGAAGCGGTGTGCTCACCATTCATAACAAGAGTTACGTGAGAATCGAAGGGTTTGAAATTCGCAATTATCACACTGCCGAACATCGGCTCACTCCCTTGGGTATCAGCGTCATGGGCGCGGGCACACATATAGAGTTGCTGCACAACAACGTCCATCACATTGAGCAGACTTTTCAAGGACGTGATGCTCCGGGGCGAGGCGGTAACGGATTTGGCATCGCCGTATACGGTACCGACGCCACCACTCCTATCAGCGAGTTGGTGATTGACGGCAACGAGGTCCACCACCTCAAGACCGGTTCGAGCGAGTCGCTGGTGGTGAACGGGAACGTGACCAACTTCCGCATCAGCCACAATATCGTCCACGACAACAACAACATCGGAATCGACGTCATCGGCTTTGAGCGCACGGCGCCTGACCCTGCCGTCGATCAGGCACGCGACGGAGTGGTAAGCGACAACTTGGTGTACAACATTACTTCGCGCGGTAACCCGGCCTACGGTAATGACCAGTCTTCCGATGGCATTTATGTAGATGGGGGCACCAGGGTGGTGATCGAGCGGAATGTTATTCATGACGTGGACTTCGGAATCGAGTTGGCGAGTGAACACAAGGGCCGCGCTACCAGCTACATCACCGCGCGCAATAATCTCATCTATCACTCCAATACAGCTGGCGTATCGATAGGGGGCTATGATCGTGAACGCGGTCACACCGACCATTGCACAGTCGTCAACAACACGCTTTACGAAAATGATACGGCGGAGACGGGGTCGGGTGAGTTCCAGATGCAGTACAACATGGCGGACAATGTGTTCAAGAACAACATCGTGTATGCGGGAAACCGTTGTCTCATCACCGTGAACAAGAGTCCTCTCGAAGGCAATACGCCTCCCGTGAGCGTTGATTACAATCTCTACTACTGTGCTACCGGATCGAAGACGAGTGAGTGGAAGGAGTATCCCACCACAGTGAAAGGGTTTGAAAAATATGTTCAGTTAACGGGAAATGATCGGCATTCCCGTTTTTCAGATCCGCGCTTCGTCGATCCGGCCAAAAAGGACTTTCATCTGCGGTCAGATTCTCCTGCAATCGCAGCCGGAACGAATGCGGGATCGGTAGCAGGAGAAAAGGATCTTGATAGCTCGCCGCGCATCAAGTCGGGAAGCATAGACATAGGCTGCTACCAGGAGCGGCGAGGAAACGAATCCAGCATCCATCCCGCGGGCAGCCATATGTATTGAGTCCAAATGATCTCAGACCAGAGGGCCCGCCTTACAGCCAATGAAAAAACGCTTTAGGCGATCAAAGGTGTTGGCTTGGTTACCTTGGCCGGCTGGGTGAAATGAAAGGTTGTACCTTGTCCATCGTTAGCGGTCGCCCACAAACGGCCGCCGTGCGATTCGACGATCGACTTACAGATTGCCAGGCCCATGCCACTGCCTTCCGGCTTGGTGGTAAAGAATGCGTCGAATATCTGGTCGCCTTTGATCAGGGGCAGTCCGGGGCCCGTGTCATGGACAGAGATCTCGATCTGTCCGTCCTCGCCCAATTGCGACTTTACTGTAAGCACGCCGCCCGTGTCCTTCATCGCCTCGATGCCATTCAGCATCAGGTTCATGAGCACCTGCTGAAGTTGCACCCGATCGGCCACGGTCATAGGAAGTTCGTCTTTCAGATCGGTACGGATCGATACTCTATGCCCTCTGGCCTCATCTCTCATCATCTCGGCCATTTCGAGGATGACTTCGTTGATCGCGAGTAACTCCTGTTTAGGAAGGGCTTTCCTGTACAACGATCGTAGACGGTTGATGATTTCGGATGCGAGGGCGCCGGCTTCGATGATTTTTTCCGTTCCTTTGCGGGCTTCAGTCACTTCGGGCGGGTCGCGCTGAAGCCATCGCAGAGATGCCTTGGCATGAGCGGTAGTGATCTGAATAGGCTGTGCGAGATCGTGGGAGATGGAGGCGACCATTTCTCCCATCGTGCTGACCCGGCTCGCATGGGTAAGATCGATCTGGAGTTGTTCGGCACGTTTGCGGTCTTCAATGTCTGTTGCTGCGCCACACCATTTCACAATATTGCCCCGCTTATCCCGCACAGGCACCGCGCGTATCAGGAACCAACGATAGACTCCGTCGGATCCGCGGCGCAGCCGCGCTTCATAATCCAGCGGCCGGCCCGTCGTCTCGCACGCGAACCACCGCTCGGTGATGCGGCTGAGATCGTCAGGGTGAATCGTCCTCTCCCATCCTGACGCTGACGCTTCTTCCGGGCTCAATCCTGTGTATTCGAGCCACCCCCTGTTCATAAAAGTGCGATTGCCCCTCGGGTCGGCAACGAACGCCAACGCCGGCATGGTTTCTAGCGCATCGCGGAATTTCTTCTCCTGCTCCTGCAACTGGTGAACACGCATCTGATAAACGGCCCAGAGCAGCGCAACTAAGGCTGCAAAGCACGATAAACGGAACCAGTAAGTTTGATAGTAGGCCGGGGCGACGTTCAAAGCGATCGCGGTTTCTGGCCCGTTCCACAACCCCTCGCTGTTGCTGGCGACTAGCCGGAATCGATAAGAACCGGGACCGAGGTTCGTGTAAACCGCTTCTCGCGCTGCCACCGGCTGGCTCCAGCCACTGTCGAAACCTTCGAGAAAATATCGAAAGCGAATGCGCTCGGGCACCACAAGGCTCAACCCCGTGTACTCGAATGTGATTCGCCTGGGAGATGGGGGAATTTTAACGACAGCGGCGAGGCTTGCGGCGTTGCTATCGGCGGTGATGCCCTCGACGTGAGGCAGCGCGGGAACTGAATGGTCATTGATCTGAGATGGACTGACAACCGACAAGCCGCTTCTGAGTGAAAACCAGATCCTGCCGGTTGCATCCGAGACCACCGATCGGCTCCGGTTCACTCCTTCAGTACTCTCGAGACCGTCGGCCTGGTCATACTCGCGAACATCGTCTGCCTTCACAAGACCGCTTAGCAGTTTGTCCCGCGAAACGCGCAAAACATGATCTGAGGTCGCAATCCACAATCTTCCGCTCCTGTCCTGCGCCATTCCGGCTATTTGTTCGCGCAGAACGTCGGGCGATTCATGAGGAACTTGAAATCGGTTAGAGGAAAAAAAGGCAAGACCAGCCGACGTTCCACTCCAGAGAGTTCCGGATAAATCCTCGAAAAGGCAGTTCACCTCCGGGGAAGGCAAACCCTCTACCGTTGTATAGGTTCTCCATTGGCCGTTTGAAAGAGAACTCAGCCCGCTAGGGGTGGCAAACCACATTGCACCATCGCGGGTTTCAAGGATGGATGAGACGGTATTCGAAGCGAGGCCGTTTGTCCTCCCGTAAGTGGTGAAGTGCCCATCTTTGTATTTGACTGACGCCGCGGTTGAGTGTGCCGGCCCACACAGAACCATCGCGGCTCTCATAAACAGCATAGGCACTGTTTTGGGCCAGTCCGTTTGCCTCTGTATAGGTCTGGCTTGCTATCGCACCGTTGCGGAATCGAAGACGGGTCAGTCCCCCGCGTTGACGTCCGACCCACACCACGTCTCCCTTTCCACTGATGGAATAGACGACATCATTTGGCGGTATCGATGTAACCGGCTGAACGTGGCCGTTCTGCAGAACATACAGTCCACCGTGGGCGGGAGCGAACCAGGTGCGGCCCACCGGGTCGACATAGATAGGGCCATTGTGTTCGAAACGACGATCGCTCACGGATGAATATGTTACGAACGCACTGTCCCGAATGCGGCCTAGTCCTCGCGCACCGCCGATCCAGAGATTACCTTCGCGGTCCTCGAACAGAACGTTAATCCCACCGTCTCCGCGAAGCTCATTTTCTTCGGAGAACGAAATGCCTTTACCGTTGACGCGCAGTAGCCCGCGCGTCGTACCCAGCCAGAGGTTCGAGTTATGGTCGCGCAGGATGCTCAAAACCTGGATATTGCCTAGGAAAGACGGCAATTCGAGCCGCCGAAAGCCGTTGCCGTTCCCGTGATACAAGCCTGTGTCGGTGCCGACCCACAACTCTTCACCGATCGGCAGCAGTGAATCGATCTTTCGGTCGGCCAATCCTGCACTGACGTTGATAGCTCGTCCGCCTGTAAGAAAAAAGAGGCCATCGCCGAGTGTGCCCAGCCAAACCTTGCCATCGGCCGTTTCTGCCATGGAGATGACTGGCGGTGAAGAAGGTCCCAACTTCTGAACCCGGTCTGCCGTGAAACGGAATGTGCCCTGCTCGATGTCCGAAACCAGTACTCCGCCGTGGTTGTCTCTTGACAGAGCGGTGATCGCGGGTAGGCCGTAACTGACGCTCTCAAACTTGCTATCTTTTTGGCGTACGAGATAGGCCCCCTGTGGACGGATCCACAGTTTTCCGCCGGCGTCCGTGAGAAGTTGCAATACGGGAACGTTCGAAGCGGCGGCGATGGAAGTAAACGAGACAGGCCTGAAGTTGAAGCCGTCAAAACATATCAGGCCCTTGTCCGTTCCAATCCAGAGGTATCCATCCGCGGTTTGCGCGATGCCATTGACAGCGCCGAGGCGAAACCCGGTTTCGGTGGTCCATTGCCCGCGCACGTACTGCGAAGGTAGTCGGTTGGGATCGAGTGCCCGTGCATCCGTAACAAGGCCCGCCAGCACGACCCCGAAAAGGATCCATCGAGTTTGCTTCAACCAGCAAATCACGGGAGGAACTCGAATCTGTCGATTACGACCTCATTTTCGTTTTTCAGAGGTATTTTGCCTTGATGAAATACATACAAACCGATGCGTACCGATTTCTCCGCCGGGGAAGGCACACCAGAGGTAAACACGTGCTGGTGAATGACACGCCCGCCGGTGCTACCCGATCCCGCCACCGTCGAAAACGTTACTTGCCCCGGTTCCCACCGGAAGGAATGTGTGTAGGCACCTGGCGGCACCCGAAAGGCAACAAAGTTAGCTGGAACGTAGTAAGGCTGGACGACATAATTCACGTTGGTATTCTCAGGGTTTCCCCAACGACCAAGCTCAACGTCCAACTCGCGCCGGGTGCTCTCTGTGCCAACGCCGTCCCAGGTGATGAGCGTGAGAAGAGCAGAAGGTTCGAGGTGAGAGACATCGCGCAACTGGAAGTCGTAGGTTCCGTATCCCAGGCAGCGCGTGAGCTTCACCTCCGCGCCAGCCCACTTTCCCGGGCTCCCCGAAATGCGAAGATGCAGTGCACCTCGTTCATCCGTCCAAACGTTCGCAGGATCGAAGAAGTTCCTTGACCCAGCTCGAAACACTGGCCCGGCGGTCGTTGTCCACTCGTAACCGCTAAAGTTCAGTATTTTCGGTGACGGGAGAATGGGCGCCGGCCCTTCCCCGTCGACGACTGCCAGTGCCACGACGCCGTTACCTACCATCGGCAACGATTCAGTCTGTTGAGGCGGATTGTAGGTTGGATCAACCAACAGAGCCGCATACTGTAATCCCAGGTGGACTGAACCTTTCCACCGGCCGTCACTTTCGAGATTGGTAAAAGGCTGACCCGATTGCTGACACAGGCCCCATCGCCCATCTGTCTTTGCATACAACACGATTCGCTGCCCCGGTCGAGTCCCCGTGACATGACCATCGACTATGTCTGTCTTGTACTCACGTTCGGTTATGTCTGTCTTGAAGGGACTTTCTTGATACGCGGCGGCAATCTTGTTGAAAGCAATTGCCGGGGTTGAATTTTTTGATGAAGAGTGACATCCGGTCAGCACAGAGCACACGAGCAGCACTGACCATGTTGCAGTACGTGCGACTACGTGCGGGCGCGACATCATCTATCTCCATCACGGTTCGAGGTACGGTGGCCAGGGCTGCACCCACCACGGCTCACTGCGCACACAAATAACAATCCGCTGGCTTGGTCCGTCAGGAGCGAATCGCTCAAAGAAAACGGGGACCAACAGTCGCAGTTGCAGGTGCCCCCACTAGACCGCGAGGTGCGCGAGTTGAGAGGCACTCCGCAGCGTGCCTGGACCGAACCTTACCGCACTGTACATGAGTGGCCTGCGTTTTTCCCGCTCTTGTGCTAGTAGGAATATGTAATGGCGATTAGTTTTTCGCCGCCCTATAATCGACTAGGTGCAAGACTCGGCCGCGTCGCTCTGGTTCTCCCCATAGTCGTCGCGCTGAACAATCTTCTCGAGCCTCAGCGCTCTCTCCAGTCTTACGTTGGAAACCCGATCGTCGGGATAATATTCGCCAATGCGGCGCCACGCTGAGGGGACACCTATTCCCTGTTCGGCCGGAAATAGTCATGTCTAGATACTCTCCTATCGGACCGACTCACCAGTTTCCAGTCGCCGGGTAAGAGTTGTTAAAATAGGCAAAGAACAGGAATGATTCAACAAGAAGGCCTTGATCAGACCCAGCTCTCCCTATCTTTCCGCACTTGTGAAGGACCCCTTCCACTCAGTGACAAACCCCGAGGATCAGCATGAAACTTTCCCGGCCGGAGGCCGCAGTTCGACAATGCATGGGTGTTCTGTTTGCAGTTTTGCTCGGTGTTGCGCCGGGCGCGCTCGCACAACAGCAGAAACTGCCCGCCGACGATCTGCCGGCTGACTTCAAAGCACCGGTTCAAGAGAGCGACTTCGTTAAGCGGGTGGCCATGATCCCGATGCGCGACGGCACCAAGCTCTACACCGTAATTGTGGTAGCAAAGGGCGCAAAGGATGCGCCTATCCTGCTGACGCGCACGTGCTACAACGCGGCAGCACGCGCAGTTCGTTCCCAGAGCGGCCGCATGATTGAGGCTTTGCCGCTGAGTGATGAAGTGTTTGTCGAGGCCGGCTATATCCGCGTGTACCAGGATGTACGGGGCAAATATGGATCCGAAGGGCCGTACCTCATGACGCCTCCACCGGCGAAGTCAGGCTTCAACCCGTCTAATGCGGACGATACGATGGACGCCTACGACACGATCGACTGGCTGGTGAAGAACGTGCCGGAATCGAACGGACGGGTAGGCATGATTGGATCAAGCTATGAGGGTTTCACGGTCGTGATGGCCCTGCTGAATCCGCACCCGGCTCTGAAGGTAGCGGCTCCGGAGAGCCCGATGGTCGATGGCTGGATGGGAGACGATTGGTTTCATTACGGCGCCTTCCGGCAGCCCAACATCGGCTACATTCTGGGCCAGACGAGCAAGCGGGGAGAGGGCGTGCAGGTGCCGCATGAGGCCAGGGACGAGTACACAATCTTTTTGGACGCAGGTTCCGCGGATGCCTATGCAAAGACTGATGGCATGGACCAACTGCCGTATTGGCGGGTGATGGTGGAGCACCCCACGTATGACGGGTTCTGGCAAAGCCAGGCGCTGGACAAGCTCATCGCACAGCGGCCGCTTACGGTGCCGACCATGTGGGAACAAGGGCTGTGGGACCAGGAAGACATATGGGGAGCCATTCACAGTTACCGGGCGCTCAAGGCGAAGGGCACTCCGGATTCCATGAACAAACTGGTTATGGGGCCGTGGTCTCATAGCCAGATAAACCGTGAAGGACGATCACTCGGGCCACTGACATGGGCAACCGATACCACCGCGCATTGGCGTCGTGAGGTGCTGTTGCCGTTCTTCAATCAATATCTAAAAACGGACGCGCCCACCGCTGCTACACCGCCAGTGTTGGTCTACGACACGGGCATGGATCGCTGGGACACGCCAAAGGTCTTTCCCGCGAGCTGTGAAAAGGGATGCCCGGTGGCGTCGACGCCTCTGTATCTCACACCGGGCGGTGGGTTGTCTTTCGAGGCTCCCACGGCCGGTAAAGCCACGTTCGATGAATTCGTGTCCGACCCCGCGAAGCCTGTTCCCTATCGGCCGCGCCCGGTCGTCGCCTCCGACGAGACGGGTTGGCGTACGTGGCTGGTGACGGACCAGCGCTTCGTCGATGGACGGCCAGATGTTATGACCTATGTCACGGAGCCGTTGAAAGAGCCTATGAAGCTCTCAGGCGAGCCGGTGGTCCATCTTGTTGCATCCACCAGCGGGACGGACTCGGACTGGGCGGTCAAGCTCATCGATGTTCAGCCGGACAGAGTCACACCGCCAGTGGAGATGAGCGGTTACGAGCTGCCCATCGCCATCGACATCTTTCGCGGCCGGTATCGTCAAAGTTTTGAACATCCCGAAGCGATCAAGGCAAATGAGCCTTTGGCCTATGTATTCGGATTACCCATGGTGAATCACACGTTTCTGCCGGGACACCGGATCATGGTTCAGATCCAATCCACGTTGTTTCCTTTATATGATCGCAATCCGCAGAAGTTCGTACCGAATATCTTTACGGCACAACCGCAGGACTACGAGAAAGCAACGCAACGAATCTGGCATGCGCCGGGCACAGCCAGCTACATCAGCCTGCCAATCGTGCCGGTCGCATCACCGGCGAAGTGACGAACGGGCGGCCACAACCTTCCTAGCTACAGGGATCAAAGCTTCAGCGCCGGGTTACGGTCAGCCGCGGGCGGAAGCTGGGGAAAGTCGGTATAGGGTTCTGTCTGATACCAGTAAGCAACGGAGTAAAAGCAATCGGCACGGTCATTGGCGTGTCCATGTTCGATGGTGTACTTAAGGTATTTGCGAAAGGTGACGGGGTTGTCAGCGTGCCAGCGATAAAGGCAATACCGTCCACCAGCCAATTCGGCGCCGCTGATCACATGAGCGCCGTTATATAGGTTGGCAAAGGGGACAGCACCGCCACGGCCGCCGAAGTCCCACGCCCCACAGAAATAGTCTTCCGAGCCGGTTCCATTGATGCTTGGGGTTTTGTCGTCGTCGATAAAGATCATCTCATCGCCCTCACCCATCCAGCGATCGTGATTTTGTAGAACGCCGAGGGTTACCCCCATCAGGTGGCCGCGCCCGTGCGTTTCTGCAAAGACGTAGTTGTGGATTCCATCGAGGTTCACTTCTTTCTCTCCCGATGCGAACTCAACGGCAACGTTCGGTGTCGCCTGGCGATACTGGGCGTGAAAATAAAGGCTTCTTTCGGGCAGGTTGGGAACGAGTTGGTAGTCGATGTTCGAATAGAAGGCATCCACTGCCTGGCTGCTTTCATTGGTAACCGTGGCACGTGCCGACTTGCGAAATGGCATCGCGAAGTAACAATTAAGCGCTTTGACCGAAGAGCAATTCAAGAACGCTGACTGATACAGGTTGTACTCGCCCAGGTTCAAGCCAAAGAAGTCGCCCACCGGCACTTCGACACTGGGTTTGGAATCTCCATCCCAGTAAATCCTCAGAACAATTTCTTTCAAATGGAATCGGCTTTTGGCCGCGATGGTGAACCAGATGTGCGTGATGACGCCGGGCCCATCAGAACTAAAAACCTCCTTGGTCGCGCCCGGCGCAATGGGCCATGCGTCGCCGTTGCCGCCGGTGCGGTCGTAGCTGGATTGTTTCAAGGAACGGTAGCTTTGCGCACAGGCATATTCGGGAAGCTGGTACACACTATCGTCGCTCTTGACCGCAGCGGCCAATGATTTCGAGCCGGTGGTTGCGCCGGCAGCTCCCAGGAGCGCCAGATTGCTGAGAAAATTTCTGCGTAAGAATCGCCGATCCTCCACGTTACCCTTTCCTGACTTCCAGTTAGTTTGATCGCGCTCCGCTTGTACTGCCTGGATCATCGTCTATTTCCTCCCATGCATGCCAAACTGAGCCGGTGTAAGAGGATGCACGGTCTACGGCATGAATAGTTACACGCATGCTCGCGCCGCCTTTTGAACGTGGGGGATTCCAAAGATCCAGAAGCGCCGCAACCACGCTTTCAGGACCCTATAGGCGTTGTCAAGTGATTGCGATGTTGAACAATCGCGCGTTCTGGTCGCTATTGGGGTGGGTCAATAGCCGACGCTCCAGCAAGGCAGTCTTCGTGCAAGCGTCAACGAACAGACGCACGAGAGAGCATTCCCGGACACCACGAAAAAAATAATCGATGTCTCCGAGTACCCAAACCTCGGGGAGAAGCGGGACGGGCAGCGTCAATCAGGATGGATACAGTCAAGGAAATCGGTCACGGTATCGGGCAATCCTGCTTCCCATTGAGCGACAAGGGTCAGGATAGCCCCTTTTTCTTTGTCTAATGCTGTCGCGGGGTGGAGTGCTCCATCCCGCACCACGTAGGTCCTGGCGTCCCAATGGCGATTTTTCCGCTCTGCCTTCACATGCCAGGCACGGTCTTCCACATACCTCCAGCCCGTTACCTTGTATCCGCCGAGAGCACCCCTTCGGCTCACAAAGGATATTGGTGTAGGCAGCATCGATTACCTCCTTCGCCTGCAGACTGCGCAACCCGCTCGATGAAGGTACATCCGGTTCGCGGCCGCGTTCCTTGAGGCTAATGCTTCACCGAGCCGAAGATCTCGCTGCGCGAGGAGCTTTGCTTCAGTGAGAGGGCGAGCTGGCGGCTGTGACTGCTTTCTCCATTCCTGGAGAGTAGCGTCGTACTGCTGCTTTAATTGTTCGCCCTCGGCGCATGGAAAAGGGTCGCCGAGCCCCGCGGTTGACATTGGGGCATAGGACGGCTTCTTTGGCGAAAGCCTCGGCACCTCGAAGGTGCTATCAGGAACGTCGTTCATGTGGTCCAACTCCTAATCCGCTGCGGCTCCTGGCTGAGAGCCTCCTTTGCACCGCGGACGCGGTGAAATCAAAATATCCAGTCAGATCTAATCGAACAACTAGTACTGTTGCTAGTGGAGGAACCAAAAAACCAGAGGCTACGGTTTGGCCCCACGTTACCATCAGAAGTAGGTCCCGGTCTCTTGCGCCATCATCTGACTACCTGCTCACCAGAGGAGTGGTTAGGACACTGTCACTTCTGCCAGTGACCGATTCGCGACCTCCGGCCTACGATTACAACAGGCTGCTCCTTTTGTAAGGATGCAAGGAGTGCTCCCGTCGGTATTGGCTACTATTCTTGCCTTTTCGCTAAATGTTCAAGGGGATCGCACGAGGAGGCGCGATGGAGCAAAACAGATGACCTCGCTTAGAGAGAATCAACCGGGTTTCGGGCCGCTGTTTCATTCGCGGGACGAGATCCCGGCAGATGAAGAAGCCTCCTGACCCTTTATGGTCTTTTGGATGTGGCTTGGGCATTCGAAGCTTCGCACCAGTCCCGCTCGAACGCGGATATTTCTGAAGCTCGTCTTGTCAACGGTGGCGGCAGGATTGTCGCTACAGTCACTATGGGGCCAGGAACTCTCGCCCCGCGCCTATTTCATCACGCCGGTGAACGCCAATGCGATTACGCTGATAGGGTCTTTCTATACGGGCGGAGTTAATTTTAACGGCACCGTCCCGATCACAGGCGCCACCGGCACATACGGCATATCGATCTTCAGCCTCTATCACTCGTTCGGTATCTTAGGGCGTTCAGCGAACGTCTCGGGATTGCTGCCCTACGCTGTGGGGCACTTCCAGGGATCGCTTCTGGGCACGCAAATGAAGATATACCGTTCAGGTCTGATGGATACCAGCCTTCGCGTGTCTGTAAACCTGATGGGTGGGCCGGCGATGTCGGCGCCTCGCTATGCGAAGTGGAAGCAGACGGCTTTGCTGGGGGTGAGCCTTAAGGTGATTGCGCCAACCGGCCAATACGACGCTACCAAACTGGTCAACTGGGGCATCAACCGCTGGGCCTTCAAACCTGATTTCGGCTATTCCCAGCGCTGGGGCAGGACCATGCTCGATGCCTATGGGGGCGCGTGGCTCTATACCAAGAACTCTGCATCCTATTCAATTCCTGTTCCTAAACCTCAAACGCAGTCTCCCATCGGCTCCTTCGAGGGACACTTGAGCTATGATGTGAAGCCGAACCTGTGGTTCTCGCTCGACGGTAACTTGTGGTTCGGCGGAGTCACGAGCTTGAGCGGGGTACAAAACCTGAAAACCCGGCAGACCGGCTCCCGTGTGGGAGCAACAGGCTCCTACCGGCTGAACAAACATCAGACCCTAAAAGTCAGTTACAGCAACGGCATCTACCTTTTGTTCGGCGGAAACTATCAAAACGTCTCGGTAGCGTGGCAATATTCCTGGATCGGCAAGCAAATCAAGTGATGGCTCGCTTTCCGATTCCTCACGTAAATCGTAGCCCTACTGCTAGCATTTTTGCTGATGTGAATAGTGTCGCGAACGCGAATCGCGCTCTGCGTAAGGAGGAATGATGGACGAGCTGATAGATCCTGTCATTGCCGCTGAATTAAAGGCCCCGCGTGCCGGCGCCATCGCTGGCATTCTGTTCTCGCTTCTGCTCATCACCAGCCTGGTACTCATCCGGCGTACTATCCCGGACAGTCCGCAGGATCCAGGGACGTGGCTTTCCCAGGGTGCGCCGTCGATCCGCGTGGCCCTCAACCTGCTGCCCTTCGCCGGAATCGCCTTTCTGTGGTTCGTCGGCGTGCTGCGCGACCGCATGGGGGCAAAAGAAGACCGCTTCTTATCTACCGTATCCCTGGGCAGCGGACTTCTATTCCTCGCTGTGACGTTTGCCTCAGCGGCAGCTACGGGCGCTCTCCTGATGGCCTACAAGGCGGCTCCGGGAGAGGTGATGGGCACCGAAATCTACACTTTCGCCCGCACGCTGACATACGAGTTAGCCAACGTCTACGCACTCAGGATGGCGGGAGTGTTCATGTTCTCGACCAGCACAATCGCCATCCGCATCGGGATGTTCCCGCGGTGGATGGCGTTTCTTGGTTACGCGCTGGGGGTTTTTCTGCTCTTAAGCATCGGACGTTTCGGCTGGGTTACGCTGGTTTTTCCCATCTGGACTTTGTTGATTAGCGTGTATGTTCTGTTTGCAAACTATCGCCACCAACCGGCTTCATAAGGCGCGGCGCTAAGGTGACCGCACCGACATGGGACGCGGCCTTTAATTGCATGAGCCGTTGTCCTGAAATTCACCGCTGGCCGCCATCGCGGCCAGAGAGCGCGCGCAATTCAGGATTTTCTGGTCCAACGGGTCTTTCGTCATGCTGTCCCGGGCGATGAAGTTCAGATTCTTGCGTGCCGCAAGAAACTTGTTCCCGAGTTCCTGCATGTGATTGAATTCTTTGCTCAACAACTGCAGCGCATTGCGATCGGACTGGGTGGTAGCCACCACCGACGCCAGGTGCAGGTTCCTTTCGGCTTGCGCACGGTAGCCGCTCATCCAGGCATCCACAATCGGGTAGCCGTTTTCAACGGCGTTCAGCAGTGCGCTTCGCCATTCCCTGATGTCACTCACAGTTTCTATCCCGGCCTTTAAAAAATCTTTGGAAAAGGCGGCCTGACCTCCTGGAGGAACTGTGCCGGCCGCCGGCATCGTCAACACGATTTGATCACCCTGATAGGCGAGTGAACCACTCAACAGTCGTGCCAAGGCATCGACGGCCACGTAGGAGCCACCGTTTATCCGGATGACCGGGGCTTGGCCGGAATGCCCGCTCACAACAAGCGTCTCTCGCGCTTGGCCGGCTTGTGACCAAGCCCCTCCCTGCACGACAAAAAGTCCGACCACTGTTAGCCATTGTCCCAATTCTATTGCTCGCATGAGTCCTCTCTGGAGCACGCCCGCGTGGCAACAGAATACGTGATGTTGACCGGTTGGTGCGGCAATCTCCGCCATACCCAAGAAGCAACCGATGCTATGGGGTTGCTCCTGCCGGCGCAGCAGCAGCGTCTGGCGTGGCTGCAGCCGGGCCGGGCCCAAGGTTCAAACTGCTGCTGAGGCGAAAAGGAAGAACCGTTTCCGCAGGATAATCGATATCGCGATTGTTCCCGGTAAAGGCTGCGCCCGCTGTTCCGGCGCCTGCACCCACAGCGCCCCCGATCAGCGCGCCTTTGCCGCCACCGGCAAGACCGCCGATCAGCGCACCACCCGCCGCACCACCACCCACCATCGCGCCCGTCCGCTTGCCTTTACCCTTGGTTTCCTGAGTAATGGTCGCGGTCTGAATGGAATAGCTTTGACCGTGCACATTCACAGATACCAACTTTACCGAGAGTGTGGCAGCGCCCTTGAACTTGCCCGCGGAGTGAGCACCCACCACCACACCGCTCACGGTCGAGCCCGCTGGGATGACCACGTCTCCCTTCAGCCGCACCGAGCTTGCCAGGCTCCCGCTAAAGCTATCGCCCGCATTGCTGGCTTTGGAACTAATTTCGCTCGAAATGCGGGTGGAGAACGATGTACCTGCAGGAAGGATGCGAGGTACAGGAGGAGGCGGCGGAGCAACAGGCTCCGGGGGCGGAGTGGGAGCAACCGGCTGCGCCTCAGGAGGCGGCGCAACCGGCTGCGACTGAGGAGCGGGCGCAGCGGCAGCCCCAGGTGTTGACCCGGCCGCTTGTTCCGAAGATGGAGCTGACTTGTTACAGGCGGTCAGCAACAGCGAAAGTGCCAACGCGATACTCAAAGTAACTGCGACGCGAGGATTGTGACTGCTCATAGCTCGTGCTCCGTTCTTACTCCGACTTAAAATCGGTCTGTTCAGTATTCATCGCGATCCGTTCGTCTGCTGCGATCGCTTCCCGAGGTCTGCAGATTGCCTACCTAGCCCGGGGCCGTTACCTGACAACGCTCCACGTCTTATCCGGAGCAAAGGTGGACATCTGTTGCGCGATGTCAGCGGTCTTATCGCCAAGATCTTTTTGGTAGATCACACCCTTCTGAGAGACAAGAAACGTCATGACACCGCTGGACCGGTAATCGGCAGGATAGGCGACAAAACCGAAACCGTTGGTGGCTGGGAGCATGCGGTAATAGTAACCGTGATAGGGCGTGCGATTGCCGGAGGTGTCGTAACCTTCGTTGGCCGCCTGGGCAAGCATCGGCCCGGCCGGGCTCTCGGGCTCGCCTTCTTTCGCTTCCCAGTAAAGTCCGTTCTGTTTGCCCGGTTGGCTGACAAGCCGGACCGCATAAGAGCCTGCCGGTTTTCCGTCGTGGGCGGAAGCCGCGTAGTCGCGCTGGGCGGAGACGATACCTTTGCACACATTTATGGCCGCCAACTCATTGTGGCCTATGCGCCGGTAAAGAATCTCCTCTTTGCCTGCTTGGCCATCCCAATACCACTGGTCTCCCTTGTGCTCGAGTGGGATGGGCAGCGGCCAGTTGTCCTTCCCCACCTGAAGGGTGAGCTCGCCGTTGTGCCCGGGTACAAAGGAATGCCCCTCGTCGTACCACTTCAAGAATCTCTCCCGATCGGCTTTGTCAGCCACCGAATCGCTGGAAGAGACGACCTGCTCGCTGCCCGGGCCAAGGATCGCTCCCAACTCGGCAGGATTGCCGTCGCGCACCGCTGCGATAAAAGCGGTAAGCGCTTCCTTTGAAGACGAATATGTCTTCTGACCGTCACCCTGTGCGTGCAAGTTAGGTGCCAAGCCCGCTAGAGATACGGCGGAAAGAAAAAAATAAGTTGCGATCTTGCCAATGCGTTTCATTTTCTGGAACCTCGATAGCTTGCTATATCTGCAGCACGGTTGCCACCTAGCGGGCGCGAGCCCGGCCGCCGCCGCCACCCATGCTGGCCTGCCCACGACTGCTGGCTGCCCGCTCCGATTTGGCACTTCCGCTGTTGCTGAAGGCGCTGTTGCCGGCTCCACGGTTCTGTGTCTGGGGCGCGGGCCGTGCCGCCGGAGCGCCGCCCCCGGCAGGGCGAGCAGTGGCAGTGTTGTAGCCGCGATCGCCACCTCGGTTCATGTTCGAAGGCGCGGCAGTTCTGTTCATCGTGCCGGGATTGGCGGCGTTGGGTCGATTGATTGCACCGGCATTCGCGGTGTTTGGGCGACTCATGTTGTTAGCCCCGGTCGGCCGATTCGCAGCAGCAAGGTTGTTGCTTGCGTTCTGCCGATTGGCTGGAGCTCCGTTGTATCCGCCATTGGGACGGTTCACAGCACCCGGATTGTTACCGGCATTCGGGCGATTCGCGGGATTGACATTCGCCATGGAGGCGCCGGGCCTTTGGTTCGGCGTGTTGGGGCGAGCACCCTGGTAAGTGGATTGGCCTTTCCAGTTCGTCTGGCCGGGTTGATTGCCTGCGCCCAGAGCCGGACGATTGTTGGCGTTCAGGTTGTTGTTCACGTTATTGCGGTTGTACGTATTGTTGTTGAACTTGTTGTAGTAGTTGTTATTCACATTCACGTTCACGTTGCGGTTGTACTGGTTCCAGTGGTAGTTCGGGGGCGGGTGGTAGCCGTACGCCGGGCGATATCCGGGATAAGCGGGCCGATACGGAGGTGGATAGTAGGGGCGGCCGCCATAGTAAACGCCGCCATAGCCCCACGATGGGTAGGGATAGTAGTTATTGCGGTTGATCGCCGCGCCGACTGCCATGCCAACGCCGAAGGAGAGAAGCCCGATCGCGACCGCGGTGCCAGTGCTGACTCCGCTGGACGTGGGTGCAGCCTGGGTAACGACGGTGGTCGTTGGAGCCGGTGTGTTGTAGATGGTGACAGGATTGTACTGCGGGACATAGACAACCTGTGGGTTGGCCGGCTGGATCTCGACGTATGGCTGGCCATTCTCGGCCTTCTTGGTTTCGACCGTCATCTGCGGGCTCGATTTAAGATTGCCCGTCTGCTGCGCCTGTACCCGCTTGCGCTGGACGGCCTCCATCACGCCCTTCTGGTCTGCTTGAAAGTCCTGTCCGAGCTGACGGGTCCAATCGATCTGCTGGCACATGTTGTCCACCACCTGGGGAAAGCTCATCAGGTATTGCATAGGCGGGCTGAATCCAGCCTGCTTGGCGGCGTTGGTGAGGGCATCGCCCGTGAGGTTCTGGTTTTGCAGCAGCCAGTTTCCGCCGTCGAGCACCTCCTGGGCGTTGGTGGACGCGGTAAGGATTTGCGCCAGCAGTTGATCCGGGTAGAGAGCGATGGGGGCAACCAGGTCATCGACGCTCATGGGCGCTGCGGGCGGAACTGCGGGTGCAGCCTGAGCCGGGGCAGCAGCCTGGTCCTGAGGTGCGGGTGCTGGAGCCGACTTGCACCCGGACACGGTGCTCACGAACGAGAACACAACAGTTAGAACGGAAGCAGTGCTGGCGCGCAGAACAGGGTTCATTTGCGGATTCCTCAGGGCAAAACCGGTGCGGGAACTCGCCGTTGGCTGTGAACAGCGGCCGGGCGGAGCTCCGCCGCAAGCATACAACCACTGTGTGCGCTAGCAACCTGTCAAAAGTGACAGGCGACAGCTTCAATTGAGTTGTGGCATGGAAAGATCGAACCGGAGTAGTCATTGAGCTCAGGCAAACGCCGTATGCATGGCATGGAGCTTGCTTGCGTCTTCAGCACACCGGCAGCCTCATTTCGACTGCCGGTGCTCGATTTGCCACCTGCCGCGCCAACGCGATGCGCATTTCTGCTTCGCTCGCTTGTGCGGAGAATGCTCGACGTGTCGGCAACACGATTCTTGCAAAGTGTATCCAAGACAGTTGTCCGAAGCTAAGACGGCATAGATGAATCGGGACAAGCGCAGCATCCGGAGCACCTGTCAACTGTGACAGTTGTTCGCCAAGGCGGGAACTAATAATCTCGATTTCGTATTATGCAAGACGCCGACCCGCCACACCGTGGCAGCCCGGGAGCAAGCGCCGGCCCAATGGGTCAAGAAAATCCAGGAGATACGATAAGTGGCGAATAAATCAGTTAAAAATTCCGATCACGATCGCGCGAAGCTCAACTCCCGGACCTGTACCCTTGCAGTAGCGCACAACCATTGGTCAGGTCCTTTCACGGCTGGTCGCGGCCGAATGACCACACGATGAGATGAAGCCCCCACCGCCCCGCAAATGTAGATGCAGGCGCTAATAGAGTGGCTGCGGTGCTCGCAATAGATCGAGGCTGTCCCTGGGAGATCTAACCCCTCAATCGCCCCCGCGATTCGTCTCCCTACCGCAGCTGACCGGTTCATTTGCCACCCCTCAGGATCGATATCGAACTGCAGAAAGGTGACAGACATGTGTTTGACTGCGTTAAGGCAGTTCGCCGGTAGGTTCGTCGTTGCCGCAACGGTAATTCTTTTTGGGGTGGCTCGGATCGGCTCTGCTCAATTGCTTAGCACGTCTCACCCACTGTTCGGATACGAACATGATGCCTATCAGCCCTTTCCCGGCACAGTGCTCCCAACTGCTGCTCCGAGCACCAGTACCCTAGCAGGCCATCCCGAGAAGTTGCAGTACCCGCAGCTAGTCAGCACTCCGATCGATCCTATCGATCCGGACTCAGAGTCCCTGCAACAAATGCTAAAGCCATTGCCCCCGGAAACAGAGCAAGACATTCCGTCTCGCACCGCAAATGCCGGCCTCGACAGCATTGATCTGAATGCTGCGTATGCCGCGATCCATCATTCTTTCTTTCGGTCGGCCCGGCAGATTCAAGATCGTATGCCGGACGATGCGCATGCCGACGACACCGGGACCGGGGAATCGTATCATTGGCGGGGCTTGATCGCTCAATCCCTGTTTTTCAACGTCATTGAGAACAGCTTCCGTTCAGCCAGCGACGACCAGATCCGGATCCTTCTCGCCAATAAACCTTTTTGGCACGACTACGCCGCCTCCATGCGTCACTTCAACATGCGCCGTTGGAACGATGGAGATGATTTTTTGGTGAACTATGTTGGTCACCCGATGCAGGGTGCGGTCAGCGGGTTCATCGAGGTGCAGAACGACCCTACCGGCCGGCTTCAGGAGATCAGCGCAACCCGGGCCTATTGGAAAAGTCGATTCAAGGCATTCCTGTGGGCGACTGCATACAGCACCCATTCCGAAATTAGTCCACTCGGGGAAGCGGGCATCGGAAATGAGGGCGGTTGGACCTATCCCATCCACTGCCACACCATTTGCACCGCCCCCGGCACTTACAAAAAATACACAAACAATACTGGATGGGTCGACTTCACCATTACCCCAACCGTCGGAACTCTCTGGCTGCTCGCTGAGGATACGCTCGATCGCTTTATCAGCGACCGTGTCCAGGGAGGAAATACGTCTCGAATCTTGCCCAAGATTTTGCGCGGTTCTCTGAACCCGAGCAGGACTATGGCCAATGCATTACGCTTCAAGGCGCCTTGGTATCGCGACTACCAACATAGTCCCGAATTAGAGGCCTCGTACGGTATCCACGTTCTCCCCTCAGATGAATCGATACAAGCGGCACAGGATTTTCGAAGATTTGCATTGATGCCATATTTCATTGGAATGCCGTTTGGTACCTCAGCTCACCATTGCAGCATGTGCATGGAAAACGCTGGAGGGGGTATCGAAGCCGACCTCGCATTGACGCGATGGATCGCTATCAGCTTTGCCCTGAGCAAGCAGCAAAACGTGATAGACAAGGGGCCAACGAGGATTGGGTCAACCGTCAGCACCGGTCTGGGCCTGCGTCTGATACATGATCTGCCGAACAACACGCTCTCGCTCGCCGTACGGCCTGGAATTGTGACCGAACATGGCATAACCTCCACTGGCATCGGAAACGAGCCTGCCCCATCGGAGATGAGCGTCTCCCATACCGCGACCACGGTCATGCTGTCGAACGATTACAAGTTTTCTCGTTCTATTGCGTGGCGTTCATCCTTTGGGGTCACTTTGGTTCGCTATCGTAATCCCCTGCGAACCCCACCAGGTTTCGGCAGCCCGCCCTATCTGAGCTTTCTGTCCCACGACAGCTATACGAACCAAGCCACATGCATATTGGAAATGGGGCCCCTTTTTCATTTCTAGTTCGATGTAATCCGGTGGGCGACCTAGTACTTGTAGATAATGGTCACGTAGAAGGTCACTTACACAACGCTTTGAGAGACCTCGTCATTCCCGAACACTTGTTCGGGTCCAGTCCCTGCGCGGTGCTTTTTTGCTGAGTGCCGCTATACGTGTTGCCCCGGCATTGCAGGCAGAGAAAGTGAGCTGCAGGCGATTCGTCAGATCGATTTTCGGTGATCGTCAGGGCTCGTTCCAATCGAGCGAATAGATATCCTGTGTCCCGATGTCTTTAAGTAGGAGCGGCGAATCGTCGGGCCCGAGGCCCAGCCAAGGGCCGATATTGCCTATGGTCGGAAGGTTCGCCAGGTCCGAAACCTGCTCCACGTCGCCGTCGCTGATCCTGACTCTCAGCACAGCTGGATTGTCCAGCCAACGTAAGAAGTAAACATACTGTCCATCTCTTGACCAGTTCGGAAATGCAGCTCTCGCCCGCGCCAGCTGCGACCACTTCTGGGTCTGGAAGTCGAACAGCACCAGGCTCAGCGAGTCCGCCGGCATCGCCACGATGTACCTGCCATCCGGCGACCAGCGGGGTGAGAACAGACCCCGGGAACCTGGCAGTGCGGAAACACGGTGGGTATTCAGATCGAGCACACGCAGGGCCGAATCTTTATCCGCCGGTACGCTACCGAAAATAATTTTGCCGCCGTCCGGCGACCAGTCCGGATCCTGCTTAGGCTCAGGATCTGCCGGCAGCAGTTGCTGGGGACTACCGCCGTTGACTGGAACCACGTAGATCCTGCCTGGCTCGCCGACTCGATAGTTATAGAACACAATTTGTTTGCCGTCCGGCGACCAGCGCGGCAGCGCGGCAAACAGTGGAGCGGAGCTGAGCTGTAGTTTCTGGGTACCATCCGGCTTGCTGCGCCAGAGAATGCCTTCGGGGTAGGATACGTAGGCCAACCACTGGCCATCTTTGGAAAACACGACGTCCTCAGCGGAGATGCCCGAGAGAAACGAAGCGAACGAGCCGGACTTGGATTCACCGCGCTGCAGTTGCCCACGGTAACTCCGGCCCACCACGAAAAGTTTTTTGCCATCTTTACTGGGAAGGGGCGTGAACAAACGGAGTGGGCTCGAAGTTAGCTGGATGGGCTTGCCCGAGGATCGATGAAGAAACGTTCCCTCTTCGGAAAGTGCCCAGATTTTCCCCTGAGATTCGAATACGAAGTACTTCCCGTCCGCCGTCCATTTCCCGCAGCATTCGTCTGCAGGATTGTGCCATGCGGGAAACAATGGGTGCAGATTCGTTCCCTGCGCTGAAACCTCCCACAGTGAATTCCCACGGGTTTTGTCATCGATCACCGTAAACCTGAGTTTGCCTCCCCCCGGTGACCATGCCGGATAAAAACCCTGGCCTTTGAAAGAAACTAGCTTTCGCGATTCCGTCCCATCATTCCTGGCTGTAAACAATTCGCTTCCGTCGGCGTAAACCAGAGTCTTGCCATCGGGAGACCACGCCGCATCCTGTCCCACAAGACCGCCCAATCGACGAGGCGCACCTCCCAGGATGGGGAGTTTCCAAAGCTCACCTCGATAGTCATTGCCCTGGGTATCTTTGACCAGAATTTCCGCTCCATCCGGCGAAACGCTCAACGGGAGGATGGCGGTGGAAGCCGCCGGAATCCGGACCGGCTCACCCCCCGAAACAGACATCTGCATGATGCCGGTGGTAGCGCTGTAGGTGATGGTTCTGGCAAAGCCAAGATACAACCGCGAACCATCGGTACCGACCAGGGCCTTGGGCCGCCCGTCGTGGGTGAGCTGCACGTAGTTTGCGGCCTTTGGCGCGGATAGGGGCGCTGTCAGGAAAAAGGCCAGCAGCGCGGCGGCAGCTATCGCCACCCCCGACAAGGTCAGCAGCCACCGTCGCTGTATGGCGTGCCTAATAGGATCGGCAAAGGAGTTGGACCGCGTGGTTGCGGACGCGGAGCTCGCGCGGCCGCCAGCACCCGCGAAGACCCTTGACCCTGAAGCTGCAGAGGGTGATGAACTTCTTCCGGATGCCAGCGAGGGAGTCGCAATCTCGGCAACCTCGGCGAGCGGGTCGCGCTGCACTGCCTTCAAGTCCGCGCGGATCTCGCTCGCGTGCTGGTAGCGGAGATTGCGGTCTTTCTCCAGGCATCGATCGATAATGCTCGCTAAACCTTGCGGAACATCGGGATTCAGTCGCGCTGGAGTGAGCTGAACATGCTGGACGATGGAGATCAAAAGCTCTCCCGTGGTATCTCCCGGGAAGGGCGAGCGCCCAGTACACATCTCGTAAAGCAGGATGCCGAAGGAGAAGAGATCACTGCGCGCGTCGACCGGCTTACCTAGCGCCTGCTCCGGCGACATGTAAGCCGCCGTCCCCAGCGCGGCTCCCAGCCCGTCGGTAAGCTGCTGTTGCTCGCGATAGAATTCCGCCCCGGTTCCGGCAAGCTCCTTTAGGGGCACCATCTTTGCCAGACCGAAGTCCAAAACCTTGGCGCTGCCCCGTTTGGTCACGAAGACGTTTGCCGGTTTAATGTCGCGGTGGATAATGCCCTTCTCGTGTGCCGCTTCGAGTGCGTCCGCTACCTCGATGGCGATTTCAATCACCCGCTCGACAGAAAGCGAGTTCCCCTGAATCAAGTGCTTCAGCGTTTCACCCTCCATGAACTCCATGGCGATGAACGTGCGCCCGCCTACTTCGGCGATCTCATAGATGGTGCAGATATTAGGATGGTTCAGCGCAGAAGCAGCCTGCGCCTCGCGGCGAAAGCGTTCCAGCACAGCGCTGTCGTTGGCCAAATTATCGGGTAGAAACTTGAGCGCTACCGGCCGATGAAGCAGCGTGTCTTCTGCCCTGTACACCACGCCCATGCCCCCGCCGCCAATTTTCTCTAGTCCGCGGTAATGGGAGATGCTTGTTTCGGTCATCGTAAGCCATCCACAAACGACCGTACCGGCCTCCACAATCATAGCGCCTGCGGTCATAACAGCCATGGATTGTGGTAACTAGCACCGGTCCCGGCGGGCGGGAAAGACTTAAAGTGTTGGTTTAACAATCGGGGCGCGGGCAAGGATCGTCGTGCCCTGGCCCGGGCTGGACAAGATCTTGAATTCGCCGCTAATCAAATTGATTCGCTCCCGCATGCTGATGAGTCCCAGCCCCGCAGCGAGCCTCGCGGCCTCAACATCGAAACCAACGCCGTCATCGCTTATCTCCAGGCCGAGATCCTCGTCGGAACATGTCAGTCGAACCGTGACGCTCTTGGCGCCGCTGTGCTTCACGATATTGTGCAACCCTTCCTGCAACACCCTGAGGAAGGCCAACGCAATCATGCCGTCCAACTTCTCATCAAGATGATCGCAGGAACAATGGATCGGGATATCGAGTTGCTCCGAGTATTCGCGGCAATGGCCCCTGACTGCAACAGCCAGGCCGAGCAGCTCCAGCTCCGACGAGTGCAGGTTGTGCGAAAGACGGCTTACCTTGTTGATGATCTTTTCCAGCTTGACGGACAGGTCCCTCAGGCTGGCGTGCACCATCCCAGGACTGCCGGAGACGGGCTGGCCCGCGCGCAGCATCTGAATCTTCAATACCGCCAGCGACTGCCCAATATCATCGTGAAGCTCTCTCGCAATACTGGTACGGTCCGCCTCTTGTGCATTCAACATTCTGCGGCCAAGCTCATCGCGCGCCACTTCGGCGTCGCGCAAGTCCTGCTCGGCCCGCTTAAGAAAGGTGATATCTTTGGCGACCGCAGTCAAGCTCCGAGGATCGTTTGTAACATCGTCGCGTACCAACGAAAAGACCATGTTCACCCAGACCGGTTCTCCAGCTGCTCGAACACTCATCTTGGTCGAGTAGTGCGGTATCTCACCAGCGATCAACCGGCTCAGGCCGCCCTTGCACTCGGGCCATGATTCCTCTGGCAGAAAAAACTCGTCGAGGCTTTTCTCCAACAGTTTTGTCTCTGGCTGGCCAATAATCCCACACATCTGGGTGTTCGCACTCAGCAGCCTGCCATCCAGCGTCAGTTGGGCGACAGCAATGGCAAGACGTTCAAAGGCCTCGCTCCAAGTGTGCTCTTGAACGTAGACATTTCGCTCTTCGTGAGGATCTCGCTCGAGCATTCTTAAAATCCCTGGCAGACATCAACACTAAGGAGCCAAAGGCCCCTTGGAAAGACCTCGCAGCAGTATATCCCGTGGCATCGGATCAAAGGATAAGAGAGATTCATAGGGCGTTTATTGGGGCCAAGTCCAGCAGTTTTGCTAGTGTTCTGTCGCTTCCTCGCCGATTACCCTTTTAGAAACTCTCCAAGGAGAATTCAAGCAAAACTGCAATTCACTGAACCAAGAAAGACGGGCTGAAGTGAAAAGGATCCTATGTATTGATGATAGCCCGGAAATGCTCGAGGTCCTGGTGGATCTCCTCCAGTGGGATTTCCTGGTCGTCGGAACGCTCTCTTCCGGTTCTTTGGCGCTAACCCAGGCCGCGAACTTCAAACCGGACATCATTCTCCTGGACGTCGATCTGGGTGATGTTAGCGGGTTGCGTGTCGCGGAGCAGCTAAAAAGCTCAGGCTGCCCTGCCAAAATCGTCTTTCTCTCGGTTCACGAGAGCATAGACTTCATTAAAGCGGCTCAGGATTTGGGGGCGGCCGGCTATGTCTTCAAATCCCAAATTACTCGTGATCTCGTGAAGACACTTCACGCCGCCTCGTAGTCGAGACCCATCAGCCGCGCGGCCCTTCGCGGCTCTGTGCTTCTCCCGTAGTCGAATCTTTGGCTTGAGAATCCTGCGGCGCCGGCGAACGCCCCCGGCCGTCAAGATACTTGATCATGATTACGTCATTTCCAGACTCGCCGTAGATCAGTTCATCCACGATATGCTTCGCCAGGAGAATTCCGAAGCCTCCGGGTCGCAATCCCTGCTTCTTTCGCTCCTCTAAATGAAGCAAGGGCAAATCGGGGGGATTGGTGATGGCTGCATGGCGAAGTTCCTCAAGCGAGAAGCCCTGCCCAGGATCCTTCACCCGGCAAGCCACAGCGAATTTCGTTCTCAGATACGCGATCTCAACGTGCTGGCTCGAGTCGAAGTGGGCCCCGTGCTCGATGGCGTTCATGAGAACTTCGCGGAAGGCCGTACCTACCGCCGTCCTCTCCTGCTCGGGAAGATCAGCAATCTCATGTATGAATTGGAGCAGGCGATTCGCCGTTCTCATATCGCATCGCGCCAACAGCCGAATCCACTGCTGAGTTGCGGCCACAATTTCGATACCCTCGTCCCACACTGGTCCGGTGGTCAGCAGCTGCACCATCTGCGTGAAATCTGCTTTCGAGTATGGCTCCGAAAAGTAACTGAATGCTCGCTCTCGCATCGCGGTGATAACGTCTGCGGGCGTCCCTCGCTTTGTCAGGATGATCATCTGTGTGTGCGGACGAGCAATACGGATTTGCCGTAGCAGGTCCACATCTTCTTTGCTTGAGGTTTCATCGCCGGTAAGCACCAGATCATAGGGCTTCTCGCGCAGCATCTCGAGCGCAGAACTGTTCTTGTCCACGCGCACCACTGTCCAGGTTGGAAGAACGTCTTGCACGGTCGACGCAACTGCCTCGTCGGACCCAACGACAAGAGCAACTTTGCCAGGAGCACCGATCTTTTCCTTGTCCGCCTTGCCCTTCATGGCGTTCGCTTCCTCCTGCAATACCCTATTGTCGTCGAGGAAGCGGTCCTTGAACAGCGGGGCTGCTGCGGACCGTCTGCGCGAAAACTTCACTGACAACGGCTGAGAATCAGTCTTGTCCAAATGAGCCTCTTCGAAAGTTCCGATAGTGCGGGTGTGGAGGCTTTGTATCAGGGCTCGACTCTACAGGCTGCGGAAAAACTCCGGCTTTGTATCAGGGCACGACTTTATCGAATCAAGGCGCGACTTTAGTCGGGCCGTAAGCAACCAAAGCGAATTGGGCTTTAGAGTCTGCGTGAGAACTACCCTCTCCAAATTCAGTCCCGTAGGGACGGCTGAAAGTAGCCCAGGACGCAGTCCTGGGTTAGCAGTTGCAAACGAGTAGTCCCGTAGGGACGGCTGAGAATGCCCCAGGATGCAATCCTGGGGTACCCTCTACTTTGAAATGGACTATTCGCGATTCGAGGCAGCCAGCCCACGTTGCCAATAGGCATTCACGTGCGGTCTAGGTTCACCCAGGACTGACGTCCTGGGGCATTCTCAGCCGTCCCTGCGGGACTGGTCGTTTGCAACTGCTAACCCAGGACTGCGTCCTGGGCTGCTACTTTCAGCCGTCCCTACGGGACTGAATTTGGAAGATTTGTAAGTTGAATTCTCTCACAGGCACTAAAGCCCTCATCAGCTCAGAAAGAGCGGTGCGGCTTTTTAGCCTCATCCCGCGCGAAATCCTTGTCCGCGATAGTTCTCCGTAGTCCACGATGTTTTCCGCCAGGACGCAAAGAATAAGCCCAGCGGCTAAAGCCCAAATTCTGCGGTACCCATAATGGCCCGAATAAAGTCGTGCCCTGATACAAAGCCTCCAAATCCTGACTACTAGCTCAAGCGGGCCAACTTGATTCTTCTCCCACCCGGGGAGAAGATCACTTCTTCCGCTTACCAAATTTCTTCTTTAGGTCAGGCGCAAATTCGCCGATGCTGTTGCTGATGACTCCAACCCATGCCTGAGTGATTGCACTTTGGTATCCCTTAACCGTGATCGTCGGATTATTTGGATTCCACGTTGCAGCGATGGCTCCCGCACCGAATGCCGCTGCAAAAGGCATGACATTTGGCCGGATGGCTTGCTCGCTGTGGTCGTAGGTTACAAAATTTCTGATGAAGGCATGGCGAAAGCGTCGCCACCCTCCCGTGCAGCGGCACCGATCATAGCGCGGTTCCCAGCCGACGATGCCTTGGCCGAGAGAAGTAAAGGAATTCTGAATAACATTGGTAGCTTGATTGGAACCCAGGCGTTTGGCGAAGCCGGAGAAGCCATCCTCCCACGCCGGTGGCGAATCGGTCCTTTGATCGTGCAAGGTAAAGAATCCGGTTTTGATATAAATGCCCGGCGTCGTATAGGTCTGGCGAACGTAAAGCTTGAAGCGTTCCGGGCCGTTCAACGGAACTAGAGGAACATCCTTCGGGATGTACGCCCCATATAGCCAGTTGACCGGCAGCTGGGTGTTTACTGTAGGAGGTGCCGTCTGATCAGCCGCTTGACTCCCTTGTGCGAGAGCAACCGAGACAGCCATTGCCAATGTCAGTCCGACCGCGCAACCGAACAAGACGCTTCTTCCCATTTCTCCCCTGAGATGGTCGGCGAGGCACGGTAATTGCCACCCGCCACTATACGCGCTCAACCTCTGCCCACCCGCTGTCAATTCTGACAGTAGAGCGGCCCACCACTCCTCTGTAGACTTAGGCCGGATGAAAAGTGCCTGTTTCTGTCGTCAACCGACTACCAGTAACACGACGGCGCCTCAACCGTCATAGGCCGCCAGTAGGGGACATACTTCCGAGAGGGTACAACAAGATGAACCTACCCGAGAAATATCCTATGCACCACGATCCAAATCCCGCCATCCACCAAACAACCACATGGGCGAAATGGAGGCAGGCCTGGGACATCCTGCATCTCGCGTTGCCGTTTGTAATCGCGGGAGCTTTCCTGTGCATTCCAATCGATTCACCGGTTCTCGCCAAAAGCGGCGCTCAAGCCGATTCAACGGGCCTCCCGGCGATTGATCCTGGTGCAATGGAGGCGCTCGACAAAATGGGAGCCTATCTTCGCACGCTGAAGTCCTTTCAGGTCCGGGCAGACGTTACGACTGATGATGTTTTGGACGATGGACAAACCATCCAATTCAGCTCCAAGGTCGATCTTGTCGCCGCACGACCCAACCGCATGCGAACCGAGGTCACCGACGACGACGGACACCGGTTCTTTTTCTTCGACGGAAAGAACTTCACCATCTTCGGACAGGTGGTCAACTATTACGCGACAGTTCCTGCACCGCCAACCCTCGCCGAACTGGCCGACGCTCTCAACGATAAGTACGGCATCGAACTACCTTTGGTCGACCTTTTCGAATGGGGGCAGAACGATGCCAACACCAAAAAAATCAAGGCTGCAGACGACATCGGACCCAGCGCCGTCGACGGCGTGACCTGCGAGCAGTACGCCTTCCGTCAAGAGGGTGTCGATTGGCAGATATGGATCCAGCTCGGGGAGTTTCCTCTGCCGCGCAAGCTCGTCATCCGCACCCTCACGGACGACGCGAAGCCCCAGCACAGCGAGATCCTCACCTGGAACCTGGCGCCCTCCTTCAGCGAGAACGCCTTCACCTTCGATCCTCCGGCCGACGCTCGCCGCATCAGCATCGCACAGGTCAGCGCCGCGGCCGCGGGGAAGAACAAATAGGGAGACTTTATGAAGCGATCCGGTTTAATCGCCCTCTTCGTCATCGTCATCCAGTTGTCAGGATCTACGCTCCTTGCCCAACGTCGCGGCGGTGGCGGTGGTGGCGGCTACCGCAGCAGCGCGCAGACCAATGTCAACCGGAACACTAATGTCAATCGCAACGCCAATGTCAATCGTAACGTGAACGTCAATAACAATGTGAACGTCAATCGCAACGTTAACGTCAACGTGAACAATAACTACCATGGCGGTGGCTACTACGGCGGTGGGTACTACGGCGGCGGCTGCTGTTACCATCCTGTCGCGGTTGCCGCGGCCGTCACGGCTACCGCAGTGGTGACCGCTGCAGTCGTCGGTTCGATGGTAAATTCAGTGCCCCCGTCCTGCACATCGGTCATCGTGAACGGATTGGCCTATCAACAGTGCGGCAGCACCTGGTACCAACCTCAATTCTCGGGGACACAGACGACCTACATCGTAGTGAATCCGCCTAGATGACCGTTCCTGGGCTTGTAGCCGGCAGCCCGTCCTGCCGCGGTATTGAGTATTGGCTCGGGGAATCCTCGGGAAGAACGACGATGGCGCCGGGGTAGCGAAACTCCTCGCTGACTGAGCGGCTCAGCTTTCAGCACTTGAGCGGCCTGGCGGCTAGGAGCAACCCAGCATGCCTTTTCACTGTTCTCCCATGAGCGTTTTCAGCTGTGCCACCGCCTGGCGATAATCGAGATCGGCCTGGAGCATCTCGATCTCGACTTTTGCTCGCGATATGGCAAGCTCTGAATCTTCTTTGGCGTAGCTGACCTTTTCAACCGGGATCGCATCGGAAATGCGGCGAGCCAACGCGCTCAACTGTCGCGACCGGTCCATCTCGAAATAGCTGGTTTTGACAGCTGCGCCAAATGTGCCATGGGATTGCTCGCGGCAGCCGCCTGTTGCTGTGCCTGCAGGAGCGTGATGCGGCGTGGACTGCCGGGAGCAATCGTCCCTTCAGAACTCGCGGCAAGCGGGCCGGCAACGGCTGCGACATCGTGCTGGTCCGCGGCCTTCATTTCGGAAAATTGCTGGAAGGGCATCTTTGCCCGCAAGCCCGGACCGGCGGATCCCGCGAGTACGCCCATTGGCGCACTCACCGGCAGATCCTGTGCCTTCAGAACTCCACACAACAGAAAGCCCCCAGAATAACAATGAAGGCATGCAGCCGTACCCCAGCAACGATCGCGGTTTGATTCCTAAACATGATCATGGTTTTTTCCTCGCTTGAGCGTGACCAACCGGCTTTGTTCATCTCGACTCCGAATGAACACATAGACAGAGCTCGGGAATATGGCTTCCAGCGACGGAGCTTCGCTTTTGACCTAAAGTCCTAAAACCGCACGATCATGGAAATTCATTCCGCGGAGGTCAAATTCTCACGGATGGCAAGTCTAAGCAATTCAACATTGCTGCGAAGCCCAAACGTTCGCATGATTTTGTACTTATGAAAGGCTATCGTGCTCATACTTAGGCTAAGAATATTGGCTGCCTCTTCCATCGTTCTGCCTTCAGCGAGCAGTCGCAGTACCTCACGCTGCCGCTGAGTGAGAGCCTTGTCGCCATGGGCCGGTGACTTCGCTTTCTGCTTATCCTCGAAGCCTTGAGCAAGGGACGCCGGCACGTAGAATTTATTTGCCATCAGCTCTCGCAGAGCTGGAAGAAGTTCCTTCCTTGCCGTCCGCTTCAACAGAACACCCGAAGCCCACTCGCGGAGCGTCTCCAACGCAGCCCTAAGATCCTCCTTGTTCGTAAGCACAAGGAACTTTGTTCGCGGTATTAACTTCTTCAACTCAAGACGAATACTTACGTCGGTCAAGGACGATAGTGCGAGGTCTACGACAATCACATTGGGTTGTAATTGAATTGCCGTAGCCACAAGAGCGCGGCCGTCGGCAGAAGTCCCAACGATCTCGAACTCCTCGCAAAGAAGCTTCTGATAAGCAGCCAGCAGTGAAATAGAAATACCAGCCAAGAGGATGCGTGGCCGCTCCATTTCGCCCCCGAATACAGGTTCGGGCTCATCTTTCCATAACGAGAAGGAATAACCGGCGTTCACATTCACCGTCGAATCACCCACCCTCGCAGCTTGCTTACTCGCGTAGTCCTAAAAGATAAATTCATTGACCGAGCGCCGAAAGCTGTCAGAAATACCAGTGGCCCGTTTTCTACTTCTCTCCCCCACGCCCTCGCGGCTCGTGAGTTGAGAAGTGTAGTCTTTAGCCCATGAAGGCCTGGCTCCGAGTGGCGGCTATTGTGGCAGCGATTCTCTTGCCTTTGAGCTCGCAATGCCAGAGAACGAAAAACATCCTGGTGCTTTACCGGGAAAACCCTCGCCTGCCCGGAAACATCGTCGCTACCAAGGCAATTCAGGAAACCATCGGCCAAAATTTGCAGTATCAGATCTTCGACGAATATATCGAAGAGACGCGACTGGAAACCGACTTTCAAACACTCGCGGAGAGGATTCGGCAGAAGTATGCGGGACATCCAATCGATCTGATCATGACCGTCGGCCCGCGGCCCTTCACCTTCATCCGCCAATATGGAGAGAAGCTCTTTCCCTCGGTGCCGATCGTCTTCTCTGAGGTGGATTTACGCTTCTATCCTGCAACACTGCCACCCAACACCACAGGCGTGAACAGTTCCTTTGACTTGTCTGGTACCGTCGATCTCATCCTCAGACTGCAGCCGGACACGCGTGAGATCTTCTATATCGGAGGTGCCAGCCCAGCGGAGTTGATGCTTCGAGATGAAGCAAAACGCGAGTTCAAGCCTTATGCTGACAGGCTCTCCTTTACTTATTTGAATGATCTTCCGCTCGTTACGCTGCTGGATCGTGCCAGTCAGGTTTCCAACCATAGTGTTTTGCTGTACACCAACTTCTTAAGGGACGCGAGCGGTCAGAGTTATCTCACCTCGAGTGTTTGCCCATCGATTGTGGCCTCGTCCCACGTACCTGTGTACGCGATATTTGACACCTTCATGGGGTGCGGGGTTGTCGGCGGCAGCCTTTCTCAAGTAGAGGCATCGGCGCAGCAGGCAGCGAGATTGGCGCTAAGGATCTTGCACGGCGCAAATATCTCCCATCTGCCCGTTGAACCGGGGCCGCCGAATCGGGTCTTTGTCGATTGGCGGCAGCTGCAAAAGTGGGAAATTCCAGAGAATACCTTGCCCGCGGCGGCTGTTGTTATGTACCGTGAGCCGTCGCTCTGGGATACCCACAAGCGGGCCATCCTGGCCGCGGCCGCGGTTGTTTTGCTCCAATCGGCGCTCATCGTCTTATTGGTGGCTCAAATGCAGCGGCGCAAACGCTCCGAACAAATCGTCCGGCAGCTTACGAGACGAGTCATTAACGCAAGCGAAGATGAAAGACGGCGTATTGCGCGCGAGCTGCACGACGACATCGGTCAGCGGCTTTCTCTCGCCGTCGTGCAGCTTGATTTGTTTCGCGGTCAAGCTGCAGCCGAAGCTCTAAGGAATCGTACCGATCTGGACAGTTCGATAGAAAACCTTAGTTCGCTGGTTTCCGATGTTCACGATTTGTCTCATCGTTTGCACTCTTCCAAACTGGAGCACATCGGCTTGACGGCTTCGATCAGAGACCTTTGCCGGCAAATCTCGCAATCCTATGGCCTGGAAATCGACTTTTACGGAGATGGGGTACGGGAACGCTTCACCCATGATATTTCGCTTTGCTTCTATAGGGTGGCTCAAGAGGCGTTGAACAACGTCGTCAGGCACAGCGAGTCGAATAGAGCGCAGCTCACACTCAGCGAGAGACCAGGAATCCTCCGCATGCAGGTTCAGGATTCGGGAGTCGGCTTTAAAGTCGCGAATGCCTCGGCCGGACTCGGTTTTTCAGCGATGCAGGAGCGCTTGGGGAGCATCGGAGGTAGATTGTCCGTTGAATCCGAGCCGGGGAGAGGGGCGCTGGTGATCGCTGAGGCACCGATCCCGCCTACGCGGACTTCCTAGCGGGGGCTAGTGACACCCCGACCTGCCCTGGATTGGAACTGTGACGCAGTGGCGCCGCTACGCCATTGGAATCAAATTCTCTCGGATAGCTAGTTTCAACAGCTCAGAATTGCTGTGCATACCCAACCCGGACATGATCTTGTACTTGTGGAAAGCTACCGTTCTTGCGGTGAGATTCAGCAGGTAGGCAGTCTCCTTCATGGTGCGGCCCTCAGCCAGCAATTGCAGCACCTGCCGCTGACGCGGGGTCAATGACTTTCGATCCTGGCCCTGCGGAGGAGGAAGCCCGTTGTCGATGGATTTTCTGGATAACATCGCCGTCACGTACGATCGGCCCATCAAGAGCTCTCGCAGTGCCTTCACCAATTCCGATCCCGAGCATTTCTTCAACAGGTATCCGGATGCCCATTCACTCAAAACTGCATCAGCCACAGTCGGATCTTCGTTGACCGTGACCACCAGGATCCTGGTCTGAGGCAGCAGCTTTTTAAGCTCGCGACCGGCGTGCACGCCACTCAGTAGGGGCAAGCCAAGATCGACCACAACGAGATCCGGACGCAATTTCGGCGCAGCCTGGAGAAGTTCGAGACCGTCAGAGGCTGTTCCCACGACGTTGAACTCCTGCTCCAGGAGTCTGCGAAATGCGTCCACCAGCATAGCGTGGTCATCAGCCAGGAATATAGTTGGCTTCCTCATTCTTCACGCTCCCGATCAGTGAGGGTTTATATCGCTCGACAGTGAATGGTGCCGTCGAATTCCAGGAAACCGTCACGACTACCAGCTTCCTTCATATTTATCAGCAAATGTGGGAGGCCCGGGGATGCCTGCACAGTCTACCAGCTTCCGGGAGCGATTCCGCAATGCGAGTTGTTACTTTTTACAGGTAGTGTGTTGACACTAGATGAAGATCGGGCCAGTGGGCGAAGTAGCTAGTTTCCTGGCAACGGATCCGCATGAGCTCGTGCGTTGGGAGGGAGCATCAAACCTTGGGCCTCAATGATTTAAGGCCGGTTTTGGCTTTCCGTACTCAACCAATTGGTGGATAACTTTCTTGACAACAATTGGGAAAGAACCTAAGGATCTGCGGGCTATCGCTTCTCCCTTTTCCTTGGGATGCTCTAAGACTTCCAGGGTCGTGGCACTGTAAAAACTAACAGCGAACGCCGCGTTTGCGACGTTGGCATTGCTCGTGTTTCACACCTTGGGGCTACTGTGGCTTACTGAAACCAGATTTTCCGCGAACCGAAGAGACCCGCGGCTGGAGTGCAGTCCCTGGGTCGCGGGGCTGTCAGTTCTAACAGTATGCCGGAAGAAAACTGCCTTGTAGAATTCGAGCGGAAAGGACTCTCTTCTATCATAGGGCCCTTCTTGTGCAAACCCACTCTTAGACGGTAGATAGAAGACATCCACTCGATCCGAGGTTATTCGGTAACGAAATACAGGCAGATGTAATCTGCCGCAATGAAGGCGGCCTCCCAATTATGCAAGGCGCTTCACTCTGCATATCCGGCGGGCCTATAGGTACGTCACGGCAATCACAGCTCAGAACCATTCGACGAAGGAAGCACGCATGAACGGCAAATCGCCACAACAGGAGAACTCCATGAGGGAAGACTGGGCACCTGCCTCGGCACTCAGCCAGGCCGTGAGGACTTTCGAAAATATGGAGCCTGCAGTTCCACGTCCAGGGCAGGAGAAAATTGCCAAGGAAAAGCTAGCTGACCTGAGGGCGAAGACGGGAAAACCGCCAAATATTCTTTGGTTTTTGATCGACGATATGGGCTATGGCGATCCGGGTTGCTTTGGCGGCGGCGCGGCAGTAGGGGCGGCGACTCCCAACATTGATAGGCTCGCGCGCGAAGGGCTTAAGTTGACGTCGACTTACTCGCAGCCGACATGCACGCCCACTCGCTCGGCCATACTGACCGGCCGGTTGCCTGCGCGGACCGGCCTCACGCGCCCCATTCTGGCCGGGGACAAGCTAACCAGCAATCCGTGGGCTGATGAAATTTCCCTGGCTAGGATTCTGAGCGAATCCGGCTATAAGACCATCCTTTCCGGCAAGTGGCATATCGGCGAAGCGCCGGGTATGCGACCGTTCGAAGTCGGCTTCGACGAATTCTATGGCTTTTATCCCGCCCAGAAAGAGATTGTTCAGGAGTTTCATGAGTTGCGCTATCCGGATCTGGTACTCGATCCGGAAAAACTAGCCGCCTACCGGAGTATTGGGGCCAGCCATGCGCTCGTTTTCGGAGCCAAGGGTGGTGAGGAACAAATCGTCAAGCAGATCGAGAGCATTGACGATATGGCCGAAGGTGATAAGGCCCTGAAAGAATTCACCATCAAGAAAATTCATGAACTGGCGAAAAGTGGTCAACCCTTCTTCCTGGAGCACGCATTCATGAAGGTGCACGCCGACAACTTTCCCGCAAAAGAGTTCAAGGGAAAGAGTGTGGCCAAGTATCCGTACAAGGACTGTGTGGTTGAGGTCGACGCTTACATCGGCGAGATCGTAGAGGTGCTCGAGGGAGAGGGACTGCTGGACAACACCTTCATCTTCATCACCTCTGACAACGGCCCACAGATGGATAGCTGGCCGGACTCAGGCTACACCCCCTTTCGTGGCGCCAAGGGATCCACGTGGGAAGGGGGCGTGCGCGTCCCTGGGATCGCATACTGGAAAGGCATGATTGCTCCGGGCCGCGAAAGCGATGATCTGTTCGACTTGATGGATCTGTTCAACACCTGCGTCAACCTTGCCGGCGCCACCAGCAAGATGCCAAGCGACCGCTATATAGACGGAATCGATCAGACCTCGTTCGTTCTCGCGGACAATGGACGATCCCAACGCGAGAAGGTTTTTATGTTTAACGAGAAACAATTCATGGCCATGCGCATGTTTGGGTACAAAATCACGGTGAAGATTGTGCAAGACCACGCGCAGTGGTTGAACATCGATATGACGACCGTCGCCGATGTGGGCCTGGCGCCATGGCTCTTCAATTTGTATATCGATCCAAAAGAGCAATACCCGGTTGGGCATCGTCTGAATGCCTGGCTGGCGTCGCTAGCGGCTGAGATGAAGGCGGAAGCGCTTACGTTTAAGAGGTATCCACCTAAGAACGTCGGTCTCGATAGGTGAGCGGGAGGTTGGAAGAAGCATGACCTCATCAAGAGATCCAGACAAGACACCCGTCGGAGTGAAAGTGCCGGCAAGAGACGGCTCAGTATTGCCATTCCCGTCCATGCCGCCCGAAAGCGTCGCGGGTCCTACCCTGCAGGAGTCGACGCTCAAGCCCTTTCCTGAAGAACGGCATCTGCCGAAGGATGCTCCCAACATCCTGATCGTGCTGTTGGATGATGTCGGGTTTGGCTTGCCGGACACATTTGGGGGGCCCATCCATACGCCGACGCTCACCCGGCTGGCCGTTGAAGGCATCCAGTACAACACATTTCACACCACATCGATCTGCTCGCCGACCCGGGCTTCGCTGTTGACCGGCCGTAACCATCACCGTGTCAGTTCGGGAACGATCGCCGAACGCGCCGTTAACTGGGACGGATACACGGGTCGCATTCCGCGTACCTCCGCGACACTGGCCAAGGTGCTCGGCGGTTATGGTTACAAAACCTGCGGCCTTTGGAAAGTGGCACAACACGCCCGCGACCGAAACCACATCCATGGGCCCCTTCACGCTATGGCCAAAAGGCGACGGGATCGGTTTTGATTATTTCTATGGGTTCCTCGCCGGAGAGACGTCGCAGTGGGAGCCGCGACTGGTGGAGAACTTCAATACCGTCGAGCCACCCCGGGATGAGGAATACCATCTGAGCGGAGACCTGGCCGATAAGGCGATCGCGTGGCTTCATAAGCATCGTGCCTTCTCCGCGGACGAACCATTTTTTATGTATTGGGCGACGGGAGCGGCCCACGGACCGCACCATATCTTCAAGGAATGGGCGGATAAATATAAGGGTAAGTTTGATGAAGGCTGGGATGTGCTGCGCAAGCGCACCTTCGATCGTCAAAAGGAGCTGGGATGGATTCCAGCGAATGCCGAGCTTACATCCCGCGACGAGACAATGGAGAGCTGGAGCAGTATTCCAGACTCCGAGCTGGCTTTCCAGAGACGGCTCATGGAGATTTTCGCCGGGTTTACCGAGCATGCGGATGCGCAAGCCGGAAGAATCATCGACGAGCTGGATCGCCTTGGGCTGCGCGAAAACACGCTCGTGTTCTATATCTTTGGCGACAACGGATCGAGCGCTGAAGGCCAGCGCGGCACGATCAGTGAATTGCTGGCACAAAACGGCATCGCGACTACGATGGAAGAACAATTTGCTGCGCTCGAGAAACTGGGCGGCCTCGATGTGCTCGGTGGCCCGAAGACCGACAACATGTACCACGCGGGCTGGGCGTGGGCAGGCGATACCCCGTTCAAAGGAACAAAGCTACTCGGCGCCTATTTTGGGGGCACGCGAAATCCGCTGGTGATTCGTTGGCCGAACCACATCAAGCCTGACAAGTCGCCACGAAGCCAGTTCCATCACGTGAACGATATTATGCCGACGATCTATGACATTCTCGGCATCACGGCCCCAGAGGTTGTCGATGGCTTCCCCCAGGATCCGATTGACGGCGTAAGCATGAAGTATACGTTCGCGGACGCTGCGGCGCCCGCTGAAAAACACACGCAATACTTCGACAACAATGGAAGCCGCGGTATCTACCATGATGGCTGGTTCGCTTGCGCTTTCGGACCCTTCATCCCCTGGGACGCTGCGGCGTCCGGTCCAAGAATCCAGAAGTGGGATGCGAACACCGATGTGTGGGAGCTCTACGACCTACGCACGGATTTTTCGCAGGCTCACAATCTCGCGGCAGAGAACCCGAAGAAGCTTGCCGAGATGAAGGAAATCTTCCTGCGGGAAGCAGAGGCGAACAAAGCTTTCCCGATAGGCGCCGGGCTATGGCTTCGCATTCACCCCCAAGATCGAATCCGGTCGCCCTATAGTAGTTGGACCTTCGACGCTTCAACGCTTCGCATGCCGGAGTTTGCAGCGCCAGGTCTCGGGCGGGAGAGCAATCACGTCACCATTGAAGCCGAACTTGGTGAAGATGCGACAGGTGTGCTCTACGCACTGGGCGGATTTTCCGGCGGCTTGACACTGTTTATGGACGGAGGCCAACTGTTTTACGAATACAACATGATGGAGGTCGAACGATATTCAGCGCAGTCCGCCGGAAAAATTCCCGCCGGGAAACACAGGATTGAGGTGGATACGTCCATAGCGAAACCAGGGGGCGCAGCCGACGTCGTGCTCTCGGTTGACGGACAGGAAGCAGCCCGCGTGACGGTAAGACGCACAGTACCTGCGGCGTTCACGGCAAGCGAGTGCTTGAACGTCGGAGTCGACTTGGGGTCCCCCGTTTCACCGCACTATTTCGATCGCCGTCCCTTCAAGTTCAACGGCAAGATTGAGAAGGTGGAAGTGAAACTGAAGTGATTAAGGAAATCTTCTCGATTTTGCAAACTGGATGAGTTGAAAGGGAGCGATGATTAGTCCCCAGGCAGTGATCGGTCTTGCACTCAAGGGCAGCATCCTGCTCACCGTCTTCGGATTTGGCCTCGAAACCACTCGCGCGGATCTCTTGTATTTGGTACAAAGGCCTCGCGTGCTGCTGCGCTCACTGATCGCGATGTTCGTGATCATGCCCCTGTTCGCCGTCTTGATGACGCGTGAAGGTTCGCTCATCCGTCCGGTGATGATTGCACTCGTTGCTCTCTCGATTTCCCCTGTTCCCCCGCTCTTACCGAAAAGGGTCACCAAGTCGGGGGGGCGGACTTCGTATGGTCTAGGGTTGATGGTCACAGCAGCGACTCTTTCCATTGCGGTGATCCCGCTGGCCACCTATCTTCTGGGCAAATACTTCAATCGGCCCTTTGCGATGGGACCTGCAGCGGTTGCAAAGCTCATTCTTCCTAATGTCCTCCTGCCCGTCGCCGCAGGTATGCTGGTACGCAAGTTCTTGCCTGCGATCGCGCATCGTATCGCAAGTCCTGTTGCGCATATCGCGGCAATTGTCTTATTGCTGGGGGTGCTGTGCATACTGATCTTCGCAGCGCCGGCGATATGGCTGCTTATCGGCAACGGAACGATACTGGCCTTCATCGCCTTCATCGTCGTTGGAATCGCAGTGGGGCATCTCCTGGGCGGACACGATCCCGACGAAAGGGTTACCCTTGCACTCTCCACCGCGTGCCGCCACCCTGCGCTCGCAGTTGCCATCGCAGCGGCGAACTTCGCAGGAGAACACCGCGTTTTTGCTTCGGTTCTACTGTACGCAGTGCTTAATGTCGTGATTGCGGTTCCGTACATTTCATGGCAACGCAGAAAGGCCAGGGCAGCTGGTATTGTCGTGCAGCAAGCTGACAAATGATCGCGAGTGCGCTGGGCGCCACCAGGCAGAACTGCCCCTGTCGAACAATGCCGGTTCTGCGGGCCCTATTTCACCGCATTCAGGAGCCCTTTCATTACGCTTATGAAGGGGATCTCAGCAAGAACCACGGGGAGTATCGGAACTACGATCGCCAGGATAAGCCAAAAAAGTGCACCCAAGTCGATTGGAAAAGGTAGCAGCTTTTCGATGTTATCGTAACTGGCGGAATAGTCGATCATCGTGCTGACTTCTGGAGCAGCCAAAAGGTCATCCTCGTGGCCCTTGCGATTGAGTATCCATTTTTTATGAAATTCCGTACTTTGGATCTGTCCGAGAATTCCATACTGCAAAATTCCCTGGCGACGCAGGCGAACCAGCCGTGGGACGAAGAAGACAAGCGGGCCCATGGCGATGACGAGCACAATCGCAAGTAAAACCATCGCATCGATTTTGAAATCCAACAAGTGTGCCTCGTGCATCAGGATCTCGGTCCGCCAGGTTGATCCGATGGCGATGCACCCCACGAAGATGGTGGGTGCGATACCCGCGGGCGACATGCCCAAAAAACCGAGGCCGCCGTGGTGGTCGGGATGCGTTGGGACGAGCTGCAAATCGAGCCGGGAGAGCCGGAAGAGGAAACAGATCGCAATCACCCACTTCCACAGGCTGATCCCTACCAGGAATTGATAGAGCAGCAGGCAGACGAGCGCATAGTACCAGCCAGCGGGCGACCAATCAGGTGATTGCCTATGCTACTCACTGCCCAGTCACTGGCGATTCCCCTGCGTAAATGGAAGATGGTTGCCAAATGCAGATAAGCAATCACTACAACAATGACCTCAGCTACGACCGAGTCTCGCAGCCGAATAAGCTTGCCGATCGTAAGATCCATCTTCACTTGTTCTGATGAAGACAACAGTTCAGCTTCGCGGATGTGCCGGACGATTGCCGCGAATGTGCTTTCCATTAAAATCTGGCCAGCCAGGAGAACAGGAACGGCGATCACCATACGCACGTTCACCGCGTAATCCGTCAGTAAACCGCCGATTGTTTGGGGTTTTGACAACAGCGTAATAACCACCAGCGGTAGCCAGCCTAAGCCGATGGCTAAAGCGACGCGGCGGCCAAGGTTCCACCGCTTGCCCGTCACCAGGTGGCTGATTTCCTGGACACGATAGAACGGGCCGCCGCGAACCAACGACACTTCTTCTGCAATCCGAGGATCGCCGGCTGAGTGTTCTTCTATGTCTGAACTAATTGGCGGTTTCATCAGGGCCCTGCAATGTTCCCAGCTCAGGTGGAGGTGTACGTTTATCCACGGGTCTTGGCTCTCATATAGGCAGTTCGCGCGCTCAACATGCAGACGGTGAGCAACGAAATTTCCGCGATTTGATATTGCGCTCCTTAGTTCCGCAGGAGCAATGCGGGTGAGAATAGGAATGCTTTTGCTGTTTACTGCTGCCCATATAGCTTCACCTCAGGCTTCGCGCTCCACGATGCCTTCTGATACCAGAACTCGACGTATGCAATGTCGCGGTTGCCGCCACGAAGGTCAATCGTTCGACCCGCGCCCGGTGCTACTCGGAAGCGGAATGGGATCGGCTCTTGATTGTGATTTCCATAGACTACGTTGATTCGGTCAAACTGTACCGGGCTGCCCGTCACCTGAATCCTCAGCTTGCGGTAGGTATCCTTTCCGTGGCAGCTGATCTTGTCGTGGTCGGCATTGCCATCAACGTGCGAGTTGCCGAGATGTACCCACCCGCCGCCGCCACCACCGCCATGCGGAACGTGAATCTGAGGATTGGCCAAAGGGCTCAGACCAAACAATAGGACTGAGAAACCGACGATGAAATCTATCCTGCGCATGGGAGGGTCTCCTCGATCTATTTCGGTTTGAGCTCTTCCTTTACTTTACTTCCGCCTGCGACCGAGTCTCCGGTCATCAGAACTTGTACATGATTTCCAGGAATCCGATATTACCCTGCAACCTATTTGCGGTGTAGTACTCGGGCATAAATTTGAACTCGGCAAGCAACTGTTGCTTTCCTATCGGTTTCACGTAACAGACCCAAAGGACCAATTCCGGCGGTAGTCCCCTTGAACTCACCAGAATTTGCGCCGGAGCCGCTGTCTCCTGTGATCTGCTGGTAGTAAAAGGAAGATACTCCGATTCCCGCCAGACCTTTCCAGAGCGGAAGATGGCTGCGCGAGCGTTCCGTCCAGATGAAACTGCGTTCCCGACTGGTATCGTGTCGCGGAGTTAATAGTGTTGAGGTCGAAGCCTGCATAGGTCGGCCTCGCGGCCGTTCTTGGGCCGACCGTTTTATTTTGCCAGAGTCTACAGATAAATTAGAGGTCGCGCTACTGTCAGAATTGACAGCGGCCGAGAAGGCAAAGAGAAGGGTTAAGTCCCTGCTACGGCCCCTCGCCTAAGCCAGTTTCGTAACAGCTTCGTTAGTGGCCGCCGAACGACTTCATATGCGTGTGGATTGCCGTAATTGCTGTTGGAAGCCCGGCAGAATGACCGGCTCGACATCTGGGCAGGCGAGCTACCGCCCGCCTGCCCAGATGCGCCTTCGTTGCTATCGACCGGTTGCGGCCGAACTCAACATCTTCAGTGCGTCATCGATGGTGAAGCTGTTCGGTTTCTGGACTGGCGGAAAGTCTTTGAAGGTTGCCGCCCACATATTTGCGATCGCCATGGCTCCGTACACAATGTAGTCATGGTAGATAAACCAGTCGTAATAGGTATTTGAAGTGGTATCAGCGAATTCATAGGGATCGGTGCGAAGATTGAAGATCTTCGGCAACCGCAGCTTGGTGAAAGGTTCCGCCCATACCTGCAAGGTCCCTCGGCAGCGCTGTTCCATAAACATAACTTTCCAGTTGTCGTAGCGAAGTGCGAGCACGTCGCCGTCATCGCTCAAATAGACGAATAGCTTGCGCGGGCTCTCCTTCACCTGTCCGGTTAGGTAGGGCACCAGGTTGTAGCCATCGATGTGATTCTTGTAGGTCCTGCCGATGGTATCGAATCCCTTCTTAAGTTTCTCCACCACATCCGGATCACCGGCCATGGCCATGAAGGTCGGCAACCAGTCGTGGTGCTGGACGATCTGGGTGGAGACAGTGCCGGCCTCGATCTTGCCCGGCCAGCGCACCAGCAGCGGAATACGGAAGGCCCCTTCCCAGTTGGTGTCTTTTTCGCTCCGGAACGGTGTCATGCCGCCATCGGGCCAGGAGTTCCGGTGGGGTCCATTGTCGGTTGAGTACATGACAAAGGTATTGTCCGCGATCCCCAACTCGTCCAGATAGTCGAGCATCTCGCCGACATTCTTGTCGTGATCGATCATCGTGTCGTGGTAGGGCGACTGCCAGCGGCCCGCCTGCCCCAGGCTCGACGGCTTGGTGTGGGTAAACAAGTGCATATGGGTGAAGTTGAGCCAGAGGAAGAATGGTTTGTCGGCGTCGTTCTGCCGCTTGATGAAATCCTTGGCAGCCGCGGCGAACTCGTCGTCGCAGGTCTCCATTCGTTTCTTGGTGAGCGGACCTGTATCCTCGATCCTCTGTTTGCCGACGCGGCCCCAACGCTCCTGCACCGTCGGGTCGTCTTTGTCGGTCGCCCAGCATTTAAGCACGCCGCGCGGCGTGACCGTCTTTCTGAACTCCGGAAAGTCCTTCTCGGTGAAGTAGTCGTACATCTCCGGCTCCTCCTCGGCGTTGAGGTGGTAGAGATTGCCAAAAAACTCGTCGAAGCCGTGATTGGTGGGCAGGTGCTTATTCAGGTCGCCCAGGTGATTCTTGCCGAACTGGCCCGTCGCATACCCCTGGGTCTTGAGGCAGCCTGCGATCGTTACCAGCTGCTCATTCATGCCGATGGGAGCGCCAGGAATTCCGACTTTGGACAAGCCAGTGCGGTAGACACTCTGGCCGGTGATAAAGGACGACCGGCCCGCGGTGCAACTCTGCTCTCCATAGGAATCGGTAAACATCACTCCTTCTTTGGCCAGGCGATCGATGTTCGGCGTTTGGTAACCCATAAGCCCATGGCTGTAGCAACTGAGGTTGGAAATTCCAATGTCGTCACCCCAAATCACCAGGATGTTTGGCTTCTTAGCAGTTCCCTTCCCTGTTTCAGGCATACCTTTTCCTCTCGTGGTTAAAATTCGCTCTCGACTTGCGTTGGTTGTGGTTCCCCCGTCCATCGTTTGGGCTTCCTGAAAAGAGCACCTCAGCCGGTGCGAGGAGTTGTCTATAACATGGAATGCTGTGACCTCTCTTGCGATAAACAACTGCTGTTGCCTCAATCCAGGTAGAACCGCAACCTCACGGACCGAACCGGTTCTTACGTCCCGACGAAAGCCTGCATGGGCGGCTTCTTCCAGGTGCCGTTGAGGACGGCTTCTCCCGGCATGTAGACGCGGTAGATGCAATAGAACGGACCATTCGGAGCGGGTAGCCAGTTGGATTCCTTGTCCTTGCCAGGTGAGTTCTTCTGCACATAAAAGGTCAGCGAACCGTCGGCGCCGTACTTGTAAGACTTGAGCGTGGTGGAGTTGAGCAGGTAGCGCTGGATGGGGTTGGCGACCAGAAGCTGGGTCTTGCCGTCGTACATGGTGAGCGACCAGAAGGCGTGGTACTCCGGGATGGCGCCCTTGGCAAAGCGCAGCTCGTAGTTGCTCTTCGAAGCATCGAGCGGGCGGTGACCGGCGTCGATGAAGTAGCCGAAGTAGGCGGCGTCCGCTCCGGAGTTGCCATAGAGACCAAGCTTGGCCCCGATGAAACGATAGAGATAGTTGTTCTTGAGAAACTCGCGCGTGCCGAATAAGTCAGAGCTCTGCACCTGGTCGGTGTTGATCTTCCTCATCATCACCTCGACATCGGCCTTGGTGTCGGCGATACCGTCAGTGATGGCCTGCTGGACCGGTGGCGCAAAACTCGCCAGCTCGAACGTCTTGCCCGCGCCCAGGTTCAGCTCAGCGAAGCGCGCCATCAGATCTGTCTCGGAGGGATCGGTGGGGCAGAACTGGAGCAGAAAGTTCAAATAGGGAAAAATCGCCGGCGTGGTTAGCATTTCCTCGCTCGGCTTAGGCCAGTTGACGGCCGGGGCAGAAGGCGGCGCCGGCTGGTGCAGAAACGCGCTGAGCGGCTGGGCGCGGTAGCCGGCTTGGATCTTTCTTACGTTAACGATGTCTTCAGCATTAAAGAGTTGGGTACGGATGAGAAGGTAGGCGAACTGGGTCTGGGCGCGGAGAACAGCCTTGATGCCTGCCGGTGTTGCCCCGCTCCAGTTGGGGCCGGCGATGAGAAAATTGCCGCCGTCGTTGCCGAAGCTGCGGGTGCCCAGGTAGGCGAAGTTGAAGGTGTAGAGGTCGATGAGCTGGCCCGTGTAGTAGCGCTCTTTCTCGATGCTGGGCATGGTCACGACGATGGGCTCGGCGCGCAGGTCCATCCAGAGATAGGAGTAGGGGGTGTCGGAGTTGGGGGTGACGACAAACTTGTCTTCCGGCGTAGCCACCGAGCTGGCGTTGGTGAGAGTATTAAAAGGGGCGCGGTAGTCGTGGCTGGTAGTGTCAATCGCCTGCTTGTAGAGGGTCTGGTAGTTAGCTGCCATGGGAAAGGCATAGGTGTACGCTTCCCTGGCGATGGCGCGCGCGTCTTGTGGAGAGGCACTGGCAGAAGTTTCACCCGGCTTGCCGGAATCTTGTTGCGTCAGCATGAATCCTCCTTGAGGCCAACTAGTTTGCTCGAACGACCGCTGGGGACTTCCAGGTACCCGCGAGCAGCTCGGGTTTCGGCAGGTAATAGCGCATGGCGAGCATAAAGGGCGCCTTCGGAGCCGGTAGCCAGTTCGGCTCTTTGTCTTTTCCTGGTGAGTCGGCTTGGATATAGATGGTGAGACCACCCTCTGCGTCGAGCTTCAGATCAGGCAGCATGGGCGAGTTGATCAGGTAGCGGTTGATAGGGTTCTCCACCAGAAGCTGCTGCGGAAGGCCATACATGGTGAGCGACCAGAAAGCGTTGACCGGCGGATACTCTCCCTTGTTGAAGTGAAGGGTGTAGCGCGCCTTGCTGCCGTCGAGAGGCTGCCCGCTCGAGTCCTTCTCGTAAAGGGGATACAGGGCTTCTTCCCTGGAATTGGCGCCGATGCCCATCTGGCCTCCTGTGGCGCGGGCGACGTAGTCGTTGTGCAGGAAAGCGCGCGTACCAAAGAAATTGCTGATGTCTCCGCCGCTCGAGGCGCGGCGGGCGTCGATTTCCTTCTGTCCGTCGGCCATTCCACCCTCGAGGGCAGCTTTCATCTCCGGCGAAAGTGTGTCCACATCAATGCTTTCCCCGGGACCGACACCGATGGCGGAAAAGCCCGCGCGCAACACAGCCTCGCTGGGTTGAACCGGACAGAACTGAAGCAGGAAGCTCATCACATCAAAAAAACGCAGCGAGGTTTTCATCTGAGCGGGCGGGACGGGCGGGATCCAGGGAACCGCGGGCGCGGCAGGTGGAGCAGGTTGCCCAAGAAAAGCGGAGAGAGGCTGCGCTTTGTAAGCCGACTGGATCTTCTTCACTTTGTCGAGGTCGGCAGGGTTAAAGAGTTGGGTTCGGCCGACTACGTTGATGAACTCGGTTTCCGGCTGCAGTACTCTCGTGATCCCGGGAGGAACCGAGCCCTTCCAACGCGGACCCGCGACGAGGAAAGTGCCTCCGTTGTTGCCGCTGGTGCGGGTGCCAAGGTAATCAAAGTTGAAGCTATAAAGGTCCATCATCTGGAAGACCCAGTAGCGTTCCTTCTCGATGGAAGGGATGGTGAGAACCATGGGTTCGGCGCGCAGGTCAAGACTGAGGAATGTATACGGAGTGTCGGAGTTGGGGGTCACGAACGCCGTATCGGCGGGAGTGAAGACCCGCGCGAAACTGAGTGGAGCGTTGAAGGGGCCCTTGTATTGCGGATTACTCTTGTCGATGGAGAAGGCATACATGGTGAGGTAAACCTGCACCATGGGGAATCCGTAAACATACGCGTCTTTGGCGATGGCACGGACTTCTGTCGGCGAAATCGAGCTCTGGGGCGGCATAAGAGGACCAATCCGTTCGTTCCCATTGCTGAGAACGACGCGCGTATTTCGATAGCAGTGACATCACTGCGATCGCCCCAAAAGCATAATCTGTTTTCCGCCGTTTTACGCCCTGTCAAAACTACTAGCCCCCTGCCTTTGGTGGGCAATCCGAACAGAGCTTTGAAGAGAAACTCCAGAATATCTTTCAGGCGCAAGACCGTCAGAAGGAGTGGCGCCATCGGAATAAGGCATGTGAGGGCCAAGTGGATGGGCGTGCGCCATCCTATGGGGAGAAGTCACAGTCGACCACTCAGCAATTTTGGACAACTCTGTCCCCCGTACAGTACTGCTCGACACTTCAATCGGTGCAAAATAGTGTGTCAATCTGACGGAGGTGCCGAGTGGCACGCCTGCTATCCCTTGTTCCTCGTTCCTTCGATCCTCGTTCACGCGAACTGGCACGGAGCATCACCTCTCCATTACGCCGGCCGCGCGTCGCACAAGGCGCGCTTTGCTTTCTCCTCGCGGCCATGTTCACCACGCCGATGCAAGCCTCCAGCCGCTCGAAGACAGACGTTGTTTTTATGAAAAATGGCGACAGAATCACCTGCGAAATCCGTTCGCTCGTACAAGGGCAGCTTACGGTGAAACAGGATTATGCCAATTCCACGGTGGTCTTCGACTGGAATAAGGTTGACAATATCCAAACCAATCAGCCCTTCGTAGTGGTCAACAATAAAGGCGACGCCTTCAGCGGTCATCTCTCGGAAACAGCTGACGAGCATATCGTCAAGGTTGCCGGCGCAAGCCAGGTGAGCATTCCCCACGATGACGTGGTAAGCATTCAGCAGACGGGTGAGACTTTTGTACGGAGGCTGCGGGGGGACGTCGATTTAGGACTGAGCTTCGCGCAATCGAACGCGCAGAAGAACCTGACCCTCCAACAAGACCTTACCTACCAGGCCACAACCCTCATCGCTGAGGTAAGCTCCAGCTCCCAGTTTACGAGCCAGAAGGAGGTCAGCGATACCAACGAAACAACGGCGAAGAGCGAGCTTTTCAAACAACTTCGCAGATCCAATTGGTACGGCGGAGCCATTGCGAACTTTCTTTCGAGTTCAGAACAACAAATCGCTCTCCGCACCACACTCGGGGGGGCGCTTGCGATACGCCCGATTTACACCAATAAGACAAATCTTTCGTTGATCGCAGGGCTTGGCTTTACTTCAGAGAGGGATGCATCCGATACCGAATCAACCGCGAACAAACACAGCCTTGACTCCGCTTTCGCAGCCCAATTTTCAACATTCCGCTTCGATTCGACGACCTTTGACACCACACTCTGGGTTTATCCGAGTCTGACCACACCCGGGCGGGTACGAATGACTCTCAATCAAGATGTCTACTATAAGTTCTACAAAGACTTTTATATCCGTGGCAGCTTCTACGACAACTTCGACAACCGGCCGGTCGTGGGGGCACCCGAAAATAACCTGGGAGTAACGTCCACGATCGGCTGGTCGTTTCGATGATCGGCCCGAACCGCAGATCAGGGAGTTACGTTCGGTGGTCGACCCCGTGGGAGAGAACTCCGGCAACTGTCGATATATATTTAACCCTTCTCCACTTGCCGAAGTAGTGACCAAGCGAGTGCCTATCATCGGTCGTTGATTAGAAGTGGATCATCGAGTGCATCCGTACCTTTGACCCGTCCCGCGTTCTCATCCACCAGGGGCACGATCGCGAGGATCTTTGTTCCCTTTCCGGGCTCCGACTCGACCGAGAGCGTTCCGTGTACCAGATGTACCCGCTCTTGCATGCTTACCAACCCCAATCCTGGGTTCCTCTTCGCCGCTTCCACGTCAAAGCCTGCGCCTGCGTCGGAGACGACGAGTTGGACGCAATCCACCATGCCAAGCAACAGCACAGTGAATTGGTTCGTCCCGCTGTATTTCACAGCGTTATGCAGGGCTTCCTGGGCGACTCGGAAAAGGCACAGCGAAATGTCCTGGGGCAATTCGCGAGGGACCTGCGCGTCCGTGATCTTGATGCTGACTTCGTGTTGCCTGGAAAACTCGTCGCAGAACCCCTTGATGGCGGCCACCACACCCAGGTAGTCGAGTTTCGACGAGTGCAGTTGGTGTGACAAGGATTGCACGTCACCCGCGATTTCACAGCAATGCTTCTGGATTTCCAGAAGGCGCTGTTTCGTGGTCTCCGCCGATCCATCTGCGCTGCGGTTTGCCAGGGAAATCTCCATCGCCAGGAGCGCCAGCCTCTGGCAGATATCGTCATGCAGATCTCTCGCAATACGGCCGCGCTCCTTTTCCTGCGCCTCGATCAGTTGACCGCTCACTTTTTCCAGCGCCTGCTGGGCAAACTTCTGGTCTGTTGTATCGGTCCCCGAGCCGATGAGCCCGGCAAACGAACCATCCCCATTCACCCTTGGAGCTGCAACATCCAGCATCCAACGGTAGACCCCGTCCCTTCGACGAAGGCGATACTCCAGGGAAAACCGCTGCCGGCTCTTCAATGCCTGGGACACCGTATCCAGAAGGTTCTTCAGATCATCCGCATGGATACACTCGGTCCACGCGTCGCTGTGAGCTGCATTCGGAGCTAGATTCAGATCCAGGCCGGTGAATGCAAGCCGGCTCTCATTCTGATACATGATCATGCCTTGCGCATCACACATCCAGACCAGCGAAGGCGTGGTGTCCGCCATCACCCGGAACCGCTTCTCGCTCTCGCGAACTACGGCTTCCGCCTTTCGCTTACGCGCTCGCTGCCAGAGTAAAGCGAGAATCAAAAGCGCTTGGGCCACGATCAGCACAACGGCAGGAACGAGATATTTGCGGTCGCGCTCCCACAGTGTGGGCTCACGGTTGTAGAACCGTGTGTCCTTCGGGAGTGCCGACTCCGGGATATGCCACCGCTGAAGTTGCCGCCAGTCCGCCAGGGTTTGGGTTCCCGAGGGCTGAACAACGGGAATGCTATCTACCTGCTCACCGGAGAGAATCCGCGCGGCAAGTGTAACGGCTAATGTGATCACTTCATCTCTACCGCTCGATTCAATACCGGCAACTGCGCCGTGTCCCACACATTGATAGGGAAAGATGCAATAAGTCGGGAGACGTTGTCCGATCCGCGCCAGGGCATCCCACACTCCGATCGCAGGTTGAATTGATTCCCGTGGCTGAAGTTCAAAAAAGACGATGGATTTTGGCGGAAGCTGATCAACTCTTTGCAGTATCTGATCTGTCGGAAGATCGACCAGGTCAATTTCCCGCAATTTATTTTGATGCTGGAGAAGTTCCGAATGGAGTTTTCCCAGCCAGTACGTTTCTATCTCCGATTTACCCGTAATGATCGCCATAGTCCCGGTGCCCGGATGAAGACGAAGCGCGAGATCAATCACGGCCCTCACATCCTGAGTCTCAGTCACCCCGGTGATTCCGGGCCAGGTCCGTCCCGCTATTTGGCGACTCTCCATTGAAAAGTAGACGATAGGCACGCCAGGAAACAATTCGTTGCGATGTGTCAGGACCAAATCAAGCGACGGGTAACCCGACAACATGACAAGATCCAGCTTGCGGCCACGATAGGTGTTTCGAAGAGAATCTGTCAGGTTTTGCTGGTAATCCTTGTCTTCGACTCGCGTCGCCTCCATGTGCTCGATATAGAAGTTGACCTGCCCTGGAACACGGGCCCGCAATAAGCCTTCAATTTGATCGACGTAAGCGGGATCGACAACAGGCGCAGGATAGTGAAAGAGGATGAGGACGTTCTTCGCATTCTGCTGTGCGCTTGCGATGGGACTTAGAGCGAATAGAGGAATGCAGAGGATGGCAGGCCAAACCCTGGCGAGAAACGCCCACCAGCCAATCCAATTCGACAGATCATTCAGCGCCTTGATTCGCCTGTAATTCATATCTTCTTTACGCCCTGATCTGCATCTTCTAAATATTTCCGATGTTAACTGGGGCCGTTCGCAAAACCCTCGCAGCCTCACTGGAGGCGTTCTGCGCGCAAGCTTGCACAAGTGCTCATCCGAAAGTTGTCGCGCCCTTCCCCCTCCTTCGCGATTAAGTTTCTTTCGATATGCCGCGAGATTTGTGCTCTCGGATTCCATAGATTGTACCCAAGAGCCGTGTTCGGTATGTCAATACGGCCAAAATGAGGCTTTTGACAGTCAGAGCGGGGGTATTAGGAATTCACCCTTGACCTCGCGGCGAACCCAAGGGAAGCAATAAGGTCCACTCTGCCGCCCGGGTAAAATACGCGGTATCGATCAGACAAGATTATGCATCCTACGCATACAGATGAGCCTGATACCGCCAAGATGCACCAACTGCGGGTCTGACGCTAACCTCGTCAAGTGCACTCGCTCCGACTGCTCAAACCTTCTGTGTTCCGTCCACAGTGTCAGGTACGGTGGCCGCTGCAAAGGCTGCTGGGAAACTGGAAGTATACTGCTGCCACCGTGGCCCTTAGGCGCTCCGAGACCAGGCACATCGTGACGCCGGGCACTCGCGTGGCACTCCATTAGTTAGCCCTTCTCTTCCTTCGAGAACCTCTCAGGTAAGTTCCCTGCTCGACCTGTCTCTTCTGCCAGTAGTCTCGGTCGGGCATCCCGCCTATTTTGGCAGGAACTGGGTTCCCAGTGTCGTGTGTGCGAACTAGCTCGAACCCGGCCATCTCCAACTGATATCCCTCGACTGACCGGGCAAGTCCTCGTATGGGTTTGAAAATGAGAGGGCAAATAGACGAATGAGTTCAATCACGGTTAGTTCCATTGTCTTTGCCTCCATCTTTGGGTCAGGCCTCGTCGGTATGGCTGTCCGAAGAGCCATACCGACGGATTATCTAGGATCCGGTGACAAGGAAGTTGCAAGACTCGTGACTGGGCTTATGACGACGATGGCTGCAATCGTTCTCGGGATGCTTGTCTCTTCTGCAAAGGCCTCCTACGACGCTCGCACGAACGAGATCGCTGAGATTTCTTCAGAGGTTGTAACCATCGATCGCATGTTGTCTAAGTATGGAGATGAGACTACGGAGATGCGCGCCCAACTTCGCCTGCTTGTCGAGGCAGGCATCAACCGTATTTGGCCGGCTCAATCCCCCGTGCAGGCCGAGCTCAAGCCTCGCGATGAGGCAGAAGTTCTTGTTGACGAGTTGCGGCTCCTGGCGCCGAAGAGCGATGCTCAAGCCCAGGTCAAAGCCCAGATCCTAGGTATGGTCGTCGAACTACGAAAGACGCAATGGCTCCTGTTTCTAAAATCCAAGCAGAGCGCATTGCCGATTCCACTCTTGTTGGTCGTCGTATCATGGCTGGCTCTCATCTATCTCAGCTTTGGCTTATTCACCCCGCCTAGTCCCACCATAGTCGTGACCTTTGTTTTTGGAGCGCTGGCGGTTTCGGGTGCGGTCCTCATCATCCTCGAGCTTTATACGCCGTTCAGAGGAGTGCTGAGGATTTCCTCCGATCCGATCCTTGAAGCGCTAAGCCAGATGGGGCGTTGAAGCGCTAAGCGTTTTCGGTGTGTTTAGCTGGGGGCCCGGGAAACGGCCCATGGATAGTCCTGGCCCTCGCAATTTTGCTAGTGCTCCAGCGGCCCAGCGACTGGGTAACCTATTCCTGGTCAAAAAGACCCACAACCTTTTTCGCAGGTACCCCCACATGGCTAGCAATGATTCACTTCCTTCCTGGACGCAGACGGTGGTTAGTCTGTAAGCTACCCCCGGCCAGGCATACTGGCAAAATTTACAGTTGCATCCTGAGGAAATCGGTCAGATCCTCATGATTGCGAACGTAACCTGGCTCATATAGGTTAAGGGCGGGAGAGAAAATGACGGTATCCTGGGAGAAAAAGCCGAGGATTGTTCTGATCGACGATTATCCCAAATCGCTCATGGCTGCAAGCCAGATTATGAAAGACGAATTTGAGATTGTAGCTACCGTGGGTAGTAGCGAGGCGGGTCTCGATGCCGTGTCGATGCTTAAGCCCGACATCGTCATAATAGACATTGGAATGCCGGGAAAAAACGGATTCGAGACGGCCCGACGAATGAAGGAGTATCTTGTTACAACAAAGATCGTGTTCCTTACCGTGACGGAAGACGTGGAATACGCTTGCGCTGCTCGTGATATGGGTGGCAGCTACGTCGTGAAGCGTCGCATACATACTGATCTTATGACCGCAGCGCGAGAGGCCATGCGCGGCAATCTCTTCTTTTCTCCTATCCTGCCGGCCTGATCTCCCCAGCTCCCCTCTCGTCCTCAACGCCCTGTCGCACTTCCCGAAAGACCAGAAACTCGGTAACTTGCCCTTCAGAGTCCTGTTTATGACAACCCTGGCTCATCCCTCGACTTTGCTCTAATCTTTTCTTTATGGCGGATCGAATACCGTACCAGGCAATCACAAAGGGGATAGTGGTAAGCGTTGTGCCTGCTTACCTTGAGGCGAATTCATCACCTTCCAATTCGCAATACTTTTGGGCCTATCGCGTGACGATCGAGAATCAGGGACGGGAAACGGTGCAACTATTAAGACGGCACTGGATGATCACAAACGCGCGTGGCGAATTGACCGAGGTTAAAGGATCGGGCGTGATTGGGAAGCAACCGTTTCTCAAGCCTGGCGAAAGCCATGCATACACCAGCGGTGCGACTCTTAACACGTCGTCGGGGATGATGGGTGGTAGCTACCAGATGGAAAGCGATAGTGGCGAGCGGTTTGATGTTGAGATACCAACGTTCTCCCTGGACTCCCCGAATCAAGGTGTATCGCTGCATTAGAAAATCTACCGAAACGAGACCTTTCAGCCTTTTGCGAATATCAGCAAAATCACTGTCCTGACGACAGTCAAAGACGGTAGGGTGTACTTCCAGAAATGACGCCGGTTCCGTGGCTCACTTTAGAGCGAAGAGGTTAATCGAGATGGTAAACAGCACATGTATTCAATGAAGTTGTTGTTGTCGATGCTTTTAACCTGCCTCAACGTCTGCGCCCCCGCCCAGAGCATGGTTTATCGGGCTAATCTTGGCGCACCTGCGAGCAACACTCAGGAAGTATCCAGTTCGTCTGATTCGTCGTCTGAGCTACGGGCAATGGCTGCCAAGGGGCAACTGGGAAATAAGCTGGGCTCGCCTGGAAATCGAGAGCAAATCAAGAAGCTGTACGAATCCGCAAATTTTGCGCCCTTGTGGTTAAACGGTGACCAGCCAACATCGCAAGCAACATCTTTGATTTCGATTCTGCGCGCAAGCCGACTGAAGGGGCTTAATCCCAGCGACTACGACGCAGAAAGCCTGGCGGCAAAATCCAGCTCCCTCAAGGGGGCATCCGCCGCCGCTCAAGCATCCTTCGATGCAGCTCTGACGCAATCGACCATGCGGTATATTTCGGACCTACGGATCGGGCGAGTCAATCCCAGACATTTGAAATTCGATATCGATGTGCGGGCCAAACATTACGATCTGCCGGCGTTCATTGCTCAACAAGTTGTCCACGCGCAAAATGTCCAATCGGTCCTGGATCAGATTGAGCCACCCTACGCCGGCTACCGCCGCATCGAGAACTTATTAAAGCAATACTTGGATTTGGCTGCTAAAGGCGATGGCGCCAAAGTGCCGGCGGGAACCAAGACCATCGCGCCGGGCGATACGTATGCAGGAACGGCCCAACTCGCCGAGCGATTGCAGTTGCTCGGAGACCTTCCGCAGGGCGGAAGCTTTGATTCCTATAGCGGCGCCCTCGTCGAGGGGGTAAAGCATTTTCAGGCAAGGCATGGGCTTGCGACCGACGGCAAATTGGACGCGGCGACCCTCCGCGAGTTGAACACTCCGCTCAGCGATCGAGTACAGCAAATTGATGATGCGTTAGAGCGCTGGCGATGGATGCCCACCGAGTTTCAGCAGCCCCCCGTTCTCGTCAACATTCCTGAGTTTCGGCTAAGGGCCTATTCCGCGGATCACCAGCTTGCACTCACCATGAACGTCGTTGTGGGCAAGGCCGCCCCAACGCAGACGCCAGTGTTTACCAACGACATACAGTTCATCGTCTTCAGGCCCTACTGGAATGTTCCGCCCGGAATTCTTCGCAGAACCGTCATCCCCGGCATTATGAAAAGCAGCGGATACTTAGCCCGCGAGAACTTCGAGGTAACCGATTCCAGCGGCAAATTAGTGTCGCCGGGCGACGACTTGGTTGCAGGCCTGCGCTCGGGCAAGTACTTCGTACGTCAAAAGCCGGGGCCAACCAATGCACTCGGTCTGATCAAGTTCATGTTTCCCAATACCTATTCCGTCTATCTGCACAGCACGCCGTCAACCGAGCTATTCTCCAGGTCGCGGCGAGACTTCAGTTCAGGCTGTATTCGGCTGGAAAAACCAGCAGAGCTAGCCAGTTTCCTGTTGCGGAATCAACTCGACGGCCAGCAACCGTGGACCGTCGCGCTGGTGCAAAAGGCGATGGATTCAGGCAAAGACAATCGCCAGGTTAACCTGGCTACAAAGATCCCGGTCCTTATTCTGTACGTGACCGCGGTCGCCGAGGAAGACGGTACCGTACACTTTTTTGACGATATCTACGGCCATGATCGGCGATTGAACGCCGTGCTTGCAAAAGGACCCCCTTATCCCTAGCAGCTATCATTTTCGCTTCGCCGGCGGCATTGGGACGACCTGACCGACAGCGGGTTTGCCCCTACCGCCCGCGCTCCAAACTCGCAGAAAGTCGCCAAATGCTTTAATATCAGTGGGTTTAATTTTTAGCTAGGCCCATCGTTCCGACCGAAGTCAAATTCTGATCGCGCACGGAGTCAACCGATGAACGCTCTGTCCCCTCTCACTCGCCGCACATTGCCCTTACTTGCTGCTGTTCTTGTCTTCAGTCTTGTTGTTCCAACCGCCATCGCTCAGAGCCCCTCACCTACCTGGTCGCAAGACGATGCGCTCCGTATCGTCAAAGAGGTGCAGAAGAGGCTCGGCGGCCTTACCAACTATGGCGTTTTCGACTGGATTACCTTCGGCGTCCATGGCAAAACGGTCGTTCTCAAAGGCTTTGCCTCTCGTCCGACCCTCAAGAGTAGCGCCGCTAACGTTGTCAAGAACATACCCGGCGTAGAATCGGTCGACAACCAGATCGAAGTCCTCCCCAATTCTCCCAATGACGACCGTATTCGCGCTGCCGTTTACAACCGTATTTATACGCAGCCCAGTCTGCGGAAATATAACGCTAACCAGGGCAGTGTCGCGCAGGCGTTGGGACCCGGTGGCCGCAGCGTCGCATTGATGGCGGGCGGCATCACCAATGATCCGCCTCGGGGCTTCCATGCCATTCACATTATCGTGAAAAATGGGAACGTCACCCTCTACGGCGTCGTCAACAACGCGACGGACGAGGCCATTGCCGGCATCCAGGCCAACTCCACACCCGGGGTCTTCAGCGTCGACAACGACCTCATCGTTCAGGGCGCGGCCTCGAAATCTGAATAGGCCAGGTAAACGAGGGAGACTTTGCCGGTTCCAACGCGGCGGAAGTCTCCCTCGACGCTATTCGCTTATCGGCGGCCGATGTTATCAGAACGACTATTGCTTTGCGGCGACTTGCGCCCACCGGGCTAATGGTTCGAGAAGCGGGTAGGCCGTTGCAGGAGCGTCGATCTCGCCCGTAAGTGAAACGTTGAAAGGCACCATGTGCCCGTAGAAGGCTCGGGTGCTGTCTTTATCCTGTCTGATTGTCCCGTGTTCCAAGGTGGCCCCGGCAAATACCCCGCGAGAACGGGAATAACTCAATACCTCAGCGCGCATCTTCCAGTCTGTCTCGGCAATCGTCTGCCGCCCCACCGGCCCGGCAGTTGCGCTGGCTTGCCCACCCAGGGCGAATCTGCTGGAAAGCAATTTCGTCATGCCGTTGTCGTTCATGATCATCATGATCACATCCGCGGCTTGCGCGCCGAACTGCGGACCGAAACTACCTCCCCACGCCAGAAAGAAGGCAGGAGCGCTCCAGCCTTTGGCCGTGCGACAAGAGGCAACGCCGCGCCCATAACGAAGTCCCAGAACGAAGCCACCGTTCAACATGGCGGGGACTACGGCCACGCAAGATGCCGAGGCCAATAAACTTTGCGGGATCCCCTGGTCCGCAGCTGACTGGATCTGTTGCAGAATCGCGCCTGCAGCCTTAATACGATCTTGAGCTTTTTCTGCGTTATCGGCCGCCCACGCAGCCGGCATCAGACACACCGCTACCACCACATGAAGAAGACTTCTCATTTTTTCTGGCCCGCCTGCGTCTGATTCTAGAGGCAGTTCACAGTTCCTATGTCGTAACGATAGAGATAGCTATTAGCAACTTGGGCTCCCAAAAAGCGCTGGGGCAACGTTCACTTACCTGGCTCTCGTCGCGCCTATCAATCCGGCAAGCATCCAAGCGTTGACGGCTTAGAAAATCATCCTTCGAGCTAACCCGACTTACCCTTTGGAGGCATTAGGAAACTTTAACCACAGCTGGAGGCCGCCAGCTCCCCTTGCCTGCCGGCAGGATCGACGGTGGATTTTCCTTTGGCCAATACAACCGCATCACCAAATAGATCGTGCCATCGGGCGCAGGCAGCCAGTTTGATTCATTGTCCTTGCCCGGCGAGTCCTTTTGGATATAAAGAGTCACCGAGCCATCCGGATTCGACTTCATTGCAGGCAACATCGGCGAGTTGATGAGGTAGCGGTTGATCGGGTTGTCGATCAGGAATTGGCTCTTGCCGTCATACATCGTCACCGACCAGAAAGCGTTCACAGGTGGCGTTTCACCCTTGGCGAAGGTCAACGTGTAATTGTGCTTGCTCCCGTCCATCGCCTCCCCGCCGGGTAAGACCCTGGTCAACGGATACATCGCCTCAATGGCGCTATTGCCGAAAATCCCCCCCTTGGCCGCTGCTGCGCGTTTGAGCCAGTCTCCGTTGTAAAAGGCACGATCACCAAAGAACGAGCCCACGTTCCAGCCGTTGATCACTGCTCCCCCGGTCGCGATGTACTTCTCGACCGCGTCGTTGCCACTCTTCATGCCCAGCAGCACTTCGGCTTTGTGTGCAAGAGAGAGGTCTTTCATGTCGAACTGTTTGCCTGCGCCGATCCCAATGCTCGCCATCTTAGCGCGGATCTCCACCTCTTCCGGACCGGGCGGCGCATACTGCAGCGCAAAATCAAGTAACTCCCAGAACTCTTTCTTTGCAATTTCCGCATTTGCCTTGAGGTAATTGATCGGTGCCGGTTTGGGAGGCGCGGGCTGATTGAGATAGGCGGAGAGCGGCTGCACCTTATATCCGGACTGGATCTTGACGACGTTTGGCAGGTCTTCTGCGTTGAAGAGCTGGGTCCGGAAAATTATGACTGAGAATGGTGTAGTCGAATGGAAGACCTGCCTGATCCCCGGGGGCGTTTCACCCTTCCATTCCGGGCCGACAACCATGTAGTCACCCGCTTCCGTCCCTGTCGTCCGGCTACCCATGTATCCGTAATTAAAAGTATTCGCATCGGTCAGTTGAACGGAATAGTAGCGCGGCTTGGGAACGGCAGGCACCGAGATCACAGTCGGTTCGGCGCGCAGGTCCACCTCCATCAAAGAGTAGGGTGTATCACTGTTAGGCGTGATGACGGCGGTATCTTTGGGGGTAAACACCCGCGCTTCGTTGGTGAGTGTACCGATTGGCGCCTTGTATTGGGACGAAGTCGTATCCACAAACAACTCGTAGGTCGACGTGTAGTACATGACCAGCGGCAGACCGTAGATAAAGGCTTCTTCAGCGATCGCCTTGGTCTCTCGGATACCCGGTACGGTTACGCCATTTAGCTTGTCTTCCTTTTTAGCCTGCGAAATTGCGTCCTTGCTCATTTTTTGCAGCCTCCGTGTCGACACAAAAGGTAGTGGGCCTACTTCTTCGAGGGTGGGGCCGCCGGCTCGACGATCGGCAGATCGACGCTGATAGCAGCATGGTCGGACAGGGGGTTCTCGAATGCATCATTGGCTTCGTTCATGGTGCGAGCGAAACGGGGGGCGAAGCGATAGGAGTCGGCCGACTTAGGGTCATCTTTCAGATAACCCTTCACAAAAATCCAGTCGAGCCGGTATTTCCCCACCACCCCTAGCGTCCGCGGCAACCCGAAGGTTGTCATAAATCCCTTACTGCCACGCTCGTTCGAGTTACCCAGGGTTCCCTGGCGGCCAAGCACAGACAGATCCGCGTCCCCGCGATAGTCAAACCGCATCTGATCATCAAACCGGTACTTGTTTAACTCCTTAAAGAGTCCCTGTTCGGGATTAGGCGCCAGCAAGGGAACGCCAGACGCAGTTGGGTCGCTCTGAAACTTAGTCGTCTTGAAGGCCAGGCCGGCGATGTCCATACCGAAGCCGACTCCGGTCGCGTACTTGATCCCCTTTGTGGCCCAATACGACGGATCATTCAGTTTCCGCAGCACGGCGGATTTTATGCTGAGCACCGTACCGTCGGCCCCCGTCGTGTTCATATCCCCGGCAACCACCACCGGATGAGGTATCGGTTTGATGAAGTCAAGAATTTCGTCCATCTCCTTAACTCGACCCTTCGGTGTCGTACGATTTTCCAGGTGAGCGGCAACGATGGTGAGCTGGCCGCCGGGAAGATCAGGCACATCGATGGTTGCAATCAGGTTGGTGCGTCCTCCGCGGCGTACCTCGCGGACGATCTCTTCTCCAAAGACCAGGCTTGCTCCCTTCCGTTTACCGGCTTCGAGCTGCCCATATTTTTTCTCGCCGTTGTACCAGTCGTAAGCCACATACTGAAAAGGCACAAGCTTCACATCCCGAAGCGGATAGCGAGAGAGAATGGCGGTGCCATGCAAGGCGAGAAGACGCGTTTTATCGACGCTGAACAACTCCTCCAACTCTTTGCGCTCCTCCGGAGTTTTCGCATTCGCGAATGATTGCGTACCCAATATTTTTGGATCCACTTCGACAAACTCGACGCCATAGGCCCAATTCATCTTCAGGGCATCGGCAAGATCCTTTACCACGGCCCGGTAGTCGCTCCTCTTCATGCCCCAGTCGAGCTCATTCAACACCAGCACGTCCGCCGATTGAAGCACTTCCATCTGCGCGCGCAAGACGTCGTCCTTTGCCTTTTCCGGATTCGTATTGCTGGAAGCCTGGGCATGCACTTCGTTGATGAATGCCTGCTGGTCGGTCAGCAGTAGCTTCATCTTTTCCAGTTCGATTCCCCGCTCAATGTTCCACTCGACCAGGCGCAGCGAGGGCCCCATCCCCTTGAGGTCGGGCCGCAATGGCTTTGTCCCGTTAAAGTACGCCTCATTGTTGATAAAGGGAGTGGTGAGCAAGGTGTGCAGCTTGGCGGCCAGCGCAGGATCGACCGTCTCCTGCTCGCCGAGAGCGACAAGTTCCTGGTAGCTAAACATCTCAGGCTGAGCTGACCGCGTGTAATCGGCGGCTTTATCCTGCGCTGATGCTCCGCTACACAAGATGATCGTCAGGACCAACGCGAGCTGGGCTCCTACGGAGTGGGCACGATTCTTAAGCTTAGCTTCTGGGATTTTCATCTCGCATTCTGTATGAGCGGCACCGGTTTTAGGGAGTTACCTCAAAAGCGGAGTTGTATAGCCAGCAGCAGTCTACGAGGCAGGACGCTGCCCGCATACTGGTAGAACTACTAGTTATCTTACGCAACTAATCCAAACATCGACCGATGGAATCAGGTGACAGAAGCAATGATGTGGTTATACTGACCGCCATGCCCATATTCTTAGTGACCGCTTTATTCATCGTCGCCTTACTTATCGCCTGCATCGAGTTCGGCCGCCACTTTCGGCTACGCCGGCGTGAGGAAAAGGCGAGCTCGGGACTCAGCACGATCGACGGCGCTGTCTTTGGACTGATGGCCCTGCTGCTCGGCTTTTCTTTTTCCGGCGCCGTCACCCGCTTCGACACACGCCGTGACCTTATTGTGCACGAAACCAATGCTATTGGAACCGCATGGCTGCGCATCGATCTACTGCCCGAGGCGGCCCAGCCCCAGATCCGCAACGACTTTCGCGCCTATCTCGACACGCGTCTTGCCTTTTACAAAAACCTCGGTCCGGACCGCACAAAAGCTATGGACCAGCTAGCCCTCTCGGAGAAGCTGCAGGAAAAGATATGGGCCGAATCCATCCCTGCGGCAAAGCAGACTTCCTCCCCTGCCGTCCTGACGCTCGTCGCCGGCTCTCTCAACGATATGATCGACATCACCACCGCGCGCTCTGTCGCGCTACAGACTCATCCTCCGCTGCCCATTTACGTGGCGCTGGTCTTGCTCGCCATGGCCAGCTGCCTCATCGCAGGATTTGGTATGGGCGACACCGACAAGCGCCCGTGGCTGCATACCCTGGTCTTTGCCACAGCGCTGTTCGTGACCGTCTACATGATTATCGATCTCGAGTTTCCGCGTTTCGGCATTATCCGGATCGACCAGTATGACCAGGCTCTCGTCAAACAACGCAACAGCATGAACTAGAGGTCCACGGCGACAATTACAGTGCCTATAGAAGATAGCTTTCGCTGGATTTTGCTTTATCTCTGCCTTTGTTCCGGCCTGTGTGCCCCTCGCTGTGCGTTTGCTGCTGCCGCTTACCCGCAAGCTCCGACGCCCCCTGCGGAATCGCCCGCGGATGCTTTGCCCGATGCTCCAGAACAGACGATTCCGGTAACTGAAAAAGGCCTGCCCCTGGCAATCCTGAAGGATCAGCTTGCTATCTGGAGCAGCCCTGTGCGGATCAGAGCGCACGACTTGATTTGGCTGCTTCCGCTCGGGGCGGCAACGGGTGTGACGCTGGCCACAGACACGGATACGATGCGCGAACTACCTCGCAACCCGGGCTTTAACAAAGACAGCGTGAATGCCTCCAATGCCCTGCTTGGCGGTGAGCTCGCCGTACCAGTCACGCTGTATGGGATCGGAGTCTTTAAGGGCAACGCGCACGCTCGGGAGACCGGCCTTTTGAGCGGTGAAGCGCTTGCGGATAGCGTAGTGCTGGACCAGGTCACGAAGATCATCTTCCGCCGTGAGCGTCCGCTCTACAACAATGCCTCAGGCGACTTTTTCTCCTCACAGCCGGGAAACAAGTCGTTTCCCTCTTCGCACAGCATGCTGGCGTGGACGGTAGCCGCAGTCACCGCCGGCGAATACCCTTCCAAGTGGGTACAGCTCAGTACCTATTCTCTGGCGACGAGCGTAAGCCTCATGCGGGTCCTGGGACAGGAACATTTCCCAACCGACGTACTGGTGGGAGGCGCTGCCGGATGGCTCATCGGCCACTACGTCTTCAAGAATCATCAGCTACGACACTTCAAGAAGACGCTTAGGGCGGCTACTGATACGGTGGCTACTGAATGATCGGTATGGAATTGGCGAGTTGCAAATCAACCAACAAGGTCAAGCGGTTGTCGACCTGCATGAACTTGGCAGCCTGCTTGGCGCCGATCGCCTTCTTGAACTTGGGAAAGTACTCAGCCGTAAGGTTGTTTCTTGACTGGTTGAACTTGATCATGCGAGCCATCAAGCTGTCGGCCTGAGCATCCGTCAGGGTGTCGTACTGCGCGGCGTAATCCTTGATCACGGTTACCCGCTGGTCGCCCAGGGTTTGCTGCTTGGTCTGGTATTCGCGGTATAGCGGCCAAAATGCCTTTGCGTCCGTGTCGTTGAGCTGCATGGTTTTGCCAATAATGTCGGTCTTTTGCGCCTGGACATCCGAGCGCAACAACGCGATATCCGTATCGGTTCCCGATTGGTCGGTGGTTGCAGTCTGGGCCATAGCACCTGAGGCCACCAACAGGGCCGCCATCATCATTAAAAGTCGCGTTTTCTTCACGGGGTTCTTTCCTCTTTCAGCTGTTCCATATGTCCCCCTCGTCCGGCGAGGGGGAGACTAATCTTGACATCCGCAGACCGCCAATGTCACCTGTAAGTTTTACTAGTGTCGCGAATTACCTATTTCTCATCCTCGAAACCAGGGCGGTTGGCTCGGATGATTCGAGAGAAGTCCGGAGAATTGTCCGCAGCCTTTGCCGTCGCATTAATATGTGCGCGGCTTTTCAAATCCTTAAACGTCAGGCCGTCGGTGACAAACCGGCCCCGGTCATATAGCAATTCGTCCAAGGTACCATTCACTAGAAATTGGTAATTCCAGGGCTGCGGGTTTTTCACTTCTTTTGAGATTTTCGTGTCCAGCGTGGTAGTGCAGTTGCGCGTCAGCGCGTTGTACCACTCAGGATTATCCTTTAAATGGTTCAGATAACGGACGTAGGTGAGAAAAATGTCGCGCGCCGAGTCCGCCCCAATGTTCACGTGGTAAAGAAAAACCTCTTCGTCTTTCCTGAAGTTGGTCCGAAGACGGATCACGTCGCGCTCGTCAGCAACCACGAAAATCAACTCATATTGGCGAAAGAATCCAAGGATCGCGGAGTAGTCCTGGCTGCCCTTATAACGGGCTTCTATGGAGAAGGCAACGTGCTGGTTGTCACCGAACCAGAAGCTCACGATCGGATGACCGATATATGGCACGCCCCAGGTAGTAAAGAAGAGGTCCGCACCGCGAAGGTCGGACAGATTCACTGTGCGATCGCTCCAGCAATTGCTGTAATCCATCTCGGTGCGGTAGTCACAATTTCGCAAATTGTGAATGATCAATCGATCCCCATCCATTTGAATCCATGCCGGCCTGTCGACGTCGGCCTGCCAGTCTCCGATATTTGTCGGTTTTAAGTTCAGCCACCAGGCGAGCACCAGGCAAAAGCATCCGAAACATAACAGCGCCGCCCGCATGCGCAACTTGTACTTAGCCAAAATAACGACCAGGATCACGGCATACAGAATCGTCAGCGGCAGCCTCACCGCGGACCAACGGACATCGATGTACACAGCCGCCAAAGCCCACAACGAAAGCAGCGCAACCACAAACCAGACCAGCGCCAGGCCGAGTCGGGTCAACCACCTGGCGGCGAATCCCGGTGTGGGATGCGCCCCTGCTACGGTGGTGCTCATAGTCGCCTCCACACAAGTTCCATGTGCTCGCGAATCAAATCTCTGCAAGCCGGACAAAACCCGGTTTCTAAGGGCGAATCGGTTGGCTGTAGTTGCATTTCGCTTCTCATTTCGAGGTATCGATTCTTTTTCTGGATTCGTTCTTAAACGGCATACTCATTGGGAATCAGACGCGACTAGCTCACGGATTCCCTTTGTGCTTCCGCTGAAATGATTAGACCCCACCACAGAGAACGAAAAGAGTAGCAATACTAACAGGGTACCGGGAAAAAACTGACATGCCGCAGCGGCCAGGTTGGATCGTGGGTCTGTCTAGCCGGAACATCAAGCCTTGGGCTCTGTCGCAGTACCTGCCAAACGTTTGGGCAGCCTCTTGTAGTTTTGCCAGTATCGCCGTCGCCGTGAATGGGCAAATATCGTAGCGCATGCAAAAGGCAGCGCATGAGAATGAGGACGCCGATGAAAATCAGTTTTCGAGTTAGACCCGTCTCCACTATACCCGCCATTCTGGCGGCTTTGATGATAACCGTGGCTGGCAGCGCGACGATGCACGGCCAGACCGTCCAGGGTGTGATCAATGGTCGAAGTGGCGCAACCATGACGCTGCAAACCGTCGACACACCCAAGCTGGTGGTACTGCTTACGCCGACTACTGAAGTGGACGAAGTGCAGGGCGTCTTAAAAGCACGCAAAAAGCAGATGGCCGTCACCTGCCTGATCCCGGGCCTTCCGGTGCAAGTGCAGGGAACAACAAATGGCCAGGGCCAACTGGTGGCGGACAGTGTCAAATTCAAAGGCAATGATCTGAAGGCCGCTATGGACGCCCAGGCCGGGCTGCAGCCGACCGTGCAAGCCCAGCAGGCGGACCAGGCAAAGATTCAGGCAAACGAGCAGGCTTTGGCAGCGCAGCAAGCGGCCCTGGCGGCACAGCAGGCGCAACTCAGCGCTGCAGACCAGAAAATTGCCGCTAATAAGGCCGCCATCGCTGCCGCCAATAAGCGTTTCGGCGAGCTTGGCGACTATAACATCATGGGCGAAGTAACCGTCCTCTTCGGCAACGGAAAAACAACCGTCGAGCCGCAATATAAGCCGCAACTATCGAAGCTAGCAGAGCAGGCCTTGACGATCACTGGTTATGTCATCCAGGTGAAGGGATACGCCTCCTCGGTAGGCTCCGCGACGCTGAACCAGAGGTTGAGCGTCGAACGGGCTAACGCCGTTACCCAGTATCTGGAGCAGGACGCCAACGTCCCCCTGACCAACATGCTTGCCCCCGGCGCCATGGGGACGGCCGACCAGATAGCTCCCGACAAGACCACGGAAGGCCAGGCGGAAAACCGCCGCGTGGTGGTCATGATCCTGCAGAACAAAGGCATAGCCGGCTCGTAGGGCTCTGCTAGGCAGGTAGTCCGATTCAGTGCGTTGCGGCGAGGCCCCGGTTGCCCCCCGCTATCCGTCCCGACGGATGGTGGGGGGTAACCGGGGCCAGCTTGCCATCCGTAGCTGCGGCAAACTAAACTGCAAGTCGCGTTTATGATTTGTTGGCGAGAAGCATAATACAATCTCTCAACTGAGCGGCGTCAGGGCCAGAGATCGTGACGGCCGACAAATAGAGGAAATTGATGAACAGACAGTTTGTCCATGGCTTAAGCAATTCCAGAATTTCGGTTTCTCTGGCGACAACCTTCGCTGCCTTCCTTCTCTTTGCGCCAACGGCCCCGGCGCAGAACGCTGACCTGCAAGCTAAGCTTGCCCAGATCAAGGTGGCATCCGCCGCCAATAAGCAAGCCCTGTCGCATTACAATTGGCAGGAGTCGGTGACCACCAGCATCAAGGGAGAGGTCAAGAAGCAACAGCTCTTCCTGGTGAGTGTTGGTCCCAATGGTCAGCAGCAGAAGACCGAGATAAATGCCCAGCCGGCTCAGGCAAGCGGCGGCCCGCTGAAGCGGCACATCGTCGCAAAGAAAACGGCGGAATTCAAGGACTACGGCGAGCAGATTGCCGACCTGGCAAGGCAATATACCCAGCCGGATCCCGATCGGCTGCAACAGGCCTACGCGCAAGGAAATATCTCCATGCAGTTAGGCGGAGGGGAAAATTCGACGACCCTCGTCATCAAGAACTACATCAAACCCGGTGATTCGCTAACTCTCACATTCAACAAGCAAAGCAAGGCGATTCAAAGTATACGGGTCGCGAGCTACCTCGACGACCCTAAGGATGCTGTGACTATCGCAGCCCAGTTTGCCAAGCTCCCTAACGGCATAAACCACGTGACCGGCACGCAGATCAACGGCGCCAGCAAGCAATTGACGGTAGTGACCCAGAATTCCAACTATCAGCCACTTTAGACCTGGAATTTCCCGCTCTATCGATTACCGAAGGTCCAGCTAAGCCCGGAACTCGTCCCGTAGTCGCTGCCGGAAAATGTCGGTGGCGGCTGATTGTCCCAGTTGCCATAAAACGAAACATTCCAGGATAGATCGCTGAAGAGCTTGATGTAATAAGACGCGTTGAGATTCGTCCGAATGCGCCCAGGTTCCGAGATGCCCGGCAGGACGACGGCAGCGACATCCAGATCCGTTTTCTTAAATCTGAATATTTTAAGTTCGGACTCGATAAGGCCGGAAGCCGCATTTTGCGCCCCTTGTTGCACTTCATAGGTCTTGTACTGCGCATTCTGCCAGGCAAAACCGCCGAGCACGTAAAGGCTCGCCTGGTTGCTATTCCGCAGATACCGCCCTATGCCACCCCCGAGGGTGGTCTGCAGATCGATTCCCTGCACCGAACTTTGCAGGAAGCTCCCTGTTCCGGAATAAAACCAGTTGTTCCATCGCAGCAGTCTCATGCCGCTAAGATCTACCTGGTTTCGAGTGGCGTTCGTAGCATTACTGTTGGCAGCAAGGCTGGAATTGACGCTCGCCTGAGTCGACCATCGCTCTCTGGGGTATTCCACCTGGGCTGCAACGTTAAACTGCGTTGTTTCATTGCCCTTGGAATACTGAATGCCGGTGTTGATTGCGCCGTTGAATCGCCGGCGAAAACTCTCCGCGGTTTGATCCAGCTTGACCAGCTGGGATGGTGGAATGTCTACCTCTCTCTCTGGCGCAGACGCAATATGGATGATCATCGGGCGACCCCCAGACGTAGCGGCGGCAATCGACAACTTACCCGTGTACACTCTGCCGTCCTCCGTCTGTACCAGAAATAATTGGTCGCTCTCCAGGCGAGCCACCTGTGCCCACTCCACATTCACGGTGCCCTGAGCATAACCGAGCTTGACGGATAGAACACCCGCGCTCAGCCCCCTGATTTCGCAGGTCAGGCGGTCACCGTTCTTCATCACGATTACGTCCGTCTTTTCCCGCGCGCAGAGGGGCAAGGTGAGGAGAAGAATAAAGCTGAAAATGAAGAGGCGACGTTTCATAGCGTGGCGGGTCTCCGCGCACTGCTTCGCTCGCTAACTCCCAAAGGAGCTGTCTACGCGAGCGCTGCGCAGGACGCTAAAATATTTTTGCTGATGGTGTAGACCAGGAAACTGAACCCGGCGCGGCCATTCCGCCAAAACCGGGTTCCCGGGCACGCGGTCTCTGCGTGCCCGGGGTGGAAAGAATGGCCGCACATAAACTGATCCCACTGGACCACAGTATTAGCAAAAATGCGTTAGAAAATGCGCCCAATCCGGAAGAAGAACCTGCCGCGGCCATAATCACCAATGGCGCCTGCGAGTTCGACGGGCCCGAATATCGTGTTCACGATAATGCCGGCCGCACCGTCAAGGGGAAGATTTGGTGGTTTTGGGCCAAGGGTCAGTTTGTAGGTCTTTCCCATCTCGTATAGTCCGATGAACTCGATGTTACTTCCCAGGAACGGCGGCAGTTTCGCGAGCTCACGGATATACCCAAGTTGCCCCAGAAAATATTGGTTGGCGTACAGCTCGTTGGTGTTCCAGGCGACCAGGCGCTGCGACCCACCGAGAGAGAAGGCGGGTATTCCGGCTTTGTAACCGTATGTGCTTCCGCCGGACGCGGTGAAAAATACTGAAGACGGTTCGCTTATGCGAAAGAAGCTTTGCGACTGGACCTCAGAAACTGGAAACGAATGTGGCGCCGCCGGATTGGTGTAGAAGCCCTTGGTGTACATCGTAAGACTTTCACCGGAGCGGGGGATCACGGGGTTATCCAGCGTGTTCAGCTGATACTGCAACCTTGCGTCCGAGGTTGATCCCGATACCGTGGGCAGAACCGCTGAGTTCCCGATCTGAGGAGAAAGCTTTATATACCCGCCTTCCACTCCAAGCCTCAATTCGCCCGTGGTTCCGAAGCCATAGCCCACATCCATACCGCCAGTGACCTGCCGGTTGCGGTAGGTTGCGATCTGCGTATCGCCGTTGTAGACATACAGCTGCGTACTATTTGCGCCTCCCCGCGGAGCAACAAACCAATCGGTGGTGGGGGTAAATGGATGGTAGTACTCGCTATCGATAAGATATTGCGAGCCGATAATTGCGTCGCTGCGCAACTCCGATCGATAGCTGCCGAAATCCAGAAATGTAAAGCGTGCTCCCATGCTAAAAAGCACGTTGTTGTAGTCGGAACCGTCGATGAGAATGATCGGGCGCACCGTCGGCGGCGCGTACGCCTTCTGCTCCGTTCGAATCTCTAGTCCCTGGGCTCCCTGCTTTTCAACCATCGAGTAACTGACGTTCGCGAAGCGACCGCCGCCCTGGAGTCTCATCATCTGCGCATCCACGAGCGTAGTGTCTACGGGCTTGCCGACGTCTACAGACAGTCTCTTCTGGATGGACTCCGCCAACTCTGACTTCGCGCCGGCGACCTGGACGAACGTGGGAATAGGTGTTGTTTTCTTCCGGGCGTTCCGGTCCGCGAGATATTGCTGCCATTCCGCTTCGCTCACCGAGAAGGCCGAGAGCACCTTGGCCTTGGCAGCCGCGGCATCATATCCGGCCTTGATAATCGCTGCGGCAGCGCCATAGTCCAGGGAGGTGTACTTCTGCAGTGGCACGGTTACAAGAACATCCGCCTGTTCCATGGAACGAAGTTCATTGGCGGCGATCATAACGGAGATGGATTCACCCAATACAGCGAAGCTGGAAAGCGGGGTCGTTGGACTGAGTGGCTGGGTTTCCAGATGGATGCCAATGACAATATCGGCCCCCATCTCTTTCGCAACGTCGATGGGAATGTTGTTGAGCAATCCGCCATCGGCGTAGACATGATCCCCCGTCCGAACCGGGGAGAAGAGGCCCGGGAGAGACATCGTCGATCGCAGTGCCAGGGACAAAGGGCCGTTGTGGAAGACGTGAGGCTTACCCGAAACAAGGTCCGTCGCCACGCAGGCAAACGGTATGGGGAGATCGTTAAAGCTCGTGAGTTCCGAATACGGAAGGGAAACCCGGTCAAGGATCAGCGTGACTTGTTGACCGCTATTGAAGCCCCCAGGAAACTGCAGCCCCTTGCGCAGGCCGAATTCAAGGCTGTTCGGTACTTCATGAGCGTCTTGTTTGCGGCGAAAAGAGAGATCCTGGAAAGGTGTCTGGCCTCTCAATACTTCATCCCAGTTGATCCCGTCGGTGATCTCCTTGACCTCCGCGGGAGTTCTTCCAGTAGCGTAGATGCCTCCGACTAAACCTCCCATGCTGGTGCCGGCAACGTAGCTTACGGGAATTCGGTTTTCTTCCATCCACTGGAGAACTCCGATATGGGCGAGGCCTAAAGCGCCGCCGCCTTCGAGCACAATACCAAGCTTCGGGTGCCCGGTTGCCGCCGGCTTTGTCACCACTTGAGGGTTGCACACAACGGTAGACAACAAGATGCAGGATAGAAGCAATGATTGTACGGCTCGGAGTTTCATGGTTGCCCCTGGACGTGCTGTCATAACCGGCGTATCAGAACCTTGTAAGAACGGGGACAAGACGCCTCTCGATGCGCTTCAGACCCGCTGACCGGGGAAACTCAAGCCTCACAATGGATCATGATTACTTCACAGTATTCAGGCAAACCACAGCTGCGGATACTGTCAAATCTATTAGGTGGGGGTTTAAAAGTTGCCAGCGCAGCCCGTCGCAGTAAAACCCTTATTAGCGCAGTGATACTCGGGTTCGTCTATTTCTGCGAGGAACGTTCGTTCCGCGAGAGCCCACTAGCAATGATGCTAGTGGGCTGGCCGGAAGAAACTGGATACCTTTTAGGCCTTAATTCGTTTCTTGAGGAGTTCTTATGCGCAAGACCGCAGCGCACCCTTGCATCTGCGTTCTCTACCTCGAGCATAAGTCGACCGATACCGGTCAAGGTTTGCATTGCCAGCGCTAAAGCTGTCCGCCCCCGCATAAATGCGGGGGCCCCACCACCAACTCCGGACAAGGCTCGGTCACGCCCGGAACTAAACTGGCTGATAGTTTGAGTTCTGAGTTACCACCGTTAATTGCTTGCTGACACCGTCGATCTGGGTGCCTGTAACGTGGTTTGTGCCGTCTGGCAACTTGGCGAACTGTGCCGCGATGGTCACTGCATCCGAAGGGTCGCTGAGGTAACTCGCAACTTTGATGCTTTGAATCCCCTTCTGTTGCCGGTTGAAGGTAAGGGTTACCGAGTCGCCCGGTTTGATGTAGTTCTTGATGACCAGCGTGATTACCCCTTCCCCGCCGCCCGACTGCAACGCGACGTTGCCCGCCTGGTAGGCAGCTTGCAATCGCTCCGGATCGGGCTGCGTATATTGCTTTGCGAGAGCCGCAATCTGCTGACCGTAGTCCTGGAACTCAGCCGTCTTCTTTTCGATTACATGCTGCTTGAGCCTGCCGCCACTGGGTGGCGGCGGAGCCTGCGAGCCACCGATCTGGGTCTTCTGCTGGCCGTCGGGACCCACACTGACCTGAAAAACCTGTTGCTTCTTTACTTCTCCCTTAATGCTTGTGGTCTGCTGTTCCTGCCAGGTGTAATGAGCGAGCGCTTGCTTGTTGGCCGCCATCGCCGTTTTAATTTCAGCAAGCTTTTGCTGTACTTCAGGGCTCTGCGCATGTACGGGCAAAGCGGAAAGGAACAGCGCAGCGACAGCGGTGGCTATCGAGCCACGCGTAAGTTGGATTTTCATGTATCTCCTCTTCCTTGAAAGCTCTGGTAACCGGATCATGGCTGAGCGACAGTCCAACTTGCGTCTGGATTAAATTCGGTGATTGCGGATGCTGCCTCTTGCGTGTTCTTCCCCAGATCCTTCTGCACCAACACGCCATCCTGGCTCATCATGAATGTCATTACCCCGGAATTGCCATATTCAGCCGGATAGGCGAGGAAGGCGAAGCCACCCACCATCTTGCCGTTGACGACGTAGTCCCGGGCGCCGCCGGGAGCATTACTGCCTTGCTTGCTCAGCATGCGGAAGTAGTAGCCGTGGAAAGGCACGTGCGCCGTGGGCTTCGCGCCATACCCTTCGGCGGTCGCATACGCCAACAGCGGACCGAGTGGACTTTTGGGCTGACCTTCCGGCGACTCCCAATACAAACCGTCCTGCTTGCCAGGGTCACTGATGAACTTCAAGGCGTATTGCTTGTTAGGACCTTGTAGCCGTGAATAGTAGTCGGCTTGAGCATCCCCCAGCGCATCAAACACGTCGATGACCGCCAGTTCGTTCCGGCCAATACGGCGCCGCAGAATCTCATCCTTTCCGGCGGCTGTGTCAAAAAACCACTGGCCAGCATCATTCTTTTTCAGTGGGATGGGGAAAGGAAAATTCTGAGCTCCGATCAGCAGCACCTCGCTGTCGTCCGGCATCTTACGCCACCGGTGCATCTGCTCATAACCTGCCACGAATGCGCCCACCGTGGCCTTGTCCTGCACTGGATCGCCGGAGGAGATTATGTTTTTGGAGTCAGTACCGAAAATTGCCAGCACCGGATTCAGATCTCCCGTCTTCACCGCGGTCAACAGACCATTGCCTGCGTCGTCGGGCGAAGCAAACGTTGCTTGCGAAGGTTTCGCAGTGCTATTGCAACCGCCAAACACCACCATCAGAGCTAGCAGCATCAACCAAGTGGTAAACGAGATTCTGCGGGCCGCTTGTGACATACCTGTTCTCCAAACCGTCGAATTGTCGAACACTTCCACGCTCTCGCTTACCAAAGTCGCTCGCTCTAGGGATGTTGCTACCTGGTTCACCTGCGGCCTCCCCAACCACCACCCCCGCCCCTGCTATATGAGCCGCGAGCACTGGACTCCCTGGACTGCCAGCCCCCGCCTCCGCTATTGAAGGCTGATGATCCGCCGCTCTTATCCTGCCCTCCCCAGCCGCTGGCGGTTGAACTGCTCTTAGGGGCGGTTGAGCCGGAGTAGCTGGATGAGTTGTATTTCTGATTCGTGTTCGAGCTTGAGCCCTTCCAGCCATCCCCGGTGTTGGAGTAGGTATTCCCGTTCGCTGCTGCATACTTGTTGCCATTCGCGGTCTCGCCGTAAGCCGCGCTATTGCCGTTCGTACCCGACGCGCCATAAGCCTTGGCGCCGGTCGAGGAGTTCATCGAGGCTGTGGTTCCGTTAGCGTTCGTATTGTGTTGCGAGTAAGCAGTGTTGCCGTTCTTCGAGTACGTCGAGGCTCCCGAACTCCCATAGGCATTGGAATTCTGCACCGTGGATGCGGAGGCCCCGGTCCTATTGTTGTAGGCGCTGCCGGCGCTTGTGGTGCCATAGGCGTTTGAGACCGATCCTCCCTGCGCATATGTCCCGGTATGCGGGTTGTACGCCTGGCCGGCGCTAGCGCTACCGTAGCCGTTCGAGACCGTTCCTCCGCGTGCATAGGTCCCGGTGGCCGAGTTGTAGCCAGTACTGTAGTGTGCGGAGCCGTAGGGGCCATACGCAGAGGTCGTGGTGCCGTGCCAGGCAGTGTTTCCGTAATACGCCCCGCCGTGATACACCACCGTGGTAGTTCCGTGCCAGCCGCAATTCCAATAGCTATAACCCCAGCCGCAACACCCACCGCTCATCATTGCCCCAACCGCTATGCCAACCCCAAATGCGACCACTGCGGTGGTAACGACCGCCGCGGTGCTGTACCCGGGAGTCACGTAGGGGTAGCCATAAACTACCGCCGGATTGTACTGAGGGACGTAGACTACTTGCGGACTTGCCGACTGAATCACGATCACCTGCGGCGATTGCTGCACGACCTTGATCTGCGAGCCGGACGTCAGATTTCCGGCAGCGTATGCTTTCGCCCGCAGCACCTGCACCGCCGACATCACTGCAGGGCCCTGCGTGGTATACGCCTCCCCCAACGCAGACGTCCAACTGAGGTTCTTGGCCATGTTCTCAAGCACGGAGGGAAATTGTGTCATCGCCTTCACGCTGGGATCCCACGGCTGCGGATCCACGGCGTACATAAGCGGAGAGCCCGAGAGGCTGCTGTTTTGCTTAAGAAAGTTGTTGGCGGCGACGACCTGATCGGGAAAGCTCGCAGCCCCAAGCACCTGGGCCACCAGGGAGTCCGGGTACAGCGCGATGGGCGCGACCAGTCCCTGCAGTTCTTCCGCAGTCAGCGGCGCTCCTTGTCCCGAATACCCGGTCTGCTGAGCTCCGATCGGCGCAGTAGTGATGACCAGTAGAAAAGATAGCGTCGTTGCCAAAAGCTGTTTCGTTAGAGTCCCGATCATATTGTCCTCTCCATGGCACAAACGGATTGATCTGCAGGGCGGCACGGCCGCAGTCCGGATGTGGGGGAGTGACTATGGTCAGCCGACCCGCTTAGCGGTCGCATCTTTCAGAGACCAAGAACTCAGCCACCGAGGGCGTGCAGGATTATCCCGGTTGAGGTAGGCTACCCAGCGTTCTCTTTAGGCGTAACTGTCACTTGCGACAGGTGAAGAAGCAGACCAGACGACGCGACGCGCTGTCGCAGCTGCGCGCCGGTAACCTTACGCCGGGGTCATATGGTGCTTGATCGCATATTCAAGGAGTTCCGCGTTTGTCTTGACGTTCAATGTCTCCATCATCCGGTATTTGTGAAATGCCACCGTGCCGGGCTTTATGTCGATAATGTTTGCCACTTCTTTCATCGACATGCCCTCCGCCAAAAGTTGAAGGATTTCACTTTGCCGTTTCGTAATACGTTTCTCCGGGCTAAACGTCTCTCCCTGATTCAAAAGGTAATTTACCGTTTCCTTCACAATCAGCGGGGAAAGATAAGATGCTCCCTGGTTGACCTTACGAACAGCAAGCAGGAGCTCGTCCCCGGCCGACTGCTTGAGCACATAAGCGGAAGCGCCACGACGGAATGCCTCGGCAGCGACGTCTGCCGCCATGGTCATGGTCAGAAAGACCAGCTTGATCCCGGGCGATTTGTGCTTCACTTGCGCCCCTGCGTCCAGCCCATTCAAGTGCGGCATATAGATGTCGAGAATGATGATGTCCGGCTTGAGCGTGGCTGCCGCAGAGATCAAACACCGCCCGTCCGTTACAATGCCGACTACCTGAAATTCCGGTTCCAGTAGACTCTTACACGCGTCCGCGAGAAGTTGATGATCGTCGGCAATTAAAATGCGCGCCGAGGGTTTTTGTTCTCTCATAAGGCTCTCCTGAAACGCAAGCTTGGAACAAGTCTTTACGGCCCAAGAAAAATGGGAAATGCGCCCCTGATGATATCTGAGGGTAAGCGCTGGCCGTTGTCACGGGGCCTGGATTGAGGCTAGCTCCTCAATCAACTTCAAAATGAAGATTCTCTAGGGATACTCACGCCATATTATGCCAGTACTCGAGTACCCGCAAGCCCGTCACTCGATGAAAATCAGCACATCTGTGCTTTGATAGGGAGGTAAGAAGACGGCTTGCAGGCTATTTCCAAAGAACCTCCTTAAAATTGCGGCTCCTATAGTTTTGCCTTCATCGACTAGTACTTTTGCTAGTTATCCATTTCTCGGGCCACCGGCTACCCTAAACGTGGTCCTTTTCCCAGGGACTGCCCGCGATCAGACCCACCAGCCTTGGGGCTGTGGCCATGTCCAGCAGCAGAATGGCCTTTTCGCCAAAGATCAGGTTTGGCTAGCGAACCCACTTGCATCCGACCAGGAGTTCCATGCACAAGACTTTCATGTTGTTCAGCACCGTACTGTTGATCCTCGCCTCAAGTCCAGCTCTGAGTGCCGCCAGCCTGGCCGGAGCAAATCTGCCGGATTCCGCAACCGTTGGGGGCAAGTCGCTGGTACTGAATGGGTTGGGTGTGCGATCCGAATATATGGTTAAGGTCTACGTTGCCGGGCTCTACCTAACGCAAAAGTCAACGGATCCCGACACCATTATTAAGGCCGACGCGCCCAAGCGGATCGTCATGCACTTCTTGCACGATGCCAGCAAGAAGCAAATGACGGACGCATTCAACGAGTCATTCAATGACAATTCCCCCCAGGCCGTAGCAACGACGAAGGCCGAGATCGACAAGTTCCTCGGCGCGCTGGAACCCCTCAAAGTTGGCGACGAGATGGTCTTCACCTACCTGCCGGGAACCGGGACTACTGTCGCCATCAATGGCACAGACAAGGTGACCATCCCAGGTCAGGCTTTTGCCCAGGTGCTAACATCCGTGTGGTTCGGCCCCAAGCCTCCGACGGCGAGCCTAAAAAAGGGGATGCTGGGAGAGAAAAGCTAGCGGCGGCAGCTGGCAGCGCATGGCCGGCCCAGGGCCCCTGAACAAAACCACACCAAGCGAGCAAATCCACATGTTCCGCCTGACCGACTATCCAGTTCTCGTCCTTATCGTTACATTCACCCTGCTTTGGCTAACGGGAGCAATCGGCGCTTCCTTCCGTAGGAGAAAAAAACTGCCGGAAGACGTCACCGTGGCCGATCCCGGACTTGTTCTGGGAGCTACGCTGACGCTACTCGGGCTCATCATTGGGTTCACCTTTTCCATGGCCATCAGCCGATATGAGCAGCGCAAGAATTACGAGGAGGCCGAAGCTAACGCGATTGGTACGGAGTACGTCCGGGCCGGCCTCTTGTCTGCTGCCGACGGGCAGAGGGTGCGCGGCCTGCTCGTTCGCTATACCAATCAGCGGATACTGTTCTACACCGCACGCGGTGAGCAGCGCCTTGACAAGGTGAATGCCGACACCGCTCAACTGCAAAATGACCTCTGGTCCGTGGTCGAGAAGGCAGCCATTGCCCAGCCGTCCGCTATTACGGCCCTGGTAGCTTCAGGTATGAACGACGTACTGAACTCTCAGGGATACACACAGGCCGCCTGGTGGAACCGGATCCCCCCCTCGGCATGGGCCCTCATGTTCCTGATCGGCGTCTGCTGCAACTTGTTGATCGGCTTTTGCATTCGCCGCACTGGTATGGAATTCATCGTGTTTGTGGTTATGACCCTGGTCGTTGCGATGTCGTTCTTTCTTATTGCGGACATCGACAGCCCACGCAGAGGAGTCATTCGGGTAGTGCCGCAAAACCTTTTGAGCCTCTCTCAATCGCTACCTCAGCAATGACACATTGTGTTGCCAAAACCAACGCGTTCCCTCGTAGCGATAGGGGATACTGGCCAACGGCTGCCTTTAGTATTGCCCGTTGCCGCGATCTGCCGGTGGCACACCCGGGCCAAGCTTTCCTTCCTCCTGGCGCTCCTTCCGGTGAAGATCTTCGACCTCCGCCCTGACCATACTGCGGAGTTCCTGCTCTCTCTTTCCTTCTTGCTTCCAGATTCTCCACTTCTGGAGAAATGACGCCCCACTCGCCTGCAGCCTGGCCTTCTGTCGTTCTGCCTTCTCATCGCCTCTTTCCTCCTTCAGCGCGTGCCATTCCCTTTTCACCAGGGCCACGCGCATGCGAAGCTCTAGTTCGCGCTGGTCTTCCATTTGTTCAAGCAGTTGCCTATGTGAACTCACGACACCCACGAGTGCACTGGTAGTCCATGCCATGGTAAACAAACCGGAAATGCCCACGATCGGGCTAAGGTTCCGCCAAAGCACCCCGAGGTCAACATTTCCGTAGCCCAGAGTAGTGTAGGCGTTCGCGCAGAAGTAGAGCGCGTCGTACGTATGCGCAATCAAGCCCATGTACAGAAGGGCGTACGCCCAGATCCCGAATTCTGCAACATGGAGGGCAAGCATGAGGAAGACCGACCAGCCGAAGAGAAGCAATGCCGCGAAGATATAAGGCCGCCCACGGCGCAGGCGCCGCTCCCAGCGCTGGCGACGTTGCAGCATAAAGTGCAGACCTGCGCCATGGAACAGCACGATAAAAACCAAAAGGATGGCGCCTATACCGATAGCCGCTAACGGTTTGAATTCATCTGGGATCCTGGCCAGAAGCCCTGGAATACCCGTCACACAGTTACCCCGTCTCGTCCATGTTCTACAACTTTATTCGCACCAGTGCGAGCTATTTCCGCCTACCAATAGAGTCTTTGGCAACACAATGTGTGTCGCATTCGCCACGGGTATGGAATTCATCGTGTTTCTGGTTATGACCCTGGTCGTGGCGATGTCGTTCTTTCTTATTGCGGACATTGACAGTCCGCCCGGAGGCATCATTCGGGCAGCCGCAAAATCTTGTGAGTCTCTCCCAGTCGCTCCAACCGCAGTAGCCTGTTGCTCTATGGCAGGGGCTTTCCCAGCAACCACATCCGTTCTTTCGCTACACCGTTGTAGGGTCGCGATCCTGATGTTACAAAAGTTTCACGCAGCGTCTGCTAGTTTTACTAGTGTTCAAACTCTTTTCCCTCTATAAAAATCGAATGTAGCGAAGCGAAGAGGAACTTCCGGCAAGGCCTGCCCGGCCGACTGGACGCATTGCCTCCCCGCATCCCATCGGTCGACTAGCGCGATCGTGAGAAGCAGCCGGCCGCAGATGGTGCCTCTCTGGCTGCCAGAACATTCCGTGAAAAGGAACGTATGAAGAAGATAGCGCTCGTCATTTGCTTACTCGGCTGGTGCAATGTCATTGCCATTGCTCAAGATCAAGCCGCAACTCAGCCGTCGGTAATCAACATCAATATCAGCGTCTCTCGAACGGTCCAGGCGGTAAGTTACCCAAACAACACCTCGAGCAGCATCGACTTTACCGGCACGCCGTTTCTGCCTTTTGCCAAGGGTCAGGCAAAAGTTGAAAACAAGAAAGGCGTCATTACGATTCAGGCTGAGTTACAAAAAATGTCGCCCGCCAATACTCTTGGCCCGGAATTTCTGACCTATGTGCTTTGGGCGATCACTCCAGAAGGCCGCGCCCGTAACCTGGGAGAGTTTCAACTGAACGGTGACAAAAGCAAGCTGACTGTGACCACCCAATTGCCGAATTTTGCCATGATTGTGACGGCCGAACCATATTTTGCGGTGTCGTACGCGAGTGAGGAAGTCGTGCTGCAGGGGGTTCCAAGCAGCGACACCAGGGGTCAGATCACACCGGTCACGGCACAGCTTCTGAGCCGGAGCACCTACCATGAAAGCCAGCTTCAGCCTCTCACGATCGACCCCAAGGTTCCACTGATCGTGTATGAAGCTCGGAACGCTTTACGCATTGCAGAACTGCAGGGCGCGCCGAAGTATGCCCCGACCGCCTGGGCCAGCGCGCAGCAGACGCAAGCACAAATGGAGGACTACATTGCCCGCAAGCAGAAGAATCCGATTTTGACCGCCGCACGCAGTGCGACCCAGCAGGCGGAGGATGCCCGTTCGATCGCGGTTAAAACAGAGGCCGAAGATAAGGTGGCGCAGGCCAAGCAAGCGGAGGCAGCCAGAGCTGCGGCTGCAGCACAACGCGAGGCCCAACTAAAGGCCGAGCAGGCAGCCGAGGCGCAGCGCAGCGCGGAGGCAGAGGCTCTTGCGGCTAAAGAGGCCCAGGCCCGCGCGGAGGCGGACGCAGCCAGAAAGCAAGCCGACGAAGCTGCCAAAAAGTCAGCCGCAGAAGCTGCGCAGGCAGTGGAGGCGCAGCGGCAGTTGCGCGCACAACTCCTCGCGCAGTTAAACGCGGTGCTGCAAACTGTGGACACGCCACGTGGGCTGGTAGTCACCATGGCCGATGTACTCTTTGCGTCCGGCAAGTACGAACTCTCCCAACCGGCCACTCTGGCCCTAGCCAAGATGTCGGGGGTGATCCTGGCCCATCCTGGTTTGACGCTGAAGATTGCCGGCTACACCGACAGCACGGGCAGCGCTGAGTTCAATCTGAAACTCTCTGGGCAGCGGGCGGACGCAGTCCGTACCTTCCTGGTGCAGCAGGGACTGAACCCAGCCACGGTCACTTCCATGGGAATGGGAGCAGCTGATCCCGTAGCCAGCAATGATACGGCCGTAGGCAGGCAACAAAACCGAAGGGTTGAGATTGTGGTCTCCGGCGAGGCCATTGGTTCCACTGCCGGTAACTAGACCCTTAAAGCGGAAGCCGTATCCACCGGAACTTCCCATCGACGTTCGCTAAGCATCAAGTCATTGCATGATCGCAGGAGTTTAGATCAATGCATTTCCGACGCTAGTTTCCGAAAATGCACCCTGGGAATCCTCGGATTTCTAGCGGCTGCCATCACGGTCGTGCTGGGCCGGCATTTGCGTACGCTCCTGCTGTTCCACCGGGACACAACTGCATCCCAGGGCGGCGCCGCAGGCCTGCCGTTGAACTTCGAGCGTCATACTGGCGACCTGGACGCAATGGTCAAGCGCGGCGCCATTCGCGCGCTCGTCCTCTACAACCGTTCCGGCTTCTTCTACGTGACGGCCGGCCGAGTGGGTGACCTGATCGCTTATGCGCTGACGGTAACGCCTGAGCGCGAACAGGCGGGTTGCATTCTTTCCCCGATAGCAACAGATGTGAAACAGATCGTCGTGACGGGAAAAGGCTTGAACTTGTGGTTTCACAAAGCGTAGGGCAGGTGACAGTCCAATACCTGAGTAATATCTACAAGTATTAGATCGCATACAAGCCTGTACTGCAGAAGCCAATCTCTCCAGCATTAAGAGCCGGGATCGGTGGCCCAACCCACTGCAGAGTCAAACGGAATAAGACGGGTGCCTCTGGTTCGTCTCGCCTGTCCCGCGTATCCCGCCCGCCCCAGCGCGCTGGCGGGAAATTCGGGCGCCCCGTAAGCCTAAGTGTGAGCCGGGTAGTCAGGGTACGAAAGCAATATTTACGCTGGCATTACCGAACGACTCGTCTACCGACAATCCCTCCGCAAGGGACTGTCGGTAGAGCGGAGTCAGTCAATCAGCACGCAATGAACAATCAGCACGCAATGAACTAGGCCCGCCTACGCTTTATTGAGCTGCAGGCTGCTTGCCGTATTTGAAAATGAGCGTTAACGCAATTCCGCTTGTGTGGACGTCAAGGATGTTTTGATTGGTGTTTCGGTAATTTACGTCCAGGTACCGGTAACCGACACCGATTCCCCACTTCGGCTTTATCTGATAGTTTGCGAACCCGGCAACCTGGTAGTCGACATTAGCGCCCCCGCCGCCAGCGTCGCCGGTTATAAAGACTGCGATTTTTGGTGAAAAAGGTACGATTATGTTTGCTCCCCCAACGACGTCAGCCCAGCCTTGCGATGTTCCCACGCTGAAGTTGGGCGGGACCGGAGGCTGCAGTTGAAGGTTCTCGCTGACATACCAGCCGCGAACGCCAGCAGTAGCACGGATCTTCATCATCTTGCCATTCACAACCAGGTAGTTCACCTTCTGGGTAAAGATGCCCTCTTTGACTGTGGCCTTGGCGGAGTAGCCAGGTAACCGCACAAACGCTTTGTCATCGGAAAGCTTCACCCAGACAAAATCGATGGGAAGGCTCCAACGTTTGTACTGCGGTTCAAAAGATCCCATGAGGCCGATATTGAAATGGCTCAGTATGTCAGAAGGACTTACAGCCACCCTGGTGCTGTAACCCTTAGCCCCCACGGTTCCGGATATTCCTGGGAGCCACAAATAAGAAAGGCTCACAAAATGCCAATGGGGGTCGTCATCTATCGACGGAGCGGTAGTCGCCAAGTTGGTTTGCGTTCCGGAGGCGGCAGGCATCGATTGAGCCTGGGCGGTGTCGACCGGCTTTTCCTGCGCGTTCGCCATCAAAGAAAAAGACAGCGCAAATGCCGCCCCCAGGACCACGCGTTCACATGCCCTCAAATAATTCATACTCCACCTCACAGTTTGGGATATGGCTCAGCCTAGCGAGCGCGCTGGAACCAATGAACTGGCACAAGTGACAGTTCAGATTTTTTTTTTGCAGAGCAGATACGGAAGGGGGGTTACGCACCAAACGTGGCACACACCTCACAGGAAGTGTGTGCCACGTATAGTTTAGTTATTCGCCTGTGGCTGCTTGGGACTTGTGCAAAATGATATATAGGCGAATATAACCTGCGGCTGCGCGAAAATTCACTTGATCCTTTTTGTCGTCCATGAGCGGCGCTAGTTTACCTAACAAGGCCGGATCGTTATGCATCGCGACCACGTGGACGGCCGCCGCCCGAGTGGCCCATTCTTTGTCTTGTAACGCGGCCTCGAGTGCAGTCCAAACGGCAGGATCGTTCTTATCTTTAGCGAGTGAGAATATTACCGAGGACGACGCCATCGAAGCTGGATCCGCCGACAACCCGACGGCCGATTCCATGCCAGAGCCCAGACCCGGTAACGCAAATTGATTGGCCACGATCCCGAGAAAGGTGGTGGTCGGAGTATGCGTCATTCGCACCAAAGACCGCTTCTCGCTGCTCATGAAACTGGAGGTGGTCTTCTGCTTTCCACTCAGCGCGTCCAGAAGGAAAGCTTTCCCATCCGGCTGCTTGAGACCAAAGAGCGCCAGCGCGGCTGCCAACTCCACCTCAGGCACCGGATCCTTGAGCGCCTTTTGTAGAGACGGCACCACCGCGGGATTATTGAAACTGCCCAAGGTGGATATGATCGTTATCCGGGTTGGGACATCCTTATCCGTTTCCAACATCGAATACAGCTTCGTCAAGACCTCTGAGCGATCACCGATAAGGCTGGCCGACATGACAGCCAGTGACCGCGTGTCGGGATTGCCGCTCGCCACGCCCTTCAACAGGATGTCCTTTGCTTTTTGGACATTCGGATCGTCCGCCCCCATTTGGGCCGGGGCTGTGGGGCCGCAAAGAAAAGCAATCGCCAGGCCGGCGACGAGGGTAGTCGTTCGAAGTTTTGATGTTCCGATCATTTAGTAGCCTCTCTCATGAAAAGGCTAACAACTTGGTCGTACGCCGCAAACTAGCAGAAGTGGTAGTTTGCCACTGAAAGATACGGATTTCTGGATAGCGCTTTTCGGGTACCTGCCGAGAAACCTCAGCACAAGGTACTAAATAGGGAGGAACCTCTCTCGCCGGTTCCCTGCTCTTCCGTTCCTGGCAGCCTACGTCGAGCCCCCGACTAGGCACTATTTCCCGCTCTCCGCTAGCAGATTTGCTACTTACCTCAAAGTCGAAAACCTTGAATACTTCGCCATACGGCCGGTCAGTCGGCCTTAACACCGAAGATAGGTGCCTCTGCGCATGACAAAACGCCCTCTCCCGGCAGTAACAGGTTTAGACGCGACTTTCACGGATGCCCCTGAGTGGCGGCGCGCCTTTCGCACTGGCTGGCTACCCCTGGTGCTTCTCATGCTCCTCTGCAGGACTGGGCACGCCGAAAGCACGCAAGAAACGGAGTTTTTTCCGGAAGTCGACGCATACCTGAAGCTCAACCATGATATTCGGGTCAGCTTCCAGGCGAAGGACACAAGAGAGGGGGGAGACTCCACCCAGGCCGCGATCGGTCCCAACGTGGACTTTTACCTGAAACCTCTCATCCGGCTCAAGAGGATTACCACTTTCGACCTGGACGATGCCAAATCACGGCCACTCGTCCTGACAGCTGGTTACAGCTTTCTTTCCGCTCCAAGTTCGGCCTCGACCAGTCGGCTTATCGTCGCCGCAACTTCCCACCTGCCGGTAAAAGCCGAGCTGCTGTTGACCAACAGAAACCGAGCCGATCTTGACTGGAGCAACGGAGCATTTACCTGGCGCTATCGCAATAAGCTCTCTCTGCAACGCACGTTCGCAATTCGCTCTTTCCATCTCTTGCCCTATGCGAGCGCCGAGTTTTATTACGAAAGCCAGTACAGCAAATTTAGTACCACCGAACTCTATGCCGGCACCAACATTCCCCTGGGAAAGCACGTCGATCTCGACCCTTACTACGAGCACCAGAACAACACCGGCAAGAAACCCAATAAACAGGTAAATGGGGTGGGGCTGACGTTGAGTCTCTATTTCTCAAGAGAAGCACATTGAACCTCCGCACTGAATCTCGGCAGGATCATCAGTGTTCAGGGCGTCATCCGGATTAAAGCGTCACGCAAGGGCAACGACGAAATCTTCATGACCCCGCTGAACGGCGTATACATGGCCATGATGACAAAGACTGCGCCGGAAACAGCGACTGCGCAGACCACCAGCGTCACGAATACTGTGCTGTTGCGCGGAGCAAAAAGCCCGAAGCTGACAAAGATCGCGGTCAACCACGCCACCACTACCATCAGTAGAGGAAGCGAGAGGGAGCTCCCCTCGGACCCAAGGAACATCAACCAATAGGTGCGCCGTAGTCCGATGGCCGCTGTAATGGCGGCGGCCTTCACCGCAACCTGTGCATCGGTCGTTGGATGGAGCAACTGTAATTCGTTATAGAAGATTTGGCCGGTGTCCGCGGGTCTTAACAGCGGGCCCTGAGATCCCTGCTCTGGCCAAATGCGCTGCAGACTGGCGTCCGCCAGTGAGTGCAGTTCTTCACGGGCTTTCTGCGTCTCTGGCCCGTAGCTTCCCAATAGACGATCGACTCCAACAAAGTCCGAGGCCATCTCAGTGAGTTGGTCTTTGCGCTGCTGGTAGGAAGAGTTCGCGGTGGAAACAAGCATTCCGAGTACCAGTGCAGTCATGGTTACCAGCAGGCCAACCGCCAGCCGAACGACGTCCTTCACCTCTGCCCCCAATTGATTCTGGGGCAAAACGAGCCGAAGCCTCATACCGGCAAGCGCTCCACCGAAGACCACCACGAAGACTGCCGAGCTTATCAGGATCGCTTCCATAAACCTCTTTGCACTCTCATGCTTCCCAAGGGTGTCGTGTGTCAAGCAAGTGTAGGGCTGAGGCCGCAAGATCGTCAGCTAGTACTTTCGCCAGAGTAGCGCTCACAAATATCCATAGGCAGGCAGAGCATCGTTCGCCCCGGCGGGGCCGCTCTCTTTTCGCGGTATACGAACGCGCAGATTCTGAACCTGGCGAGATCGTGACCATTCCGACCGTCAAATTTCGGGCGGGGACTCAACGTCACTGCTTGCTATTTTCCTGGCGACTGATACTTTTGCCAGTTCCGGCTAAAGCGGCTCTCCCCCATGATAGAGAACACCACCTTGAAAGCCTATGAGCTTGCGGTGAATTACGAACTTTGCGATTAGGAGAAACCGCTCAATGACGAGGCTCACGCAAGGCAGGTCGAAGTTCGCTTTTCTGTTCTGCATCGTGCTATCCATCAGTTCATCGCTCATGGCGCAACAGCATGGCCAATATCAGCCTGGCCAATACGGATTGAACGCCGGCATCATGCCCGATCCTGGATTCACGTACGGGGACTACAACCTCAACTTCAATGCCCACCAGCTGACTCTTGAAAACGGCACTCCGGTCAAGGCGACGGGCACGTACAACATCTGGGCCGTAGAGAACTTCTTCTTTTACGTTCCCAAATTCAAGATTCTCGGAGCGAAGTTCGCGCCGTTTGTCGCTTTTCCCACCATAGGTACCGGCTCGCTCGTGCTACCGTACCTCGGAAATGGCAAGACTCTTGGGTCCGGGGGCTTCGCTCTTGCAGATACGTGGTTTCAACTGGCAAATCTAGCCTGGCACGCTCCGCGGGCTGACTGGTGGGCGGGATATGCCTTTGTGGCGCCCACCGGCCGCTACACGCCCGGCGCTACGAATAATGTCGGTTCCGGTTACTGGGGCAGCGACTTCACCGCCGGTTCCACCTTTTACATCACCAAGGACCAGGGAACCACGGCGAACATCATGGGCAATTGGGAGACCCACGGATCAAAAACCACGCATTCCGGGGACATCAGCACAATGTTCGGAACGTTGCCCATCAACGTCCAGCTGACACCCGGGGCAGCCTGGAGTGATGAGTGGGGACTAGGTCAAGCCATCCCATTGAACAAGCCGTTTTTAAAGACAAAGAACATAACCAAAGTGGCCCAGTTCGGGATTATCGGATACGACCAGGCGCAAATGTCGCGCAACAGAAGCGACAACACAATCGTGGATGCCTTTGAACGGCTAGTCCCCTTCTATTACATGCACGCCGCCGGTGGGCAGGTCAACTATATCGATCTTAAGCATGATTGGAATGTATTCTTCAAATACGAAAAGGAATACAAGGTGTTGGCCAGCACGAAGGGCACTACCATCGTCTTTGGTGTGGTGTACACCTTCCGCATTCCGAAACCGGTGCCGGGGGCTCCCTTAACGCCCTAGCGCCGCGCGTGCGGCTGCGAACCCGCGCTAACCCTTCCTTGCCATCGCGCCGTGGCTTTGGTGGGCGCAACGACTATCTGCCGGCGGGAGACAAAGCCAAGGTCCGGAGCAATTCGGCAAATGCGAAAGACAAGCATCAGGAGTCGGAGGCCCGAAGCTTTGGCCAGGGCTGCTGGGGATCGCGTGGCGCGCTCTCTCGAATCCCAGATAAACCTCTCGCTATTTCGGGGAGTGCTCGTTTTGACTGTCTTTGTGATGCCCGCGTTGGGGGTTTGCCTCTTGTCATCAGGGCCTATACAACAACAGAGCTGTCCAAATTAGCGGAGCAACGGCCTTCTGGACCTCGTATTTTGCTGAATAGGTGGAAGCGACCGTGGGCAACCGAGATCGAGTTGATTGCTGCAGTGGCAACTCTGTCCATCCACCTCCACCCATGCCAAGGTGAGCCGCCGCCCTGAAGCTTCGAGCAGAGGCAGAATCACGAGAAGAATCGGCCCGGAGCTGACTTTCTAGACGTAAAAAAAGCCAGGAACTAGTAGTTTTGGGAGATCGCGCAGGGTAAGCACCGCTATATTCTTTGCTGCAACTGCTAGCTGGATCTGAATCCAAATTTATCGCATTACAAAGGAATCAGCATGTCGAAAGTTAGACTGACTACCGGAATCGACGGACTCGCACTCCCTATCCTGCCACCGGAGCGCGATGCACGTGTTTGGGCTCGCCTTGTGCGCGTGATGTTTTACCTGCCCGGCTTTATGGGCCTGTTGCTGATCAAGACCGGCGAACCGGCGAGCTTCGGGATCACGGTGGAACTACTGATGCTGGCCAGTGCGGCCGCCATCGTCGGCGGCCTGTATATTGGCGCGGAATCATCGAGCGCCGGAGCAGATTCTTCATCCAAGGTCGGCACCTGGTGCGGATCTTTGGTGCTCGAGCTACTCGCCGTGGTGCCCTTCCTGGCTGCGATTCCCGCGCTATTCCACGAACTGGCCCACAGTACGCTGCTGCACGCCCACGCACCAGGCGCAGTGGACATCGCACTGGGTGCCTCCGAATTGCTGCCGATGGTAGCGATCCTGCCTTTCATGCTCTTCGAACTCGCCGGCTTCGGGACTTTGTCCTTCGTCCTGTCCAAGCCCGTCAATTGGATTGTCAACATCGGCATCCTCTGCTTGATAGTCTCCAGCTACATTTTCTACCGCGAAGGCGACTATCCCATGGAAAGACGGTTGGCAGCCCTTCTGGTGATTGCGATGGTGATCATCGCACTCTACGGCGTGCTCAAGCTAAGGCGGATGCAGACCGCCTACGATAAGGGCTGCCCACCGAAGGCTGCTAAATAATCATTCGGGTCACGAGGTTTGCTCCAGGGCGACACAGCAATTTCAGCGGCAGTTCGCCAACCAGACGATTGCTCAGGATTACGAAGCTGGACGCCGGCGGCTGAGGCTAAATACGCAAGCCAAGGCCGCAGCCGTTCCACCGGCAGCGAACAGGCTGGCACTGGAATAGCCGAACCTCTCGGCCACCGCACCTCCGGCGATAGCGCCCCCTGCTGAGGCGATCGCCGCAGCCGCGTTGAATAAACCCAGCGCAGCGCCTTTACCGAAGGGCGCCAACGCCGCCGAAAGGTCGTTAGAGGCGACGCTTAGCAGCGGCCAAATCCCTTGAAAAGAACCGAATAGAACGACGACGAGAAGCAGCGGCGACGCCAGATGAAAAACGCCTACAAGCCACAGACCGGCTAGGGCCAAAAACCTCACCGCAATCCCGATGCTCAGAACCACAGTTGGTCCGCGACGGTTCGTGAGCCTGCCTGCAAAGTTGTAAAGGGGAATGCTGACAGCAGTGGCAACGGAGATGAGGAGAGACGATTTCGCCACAGTCATCCCAAAGCTCTTCAGCATGAGGACAGGATAGAGCGATGAGAATGACGAGATGGCAAATGAGAGAAAGAACCACGCGGTCAGAAAGACACCGAACGATGTGGCAAAGAGAGAACCGAGTTCCTTGAAGTCCGAAAAATGGAAGGGGTGAAGCCAGCCAGTCAGCGGCTCAACACGCCGAGCCACACTTGCCAGCAAAGCGCGCGTAGCCTTGACATGAGGCACATGGAACTTTCCCCCTGGAACAGGTAATCCCCATCCGCCGACCAATAAGGCAGGAACGACTAGCAAGGCTGACAGTAACATTCCCTTCTCCGTTCCGAGTAGGCCGGCGCCGGCCAATCCTAGAACGGAACCGATCGCGTTAAAGGTCTGCAACCAACTAATGCGTTGACCCCACTCAGAGGCCGGCGTGAACTCTACGACAAACAGGCACGCTACAGTATTCGAAGCTCCGGTACCAAATCCAATGAGAAAGGCGCTCAGCAGGCAAACGCTCGCGTTTTTTGTCAGAGCAAAGCCCAGGAATCCCGCGCCAATGAGCAGGAAGCCGCCGAAGAATATGGGGCGATAGTCCTTGAATCGATCGGAAAGCCAACCCCAGAAAGGAGCAAAGAGGGCTCCGACATTTTGCGCCGCAATTGCCGCACCGATCTGCGTCGCTGAACCGCCGCGGGCTATCACAGCAAGCGGGATCAGTATGACGGCCGAACCGGACGCGAGCGCCCCCAGAATCGCGTAGGCAACATACCAGGGCTCAATCCAGCGGCTCAGGTGCCGGCTTGGAATCACCGCCGTGGTGCGTAGGGCAGGGACAGGTGCAGAGAAGGCCAAACGATCCTCCCTAAGTCCAAGCTTGTATTTCATCCTGTGGCTTCCAGGAGCAGACGCCCCAGGTGCAGGTCAACTTCTCCGCAAAAGCTTTCTTTAGCCAAACTTCGGCCAGAGCCAGTGAAACCAGCGAGTGACACCGTCGGATGGCTGGAATTCGCGCTTAGCCCCGCGTCGAATTGGACACAAAGGTGTGGCCCTTCAAGACCTCTTCAATCGCAGGGACCAAGTCGATCGATAGGCGGCGCTTGGCAACGTAGCCGGTGGCGCCGGCAGAGAACGCCGCGGCGATAAAGTCCCGGTCTTCATGAATGGTTAGAAATACGATCTTCACCCGAGGATTGGATTTTTGTATCTTTCTGGCTAACTGAAGGCCATTGAGGATCGGCATCGAGATATCAGTCACAAGAACATCCGGATCCAGCGCAAGAACGGACGTCATCGCTTGCTGACCATTCTCCGCAGTATCCAGAACCTCATACTCATCACCAAGCACCCCTCGGACTATCGCAATCATCTCCCGATGATCATCGGCCAGCACCACTCGAATCTTATCCACGGCGATCCCTTCGGCGGCCAACACGCTAGTCACTAGATCCGATCATTCCCTCCCCAGACAGACTTGACACCTGTCACCTGCGACAGTACAGGTATGAACAACTTTTCAGGATTCTCCTCTCAGGCCGAGATCATTCCGTGCCGCATGGCGTACTTAACCAGGTCTGAGTTCGTCGTGATACCCAACTCCTCCATGATCTGGTACTTGTGAAACCGTACGGTCCGGTGGGCTATCTCCAGAACGTAGGCGATTTCCTTCATGGAGCGACCCTCCGCAAGCATTTGCAGGACTTCGCACTGGCGGCCCGTGAGCTGTTTGGGCGCCTGCGCACCGGGATTCCGTATGAACATGTTTTCGATGGCGCGGCCAATTTGCGGAGTCACGTACGAGACTCCTCGCACGGCGTCGTGAACGGCCCGCAATAAATCGGCGGGCCCTGACGTCTTTAGCAGATAGGCGGTAGCACCGGCACGAAAGGCCTCCGCGGCGATGTAAGAATCAGTCTCCATCGTAAGGAAGACCAGCTTGATGGATGGCGTTCTCTTCTTCAACTCTCGCGCCGCGTCCAGGCCGTTCAACACGGGCATGCCAATGTCCAGGACGACGACATCAGGCTTGAGCTCATCGGCCGCTTTCAGCAATGCTCGGCCGTCTACCACGGTGCCTACCACTTCGTATTGAGGTTCCAGCAATTTCGCCAGGCCGGCGCAGATCATGGTGTGATCATCCGCCAACAAGATACGTGTTCTTCCCATCTCATCCTCCACTTAGGCTCAGTTTTTTTCTACGACGGAAACGTTCATTTCTGCGGCCAGGGGTACACGGGCCAGGATCCTTGTTCCACCATTCGCCGTCGACTCAATGGCGAACGTGCCATGAACCAGATGGACGCGCTCCTGCATGCTGACCAGCCCCAGCCCCCTGTCAAACCTGGCTCTCTCGACGTCGAAACCCGAGCCGTGGTCACCGACTTCAAGCCGGATCTCCTCTGCCGACCCACGCAAAGTCACAGAAAAGCGGTCTACGCCACTATGTTTCAGGGCATTCTGCAACGCTTCCTGGGTCACGCGGAAGAGAGAAAGGGAGATATCGTAAGGCAAATAACTCGGGACGTCTTCATCCTCGAAATGAACGCCCACATTGTGCTGCTGAGCGAATTCGCGGCAAAAACTTCTGATGGCGGCTGCCAAGCCGAGGTACTCCAACTTCGAGGAGTGCAGCTTGTGAGACAACGCCTGAACATCTACGGCGATTTGGGCACAGTGACGCCGGATTTCCTCAATCTTTGGCGAGCGACCTGAACCATTCGATCCCCGGTTCGCTTGTTCCAGTTCCATGGAGAGCAGAGCAAGCCGCTGGCAGATGTCGTCGTGGAGTTCCCGGGCGATCCGCCCTCGTTCTTCCTCCTGGGCCTCGATCAATTTGCCACCGATTTTCTCCAATGCCTCCTGTGCCAGCTTCTGATCTGTGATGTCTGCCGCCGAACCGACAAACCCGGCAAACTTGCCATCCCCATTCACCCGCGGGGACGCAATATCGAGCATCCATCGATACTGTCCGTCTCGCCTGCGAAGCCGGTATTCCTTAGAGAACTCTGCCTGCTGTTCGAGGCCACGTTTGTTTGCTGCCTGGACGCTCTGCACATCGTCCGGGTGTACGAAGGCCGACCATGCGTCTGCAAGTCCATTTGCCGGGGTGGGGCCAGTGAAGTTGATTCGCCGGTCATTCAGGTACGTGACCGTGCCTTCCTTATCGCACATCCAGATTAGGGCGGGTGTGGTGTCCGCCATCAGCCGGAAGCGTTTTTCGCTTTCCCGCAGGCGAAGATCGGCTTTACGGTTCCGGGCGCGCTGCCACAGCAATCCAATAATCAGCACTGCCTGCACGACGAACAGCAACACAACCAGACCAAGATATTTCGCATAGCGCTCCCAGCCAGTGGGTGGCCGGTAGGACATATTCGTGCCCGGCGGGAGAGCGGATGCTGGAATCTTCCAATACTGAAGCTGTCGCCAATCCACGTGCGCAAACGCCGGAGGACCGCTCATGACGGGAATACGCTCTGGATTTTCTCCGGACAGTACCCGCGCGGCCATTCCTCCTACCAGGGTTTCCTGCTCGACCGGGTCTGGGTACGATCCGCCCACAGCCCCGTGACCGAGGCAGTAGTAAAGAAAGCAGTAGGTCGGTACGCGCTGACCGATGGCCGCAAGCAGGTCGTAGGTTCCAACTTCGGGTTGTCTTGCCTCCTCTGGTATTAGTTGGAAAAAAACTAAGGTATTGGGAGGGAGCGAATCGACCCTGGTTAGCAGTTCTTCAGGCGGCACTCCCGCCAGGTCGATGAGCGTAAGCCTGGATGCATGTAGCTGCAGCTCCTGCTTGATCCTTGCCAGCCAGAACCGATCGAATTCCGAGACCCCTGTGATCACTGCGGCATTTTTCATATCGGGATCAAGATCAAGGGCCAGGTTGATCGTTCCCCGAAGGTCGACGTCGACCGTAACTCCGGTCACCCCTGGCCACAACTTTTGGCCTTTGAGTCTGTCGGGAGCCACGGATGAGAAAACGATCGGGGTGCCAGGAAATAGCTCCTCCCGGCGATCCACTGCAAAGCGGAGCGCCGGGTAGGCAAAGGGTATGACCAGGTCGATCTTCTTGCCTCCATACAGGCCCGCCAACGCTTCGCTGACACCCTTTTCGTAACCCGGAGTTTCGAAACGCTGCGTTTCGAGATATTCAACCTGAAAGTTCACAGGCGCCCCTAAACGAGATCGCGTTGCCGACTTAAGAACCTCTACGCTTTCCAGGGCCTTGCGGTCGGTGAAGCTATACAAAAGCAAAACGTTCTTGGCGCGAGGAGTCTCCGCGGCAAAGCAAAGGCCGGCGGGTGCCGCCAGGACGAAAGCGCAAAGGATCAAAGACCACCGTGTCCGGAGTCTCCTCGTGCTGGAAAGTCCATAGCATCGACCGAGGCACCCAAAAACGGCTGCTTTCTCTCGCATAAGCCACTCGATCGCGAAGACGCTCTTCATCGTGTGCCTAACGTTCGCCCCATAGATAGTCCGGAAGCATATCCAAGGCTAATCTCCCTACCCAAGATGGGGACCTAGCATTATTAACAGTCGGGTCAGGAAAATTTCAGGGGATACCTACGATATCGCTTACCAGAACCAGCGGCCCCCGACGACAATGCCCCCTGGGCGCCGGTAGCCGGTGTTTGCACCATTCCCTGTCGCAAAAGACAGTTTTACTCCGGGACAAATGCAGCCTATGCTCTTCTGGTTCAGGAAATTACAACCAACAGCGCCGTGACTGAAGTATCCGCATTCCATGGAGGGTAGGAGATGAAGAAACAAAATGCAGCTGGGATCATGGTTCTGGCGGCCTTGATTTTTACCCTTGCCGCAGGGGCCCAGGACAATGCGCAACCGGCGCAAACCGGTTCGCAGACCCTGGCAGCGAACTCAGATTCGCAAAATATTCAGGCGTATATTGTGCTGCTGCGCGCCGACGTCCGGCAGCAGAAAGCCGAAATGATGGGCGAGGTGATGCAGCTGAGCGCCGCCGACGCGGCAAAATTCTGGCCCATCTACGAGGAGTACGACGCTGAATTGGCCAAGCTGAATGACCTGAGGGTGGCAAATATTCAAGAGTATGCCAGTTCGTACGATCAGATGACCGACACCAAGGCCGACGAGCTGATCCAGAAGGCGCTCTCTTACCGCAAGCAGCGTTCGGAGCTTTTGGCCAAATACTATGAGCGGGTCAAGCAGGCATTGGGTGGAATTGAGGCAGCGCGTTTCATCCAGGTCGAGGAGCAACTGCTCTTGATTATTGACCTGCAAATTGATTCTTCCTTGCCGGTGGTTGGGCAAGGCTCGTAATTTCCGGAAAAAAGGAGAGACTGGACATGTTAAAGGGAATGATTCGAGCCGCGACGTTGCTGGTGGGCCTGGCTACTGTTATGACCACATTCACCGCTGCCGCCCAAAGCACCAAAACGGTTACAGTGCCCGCAGGAACACGGATCCTGATCCGAACCATCGATTCAATCGATTCCAGCAAGCAGAAGGCCGGCTACCGCTTCAACGCCAGCCTGGAGACCAACCTGCAAGCCAACAATGTGGTGGTGGCGAAAAGAGGCACGCCTGTGTATGGGGTTCTTTCTTCGGCTTCCTCCGCAGGCAAGATGAAAGGCAGTTCCGAATTAGGGCTGGAGCTGACAGAAATCGTGATTAACGGAACCTCCTATCCCCTGTTGACCAGCACCTACGAGATCCAGGGAAAAGGGGAGGGTGGGAATACCGCGAAGAAGGTGGTTGGCGGCGCGGGCCTCGGTGCGCTGATTGGCGGACTGGCTGGAGGGGGAAAGGGAGCGGGCATCGGAATTCTAGCTGGGGCCGGCGCGGGAACGGCTGTCGCCGCCACCAAAAAGGGTCAGCAGCTTTCCATACCCAGCGAATCGCTGCTTGAGTTCCGGCTCGCCCAACCTGCAGATCTACCCGTAGCCCGGTAGCTGTGTGAACGCCCGATCAATCCGCCCGCGCCACTGTCATAACTGACAGTAGGCAGCTTGCGTCCATGGGAGAATGATCTCAGTAGGCGACTACTGAAGGCACCGCGGTAAGGAAACGAAAGAAGCGCCAGGGAGACGGAACCCGCTTCTCCTATCTTCTTCCCTCTTCAACTACGTGTTCCGGACGTTCGGCGGTCGCAGGGCCCTCCATTGAAAGTTTTGCATGCCCGGTGGTTCAGAAAACCACAATTGATCACGCTGCAAAGACCGTTGAGGCGACTCAGCCAAGAGGAAGAGGCAACAGAATGAGCCAGGATCCGGAAACAGCCCGATTGGAAGAAGCGCGTACCGCCAACACGCCGTGGAGGATGTGGGGGCCTTACCTGAGCGAACGCCAATGGGGAACAGTGCGTGAAGACTACAGCCATGATGGGAATGCCTGGGACTATTTCACTCATGATATGGCCCGATCCCGTGCCTACCACTGGGGTGAGGATGGTCTCGCCGGCATCAGCGACGAGAAGCAATTGTTGTGCTTTAGCGTGGCGCTATGGAACGGCAAGGACCCGATTCTCAAGGAACGCGCCTTCGGCTTGACCAACAGCGAGGCCAATCACGGCGAAGACGTTAAAGAATACTACTTCTACCTCGACAGCACGCCAACGCACTCGTACATGAAGTATTTGTACAAATATCCGCAGGCGGAATTTCCCTATCTCAATCTGATCCAGACGAATCGAGGCCGCAATCGCTTCGACATGGAGTACGAACTACTGGATACTGGAATTTTCAACCAGGACCGCTACTTCGATGTCTTCGTCGAATATGCCAAGCAGGGACCAGAGGACGTGCTGGTCCAGATCACCGTAGTGAATCGCGGACCCGAAGCGGCCGAGTTACAAGTCCTGCCGACGCTATGGTTTCGCAACACCTGGACCTGGTGGCCAGGTACCCCCAAGCCGTCCTTGAAACAAGTCCGAGGCCAGAAGGATATTCAGGCCATTGCCGCATCGCATGTGGAGCTTGGTGACCGTTATCTCTATTGTGACGGGGATACCCAACTTCTATTCACAGAAAATGAGACCAACAATCAGCGGATCTTCGGCAGCCCGAACGTCTCTGCTTACGTCAAAGACGGAATCAACAACTACGTGGTTGAGGGCAATGAACACGGAGTGAATCCCCAGAAAACGGGAACTAAATCTTCGGCCCAATACAAGTTGAACGTAGGTGCAGGAAAGACGGCCACCATCCGCCTGCGCCTCACCGATAAGGCTCCTGCCACCATCGGCGATCCATTCAGCAGCTTTGCCGCAACCTTGAAAACCCGCCAGGGCGAGGCAGACGAGTTCTATCGCAAGGTCACCCCGTCACATCTGAGCGAAGATGAAGCGCTCGTTTTGCGCCAGTCGATGGCCGGTATGCTCTGGTCAAAGCAATTCTTCTTCTTTGACCTGGACAAGTGGCTCTCGGAGCATGGCGAAGATCCGATGAAGGGTGGCAGGCGCGTCATGCGCAACAGCGAATGGTTCCACATGCTGAATCAACACGTCATCTCCATGCCCGATAAGTGGGAGTATCCGTGGTATGCGGCGTGGGATTTGGCTTTTCACACCATTGCTCTTTCTACAGTGGACATCGATTTCGCCAAGCAACAGCTCGATCTGATGTTGCAGGAGTTCTTCCTTCATCCGACCGGTCAGATCCCTGCCTACGAGTGGAATTTCAGCGATGTGAATCCGCCGGTGCACGCCTGGGCCACTATTTTCCTGTACCGGACGGAACAAGGGGCTACTGGGAAAGGCGATATCGAGTTTCTCAAGCGTTCTTTTTCCAAGCTGATGCTGAATTTCAGCTGGTGGGTGAACCGCAAAGATCGATACGGCAACAACCTTTTCGAAGGCGGTTTTCTTGGGCTGGACAACATCGGCGTCTTCGACCGCAGCGCGCCACTCCCCAACGGTGGCCACCTGGAGCAGGCGGATGGCACGGCATGGGTCAGCATGTTCTGCCAGAACATGTTAGAGATCGCGGTGGAGTTGGCGTCCAACGATAATTTTTACCAGGACATGGCAATCAAGTTTATGGACCATCTTCTCTGGATCGGTCGCGCCATGAATCAAACCGGGCCCGAAGGTATGTGGGACGAGGAGGATGGTTTCTACTACGATGTCCTTCGCCTGCCCGACGGTAGCTCACAGCGGCTCAAAGTTCGCTCTATGGTGGGCCTGCTTCCGTTGGCTGCCACCACCGTGATCGAGCCGTGGCAGCGCGAGCGGGTACCCGGAATGGCGAAGGTTTTCGCCGAACGCGTGCGGCGGATGCCGGAATTGCTTGAAAACGTTCATCCCACCGGGCATGGTCATCTTGGCTATGGCGAGCGCGGCATGGCTGCGGTGGTAAACCCCACGCGTTTGCGCCGGATTCTGACTCGCATGCTCGACGAGAACGAGTTCCTGGGCCCGCATGGGATTCGGGCACTCTCCAAGTATCACGACGAACATCCATTTGTCGTCTATGTGAATGGGCAGGAGTATAAGGTGAATTACCTTCCGGCTGAGTCGGATACTGGCATGTTCGGCGGTAACTCCAACTGGCGCGGGCCGGTTTGGATGCCGGTCAATGCGGTGCTGATTCGTGCGCTGCTGTCTTTTTACCTGTATCACGGAGACAACTTCAAGATTGAGTGTCCTACCGGCTCGGGTAAGTTGATGAACCTTTTCGAGGTAGCGCGAGAGATTGCCCATCGTCTGTCCAGCACCTTTTTGCGGGATGAATCCGGCCGTCGCCCGGTTTACGGGGGTACGGAGAAATTCCAGACTGACCCACAATGGAAGGACTACATCTTGTTCTTCGAGTACTTCCACGGTGACAATGGCGCCGGTCTCGGGGCCAGCCATCAGACCGGATGGACCGGCCTGGTGGGAAAACTGATCGAGATGTTCGGCCGCATTGACGGAAAGAAGTTCCTGGAGGGCGGCAGAGAAAGCGGCTTCCTCAGGGAAACCGCCGAACCGGTAGAAGTTGTCGGCACGCTGACAAAGTGAACACTTAGAGAAGTGCGGGTCTCGATGAAGAAAAGAAGCGTTTGGGGTGACCGGCCATGTCCTTACTAAGACAGTACCAGGAGGGGGTTGGCCGGTTGCTCAAGCGGACTTGCACTGTCAGTTGCGTCTTTATCATCCTCTTATTCGGAGGCTGGGCTGAATCTTCGTCAGCCCAGCTTCCGAAACTTCCCGCAGCCGGAGCCCAAAGCTGAACCTGCGGCGCCGCTGGACCCGCTCGGACGGCAAACGCCCCGCAGTTCGATGATCAACTTCTTGAAATACCAGGCAAGCGGAGACTACATAACCGCTGCTCGGTTTCTGCAGCTCCCTCCCGGCGAGAGCCTGGAACAACTCGTCAAGGAATTCCGGCTGTTATACCCGGACTTCCAGGGCGGCATCAACTTGCTCAGCGATGATCCGAACGGCACCGTTGAAGCCGGGCTTCCGCCGGGCCAGGTTCGTGCCGGTGTGTTGACGGTAGCTGGCGACTCGGCAGACGTGATCCTGGTGCGGGTGAACGATCCCGCGGTAGGAAGAATTTGGCTGATCTCGCGCGCGACGCTGAAGAGTATCCCCAGGCTCTACGCTCGGCTGGAGAGCGAAAAGCCGACGGGCACCACTCGAATCCGGCTCGCTCTACTAACCGGGCCCGTAATTCTGGGAATGTCAACTACGCAATGGTTCTGCTGGCTAGTCTCAATCCCGCTCGCGTGGTTACTGGCGTGGCTGTCGACTTTCTTGTTTAGCGCACCCAGGCGAGCCTGGTGCCGGCTGCGCAACGTTCCCTTCACCACCGTCTGGGATACACCCGTTGGCATGCCGCTCAGGTGCATGATTGCCATCCTGCTGCACGGCTTCTTTGTGTACCTACTGCAGCCGCCCCTTCTCTATCGTGTCTACTATGTTCGTTTCCTGGCTGCCCTCCTTGTAGGATGCTTTGGCTGGCTCGCTAGCAGGCTCTCCGACCAGGGCTTCGACCGCGCGTTAAGCCGAACGCGAACCCACCGCGGTGGTGGGGAGTCGATCCTGATCCTGATGCAGAGAATGAATCACATCGGGATACTGATCATCGCCTTGCTGGCCGCGCTTGCATTCCTTGGATTAAACGTGACGACCGCGCTCGCCGGACTTGGTATCGGTGGCCTGGCGGTAGCGCTGGCAGCACAAAAGACGCTGGAAAATCTAATCGGCGGAATCTCGCTGCTCCTGGACAGAGCAATTCAGGTCGGAGATTTTTGCAAGATTGGTGATCGCGTTGGCACGGTTGTCGATATCGGGCTTCGCTCTCTAAAGCTTCGAACCCTGGACCAGAATCTGCTCGTTGTACCCAACGGCGTGCTGGCGCAAATGCAGTTTGAAAACATGAAGGAACGGCCCAAACTTCTTCTGCAACAAACCTTCTCCCTGCGGATTGAAACACAGGTTGAGCAACTGCGGTTCGTACTGGACAACGTGCAGAAGATGCTGGACGCGGACCCCACGGTCGAATCCGGGAGCTCACGATTACGGGTCACCAGTTTCGCCGGCGCTGCCTTCGAATTGGAATTGTTTGCTTTTGTCAAGACCGGCGATATGGGCAAGTTCACCGGCTTTCGGCAGGAGATCCTACTGAAGATAGTTGGCATCGTTGAGTCTGCCGGCACTCGGCTCGCAGCGCCCACGAGACTAACTTACCAAGCCAAAGACCCAGGTTTTTACACGGACAAGGCAGGCGATATCGCCGGGCAAGGAACCGAACTACCGGCTGACAACGCCTTCCGGCTACCCGGCGAAGTCGAAGCCGCTTCGAAATAACCATGGAGCCTCTACTGACGGGCGGTTCGAGGACAGCCCCTCAGAGAAGATGAGAGATATGTATATCCCGGTTACAGCGTTTCTACGAGAGCGGCAACCACGATTCTTTGAGGGGCTTGACCTGGCTGACGTCAGAACGATTATGGCTGCCGGAACCCAGCAGCGCTTCTCTGCAAATTCCGTGATTGCACGCCAGGGATATTCCGCCGGGCATCTGTATCTGCTGCTGACCGGACGCCTCCGCCGTTTCTTCACGACGATAGATGGCCAAAAAATCGTACTGCTTCGGGTCACTGCGGGAGAGATCTTCGGCGACGCAGCCTTATTGTCTAAACCCCAGGAATATCTGGTCAGCAGCGAAGCCACAACCAATACCACCACACTGGTCTGGAGCCGCAGCACAATCCGTGGGTTGTGCGCGCGATATCCGCGCCTTCTGGAAAACGCTTTGTTAATCTCCTTCGATTACCTGGCGGGTTACCGGACGGCACATGCCTCTTTGATTTGCGAATCTGCCCCACAGCGGCTCGCCCGGGTACTGGCTAACCTCGCCGATGGCATTGGTCACAAGGTTCAGGGAGGCGTCGAACTCGACGTCAGGAATGAGGAACTGGCTGACGAGGCCCACATTTCCCTGTTCACTGCCAGCCGCCTGTTGAGCACATGGCAACGCCAGGGTACCCTTGAGAAGCGCCGGGGCAAGATCCTGCTCCGTTTCCCTGCCCGCTTGCTGCGGCATAGCGCCACCACTTCCGCTTCCTTCGGGACTTAGGCAGCTTCCCTCCGAAAGCAAAAAACTCAATTTCTCTTGATTGCTCTCGCGCAACGACGCGAGCCGCCTCTCTCTGTAATGCTCTGAAGTCATGAGCCTGTCAGCAGAAGGGACTTCTATGGTGACTTCAAAAACATCTGCCCCCAAAGACATTTCTACAGAATTGAGTGGTTTCAACGGGAAGAAGGTCAGCTTCCCTTCTTCGTCCGGCGGCCTTTTCGATGGCTATTTTTCCCGGACCAGAAGCAGCAAGTTTGCCAAAAACGACCTGATCGACGCCCGCGGACGGCGGCTGTTCGAGACCACCGCCATGGCGTGCGATGCGGATGCATATCCCTTCCAGATTCCCCTGGAAGCACGCACCGGTCCAGAGGTCCAGGCAGACGGCTACTCCATGCTGATGCTCTCCTCCTATGACTACCTCGGACTTATCGGTGACCCGCGCATCGATGGCGCGGCGATCAAAGCTATCCTGAAGTATGGAACCGGCACCGGCGGCGCCCGCCTCCTAACTGGAACAACCGACCAGCATCAGCAGATGGAACGCGATCTCGCAGCCTTCCTGGGCACCGAGTCAGCCACCACCTTCAGTTCAGGCTATGCTGCCAATCTCGCGGTGATCGGGGCTCTCCTGGGACCTGCGGACCGCGTCATTATGGATGCGCTTTGCCATCGCAGCCTGACAGACGCCTGCCGATTTGCCGGAGTCCAGTTGCAGCGCTTCCTGCACAATGATATGCAGTCGCTCCAGCAGGAGATCCAGAACGGGCCGCCGGCCAACCGCACCCTGATCATTACTGATGGCGTCTTTTCCATGGACGGCGACATTTGCCTCTTACCGGAGATCATCGAGATCAAGAAGAAATTCGGCTGCTTTCTGCTGGTGGATGACTCGCACGCCACCGGAGTGTTGGGAGCCCACGGCCGTGGCGTCGCTGAACACTTCGGCATTGCAGCCAGTGAGGTCGACATCTGGACGGGTTCGTTGGCCAAGGCAATTCCCGCCACCGGAGGATTCGTTGCCGGCTCGAAAGAGCTTGCTATTTTTTTGCAACATGGATCCTCACCCTATATCTTTTCAGCCGCGCTGAGCCCCGCGTCGGTGGGGGCGATCCGCGAAGGATTGTCTATTCTCGCTTACGAACCCGAGCGCGTCGCCCGCATCGAGCAGAACGCTACTTTCCTGCGTTGCGGTCTGCAGAGCCTGGGCTATGACACCGGCCTCTCGGAGACCGCGGTGATCCCCGTCATCCTGAAGGACGAGGTAACCACCGCCCTGTTTGCGCGTCGGCTCCGCGATTACGGCATCCTGGCCGCTCCCGTTCTCTTCCCGGCGGTCCCGCAGGGCGCGGCACGGCTTCGGCTGTGTGTTACGGCTGCACACACCCAAGACCACCTTGAGTTTGCGCTCGAGGTCTTCAAGAAGATGGCCGGCTGAGTAACGCCCATCATCCCGAATGGCGACCCTGCTTGATGCGCTGATAGTTTTGCTAGCTAGGCAAGGCGGGCGGCAGGTGCAAGACTAGCCCATCGGAGATCCAAATGAGAGTTTTTGCGGTGATGGCGTGTGTGTTTCTTTCAGCTAGTCTATGTCAGGCAGATTGTGTCAAGAATGCACGCGGCAAAACCGTTTGCAGCGACGGTCAATCCGCTGCAGCCTATAACCCGAATACAGGCAAAGGCGCCACCGCGAATAAGAACTCTAATGGAGTAACGACCACTCAGACCACTGGCGGCGGCAAAAGCAAAAGCAAGAACGGTAAGGGCGTGGCGGAAGGGCCCAACGGGACTACCTGCGCAAAGACAGCAAACAATGCGGGCTGCACGCCTCCAAAATAGATCAACAAGTGCTTGGGTCGTCGGCCGCGTATTCGCGGCAGTTCTCAACACCGGATCTTCGTTCTCTTGTCGTCTGCGATAACGAGCTGTAGTGCGCATGATCCGCGCGTTCAGGCCCTGAACGCCTCTCTCCGCACCTGCAGCAGTTGCCAACCAGGCGTCTGCGGAAATTTTCTCCCTTGATTGCTGATGAGCAACGACCAGGGTGGCCTCTTTCCGTCATCCTATAAGTCATGACCCTGTGAGGCAGCCCATTGCGGCTGTGCGCTGCGGTGCCGCAGACGCGTGCCCGCGGGATTTCGCGCTTGACGCGATCAAAGGATCGGCGATGAGACCCAGTTTCAATAACGGAGCGATGCCTGGTATGGCGTCGAGAACAGCTACAGTGATGGATAGGTCGCGGGGAAAGAAAGGTGTACGAGGGTGCGGTTGGTTTTCGCTCTTTTTCTGGCCGGCTTTTCGGCGGATATTTTTCCTGGATAACAATCGGGAAATTCGCCATAGGCGGACTGATCCAGACCCGTCTCCGGCCGCGGCCGGCGCGAAGAAACCCCACGATGCCGCGCCTGCGTCCACCGTCCCCCAGATAGTCATCGATACCCAATTGGAGCACTGGATTCGATGGACCCTGGAGAGCAATATTGTTTTGGCAGCTGCACTGAAGCGAATGCGAAATTCCTATCAGCTGCTCCAGGCAGGAAAACCTGTGACAGACGCCGACGCGATTCTGGCGGAAGTGGAAACTGCTCTGAGGACAGTTGAGGAGAGGAGTATGTAGCCAGGGCGGCCAGTGAAAGCGCCTCAGGAAATTCGATTATTCGCTGGTCGGAGACGGCTCATCTGCATCGATGGGCAGGCTTTGTTCAGGCCGCATCGCGAACAACGACAGATCCTCGCTGCCGCTCCTCGAAACCGAGAACAGGTAGAACTCGAAAATGCCTTCGTTTGATATCTCGATCCGTTCGATCGCGGTGTCTGGCTCAAGGTTGTATTGGCTCAAGAAATGCTCGATCTCATCAGCTGTGGGCCGGGAGCCAGAGGATGCACCGGTCTCGCTCATACGGTTGGTATCCCTTGTTACTTGCTTCAGTTGCTCAAGCAGTTTGTTCAGATCATTCGGTATATCCATGACCCAACCCCTAAAACTTTGCTACTAAGGCAAACACGGCCCACTTTCACATGTTGCGCCGTTTTCCGCCAAAGGACACGCGCCGATTCAAGTCCTCTGTGGTATTACCGGCTATCGGATTCCAGGTAGTTAACCCCCGAGACATTTCCAGATTTTGCCGATGGCGGCTCACAACCCAAGTGTCTTCTTGTATTTGCGGACCATCTACAATGCGGTCCTTGAAAACTTTTTTGGGAAACTGCACATTTACAATTTACCTGCGGCAGGTCCAGGTGCAAGACTAAGCGTCAATCGGCCATCAAGATCGCCCGATCCATTGGCAATTCACAAACTGATTCCCGGAGATTTCTGTGAGGGTAAAGCAACGGATACTAATCGCGTTATGCGGGATTACTTTGACCGCGGGCGCAGCAAACGCACAGGTCGTCATTCATGCAGGACCGCCGCCACCAGTGATCGTTGAACGCCCGGGGCCACCGTTGCATGCGGGATGGGTTTGGGTGTCTGGATACTACCGATGGAATGGAGGCCGGTATGTCTGGGTGCCCGGACACTGGGTCAATCCGCCACGGCGGGGTGCCGTGTGGATTCCCGGCCGCTGGGTTGCTCGCCCCGGAGGCTATGTCTACGTCGCCGGTTACTGGCGTTAGACGGTGTTGCATTCGTCTGCGGCTTTCCGTAAAGAAAGCCGCATGAACTTCGCCAACGCCCCTGAACGGGACAAGAAATATGTCCAGAACAATTACAGCAGGAACTCCAATCCTGCGCCTTTTTCTACATCCGTCGAAAGACGCCCGGAGCGAACCGCGGCCTTAAAGGTTGCGAAGTCTCGTTCTGCCTGGTCCGCGTAGGCCTCCGAATATTTCGCCAAAGCGTTATCGAACTGGTCGGTCGTTCCCAGGTATCCCGTGATCATCGCGGCATCACCAGCCTTGGCGTGGGCCCGTGCCAACGCCCAGCCACACAAGGTCGCGTAACCAACCAGGGTCGCAGGGCGGAAGGTTTCGATCTCTGCGGAAACCTTCATGTCACGGAACTGACGCAGGTAGTAATCGTGGTTCTTGGTGCGCGCCCAACCGAGAAAGATGTCACTCGCTCCTTGCATGAGACGTTGGCCCTCAACAACCCGGAGACCCTGATGGGCATAGCGGCTTCTTCCGTGAGGCGACTCCAGCACAGATCTGCGCGCTTCCTTGACTTGAAGGAAGAGTGGATCCGTGTCGTCAGCCAGAAGTAGCGAGAGATAGCAGCGCGTGCCCACACTCCCCACCCCCACAACCTTGATTGCACTGTCCTGAAGACGGTAGTGCTGGAACAACTGTCGCCTGTCCGGCAGTAGCGATTGTTTGTATGCTTCTATGAATTTCGCGTGTCCCTTTTCAAGATTTTTGGCGTATTCATCGAAGTGGTAGATCACCGGCGGGCTGTCCTTGAACCTCCGGCGTCCGTTTACAACCTCCGTCAGCTTGGGAACGACAGCTTCAGAGTTCTGCGAGCGGGCCTGCTTCTGCTTCCTGGCCAACCGCGCTGACATGTCCTTGTCCTTCCGGAAATACTCGGTTACCTGTGCGGCGCTGACCGTTGCATACCAGGCCTCAAGCACTGTCATCTCAGAGTATTCAGACATCCGCTCACGATAGGACGCAGCCGCCGCTCGCACCGCCTGGTCGGCCACGCTTTTAGAGAAGGTCTGGTCCCTCGCCGCCAGCACCAGGCTGGCTCCCAGCCGCTTTATATCCCATTCCCAGGCACCAGGGAAGGTTTCGTCAAAGTCGTTGATGTCAAAAACCAATACTCGTTCGGGAGAGGCAAAGCCCCCAAAGTTCGCCAGGTGGCAATCACCGCATGCCTGAACCGTGATCCCCGAAACATGTGAATTCGCCAGGTCTCGCGCTTGAATGATGGCGGCGCCGCGGAAAAAGGTGAAAGGCGACACGGCCATCCGCTGGTACTTAACCGGCAGCAGACCCCGGATTCGGCCGACGTCGGATTCCTCGAGCAGTTTGACTATATCTTGTGATTTTGGACGAGGCTTCCATACCGCCTGTGCAGTGCGTGGGAGCTTTACCCGAAGCGCTTTTCCCTGCTTGCGCCTTTCACTCTTCGATGAGCCGACCGCAGATTGCATCCTGCCCTCTTTCTTTGCGTCGATTTAAGTCCTTGGAGCAAGGCTCTCTTTTCATTCCTCAAGATCCGAAACGACCAGACGTGGACAGCCCCTACTCCCATCCCATGCGGCAGTCTAGTGGATATATCGTTCCTCTGATACTAGTAAAAGTCCGGTAACCACCCAGAGTAATCCGACCATCCGCTAGTGCAGGTTCAGCGCAAAACCGGTTGTAATTTGGAACGAGTTCTTCTTGTATCCCACCTGGGGATTGTTCAGGAAGTTATCGATCGTAGATACGGAGAAAGCAAGCTTCTTGTAGATGTCCATCCTTACCGAGCTGGTGCCTGAGGCCGAGAAAGCGCTGGCGTTGTTCCAAGCGATGTCTGCGAGAAGCTTCTCATCAAAATTTATCTTGCCCCACTTCCGCGTGTACTTCTCGGTCAAAGTGTCTCCAACCAGGTGGAGACTGAGCTGTTCGACATCGGCCGTTGCGTTGAACTGCTGGCTCTCGTAATGCAGATCCGCAGTGACATCAAATTCGGAGTTCTTCCTCGTGAACAGGGTCGACCCGATACCGAAGCCGTAATTCTGCTGGAGTATAAGGCCCTGGGCATAGTTGTGATCCAAAGAGAACGCCTGCAGATAATAGCCCTTTTTGCTGAAGTATTCGTCGCGCTCAGCATCCACGTGGTAAATGTTGGTGATCGTGGTTTCCGTGCCCGGTTGCGTTGTCTTCCCTGCGCTCAGGGTGAAATTGACCGTCGTGCGAAGCTTTGGGTCTAGCCAACTAACCGTGGGGATACTGCGCTTAAGCGCTGTGTCTACCTGAAAAAGGTAACTGTTTTGGGTCGAGTAGATCATCGAGGTCCCGGTGGTAACGTGCCCATCCCATCCTGATTTAAAGCCGATCTTTTTGTGTATCTCTTTCTGATAGGTCGCGTCGTCCACAACGTACGCGATTTGCGGGGTTGGTATCTCTTTTTCAGCCGTGGCCGCGGTCTTAGTGGCATCTGGTTTCACTACTTCGCCCGCCGTGGCCGCGGTCTTAGCGGCATCTGGTTTCACGACTTCACCCGCCGTGGCCGCGGTCTTAGCGGCATCTGGTTTCGCTGCTTCACCAGCTGTGGCCGCGGTCTTAGTGGCATCTGGTTTCGCTGCTTCACCAGCCGGCGCCGCCCCTGCTTTGGGTTTGACCCCAGAAAGCGGAGAAACCAGGATTCCCTTCTCGCCAATCTTTATCGTCCCTTGCGGTACCAGCGCGCTGTCTCTCGCATCCTTCACATCTTTGGGAACAACCGCAAACTCACGGCTGGACTTCAAGTCCTTGATGTTTTCCCACTTGACCGTTACTTCGCCCGCCAAATCGCTCTTGAACTTGATCTCAGTGCCGGTGGAGTTGAGCAGTTGCCCGGTTAGCCGGTCTCCGTTCTTCAGCGTCAGCTCTTCCTTGATCTCCGGCTCTTTTTTCGTTGCCGGCTCCGCAGGCTTCTTGGCTACCACTTGGCCAGCTCCAGGAAGTGCGATCAGCACTAAAAGTGAAAGAGTTGCGGCGAACGGTTGCCATCTTCGACCAGGTAGCCGGAGACGGCCATTGGGAAGTCGCTCAGTGAGTGGCATGGAGGTGTTCTCCTTGCAGAGGACGTAAATGGGTGTTGCATTTTCGGAAGATTTCGCTAAAGGAGCGGAGCTGGTTGCGGAGAGAGCGATCCCGGGCAAAGTCGCCACGACCTATCAAACACATACCAGACAGGAAAACCGCGAAGATGGCTCCTTAGAGGGAACGTGCGCACAATTATCGCGGCAGACCGAGCGCCAAGGAACTAGCAAAACTGTCAGTACGGCAGCAAAGAAACGGCAGACGAAGTTTATCTATTCACCATCGGCCCTGTCTTAAGTGACAGTAGACGCGCCGATGCACCGGAAGAATCATTGGTAAAGTCCGGAATGCGAAAGAAAGTGAGAATCGATGAAGATACCGAGTCTAGCCTTGAGCGCAGTTTTGCTCCTCGCATTCAGTCCCATTTACTCTGCGCAAGCCCGTTCCGGCGGAACAGACCAGGGTGTCGATGCCGTTGAGGTGGTCAAGGTCACGGCCACGGTTGAGAAAATCGACCTCAAGGATCGCAAGGTCACACTACTCTTGGATGACGGGAAGAAAAAAACCTATAAGGTGGACGATCGGGTTCAAAATCTGGCCCAGGTCAAGGTGGGCGACCACCTGGCGATGTCATTTACAGAAGAAATGCTCATCGTGGTGGGCAAGTCCAACCAGGGCCCCGGCGCCGCCGCCGGCGAACGGGTCTCCGTGGCTCCCAACGGCACGGGCATCATGATGGTGGATACGTCGGCCGTGAGTGCGCAGATCCTGGCCGTAGACGTACAGAATCATAAAGTCACCCTGCTCGACCCGGACGGCAAGAAAAAGACCATCAAGGTGAGTAAGAACATTACCAACCTCAACCAACTGAAAGTAGGGGACACCGTGGATATGGTAATGACTGATTCGACGGTGGTCGAGATCGTCACATAATTCCGACGTCAAATCGCAACTCATCCCTTTTCCGAAGCGCGACTGGCCGCAGTACTGGTTGTCTAATCGGACGCGGGTGGCTCAACCTGGATTTGATGCGGACAGGTTCGCTTTGAAGGAGCATCCATGAGCGGAAATCAAAGTCACCTCACGATCGAATTTCCAATCAAATCGCCGGCCGACGCGACAGCGGTGCGTGCAGAACTGCCTCCTTTGATGGCTGCTTTCGCCAAGGCGCAGGACACAGTCGGTTCCGTGCATTACTCTCGCTTCCTGGTCTTGAACGATCAGACGCTCCTCTTCCTCGCTGACATCGACGGCGACGAGGAGAAGTTGAGCGCAGATCTTGCAAAGTTCGCCGGACAGGTCTTTGACACTATTTTCAAGCACGCAGAGCAGCCTCCGCCCACGCCGGTGGCTAACAACCCGACGGCGTTCATCCGATGGATGAAGCACCATAGCCTCACCCCCTCCATTGTCTATTCCGCCTGCGGGAACAGTTCCGTTCAGGAGATCCAGGCCTGTGCTCGCGTGGCGGAATTCACGGGAGGTTGCGAGCAACATCCTTTGCTGGTATCTCTTCCCCTCAAGTCGAGCCTTAAAGCGTTTGTCCTGGAGGATCTGGTCCTGAGGGCCGCCAAGGGCAAGATGGACGCGGGAGCGGATTCCGTCGGCACCTTGCACTTCTGCCACTTTGTGCCGCTTGCGGACAATCACCTCGGCTTCTTTACCGTCTTTGACGGTGCCTTCGATAAATACATCAAGGACTTCACTGAGCAAATGGGGCCGGTATTCGATGTTCTTTTTGAATATGTCAGTGATCCACCGGCAACGCCCGTCGCTAAGAACGCCCACGCATTCTTGAAATATGCGACAGCAAGTGACTTGCCGCCAATCGGGTTCTACAGCTCCTACCGTGGCTTGGCGGTTCAAGACATAAAGACTCTCCTCGCCGACGCTAAAGCGGGAACGCCTAAGGTCAATGCCTAATCCCTCGGTTTAGGCGTGCGTCCCTGTCTCAAGTGACAGTAGGCAAAACGCTGTACCAGGCGAATGATCGGGATTAACACGAGCGCTGCGAGCGCCCATAGGAAAGGGATAACAATGATGAAGATCAAATATGCGTTGTGCGCCGTGCTTGCATGCACCGCGTCCGCGGTTGCCATTGGGCAAACAGTTTCAGTCAACTACAACAAGAGCCAGGACTTTTCCGCATACCACACCTACATTTGGGCTGGCAACAACGCCAATCAAATCCAAAACTCGATATTGGCGCAACAAGCCAAATCCGACATCGATACCGCGCTGCAGGGCAAGGGCTTGCAGCTTGTGGGGGAAGCACAGAACCCTGATCTCATCGTCCTTGCCAGCGGTGGCCTGCAGCAGCAGACATCCTACCAGGCTTGGGGTATGCGTGGCATTGGCGGCGGCATGGGCGGAATCACTCCAGAGCAGAACGTAGTAGGAACCTTGATCGTTGACATATACGCGGCGAAGGAAAAGAACCTGCTCTGGCGAGGAATGGCGCAAAATACGCTGAGCACCAACGGCAACAAGAATTCGCAGATGGTAACCAAGGCCGTCCAGAAGATGTTCAAACAATATCCCTAATCCATCGCTTGGCGTCACGGCGTTGACCGTTAACCGTTGACTGCGAAATGAAGGAGATCCTGTGACCGATCAGAGCCACTTTACGCTCGAATTTCCCTTGAAGACGCCTGCGGATGCAAAAGCGTTGTCGGAGCAGCTCCCGGCCATGATGCCGGGACTGTTCCAGGCGGAGGATACGATCGGGACGATCCATTATTCTCGCTTCACCGTACTGAGCGAAAAAACCCTGCTCTTTCTTGGTGACTTCGACGGCGAATTCGCTGAGCTTTTCAGCGACCTCGCCAAGCATGCTGGGCCAGTATTTGATCTCATCTTTCAGCATGTAGACAACCCACCGCCCACTCCAGTCGCCGATCACGCGGATGTGTTCGTAGAATGGACTGAAAAGCACCTTATCTCTCCGGTGAATCGCTACACCGCCTACCCAGGAGCAACAGTAAAGGAGATAAAGGCCTTGGCCTCCGCCGCAGGCCTTAGTGGCGGCGGTGTGCTTAATCCGTTTCTGGTGATCCTCCCTATCAAATCAGCTCTCGCTTTCGCTGAAATAAAACTGCTGTTGCGCGCCAGGGGACGCGGAACAACCCACGACCTGGATAAGGTCGGCACGCCCCACTTCGCCCAGTTCGTGCCCCTTGAGGATCACCAGGTAGGTTTCTTTACTGTGTATGACGGCACCTTTGATACCTACATCGCCGACTTCACCAAGAACATTGGAGAGGTCTTCGATTTAATCTTCAAATTCTGCATAAACCCTCCCCCCTCGCCCTGCCGAAAGTACCTCCAGGAGTTCATCGACTACGCCGCGGGAGCAAACCGCGAGCCGATCGGCTTCTACCAGGCCTATCCGGGCTTGGGTGTTCAGGATATTCACGCTTTGATTGCCGATAGCAAGACTGCGCCGGCGCCGCATTAACACCGCATTCACGAGAAGGCAGCAGTGGCGATCAACGACAAAAGAGCATGGTCCGCAGAGTCGTTCTTTCACAGACTGGTCAGTCATGGGGAGAAGGAGGAATCCGACGCACCAGCGCATCCGGAGAAGAGCGCACTCGACCTGGGTGATATACAGGGGTTCATCGTGCGCGGGTACAGGATGCCCATGGTCCGGCATTTTGTACTTTCCGTAGGCGTTCCTGCCAAGGCGCGCGAACTGCTCGGACGGCTGGTCAGTGGAGACGAGTCAGACGCGCCACAGATCACCACTGCGGAAGACTGGCACGTAGGCTTCGCTCCGGGGCCGGCAGACGACCTCGCCGCTCCCCCGCGCCACAAGCCTGACTACTGCCTTAACGTGGGCATCACCTGGCCCGGACTGGTCGCGCTCGAGGTCAAGGACCGCGTCCCCGCACTCTCCTTCAAATCCTTCGGCGCCTTCATTGCCGGAGCCCCCGCGCGCGCGAACCTGGTCGGCGACACCGGGCCAAGTGCGCCGGAGAACTGGATAGGCGCCTTTAAGTCCGCGACCGATCACCTGATGGTGACGCTGCATGCCCTGAGCCCGGACGCCATGACGGCCTACAGCGATCGGCTGTCTGCGCTCTTTACCGAAGGCGGAGCCTTCCAGGAAATCTGGCGTACCGACGGGAACGCGTGGCTGCAAATGGTCGACGGCAAACCCCAACCCTGCGCCAAGGTTCCCTTCGGATACACCGACGGCATCAGCATGACCACCATACGCGGTGGTCCCGAACGGTACACGCCCGATCACCAGGAACCCTGCGAACCATGGCTCTTTGTTCTGCAGGACGATGCAGAGAACTATTTCGTGCCTGAGCCGCCAGAGCTCGGTCTGAATGGCAGCTTTGCCGTCTTCAAGATGATCCAGACCGACGTAGTTGGATTCGAAGAGTTTCTGCAATCGCACAAGGACAAAATAGATCCCGAGCTGCTGGCCGCCAAGATCTGCGGCCGCTGGCGCAACGGCACTCCCTTGGAATTGTCACCCGAAACAGACAGCCCTCCGGGTGGAATCGCCCCTGACCAACTGAACAACTACGGATACGTAAACGAAGACGGATCGGGCGATCCGAGAGGGCTGCGCTGTCCTGTTGGCGCGCACATGCGCCGCATCAATCCGCGCGACCAGCCAGTCACCGGGCAGGGCAAGCCCGGTGGCAGCAATAATACGCACCGTCTGATCCGCCGCGGCCTGCCCTACGGACCAAACTATGATCCGGCGCAACCCTACGACGGCATCGAGCGTGGCCTTCTCGGATACTTCATCAACTCCAGCATCGAGAACCAATATGAGTTCGTCCTCGGGCATTGGGTAAACGATGCCGAATTCGCGGGAGCCGTCAGGCTGGATCCTAAGGCGAAAGATCCCATGATTGGGACGCAAGACCCGAAGGAAAGCATTTTCGTCATTCCCCAGGCGAACGGCGCGCCTCCGATCAAGCTGACAGGATTTTCCAGCTTCACTACAACCAAAGCTGCCGCCTACTGCTTTTTGCCCAGTATCACTGCAATCAAGTTCATTTCGCACCTCGGGTAACAGGGAGGGTTCAGTCCATGCTTTGGCTCACCAGATGTTTCGGAGTGACCGGTAGCGACAGCGAGCGGGACCTCGCCCGGGAACCATCTGACATTGAGGCGATCGTCCGAAGAACCCTCAAGGTGCAGGCGACGAGTGCTGCTGAACAGCACAGGCCCCTGGCCCGCGGGACACATGCGAAAGGGGTCTGCGCCCGGGCCGAGTTCGAAGTCCTTGACCTCAGCGTCGGTCGCGACCCGCAGCTGGCTGCGCGGCTCGCCAAGGGGATATTTAGTAAGCCCGGCGTATATCCCGCGGTGGTGCGGTGGGGAAACGCTGACTCCAAGAAAAACTCAGATTTCAAGCCCGACGTGCGATCGATGTCGTTCTCGGTCGACCTTACGCGGGGCGGCATAGCTGTTCCTGGCGGGAACGGCGGCCGCCAGGATTTTTCATTGCAGAATGCTCCGCCTCTACCCATCAACGACTCCCCTGCATTCGCCGCGGTCATGAAGGTGCTGGCGGCGTCGAACCCGCTATCCGGCTTGTTGTCCCTGCCGTTCAAAGATAAGTTGCGCGTGATACGGATTCTTACGATGGCAAAAATACAGGCCAGCCAGAAGATCAGGCCCTATCAGCAACTCCGCTATTGGAGCAACGTGCCCTTTCGCCATGGCCCCCTCGATGTCGTCCAGTATTCGGCGATCCCTTCGCCCGGCAATCTGGCCCGTCCCCTGCAAAAGAGCAATCCGAAAGGTCTGCAGGACGAGCTGATACGGCACCTCAACGAGGATGGCAGGATGAGCAGCTTCGACTTTGCCGTCCAACTCCTCGATCCCGACAAGATGACCTATTGGGGTAAGCGTCATGACGCCAACTTCTGGATTGAAAACGCGAGCGTCAAGTGGAAAGAAGCAGAAGCGCCTTTTCACACGGTCGCGCGGCTCACCCTGTTAGCGCAGTCTCATCTTCGCCCGGATGCCGGCGAAACGGTTTACTTCGATGTAACCCGTCACTCGACACCTGACAGCACGCCAATTGGAAGTATTAATCGCGCCCGCTGCTTCGGAGAGGCGGCCAGCAGAGAAGCCCGCCTGCGCGCCAGTACCAATCCTCAAGCGGTCGTTGCAGATGGACCCGCGGCGGCGCCGGAACTCGAGCGCACCGCTGCAGCAAAACATGTCGAGTGATCTCTGGAGAAAGCCGTGACCGCTTCAACAGCTGGCACGGGCTTCTCAATAAAGAGTTTTACAGGAGGCTAAGAACGCAGGGGCCAGTAGCCGTGAGTCTAAGGGTCCCCTGAGCAGGCCGAGGCGGTTCCAGTACCTTGCCTGTATCCGATTGAGAGGATGCATGAGCGAAGAACGTGAAAAGCTCAACACGGCTTTCAACCGGAGCCGCTCTCGGCTTGCCTACCTGAATATCGGCCTTGCCGTTCTCCTGGTGCTCGGAGCAGTCATTCAGATCTGCATCATGCTCCTGAGCTACTGAAACCCAGAGCCGCTATCTCCTGGAAATCGTCACAATACGCTGAGAATCCATCTGTTGCCGCTCGCGCGTTCGGGGTATTTAGAAGCGCTCAATCGCACCCCACCTGACACTATTGCCAGTAGGCGCTCCAGGCCTACCGACTTAACATTCGGTGTGGCTGAAACCGATCCGCCGTCGGGCAAGCCATCTCGCATCGTCGAATAGCCGCGCGAAAGCGGGACATAGAGAGTCGTAAAATGCGTCTTCAAAAGGCCAACCGAAGCATCACCCTATTGGTTGCATCGCTTTCGTTGGCATCCGTGGCTTGTGTTCTCTCCTCCGGCTATTTCAGGCATCGCCAGGTGACTGCACTGAACGCCAGGACGCAGTCGCTACTGCTGAGCATCCAGCTCGCCGCGGCCACCGACAGGCTCACCGCGGCGGTGCGGGGATTCGCCGTCGCGGGTGATCCCCACTACCGCGACGTCTTCTTGCGGGAGATACATGTGGAGCGCAGCCGCGACCGGGCTGTGGAAGGCTTGCAGGCGCTTGGTCTCACCCCGGAGGAGAGCGAACTCGTCTCCCGCGCCAGGCGAAGTTCCGATGCTCTCATCGCGCAGGAAGAGAAGTCCTTCGAAGCCGCCGAACGCAAAGATTTCACCACCGCGATGGGGTATGTGTACGGCGAGGAATACCTCAAGGCGAAAGCCTTGATCATGGATCCCCTTGATGAATTCCGCCGCCGGCTGGACCAGCGTCTCGCCACCCAGGCCCTCTCCGAAGAGCGGGCCGCCCAGCGGACAGTCAACCTCGCAATCGTTGCTGCGATCCTCAATGCTTTGGCTATAGGGGGAGCGCTCATCTTTTACCGCACCAAGATGGTGGCCCCTCTGGCTGCCCTGGGACGTAGCCTGAGCGACCTTCTCGCTCAAAAGCAGGGCACCCGGATCGGATTTCAGGAGGATCGATCCGAGATCGGTGACATCGCACGATCGCTGGAGTCGTACAAGGGATTGCAGGAGGAACGAAACCGCGTTACGCAACAAATGCAGTTGCTCCTCGAATTTGCCGGGCAGGGCATTTACGGAATCGATCTCGAAGGAAACTGCACGTTCATCAATCGCGCAACCTGTGAATTGGTTGGCTACCGTGCCGAGGAGGTCCTTGGCCGGAAGACGCACGATCTGATGCATCACCACAAGCCGGACGGCTCCGTTTACCCCATAGATGAGTGCCCCGTTTACCGTGCGTGCAAGAAGGGAGAGGGCTGCTGCACAAACGACGAGGTGATCTGGCGACGCGATGGCACCCCGGTCCCGGTGGAGTACTCCTCGTTTCCCATCCTGGAGGGCGGAAATGTCACTGGAGCTGTCGTCACCGTTGTCGATATCACTGAGCGAAAGCGGGCAGAAGAAAAGCTCAGGGAGAGTGAGCAGCTGTTCCGTTCGATCTTTGAGAATGCACAGATCGGGATCGGCTTATACAAGATTGATAGCCAGGAGCATGTCTCCAACCGTGCACTCCACGATATGTTGGGCTACAGGGAGGAAGAGCTGAGCAGTATAGAGCAATGGGACCAAATTGTTGTCCCCGAGGAACGCGTCGCAAGCGCACAGCGATATGCGGAACTCATCCAGGGCAAGGGCGAAACGGATGAGTATGAACAACACTTCATTCATCGTGACGGACGCATCGTTGCTTGCAACGGGAGGTTTCAGCTGCTCCGGGACGCTGCAGGCAGGCCACAGTACCTCGTCGATCTGAAGGAAGATATCACCGAACAAAAGCGTGCCCAGGAAGCCATGCAGGAGAGCGAGCAGCTCTTCCGTTCGATCTTTGAGAACGCCCCCGTCGGCATCGGTCTTCACAGCGTCCGCAACTCGGAATATTTCACCAATCAGGCTTTACACGAAATGCTGGGGTGTACTCATGAGGACTTAACCTCTGTGGAGAAATGGGACCAGGTAGTCCACCCGGACGAGCGTGCTTCCAGCGCAAAACGCTACGCGGAACTCCTCGCAGGCAAATACGACTACGACGAGTGGGAGCAGCACTTCATCCGCCGCGATGGACGCATCGTCATCGCAGACGGTACCTTCTCGGTTATCAGGGACACTGCTGGAAATCCGCGCTATCTCCTCAACACAACCAAAGACATTACCGATCGCAAGCAGGCCGAAGCGGATCTCCTCGCCGCCAAAGAAGAAGCCGTCGCCGCCACCAAGGCCAAGTCTGACTTCCTCGCCAACATGAGCCACGAGATTCGCACCCCCATGAACGCGATCCTGGGCTTGACCCACCTTGCCTTGAAGACCGAGTTGACAGCGAAACAGCGTGACTATCTGACCAAAGTAAATGTGGCTGCACAGGCGCTCCTTGGAATCATCAACGACATCCTTGACTTCTCAAAGATCGAAGCAGGCAAGCTGGAAGTTGAGAATATCGAGTTCCGCCTGGAGCAGGTGCTCGAAGATCTATCCTCCGTCGTTGGTCAAAAAGTTCAAGATAAGAATTTGGAATTCTTGATCGCCTCGGCAAACGATTTGCCGCCGAATCTCATGGGCGACCCTTTGCGCCTGGGCCAAATCCTGATCAACCTCCTCAACAACGCGATCAAATTCACCGATCGTGGAGAGGTGGTAGTGACCGTTGTAGCGGAGGAGAAGCTGGCAGGCCGGCTAAAGATAAGGTTCTCCGTCCGCGATACTGGCATTGGGATGACCCCGGAGCAGGCCGCTCGTCTGTTTCAGGCATTCAGCCAAGCCGACAGCTCCACCACCCGCAAATATGGCGGCACCGGCCTCGGCCTCTCCATCTCCAAACGGCTCGTCGAACTCATGGGAGGCGAAATTTCGGTCGAGAGCACCTACGGCGTGGGTAGCACCTTCTCCTTCAGCGCATGGTTTGGCATCGGTTCCAACGAACCCGAGCGACGGCGTTTCGTCCCCGACCTCTCTGGCATCCACGCACTGATCGTCGATGACAACCCACTAGCCCGCGAAATTACCACGGAAAGGCTGAAGGCGTTCGCCATTAGGGCCGACTCTGTTTCGTCCGGAGAGGAAGCAATCCGCGAACTCTCCGATTCCGACACCCACAATCCCTATCAGTTAGTCGTGATCGACTGGCATATGCCGGGCCTCGATGGCCTTGAGGCCAGCCGCATCATCAAGCAGGGCGGTCTCCTTAGGCATACTCCCAAGGTCATTATGGTCACAGCATTTGGACGGGAAGACATCCGCAAACAGGCCGAGCAGATAGGGATCGAAGGGTTCCTGCTGAAACCGTTCAGCCCATCGCTGCTCTACGACACTCTTGTGGACCTGTTCGGGGTTGGCGGACTCGAGGGCCAACGTTTTGCTGAAGGCAAGGACAACGCCGCCTTACCCGATGCCCGGGGAATCCGCGTCCTGTTGGTCGAAGACAACGAGATCAATCAGCAGGTTGCGACGGAGCTGCTGGAAAACGCCGGTGCATTCGTCGTGGTGGCCAACAATGGTGGTGAAGCCGTGAAAATCCTGACCGGTGGCGATCAGGGTCCGGCATTCGATGTAGTGTTCATGGACTTGCAGATGCCCGAGATGGATGGGTTCACGACCACCAAGCTACTACGGAGAGTGCCCGGCTTGCACAAGTTACCGATTATTGCCATGACGGCGCATGCGCTCGTGGAAGAGCGCCAGCGCTGCCTCGACGCAGGCATGAATGACCACGTGTCGAAGCCGATTGACCCCGATAACCTATTGTCGACCCTGCTGCGATGGGCGAAGCCCCAGCCTCAGCAGGCGCGCGACTCCCACCAGCCGCTCGCCACGAAAAAAAGCGCCGGCGAAGCGATCCTGCCGGAAATCACAGGCATCAATCTTGCCGATGGCCTCAAGCGCGTTGGCAACAACAGGCGGCTCTACCGTGACCTGCTGCTCCAGTTTGCCGCCAAACAAGCCGACGCAGCTGCCGAGATTTCTGGCGCGCTTGAAACTGGCGATATCAAACTCGCTGAACGCATTGCCCATACCGTGAAGGGCGTTGCCGGCAATATCGGAATCACTGAAGTGCAGTCCTTGGCTCAAAAACTGGAAAAAGCACTCCATGACGGTGACAAGAGGATCCTGTCACTCCTGGTCGAGTTCGCAAGCTTGATGAGCGCTCAGGTTCGTGCGATCGAGAACGCACTTTGCGCCTCTCCAACCGAGCAAGTACTCACTGCGCCTTTCAATGAAGAAGTGGCAGCCGGCGCGATTGCCCGGCTCAGGACCTTGCTCGAAGCGAGTGACGGCGATGCAGAAGAGTCATTCCGCTGTCTGCATGACGCCGTCGCGGGTGCTGTCGAAAAGCCGCAGCTGGACAGTCTGAGCGAATCGATCAGCAACTTCAATTTTGACCGGGCGCTGGTGAAACTGGACGAGATCGCGAATTGTTGCCGGCAAATAGGGGGAAATTCATGAACCAGGCTGAGCAGAAGAAGATTGTCCTGGTGGTGGATGACGCTCCCGCTAACATTCAAATCGTCAAGTCGATCCTGAAAGATCTATATAAAATCCGCGTTGCAACCAGCGGCGCAAAAGCATTGGAGTTGGCGAAAGTTACTCCTCCGCCCGACTTGATCCTGATGGACGTTATGATGCCGGAAATAGATGGGTACGAAGTCTGTAAACATTTGAAACTGGACCCCGAGACACGGGATATACCAGTCATATTTCTTACCGGACAGACGCATGTTGATGAAGAGACAAGAGGATTCGATGTAGGGGCGGTGGACTATATTCACAAACCGTTTTCCCCCGCCGTCGTAAAAGCGCGTGTGCAAACTCACCTCGTGCTTCGCGGGATCCGCGAACAGCTCGCCCAGCAGCTACTCTCGATCCAAAAGGAACTGGAAACAGCGCGGCAGATCCAATTGTCAATTCTTCCATCTGTGATCCCGAAAATCGAAGGGTTGGATATTGCTGCACGCTACCTCCCCATGACCGCGGTCGCCGGCGATTTCTACGACTTCATCGTGGTAGATGAGAAACACATCGGCATTTTGGTGGCCGATGTCTCCGGACACGGGATGCCTGCCGCCCTTATCGCCTCCATGCTGAAGATTGCACTCTCCGCTCAGGGGGCACACGCGGCCGATCCGGCGCAAGTGCTGTTAGGTCTGAATCAAGCGCTGTGCGGAAAGTTTCAGCACCACTACGTCACCGCAGCCTACCTGTTCGTGGACCTGCAGAAGCGAACCCTGACTTACGCCGGCGCGGGCCACCCACCCTTGCTTTTGCGGGATGGATCATCCAACCGCGTGCGGGATGTGGCGGAAAACGGTCTGTTTCTGGGAAGATTTCCGTTTGCAACTTATTCGTCAGTGGAGCTGCCGCTCAATCCTGGGGACCGAGCGCTGCTCTACACTGATGGAATACCGGAAACGACAAACCCCGCGGGAGTCGAATTTGGCAATGGCGGTTTAAAGCAGTTTCTGGCAGCGGAACAAAGCACCTCGGCCGATCATTTCGCCGGTCAACTGCTTGAGGAGTTGTCCCGTTGGTCGGCTCGGGGCTGCCCTGAAGAGTTGGATGACGATATTACAATGGTAGCAATCCAGGTAAAAAGCAATTGAGCCACTGTCCACCAGACCATCCCTTAAAATTGGCCTGGTCTGACAAAATCAGCGTGGCTCGCGGCTGAACATCGTGAGGAAGGTGGCGCCGGCGTGTGGAAGAAGACGAAGACGTATCCCCTGAAAGGATCAAGCAACCCCGTACCCGGGTTCCATCCCACGCCCTATCCTGCCGATTTGACGAAGCTCGACGGCCTCGATCTAATGGCCCGCTATCGCTCCGGCCGCCGCGGCGGGAATTTCTTTGATCGACTGGCGATCGGCCAACGTGTGCTCTTCCTCTTGACCGACATCGCCGGGCCCCGTGCCGAAGCCCGAGCGCTCGCGGTCGACGTGCAAACCGCCTTCCGCCAGTATGCGCCCGAGCTCTTTGGGCCGTTCGGGGCCAATGAATCCGAGGCCATCGCCACCCTGGCGTATGAGCTTAACCGATCCCTGATTGAGGCTGCCCGCGGCGTTCACTTTGCCCCCGCCTTTCTCGGGTGTTTCAACCTCGCACTGGGTATCCTCACCTACCACAATGCAGGTCTTCACGCCATATTTCACGATGCCGAGGGAGCACGCACCCTTCGGTCGGGCGGCATGCCGCTGGGCCTCTTCACGCATAACACCTATGAGCCGTCGCTGCTGGCATTCGAGCCACGAGCCAGGCTGATTCTTGTCACCAAGGCGGTGATAGAAAACCCGCGGGGAGTGTTCGAGTTTGGCGCAAAGCGTATCGAGCGGCTGCTTGCAAACCTCGAGGCGGACTCGGCGTCGCAAATCTGTGAGACCGTGCTGCAGCAGGCGTATGCCTTCGCGAACCGTCCAGGGCTCCGGTTATATGACCGGCTGCATTACGGGAAACATCTGGGCAACGACGACCTGACCGCAGTGGCCTTGGTGCGCGTTTAGATTCTAATCCTGCGCCAGAACTCAACTCTGCGGGAGTCAGTCGAACTCTGACCGCCATCACCGATCAGGAAATAACCTTTGCCCTCCTGGTCCCCTCTGGCGCCATGACCGACCGTCAGGCCGCCGAAGCCGTCAGCCTCAACCCCGACTCGACAGGTCAGTACTTGGGAACTAGCACAATAACCGGCTGCCGCTAGAAGTTTTGGGAGTATTCAACGCAGAGGCTCTTGGATTGAAATCGATTATCGTCGACAAAGGAGTGACGAGCGCGAGGTTGGATCCTGGGAGATCTGGCATCCCGTCCTTTTACCTGGTCGCCTTACCCTCGTCCAACTGCGTCGTGGCCCACAACTCGGCTTCCTCCTGCTTTTGCAGAAGCCGCCTGTAGGTGTTGGGCGAATGCCGGCAACCACGTCTTAGATTTTTCGAAACGAGGGAACCATGATGAAGCTGAACCGCATCGGTAAGTTCGTTTTACTGTTCTCCCCATTAACTCTGACCCTGGTAACTGGAACGCACGCTCAAGAGCAATACCCGATCCTGGACAAGGTCGCGGCCAAGGTCGTGCAGAAATACACCAGCACTCCCTGCGAGCAGTTGTGGCAAAAAAAACAGGCGCCACCACAGCCTCCTTCACCCCAGGAACAGAAAGCCATTGCGTTTCTGAAGACTGATCCCCAGATGCGGGCGGTGTTTATCAATAAAGTGGCTCCTCCAATTGCCAACAAGATGTTCGAATGCGGATTGATTCCCTGACCCGCAACGGACGATCCACACCTGTCGCAAGTGACAGTTCCCAATCATCGGCAATCGGAGTGAACTTACTCCGAAGGATGAAACAACTCTATCCGGCCTTCTGAGAGAGACTGACGGGAACTGATCTTTTTCTGCCTTTAATCTTGGGCATTTCAGATCAGGGCAAGTCCAGTCACGATGACGCAGCCTGAAAGGATGCAACAGAAGCGCTGAAGCATGGAAACCGCTCGGTGGTTCATTGAGATTGGGGCTGCGGCCATAGAAGCGATGGCTGTTTTGGTTATCGCAGGCGCGTTTCTCTGGGCATCCGTCCGTTTTCTCGTTCATATGCGCCGGCAGGATAGCAATCGGTATGAGACATACAAGCTTTCCCTGGGGAGATCGCTGTCGCTAGGCCTGGAGTTTCTTGTTGCCGCGGATGTCATCCGCACCGTGACCCTGGCGCCTACGTTTACCAACATTGGAGTCTTGGCCGCAGTTATTTTGACCCGGACCTTCCTGAGCTGGTCTCTGGCGGTAGAGATGGAAGGCCGCTGGCCGTGGCAGCCGAAGCCGATTACAGGCCCCGAATTGACGGTCTGAAAGGAGAAAGATGATGGTTTTGGATCACACTCTTACACGAGTTGCGGAAAATCTGGTCGCCCGGGTTACTGGTCCCATGAAATTCCGTCTCCTTCTGCAACCGGCCATGGCTACCTTCTTTGCCATCCGGGACGGATTAAAGGATGCCAGGGAATGCAAGCCCCCATATTTCTGGGGACTTTTCACCGACAAGGGCGAGCGCGAGTCGATGTTGGAGAACGGTTGGAAGTCGGTAGGAAAAGTGTTCATCCTCGCGATAGTGCTCGACGTGGTCTATCAGCTTATCGAACACCGTTGGACGGTCTATCCGGGCGAGGCCGTGCTGGTCGCGATCATTCTGGCCATCGTGCCCTACCTGGTGATCCGTGGACCGGTGAATCGAATCGCCTGCCAACGCAAAGGAGTAAAGGAGCGACTCGCCGGAGACTAGAGCTTCCCCCCTGACAAACCCGCCTTCGCATGGATTCGGTATCAACAGCCAAGTTTGAAGGCATACCTGGCCCAGGCCGACAACCTCAGCGCAACATACTCAACCTAAAAAGGAACAAACCATGGCTAAACAACCAAATATCCTGATCCTCTGGGGCGATGACATCGGCACTTGGAACATCAGTCACTTCAGCCGAGGCATGATGGGCTACACCACCCCGAATATCGATCGCGTCGCCAAAGAAGGCGTCACCTTCACCGACTACTACGGCCAGCAGAGCTGTACCGCTGGACGCGCGTCTTTCATCTGCGGCCAAAACCCGCTGCGCACTGGCTTGACCAAAGTAGGCATGCCCGGCGCCACAGTCGGCCTCCAGGCGGAAGACCCGACCATCGCCGAACTCCTCAAACCGCTCGGCTATGCCACCGGCCAGTTCGGCAAGAACCATCTCGGTGATCGCAATGAGTACTTGCCGACCGTGCATGGATTCGACGAATTCTTTGGCAACCTCTATCACTTGAACGCCGAAGAAGAACCGGAATTGCCCGACTATCCTAAGGATCCTAAGTTCCTGGCGGCATTTGGGCCCAGAGGCGTCCTTCACTGCTTCGCAACGGACAAAGATGACCCAACGACTGACCCCCGCTGGGGCCGCGTAGGCAAGCAGACCATTGAAGATACGGGGCCCCTTACCAAGAAGCGCATGGAAACTGTCGATGAGGAGATCACGGCGGGCGCCATCGGCTGGATGGAGAAGCAGGTCAAGGCGGATAAGCCCTTCTTCCTCTGGTACAACTCGACGGCTATGCATTTCAGGACCCACCTCGCCGACAAAAACCGCGGCAAGAGCGGCCAGGACGACTACAGCGATCGCATGGTCACCCACGATGAGCAAATCGGCGAGATGCTCAACAAGCTTGATGAGTTGGGCATCGCCGATAACACCATCGTCATGTATTCCACCGACAACGGCCCGGAGAACGACACCTGGCCCGATGGCGCCAATACACCGTTCCGCAGCCAGAAAGACACCAACTGGGAAGGCGCATGGCGCGTTCCAGTGTTTCATGCGCTGGCCAGGCAAGATCCCCGCAGGCTCGGTACTGAACGGCATCGTTACCCACCAGGATATGCTGCCCACACTGCTGGCCGCCGCAGGCGATCCAGACGTAAGCACCAAGCTCCTCACCGGCCACAAAGCCGGGGACAAGACGTTCACGGTACATATCGACGGCTTCAACATGCTGCCCTACCTCACTGGCCAGGTGAAGGAGAGCCCCAGGGAATACTTCTTCTACGTCAGCGATGACGGCGGCGTCATGGCAGTCCGGGTCGGCGACTATAAGCTGGTGTTTGAAGTACAGCGTGCACTCTCAACGGCGGTTTGGGCGGAGCCTATGGTTAAGCTGCGGCTTCCGCATATCTTTCAGCCTGCGACGCGATCCGTTCGAGCGCGCCGATTTCAACTCCAACGTCTACTATGATTGGATGATCAATCACGTCCCTCAGCTTTACCAATGCCAGGCAATCGTGGCAGGGCAGATAGCGAACTACGTGAAATATCCGCCTCGCCAAAAGGCCGCTTCCTTCAACCTCGACTGCGGTGATGGCCTCGTTGCATAAGACGCAGGAAGCTGTGGCGGGCCACAAATAGAGCGACGAGCCAGGGTGCATCAACAAGCTGTTACCCTGTTCGTCAAAACTGCTGAAAGGGAGGCCGGCGAGTCTCCCGTTCGCATAAACTCATAAACAACGTTCCCCGGCAGCTTTCGTCTGCCGGGGAATCTTTTCATGCACGCCAATGAGCCGACCAACCACAGACAACCCGCAGTCGCTTGCGATAGCAGAGCAGGTCCAGGACTTCTACGACCGCTATCCCTATCCGCCTCCGGTCGAGAGCCTGGCACAATATCGCCTGGTATGGCAAGATCCGCGGAAGCGCCGTGCGGAATACCATCTTCTGTGGCCCAGCAGGCCCTTTCAGGGAAGACACTTCCCTTCTCATTGCCGGCTGCGGAACATCCCAGGCAGCTAAGCATGCTCTACGTTGGCCTGCCGCTCAAGTCACAGCCATCGACATCAGCGCGACCAGTGTGGGCTATACGCAGGAGCTCAAACGCAAATACAACTTAGCCAATCTTCAGGTACACCAACTTCCCATCGATCGCGTTAGCGAACTAAAGCTGAACTTCGACCAGATTGTCTGTACCGGAGTTCTTCACCACCTGGCGGACCCGGACAGCGGACTAGCAGCCCTGCGCAGCGTGCTCAAACCGGACGGAGCCATGCATCTGATGGTGTATGCACCTTACGGGCGCACCGGCGTCTATATGCTGCAGGAATTCTGCAGACGCCTTGGCATCCGCGCTACGAATGAGGGAATCGAAAATCTCATCACCGTGCTGCGGGCTCTGCCGCCGGGCCATCCCTTGGAAACCGTGCTGCGCGAGGCGCCGGATTTTCAGCAGGACGCGGCGCTCGCCGATGCTCTCCTGCACCCGCAGGACCGCGCTTATTCCGTCCCTCAACTATTCGATTTTATCCAGCGGGGAGGACTGACCTTCGGCCGGTGGGTAAAACAAGCGCCCTACTCTGCTCATTGTGGTTTGATAGCGCGCCTTCCCCAGGCCTTGCAGATGGAAGAGCTTTCCCCCGTAGAGCAGTTCGCCGCCGTGGAGCTCTTTCGCGGAACCATGGTTCGCCACAGCGTTATCCTCTATCGCGACGATAGTCCCAGCCCTTACCAGCCAGTCGGTTTTGCCGGAGATGCGTGGCTGAACTATATCCCCATCCGGATGTCGGAAACCATCTGCGTGCAAGAGCGGCTGCCTGCCGGAGCTGCGGGCGTCTTGATCAACCGAAACCACACCTACACGGATCTACTGATGACCATCGATGCCGCGGAAAAGCGAATGTTCGATGCCATCGACGGGAACCGTACTATTTCCGACATTGCAGAAACCACGCTTCCCCCTTCGCGCCAATTGGACGCACGAAATTTCTTTGAAAGGCTCTGGTGGTATGACCAGGTGGTGTTTGACGCATCGGACAATGCGCGCAGGCAGCCCTGAAGATGAGGATCCTATCGCCGCGGGTTGCAGCGTCGGTTACTTCTCCACCACTACATCCTGTCCGCGGAACTCGGGATAAATTTCCTGGGCGGCACGGTATGCCGCTCGCGCCAGGATCCCGGCATACGTAGGAAACGAGAGCGGCACTCTTGCCATTTTGTCCACCGAAAGGCCTCCGGCGATAGCGATCGCCACCACCTGGGCGATCTCGACCGCGCGCTCGCCCACCACGTGGCAACCCAGGATTTTGCCGGTCGCGCGGTCGGCTATCAACTTGCAAAACCCGGTCGTGCGGCCGTCGATGATCGTACGCACTGTTTCGTCGAAGCGCACTATGGCCACTACCACGTCGTGGGTCTCACGGGCCTTGGCTTCCGTTGCTCCCACCTGCGCGTATTCCGGCTCAGTGAAGCTGCCCAGCGGGCTTGCCTGGTCTCCGATGGTCGTCGTCGCGCCTTGCACAGCGTTGGTAGCAGCCACAAAACCATCATGAACTGCCTGCGGCACCAGCATCAGGCGGCCGGTGATGTCACCTGCCGCAAAGATGTGGGGCGCCGATGTCTGCAGGTACGCGTTGACCTGCACATAACCCCGAGCATTGGTCTCGACCCCGGCTGCTGACAGGTTCAGGCCAGCCGTGTCGGCGACCCACCCGATGGCAACAACCACGAGCGCAGCCTCGGCGCTGTCGCGGACGCCGTCTTTGGCGAAAAACATCCGCACCCCACCTGCGGTCTTCTCGAACGACTCGATGGTTCCGAAGTTCTCGCGCACGATCATGCCCGACTCGCGGAAGACAGTCGCAACCACAGCGGAGACGTCTTCGTCCTCTGTGGGCAGGATGCGCGGGCCGGCTTGAAAGAGCTGGACCCGTGAACCGAAGGCTTGGAAAATGGATGCCACCTGCACCCCCGTCGCTCCGGCGCCCACAACAATCATTGAGGGCGGAACCGCGCTCAAGCTCCACGCATCGCTGTGCGTGGCGGTCCACTCGAAACCAGGAATTGGAAGCCGCCGGCTTGTTCCGCCAGCGCTGAGGATGATCTTGTCCGCTTGAAGACGCAGGCCGCGCCCAGTCTCAATCGTGTGCGAGTCGATAAACCGTGCGGTGCCGGAATTTTCGTAAATCGTCACCCCCACCTTTTCAAGATTCTCGCGCCGGACAGCATGTTCGCGCACTTCCTGGACGACCTCGCGCGTACGCGCCAGCAACCGGGGATAATCCAGCATCGGCTCGCCTACCGAGATGCCATATCTGCCCAGTTGTTTAGCATTCCGAAGCAACCGCGCTGCGTGCGCAAGGGTCCGTACAGGAATGGGTCCGTCATTCGCCGCCATGCCCCCAACCTCGCCGCGAGTGACAAGAATCGTTCGCGCACCCAACTCCGCGGCCCGGAGGGCGGCGAGCAATCCCGCCGGGCCGGCGCCTATGACTACGACATCCATGAGGATCTCCCTGTAACACTCAATAATTCGTCCCCAGACTGCGAAGATAAACCGGTTCGCTCCATATAGAAGGTCATCGAAAGACTGCCCGCCGTACCATTGGCAAAACCTCTAGTCAGGATAGCAATTGTCTGGGCCGTTATCGTGGCACCTGTCGTAAGTGACAGTTCTCCATACGGTGCAGGGCTGCTTAACTGGTAGTTCGTCATGTCGCTTAGTATCAGCAACGCAGGTCTCACTTTTGTGGCTTACTTATGACCTCTGGCGTGCTTGTTCCATGGAGGGCCGATTGGCTATGGAGCGTGCCCCTCATTGTGGTGACGATTGTGTTCCACTCCTCTGTTCTTGGGCTGCTCAGCCAGGGACTGGTTATCCTGCTGAAACCCGACCGGAAAAAACGTGTCTCCCATGTGCTGTCGGTGTTTGTCGTCGGAGGATCTTCGCTTTGCTGTGTATGCCTGCATGCTGTGGAAGCGGGGATGTGGGCCGTCGCCTACCATTTGCTGGGTACACTGGGCGCCGACCGGAAAAGCGCGATGCTGTACTCGTTAAGTGTCATGACAACGGTAGGCGGCACAAATTTGCACCTGGAGCCGACTTGGGCACTCATGGGACCGCTCGAGGCACTCGATGGCTGGATTCTTTTCGGGCTTACCGGCGCTTTTTTATTTGCTCTCATCCAGAAAGTCTGGTCGCTGCAGCACGCATAGAAATTCAACTGCTCTAAAACGGACCTTCCCTCAGCAGGACACCGTAAAACGCAACCAGTCCAATCAGGATAACGACCATCGCAACAACGACCGAGATGGAGACCATATTCTGTTTCTCGGACGCCCCGATCGCCTTCAGAAACTTCCGGTGCTGCCAGGTTGCGGCAGCTAATGCCACCGTTCCCAGGGCTATGAGGCTCAGCCCCAAATTCCGGGGTGCATGAGGACGCGCGATGTTGCCGGCAGCAATTTCGTCCGCCTGATATTGGAAGAACTTGTAAATGCTGAAACCGAATCCGATCATCGAGAGGGAGGTCCGGATCCACGCCATCAGTGTTCTTTCCGCCGCGATGATCGTGCGTTGAAACGCAAGATCGGTTCGTTCTTCGGCAAGAATCGTTCCCCTATCCTTTGCTGGTTCAATAGCGCTCATGCGCAGCCCCCCTCAGACCTACGGCAAAGACTAGCAGAAAGGCCGGCAGCGCGGAACTTGTTCATCCGGCCGGGCCTTCGCCGGGTGCAACGAGCGGTACAAAGGATCCCCAGTGATCCCGGACAGCAATCACGCGAAAAACAAATGAAACCAGCACTGCGACCAGGGTGACAGGAAAAAAGCTGGTGCTGTCCTTCATATACACCGCAATCAGCGTGTAGGTCGTGCTGGCCAGAAAGGCTGCGGTCAGGAGTTGCTGTGCGGGCCGCACGATCTCGGGCGTGACCCCGGAGAAGAGGTCGATGAACACGCCGCCCGCGGTGGTGGCGATCAGCCCAATCATGATCGCTGCAAAGATTCCCAGGTTGTGATCGAGCGCCTTATGCGCACCAAGGATCGCGAACCAGGGCAGCGAGAATGACTTGAAATAGGCCAGAACTTTCGTGCGGAAGTGCTCTTCCTTCGTTTCGGCGTAGCGATAAATCGCTAGCCCAAGCAAACCCATCAGCGGGCACACGATAAGATAATTCGGTCCTTGAAGCGGCCCGGGGATGTCATTCAACAGCAGATCACGCGACACGCCGCCCCCGATCCCACCAAAGTACGCCATGATCAGAAGTCCCGCGACGGTGTAACCGCGGTTGTGCGAGGGATTGCGGGCCACCAGCACACCATTCAAGGCATTGATGCCGGCAGAGAACAAGTCAACTTCGGGAAAGCTTGGAAGGTTCATCTTCTGGTCTTCTCCTGGGTTTGCGATAGGACGCGTAAACTACCGCTGCGAGCTGGACCCATATTGCAAAAACGGGGCAAGATGCGTTGCGTATGGGCTTTTTGGGCGACCATCGCAACGCACCTTGGCAGGAGCCGTTATGTCAGCTGTTATGCAAAGCAACTACTCCCCATTAATTCCCTTGTTCACGACCAACTTCACATCGACGCGGCGGTTTAGCTCGCGGCCCTGCGGGTCGTTGTTTTCAAAGTCAGGATGAGTAGCGCCGTAGCCGGCTGGCGCAAGGATCCTCCTAAGCGGAATTTGTCCATTGTTGCGAAGATAATTTGCTACTGTTGCAGCACGATCCTCGCTCAGTTGCTGGTTTGCCGCCTTCGTTCCCGTCTTGGAGGCATAGCCCGCGACCTCAATCATGTAACCGTCCGTTGACAAGGCTAGAGCGGCCAGCTTATCCAGGTCGGCTTTCGCGGCAGCATCCAGGGTGGCCTGGCCAGAAGGATAAAAGATTGCGGCTTCGGCAACTGTTTGATAGTCGTCGAGATCAGAAACGCGTTGGTTCACTATTTGAACGGCAGCAGTATTCGTAAGCGCAACTACACCGGCCGCCTGTGCCGTCGCACCTGCCTGGTTAGCCGAAGCTTGCGCTTGGTTTGCCGAGGATTGCGCGCCGGCTGCGGCTGAAACGCCTTGGTTTGCAGTAGCCAGTGCGTTGTTGGCCGCTGCCTTGTTGGCGGAAATTTCCTGTTGCTGCGCGACTTCGACTGCGAACACATCCGGGGAGAAGGTGATTTTGGACGCTTCCAGCTGGCTGGCCGAATTGCCCACACCTTCAACACTGATCGTCAAGCCGGGGAGCATAGCTGTGACGTCCATGTCTTCGTGGCGATGAAACGATACCTTGGATTTATCGCGCACAATTTTCGTGTCATCGGTGATCTTGACGACCACGATCGAGCCGGTCTTCGCGTCCTGCACCTTGACCAGGTCGCCTTTTCTGGAAATGATGGCGCCCTTCACCTTACCTTTTTGACCGGCGGTGATCTGCGCATAACCAATGGAGGCTAGCGCGAATACGGCAACCAAGACCGCACAAAGTCTTGTCGCCCCTGAATGTGCAAACTTGGCATTGGTTAATTTCATGTGAATCATCTCCATAGTTTGTTCTGCCAATTGAGTTGATTGGCAAAAAATATCGGTATGCCAGAACCAGCTGGCGCGTGACATCTAAGCTAATAACCGCCCGCTATTCTGCTCGCGAAGTCGGGCGCTGTCGTTCGGCCCGCGACCTGGGTCAAGGCCCCAACGGTTATGCTCATAACCCTAACGAAGGGCATCGTAGCCAACAACTGTCACTAGCGACAGGTGCGGTGACAAATCCGCCGTCTATTGGGCCCAGTTGGCAGGATGCAACAGTGGATATGCCGGTGGGTTCGATGGAAGCTGGTGGGACTTTCAGCAGTGTCTGAGCTTAAAATTCAGCGTATGTGCAGGGGATCCGTTACCGGGCTCAAAACTATCTTGGGTTTACGAACGATGCGTGACTTACTCTCACACTCGTCGAGCACACTTTGAGGCACATGTCGTCTTAAGTACTTGATCCCCAGGGTAACCACCAGCACGTCGTCCATCTGCCCGATAATCGGGATGAAGTTGGGGATGATCTGGATCGGGCTGACGACATAAAGAACCGCACACCCCGCGACGGCCTTCGCATGCCAGGGCACCTGCGGGTGCACAAGTGCCCGCCGGATGATGCGGAACTGCTTGAACACGCCCTTGATCGAAGCCTTCAGCTTATGTACCGATGGCTGTTCCGTTTGCTCCTGCTTAACTTCCAGGGGAACCTCTACTTCGGGTGCATCCTTTGCCCGCAGGATGCAGCGGAAGCCCATGTGGCTCATGCCCGAGTCGATCATCTGTGGCTGGCGCGCCGCGGGGCGGTAACGCAGGCAGTAGTTGGGAGCGCACAGGTGCGAGCCACCCTTGACAACTTTACGTGGAATGCGGAACTGTGGCTGCCTGGGGTCGTAGCTCTTTTGCGCGGAACTGATGCGGGGGTTTACCGCCGGCCCGCAGCACGCGTGTTCGATTTCGTTCGCATGGTGGTGGACATACCAGTCAGAAGTCCATTCCCATACATTTCCCGCCATATCGAATAGCCCGTAACCATTAGGCGGAAAGGAGCCGACGGGAGAAGTTCCTTCGAAGCGGTCGACCAGCAGATTCTGCCAGGGAAACTCGCCCTGCCAGGAATTCGCCATGGCCTTCCCATCCGGAAAATGCTCATCTCCCCAGGTAAACTTCTTGCCTTCGAGGCCGCCGCGGGCGGCTCGCTCCCACTCAGCTTCGGTCGGAAGATCTCGCCCGGCCCAGTGCGCGTAGGCTTCAGCATCCTCGTACGCAATGTGAACCGCGGGGTGCTGCATGATGTCGTCGATCGAACTTTGCGGTCCCCTCGGATGACGCCAGCTCGTTCCCGGTGTCCAGACCCACCAGTTGGTGTAGTCCTTCAGATCCACCGCCCCCCGTGATTTATGGAACACCAGGGCGCCCGGAACAAGATTTTCCACGGGAGCTCCAGGAAAGTCGGCTGGATTCAGTGGACGTTCCGCCACCGTGACATAGCCTGTCGCGTCGACAAAGCGCGCGAACTGTTCGTTGGTGACGAGGTGCCGATCCATCCAGAAGCCATCGACAGCCACTTCGTGGACCGGGCCTTCCTCGGGATAGAAATCATCTGAACCCATGAGGAACGTTCCGCCCGGAATCCAAAGCATGTCCGGCGGCGCTTGGGTCTGAGTAGTGCTCTGAGAGACCTGGTTGCTCATCTTAACCCTCGGATATGCGTCTTCTATCGCACCGCGACAGCGCAGATTACCAGCGCTCACTTCATGTCTAACCGCATGATACGGCCCAGCAGCTTGCCTGGGGAACGCTTTTCCTGGCCCGCCCTCTCAAAACAGCATCTTCATGGCTGCCTGGGCGACGACATCAAATGGTACAGAACCGAGCACCACTGGAATTGCCGGCACAAACGCCGCCGCTAAGAGGCCGTAAAGGTCCAGGCGGCTGACCGGTAGAGCACTGACTTTGTTGACATTACTCACCACAGCATAAAGGTCTCCCATGGCTGAAAAATCCACCACCATCAGTACATCCTGATTGAGGCTTACGGGCCCATTCAGCCATTTCTGCTCAAATTGCTCACCCACCGTTCGGGCAAAACCGCCGTACTTGAGCAGTCCATCGCGTCTCATGTGCAACAGCGCCGGAGTAAAGGCGAAATAGGGCGCGACACAAACAAGCAGTACGGCCGCTACCAGAACCACGGCGACGTGCGCAAAAGACGTCAACTTTTGCCCGTGATGGAACATTCGATTCGCCACCGCGCCTGCAAGCCCTGCGCCCATGCAGAAGCTAAAGGGCTGTTGCCCACGCAAAGCCGATTCAACAAATCCAATCCCTCCCAGGCCGTCCGGATGCGCGGCGACGAGACGGAGATCCAACCGCGCCGTGGACCACATGAATCGCGTCCAGAGCAACTGTCTCCACAGCCAAAGCACGGTGAGAAAGACCAGAATCGGATAACTGATAAAGAGTGCCCAGGTGCCCGCCGGCGAGAACCACCGGAAGCCGCCGCTACCCCTCCACCAGTCCACAATCTCTACCCCTTCTGAGCTCAAATTTCGTCCCATCGATATGGCGACGGCGTAGGTCAGGAGCAAAATCGCGACCTTAGCGATTGCGGAGTTTCCCACGTTGTTGAATGAGTCCCAGCTCGCCTTAAACGTCGACAGCTGGCTCTCCTGCACGAATTGTTCAAGATATCGCTCGACCCTGGCAACCCGTTTGTGCACATCGGGAGCAGCCAGCATCAGCAGCGGAACAATGATGAGGAAGCGCGATTGAGAGGCGTAATCCGTCAGGAACGAAAGGAATACCGTACCCCCACGCAGGGCAGATAAGACCGCAGGTGGAATCCAGCAAACCGCAACCGCAATGGCGGTAAGGGTAAGTAGGCGTTCGCTGGCGCCACGCAAAAGATCCAGAAATCTCTGGGGCCTGCCAGGCGAGAAGGTGGGGGCATGCCCAGAACTATCCTGCAGCAGCGGTGTCATAGTATGCGCGCCCACCTGCCATCTTTCACTCCGAAATACTACGCTGCGGCCCTTTTGTCGCGCACCTGTCACAACTGACAGTTACAACACTGCGGTAAACGCGTGAACATCGCCCAACAGGTTCTTCGCAACGCCTTGAAAGCATTTCGCTGATAAAGGCTCGAAGGCTGAAATCGCTATTGACCGCTCGAGTGGGAGAACGACATGCGCATACAACAATCTTTAAGATTCGTGGCCAACAGCATCGTGCTGTTGACCCTGGTAGCAGCAGGGCGCCCGGGTTTCGCACGGGACAAGTATGAAACCATCGATGCTCAGGCCTACGGCACCGGGACCCAAATGGGTCAAAACATTGGCGTTACCCTGAACATCTACGAGTTTTCAACTCCCGCGGACAAGGCGATCCTGGTGCAGGCCTTCCAAACCGGACAAAATAAGGGCTTGACCAATGCTCTGCAGAAGATGAAGGCGGTAGGACATCTCGAGATCACCGGAACGCTGGGAAACGACTGCTCCTACATCAAGATGACGCCAACGCCGACGGGGCGCAAAATCGTCTTTGCCACCACTCGGCAGATTCGCATGGCAGAAGCCTGGACGGACAGCAATTCTATGTCCTTCGATTTGACTGCCGGCGTCCTGGAACTGAATGACCAGGATAAGAGCAAGAGCACCGGAACTCTGTATCCTGCTGCACAACTGATCCTCGACAAAGAAGGCGAGTTGCAGTTGGACCTGCTACAGAATCCGTGGCGCTTGTCTTCCCTGATCGACTGGAGGGGAACGGCAGGCGTCAACTAGCTACAGCGACCGGATTCGAGGTCGCTGCACAGTCAATCTTGAGCAGCTGCTTGCCCGCATGCGCTAACCAGCCCACGACGCAGGCAATTGTCCGCTGCGATGATGCTGCTATGCGTTCGGCAACGTAAGGATGTGGTAAACGGGAAAGCATAGCAGCAGCGCGGCAATCACCAGCAGGGCAACCCGCACACCCCGGGTGTTGAAACGCTGGCTGATCGCAATCAGCAGCAGCACGGTTGCCAGGGTCACGGTGGCTCGCACGTATTGGTCGGCGATTTCCCGCCCGTGTGTGCCATGTTCGAAAACCTCTGTGGCTTGATTATTTAGGCGGGCAGCCTCATCCGTTTTGGAGCTTCGGTATTCCACCATAAGCTGAGGACCTGCCGGCGCACTGGGGTTGTTGAGCGGGTCAGTCTTCTTCCAGGCTTCAAAGGCGGGACGAAACTCTGGCAGCAACCGCCTTTCGAAGAGATCACTCAGTTTCTTTTGGCCCTGGGCCTCGGCCTTAAGCCACTCCACCACGGTAGAAGCGTTGTATAGGCGCTCCTGGTTGGCGGCGGTCGCGGCTCCCTCTGCTTGCACGCGCAATTTGCTTGCTTGACCGTACAGTTCTGACTGATGTCCAGTCCAAAGCGCTGCCTGATAGCCGCTCCAGGCGGTCGCGATTGCCACAATGGCGAGCACCAGGGCTTCCACAATCTCTAATATCGCGTGGCCGGGAGATTCCGCGTGTCCCCCGTGCTCGTTGAGGTGCGTGGCAATCTCAATGTTGGAACCTCCAGCTTCAGGCATCGGAGAAGACCCTCCTGGGTCATCGAAGTTCTTTCGTGTGTCGCCGGCTACTCAGCCCGCTCACCCGCATTGTCTTTTGCTTGAGCAGGTTGGTGGAGCGCCGGGAACCACCATTAAGTTATAGCGGAACCTTGTCATATTGACAGTTGCGCCGGATACAGATCAAGTAGATAAGTAAGTTGGGAACGCTTCCTCGAAACATCTGCCGGACAGAGGGCAGCCCGTGATCAACGCTGCAGATCTGGTCGACGGGGCACTCTCGCGTGAATGGTGCTACCGCGTTGCAGTTGCGATTCGATGGATAGAGTTCCATGCAGGAGTTTCAGACGCTCCTGCATGCTGATGAGCCCAAGCCCTCTGCTAGCCTTTGCGGCTTCGACGTTAAAGCCGAATCCCTTATCTTTGATGGTGAGGTGAATCTCATCCGCTGTCCCCCACAATCGAACTTCGAAGTCTCGTACGCCGCTGTGCTTGGCCGCATTGTGCAGAGCTTCCTGTAGCACCCGGAAGAAGCAAAGTGAAATTTCTGAAGCCAGGGATGTTGGCAGATCATGGGAGTCGAAGTCAACCTCGACTTTCTGCTGCTGGCTGAATTCCTGACAGAAACCTCTCAGGGCCGCGGCCAGACCCAGGTACTGCAGCCTCGATGAGTGCAATTCGTGCGACAAGGACTGAACATCGGCTGCTATCTCGGAGGTCTGCGTTTGCAATTGGTCGATGCGTCCGGGAAATTCCGATGGGTTTGAGTAGTTCTGCCGGAGTTGTACCAGTTCGATGGACAACAGTGCGAGCCGCTGACCGATATCGTCGTGAAGTTCTCTGGCGATCCGGCGGCGTTCCTGCTCCTGGGCCTCAATCAACTTGCCACTTACGCCAGCAAGAGCCGCATCCGCCAGCTTGCGTGCGGTGATGTCGAAAAACGCAACGACAGTACCCACGATCTCCTCCCCTTTCCGCTGGGGATAACACCAGTATTCAGCGGGGAAACTGGTTCCATTCGCCCGCCACAACACCTCGTCGTCCACGTGTGCGCCTTGCCCGGTGCGTGTTGTCCGAAATATTGGACATTGTTCGACTGCGAATTGTGTCCCATCTGCGTGAGTCTGATGAATCAGTTGATGCATATCCCTGCCCAGGAGCTCGTCCGCTCGTTCATATCCCAAAACACGAAGACAGGCGGGGTTGCAAAAAGTGCAGCGGCCTTCGAGATCACTTCCGTAAATTGCCTCGGCAGTGGATTCAAGGATCAGCCGGAGTTTCTCCTCGCTCTCGTGCAATGCTTCGGCTGCCTGCTTGCGCGCGGTGATGTCCTGAACCGTGCCCCGGAGCCCGATGATTTTTCCGCCAGTATCGCGCACCGGTTCGCCACGGGCGATCGCCCATTTTGTGGCCGGCCCGGACCCAATGATCTCCATATCAAGCTCGTAGGATGTTCCGGCTCTTAAGGTCTCCGAAACAGCGCTCTGAAGCCGGTCCCAACTTTCAGCAGTAAACAGAGCAGGTTGCTCGTTCAAGGAGGGCGCCGGCAAGCCGGGATCTCGCCCGACGAGGTGGTATAGCTCCTCCGACCAGCTCACGGTGTCGGTCCCTGCATCCCATTGCCAGCTTCCTACTCCGGCCAGGCGCTGGGCTTCCGTAAGTGCTTTGTCTTTTTGCCGTAGCGCCTCTTCGACCCGCTTACGTTCGGTAATATCGCGCACCACGTTGACAAAGTAGACGCGGTCCAGGGCCACGCGCTTGAGGTTGATCTCCACCGGGTAGGTCGATCCGTCTTTTCGCCGGTGGATGCTCTCAACGGTCATAAATCCCGATTGCTTGAGTTCTTTCGCAATGTTTGCCGAGGAGGGTTCCGTCGCCGTGGGATCAACATCGAAAACCCTGAGAGCTAAAAGTTCATCGCGGCTGTAGCCAAGGTCGCGGCAGCACTTGTCATTGACATCGAGAAAGCGCAATGTTTCCGGATCGACCACCTCAATCGCGTCGTTGGATTCGTCGATAAGTTTTCGAAACAGGCGCAGCGATTCTTCGGCGTGCTTCCGCTCCGTGATATCCACTGCCATGCCCAGCATGCGCAGAGGGTCGTTTTGACTCCCGTAATAGAATTGCCCCCTGCTGGCGATCGAGCGCACTGCCCCGTCTGTCCTGATCACGCGGAACTCGGCCGCGTATGGTTTCCGGCTTTGCCTGGCATCCTCGACGGCTTTCGCCACCAACTCATGGTCGTCCGGGTGCACGTAACGATAGAGGTCTTCCCTCTGCCCTACAAACGAATCCGACGGAATGCCGAACAGGGTTTGCAGATCCCCGAACCAGAAAAGCCGTCCGGTCTTAAGGTCCCAATCCCATGCAACCGACTTGCCGGCGCCCACTGCCAGATGAAGGCGATCGTTCGCTAGACTGAGTTGTGAAATCAGTTCACTCTTAGCGAAATGCTCCTTTATATAGGCGACGCCGGCCAGACACACGATCGCGGCAATCGCGACCAGTAGGCGGAAACTGCGCATACCGGCGGTCTCATCTTTTTGGAACAGCTCCCAAACCAACGGAACAAAGATCATCACAGCCAGCAGCATCGACCACGCCGACGCTAGTGAGCCTTGGCCGGTACGGAATCGGGCCGCTCTTACTTCAGCTCTTGTGATCTGCTGTGCGCGTATCGGAATCCACACAAACCAACAAGCGGATGCAGTCAGCCCCAAACCGTATATTTTTCCGTAGGCGTACCCTCCGGAGTCAATCGCTGTGTTGGCAACAGCGGAGCTTAGGGCATACAAAGCCGACGCACCCAACAAATGGAGGCAGATCATCCTCCATGGGTACCGGACGCGCAGGCTCAAAATCCCCACAGCCGCGACCAGGGTGAGATTTTCTATCAGGTAAAGGATGTCAAACCGCAGAGCGTATGGAGTGGTTTTGGAGAATAAATGCTGATATGGAAAGACAGCGTAAACATAGAGGAAGCCCCAGAAGAAGAACAGGAAAAGAAAGTTCGAAAGCACTCGATATAGCTTGGGGCCCGATACGTGCCAGGCAGGAAGGGTTGCCACGGCCGCCATGAACGGCACTATGTGCAGGAACAGCACCGGATCGGCGATGGAATTGTCCGGCACATCGGTGTGCAGAACAAATTGGTGATAGAGAAAGATCCATTGGTCTACCACCCACAGGCTGTAGCCAAGCGCGAGAAGCAACCAGAACGGCCGGCTCCCCAGCATATTTTGGATTCCATTGCGAAGGGCGAAACCGGTCGCCAGGAGCAGGAGAAGAAAATAGCTGACACTGCCGTAGGGCAAAAGAGCAGAGTCCGGTTTTGCAACGAATGAAACTGCGGCTCTGACGACCAAAATGGCAACAAGAGCTATCGGCCAGGACACGGACCTTAGCCGAACTCCGAGATTTGACGAGAGCCCCTCGATCACGATTTGACAGACCCTCTCCCACATCGAGAATTGTCAGCCGGTTGACCGCAAAGCCAAGCTCCTGACACCAGCTAAAGCAGATCCACGGCTCCAAGCTACACACAACACTGAGGTTATACGCGTCTCCAGGGGCAAGCAACGTGAAAACCTGCGACCCTTAAGGGCCAACGGTTGGGCGATCTACCAAAGACTGGAAATGCCAGGGTTTTCAGTGGATCATCTGAAGCGGAAGGGCTGTAAAAACCCTGAAGAAAAGATACTGGAATCCCCGATTTAAAAATCCTGTAAACAGGATACGATCAACTCGGTAATCGTTTGCCGCGCCCTCCCCACGGAAAACGAACAAGTTTTTGTCGTGCAAGGAGCCGTATTGGCCAAGCAGTCCCCTGAACCGGGAAGGTCGATTGCGGAAGCAATCAACCTTACCGGCGACCGAAGCGGTTCAAAGATTCTGGTTCTCGTAGTAGACGACAACGAACCGTTTCGGCGATTCGTTCGGGCCACTCTGAGTGCGAGGCCTGAATTTCAGATCGTCAGCGAAGCATCTGATGGATTAGAAGCGGTTCAGAAGGCCCTGGAACTACAACCACGCTTAATTGTGCTCGACATTGGGCTGCCGAGTTTGAATGGAATCGAGGCTGCTCGACGCATCCGCCAGCTTTCTCCCAACTCCACCATACTCTTTTTGAGCCAGGAATCCTCCCCCGAGATCGTGCAAGAAGCTCTACGCTTAGGGGCGCTGGGGTTTGTGACCAAAGCACACGCCGGCAGCCAACTGCTTGCTGCGGTAGAAGCAGTTCTTCGCAATGAGCAGTTTGTCAGCAGCGCTCTGAAAGCTACAGACAGTCAAAACTGACCGTCTTACACCGTCTCGCGCCGGCCACGTCTGCGCCCGCATGGCTCCTGCTACCTCGCCGCGCAACCGACGATGGAACTTGATTCCCCCTAGCATTTCATTCGTCCTTCTAGTAGTTTTGGCAGTTTGCAATTTCTTTGATCTGGGTGATCGTGAACATGGGGGACATTCATGTTTGGGAGAGCATGCCTTCTGCGGCTCGGTTTCTCATTGGCCATCGCGATTTCGACGCTCTCGGTCGGCGCGCAGGACACTCCGGTTGCCCCAGCAGGAAAAGCATCCGCTGCCGCGGCAACGCCGGCCGCCAGCGACACAGCTGCGTTGGCCAAAGCGACTCAGAACCCAGTGGCCAGCCTGATTAGCGTTCCGCTGCAGAACAACAGCAATTTTGGCATCGGGCCTTATAACCGGACGGGGGACATCTTCAACATCCAGCCGGTAATTCCCATGAAACTCAGCGACACGGTCATGCTGATCACCCGCGTGATCCAACCGCTCGTGTGGCAGCCTTATCCAGCGGAGCCCACTGGTGGCCAGGTTGGAATTGGAGATATGAATCCCACGTTCTTCCTGTCGCCGGCCAAGCCCGGCAAACTCATCTATGGGGTGGGACCCGCCTTTATCTTGCCTACCGCGACCAGCACCCAGACAGGTCAGGGTAAGTTCAGCCTTGGGCCTTCGGTGGTAGCACTGATGCAGCCGGGGCATTGGACAGTGGGTGTTCTAATCAACAATTTGTTCTCCGTCGCCGGTTCCTCACATCGACCGGATGTGAACCAGATGCTGTTACAGTACTTCGTCAACTACAACTTGAAAAAGGGCTACTACCTGACCAGTGGTCCGATCGTAACGGCGAATTGGAATGCGACCGGCTCTGTCGACGCAGCGACTGGCAACAATGTGCCCGGGGGCACGTGGACCGTACCTTTCGGCGGAGGGATAGGCCAAATCAGGCGGTTGGGATTCCAGCCAATCAACTGGACCGTACAGTTTTATGGGAACGCAGTCTATCCGCCGGGCGCTTCCCCGTGGAGTTTCAAATTTCAGATTGCTTTGCTGTATCCAAAGATCCCCAAGAAGACCTAGTCCATGCCTGCAGCATCTTGGCAGCGGATTGCAAAGGCTATCCCCGCGCCATTCGTTAGGCTTCCGCAACATGTGTGCTGTTGCGACTCAGGGCGCAGAAAATTGCCCTGGTGAAATCCGGGCTATCAGACTTTTGAGCTTGTCGTCTTTCGCACCTTCAGGTGTAGGTTTACAGAGCGCCTCGTACTAGGCACTGAAAGTGAAGGTTAATGATGGCTACACCTGCACCATCGCAAGAACCTGATCTCTCTCTGACTCTTGGCGGCCCGCTCTATCGAATGCTTAGGCGGTCACCTTTAGGGGGCTCAGTTCCCCAATTGCTACGCCGCCAGGCCACAATATGCGTTCTCGTATCTTGGGTACCGCTGGCGGTGCTGTCTCTCGTGCAAGCCCACTCTTTGGGAGAGATAAAGCTCTCGTTTGTTCATGATATTGAAACCCACGCGCGGTTCTTGGTTTCTTTGCCGGTGCTGATCATCGCTGAGATGCTTGTGTATGAACGCATCGGGCCTATCATGAAGCATTTTGTCCAAAGACACCTTGTCGTCGCTGGTGACATCCCCAGGTTTAACGCCGCGGTAAATTCAGCCTTGCGGATTCACAACTCAGTCGTAACCGAGATTGCGCTTCTCGTCTTGGTCTTCACGGTTGGCATCTGGGTGTGGCGCTATCAGATTCCGGCGGATTTCGTAAGTTGGTATGCCTCCTCGCAAGGGGGTCACATCCACTTGACCCTCGCCGGATATTGGCTTGCGTTCGTGAGTATTCCGATATTCCAATTCATTCTGCTGCGTTGGTATATGCAATACCTCGTCTGGTTCTGGCTTCTGCTGCGCATTTCGCAACTCAACCTGCACCTGGAAGCCTTACATCCGGATCAGGCAGGCGGGATTCGCTTTGTCGGTCAGTCCAGCGTGGCCTTCTCCCCATTAGTGTTCGCGCATGGCGCATTGCTCTCTGGACAAATCGCGAGCCGTATCTTGTACCACGGAGAGTCGCTGATGGCGTCAGAGATGACCATCATTGGTTTCTTTGTCTTCTCCATGGTCGCGGCTTTGGCTCCGCTCTTCCTCTTCACTCTACAGCTCATACGCGCCAAACGTGCAGGCCTCGACAAGTTCGGAGCCTTGGCTTCTCAGTACGTCACAGATTTCGATCAAAAATGGCTGCAAAGCCGAACCACCCATGAGCAGTTGCTGGCGACCGGCGACATACAATCCCTTGCTGATCTGGGTAGCAGCTTTTCGATGGCTCGCGCGATGCGCCCCGTGCCCATTGCAGCCGACGATCTGACTTATCTCTGCGCGGTAGCGATCATTCCCCTCGTCCCGTTATTACTCACCATCATGCCCCTCCATAAGTTGGTCGAACAGGCCATCAAACTTGTCTTCTGAGCCATTTGACAGAAAATGTATCGTTTCTTCTTCAATGTCTTCTTCCGCAAGAGATCACTGCGTCAGCTTGAAGGAGTGGAGTTGTTTCGCCGCCGTCCCGAAGTTGCCGAACTGGTACGCGGACATTCCCACGCCTGAAAACGTGAACGTGGGAAACGGTGCCGCAAGCAAGGCGTTCAGGTACTCGACCGTGCCAACCCCGATGGTGACGTGTGGACTGTAATGCTCTCCCCTGTGGCTGGAAGTAAGGTGCGACAGCATCGATGGTCGGTACTCCGGGAAGAAATCCCATAACAGAGCGCCGCCATGGTTACCAAAATTATTTTTTCTCGCTCGCTCTGGACGCCGCCCAAAACCCGTACTACTGTAGAAATAGGACCCACACGTCGGTGCCGTCTTATCACGACGGCGCTGCTTGGCCTTGCACCCGCGATCTACCCGTGCATCTGCCGCCAACCACCGAAAAGGCATCAGCGCTTGTCCGCATGATGACTTAGGTGTAGCAAGCAATAACGTGACACAAAAACGAAGGATCACGTCTGTCCGCAGCATTCCTGCGCCCAGCGAGGCGCGCTTGCGGAGAGCGGAATCACTGCGTCAACAGGGTACGCTCAGCGCGTCCTCTTGATTAAGCACTTTTGACAACTTGGAAAACACCGTTCCCCGGGGACGCCTCCCAATTGCTGGTGGGAGCCCTCCGCATTGGTGGGAGCCCCCGCATTTATGCGGGGGAAGGGGCGCTTTAGCGCTCCGGGAAAAAGTCTCGACTCTGATCCCGCGCTTTAGCGCTGGCACTCCCGATAATCAAGTCGCCACATGAGGAAGGGGGCTTATCACGCTTATCACGCTTTTCACGCTCAATTTTTGCAGAACGGATGGGTTTGGGAAGACAAAAGGGGGGCTTATAGCGCTTATGGCGCTTTTAGCGCTCAATTTTTTTTGGAAAATGGGTGTGTTCTCATAACAAGGGTGGCAGCGATTACACCACGGCTTCGACAACATGTGTCTGGATACACCGTCTCCATCCGGCGGGTGGGTGCAACCTGCCCGCGCTGTTGGTCGCTACCGCGGTCCAAACAGAACCTTTACTACTTAAACCTAATTGAGGAACTGCAATGAAGACCTCTTCCGTTTCGGAACGATTCGCGTCTGCGCTTCCATACAACCGTTACCTTCAGGCGGGCACCGAAGAACAGCAACGCCGTTGGACCCAGGTCCATGATATGGCCCATCTGACCGCCGCACAGCAACAGCTTGTCGGCGGCTTTGAACGGGACATGAAGATCCTGGTCTACAGCGGCATCTGGTGCGGTGATTGTGTCCAGCAATGTCCATTGATACACCGCATCGCGGAAGCCAATCCTGTAAAGATCGATTTGCGCTTTATCGAACGCCCCATGAGCGACGAGCTGCCTGAGGAGTTGCGGATCAATGGAGGCAGCCGGGTGCCGATTGTTCTTTTTTTCTCTGAAGACTGGGATTGGTGCGCGACAGCCGGGGACCGCACTATCCATCGTTACCGCGCCCTCGCTCTTAGCAGGCTCGGCCCAAGTTGCCCGACGGGAATCATCGCACCGGAAAAGGACGAACTGGATGCCACGCTCGCCGATTGGTTGAATGAGGTTGAACGCGTGCAGCTGATGCTCCGGCTGGCGCCGCGACTTCGCCAAAAATATCAGGACTAACCCAAGCCGGGACTTTGCCTTTCCCGATTTACCAGGGAACACGGGACACCCAGGGAGAGGAGGCCGGTCTGGCGCCCTCGGCCGCGGGCCGCGCTGACCCGCTTGGGCCATCCGCACCTCGAGGCGGACCGAGCCGTGATGCTGTTTCTCGTGCCAGTGAAGCCAGCGTACTGCTCAGCTTTGTATCAGGGCACGACTTTACAGCTTGCGGAAAAACTCGCTGAACGAAGGGCACGGGTTTAGCCGTGCCATATTGAGCCGCAGAGTATGAGGGCTTTAGCCCCTGGGGTACTTTTTGAATGCGGGTTCTAGCCGCAAAAGATAGAAGTCAGGCGTTCTTGAGAGGAGCTAACCAATTCACGATTGACTTCATGACCGTCTCGTTACGCTGATTGAACACCGTCGTACGGGAGCGAACGATACCGAATCCTGGGCGGTTCACTGAGCGGCGCGTTTCCAGCACCTCCGACTCGGTGCGGAGTTTATCCTCAGGACGCACGGGATGAGTCCAGCGCATTTCGTCGACGCCTGCCCCGATCATGCCGCCCTTCACATTGATCGATTCCACCCGAAGACGCATGACAATCGCGGCCGTCAGCCATCCGGAAGCGCAAAGGCCGCTAAAAAAAGAGTTCTCGCCCGCACCCTCATCGATATGGAAGGGCTGAGGATCATAGCTCTTGCCGAAACTTATGATCTCCCTGGCCGTTACGCGGTAATTGCGTAAGGAATCAAACTTCTGGCCAGGATAGAAGTCTTCGAAGTACATCTCCTCTTTCATTGATCCTCCTATGGACGTCTCTTGTAGCATGTCTCTTTTGTTGCACATTTTCAATTCGCTTCCCATCTGACACTTGACTCGGCCGTCCATATCGGTGGTAAACAAAAGACAGGGTCCCCTTCCTGCTGTAGTCGATTCCACACGATTCTGTGGATTGTATGGGTTCCGCTGACCGCTGAAGAACCCGATATCAGGGGGCGCGCGAGGTACTCACATGCAGATGGTACTTCGACAGTCGGCTGGTTTAGGAAACCAACTCTTCCAGTATGCTGCGGCCCGATATTACTCCCAACGGTACAACGCAAAACTGAGAATCGCGATCGATTCTGCTTGGAACTCGGTCTCCCATGGATATCCAAGACCCTACCTGCTCTCGCATTTCTCCATTCCGGTGCCCATGCGGAAGCGATCATTCCTCGACTGCCTATTCCTCTTGGACCTACCTTGGCTCGGGGCCTTGCCTTGGCCGTTGAAAAAGGCTTTGCGCGTGCAAGTATTCCGGGAAGTGTACGAACGGCGTTACGACTTTCTCCCAGACCTGCCCCTGGATCCGGACATGCAAACCTTGTATCTCGTGGGCTATTGGCAGACAAGCACTTTGGTCGAGGAGATTGCCAATCAGTTGCGAATCGATCTGACCTTCAAGGAAGCTGCACAAGGCAAGAATTTAGATGTTCTCGAACAAATCAGGGGCAGCGAGCATCCTGTCTCCTTGCATGTGCGTAGAGGAGACTATACGCTTGCCGCGGAAGGCCAAATCGCTTTACCGATCAAATACTACGAACACGCCATTTCCGTTTTCCAGGAAAGGCTAGTGAACCCGACATTTTTTGTGTTCTCCGACGACATACCATACGCGGAAAACAACCTGCCCCGCGACATTAATGCGGTCTTCGTAAAGCACAACGATGCTTTCGCCGCGCATGAGGATCTTCGGCTTATGTCCTCTTGCCACCATCACATCATTGCCAACAGTACCTTTTCCTGGTGGGGAGCTTGGCTCAATCCCCTCTCGAATAAGATGGTGATCGCGCCCAAACATTGGTATCTTACGGCGGATAGCTACTACCCGAATTTGCTGCCGTCCGCTTGGATGCTCGTTGATGTTGGCACGATGGCCTATACGCCAGCACCTCCGGGCTGGGCTGACGTTTGAAACCAGGGATGGGTCCTAAACTCTCGTTACAGCAGGCCTGCAAAGCACGAGTCCCGGCAGGGCTGCATTACCGAAACTTGAACTTGCCGGGCAGTCCGCGTATATTCGCAGCCGCAGTGAGAACACACAATTCCTGTCGGCGTTCTCAGACCGGCCAGCGCCGCGCAACGAGCATCAAGAAGCGATTTGCGCGTGCCGGACAAAAACCAAAACCTCTCGTCAGGCAAACGCAGGCGAGAAATCCAAGGAGATTACATAGATGGCAAGCAACCGTGGAGTAGCGTATATGGGCCCCGGGGTGGTGGAGATTCACAGCATTGATTATCCGAAATTGGAGCTCGGGAACCGCAAGTGCGAGCACGGCGTCATTCTCAAGATCGTTTCCACCAACATTTGCGGCAGCGACCAGCACATGGTCCGGGGCCGTACCACCGCGCCCAAAGGACTCATCCTGGGACACGAGATCACCGGCGAAGTGATCGAGGCCGGCCGGGACGTTGAGTTCATCAAGGTCGGGGATCTGGTTTCGGTGCCCTTTAACATTGCCTGCGGGCGCTGCCGAAACTGTAAGGAACGCGCCACCGGGATATGCCTGAATGTGAATCCAGCACGGCCAGGCGCAGCCTACGGCTACGTAGACATGGGCGGCTGGGTGGGTGGCCAGGCTGACTACATCATGGTCCCTTACGCGGACTTCAACTTGCTGAAATTTCCCGACAAGGCACAGGCGATGGCAAAGATCCGCGACCTGACTTGCTTATCTGACATTCTGCCCACCGGCTATCATGGCGCCGTCAGTGCGGGCGTTGGTCCGGGGGCCACGGTTTATGTTGCTGGGGCCGGACCGGTCGGTCTCGCCTGCGCAGCCGCCTGTCAGCTGCTGGGCGCCGCGGTCGTGATTGTGGGCGACCTGGTTCCGGAGCGGCTGGCGCAGGCCAGGAGTTTCGGCTGCGAAACGGTAGACGTCTCCAAGGATGCCTCTGTCGGCGATCAGATTGCCGCCATCCTCAAGGTTCCCGAAGTGGACTGCGCGGTGGATTGCGTGGGCTTCGAAGCCCGTGGTCACGGTCACGACGCCAAGACGGAAATCCCTGCGACGGTGCTGAATTCGCTCATGACGGTTTGCCGCGCGGGCGGAGCCCTCGGCATTCCCGGACTGTACGTGACCGAAGATCCCGGCGCCGCCGATAAGAGCGCCCAGACGGGAAACCTCAGCATCCGCATCGGCTTGGGATGGGCGAAATCCCATGTCTTCACCACCGGTCAATGTCCGGTCATGAAGTACAACCGGCAACTCATGATGGCGATCCTGCACGACAAAATCAAAATCGCCAAGGCTGTCAACGTCACGGTTGTGACCTTGGATCAGGCCGTCCAGGGTTACAAGGACTTCGATAAAGGGGCGGCGAAAAAGTTCGTACTCGATCCCCACGGCATGATCGCGGCATAACCCGGCGTCGGGGGCTCCATTTCTTTAGTTGATTTGGGGCCCTCGCTTCCTGCGAATGTCACTTCCAAATTTCGCGATAGAGCTGCTCAATTTCAGAAGCTGATGGAATCCGCGGATTGTTTTGTGGTGAGCCGGAAGCCAACGCCTGCGTGGTCATGGTCGGGATGACCTCCATGTATCGTCCCTCGGGAATTCCGAAGCTCTTGGGCGAGGGAACCTCCAGCTCCTCATTGCGGCGAAACAAGCCTTCGATCAGTTTGTTCACCGCGACAGGGTCGGAGTCATCCTGGGCGGCAATCCCCATGTTGCGCGCGCAATCGGCGTAACGCCCCGGCGCTGAACCGGCCGAGAACTGCGTGACTGCAGGTAACAACATCGCATTGGAAAGGCCATGGGGGACATGGAAGAAGAGCCCAATGGGCCGGCTCATGCCATGAACCAGGGCCACACTCGCATTGGAAAAAGCGATCCCGGCAAGAGTGGCCGCCAGCATCATGCCTTCCCGCGCAGCGCGATCCTCGGGCCGGCGAAATGCGGTCGGCAGTTCCGCCCAGATGGTTTTCATCGCCGAGAGCGCAAGGGTATCGGTAAAGCGGTTGGCTTTGCGGCTCACGTAGGCCTCGATCGCATGAGTCAGGGAGTCTGTACCCGTATCTGCGGTGAGCCGTCGTGGCATGGACATGGTTAGTTCGTAGTCGACAACAGCAGCTGAGGGCATTAGCGAGCTGCCGGCGATCAACATCTTTTCCTGGCTTATCGAATCGGAGATGACGGCAAAGCGGGTTACCTCAGAACCTGTTCCTGCAGTCGTGGGGATGGCAATGTGCGGAGGTCCCGCCTTGGGAATTGGGTTAGGAACTTTGTAGTCCCTGGGACGACCTCCATTTGCTGCCAGCAGGCCGATTGCCTTGGCCGTATCAATCGGACTCCCGCCCCCAAGGCTCACCAGACTATCGTGCCTACCTTCGAGAAAAGCGCTCAGTCCCTGATCGACCGCATCCGTAGTTGGATCAGGGACAGTGCCGGAGAACACTTCGCAGGGGATCCCGGCTTGGACGATTTGGTCCCGCAGCTTTTCTGCAAGGCCGCAACTCACGAGAAAAGCATCGGTCACAATCAATGGCCGGCTGCATTTCAGGCCGGCAAGAATGAGTGCCACCTCGGAAAAGGCCCCCGCCCCAATCTTCATGAGCGATGGAATTTGAATCTCCGCCATCATATTGTGAGAACCCCCAAAGCCGAACCTCCCTTCCAGCGTCGTCGATCAGGAGTCGCTGTTCTCTATGTGACGATAGACCGGGGAAGATTGCGTTCCGTCGTTGCGGTCGCAATCGTGTGGACGGGCTTATTTTACGCTTGCTGCTTGCTTGTGCTCGGTAACCTTCAGCTCCAGCGGAGGCGAGGCGTGGTTGGTCGAAGAATCTGATTCGACTTCGGCTACGACATAGATTGGCTGCTCGATCGGCTTGGCCCAGTCCTCTGCCCGCAAAGTGAAAGTGCGGCTGGTTTGAGTTTCCGTCACCAGCACGCCGTTCAATCCAATATTGACTACCTGGACTCCGCGGGGAAGGTTCTTGACATAGCAGGGCACGCGGCCCTTGTACCCATTTTGACGCTCGATGTGCAGGGTGACCGTCACCTGCTGCCCCGGTTCAAGAGAGAGCTGCCGGGTGTCGGTGGTCACCACCACATCCGGCGGCGGAATAATGGTGGCGAGTTGCAGGGACTGCTCCTCAAGCATGGCATTCAAGTTCGCCGACCGTGCAACGTCACGGCCGTTGATGGTCGCGTGGCCCACAATTTCCATCGTGCCCGGCGGTGCGTCCACAGAAGCATCCGCAGAGGCCGAGAGCACTACCACCGTCGAATCCTCTCCCGCAGAAATCTTCGCGGGACCGGCGGTGACACCCGCAGGCAGACCTTTCACCTCAATCTCGACGGGACCCTCATAGCCTTGCAGACGATCGACCGAAACCGTCAAGGGCACCCTTCCTCCCTTGGGGATATTGGGATTCTGGGGAGTGGCCGCGAGTTGATAATCGGGAACGGTTTCGCGAATGGAAAGGCGATAGGCAAAGTCTGGTCCACCCATTCCGCGAACGTCCTTGAGGTGCAGGATATATTGCCCGTCGGCAGGGGCTACGAAGTCGATGCGCGAGTCCGCGGCGTATCCAGGTCCGCCGTCATCGTTGCGCCAGGTCAGATGGAAGACGGGCAGGCCGTTGGGTGGAAATTCGGCGTCGGGAGGCAGAATCTGCGCGCGGTAGACCGGAGTGTTCACGGCATGCACAACCGGAGACGTGCCCAGAAAGGCCAGCCGCAGACCATTGATTCCCTTCAAGTCAACGTCGGCATCGGGCTGATCGGAGATGTAGTCCAGCTGATTGAGCTCATCTCCGATCATCAGGTAATCGTTGACGTGAAGTCCGGTGGTGGAGGTCAGCCGCTCACCGGTGGTGCGCGAGTCCCGGTCGCTGAGCGTGGTGGTGGTCTGGTTCAAACAGCGAATGGTCGCGCGCGGAATCGCATTCCCTTGTGCATCGAGAACCTCGATGACCGAATCCAGCGGAGAGCCCACTCTTGCGGCCTCCACATCCATCGTCAGCTGCTGCCCCTTGGCAGCGTGGAAACGGAAATAATCTTCATCGCTCGCTTCCCCCGCCTTGGCTCCGCCACTGATATGCCCGTTAATGGTGACGGGGAAGGATACGTCCTCTGCTTGAGCAAGCGAGTTGTTCGGTTCCTGTTCCATAATTTCGGGCAAGTCGCCGACCACGAGCCTGACCTTGTTCAGCGGGAGCGCTGCATTCTCCTTGAGCGTGATGGGCATGGTCTTCCGGTCCGCTGCCTGCTTCGGCGCTTCGATCTTCAGTTCGCGGATCCCCCCCAGATTGACGCCCTCTACGGCCACCGCCGTTGTTTCGCCCGCGTGCACGCCAAGGGGAAAGTAACTCGTAATGTAGGGCAAGGCGCCCGCGTCCACGCGATAGTAATCGTCCTCTCCTCCGCTCCCTTCGCGGTCTGAGATGGTGAGGGTATATTTCCCGTCCTGGGGCAGCCGGTAGGTCAGCGTAGCGTCAGGGCTGTTGTCATGTCTTCCTGCTTCGGCCAGAAGCTGGCCCGAGCTGTCGCTGAGGGCGAGCAGCGACTCGAGCCTGGACCCAACCTTCGAGGCGACGACCTCGAATACCACATCCTCCCCGGCTTTCCCGTCGAATTCGTAACGATCTTTGTCTCCTGGCGCTGTAATCGTGCCCACCATGGTTGCGGGCAATGCCACCGGTTGTGACAGTGGCGTGTTTCCTGACTTTTCGCTTTTCTTCACTTCGGGGAGCGATCCAATGGCCAGGGGAACCATGTTGGTTGTGCCCAACGGCGTCTGCACGCGGAAACGGTACACATCCGGCGGAACGTCTTTGGCCACCGTGATTTCCAGCAAAGCCGATCTGCTTTTTGGCGAGCGGCACCGCGGCTGCGGTGGAAAACTTTCCAGTGGGCTTTTCTTCGGGAAGGTCAGTGATCTGTGAGATCTTCGCCGTGATTCCCGGCGCATCGAAGATCACTGCTTTGGCGCCGGAGAGGTTGCGGCCGTCGAGGGTAAAGGTGGCTGTGCTGCCGCGCTCCATGCCAACCGGCCATATCTTCGAAAGGCTCGGAGGGATGATTGGCTCCTCGGCGCGCAGCGGCAAAACAGCCGGTATGGTCAAAGCGAGCAATGAGACGCAAAGCAGGATCTTTGTTTTCACTTGGCACCTCGCGCAGGGTCGTTCTTTACTGGCTCGCAACCTGCTTTTTTTCCTCTCCCGCAGCGGGCTGGCGCGGCGTAAAGACCGTCCATTGCCCTGCTGGTACTTTGTCATTCTTCACGTCGTACAGGCTCAGCGTGCCGTTAAAACGGCCCGCCGCCAGCCATTTGCCATCGGGGCTGATGGCGAGCGCCTGCACCCATTCCGGCTGGTGATCGATGACCCTTAGCGGGTCGAGTGTCTTGGCGTCGCGAAATCGTATGGAACCATCGGACGACGCGGTAATGATGGTTTGGCCGTCGGGCGACCAGACCAAAGCCAGGATGCTCTCCTCGTCTGCGATCAACGACTGCTTGAGCGCTCCCTCCGTGTCCCCAATCGTCCAGATGTAGATGGTCTTGTCGTAACCAGCGGCGGAGACCTGGTTGCCGGAAGGAGAATAGGCTATGCCATTGAGACCGTCCAGAGCGTCGCCCAGTGTGTATAAGCGATTGCCGGTAGCCACGTCCCATACCTTCACCGTTCGATCCTGCGATGCTGAGGCCAGGTGCTTGCCATCGGGACTGAAGGCCACAGCAAAGACGGCGTCAATATGGTCCTGAAGATTCTTGAGCTCTTTACCGGACGCAACATCCCACAGCTTCACCATCCTGTCGTAGCTGCCTGAGGCAATCATCTTCCCGTCCGGGCTCCAGGCGATGGAGTAGATGCAGTCCTTGTGGCCCTGCATGGTTTGGAGGAGCTGATGCGATTGGAGATCCCATATCTTGATCTCGCCCGAACGCTGTGGAGGCCCACCGCCCGCGGCCAGCATCTTCCCGTCAGGACTGAAAGCGATGGAACGCACGTAGTCTGCGTGACCGGAAAGCGTAGCCACCTCTTTGCCGGTCGAGGGATCGATGAGGCGCACCTCGCGATAGCCGCCCACGGCAAGCAGTTTTCCATCAGGAGAAAACTTCAGCGAGGCCACGGGTGATGCCACCGGAACTACGGGCCGGATATCGGGGAGCCCGGCGGGGGCAAGAATTTTGCTGCTCGTGCCCGCGGCCGGGCCGGTGGCGCCGGCATTGATCCATGCCTTGATGGCCGCGATGTCAGCGGCGGGAAGCGGGTCGGCGCCAAAGGGCATCCGCGGCGCACTCTTCCCTTCCAGCATCTGGATGATGCGGCTTCCGTCAGCATTGCCGGGAACGATTGGCGGCCCATGCGTCCCGCCCTTGATCAGGCTGTCATAGTTCTCCATGACCAGCCCACCCATCCTCCCCGTGCTGGAGTGACATGCCAGGCAATTCTTTTGCAGGATAGGAGCGATCTGCGCATCGAAGCCTGGGGTCTCCGCGGCCATCGCGCCGGATGCGATTCCGAACACGACCAAGAGGCGGACAGCGTTCATCAGGGGCCGGTAACACCACGGGGCATTTCGCATATCAGTGGTTAAACATGAACTCCTGGCTGGTCAGCAGGGACCATGTCATGTCGCGTAGCGCAGCCTGACGCGGATCATCCACCCCGGGGGTCTTCTGTTGCTCCGCGGATGCCAGGGCTTCGGTCAAGGCTGACCGCTCCGAGGCCTTCGGGTAACGGCTCAAGGAAGCCAGATAAAGGTAGTTGAGAATCTGCTCATCCGAGAACCCGAGCCGGATCATCATGTCGACCGAGTTCTCCGGATCGCGCAGCTTGTTGTTCAATGTATCTCCATTAATGATATGGAGCGCCTGGGTGATGGTGGGCACCGAGGTGCGTTCGCTCTCTCTGGTTTGCTGCCGCAGAGGCCGGCCAAAAGCGGTCAGGAAGTAAGAGGTAACCGCGGTGTCCGGCAACTGCAGCGCCCGCGTCCCCGCGGCATATCCATCGAATTTCTCCGGGACCTGGGTCACTTGAGAGTAGGCATCGAGCATCACCTCCGCGGGGAGACGCTTGATCACGTAGTGCGAGCCATACTTGTCATCGTCGGCGTTCTCTTTGAGAGGCGTTGAAGAAGCCTGATAGGTCGCCGATTGCATGATGGTGCGGATCAGGTAATTCACATCGTAGTTGTGCGCTACAAAGTCCTTGACCAGCGCGTTGAGCAGGGCGTCGTTGGTGGCCGGGTTGGTGTCGCGCATGTCGTCTACCGGCTCAACCAGGCCCCGCCCCATGAAGTTCCGCCATATCCGGTTGACGATGTTGCGGGCAAAGAACGGGTTTTCGGGCGAGGTAAGCCAGGTGGAGAAATAAAGGCGCGTATCGCCCGGTGCTTCGACGGCAAGTTGCTTGGCGTCGAGCGGTTTGGGAGGCAGCACCATCATGAAGCGATCGTCGCTGAACTCGCCGGTCGGCGCGGAATAGACCGTGACGTCGTTAAAGAGGGGACCTACGGCAGGACGAGCGCCGCTGGGCGCGTAAGTCTTCAGCCGCACCCGCGCGAAGAGATTGGCCATGCCGTAGTAGTCCTTCTGAGTCCACTTCGCCAGGGGATGATTGTGGCAATGGGCGCAGGTGATGTTGATGCCCAGGAAAGCCTGGGCCATGTTCTCCGAGATATCCAACGGATCGCGATGGATCAACCAATAGTTGGCCGCACCGTTCTGGAGCGTGTTGCCGCTAGCGGTTACGATCTCGGTGGCGAACTGATTCCACGGTTTATCGTCTGGCGACACTGTTACGAATCCAGTTGTAGTAGCTCCACATCTCCTCGTTGGAAAGGTGGTTGCTCGAAACCAGCAACAAGTCGGACCACTTATACGACCAATAATCCACGAATTCGGGGCGCTTCATCAGGTCATCGATGAGCCGGCTTCGTTTCTCCGGCGAAGGATCTTTGAGGAATTGCTCGACTTCCGCGGGTCGGGGCAGGATGCCTGCAGCATCCAAATAGGCCCGGCGCATGAATTCGGAGTCGTCCGCCGGGGGCGACGGCGGAATATGCAGAACTTGCAGGTGCTTGAGAACTGCATCATCTATATAGTTGTGGCGGGCTGCCTTCAGGAAGACCGCGTCCTCGATCTTCCACGGGAAAGGAATGCGCAGCCTTGCGAAAGTTACGTGGCTTTGGTACCACACCGTAACCGGAGCCTCGCCGTTGCTGTGCATGGTGACGCGACCGTTATTGTCGACTGTGGCCACACCCTCGTCGCCGCTGTCATATTTAGCCCAGCGAGTCACATCCGCCGTATGGCCGTCGGAGAAATATGCCGTGACCAGTAGTTGTTGTTGGGCGCCGGGGCGCAGGGAGGCCTCCCCTGGCAACACTTCGACTTTCGTTACCCGCGCGTCGGAGTCCGTGGGCGCCGGCATCGCCTGGGCGATCCATCCGGCAAGGACTTTGAACTCCGGTGAGTCCACAGGAAATCTTCTTCCGCCGCCGTGCGGGATGGTGAGGGTCGGCTTTAATAGGATCAGGCTGCGCGCCGGCTCCATCATTTCCGTGCGCCGCGCGAGAGCCTGGTGGGTGAGCGTGAGGTAATCCACCTCAGGGTCGTAGCCGCGCAAGGTAAGCTTGAAGCCGTTCTTCCCCGCCGCTGCGCCATGACAGGGGCCTGAGTTACAGCCCATCTTGGTCATGACCGGCAGCACATCGTTGCGAAAACTCCAAACGGTTGCGACGGCGAAGTCTTTCACGGTTACGGTTGCATTGGCTCGATGGCCCAGGAGCGTGGCAGTGATGGTCGCTTGCCCGTCACCCTGGGGAAGAGCGAAATTGTCGTTGTCGATGGTCGCGACCTTGGGATTCGATATGGCTAATGTGGCCTTTGGGGTAAGCTCCTCCTGATGTCCGTCGGCAAAGGTTCCTTCGACCAGCAGCCGCTGGTTGTAGCGCGGCCCCATGATGGAGATGGAGGAAGGCAGGATCTCAATCTTGGTAAGCCCAACCAACGATGGGTTGGGGTGGGCTGCCGCAGCAATGGAGGCCTTACCGACCACCGCCCTCGCGGCCGTTGCCGCGTGAGTATGGGCAGCGCCAGTTGCGGGCGTCGCCTGACTCTGCGCGGAGACGTGAGAGGGCGTCTCCGCTAGAAACATAACGGCGCCGACGAGCGCAAAGGCACCCACCAGAGCAACTACCGGAAGCGTGTTATGTGTCTTCATATCAGCAAATCATTGATCGGTTCAAAACCGTGGTCTACCACCCGTACTTCGCGCCCCTGCGGTGTCTTCAATATGGTGTCGATGGGAACACCCAGGCACTTATAAATGGTGGCCGCGATATTGGCGGGCATGACCGGTTGATCTTTGGGTGCTGCACCGATTGCGTCGGAGGAGCCGACCACCTGTCCACCCTTGATTCCGCCTCCCGCCATCACCACGGTCCAGCACTGGGGCCAGTGATCGCGTCCGCCGGCGGGATTGATGCGCGGCGTGCGGCCGAATTCGCCGGTTGCCAGCACCATCGTGGAGTCGAGCAAGCCGGTCTTGCTTAAGTCTTCGAGCAGGGAGCTGTAACCGTTGTCAAACATGGGGCCAACCAGCTCGCTGTAACAGCTGATGGGGCTAAAGGGAGCGGAGCCGTGGATGTCCCAGGTAATTTCGTTAAAGACGGTCTCGAACATGTTGAGGGTGACAAAGCGCACGCCCCTCTCGACCAGCCGCCGGGCGAGCAGGCATCCCTGACCGAACCGGTTCATCCCATAACGCTTGCGAACGTCCTCCGGCTCCTGGGTTAAATCAAAGGCCTCGCGCGCCTTGGTCGAGGTCATCAAGGTGTAGGCCTGATTGAAGGTTGCATCCATCAACTTGGAATCCTGGTTGCTTTCCTCGAAGTAAGCAACGGATTGATCAATCATTTGCCGCCAGCTTCGCCGGCGATCCACACGCACTGCGGAGATGTAATCGGGCGGCAGCAGGTCTGGCACCTTGAAGTTAGGGTCGGCAGGATCGGCATTCAAGACGAAGGGGTCGAAGGCCTTGCCAAGGAAACCGGCGGTATCGCCATGAGGCAGATTTCCGCCGAGCTGGCCGATGGTGTAGGGGAGCAAAACGTTGGGAGGCATGTCGCCCTTCGCTCCCTTTTCAAACCTGAGCACCGACCCATAGTTGGGTGACTCCAGCCCGCCCTGGAAGAGTCTTCCCGTCTGCATCATCTGGCAACCCGTATCGTGCACTGCAGCAGCGGTATGGTAGGCGGAACGCAGCAGAGCGAATTTGTCGGCATGGGTTGCCATGCGGGGAAAGATCTCCGAAATTTCAATTCCGGAAACGTTGGTCTTGATCGGCTTGAACGGCCCGCGGATGGAAGCCGGCGCGTCCGGCTTCATATCCCAGGTATCCAATTGGCTGGGCCCACCCACCAACATCAAATGGATACAGTTCACATCCTTGCTGGGCTGCACCGCACCCATCGCCTTGAGGCGGAAGAAGTGGGGCATCGTCAGGCCCAGGAAACCGAGCGATCCCGCGTGCAGAAAATCCCGCCGGCTGACACCGTCACAAAAATGCGCGGGCTTGTCAGCGTCCAGTCGAAACATAGGAATCTCTCCCGGCCGGGGCAACGGGGGGGAATCATTGGCCCCTCCTCCGCAAGACGCGGCTTACGCCCTGTGAAGGTACGTCTCGCACTATACTCTTTTGCCTCTATGACATGGAACTCATGTTCATTACCCTGAACGGGGTATTTACCGCCGGTAGAATGGAGCATTTCCTGGTGGGTCTGCGAAGGCCTGTTGCAGGAGGCGCTTTTGGATTGATTGCGTTAAGCGAGGTTCATTTGGCTTCTCGAGAGGAAATGCCCTCTACTGAAGACAGAGGCGGGCGCTCCGACGAATCTTGTCAGGCGAGATAAGTCAGTGTCTTGGCAATCAAGCGTTCGGTGCCGGGAAACGGATCGCCGGAGGCGATATCGTACTCCATCGAGAAATAGCCTCGATAACCGGCGTTTCTCGCCAGGTCGAACATGGTTTTGAGATCGACTTCGTAGAGCTGACCTTGCTTGTCCATGACGGTGTCCTTGACGTGACACATGTTGAACACGTGGGAGAGCATGGCGGCAACGGCTTTACGGTTGAACTCAGCATCATGTCCGAGCAGTGAATTGCCGAAATCCGGTAGCGCCCGTAGATAAGGGCTATTCACTTTTTCAATCACCGCGGTCAGGAAAAATGGATCTTCGGCGATAGCGTTGTCGTTTTCGAGATTGATGGCTATATTTCGCTTGGAACCGTACTCGGCGACTTGGCCAAGACTCTCGGCGGCGAGGGCGACGTCGGGCTTGACTCCAGGATCTCCGGCGACGTGCTGGCGGACGCTTGGAGAGCCAACCAGAACTGCTATATCGATCCATTGACGACCATAGTCCACGGCGGCCTGTCGCTTCGAGGCGTCGGGGTCGTAGAGTTTCGCGCCGCTCAACCCGAGGTCGACGACGTGAGAACCAGCCTTCTCCACCGATTCACGAAAGGCCGCGAGGTAGGCCTGGTCGGTTGAGCTAAAGTGTGCCGACAAGGGGTTGATGTTGTGAACGCCGAATCGCTGTGCGACCACCCCCGGGAATTCCTTTAGGTCAAAGCCCAACTTACCGCGATCGAAGGCTTTGTTGCCTGGATAGTTAATGTAGTTTCGAAACGGCCACGAAGTAACGGCCAGCCGCCCGCGTGGCTGCCGAGGGAATGACAGGCTCGGTCCAGCGGAAGTCGCACCCAAACCGGCTCGGCAAGCCAGAGAGACAACAAGTAACTGCCGTAGAACGTCACGACGAGAAAGGCTCACGCGCACCTCATACCCTGGCATAATCGCACACAACTACCTTTGGGGAACCGTTTCAAATCTGCTTTGGCACCACAAACGGCGCACGATATCCCCGGCCCTCGTCGCGCAACATTCGGTTCGCCTCATCGTCATTCTTTACCAGCTGGGTTTCAGGATCGAAATCCAGCGTTCGGCCCAAGCGGTACGAGGTGTTTGCCAGGTGTGCTAATCCAGCGGAGAAGTGACCTTCCTCGATGGGTGCTCTCAGGTCTTCCTTTTTGCGGCTGATCACGCAGGCAATAAAGTTTGCAAAGTGGTCTTCAGGCGTCTCAGATGCAGACGGACCGGGCTGCTGGTCTTTTCCCAGCCAGCTTCGATAACCGGACGTGTTGTTGATGGCCAGGTAGCCCTTAGGTCCATAGAAAATATTCCCCACCGTGTTGTTACCTCCCTCCACCGGGCCGAGGTTTCCCTGAGGGGATTCGCTCGAGGGTTTTGCGCTATCGGTGCGGGCTCCAATCCCAGCTTCGTGGTTCGTTATCCAATGGCGAACTTCAAACTCCAGCATCGTGCGTTTCCCATTGGGGCGATCATATTGGAAGCTACAGTTCAGTGTGTTGGGAGTCTGCTGGTCATCATCGAACATGAAGTGACCTCCCACCGCCGAGATCTTATTGGGAAAGCCCAGACCCAACCCCCAGCGCGCGATATCCAGCTGATGGATACCCTGGTTGCCAAGGTCGCCGTTGCCATAGTCCCAAAACCAATGCCAGTTGTAGTGAAAATGATTCTTCGTAAACGGCAGCAGAGGAGCCGGCCCGGTCCAAAGATCGTAATCCACTCCCGCCGGAACCGGCGATACAGGCGTGTGGCCAATCGTATCTCGCCACTTAAAACACAGGCCGCGGGACAAATAAACATCGCCGAGAAGGCCGGCCCGCATCTGTTGAATGGCCTGCATCGAGGCAGGGTTGGAACGGCTCTGCGTTCCATGCTGTACCATCCGGTTATACTTCGCCGCCGCAAGCACCAGTTGTCTGCCCTCCCATAGGTTATGAGAGCAGGGTTTTTCTACGTAGACATCTTTGCCGGCCTGGCATGCCCAAATAGCCATAATCGTATGCCAGTGGTTTGGTGTGGCGATCGATACAGCATCGATTGACTTGTCGTCGAGCAACTTACGAATATCCGTATAAGTCTTGGGCTTAAACCCCATCTTCTGTACTGCTGCCAGGCGCTCCCGCATTACGTTGTCATCGATATCACACAGAGCGGCAATTTCAACATTCGACAGCGCTCCATATCCACTAATATGGTCTTCGCCTCGGCCACGCAGTCCAACGATCGCAACGCGTACCCGGTCGTTTGCGCCCAGAACAGTTCGCGGCGCATTCCAGGCCCGGAGGCGGTCGGCTGCTGTGACGATGACGACTGCTTTCGAGCCCGCCTTCAGAAAATCTCTTCTGCTCTCGTCCATTTCCGCCTCACTGCACGTTATTCGTTCGCCGCGTACTCAGCGTATCTCTCTGCGACATGCGCCTGCTTGTAGTTACCGTCGTGAATAAATACACGATATCTAAACTGAATCGAGCCGCCTACGGGAATCGTATAACTGCCGTCCTGGTGAGAATCGTGGTAAAAGTCTCGCAGGCCAAACGGATTCGCGGCCAACAATCCATAACCACGGGCGTGCCAATATGTGGGATGACGAAAGCTTTTCGGGTGGTCGAAGACAGCCACGCCGAGGGGCTGACCGTCGATCACGCCGTCGACGTCCACCCAGTTGGCGCGCCGACCCCATATTTGCGCTTCCCCTTCGCCACCCTCGGAATTCACCATAGTGCCCGTGGGCGCATCCAGTTCGGGAGCGAGCCGGAGAGCGAACGTGCCCTCTTTGGTGTCGCCAAACTTGACCGGTGTTTGCCCGCTGCGAACGATAAACTCACAGTCGATCGACCGTGAGTTGCTATCGCCGCTGAACGTGAATTGTTGAACTTCCTCGGCAAACGGTCTACCGTCCGGCCCCTCAAGATCGAACGTAGCGCGAATGGTGCCGGAAGCTGGGCCGCCCTGAATTTCCTCAATCTTGCGGAAGACCATTCGCCCGAAAGCTGAATGGTACCCACTGCCGTAATATTTCGAGAACACTTCCTCTGCCCAGAAGTTAAAGCCGTTAATATCTCCATGGCCGAAATACATACCACGCTGGTGCGGTTCCAAGCTGGGATCGTGCTCGTGCCCTGCAGGAATCGTATCGCCGATGGGAAGGCTCCGGGTGACGATCACGCCCTTCGCGTTCCGTATCGGTTGCAGATAGGCTTTTGCTGTCTTGGGATCAAAATTGTAGGTGGTAAAAGGCTTACCGCCAATCGTGACCTGAACGGCATTTCCCTGGCGCGTAAAGCTCACCGCTTCCGTCTGGCCGCTACCCGGTAAAGCAGCAGCCGCCAGTCCCAGTAGCGCCACTACCGTCTTTAGAAGTTTGCTTTGCCGGACCGTTCTTTCCCTTCCCGTATTGTTCATCAATCCCCAAGCCCATGTGCTCCCAAAGTCGACTGGGAGCACATGGGCACGTGGTCGAAAGCTGCCAGACATAATCACGAGTCAGAAACTCCGGCGTTCTAAAATCTGAACGCTCCCCTGAATGAGATCTGTCGTGGCTGCCCACGTTCGAGTGAATTAAAAGTGCCTAGCTGAGAAGTATATTGGTTTCCCCCGTCCACGGAGATGATCCCGCTCGGGATGGCGAATTCCGGATGATTGAGGAGATTCGCTATCTGGCATTGAAAGTCAAAGTTGATTCGCTCGGTAATGGGAGTCGTTTTTAGAATGCCGAGGTGCATGATGTACAAATGCTGGCTCTCCAGACTGTTGACCTGGGCGTTACCGAACGTGCCAGTCTGGGGAACAGCAAATGCGGCGGGGTTGAACGCATCCAGGCGTTGTTTGCCGCCAGGAAAGGAATAGGGGTTACCGACTTTATCGGGCAGGCCGCCGAAAGTTCCCGTGTTCGAGGGATCGGCCCCAGTAAATGAGGGTGAATACCACAACCCCGAGCCCAGGTAGTTGATTGAGGTAAGCACCCAGCCTGTGGCAGCGGTCTTCACAATCCCGGTAGCATTCGAGAGATACCGTTGGTTTTTCCCGAAAGGGAGATTCCATGATCCGCTGATGACTGCATATTGACGCATGGTCACGCCGTCGTTGGACCAGTGGCTAAGCACGTCATACGGGTTCTGGGTATTCAAATAATTGGCGATGCTTCGTTGAAGGCTATAGCTCCCATCGAAGGTCAAGCCACCCGTACGCCGTCTGGCCTCAAACTGAAGCGCATCGTATTTCGCGCCCCCATCGTAGTGGGTGTAATAAGCCTGGTAGAACTGCGTGTAAGGCAACATCGCCTGCGTAAACGGGGTGGTGCTCGGGTGAGGCAGGTCTATGTTCATTACATAGTTGAGGCCAGAACTCCGCGATCCCAGGTAAGAGGCGCGCAGGCCAATCTTATCGATCTCCCGCTCATATGTGCCGTTGAACTGCTGGATCATTCCCAGGCTCGACTGCCTGGGATACCCATAGACCGTCTGGCTGGGAATAGCAGCCAGCGAGGTGCTTGCGGGGTAGGGATCGGGAAATTGCAGCAGCGGCGGAGCGCCGGTGGTCACGACATTCAAATAGGTTTGGGTAATGGAAAATGGCCCGGTTGAGCCTGTTTGAGGATTGATCAGCTGAAAGGGGTTATAGGTGCCGTAGCCATTGGATCCGACGGCCGAGATCGCGTTGCCAGGCGACAGGATGTACCCTGCATCGAGGCGGGCGGTATAAATCCCGTACCCGCCGCGAATTACTGAGTTCTTGCTAAGGCGGTAAGCGGCCCCCAGACGCGGTGCGAAATTGGTCTTGTCGCTTATCGCCCGCACAGCGCCGGGGATCACGGTTATCTGCGAGGGATAAAGTGGGCTGATGTCGTTCGCCGCGGCCGGGTTGACGATCACGTCGCCGGTCGCTGGATCCCAGTTGTACATCCGGTTGTCACTGGCATACGGAGTTCCGTAGTAGTCGTAGCGGAGCCCGTAGTTGATGGTAAGTTTCGTGCTTAGCTGGAAGTTGTCTTGAGCGAAAATGCCCCAATTGCTCACGTATTGGTGGCGATCTGGCAAGGGGTTGGTCCGCGCGCTCGACTGCGGAATGCCTAGCAGAAAATCGGCATACGCATTTCCTGTAACGGATCCATCGAAGTTAAATGTGCCATAGTCGTTGACGAAGCCGTAGCTCGTTCCATAGCGCTGATAAATAAAGCCGAACTTCCATACGTGGCGGCCAGTCTGCCAATCGGCCGAGTCCAAGGCGGTAACATTCGTATCGTTGAACTTCACCCCGCCCGGAACATCCATGATTTGCTGCAATCCGCTGATAGCAATCGAAGGAAGTCCTTGACCGGTCGAGTTGCTTGGGTTGGAGCCCTCTAAGCCAGTGTTGGCAAGCGCCTCAGCGCCATTCGGAGGCGTCACCCCTCTTTGCGTTCCACCATCGGCCATGTAGTCAAGGCCCAGGCCAAATCTGAAGTTGTTGTCGAGATGGGAGGAAAAGATGTGGGTGTCGCCCGCGGCCCACTGCTGCTCCCTGCGCACACGCGTCCAGATTGCCGACGGAACCCCGTCGTTGAGCACGTAGGGAGTGTCCCGCAGCAGCCAGCGCACAAACATCGAATTCTTCTGCGACACGTTGTAATCAATGCGGCCGAGAGGCCAGTTCCCTTTATATAAATCGCTGTTGTAAGGGAAGACAAAGGGGTAGTTATTGACCGGCGGCAGGTTGGCATAGGAGCCTGTCGGGGCCGGATAATATTGGTTCTGGATGGCCAGGGATACGGCGCTCATACGACTGGCAGGAATGGTGTTGTTAGGAAAAGGCAGACCGGTGAGCGGATCAGTGATGGTTTGCGGAAATACCCCTGCACGGTAGGAGGGCGTGGGAACGCTGATGAGGTAGGGCGTACCAAGGGGAATCGACTGCGCAAACCATTGCGCGTAGACGAAAGCCCGGTTTTTCAGGATCGGCGCACCCGCGGCCAGGTTCCATTCGTGCAGGATATAAGGCGTCTTCGGGGGAGGAAAATACTCCGAGGCATTCAGTACGGAGTCATAAATCTGGTAACTCGCAATGCCATGGATAGTATTGGTGCCCCGGTGCGTCACTAATTCAATATCGGCCGGGACGGCGCTTTCGGCGGGAGCATTGAAGGTTGTGGCCGAGCTTTGTTCAAAAAAGTTCGAGTTATTCGACTGCTCGCCATATAAATCATCGGGTATGCCATCAAAACCCTGGGCTTGTTGGGTTTGCTGCTGCCCGTTTATCACGGGATAGTCTCCGTTGCCGCCCTGCACACCGGGCGACAGGGTCAACAATATGTAAGCGTCTGGAAAAGTGCTGACTAACGGGGCTTTCTCTTGCTGGGCCTGGCTAAAAGTCTCAGACATCGTAGACGACTCGGTGTTGATCACAGCGGCGCCAGCCGAGACAGTCACTGTCGTACTGGTCTGGCCGATAGTCAGGATCGGATCCACGCGGCGAATCTGTCCGGGATCGAGCACGACATCCTTCGCTTGGAAAGATTGAAAGCCTGTGGCGTCGCAGGTGAGCAGGTAAGTGCTTGGCTGCAGTTCGTCAAATTCATATTCACCGGTCGCAGAGGACGTGGTTTGCCGGACCACGCGCCCGGTAGACGGCTCAGACAAAGTAATCTTGGCCCCGGGGACGTTGGCTCCCGAGGTATCCGTTACCGTCCCCCGCAGTGTCGCAGTGATCACCTGAGAGTTGCTCGGGGTGGGCGCCAATAAGCCCGCCCCCAACAGCGAGGTGAGGATCAACAAGCTCCATGGCTGGGTGACCAGGCGGCGCACGGTCCTCAAGAGTTGCTCACCACCTGCAATTTCGGTGATCTGTTTCATCTCTCCTCCAGATCGACAATTCTGTGTGTTCGCCTCGATGGCGTCGCGCTCTATCTGGCCTACGCAGGCTGTTTGTCTCTCACGCAATTCCCTTGAAATCGCCACATCCATTGCTACCAAAAGCCCAGAGCAGGAAACAGGACCACCATCACAAGCAGCCCGAAGACGGAAGAAACCTTCCTCGAAGGAAGTAACTTCCTTTTTCTCTTGTGCTCTGGTCATGAACGTGAACGCCTTCGAACTTACCGAACCGTCGCTCGCTGCCATGACAGCAGACTCGCGGACAGGAGGAGCCTCAACTGAGTTCGAAAAGACAGTTAGGCGGGTCTGCCCTGTCCCCCAGCAGGCCTGCGCCTGGATCCTGGCGCGCACCCATAGAACGTGTTTTCAGTGGCCGAGAGATAGCTGTAAGAGCTTGGGCGGCATTGGTGCGTGTGAAAGTAGCCCTCCTTTAGCTGCAACCTAGATTGAAATAGGCGGGACCCACGTTCAGGGTAGAAAGTTCGATTATTTCTATAGCAAATTCTACGGTTCAGCAAGAAATAAATTAATCTGCAGTGAAATTTACCTCATTGCTTGGTGAAAATATCTTGTTCCCACTTTGCAATCGAATGGTAAAACAGACCGTGGCGCTGTTGCCCGGCCTGGCTCGCGCGACCCGGATCGAAAGACTGTAGAGGTGTAGCGTTACCGGTAGAGAAGCGGTGTTCTCTACCGGGTTCTATTTAGACGGCGCAGAATAACTGGAGGACTCCCGATCACGCCCCCGAGTTTCAGGGGAATTGCGAGTGCTACGGCAACAGACGCGAACCTGCTTTTACTCGTCCGCTCTGGAAAGCGAGTTTATTGATGACCAACAACCGCAGGATAAGGATAGGGAGGCTCGCTGTTCTCTGCGTGTTTCTCATCCTGGTTGCCCGCGTCTGCCGGAAGGTTTCCGCTCAGTGTATTCCGGTAGAAAGCGAAGTCGTGCGAAGCACCTGCGGCGGCTGCCACCAGGTGGACGCTCGCCACTGCATGAGCCGCATCTCCGATCAGAGGAAGACGCCTGAAGGATGGGAAGACACGATCAGAAGAATGGGCCGAACCAACGGTGTACCGAGTTCGGCCTCTCAGGCCAGGGAGATCATTGGCTATCTGGCCGCCAGCCAAGGCCTCTCTTCCTCTGAGGTTCAGGATATTGCGTATGCCCTGGAGAAGCGGCGGAATGTTGTGGAGAACGTTCCTAACGAAGACGTGAAAAATGTCTGCACGCGCTGTCATAGCTACGCCAGAATTGCCGGAGAGCGGCGAACGCGCGAAGAGTGGTTGAAGTTGAAAGACTTTCACCTTGCCACCTTCCCAGAGCCGTTAAACTCGCCCGATTGGCCAGCTTCCGCGGAAAAGGCCTTGAACTATCTGGCGCAGCAGTTCCCGCTCCATACTCCGGAGTGGGAACGAGAGAAAGATCAACCGCCATTGAGCCAGGGCAGGTGGGTGGTATGGGGCCACGAGCCTGGACGCGGAGATTACGTTGCCACGATGAGCATAACGCCGGGCAAGGACGGCGCGTATCAGAGCCTCACCAGTATGGAGTTCGCCGGCGGCGAGCGAGAGGAGCGAAGCGGGGAAGGAATGTGTTACGGCGGCTACGCCTGGCGCGGCAGTACACGGTCAAACGATGGTCGAAAGATTCGTGAAGTGTTTGAGCTATCTCCCGATAGAAAGGCCGCCCGGGGTCGCTGGTTTTTGGAAGAACAACCCGAAATTGGCGGCGAGGAGGAACGTTCTCTCGAGACAGGTCCGAGCAGAATCATCGGTGTTTTACCGAGAGCGCTGAAGATACCAACGGCCGAAACGAGCATAACCGTCGTGGGCGTCCATCTGCCGACTGACCTGGCACCAGCCGACCTGCGCCTGGGCAGCAATATCAAGGTTCTTTCCATTCTCAAGAACACCAGTAGCCAGGTTGTGGCCCGTGTTGCTGTTCTGCCCGGGACTGCGGTGGGCCTCCAAGACGTAGACTTGCGGGGTATCCTGGGACGAAAGCTGCTTGGCTTGTATGACAACTTCGGGTATATCCGCGTGTTGCCGGAACGCGGCTCGGCAAGAACAGGCGGTGTCTACGTTCCCAAACAATCCGAGCAATTCGAGGCAGTTGCTTACAGCGATGGCCGGGACGGCATTGCGGGAACAGAAGACGATTTTGAGATTGGCACTATTCAAGCCCAGTGGCAAATCGAAAACTATTACTACAAGTACTTCGCTGATGATAAACAGTTCGTAGGAACGATCGACCAGCATGGTCTGTTCACTCCTGCCGTGGAAACCGCCAATGAAAAAAGACCCGAAACCCTGAACAACATGGGCAGCGTGTGGGTCGTGGCCAGTTACAAACCGCCGGATGCGAAGCAAAGCCTTCAAGGACGAGCCTATCTTCTTGTGGCGGCCTCGGCTTTTATGAAACACGACATGCCTTAAGAACTACAGGAAAGGAATTCCATGGCGCTTCCAGCGCGAATCGATCCATCGCACCATACCGGATTGGTGCAAATCAGCACCACCAGGGCGCCGCTGCATGGGGCTCGAGCCGGTTCGGATAGGGTTGAGATCCAATCTTTGAGGGCGCCGGCAAAACCGGGCGAACTCCGCCTGGCCGAGATCCGGCCCTTCGCTTTCCGCGGAAAGCACTACGTCTTTGTCGTTCCGGTTACCGGAATTTTTGAGATTAGCGAACTCGCCGCGGAAATTATCGGCTTATTTCTGACCACCGCCGCAGGTGACGGCAAGCCTGTTTATACTGCCGCGTCCGTCGAAAGCCGATCACTGGTTGCGCAGCAGGTCGTGAATGCCTTGCGGGCTCGCCATAGCATCCATTCCGTCGTGCAAGGTCTTTCCGAGCTGCAGAGTCTGGGAGTCCTGCTGACAGAGGACGGATCGGAACCAGTGCAGCCAGTTCCCTTCGCTGCCAAAGCTTTCCGGCAAGCCCTTCCCTCAGCGCAGCCTGGTACTCAACGTCGCGAATAATTGCAATCTCGGTTGCACCTATTGTTTTGCTTCTCAAGGCGATTATGGGGCTCCGAAGAAGTTCATGAGCCTGGAGACGGCAAGGGAGAGCGTCGATTTTCTCTTGCAGAACTCGGGCGACCATCCTACCGTCACGCTGGTGTTTTTCGGTGGTGAACCGCTTATGAACTTTCGCCTGATTGCAGACACGGTGGCCTACGCCACGCGGGCCGGAGAGCTCGCGGGCAAACAAGTCGACTTCTCAATGACCACCAATGCCACCTATCTGACGCCCGAGATCATTCACTTCTTGAGAGATCATCGGGTTGGCGTAGCCGTGAGTATCGATGGGCCCAAGAAGTTCCACGACCTGCGGCGGACATACAAGAACGGGATGGGATCCTACGACATGATCGAGCCTCGCGTCATGAACCTGCTTCGCGAGCACAAGACGCGCCCGATAGCTGCCCGGGTTACGCTGACCCATGGGGTCACGGCAGTCGGCGAGATTTTCGATCATCTGACGAGGATGGGATTCGATGAGGTTGGTTTCGCGCCCGTTACTTCCTCGGATGACGATGATTATGCTCTCACCCCAGAAGAGTTGTGGCAGGTGCTGGAAGAGTTTGGGAAGCTGACGGCAAGGTATGTGGACGGAGTATCGAGCACCGAACGGCCTCGTTTCTCGAACCTTACCAACCTGCTCGCCGATCTGCACCAGGGCGTAATCAAAGCCTACCCATGCGGCGCCGGCCTCGGTCTGCTGGGCGTCGGCAGCACCGGAAATCTCTATCTCTGCCACCGGTTTCTGGAATCGGATGAGCACCAGGTTGGAACCCTGGCCACGGGTGTTGATCGCGCCAAGCAAGCCGAATTCATGGCGGTGACCCATCTCAGTGCGAAGCCGCCGTGCCAAATTTGTTGGGTCCGGAATATCTGCGCAGGGGGTTGCCACCACGAGGGCTACAAGCGGTATGGGACCCTGGGGCACGCCACGACTCACCGCTGCGAGTGGATTCGCGCCTGGACCAACATGGGCCTGCACGCCTACGTCGAGATCATGGAAAGGAACCCGGCATTTCTCGAACGAATTGAGAAAGGGCAGGAGTAAACAACATGGATCACATCAAGCCTCTGAACAAGAGAGCCAAGGCCATTGAGAGGCAGTCGCTCAAGCAGCAAGCCGGCAGCGACGAACCATCC
>CAWGPA010000006.1:0-276926 GCA_963824325.1 uncultured Acidobacteriaceae bacterium | reverse complement strand
CCCACATCTCGCGAAAAACGAGCGAGATATGGGGCACGGCGGATTCAGGATACAAGTGCAACATTTCCACAGGAGGAGATAGTTGCATATGCCAAGAAGTTATCGTCATCTTGATTTGTCAGAGCGAGTGGTTATTGAGACGCAGTTGAGGCTGGGGAGGAGGCCGGCGGAGATTGCTGCCTGTCTGAAGCGAGCCCGATCGACGGTTAGCCGAGAGATGCGGCGCAACGGATGGAGAGCGCAGCTACGCAAGAGTGCCATTGCTGGTGGCTACCGCTGTCTCGTGGCCGATCGACGAGCGCGTGTGCTGGCTGGCAGAGCGCGCCGCCAGCGCAAGCTGGTAGCCGGCAACCAGCTCTGGATCACCATGTTGGAGCATCTTTACCGGGGCTTGAGTCCTGTGCAGATCGCGAGCACACTGGCTCGTATGAGAGATCCGGTCTGTCTTTCCCATGAGGCTATCTACACCGCACTGTATGCCATGCCGCGAGGGCAGCTCCGCGCCAGCCTGCTGGACCTGTTGCGCCGCAGACACAAGGCCCGCAGACCGGCACGCGGTAAAAACAGCCGGAGTCGATCCATTCCTGACATGACCTTGATCGACCAAAGACCTGCCGAAGTGGCTGATCGACTGATTCCAGGCCACTGGGAAGGGGACCTCATCATTGGCAAGGGCAACCTGTCTCAGGTCGGTGTGCTGGTCGAGCGCAAAACTCTCTTCTGCGTCCTGGTGAGATTGAAGGATGGGAAGGCCCCCACGGTAGCCAGGGCCTTTGGCAGGATCCTCAAACGCTTTGAGAGACAGATGCGCCTCTCCATGACCTTTGACCAAGGCAGCGAGATGAGCAAACATAAGACACTCACCAAAAGTACTGGCGTCACTGTCTATTTCGCCCATCCTCATGCTCCCTGGGAAAGAGGCATCTGCGAAAACATCAACGGCCTCATCCGACAGTACCTCCCCAAGTCGACCGATCTCTCCACGTTCTCCCAGAAACAGCTCGACGGTATCGGCTGGGAACTCAATACCAGATGCAGAAAAACACTCGACTGGAAAGCTCCCGCAGAACTGTTCCTCCCAAAGGGCGCCTTCGACTTCGTCCAGTACTGGGAAAATGTCGGCAAGACTCCCATTGCACCCAAGGGCCATTGAAAAGTGGAAAGCAAACCGCGCTTCCCACTTTCCAACAGCCCCCGCTACGGGAGTGCTATAAATCATCAAACCAGTTTTTGTTGCACTTGGAGTTTGTACCCGCCCACCCGTCAGTTGTGAGCGAACCAGATTGTGGAATTTGTCGGGTTTAGGCGACGTTGCGCATCAGGCGCTCGCGCAATTCTTCAGGGATGCGATCCTGGAGCACGCGGGCTTGGGCCATCGCTACTTCGGCGAGATAGACAGGCGCCGGGGTGGCCACCGCGGCCAGCACCCAGATCAACAAGGAAACCAGCAGGCCGGCGATTGCCGCCGCTTGCAGGCTCAACACAATCGACATCTGCCACAGGTGCAGATCCACCAGCGCCCAATGCTGCAAAGGCTGTACCCGGTGAATGACGGCTAACCCGAGCAGGAAAGCGGCAATCGATACTGTGCTCAATCCGATAAGAACTACATCGACGGTGCGATGCAGCCGTTGACGAGAGCGGCAATGCGCGCACTCCACCAGATGCTGTTCGTAATCACGGCGCATCTCGGGAGTAATCCCGGAGATGTCATATCTCCAGCTGGAGAGTATGTCGCCTACTACTCGATCAGTGCATGCTGTCGTTTGCATTGTTATAGTTAGCCGCTTTACACCATAGTAACATCAGCGCCCGGTCTGGCCAGCGAATTCGCATGGCCGGAAACCTCCCGACCAATGAACCAATTCCTAATTATAAGCAAATAGGCTCAAGGGGCGCATCTTGTTCTGCCAGAATCAGCTTATTGGCCAGCAGGCTCATTCGGTCTCTAAGAGCCCTCTCAGCCGTAACTCGTGCAAGCTCCGGTAGATTGTTACATTCTGATAGATGCGCCAGGACGACATAAGACGCGTTTCCATCGTAATTCTTCTCCAAAAAGTCGGAGGCGGCCTCATTCGATAAGTGGCCCACACGGGACATCACGCGCTGCTTAACAGACCAGGGGTAGGGCCCGTCGCGCAGCATCTCCAGATCGTGGTTACTTTCGAGCATAAGAACGTCACAGTTGCGGATCGCCATCTTGACATTGGGCGGCATGTATCCCAGGTCGGTGGCGATGGCCATACGGACCCCGTCCGCCTCAAAGACAAACCCGACCGGGTCGGCTGCATCGTGGGGGATGGTGAACGGGGTAATGGCGATGTCGCCAATGAGGAACCCCGTGCCGGCGGCGAAGTATTCCACCCCGGGTAGCCGGCACGGGTCTTCCGATTTAATCTCTTCTGGCCTGGGCTCCTCCTGCATGGGCTCCGGAGCACCGTCTGCGCACAAAATATCCTCATCGGCGGGCACGGCCGCCGTCTGCTGCTTCTGGGCCAGATCCTGCTGCCGCTGCGCCAGCCAGGCCGCGTACGTGATCCGCTTGTGCGGCATCATCCAGCGCATCCATGCCCGGTGCGTGGCCTGGGTGAAGTAGACGGGCACGCCCAGCTTGCGGGCCAGCACCGCCACCCCCTGCACGTGGTCCTGATGTTCGTGGGTAATCAGCAGGGCGTCGATGGCCGCTGGGTCCTCATTCGCCATCTGCATCCGCTTGAGCAGTTCCCGGCAGGAGAGCCCGGCATCCACCAGGATGCGCGTCCGGCTGCTGGACACGAGTGTGCTGTTCCCCTTGGAGCCTGAGGCCAGCACGGTCATCCTCATCATGGGAAAAGCATACGCTCCATGGCTGTTGATTTTAGGGCGGTTGCGCGTAAGGGGTGCCAGACGCGGTACTCCCAGACTCCAAAACGGGGCCTGGTCAGTACTGGTAGAAGCCTCGCCCTGACTTCCGTCCCAGCCAGCCCGCATCCACCATGCGGACGAGCAACGGGCAAGGCCGGTATTTTGGGTCGCCCAGTCCTTCGACCATCACCCGCATGATGTCCAGGCAGACATCGAGTCCGATGAAGTCGGCCAGCTTCAATGGCCCCATGGGGTGGGCCATGCCCAGCTGGAAGACCTGGTCCACGGCTTCGGGCGTCGCTACGCCTTCCATGACGGCGAACATCGCCTCATTGAGCAGGGGCATTAAGACCCGGTTGGAGACAAAGCCAGGGGCGTCGTGCACCTCGACCGGCGACTTGCCCAGCGTTTCGGCCAGGGCTTTGACCCGGTTGAAGGTTTCATCGGTCGTCTCCAGACCCCGGATCACCTCCACCAGCTTCATCATCGGGACAGGGTTGAAAAAGTGCATTCCGATGACCTGGCCTGGCCTCTGGGTCTGCGCCGCCAGCCGGGTGATGGAAATCGACGAGGTGTTGGAAGCCAGAATCACCTCTGGCTTTAGCACCGCATCCAGCTCCATGAAGAGTTCCTGCTTGAGAGCGAAGCGTTCCGGAGCCGCTTCGATGACAAAGTCGCATACTGCCAGGTCTTGTCCCTGCAGGGTTCCACGGATCAATCCCAGGGCTTTCTCCGCTTCGGCCGCGGTTACTTTGCCCTTGGCAACCTCGCGCTCCATATTCTTGCGAATCGATTCCAGCCCGCGATCGAGAAAGCGCTGTTCGACCTCACACAACATCACCTGGAACCCGCTGCGGGCAAAGACATGGGCAATTCCATTGCCCATGGTCCCGGCGCCGACAACTCCCACTACCTGGATCGAGTTCATGAGGGCCTACCGGGCCCGCACCAGCACGCAAGTGATGTTGTCGTGGCCCCCAGCCTCGTTGGCTGCCCTGATCAGCTGCGCCAGGGTCTGTTCCAGGCCACCCAAGCCGGACAGAATTTTGGCAATCTGCTCATCATTCACTTCGCGCATCAGGCCATCCGAAGCCAGCAGGTAGAGGTCTCCGGATATCACCAAAAACTCGATCAGGTCGGCGTCTACCTCGTCCTGCGTGCCCACCGCCCGGGTGATCACGTTGCGCATGGGAGAGGTCTCGGCTTGCGCCGGGGTCAACTGTCCCAGCCGCACTTGTTCGTCTACCAACGAATGGTCATGCGTCAGGCGCTCCAGCTTGCCGCCCCGGAGACGGTAGCAGCGGCTATCGCCAACGTGGGCCACCCAGGCACGATTGCCGCGAGTAGCCATGGCCACCAGTGTCGTTCCCATGCCTGCCCGGGAAGGATCCTGGGCCGCGCTGTGATGCACGCTGTGGTTGGCCGCGTCGACGGCATGCTGGAAGCTTTCGAGAGTCAACACGCCCTCGTTCATGGCCCGGAGCATGGCGTCGACCGCCAACCGGCTGGCGACTTCCCCCGCGGCCGCGCCTCCCATGCCGTCGCAAACCACAAAATTGCAAGCGCCTTCGCTATTGCGGAGACTCAGGCCATAAGCGTCCTCGTTGGATTTCCGGGTTCGCCCCTGATCGGACGCACCGGCCGCCTCGTACTCCAGCACGGCTTGCTGATTCTCTGGCATCTGCTCTTCCTGTGAGGCTTCCAAACGTAATTGTGCCACCATAATCTGTCCTGAAGCCGCCGTAAAGCGGCTTTTGGCTGCCGCTGTTAAAGCGGCAGCCAATGGGGTGGCGTGTAGGGAGCTTACAGGGGGGCTTGGGGCAATACTTAGAGAGCCAGGCCGAGGTCCCTCAGTTGATCGAGAGAAAAGACTTGCCGAGCTCCCGTGGCCCGATCAATTAGGGACGCGGTGAGGCCGGCGACCATGGTCCGGTACATAGCTTTCAAGTGGAATGGGGTGCTGCTGGCCACCGCGGATAGGCGGTTTGACAACGGCTCCCACTGTTCGAAGTGGGCCCGGCGTGGCTCGCCCGGTCCCTCGGGCAGGGCAATCAGTTCAACCCCTTGGCTGGCAGAATCGCCCGGCACGTCCGTCACCAGGCGCAATTGCAAAGAATAAAACATAGCGTCCTTATTGTTCATAGGGTCCTGTGTGAGGGATGAGCGGTTGCAACAACCCTAGAAAACCACGTTCCCAGGCACAGGCGAAAGGAGAAGTTGTAGATCCATGACTCTTTAGTGGTAGATGGGTCCGCTTTTGGGTTACCGATTTCCCGTTCCGGAGTAATGAAGCGGTCTGCCTGTCTATGAGATGCTGACTTCCTGGTAAGTACCCAAAACCTCGCGCATGGCATCGCAGATTTCGCCCAGGGTGGCGTAGGCGCGCACACATTCCAGCAAGTAGGGCATGGTATTCGCGGCGGAGAGGCCGCCGCAGCCCGGGGTCTCCTCGAGGCGGAGTGCCTGGCGGAGCGCATTAAGGCTATTGGTTACAGTTTCGTTGGACCGGCTGGAGCGCAGCTGCTTGAGCTTTGCGCTTTGCCAATCGCGTACTGACTCGCCGATGTGGAGGATCTCCGGAGGCTCCTCCTCGACCACGTAGTCGTTCACGCCGACGATAATCTTTTCCCGGCTCTCGACCGCCCGTTGATAGGCGTAGCTGGCATCGGCAACCTCCTTCTGGGGAAAGCCGCGTTCGATGGCTCGCACCATGCCACCCATCGCGTCCAGTTTCTGGAAGTAGTCGAAAGCCCCCTTTTCCATATCCAGGGTGAGCCGCTCCACAAAATAGGAGCCGCCCAGTGGGTCAACTGCGTTGGCAACCCCCGATTCGTAGGCCAGGATCTGCTGCGTGCGCAAGGCAATGCGGGCCGCATCCTCCGTCGGTAAGGCAAGGGCCTCGTCGAATCCATCGGTGTGCAAGCTTTGCGTCCCTCCCAACACTGCGGCCAGGGCCTGGATGGCTACACGCGCGATATTGTTCTTAGGTTGCTGCGCGGTCAGTGAGACGCCTGCCGTCTGGGTATGAAAGCGCATCCAGTGCGAACGCGGGTCCTGGGCGCCGAAGCGTTCCGTCATCAGGCGATACCAGACCTTGCGGGCGGCGCGGAACTTGCCGATCTCTTCGAAGAAGTCGTTGTGGGCGTTGAAGAAAAAGCTCAACCGGGGTGCGAAATCATCGATCTGCAGTCCGCGGCGCAAAGTCCACTCCACATATTCGACTCCGTCATAGAGGGTGAAGGCCAGCTCCTGCAGCGCCGTCGAACCGGCCTCGCGGATGTGATATCCGCTGATGGAGATAGGGTTAAACCGCGGGGTGAAGCGCGCTCCGAACTCGATGGTGTCGACTACCAGCCGCATGGAGGGCGCGGGAGCAAAGATGTATTCCTTCTGCGCGATGTACTCCTTGAGGATGTCGTTCTGCAGCGTGCCTGCGACCTTTTTCCAGTCGCCCCCCTGCTTCTCGACGGTCACCAGGTACATGGCCCAGAGCACATTGGCGGGCGAGTTGATGGTCATGGAGACGCTGGTCTTTTCCAGGTCGATGCCGGAGAAAAGCGTTTCCATATCTTCGAGCGAGTCGATGGCCACTCCGCACTTGCCCACTTCGCCTTCGCTCTCCGCGGCGTCGGAGTCATAACCCATCAGGGTGGGCAGGTCGAAGGCGACGGAGAGTCCTCCACCGCCATTTGCCAGCAGGTAGCGGTAACGGGCATTGGTCTCCTCCGGAGTGGCAAAACCGGAGAACTGACGCATGGTCCAGAGTTTGCCGCGGTAGCCGGTACTGTGAATCCCGCGGGTATAGGGGGGCTCGCCGGGAAGGCCAGGATTGGTTTCCTCCCAATCCTGCGGCAGGTCGGCCGGGGTGTAGAGCCGCCGCACGGGAACGCCGGAGACGCTGGTAAAGCGCGCCTGGCCCAGAGGATCCCGGTTACTGCCTCCGGGGGCGCCGATGGGCTGCTCCGGATGGGCCCGCAATGCGTCGGCGAGCGTGGTTGCGGCCCAATCCTGCTCCGCTGGTGACGGATGCCGGTCGCGAAACAGATCGGCGGTAATGGCTTCGCTGGCATCCGCTCCCGTGCCGTCACGCTGCGTCATCGCCGCACCTCACCCCAGAAGCGAACAGATCAGCATAACTCTGTCGCAAGCCACCGGCCACCGGCTCTTATTCGCTGCGCGCCTGTTCCCAGGCCTTGCCGTATTTCCAACTGACGTACGCCGAGTGATACAGGTGCAGCAACAAACCTTCGCGTCCGTCGAGAAAGCCGAGACGAAAGAAGTAGTTGTAGACAAAGGTGGCCAGGGGGTTCAGGACAACATTGGCCACGAAGGCGGGCAACGCGCGCCCGGCCTTGCCGGTTCTGACCGCCTGTTCCGCCCCCAGAGTACTGTAGCGGTCCATGTGCGCGATATAGGCGGCCAGGGTGGGGTAGGCATCGTGCACCATGTCCCCCTTGAGGCGGCCCGCCTGGCCCACAAAGTGAATGGTTTCGTGCACCGGCCGGGCTTCGAATTCGGCGGCTCCGCGACGAAAAAGCCGCAGCTTGGGGTCGGGATAGAATCCGCCAAAGCGCATCCAGCGCCCCAGGAAGAGATTCCGCCGGGGCAGCGCATAGCCATCGAACGGTGGATCATTCTCCAGCAGCTCCCAGACCTCCTTGGCCAGCTCGTCGCTCAGGACCTCGTCGGCATCGAGCGAGAGCACCCAGTCGCAGCTGCACTTCTCGAGCGCCGAGTTTTTCTGCGCCGCGAAACCCTTCCACTCCTCCAGGAAGAAGCGCGACCGAAAGCTGCGAGCAATCTCTTCGGTGCGATCGTCGGAGCCGGAATCCACGACCACGATCTCGTCCGCCCAGGCCACACTGCCCAGGGTACGTCCGAGATTGGCTTCTTCATTGCGGGTAATGATGGCGACGGAGAGCGTCTTACGCATCGGTCTGCAAGGGATTTCCTATAGCTGTACGGCAGGGCCGAAAGACTTTTCAGTGGAGAGTGATTGGCCCGGAGCCCAGATGCTCGGTGATCACCCGCTCAACGACCGCGGGCAGCGTCTCCCCGGTTTTGGGGAGCACAAAGTTTCCTGCCGCGTCCGACCAGTCCAGCTTGAAACTGGTAGAAAGCGCCGAAATCCATACCTGGCGTGGCGGAGTGTTGGGAGTGATCACAAATTTGCCCGGCGGCTCCTCAAAGAGGATATTGAGCACGCCATTCTGTTCTTCGACTTCAAAGCCGCCCTCTTCCTCGGCCTCGATGAGGCTCTTCTTGAGGGCATCCATCGCGGCATCGCAGTGGCGGCGGAATGTAGTCTCATCTAGCATGAGTTGAGTGTAACAAGGCACATGACGAGATTCCTTCTCCCCCTGGCTGGGGCATTGCTGTTGTGTGCCGTGCCTACTCTCCGGGCGCAAAACCCGGCCGAATCGCCGCATGACCTGGTCAAGGATGTGGTGTACAACGAACTCCAGGAACGCCGCCAGATCAGCCTGTGGCAATACCGGGAGGAGAAACAGGTAGGCTCCCAAACGACGATCCAGCAGGAGGTCGAGACCCGCTCAGGGATTGTTTACCGGGTGCTGGCACGCCAGGGCCGGCCGCTCGACCAGGGGGCACAAAAGAAGGAGACCGAGCGGCTCAACAATCTGCTGCGGAATTCGGCGGAGCAGGCGCGGATGAAGCAGGAGTCGGAGGCCGAGGAGCAGCGTTTGCAGCGGCTCATGACTGCTATGCCCGAGGCTTTTCTATATACCTACGATGGCATGGACGAGGGCAACTTGCGGCTGTCGTTCCGGCCCAATCCAGCTTACAATCCCCAAACCTACGAGGCCCGCGTATACCACGGCTTGTCGGGGCAGATCTGGATCCAACCGCAACGGAAGCGGCTGGTGAAGATAGATGCGCATATTATGGCCGAGATCGACTTCGGCTACGGCCTGTTGGGGCGCGTCGAAAAGGGAGGCAGCTTTCAAATCGAGCGCCAGCAGGTCGCCGAAAACCGCTGGAAGACCAGCGTTCTGAACGTTCACGTCTCGGGGCGCATTGTGCTCTTTAAAGCGATCAGCAAGGATCAACGGGAGGTGCGCTCCAATTTTCAGCCGGTATCTTCCGACCTCTCGGTGCCGGGGGCGGTCGCACTGCTGAATGCGATGACGTCCCGATAATCCCTGATGATGGATAGGCGCACCTCAGGGGCTGACGAGCCTGCGTGAGAACATACAATTCCTGATCCACCGGAGAATGCTGAAGCCCAGGCATTGCAGTTGATCGGGGTGGCCCGGCTGAAGCCGTGCCCTGATACAAAACATCAGAGCCGTAGCTCATAGCGGCCCGGCTAAACAGGCGGAAAAACTCTACGATCGGCAGAAAAACAATATCTCGGGGGCTGAAGCCATGCCCGTCGTCCGGGGAGTTTCCTTTTTCGATATCTGTGCACCCTCATCCTTTGACCGCGGCGCGAATCTTGGGGAAGCCGGAGACGCTCGCTTGCAGGTCGGGCTGCTGCTCCAGCAGTTCCAGCAGTTTGCGCGTGATCTTCTCGTCCGCCTCGGAAACCTGGTCCAAGCCCACCGGGTAGCGCACCACATACTCCAGCCCGGTGTCGGTGTACTGCAGCTGTCCGTGCGGCTGCGGCACCTCCATTTGAATATCGATGCGGCGTTCCGTGGTTCCCAATTGCCGCTGCAGCTCATCACTGTAAGTGGAATGCACCGAATGCACCGCCTCCATCAGTTGCGTCTCCACCAGCTCGTACTTGCCGCCGGGGTTTAAGCCGACCGCGACCTCGTGCCAGGTGTACTCCGAGCCCGGGAGCTGCTTGAAGAGCGGAGTGGTCGCCTGGAAGAGAACGGAGTTGGAGAAGACCACGATGCGTCCGGTGGGATACAGATCCACGCCCGTGCCCGCCAGCTCCATCAGGTACAGACGCACCAGCCCCACGTCGACCACATCGCCGGTCACTCCGGCGACGCTGATGCGATCGCCTACGCGGATACCCCATCGCCCCACCAGGAAGAAATAGGCCGCGACCGACAGGAGAATGGTCTGCAGGCCAACCGCCAGGCCGGCGGTGATGAAGCCGGCAAAGGTGGCCAACGAACTGAACTCGCTGACAAAGCCAAGGATGAGCACGATGCCCATGCAAAAGCCCATCACGATTCGCCGCAGGAGCAGGAATTGCCGCCGCCGCCGCACATCCTGGATATAGCGGAAGGTGATCCTGCGCCATATTTCAGAAAGCAAAAGGATGATGCCGATGGCTAAGGCAATGCCCATCACGCGGAGCACGATGGATCGCAGAATACGATTCGATTCATGGGCCACGGATTGCCGCCACTCGAGATAATTGGAGCTGCTCTCGTCGAGCAGGATGATCTCCTCCCTCAAGGGAACCGCTGCAGCAGCAATTTGTTTGAAGCGCGTGGTCAGCACATCGAATTGCCGCCGTTCCTGATCTGGTTGGCCATGATTCGGTTGCGCGGGGCCAGGCTGGGAAGGGGTCGCAGTGGGCGCGCTCGCGCTTTGGCTGGCCAGTTGTTGCCCTTGCTGAATGGTGGCGCGTAGCGTGGCCTGAAGCGGGCTGCGCAGTCTGGATGCCACGTCCTTCACATGCGCAGTTTCCGCCATCATCAGGCTGATCTGGTGCATGCTGTTGAGCTGTTCGTAAAGCTGCACCACTTCGCCGATCAAGCCCGTGGAGCCCGGCATAGCTACCGGCGTGCTGGGCGGCTTGATTTCCGTCTTGCTGCCTGCGGTGGCAAGTTCGGGAACCGAGCGCTGCAGTTCGTTGATGCTGCCTTCCAGGCCGCCCGTTCCACTCGTGCCATTCGTGCTCATGAACTGCGACATCTGCGCGAAGGTCTGCTGCATGGCCTTGTTCAGGTCCAACTCTCCCTGCGCTCGCTCTTTCTGCGCTGTAAGGTCCTGCAGTTGCGCTTTGCGCGCTCCCGATATCTGCTGGTTCAGGGTGCTGATCTGTTCTTCCAGTGCGCTGATGCGGGCGTTCACGTCGCTCTGCAATTTGGCCAGATTCGGCGGCGAGCTGTTTGCGTTGCCCCCACTGGGCGGAGTCGCGGCCGGGATCAGCGTCGCTTCGGCCTGTGCAGACTGAAAGGCCAGTTTTGCAACCTCAGCCGCCATGCTCTGGGTATTGAACTGGTACATCGCATCACTGGGCAGGCCCACTGTCTGAACCCGCGTCATGGCATGCCGGTACCAGTCAATGACTGCGTTCAGATGATCGAGAATCGCATCCCCGCGCAAAGTCTGCGGGTTCTGCGCGATAACGATGGGGAGCCCGCCTGCGGCCAGCAGCGCCAGTGGCAACAATAGCAACGCCCGCTTGCGATGCGGACGAACTTTGAGTGCACCTCGTAGATCTTTCGCCAGCATATTTCCTGTATCGGCCCTTTCCTCTGCTTATCTATCCTGCGCTGCGTGAAGTATTCCTCTACACGCCCATTCTCTCCACTCCTTGTCAGATGCGACCGGGAGAAAGTCGTTTTCTCCCCGGGTGGGATTCGCTGCCTCCCACTTTGCTAGGATGAGGCTTGGTTACCCGGCGTGAGTTGCTCAAGTTTTCCGGCATGACCGTCGCTTCCGCGGCGCTGGCCGGGCGTGCTCAGCGCGCTGCTGACTACAGCATAGACATCGCAGCGTATGCGCTGGAAGTCGCTCCCCGCCGCACCATCAAGACCATTGCGTATAACGGCCAGGTGCCCGGCCCATTGCTGCGGTTCAAAGAAGGCCAACCCGTCACCATCGATGTGACCAACCAGACGGGCAACAGCGAAGTGGTTCATTGGCATGGCCTCTTTCTCCCCTCCCAGGTCGACGGTGCCATGGAAGAAGGGACACCACCGATCGCGGCAGGCGGCCAAGCGCGTTACACCTTTACCCCCAGTCCCGCGGGCTTTCGCTGGTATCACACCCACGTCTTTGCGGGCAAAGATCTCCATCGCGGCCAATACACCGGGGAGCACGGATTTTTGCTGGTCGAAGCACGCGACAACCCAGGGCGCTATGACCAGGAAATCTTCCTGGCGCTGCATGACTGGGACGCCGCGCTGCTGGCGAGCGCGGATGGCGCCATGGACCCAGCCTACAACGTGTCCACCATCAACGGCCGTGTGCTGGGGTTCGGCGAGCCGCTGCGGGTAAAGTCCGGTGAGCGGGTCTTGTTTCAAATCCTGAACTCCAGCCCTACGGAAGTGCATTGGATTGCTCTGGCTGGGCATTCGTTTCAGGTGATCGCGCTCGATGGCAACAAAGTAGCCCAGCCGCAGCTAGTCTCTATGCTTCGCCTGGCCCCCGCCGAGCGAGTCAGCGCACTGGTTGAAATGAACCGTCCCGGCGCCTGGGTCATGGGGGAAGTGCGCAAGCACGTCATGGCGGCTGGCATGGGGATCGTGGTCGAGTACGCGGGCAGCAGCGGCCAGCCGCGATGGGAGCAGCCCAGTGAGCTTCTCTGGGACTATCTGCGCTTTGCCGCGCCGGGTACGATACCCGCGCAAGGAACTGATGCGGTTACGATTCCCTTGGTCTTCGCATCGAAGTTTGCCGGGCACGGGGCTATGGATCATTGGACCATCAACGGCAAGTCCTACCCGGAGACGGCCGGCCCTCCGCTTAACTTCGGACAGCGCTATCGGCTGTCATTCATCAACCGCAGCAACAACGATCACCCGGTCCACCTGCACCGGCACAGCTTTGAACTGCGCCGCTTGCCCGGCCAGCCGGAGACCCATGGCATCGTGAAAGATACCGTGTTGGTGGACGCGAAGAGCCAGCTGGATGTCGAGTTTATGGCCGACCATCCTGGGCCAACGCTGTTTCATTGCCACCAGCAGAACCACATGGATGCCGGTTTCATGATGCTCTTTCGCTATGCGTGATCTGAAGTGGTGGATCTGGATCTTCGCTGCGCTATGCAGTGCGCTGCCGGCTTGGGCGCAGGGCAACTATGAGATTCAGGTCTACGGCGCGGACACCATAGAACCAAAGAGCACCATGGTTGAGCTCCATTCCAACTACACGCTGGATGGGCAGAAGTACGTGATCGACGGCGTCTATCCGACCAACCACCAGCTGCACGAGACGCTTGAGATCACGCAGGGACTGACCAGCTGGTCGGAAGTGGGCTTTTACGTCTTTACCAGCGAGCAAAACGGCCATGGTGTGCAGTGGGTGGGGGACCATATCCGCCCCCGGGTGCGGGTGCCCGACTCGTGGCATTGGCCGGTTGGCGTCAGCCTGTCGACGGAGGTCGGCTATCAGCGAGCGGTATATTCGCCCGATACCTGGACGTGGGAGATACGGCCGATCATCGACAAGTACCTCGGCCGATGGTACATGGCTGTGAATCCCGCGCTCGAACGGACCTTGCACGGTCCTGGAGTTGCTCAAGGTGTGGGTTTTGCTCCCGCGGCGAAGGTCGGCTATGACTTCACCAAAAAGATCAGTGGCGGTATCGAATACTATGCCGATTACGGCCAGCTGGGAGATTTTTATTCCTTGCATAACCAGCAGCAGCAGATCTTTGTGGTCACGGACTTGAATGTCTCTCCCAAATGGGAGATCAATGTTGGCGTGGGTATTGGTCCTACGGCGGCGACAGATCACTGGATCATCAAGGGGATCATAGGCCGCCACTTCAACTGGAAGAAGGAATCGCCGTTGGATTGAGGCGATTGGGCAGTTGTGTTTAGGAAAGGCGCACAGCAGGTCCCTCGGCTACGCTCGGGATGACAAAGGGTGGGGTAGCGCTTCCATGGGGAAGTAGCGAGTGGCTGAAAGAGTTGCACGCAACTGTCCCTGTGAGTCGCTGCCTACCGCCTCTAAAAGCGCAAAGAAAGGCAACTGAGCCCGCCGTCCATCTTTTGAAACTCTGACATGTCGAGTTCCAGCGGATGAAAACCGCGCGCCTTGAGTTCCGTCGTGAGCAGCGGATACCCCGCCGCCAACAGCACCCGTTCATTGACCCGCACGCAATTAGCCGCGTAGCTCTCTTGTTCTGTGACCCGAATCAATTCATAGCCCTTGAACAGTTCGTGATCCGCCATCTCTTCCATCACCACCAGGGTGTTTTCGCCGAGGTAAGAGATACCGCTCTTAAGGTGAAGAATGCTGCTCATCCCACGCACATCGATCACCGCGGAGGTGTAACCTTCGCGGGCCAAATGGGTCGCCAGCTGACGGGCGCCTTCTTCATTGGTGCGATGCGACAAGCCGAGAAAAAAATGATCGTCAGCGTCGCAGATGTCGCCTCCGTCCACCGTCCCCGGGGACTCAATCTCAACCATTGCAGGAAAGAAACTGCATAGCGTGGTCCGCATCGCAGCTACTTCACCCTCGCGGCTGCGCGCGCCGGGCCGCGTAAGAACAGCGCTCCGTTCAGTCACCACAGCTGTGTCCTCCACAAACGTGGAGTCCGGATGATCGAGGTCCGCATCCAGGGTTGTGAGTTTGAGTCCGCATTCCCGCAGGGCTTCGCAGTAGCGTGCATGCTGCTGCAGCACTTTGTCATGCAACGGAGTTCCCAGCTGAACCGTGGTGAGTCCCTGGGCAAAATTGGTTCCTGGTAGACGAACAATGGCGTGTTTGAACACTATTGCCCCGTCCGTTCAGTGAATTTTTCGTAAACGAGTTTTGCCGCAGCAATATCCTCGACTGCGATGCCGACCGACTTGAAGACCACTGGCTTATCTCCACGTTCAAGCGGCGCACCGTTCAACAGTTCGCCAATTTCTGCGCTCACCTGGGCTTGTGCGAGAACGATATCTCCCGCTTCCCGCATGGCCGCTGCACGAGATTCGACAACGACTGCTCCGCGCATGGCCTCTTCATCCAGTTCGCGGCGATCCGGCGTGGCGGCGCCGATGGCGCACACCATGACCCCTGGACTCAACCATCTTCCATAGAGAATCGGTTGCGGTGAACTGGTCAGGGCCAGAACAACATCGGCGCCGGATACCGCTTCTTCCGCCGTGGTCACGCGTGCTCCAACCTCAGCAGCGAACTGTTGGGCATGATCCTGCGACCGGCTCCAGACCCTGATCTCTGCAAAGGAACGGATCCCGGCCAGTGCGCGCATGTGCGCGCGGGCCTGTACCCCGCTGCCCAGTATGCCCAGCACCTTGGCGTGAGGATGCGCAAGATGGTCGATCGCCACCGCCGATACGGCGGCCGTTCGCATCTCCGTGATCAATCGCCCGTCCATGGTCGCCAACGGCTCTCCGCTATCGGAGCGGAAGAGTTGGATCATGGCCATATGAGTGTGTTTCTGCAGCTCCGCATTGCCAGGATAGAAAGTAACCATTTTGGCGCCCATCACCGAGCCGTACACGGCCGGCATGACTCCGAACCAGCCGCCATAGGAAGAGACCGGAATAATGGTGCGCACCGGCTGTGGCACTCGGCCGGCGGAGAAATCGATGAGCGCCTGCCTGATCGCCGGGATCAGCTCCTCGTAGGAGAGCAGCCCCCGTATTTGTTCTTCGGTCAACATAGAACTTTATTATCAGCGGACAGGGGTCGCTATCGGAAGCTACCATCGAAACATGGATGTCTGGAACAACGTGCAGTCCACTGATCCGCTCGAACTTTTTGCTTTGTGGCTCGGGGAGGCGGAGCGGAGCGAGCCGAACGACCCAAATGCTGCGGCCCTGGCCACATCGACGTTGGAGGGGCAGCCGAGCGTCCGCATGGTGCTGGTGAAACGCGCGGACGAGCGCGGCTTCTGCTTCTTCACCAATGCCGAAAGCAGGAAGGGGCGGGAACTGCAGATGAATCCCAGAGCAGCCCTTTGCTTTTACTGGAAAACCCTTGGCCGGCAAGTAAGAGTGGAGGGGCGAGTAACGGAGATGGAAAATGCCGATGTGGACGCATACTTCCACAGCCGGTCGCGCAATAGTCAGATCGGCGCCGCCGTCTCGCAGCAGAGCCGGCCGCTTGCAAGCCGCGAAGAACTGGAGGAGACCTTCCGGAGATTTGCGCAGGAGCATCCAGGAGAAGTGCCGCGGCCGCCGCACTGGTGTGGGTTCTGCGTGCAAGCAGAGCGCATCGAGTTTTGGGTGCATGGCGCGGACCGGCTGCATGACCGCTTCTTATTTACGCGCGACTCTGGCGCATGGAATAGAACCCGCCTGTACCCATGAGCACAAACGGCAGACACCTTCCTACTGCGCTCACCTGCTCACGGCGTCGAAAGGAAGGAACAAGGCGAAGACCGTCCCATTTCGGCCTTCCTTCTCACTGCTTCGAAAGCGCAAGGTTCCATGATGCCGATGAACGATCTCATTACTCACCCACAGTCCGAGACCAGTTCCGCTGGCGCCCTTCGTGGTATAGAACGGTTCGAATATGCGGCTGGCAACCGAAGCCGGCATACCGCTGCCGGTATCTGCGACGGTGATGACAAGTCCTCGCCTTTCCGTAGTCCATTCTCTTCCAGCGTGACTGCATATCAGGAGACGGCCACCACCCGGCTGCATGGCGTCAATCGCGTTGCTTACCAGATTGCTGAGCACCTGCCGTATCTCGCCTTCGAAACACCGCACCGTCAACGCTGCGTGTTTGCGCTCCTCGACATGTATACCGGAGTTCAGCAAGCGGCTCTGAAACATGGATAGGACGCTCTCGATGAGCTGGTCTCCAGAAATTTCCTGGGGACTGCTCGACTGCTTGTGGAAGCGAAGAGTTTGATTCGCGATGACCGCCACGCGACGGAGTTCGAGCTCTGCAGCTTTGACGTAGGCCTTCGTTTCCGCCGGATCCTTGGTATGTTCAGCCAGGTACAGCAGATTCGTTACCGATTCGAGCGGATTATTGATTTCATGTGCAATGGATGCGGCGAGCCGCCCCACCACTGCCAGCTTTTCACTCTGCATCAAGGCCAGCTCGGCCTTCTTTTGCTGCGTAATTTCGAGCGAAGCTGCCGAGATCGCCTGAACGCTACCATCGGCGGCGACGACTGGGAAATAACTGACAGTCCAGTAACGATGCTCCCCAGGGCGCGTGACCAGTTCACCTTCAAGCGGGAAATTTACCACGGGTTGCCCCGCAAGCACCTGTTGAAACAACTCCTTGAGCCCTTCGATTGGAGCCATCTCCGTCAGGGTGCGGCCAACAACCTGCTCTGGACTCAGGCCGAAAAACTCCGCCTGTCTATCGTTGAGTCGAAGGTAGCGGAAATCCTGCGTGTCAAACAAAGCCAATCCGATGGGAGCCGTCCTGTAGACGGTTTCAATCTCAGCCAGCTGGCTCTCCGCTTGATCTGACTTGTCCTTCAATGCTTGCCGAGCGTTCCTCTCCTCTGTAACGTCCCGGGAAAAGGTGACAATCCCTTCCGGCGTTGGGTAGACATCGATGTGCAGCCATCGATTCAGTGGTTCTGGGTAATGCGCATCGAACCCGCTTGAAATCCGCTCGTTCATCGCCCGGTAGTAATGTTCGACGTACGGAGATCCCTCGTAAACCGCTTCCGGGAATGCCTCCCAAACGTTCCTGCCGAGAATCTGTCGATCAGAGGCGTAAAGCTCGGTCGCCTTTGGATTGAGATAGGTCATGACCCAGTTTCGGTCCACGGCGACGATCGCATCGGTAGTCACGTGCAGGAGCTGGCTCAGGCGCTCCGTGATCCGGTCTTTCTCACGTTCTGCGGCACGCTTTTCTTCAATATCGCGGAATACCAGGACTATGCCCTGTAGCTTTCCATTGTCATCGACGATGGGAGCCCCACTGTCGTCGATGGCCGTGTTCTTTCCGTTCCTGGAAATGAGAACCGTATGGTTAGCAAGACCAACGACCGACCCCGAACGTTTGACCTTTTCCGCGGGGCTCTCCACAGGCCGGCGAGTAGTCTCATTCACGATCTGAAAGACATTCTCTAACTGCTCGCCCGTGGCTTCTCCGATCGTCCAGCCAGTCAATTGTTCGGCGACGGAATTCATCCGGATCACGCGAGTGTCCGCATCCGTCACAATCACTGCATCGCCGATGCTCTGCAGCACGCGCGACGCGCGAGCTTCGCTCTCCCTCAGGTCCTGGGTGGCGTTCGCCTCACGGGTAATATCCTGACAGATGACAAGTACACCCAGAACGGCCCCACCTGATCCAAAAATCGGACTGTAGCTATAGGTCCACCGGATATCCTGCAATTTCCCATCCCGGACGATCGGCACGATGGTGTTTTCGTGATAGACCGTCGCTTGCTCATCCATGACCCGTTTGAGGTTAGGGCCAACGATCTGCCAGGCATCGGACCAACACTCCCGGGCTGTCTGGCCTAAGCCCGAGGGGTGCCGCTCAGCGAGAAGAGGAATGAACGCATCATTGTAGAGCTGCACCATGTCCGTGCCCCAGAAAACCAGGGAGGGAAAAGCGCAGGCCAGCATGAGGTTGACGGAGGAGAGAAGGATCTCGGACCAGTCTTCGATTCGCCCGAGAGGAGTCGAGCTCCAATCATGAGCCCTAGCCAGACCCGCCATTTGACTCTTGCCGAGGATCAGACCGTCCCGATTGCTGTAAGTCTTGTGATGGTTTGGGGTTTTGCTTGACATGCGCAAAAGTTCAACTGAACAGCTTACTTGAATTGAGTCGCCCGGCAAAATATCGCAGGCTCATGGATTGGTAAGTGGGCTGCCCGCAACCCTTTCCCGCCGTGCCGAAAAAATAATGGAAGAAATTAGTAATGACGAAAGGGTTGTCAGAAATCCCTTCAGGCCATTCGTGAATCCAAAAAAGCTTGGAGGACCAGTTATGAAAGTTCTTGAGCTGGTGGGAACTCGGGTGTGGATCAGGTGCGACCGATTTCGCAGGATTTCCGGCGTCATCTCCAGCGTGCTAAAGCCGGTAAGCTGCGATGATTTTCAGGCCTCCATTGCCGAGAGTCTTTTCGACATCGTTCTACCTTCAGGGGCGGTCGTTCAATTGCCCGGTGCGGAGATTTGCAAGGTCGATCACATGCCAGGACAGGCTGTTTTGCGTTGACACTAGGGAACCGCTTCTTTCGGCCACTATTGCTTTGGTCAAGGCGGAAGCTCAATGCAATGGCGCAAATGCGGTAAGCCCATTTCGATAAACGCGTCGGCAGCATACCTATAATCGAGTCAGGGCAATCGATAGAAAGTCAGTTCGGGGAGCGGAAAGTCCTTGCGATTGTCCGTCAGTAGTTGGAGTCCATGTTCCAGGGCGGTCGCCGCGACCATCATGTCCGCCAGGGAAAGTGTGCGGCCTTTTTGAGCCCATGCGCTTTTTAGTGAGCCGGCTCGCCGCGCGATCGCGCCCGTCATCGGATAACACACCAGGCTCGAAAGAAAGGCTTCAGTTCTGTCCTCTTCTCCACGCCGCATGCCGGCATAGACCTCGCCTATATTGATGGCTGAGGTTGCGAGAACCTGGCCGGCGGCGACTACGTCCGCTAGCAGGGATCGCCGGTTTTGGCGAGCACGGAGCACATCAAGCAGAACGGTGGTGTCGAGGAGGAGGATCATACTACCGATTTCCGGGGCCCCTTGCCTTGGGGACTCGCTTCTCTCCTTCCGATCGAATGCCCTTTACCCATACTCCAGCTCCCGCTGCCAGTTCGGGATGGTCCTTTTCGTTCCACGCAGGTTGATCGTCGCGCAAGAAACTGAGCAACCGGCGTCGGCGCAGTTCGGCGCGTGCCGTTTCCACGAGAAAGGCGCTCCGGCCACGAGGGCCGACCACCGCATCGATCTCCTCGATCAGCTCCTGAGGCAAAATGATGTGTGCCCTTTGCGATCCCATAGCAAACCCCACTTATAGTGTGCCATGGATAGGCACACAGCGGCAGGCTTTGCTTGAGGGTGGTGGCTCACCTTGGACGGGGTGAAGGTGGACGGACAGAGTCGAAAAAGCTATTTGGGACAAGTATGTGCCCGCATAAGACCTGGAACCGGAAGCTTAAATGGGCGAGCCGACAGTCGCGAGCGCCCCGCTTATGGCGCTTAGATGCTCCCAGGCCCGCCGAGGCAGCGGGCCTATTTCGGAGCTACGAATCCCACGTTATCCGTCCAACGGAAGCGACGCCAGCTAGAAGGGAATATCGTCGTCGGTGATTTCCGTGCCGGCAAATTCTTCGTGGTGCACCGGCGCGCGTTGATCGAAGGAACTGGTATTCGAGCGCGGAGCGCCGCCACCACTCTCTCCTTCGCCACGGCCCGACAGCAGGACCACATCGTTGACGATGATTTCCGTGCGGTACTTCTTCTGTCCTGATGCCTGGTCGTCCCACGAGCGGGTCTGGATGCGGCCTTCGACGTATAGCTTCGAACCCTTCTTCACGTAGTCACGAATGATTTCCGCCGTCCGCTGGTATGCGGTCAGGTTGTGCCACTCGGTCCGGTCCTGCCACTCGCCGGCCTTGTCTTTGAAGCGATCCGAGGTTGCCAGGGTGAGGTTGGCGACCGGCAAGCCGCTGGGCAAAAACTTGACTTCCGGGTCTTTGCCTACGTTGCCCAGGAGAATGACTTTGTTAACGCTTTTTGCCATGATGTTCCTTCTATTTTGGGTAAGGCTGAAGCATAGCAGAACTCGCTCCGCGGCGTTGCTGGAGCGGAGACTATGAAGAAAGCTTAATGGAAACGCTGGTCATCTCTTGAGAGAATCCCGTCCCCGTTCCAGGCGGCGATTGCGCAGCCACTTGGCCGCTCCCAGCAGCGTCAGCATGGTGCCGAAGGGCAAGCACATCATGGCCAGCAGCAGCGAGAGCCAACCGGAGTTAGTGTGTGGACCGTGCTGGCCGATGCCGCCAAAAACGGTCGCTGTAAGTAGCGCTGCCAGACCGCCGACCAGCAAGTTCCACAGGCCAGCGTGCAGGAGTTGCCGGGTGCCGTCGTCCGGCATCAGCTTATCGCCATGCAGCGAGCATGGTGTGCACCACCACCCCGGTGACGGAGACGTAGAGCCAGACGGGCAGCGTAAACCGGGCGAGCTTGCGGTGCTGCCGGAAGCGGCCGCTGAGCGAGAAAAAGAAGGTCGTCAACACCATGGGCAGGGCCACGATCGATAGCGTGATGTGGCTGACTAAAATCCACAGATAAACCGTCTTCACCACACCTACATTGGGGAAGATTGTGTCTCCATGCAGCGCATGGTTGATGATGTAGCTGACCAAAAAGAGAGAAGAGAAGACAAACGCAATCATCATCGACACCCGGTGGGCGGGCACATTGCGGCGGCGGATAAAGTAAAACCCGGTCAACAGGGCGACGGTGCAAAGGCCGTTGAGCACCGCATTGAGCGTGGGCAAAAAGCGCAGCCGCGCCACGGAAGCATCCAGCGGATGGTGCAGGTAAATCAGCCAAAGCAAAAAACAAACCGCAGCCGCGCTCACCGCGACAATCAGAACCACCGGCAGGGCCACGGAAGGGCGCTGGTTGGTTTCCGCCACAAACATCTTCAAGTCTCCTTGTTTCAAGCCGACGGGCGATTGGTGCGCCGGTTCACGATCGCCCAGGCGGCGACAAAGGTCAGCAGGCAAAAACCGGCCGTCACGGCCAGGTTGACGGAGAGCGGGAATTGCGTCGCGGCGTCGGGAAACAAGCTGCCGCGCAGTGCTTCCACTCCATACGTCAGAGGATTGAGCATCATGCAGAAGCGCATCCAGCCGGCGGCCCCGCTCAGCGGAAACAGAGCGCCGGAGAGCAGCCACAGTGGTATCAGCAACATATTCACGATGGCGTGAAAGGCCTGGGTCGAATCCATCGGCCAGGCAATGGCGAATCCGAGAGCAGTCAGCTCAAAGCTGATCATCACGATGATCACCATGCTCAAACCGATCGCGGACGGAGTCATGCGCACCCCAACCAGCGGTCCGAAAACCAGGAAGATGATTCCCTGGATCGCCGCCAGGGTGGCGCCGCCTAACACTTTTCCTAAAACGATGGACGAGCGGCTGACCGGAGCCGCCAGCACCGAGAGCAGAAACCCCTCATTGCGGTCCTGGATCAGCGACATCATGCTGAAGATGGCGGTAAAGAGCACGATCATGGCTACGGATCCAGGGAAAAAATAGCCCAGGTAATGAGTGCCAGTGCCATCGCCGGTCCGGAAGCTGTGGGCGAAGCCCGCACCCAGGACCACCCAGAAAATCAGCGGCGAGGCAATCACGCCCGCGACTCGAGCCTTCTGGCGATAGAAACGGACCAGCTCGCGCAGCCACAGGGAATAAGCCGGCAGCCAGATGCCGGGGGATGCGGTCTCTCTCGCGCGCGGGGCGGTTGCGGCCAGGGTTGCCATTATGCCTCCTTCTCTCTTTTCTGGGCGGCATCTTCCCAGAAGCGATGGCCGGTGCGTTGAATGAACACATCTTCGAGCGAGGGACGAGCCACGGAGATGCCGTCGATCTCGCCGGGAAAAGCCTCCACCACGCTGGTCGCCAGGCGATGACCCTCAGGACGCTCCAGGCGAACGGTACTGCCGAGCACACTGGGTTGCACCGTAAAGCGGGTGGCCATGCGTTCCGCCAACGAGCGCGCTGCCTCCGGGCTCGCGGTCTCAAAGAGCACCACGTCGCCGCCGATGGCTGATTTCAACTGCGCCGGCGAGCCCAGCGCAACCAGGGTGCCCTGGTTCAGAATGGCCAGGCGGTCGCAATGTTCCGCTTCTTCCATCAAGTGCGTGGTCACCAGGATAGTGACCCCCTCCTGGTCGCGCAGCATGCGCAGGTACTGCCACATATCACGGCGCGCGCCGGGATCGAGACCGGTGGATGGCTCGTCCAGCAGGAGCAGTCCGGGTGAATGAATGAGGCCCTTGGCCAGCTCGACCCGCCGCTGCATACCGCCGGAAAGGGTCTCGACATAATCCTTGGCCCGATCGCTCAAGCCCACCCGGCGCAGCACTTCTTCACTCCGTTTTTTGAGTGTTTCGCCGCGAAGCCCGTACAGATGGCCCTGGTGCTTCAGGTTCTCGGCCACGGTCAGTTTGAGGTCCAAACTCCGGGCCTGAAAGACGATGCCGGTCTGCTGCCGCGCCTGGTTCGGTTCCCGGGCGACGTCGAAGCCCAGGATTCGGGCTGTGCCACCAGTGGGCACCATCAGGGTGGAAAGAATGCGAAAGAGAGTTGTCTTGCCGCTGCCATTGGGACCGAGCAGGCCGAAGATCTCTGCCGGCTGGACGGCAAAGCTCAGGTTGTCGAGCGCCAAGCGATCGCCGTAATTATGAGAGAGGCGGTCAAGCTGTATGGGCGCCGGCTCCGGGACACTGCCGGCGGGGGTTTTCGCCGCGGGATGTTGGCTCAGCGTCGCCATGGGCTTATCTCCTTCCGGTTGCGTTCAGCATCATCACTGTGAGCAGCAGCGGCAGGTAGATGACGCTGGCGCGCAAGAGGTCACGGGCGTACCCGCGCGACTCGGCTGTGGTGAGCGCCCGGGTGATGCGGGCAAAGCGAATGGTGTAAGCCAGATAAACCAGCCCCAATAGGATCGCGCTGACCAGGTAAACCGGCCCGGTGAGGTGCAGGTAATACGGAACGACGCTTACCGGGATCATCAGCACGGCATAAATCAGTGCTTCGCAGACGGTGGACCAGCCATCCGGCTGGACCACCGGCAGCATACGGATGCCGGCTTTGGCGTAGTCCTCGCGGTAGAGCCAGGCGATGGCCATAAAGTGGGGAAATTGCCAGACGAAAAGAATGGCGAAGAGGGCGACAGCCGGCCATTCGATGATGCCCCGGGCGGCGGTCCAGCCCAGCAGCGGTGGCATGGCGCCGGGAAATGCCCCGATGAACGTAGCCAGCGTGGTATAGCGCTTGAGCGGGGTATAGATCGCGACGTAGGTAAACCCGGTCAAGAGCGTGAGCACTACGGTGACCGGGTTGGTGAACCATGTCAGCACCAGCGCGCCGGCGGCAAAGAATGCCATTCCGAGGCCCAGGCCGTGCAGCTGGCTGAAGCGGCCGGCGGCCAGTGGGCGTTGTGCTGTTCTTACCATCCGGGCGTCAGTCCTGCGCTCGATGACCTGGTTCATCACGCTGGCCCCACAGGAAACCAGGGCAATGCCGAAAAGCGATTCGACCAGGCCCCAATGCATGCTGGTGATACCGGAGCGCATCGATCCCAGGTAAAAGCCGGCCCACGCCGTCAGGACCACCATGGAGGTCACGCGAACCTTGCACAGCTCCTGGTAGTCCGCGATCCACGAATGCCGCGTCTTTTCCTGGGGTCCGGCGGCCGCCAGCCCGGGCACGTGGTCTACTCCAGGGCCGGCCAGCCCGGTTGCGGCTTGGGCGGTTGGGATCACAGCGCAGTCCTGGTTTGCGGCTGGGCGGGATGGATCTGATTCTTCAACATGGATGGCAGGGTGCTGCTGACTTCATGATAGCAAGCGGCCGGTGCCCCGGATTTCCTGTAGGCTGCTCTGGACATACCTGCGTATGCGGCTTTTTTCACGGAAAGCCGCACGAACTCGTTGACTCCACCGAGCTACACAGGAAATCCGGGCTGCCGCTGCGCCTCATGGTTTGCAATGAGCTTAAGATGCAGGTTCGGCAGGAGCGGGCTCATCGTTCTTGATGAGGTATTCCTGCATCAGCACGGTGACCAGCACCGCGGTCGGCACCGCGACCATGGCCCCGATCACGCCGGCCAGTTTGGAGCCCATCAGCAGTGCGACCAGAACCCCCAGCGCGGAGAGATCTACGCTGCTCTTCATGATGCGCGGCGTCAGGTAGGAAGTCTCCACCTGGGCATAAATGGCGTAGAACACCACCACTCCCACCACCTTTTCCCAGGAGTCGGTGGCCGCCGCGAGCAGCACCAGGGCCATCGAGATCATCGCCCCCACGATGGGAACAATGTTCAGAGCGCCCATCAGCACGGCCAGCGCGTAGGCGTAACGGACCTTGAGCAACACGAACACAATGAGGCTGCAGAGGCCCAGGATGAGCATCAGCCCGCCTTGCCCCAGGAGCCACTTGCCCATACGCACGTCGGCGCGCAAAAGGGTAGCGTTCAACCGTCCCCGGGCGGACTTGGGGAAGAACGAAAGGATCCAATGATAGGCCTCGTCTCCCTCCAGCATGAAATAGATGGTAAGAAAGATCACCGCCCCGACGTCGGCCAGTTTCCCGGCCCAGCCGCTGATGGAGAGAAAGAGATATTCCGCGAAGTTGGACGCAAATCCCTGCAGCCTGGTATTCAAACCGGAAAAATTCAAGTGAGAAGCAATCGGAAGGTGATGCACCTTATCCAGCAGCTGCGGCCCGCGCGTGGGCAATTCGCTCACCAGCGCTTGCACGTCGTGCACCACCGGTGGCATCGCAAAGGCGAAAAAGAGGGTGGCGGCGGCCCCTACGCTCAGCATCAGGAGAAAGATGGACAACCCCTTACCGGGACGCCAGCTCTTGATGTGGAGCCGCATAATGCCGTGGATCACGGGGCTAAGCACCACGGCGAAGAGAGCACTTACATAGAGCAGCAACAGAATCTCGCGCATCAGGTACGCGATCAGCAGGGCCAAAGCGATGGCAAAGGCGAAGACAATGGAGCCACGCACCGAGCGCGTACGCGCTTCCTGAACGGGAGTCAGGGGAACAGCTTCCACCGCCACTTCAGGAGTTGTCATGCGCCCTCTGCCTCTTTCTTACGTCAACCAGCCAAAGCATGGACACGTGCTCGAGCACCTGATCGGCCACTGCTTGCGGCGCCAAGCCGGTCGTGGTCACGGTGACGTGGGCCGCGCGGTAATGCGGCAGGCGGCGGTTGTGGCGGGCTTCCAGAGATTCAGGCGCAGCCAGCAGGGGGCGTACTTTCCCTTTCACGGTGCAGCGGGCCAGCAGTTCGAAGAGTGGAGCTTCGAGGAAGACAAGGCAATTTTCAGGCGGATGGATTAACAGCGAACGAGTGAACTCGTCCTCCACCGTGCCGCCACCAAGCGCCAGCACGATCTGTTCCTGGTTACTTAACTGTTCCACCGCCTCCCGTTCCCGCCGGCGAAAATCGGCTTCGCCATGATCGCGAAAGATCTCCGCGACCGTGCGCTGGGCTGAGGCCTCAATGACGTCGTCCAGGTCGATAAACCGCCAACCCAGCTCCTGGGCCAGAATCGCGCCTACGGTGGATTTGCCGGCCCCCATGAAACCGGTCAGGATCAGCCGCGAAAGCCGGTGTTGAGCCCGTCCCGTGGGCTTTCGTTCCATCCCGTGCTCCGCCTGCTTGCTCATGCCATCTGCGGATTATAGCGGGTACGCCGGCGGAAGCATCGGGTGAGGGGTACCCTAAAGGGAACCGTGGCGCCCAGCCAAAAGGGCGAAATTCTCCAAGACGCAAAGAAAAGCCCAGGGGCTTAAGCCCTCATAGTTGCGGCCCCGTCCGGCCCGACTAAAAGTCGTGCCCTGACACAAAACCTGAGTTTTTCTGCAGCCGAAAGGGCCGCGCCCTTCATGGAGCGAGTTGTTTCCGCCGCCGGTTAACAGTTTGCGCATCGAGTTTCTATGTTCTTCCATGCACAAGCAGCTCTCGATTCATCGGGTTAGGACGATCTGGCTGAATGGAGCAGAAGGGTCTTGCGCAACTACATCGGCGTTGTGTCAGGGCACGGCTTTAGCCGGGCCGTATTCATGCCACTGATGAGGGCTAAAGAGTCTGCGTGAGACCTAGCGAAAGCGCTAAGGCCCTGCCGGGCCTTGGCGCTTAGAGGGACCTTCTGTTTCGCTAGTTCTCACGCAGACGAGGGGATCTACTCCCTGCGGGAGGGTTCCTTTTTCAGCGCGGTCTGAATGTTCTCCCAGACTTCGGGGCTGGGATCATGAATCGGCAGCAGCAGCTTGGCTTGTTGCGCAATGTACTCGAGATCACGCACCAGCGCGCTGCAATTCTCGCAGGTCTTCAGGTGTGGCTGCGTGTTCAGATCTTCGCCCGACTCGAACAAGCCAGGCAGCTGGTCCTGAAAAACGGCGCAATCGACGGTGGTCCCGTTCGCTGCTTTCCGGACATTACTCATAGAACAGCCTCTTTCCTTTGGCCCGACTTCAAAAGGTCGCGCAGCTTCATACGCGCCTTATGTAGCTGCGATTTGCTGTTGCCGATGGAACACTCCAACATCCCGGCAATTTCATTGTGTTCGTAACCTTCCACATCGTGCAATACGAAAACCAGCCGATAGCCGGGAGGAAGGTTTTCGATCGCCCGCTCCAGAGTCACCCGATCCACTGAACCGGAGAGCGTCAGATCGCGAGCGCCAATGTCCTTGCGGGGTCCATCTTCCTGCGACGGTTCAAGGGTTTCTTCGAGCGAAACCTGGGGCAGGCCCTTCTTGCGCAGGTGCATGAGAACGACGTTGACTGCCAGCCGATGGAGCCAGGTGGAAAACGCCGAGTCCCCACGAAAGGTGGCAATCTTGCGATACAGCTGCAGAAAGGCCTCCTGGGTCAGGTCCTCCGCCTCCGCCACATTGCCGAGCATACGAAGGCACAGCGAATAAACCCGCCGCTTATGCAAGGCATACAGCATTTCGAAGGATGCGCCGTCACCGGCCTGTGCCTTCTGGATGGCCTCGGCTTCGCCCGCAATCGGAGGATTGCGGCGCAAGTGCTGATTGGGCGCCTTAGCTGGCGCAGTCGGTCCGGGCGTTGTCGCCAAGTCCTTGCTGGGTATAGACATTGCTACCTCTAGGAGAGAAGTCCCACCATTGCTATGCCACGTTTGCGGGCGGATGTTCGCTTTCAGCATTGAACACGCTCAGTTAAATTAAAAGGGGCCTTGCACTGGGAAGCAGAATGCGGGTCAGAAGTTGCTTCCGGGTGTTCTAACTGCCAATGAAGCGCGCGTAGAGGCTGCGGGCAAGGGTCACGTCGGTTGTACCCTGCACCAGCGCCCTTCCGTCGGCAAATACCGTGACCGTGTACTCTCCGCGCTCGAAACGCAATAAAAGCCGGTTGAAGTTGACCTTGCCGAGGGGCTCCAGACGGCGCTGCATCTCGGCAAAATCAACCGGGCGATGATGCTCATGGATCTGCACCGAGTTTCGCCCGCAGAGCGTGATCTGGGGGCGGTCTTCACCGCGAAGATGGGTAAAGTCCCGCAGCTGGCAGACCGTGCATTGCGCCCGCGGCACGGCAGCGCTGACCTCCGCCTGATCATTGGTCCACAGGTCGCGGCCCAGCAGGGTGCGGCGCATTTTGTCCCGCGCGCCGACGAGAAACTTCATCGCCTCGGTCACCTCCACCGAGGCCGCGAAATTGACTGCCGTGTTAAGAATGCCGGCCGTGTCGCAGGTGGCCACCATGCCCGCGGGCGGCTTGGGGAAGAGGCAGGCCAGGCAGGCAGTCTCCCCCGGCAGAATATTCATGGTCGCCGCGTAAGCCCCAACGGCCGCGGCGTAAATCCACGGGCGGCGCTGTTCGACGGCATAGTCGTTCAGAAGGTAGCGGGTCTCGAAATTATCCGTGGCGTCGAGCACAATCGCCGCTTGGCCGAGCAGGGCATGAATATTGGACGGCACCAGATCGGCGACATGCGCCTGAACCTCAGTCCGGCTGTTAAATTGGGCAATCTTGCGCCGTGCGGCTTCCGCCTTGGGCAGTGCTTCTCGCGCATCCGCCTCGTCGAAAAGGACTTGGCGCTGCAGATTGCTCTCCTCCACGAAATCGCGGTCGACCAGAGTCAGGGTACCCACACCGGCACGCGCCAGCAGAGCTGCTGCGGCGGCCCCGGTAGCCCCGCACCCCACCACGGCGACGTGACTGGCGGCCAATTGCCTCTGGCCCTGCTCTCCGATTCCGGGATAAAGCACCTGGCGCGAGTAACGCTCCTCAATCAGTTCCAACTGCGCTCTCCGTACGGCATGACCACGTCTTAGTATAGAGATTCGGAGAGCGAGCGCTGCGGCGGCTCCAGGCCGCCGATTTACCACGTACAGTGTTCGATGGGCGAGCGCGATGCCTACTTGAGAGGATCTTTGTTGGCTTTGACTCCATTGCTTCCATCCGTGCGCCGCCCGCAGCAACTGGATCGCGATAGAGGAAGCCGCTCTCCCGCAGCATCTTTTTTATTAAGCCCACTCGCCATCGTCTATCGAAGCCACGTCGTTACGGTTTCTGCTCTAGCGCTGTACGCTTCGCTGATGCTGGGTATGATGGCAACTTCCTCTGCGACGTGCAGTGCCCAGGCAGCTGCGGTAGAAACGAACGCCATTCCGCTCGCGCCCCAGGATTCCCGGCAGGGTCTGCTGCTGGACTGGGCCGGCTTGCAGGTGGTGAGCGTTTCGTTTGAGGGTGTAAACGAATCTCTGCTGAAACCGCTGCCCAGCCAGCTCGCACAGCAGGCGGGTGTTCCTCTGGACCCGGCCAAGGTGCGCGAGAGTCTGCGCAGCCTTTATGCCACCGGTCTCTACGAAACCATCGAAGTGGCCGGAGTGCGCGCGGGCAACAACGTGTCCATCATCTTCACCGGTGTTCCGCGGCTCTTTGTGGGCCGCGTCAACGTGGACGGCGTGAAAGACGATCGCCTTGCCGCCGTGTTGCAGAGCGCCACCCAGCTCCAGGCGGGAACCGCCTATTCTGAAAACAAAGCGGCGCTGGCAGAGCCGGAGCTCAGCGCCTCACTCCAGAACAACGGCTACTACCGCGGACAGATCGCCAGGACAACGGTCGTCGATCACGCCAACTCGCTGGTCGACCTCAACTTCGAGATCTTTCCCGGCAATCCGGCCCGGATAGGCGATGTGGAGTTGACCGGCGACAGCGGCCTAACCGAAGCCCAGTTCCGCAAGCAGAGCAAACTTAAGCGCAACTCGAAGGTCAACCGCAACACGGCCAGCCGCGCCCTCGGCAACTTGCGCAAGCACTACAACAAGCGAGACCGGCTGGCGGCAACCGTAAGCCTTACCTCCAAAGAGTACGTGCCTCCCTTTAACCGGTTGAACTATACCTTTCTCGCCCACCAGGGGCCGCTGGTGGAGGTGAAGGTCGAAGGCGCGAAAATCAGCCACGGCAAGATGGAAAAACTGGTGCCCGTCTACGAGGAGGGTACGGTGGATCAGGACCTGCTCAACGAAGGCGCCCAGAATCTGCGGAACTACTTTGAAGGCAAAGGCTATTTCGATGTAAAGGTCAGCCACCAGCCAGTGCAAGCCGATCCCCAGCACCTGACCGCGCTCTACACCGTCGATCTGGGTAAGCGGCACGTGGTCGACTCGGTCGGCATCACCGGCAATAAATATTTCCCCACGCAGCTGATTTCTGAGCGCCTGAGCGTGCGCCCGTCCAACATTCTGGACCACGACGGTGCATTCAGCCAGCAACTGGTCGATCAGGATGTCGCCAGCATCAAGGCGCTTTACCAGAGCAACGGCTTCAGCGCGGTCAAGGTCACCCCCGACTATGTGGATAGCGACACCGCGGGCGGCAAAGCCCGCAAGATCTCCCATTTCAAGATCACCTACGTTATCGACGAAGGGACCCAACGGCGCATCGGCAAATATGACATTGAAGGAGCCACCGCGGAACAATTGAATGATATTCGACCCAACTTGAATGCTCGGGTAGGGCAACCGTACTCGGCCGTCAACATCAATCAGGACCGTGATCTGGTCCAGACCTACTACCTGAGCAAGGGCTATGACAACGCGCAAGTAAGCCTGTTTCAGCAAACCGCGCCGGATCACCCGGATGAAGTGGATTTCACCATGAAAGTGGTGCCCGGCAAGCAATTCTTCGTGCGCAAGGTGGTTGTCTCGGGCTTGAACCGGACCAGGCCGTCGGTCGTGGACCAGCGGATCCTGCTGCATCCGGGCGACCCGCTCAACCAAACGGCCCTGCTGGAAATGCAGCGCAAGCTCTATGATCTTGCCCTGTTCAACGAAGTCGATACGGCGATCCAGAATCCAAACGGCGCTGAGAGCTATAAAAACGTCCTGCTGAATCTGACCGAGGCCAAGCGCTGGGATATCAGCTATGGTTTCGGCTTCGAGGTGCAGACGGGCCAGCCCACACAGGGCTGTCTCTCCCCAGCGGACCAGATAGAGCTGGGAATCTCCAACAGCTACAAATGCAACCCCAACGGTTCGACAGGGGCCAGTGAACGGCTTCTATTCAACATAAGCCGCACCAACCTGCGGGGCACCGATCAGTCCATTACTTTGCGTACCAACTATGGATCGCTGGAGCAGATTGTCTTGCTCAGCTATCAGGATCCCCATGTTTTCAACAAGCCATCTCTGAATCTGACCCTCTCCGGTGGCTATAACAACAGCGCCGTGATCAGCACCTACAAGGCCTCGATTCTTTCCGGGGCGCTGCGCGTTTCGCAGCGCGTGAGCAAACCCACCACCTTGATCTATTCCTTCTCCTATCGCCGGGTTTCGGTAAATTCCAACACGCTGCAAGTCAGCCTGTCGGAAATTCCCTTGTACGCGCAACCGGTGCGGGTGGGGGGTCCGGGAATCACCTTTATTCGCGATACCCGCGACGTCCCGCTGGATGCGCACCATGGCACCTTCAACACCGGGGAAGTGTTTCTGTCGGATGGCACATTCGGCTCGCAAGCCAACTTTGCCCGCGTCGACCTCAGCAATTCCTCGTATTACGATGTTGGCCGGGATCACTGGGTGATTGCGCGGCAGACCCGGTACGGACAGGAACGTTCCTTTGGCAACGGCGATGCGCAACTGATCCCGCTACCCGAGCGGCTCTATGCCGGTGGCGCCACCTCGCATCGCGGCTTTCCTATCAATTCCGCCGGGCCGCGCGATCCCCAGACCGGGTATCCGGTTGGCGGCTATGGTGTTTTCGTGAACACCCTGGAGTTGCGCACACCGGCGCCACCCTTGCGTTGGGTGGGTACGGATCTTAGTTTTGTTCTCTTCCACGACATGGGAAACGCCTTTGAGAAGTCCTCCCAGGTCTGGCCCGCGGCCCTGCGCACCAAGCAGCCACATAGCTGGACCTGCCGCAATGTTTCCGTGCCGTACACCACCTACAACACGCCCGATACCTGCGACTTCAACGACTTCTCCCATGCCGTGGGACTGGGTCTCCGCTACCACACTCCCATTGGTCCCTTGCGGGGCGACTTCAGCTACAACCTGAATCCGCCTATTTACCCGGTTATTTACGACTACACCACGACAGCCACGACTCCCAACCCCCACGTCGGGCAGGCCGGCCACTTCAACTTTTTCTTCAGCATCGGGCAGAGCTTCTGATGACAACAGAAAGGCTGGGCATGGCAGGTGTCGGCGCGGAAGAGACGGTTCGGAAGAGCCCGCGGCTATTTGCCTTGCTTGCGCTGTGGGCCTCGCTTGCGCTGTGGGGGATGATGGGCGCAGGCGCTTGGGGTCAGCAAAATAGCGCCGCGCCGCCTACTGCCGCCGTACCGCCTGTCGCCCCCATACCGCCTGCGCCAATACCAAAGGGGGCTGTGGTCCTCGATCATGTTGTCGCAGTCATTAACGGCAGCGTTATCCTGCAGAGCGATGTGGACGAAGAGAGGGCTTACGCCGTGTTGCAGCCATTCAGCATCGATAGCGCGCGCAACACGCCACAACGAGCTCTGCAGCGCCTGATCGACCGCGACCTCATTTTGCAACAAATGGAGACCGCACAGACGGTTACCCCGCCTACTCCGGAAGAGGTGCAAGCGCGTATTACCGAATTGCGCGGCCTCATTCCCGAATGTGAGCGGTACCACTGCAAAACCGACGCCGGCTGGCAAGAGTTCCTCCAGGCAAAAGGCCTGACGGAGAAGGAGGTCAATGCGCGCTGGAGACAACGCATGCTCATTCTTTCCTTCATCCAGTCGCGCTTCGGTTCCGGCGTGCGTATCACTCCGGCCGAGATTGCCAACTACTACAACAAGACCCTGTTGCCCCAGTTCCATGACAAAGCGGTGAAGCCGCCCACGCTGGCGGCCGTCTCCAGCCGGGTGGAGGAGATCCTGCTGCAACAGCGGGTTAGCTCCCTGCTGCTGGAATGGTTGCAGAGCCTCAAGAGTGAAGGCAGCGTCAGCATCCTGGACCCCGTCTACGGGCGAGTAGGAACCACTGGCTCCGGCGACGAGGATTCGTCTTCTGGAGGTCAGCCATGAGCAGCCTGCCTCCCTCTTCTCCCTCACCCTCCCAGTCACCCTCGTCGTTCCAGCACATCGGCGTCTGGGGTTACTTCTGGCGAGTTGGCGGCTCGTTGCTTCTGCTGCTGGTTCTGGTTATTGCTGGACTGCTTTTCTATGCGTCGACCCCGCATTTTTCCAACCAGGTGCGGCAGAGAATCATCTCCGTTCTCGAGGACGCCACCGGTGGCCGCGTGGAAGTGCAGTCTCTGCGCTGGAATCTGCGTCATCTCTCCGTGGAAGTGGACGGCCTCACTATTCACGGCCTGGAAGGTCCGGGTGAACTCCCGTATGCCCATGTGGCGCGGCTTTATGCGCGGGCCAAGATTCTCTCCCTGGTGGATGCCAAGCTTGGTCTCGATTTTCTGGAGGTCGATCGCCCCGCTGTTCATCTCATCATCTATCCCGACGGCAGCACCAATCAGCCCAGGCCCAAGGCAAAGCAAGACACCAGCGGCTCAACGGTCAGAACGATCTTCGAACTCCAGGCGAATCGGGTTGAAGTGCATGACGGAATGGCCTTGCTCAATGAGCGCTCCATTCCCTTTCAACTGGCGGCCAACGATCTGGGCGTCGTGATTACCTACGCCCCGGTCAGCGATCACTATCTCGGTCAAATCACTTGCTCCGATATCACCGCGCAGCAGGGTAAAGGCGCAGTGGTCCGCAGCCAGCTGGATCTCAGCGTTGAAGCTGCCCACGACGCGGTCGATCTCAAGACCCTGCACTTTAGCACCGGCAAAACCAGTCTCCAGGCGTCTGGCACGCTGGTTCACTACGCCAACCCGCAGTGGAAGCTCTCCGCCGACGGCACCGTGGAGCTGACAGAATTGACTACCTTGGGTGCAGTCGACGGCTTCCGGCGCGGGAGCGTGGTGCTTGCGGTTACGGCTCAGGGCAGCGAGGCCAGCCCATATGTAGTGGATGGCAACGCCAAGGTGATCAATGCCGGTTACGTCATCCCTTACGCGTATATCGATGGGCTGAATTTGACGACCCGGCTGCACATCACGCCCGACGAGATTGCCCTTAGCGATCTGGTCGGCCGCCCGCGCCAGGGCGGAATCATCAATGCCGAGCTTCGCTACCTCAACTGGAGTGCGCCCGACAACCCGCCGCCCACTCCACCCGCCGCCGCAGACAAGACAAAGCGAGCTCCAGTGCGAACGGCTCAACCGGCACCCGTCCGTCCGGCCATGACTATTCGCGCACGGATACACGGTGTAAGACTCAGCACCCTGCTCGAGAGCGTCGCGGACCGCGGATATCAGAACTATGGTTTCGATACGTTGGGCGAAGGGCCCGTCAACATCGACTGGACAGGCGCCGCGGATGACCTGACGGTCGCCGCCAAGCTCGCGATGAGTGCTCCGCAGTCGTCTGCTCCTGGCCTGCTTCCGCTCAGCGGCTCGGTAGATGCCAAGTACTTCCAACGCGGTGGGCGAGTCCAGATTTATCAGCTGGAGGCGCATAGCCCCGGGACTACCCTCAACACTACCGGCTCGCTCGGTGTGTATCCGATCGAGGAGCCTTCGAACCTAAACGTCCATCTGGTCACTCGCAATCTGGGCGAGTTCGATCAAGTGTTGAAGGTGCTGGATTTGGGCCTCAACGGTAAGAAGGGCATCTCCGGGGTTCCCGTCCAACTTCACGGAGAGGCGACTTTCGATGGCTCAGCAACCGGCTCGCTGGTCGATCCCGCATTCGCAGGTCATCTGACCGCCGAGCAATTCTCTACCGAGGTTGTCATTCCGTCTGTCGGCGGCCTAACCCCGCCCCAGACCCCAAAGCCTTCCGTCGGGCCGGTCGCTTTACCCGCGGCTACGTCGACCGCTGGGCCGGCAACGGCACCGTCCGCAACCGGGGCCCACCCTCCTTCTTCACCGGCCGCCGTTTCCAGGACCATTTCCTGGGACCACCTGGATGCCATCGCGAGCTACTCATCGAGCCTGATCTCTGTAGAGAAGGGAACGCTGATCCGCGGCAAGACGGTGATTCATGCCGCCGGTCAGTTGCAGGCGCATCGGATCAGCCGGCGGCGCCAGGAATTCGATGACGAATCCACCATCAACGCCAGCGCCCAGGTACAGGATGCTTCGTTGACCGACGTGCTGGCAATCGCCGGGCAAGACCTGCCGGTTACAGGCACTCTAAATCTCCAGGCTCATGCTGGAGGGACATTGGACAATCTGAACGGGGGCGCCAGCCTTACCATGCAGGGTGGCGCCATCGAGGGCCAACCCTATCACAGCCTGGCCGCGACCCTAAGCTTGTCGGGGCAAGATGTAAACCTGACAAAACTCACCTTGCTCCAGGATGGCGGAACTGTCGTCGCTAATGGGACTTACAACCTGAAAACTCGAAACTTCCTGGGTAATTTGGACGGGAGCAATTTTGAACTTGCTCACTTTCCTCAGCCCAAAGATCCGAGGCTTTTCGTTGCCGGTGCTTTAAAGTTTGACGCCCACGCATCGGGCACAATCGATGAACTTTCCATCCTGGGGGGCGTGCATCTACGCAACCTTATCCTGGGAGGCCAACCAGCCGGCGCCCTGGAAGTGGTCGTGCACACCCAGGGAAGTACAGCCCATTTCACCGCCCAAAACAGCCTGGCAGCAGCGCAGCTACAGGTCAAAGGCGAGACCGCCCTGGGTGGGGACTTTGAGACAAAGGCCAACATCCTGTTGACCAACCTCAATATCGCCCCCATTATGCGCGCTTTTCAGGTGCAGAGTGTCACCGGCAATTCGTCCATTGGGGGGACGATCGATGTCTCCGGACCGCTGCGTGAGCCGAAGCAATTCAGCGGAGACGCGGAGATCAACAAGTTCTCCGTCAACCTGCAGGGTATTCCGCTGCAGGCGACCGGACCGCTGCGTGCATCGTTGCATGCCGGGGTGCTTCACCTCACCCAAGCTCACATCACCGGCCCGGAGACCGATGTGGCGGTTACCGGCACGGCGGATCTGATGGATGACCAAGCGCTGACGGTTATCGCCACCGGCGGTATCAACATGAAGCTGGCGCAGACTTTCGATCCCGACATTACCTCCTCCGGCCACCTGGAGTTCAACATCGACGCCGCCGGGACGCTCAGCCAGCCGTCGTTCTCCGGCCAGGTCCACGTCAGCAACGTAGGGTTGGCTCTCAATGACCTACCCAATGGCATCAGCAAATTGAATGGCAATCTGATCTTCGACCAGAACCGTCTCCAGGTGCAGGACCTGGTGGGCACCACCGGCGGTGGGCAGCTAAAGTTCGGAGGCTTCCTAACCTATCAGCAGGGCATTTACGGGGATTTCACCGCGACTGGGAAAGATGTCCGGGTTCGCTACTTAGGTATCAGCGCCACGGCCGATACCACCATGCACCTGCAGGGCTCGCCAACCAACATGCTGCTGAGCGGCAATGTACAGATCACGCGCTTCATCATTGGCCCCAACGTCGACTTCGCCAGCTTCACCGCGGGTCCCGGGGCTAGCGTGCCGCCGGATCCTACCGCTGCCTCCAGCCATGTGCGGTTGGATGTGCACATCTTCTCCGCGCCCCAGCTCGATTTCCAGAATTCCTACGCGCAGCTGGCCGGCAGCGTCGATCTGCGCATTCGCGGGACCCTGGCCCAGCCGGCCATTCTCGGCCGCATCAACGTCACCGATGGCACCGCCACCTTCGCGGGCACGACCTACCGTTTGCAGCGCGGAGAAATCTTTTTCACCAATCCGGTGAAAATAGAGCCCATCATCGACGTCGATGCCACCACACGGGTGGAGGAATACGATGTAACGATCGGGCTACACGGCAACATCAGCCAGCTCACCCCGACCTTCCGTTCTGAACCGCCGCTGCCGCAGGCCGACGTTATTTCCCTGCTGGCGCTGGGACGCACGCAGGAAGAACAGGCGCTTTACTCGCAGCAGGAGCAATCCGTCGGTGTGAACTCGACCACGAACGCGCTGCTGGGAGGCGCGCTGAATGCAGCGGTCGACGCCCGCGTGCAAAAGCTCTTCGGCGGAGGGAGTGTCAAGATCGATCCGACTTACGTGGGAACGGTCGGCAGCTCGAGTGCCCGAATTACTGTGCAGCAGAATATCTCGCGGAATGTCCAGGTCACCTACGCCACGAACGTCAACGCCACCGCGCAACAACTCATTCAGGCCCAGGTGGATATCACGCAAAGCCTTTCTATCTTGGCTTTGCGCGACGAGTCGGGGGTCTTCAGCATGGTCCTCAGAGTGCGCAAACGCTATCGTTGACGGCTTTTGGGAGTCGTAGTAAACAGAGTGTGCAACCTGGGGCCATAGTGTGTGTTCATATAGGTGGACTTACTCGCGTGCTTTTAAGCGCGGCGAAGGCAAACAGGAGAAAGAAATGAAAAAGGTATCGCGTGGACTAACTTTGGCGCTGGCTGCTGTTCTGGTTCTGGGTTCTCAGGTTTTAATTCCCAAGGCATCGTTTGCGGTGGGGCAGAGCGCACAAACCGATAACAACATCCAGGCAGAGCTGCAGAACAAGCTGAAGAAGTACAAGGATGTACAGATATCGGTTAAGAACGGAATCGTCGATCTGGAAGGTACGGTCAAGGACTTTGCCACCAAGGAAGAGGTCGATAAGACCGTGCACCGGGTTAAGAACGTGGTTGCGGTTCGCAACAAGCTTATGGTCGCCGGCGCGGGCGAGGTTTCAGACGCTCAGCTACAGCAGGCAATCGTGAAGAAATTGCAGTACGACCGCGTGGGCTATGGCAATGCGTTTAATGCCATCAGCGTCAATGTGCAGAACGGTGTAGTCACCCTGGCCGGTAATGCCCTGGGGCCGGTTGCTGCTGACTCTGCTGTGTCTTTAGCAAGCCATTTCCCCGGCGTGCAAGACGTGATCGACAATATTCAGGTCGATCCCCTTTCGCCCATGGATGATCGCACACGGACGGCAGTCTATCGGGCTGTTTACGGATTTCCCAGCCTGAACAAGTACGCTATTGATCCGGCGCAGCCTATCCGCATCACGGTCGTAAGTGGCAACGTCACTCTGAATGGCGTGGTCCTTAGCCAGGCAGATAAGAATGTCGCTGGCATCCGCGCCAACAGTGTGCCGGGCGTTTTCAAGGTTACCAACAACCTTCAGGTAGCTAACGGATCGAACGAGAAGTAGTCTCTAGTCGAACGATTGAAACTGACGGCCCGCTCCTTCGCAAAAGCGAAGGGCGGGCCGTGTTGTTTGTTCTCTTGCGCTGTCTAACTCTGGTTCCCTAGTGAAGGAGACATGGGGCACCCGTCCTTCACTAGGGAACAGGCCCGCAGAGACGCGGGCCCGGTACACTGGATGTATGGCTTTGCTGCGCAATGTAGGCACCACGCTGGAGATGATCAAGTGGGAGCACTCGATTTTTGCCCTCCCCTTTGCTCTTGCGGGCGCGATGCTCGCTGCCGCCGGGTGGCCGGAATGGCGCAAAGTCTTCTGGATTGTCGTATGCATGGTCACGGCGCGGTCCGCCGCCATGGCGTTCAATCGATGGGCCGATGCCCGCCTGGATGCTGCCAACCCACGCACCGCCGGACGGGCGATCCCTGCCGGTATGCTGAGCCGCGGCTTTGTCGCGGGCTTTACCGTGGTGATGTCGCTAGCCTTTGTTCTGGCTGCCGCGCAGCTGAACCGGGTGACTTTATTCCTGTCTCCGGTGGTGCTCGCGGTGCTTCTGCTGTACTCCTACACCAAGCGGTTCACCCGCTGGTCTCATTTGGTGCTCGGCCTGGCGCTGGGGATGGCCCCCGCCGCCGCCTGGATTGCCATCCGGGGATCGCTGGATCCGCGCATCGTAGTGCTCACTGCGGCGGTTCTTTTTTGGGTGGGAGGATTCGATGTGCTTTACGCCTGTCAGGACATGGCCCACGACCGGGCCGCCGGTTTGAAGAGCATCCCGGGAACCTGGGGAATTCGGGCCGCCTTTTGGATTGCGCGCTTCATGCATTTGGCGATGTTGGGACTGCTGTGCTGGTTGCTGCAGCTATTTGGATTGAGTGCCATCGCCTGGGTGGGAGTGGCAGCGGTCGCGATCCTGCTGCTCTATGAGCACCTCATCATTTCCCCTACGGATCTGCGGCGTTTGAACGCTGCGTTTTTTACCATGAATGGAATCATCTCCATGGTCTTTTTCTTTTTTGTCGCGGCGGCGCTTCTGTTGCGTCATCCCGCTGCGCATTAAGAGCCCATAAACGAGAAACGCACCCGGATGAGAACCGGGTGCGTCTGCTCTCCTGCAACTGGATTAGGCTGTCTTGGCCTTCTCGCGTTCGTTCGCCTTGTGGGCATCTATCCTGTCGTTGACGTTGTCATGCACTTCGTCAACCTTCGCCCGTACGCCGGCTCGCGCATCGTCCGCTTTTCGCTCCGCTTCCTTCTGATGACGATCTGCAGTAACCGCGGCAGCATCCTTTACGTTGCCCCAGGTTTCTTTGGCCGCGCCCTTTACCTGGTCGGCCACGCCTTGATTAGCCAACTTCTGATTGCCCAGGGTCTCGCCCACACTTTGCTTCACTTTTCCCGCTGCCTGTTCCACTTTGCCCGTTACTTGGTCCTTATTCATGGTCAATCTCCTTGCCTGCGATGGCACAGGCACCTAATTGAGTAAGATGCCTCCCCAATCGTCCCGGCATACCTGCCGGGACGGAAAAAGGAAGCGAAGTTCAAATTGCCCGTCTTCCACCGATCAGTTGGATTACCAGCACCACCAGCGCAATGATCAGCAGGATATGGATGTACCAGGCAACCACGTGGAATCCGATGAAGCCGACCAGCCAGAGTACAAGCAACACTAGAAAAATGGTCCAAAGCATCGTGTATTTCTCCTAACTAAAAGTCTTGCTACGCTGTACTTTGGTGCGTCCTCGTTCAAGTGGGTTGCCGTATGATCAAAATTAAGTCTTCGGGGCAAAGATGCGGATCGCCATTCAGGGAGAACTCGGATCCTTCAGCCATGAAGCCGCCCTTAAGTTAGAACCGCAGGCAACCATTGTTCCCTGTGCACTCTCCGCAGAGGTGTTCAAACGAGTGGAGAACGCGGAGGTTTCCGCCGCAGTCATCCCCATCGAGAATTCGCTCGCTGGTTCTGTGGTCGAACACTTCGATCTTCTATTTCAATCCGATGTGCAAATCGAACGCGAATCCCTACTGCGCATCCGCCACAATCTCATCGGCGTGCCGGGCAGCAAGGTCGAAGATATTCGCCAGGTCCTCTCCCACCCCGTCGCGCTGGCCCAATGCCGGCGATTTTTCGAGCAACATCCGAAAATGACGCCCACCCCCTTCTATGACACCGCGGGCAGCGTGAAGCATATAACTGGCCTGGGTAACAGAGAGGCAGGCGCCATCGCCAGCGAGCAAGCTGCCCTGGCGTACGGCGGAGAGGTGCTTGCCGCCGGCATCGAAGACCATGCGGCCAACTACACTCGTTTTTTCCTGATTCGCAGCCGTGCCAACGTCCAGCCTGTACCCGGCGCCGACAAAGTCAGTATCGCCTTTACCGTAGATAATCGCCCCGGAACGCTGGTCGCGGCGCTCCAGACATTCGCCGAGCACAATACCAACCTGTGCAAGGTAGAGTCCCGTCCGGTACAAGGCCAGCCCTGGCAATACGTCTTCTACGTCGACTACCAGGTCTCCGATCCGGCCGCAACCAGCGCCGCCCTCGAGCAACTTCGCCGGAAGTGCATTCTTGTCAGGGAGTTAGGCCATTATCCGGCGGCTCAGCCGCCTTCCTGAGGGGCCGGCAGGAACTGGAGTAATGATCGGGCGGTCAGACAGACCGATGAGCAGAGAGAGCCGGGCAACGCTCTCGCGGACGAGGAGAGGCCGGAATCCGGGTTCTGAGGTGTAGCAGCTGGTCCTTTTGCGACTTTATAAGGATCTGCATCATCTTATAGTCGATAATCTGATAGAAGGATACTCATGGCGAGCGATTTCTTAAGCATCATTAACCCAAGCGATCCCACGCGGCGGGAGCAGGGTAGCTCTCAGGGCAGGGTGTTGCCCATACTGCCCGTTCGCAGCACCGTTCTGTTTCCCCATGCCGTACTGCCTCTGACCGTCGGCCGGGAGAGCTCCATTCAACTCATTCAGTCCCTGGGAGAGCAGAAGACCATTGTGGTCGTCGCGCAGCGCGACGAACGCATGGATAGTCCGCAACCCAGCGACTTGTATTCCGTAGGCACCCTGGCGACGGTGCACAAAGTCGTCAAAATGCCCAACCAGAGCCTCTTTGTCTTTACCGAGGGCACCGAGCGCGTCAGGTTAGGCGAATTTGCTCAGCTTGAGCCATTCATGATGGCCTCAGTCGACCATCTGCCGGAGGTGGATCCGGGCAAAAGCGCTGAACTGGAGGCGCTGCAGAGGAATGTGATTGCCCAATTCCAGCAGATCGTCACCACCTCGCCCACGCTCTCCGACGAGCTGCAGACCATCGCGCTCAATATCGAAGATCCCGGGCGCCTGGTCGACTTCATCGCTTCCTCGCTGCCGTTCCTGGCCACCACCGACAAGCAGGAACTGCTGGAAACGCCGGACGTGATGTTGCGCATGGAGCGCATCAACAAGCATCTGGCCAAGGAAGCCGAAGTTCAGCAACTGCGCAACAAGATCCAGACCGAGGTCCAGGACCAGGTGCAGCAGTCGCAGCGCGATTACTACCTGCGCGAACAGCTGAAAGCCATCCAGAAGGAAATCGGCGAACTGGACGAAGGGCAGAAGGATATCGAGGAGCTGCGGCAGAAGATCGAAGCCGCAGGCATGCCGGCCGATGTGAAGAAGGAAGCCACCAAGGAGCTCAACCGGCTTTCGCGGATGTCTCCCATGGCTGCCGACTACTCACTCACGCGCAACTACGTCGAGTGGCTGGCGGTACTGCCGTGGGCTAAATCCACCGGCGGGGAAGTCGACATCACCAAGGCGAAGGAGATCCTCGACCTCGATCACTACGATCTGAAGCGGGTAAAGGATCGCATCCTCGACTACCTGAGCGTGCGCCGTCTCAAGCCCGATATGAAGGGGCCGATTCTTTGCTTCGTCGGACCTCCGGGCGTGGGCAAGACCTCGCTCGGCCGCAGCATTGCTCGCGCACTGGGACGCAAGTTCCAGCGTATCTCGCTCGGCGGCATGCACGATGAAGCCGAGATTCGCGGACATCGCCGTACTTACATCGGTGCTTTGCCTGGGCAGATCATGCAAGCACTGCGCCGCGCAGAGACCAACGATCCCGTCTTTATGCTGGATGAGATTGACAAGTTGGGGCGCGATTTCCGTGGCGATCCCGCGTCGGCGTTGTTGGAAACGCTGGATCCGGAGCAGAACAATACGTTCCGGGATAACTACCTGGATGTTCCGTTCGATCTGTCCAAGGTGCTCTTCATCTGCACCGCGAACATGCTCGATCCGATTCCAGAGCCGTTGCGCGACCGCATGGAGATCATTGACCTGTCGGGCTACACCGAGGAAGAGAAGACGCACATTGCGTTTCGTTACCTCATCCCCCGGCAGATCAAGGAAAACGGTATCGAGCAAAAGGAGGGTGGCGAACCCCAGATCGAGTTTCCTGAGGAAGGCGTTCGCTACATCGTGCGCCACTACACGCGAGAAGCAGGCGTGCGCAAACTGGAACAGCTGATCAGCACTGTGTGCCGCAAGCAAGCGCGGCGCATTGCCGAAGGCAAGACGGGCACGCTGGTTGTCGACCGGGCAGTGATTCAGGAGTTCCTGGGCGGCATCAAGGTACGCGTCGATACTGAGTTGGCTGAGCGCACCCGGCGTGCCGGCGTAGCGGTTGGTCTGGCCTGGACTCCGGCAGGCGGCGATGTGCTGTTCATCGAAGCCAACCGGATGAAGGGTAAAGGCGGCTTCAAAATGACCGGGCAGATCGGCGAGGTCATGCAGGAGTCCATGCAGGCGGCGCTTACCTGGGTACGTTCCAATGCAGGCTCGCTGGGACTGGAAGAGGACTTCACCAAGGATCTGGATATTCACATCCACGTTCCTGCGGGAGCGATCCCCAAGGACGGTCCGTCGGCCGGTGTCACCATGGCAACCACCCTGGTTTCACTTATGACTGATACTCCGGTTCATCCATTAACGGCGATGACTGGTGAGATCACGCTCAGCGGCAATGTTCTTCCCATCGGCGGCGTTAAGGAGAAGTTTCTCGCTGCCAAGCGCGCTGGGGTACTCGACGTGATTTTCCCAGCGGAAAATCGGCAGAACGTCGAGGAAGACCTGACGGCGGACCAGATCGAAGGTGTGCGCATCCACTATGCCAGCCGTATCGAAGACGTGCTGGCGGTTGCGCTGCCTAAGTCGGTCAGCGAAGAAAAGAAGGACGAAGCAGTTCGGGAAACAATTATCGAACACGCTGAGGTCTAAGACCTGCTGCTAAATACTCATCGAGAAGGCCCGCCAACCAGCGGGCCTTTTGCTTTTCAGTCTACGAATCAACCCCGGTCGCAGATGTTGCTTTTGATGCATCACCTGTTAACATTCTTCTCGTGGGTTAGGGAAGCTATGAAGAATAAGATTTTCTGTGACGGACTAGAAGGGCATATGCGCCGCTCCTTGGAGCGCGCCAGGAGGCGGGAGAACGGCGAGAAACTGGAAGCGGAGAGGGTCTTCACCTTCGCGGATCCACTCGACATGATGGAATGCCTGACGGCGCAGCGCATTCGGCTCTGCCAGGTGGTCCGAAAGAAGCGGATGAGCATTTCAGCACTAGCGGAGGAGCTAGGCCGTAACCGAGGCTCGGTGACCAGGGACGTGAACAAGCTAAAGAAGTTTGGCCTTCTGCGTCTGCGTGAAGAGGTAAATCCTGGACATGGGGTCCTACAGATCGTCGAGCCCGCAGCGAAGAAGTTTGATCTGCGCGCTACTTTATAGCCTCCGAAGACAGGCGCCGACCATCCAATCTGCAGCTGCCTCAAGGAGGCGTTATCTCCAAGGACCTCGATGATCATTGATTTTGCGGAGCGGGCGCATAACCATAATTGGGATCTGGACCCGGTTGTGCGGTCCCTGCTGGATACGGATTTCTACAAGCTGCTGATGCTTCAGTTCATCTGGAAGCATTTTCCCACGACGCAGGTATCGTTCTCGGTGAGTAACCGGTCCTCGTCGCTGCGCCTCGCGGATGTGATTGCGCGCGAAGAGGTATTGCAACAACTGGAGCACGTGCGCAGCCTGCGCTTTCTCAAATCGGAGCTAATCTGGCTGGCCGGCAACACCTTCTTCGGCCGCCGCGGTATCTTCGAACCGGACTTTATCGAGTGGCTGGGACATGGCTTCCGCCTCTCCAGCTATCGGCTCACGGTCAGGGACGGAGAATTCCACCTGGAGTTCGACGGGCTCTGGACGGAAGCGACGATGTGGGAGATCTATGCCCTCTCTATCCTCAACGAGCTGAAGTCGCGGGCCGCCTTCAAAGGCATGAGCGAATTCGAGCTGGACATCCTTTACGCCCAAGCCAAGGCCAAGCTATGGGGCAAGATCGAGCGGCTGATCGGAGTTCCTGAACTCAGGGTGGCGGACTTCGGCACCCGGCGCCGGCACAGTTTCCTGTGGCAGGAATATGTGGTGAACGCCATGAACACGGCGCTCGGGGAGCATTTTTCCGGCACGTCCAACACTTATCTTGCCTACAAACATAACCTCGAAGCGGTGGGTACTAATGCCCACGAACTCCCCATGGCGCTGGCTGCCATGGCTTCCAGCGACGCCGAGTTGAAGAGTTCGCAGTACCGTATTCTCGAGCTGTGGCAGAGCACGTATGATCGCGAGATTCGTATCATGCTCCCCGATACCTACGGAACAACGCAGTTCCTGGCCGATGCTCCGGATTGGACAGCCGACTGGACCGGACAGCGCATCGATAGCAAGGACCCCTACATCGCCGGTGACGAATACATTGACTGGCTAAAACAGCGCGGCCGGGACCCCAAACAGAAGCTGATCATCGCCTCAGATGCCATGGATGTGGAAGATATTCTTGGCCTCCACGCCTATTTCATGGGCAGCATAGCGCCCGGCCTGACACCCCAGGACTTTCGCACCGCGGCTGACCTCAACGATCCGGCGAAATGGACTCCTGGACGGCGCATCCGTTTCAGCGCCGGGTGGGGAACGCTGCTGACGAACGACTTCCGTGGCTGCCATCCCAGTGGCCGCAACGGATTCCACCCTGCTAGCTTGATCTGCAAGATGACGGAGGCTGACGGACGCCCGGCGGTGAAACTCTCGGATAACTTCGCCAAAGCGACCGGGCTTAAAGCGGAAATCGCGCGCTACCGCAGAGTTTTTGGCACTGCGGGAGTGTCCAATACGCCTGTACTGGTCTGATCCATCTCTGGGTACCGCCGCCATTTTGCCGGTGGACGAGTCTAACCTCATGTCAGACCCGGATTTCCTGCCACGCTGCGCTGGAAACGATTGTGTGTGCGCCTTTCTCTTAAGGAAAGGCGCATGAGGTTGGTCAACGCTACCAATACCAACAGGGAATCGGGGATGGCCTATCGGATATGCTTTTCCCATGCGGGTCACGGTCCTGTTCTTTGGTGTGCTGAAGGAGATGTTGGCGTGCGACAGCCAAACGCTGAATCTACCTACCGGAGCGACCGTGGATGCGGTCCTGGAACATTACCGCCAGTTGCTGCCCCAGCAGACAAACTTGTGGCCGGCGCTGGCGATTGCTGTGAACCGGAGCTACGCGGCGCGTGGCTTCGGGCTGCGCGACGGAGATGAAGTTGCGCTCCTCCCTCCGGTCAGCGGCGGCTCTGCTGCCCCAATCGTCTCCTTGGTCACGGAGCCCATCGACGCTGCATCGTTGGTCGCTGCCATCAAGCAAGGGGAAGACGGAGCCGTGGTGGTCTTCGACGGCATTGTCCGCAACAACACCCGAGGGCGGCGCACGCTCTTCCTGGTCTACGAGGCTTACCAGGAGATGGCTCTACTCCAGATGCAGAGTCTCGCGGACGAGGCCCTCGCTGTGCATGGCGTCCGGCAAGTGGTCATCGTCCACCGCCTGGGCCGGCTCGATGTGGGCGAAACCAGCGTTCTGATTGCCGTAGCTTCCGCGCACCGCGCCCAGGCGTTCGAAGCCTCCCGTTGGCTCATCGATACGCTGAAGAAAACAGTTCCCATCTGGAAAAAGGAACACTTCGAAGATGGGGCGGTCTGGGCCGATGGCGAACCGTTCCCCTCCGGCCTGGTGGCAAATGAGCCGGTGCAGAAGGGAACAGCCGGCTCGTGAAACCACTCTGCTACGCGGCCGTTTGCTGCGCGCTCACTCTCGGCGGTCCGTCCGGACATGCGCAGGCAGTGGCGCCCTCGGTGAAGGCCAAAGCCACGGATACACCCACCATTAGTGTGAATGTCCGGCTGGTGAATGTCTTCGTCAATGTTACCGATGACAAAGGAGCTCCGGTGCCCGGCCTGACCCGGGACGAATTTCAGCTCTCGGAAGATGACCACCCGCAGAAGATTGCTGTATTTGAGCGCCAGTCCGAGCTTCCGCTGGAGATTGTCCTGGCCATCGACACCAGCGGTAGCGTGCATAAAGATCTCAGCCTGGAGCAAGAGGCGGCCAGGCACTTTGTGCATTCCCTCCTGCGGCCCGTTGATCATCTGGACCTGATGGAGTTTGCCGACAACGTGCGTGAGGTTGTTTTCTTTACTAACAACCTGGGCCGCGTCGACCGCGGGCTAAATGAGATGGGACGAGGCGCGGCCACTGCGCTTTATAGCGGCGTCTATCTTGCTTCGCAGAGCCTGGCGGATCGATCCGGGCGCAAGGTGCTGGTGATCATCTCCGACGGGGGCAATACCGTCAAAGGCACCACCTATGACATGGCGCTCGAACAGGCTTTGCGCGGAGAGGTCATGGTCTACCCCATCATCGATGTTCCCATCTCCGCCAGCGCCGGCCGCGACCTGGCAGGGGAACACGCCCTGATTACTCTTGCCCAGGAGACCGGGGGCAAGTACTACTACGCCGACGCCTCCTCGTTGGACAGAACCTTCGCTCAGTTGTCGGAAGATCTGCGGACCCAATACCTGCTTGGCTACTATCCAACCAATCGATTGGGAAGCAGCTTTCGCAGCATCTCCGTCAAGCTGCGCAGCCCGGCTGTCGGAGCGGATTATGTCATCCGCAATCGGCCCGGGTATTATCCCTCCCCGGTGCCGTGATTTGTGTTGCGGGTCTTCGACCGAACCTGCATCAAAGCCGAGTATGCGTTGTCCATTTGCTGCTCGCTGCAATTTTCTTTTCATTAGTTACCGTCCGGCTCACCGGCGAAGGGCAACAGGTGGTGGCACAGGTCGACTCCGATCAGGACGGAATGACCGATACGCTGGAACAAGCTCTCCTGGTGCAGTTCAGGCCAACTTTTATGGTCGGGCAACAAGACTGCTCTCGCATCCCCGCGGAGTTTCGCCCCGGCGTGATGAAGCCCGAGCCGAATACCGACAACGGAACGATCTATGGTCAGGTGTTTCCGTTCAAGACATCCGTCGGTGCGTTGCCGGCCGCGGAGATCCACTACTACCACTTGTGGAGAAAGGATTGCGGGGCTCATGGCCATGCGCTGGATACGGAGCATGTTTCGGTGCTCGTGGGCGCATCTGACAGCCATCTCGATTTGGCAACATGGAAGGCGTTGTACTGGTACTCTGCAGCGCACGAGAACACCGTTTGCGATGTGAGTCAGATCGCTCGCGCATCCACATTGCACGCAGAAGACCATGGCGCCCAGGTTTGGATCTCTCCGGGTAAGCATGCGTCGTATCTCAACCGGACTTTGTGCCAGGGGGGATGTGGAGCGGACAAATGCGCAAACATGGTAGCGCTGGCGCCGGGGAAGCTCATCAACCTGGGAGAGGTTGGTCAGCCGATGAACGGATCCCTGTTCATCTCGTCCACCGCCTGGCCGCTGGCGGACAAAATGGCGAACTCGAACTTCCCGGCAGGTCCCGTGGCCCGTCTCAACCAGCTTCCGGAGAGCGATATCGCATGGTTCAACGCCGGCAGGCACCCTGCTCAGGGAGCCATCGCAGTGAGCAGTTCTACGGAACAAGCCATCGCGAGGAGCGGGCAAAACACGACCTCAGCAATCTCGGTTGCAGGCGATTCCACCAACACCGCTGTTTCGGCCGCGGGAGACTCTACGGGCAACGCTTTGCAGAAGAGCTATCGAAACACGAAGCACGCACTCGGAACGTCCGCTAGGCACGTGGGTGAAGCACTCCATGTAACGCCGAAACCTGGTGCTCCCCAGTGACAGTCGAGGCTTTCTCTTGTTGGGCCTGTCAAGAGCTTCGTGCCGTAGCAAGATCTCGTACCTAAGAGTGAAGAATTCAAGGCCCCGAAACATTTGTTAACGTCTTGTCAATTAGTCTCTTCGGAGGTTCCTATTCCTCCGTGGAGTTTTGATGCGCCTTTGGTTGCTTTTCGCCGTACTGCTGTGCCTGCCGGCGACCCACGCAACGGGTACCGTGGCATGCGCACAGTCAGTGGCAGTGAGCGCGCCACCGGATGCTCCCCAGCCGCAGGCTTCTGGTCAGCAAGGCTCGCCGACAGCGCCCGTTCCCCGCAGTAGGGAATCGTTGCCTCAGATCAACCAGAGAGAGAAAGATCAGTCCGACGACCAGGCGAATCCGGCCGTCTTCTCCCACCACCTCATCGCCGATCGCATATGGATCTCTGGCCAGGCCAACTTTATCTTTCAGGCCCACAATCCCTTCCACTCCCCCTACTCTGGGACCAACAGCTTTCAGAGCCGGGTGGAAATGACCGCACTCTCACGTGTGCTCACCCTATACACGGGAATCAAGCTCACCCGCTGGACCGAATTTATCTTCAATGCGGAAGAGGCCGGTGGAAAAGGGCTGAGCGAGGCTCTCGGCATTGCTGCCTTCACCAATCTCGACGTGGTGCGCAATCCAACCCTGGGCCAGGATGTTTACGCCGCGCGCTATTTTATTCACCAGACCTTTCCTCTGACCGCGGACCGTGTGGACGAAGATCCCAATCCCTTCTATCTACAGAAATCGCTCCCCAGGAAGCGTATCGAATTCATCATGGGCAAGATGGGGCTGGTCGATTTCTTCGACCTTAACTCCGTCGGCAGCGATAGCCATCTGCAGTTCACCAACTGGGCCATCGATAACAATGGTGCTTACGATTACGCAGCCAACACGCGCGGCTATACCATCGCTGCGATTCTCAGCTATACCGGACCCAAATTGGAAGTGCGCTACGGTGAGGCACTGATGCCCACAGTGGCCAATGGCATTGACCTCCAGATCGACCTGCGCAAAGCTCGAGCCGACAACCTGGAGTTGGACTGGAAACCGCAGTGGTTTCAGGGACTGGAGACACACATCCGGCCACTCGCCTATCTAAACCATGCCAATATGGGCGATTATGGCCAGGCCATCGTGGGCTACCAGCAGGGCGTCACCAGTGTTCCTGACATCACCCTGTACCGCCACCAGGATTCATTGAAGCAAGGCTTCGGTCTCAATCTGGAGCAGGGGCTGCCCGCCAATTTCCGCGCTTTTATGCGTGCCGGATGGAATGAGGGACATAAGGAGTCTTTCGCCTACACGGAAATGAACAGCACCCTGGCGTTTGGCTTCGAACTCATCGGCGATGCCTGGGGTAGAAAAGAAGACCAGATCGGGAGCGCCTTTGAAACTGGCGGCATCAGCACCAAGCACAGGCAATACCTGGCCCTCGGCGGCCTGGGATTCATCCTCGGTGATGGCCGCCTGAACTACGGTCGCGAAGAGGTCAGTGAGACTTATTACAACGCGCACCTGATAAGCGGCCTTTACATGGCTGTGCAACTCTCTTTTGTCAACAATCCGGGCTACAATCGGGACCGGGGCCCCGTCGTCGTTCCCGGGGTGCGGGCTCACGTGGATTTTTGAGTACATCCAGCAGGCGCAGTTACGGCATCTCTGTATGCAGCTATCATGCACAATATGGCAACCCAGAATCCATCCCGGCGGGGTAAGAAGGCTCCTCCTCTTGGCGAAACCGGGCAGGAGACACTTTACCTGCGGTTTCTCAGCGAGAAGCAGGTGAGGGTGACTGTCAAACTCCGTGACGGCGAGAGCGTTTCCGGTTGGATCGAGTATTTCGACGACACCATGATCCGGGTCACCCGCGAAGGGCGGCCTAATCTTTTCATCTATAAACACCAGATCAGGACGATCAGCGAATGCGGCCGTCGCGAAGAAGGAAACGCGCGCAGCGGCAACGGCCTGGTCGAGAGAAGCGCACGTTGAGCGAATTTCCGAAGCAACTGGATCTGGGTTTTGCCGCCGGAGCAGCAGCAATTGCCCTGGAGGCCGGCGAACTTCTTCGCGGCTACTTCAATCGCGGCGTGACCGCCGAATACAAAGGCGATGTAGACCTGGTGACCGAAGCCGATCGGGCATCGGAAAGACTCATCGTCAGCCGGCTGAGCGAAAAGTTTCCCGACCACGGCATTTTTGGCGAGGAAGGAACACGCTCCGGCCTGGAGCGCGCGTACCGGTGGTATGTCGATCCGCTCGATGGGACCACGAATTTCGCCCACGGTTTTCCCTTCTTCAATGTCTCGCTGGGTCTCGAACATCGACCGGCCGGGCTGGCTCCAGATCAGGATGGGGAACTGGTCGCGGGCGTGGTCTATGATCCGGTTCACGATGAACTCTTCGCCGCCGAAAAGGCTAAGGGAGCCTGGCTGCGAGGGACAAAGGGCGATGTTCGCCGCCTGCATGTTTCGCCTGTTGGGTCTTTGCAGGAGAGTTTGCTTTCCACTGGCTTCCCCAGCCACAAGCGCCACGCCAACCCGAACATTCACTTTTACCAGCAGCTCACCTTGCGCTCGCACGGGGTGCGCCGGGCCGGCGCGGCGGCGCTCGACCTGGCCTATTGCGCCGCCGGCCGCGTGGACGGCTTCTGGGAATTCAGTCTGAACCCCTGGGATACAGCCGCCGGCGCGTTGCTGGTGCTGGAGGCGGGCGGCGCCATGGTCCGCTTCGACGGCTCGCCTTTTCGTCTCGATAGCCAGGAAGTTCTCGCTACCAACGGTTTGCTCACCAAGGAGATCCTGGGCTTCTTCATCGATATGTTTGCCGGCCGCGAGATCGAACCGGTGCCCACAGCCGCCGAGTTTGCCGCACGACGTCTGGCGCGTCCGTAGGGTAAGCTTGCGTTTCCCATTCCTGCTGTACAATTTGGTTTCAATTATTCGCCTTCGGGAGAACGGTACATATGACTTACGTGATCGCAGAACCCTGCATCGGAACCAAGGACACAGCCTGCGTCGATGCCTGCCCGGTCGACTGCATTCATCCCAAGAAAGATGAATCGAAGTATGGCGAGACCGACCAGCTCTTCATTGATCCGGTGGAATGTATCGATTGCGGTGCCTGTGTGCCGGTATGCCCGGTGTCGGCTATTTTCGCTGGTGACGATCTGCCTGAAAAGTGGGCGGGCTTTGCTGACAAGAACTCTGCCCACTTCGGCCGCTAGGCTGGCCGGCGCTGCTCCGCAGCCATGATTGCTCACCAGGTCGAAGCCGTCGTCCTTCGTACCTGGCCAATCCATGAGGCCGACCAGATCGTTTCGCTCTTCACCCGGGATTTCGGAAAGATAAAGGGTGTTGCCAAGTCAGCGGCAAGATCGCGCCGTCGTTTCGGCGGCGCGCTCGAGCCCATGACCCATGTGCGCGCCCACTACGCTGAGAAGCCCAGCCAGGAGCTGGTGCGTCTCGACTCCTTTGAAATCCTCCACTCCCCGCTGGCCGAGCCGGTCGATTATGCGCGGGCCACTGCGCTTGCCTTTTTCGCCGAGGTTTTGGAGCAGACGCTTCCCGACCACGATCCGCACGATGTAGTCTTCCGCCTGCTGCTCTCGGTGCTGGAGCAGACGCGCGTCGATCACATCTGGATGCCGATCACCTACTTTGCCCTTTGGACGACGCGTCTTATGGGCTGGCTTCCGGATCTGAGCCGCTGTCTCTTTTGCGGGGTTTCGCTTGCCGGGCAGCCCGCCTATTTTCATTTTTTCTCAGATGGACTGGTCTGTGTTGACCATAAACAGACGGGAAACAACAGTTCACAGGGGGCCACGCTGACGCCGGATTCTCAGATATTGGCGGTGCGCATCTTCCGCTCTCCGGTGTCCGCCTTTGCCGCTGAGTCGTGGCCCCGCAGCCGCGGCGCCGACCTTCGCCGCTTCGCCATTCAAAGCCTGGAGCGCCACCTGGAGCGGAAACTCATCACCGCCGCGGCTTTGTCGCGACTGGCTGGTGGTTAAGAAGGCTCCGATTGCCGATCAGGAGGGACCTGCTGGTTCCTTCCTTCAAGACCCGCTCAGAAGCGAACCCACGATGCCACCCACAACTCCGCCTTCGGTTCGCTCTCTGGCCTGCGAAGGCATGTATTGCATCAGTTGGTGAGCCAGTTTCGAGATCGGTAGAGTTTGCAGCCAGACCCGGCCAGGGCCGGTCAGGGCGGCGAGAAAGATGCCGTCTCCACCGAAGATCATGTTTTTGATTCCCGCAATCCTGGTGATCTGAAAAGAGACACTGGATTGGAAGGCTCCCACGTGCCCCGGGTGCACGCGCAGCGTTTCCCCTGGTGCGAGATCCTTGACGATCAGCTCCCCCGACAACTCGATCCAGCATGCGCCCTGCCCGGTCACCTTCTGTAGCAGGAACCCATCTCCGCCGAATACACCCGCGCCCAGGGATTGTTGGAAGCCGACCCCGAGTGAGACCTGAGAGGTGGCACAGAGAAAGCCATGCCGATGGATCAGATACTCTATTCCGGGGCCGACCTGCACAGGCTGGATGTGCCCGGGTACCCGGGTGGCAAAGGCAATCTCGCCGCGGGCGCCCACGGCGCTGTATTCAGTCATGAACAGGCTTCCGCCACCCGCTACTCGCTTCAACGCGCCGAGGAATCCTCCTCCCCCGCCAAACTGAGTGTGGGTTTGCATCTGGATCGAACTGCTCATCCAGGAGAGTTCTCCGGCTTCTGAGATCACGGTCTCGTTCGGTTCCAGGACGAACTCGAGAACTGGCAGTACGGTGCCAACGATACGGCTTTGCATGGCAAGACTCCTCCTTGAACGATTGGGGAAACCAGTTTAGAGCATTTTTCCTCCAACGCCGCACAGACAAGTGCAGCGAGGTGTGTCTTTTCTTTCACAAAGCGGAAAATGCTCTCGCCGCAACGGCTCCGCCAAGGCGGGGTTGGAGTTTGATTTAGAATCCAACCGTGGCTCCGCAAGTAACCAGCGCACTTACCTTCCAGGAACTCCTCTTTCGTCTGCAAACCTTTTGGGCCGAGCGTGGATGCGTACTGCAACAGCCTTATGACGTGGAGGTTGGCGCCGGCACCATGTCGCCGGAGACCTTTCTGCGCGTGCTTGACCCGCGGCCGTTCTCCGTGGCCTATGCCCAGCCTTCCCGGCGACCCGCTGACGGCCGTTACGGCGAGAACCCCAATCGCCTCTTTAAACACACCCAGTTTCAGGTTGTGCTGAAGCCCCCACCCGCGAATGTGCAGGAAATCTACTTGGATTCCCTAGCCGCCATCGGCATTGACCTGCGCCAGCACGACCTCAAGTTTGAAGAAGATAACTGGGAGGCGCCCACGCTGGGGGCCTGGGGGATCGGCTGGCAGGTCATGCTGGATGGCCTGGAGGTCACCCAGTTCACGTACTTCCAGCAGTGTGGCGGTCTCGATCTCGATCCTATCTCGGCCGAAATCACGTATGGACTGGAGCGCCTCGCCGCCTTTCTACAAGACGTCGACTCTGTTTACGACGTGGTCTGGGCGCGCACTCCTGATCCAGTCACCTACGGAGAGGTTCGTCATCTGGAGGAGGTGCAGTTCTCGGTCTACAACTTCGAGGACGCCGATGTGGAGAAGCTGTGGGAGCATTTGCGGCTCTATGAGTCGGAGTGCCAGCAACTGTTGAGCCGCGCTGCCCAGCAACCGGAGGAGCTTACACCGGCCGAGCAGCGCCGCTTTCCGGTTCTGGCAGCCTACGACCTTTGCCTCAAGTGCTCTCACCTCTTCAATCTGCTCGATGCGCGCGGCGCGATCTCGGTGACCGAGCGCGTCGGCATCATCGCGCGCATTCGGGTCCTCGCCGTCGGCATTGCCAAGGCTTACGCGCGCATGATCGCGCCGACAACCTCTCGCGCATGATTGCGCGGCTTAAACATCGATGGGAATCGTATGCCTGAGCTGTTACTGGAAATAGGCCTGGAAGAGATCCCGGCGCGCATGATCGCGGCGGCAGAGGCTGAACTGGCGCGCCGCGTAGAGGGAGTGCTGACGCGTGCACGTTTACTGGACGCTGCGGCTGTCGTCACCAGCTACTCCACCCCACGGCGCTTGGCGGTGCGCGTCGAAGGCGTGCTCGCCCATCAGCTCGACATGCAGGAACAGCTTACCGGCCCTTCCTGGAAAGCAGCCTTTCCGGATGGACAGCCTGGCCCGGCGGCCCAGGCCTTTGCCAAAAAAGCCGGCGTTGCGGTTACCGCGCTCGAAAAGATCACCACGCCCAAAGGCGAGTACGCTGCTGCCACCGTGCAGCGGCCAGGCCAAAGCGCTGAAAAGGTTCTGGGCGACTCACTGCCCCAGGAGATTGGCGCGCTCTCCTGGCCCAAGACTATGTACTGGCGGCCCAATAAGCCGGAGCGCTTCGTCCGCCCGCTCCGCTGGCTGCTTTGCTTGCTCGATGGAAGTGTGATTCCGCTGGAGTTCGCCGGCATCCGAGCCTCCAATTTCAGCTATGGGCATCGCGTCCTCCATGGGGACCGCCCCGTCGCCATTGCGCGCCCTGCCGACTACCTGGCGACACTCGAGACGGCCTTCGTGGTGGCCGACGTCTCCGCGCGCCGCCATCGCATCCGCCATGGGCTCGACGCCGCAACCCGGAGCCTCCCAAACGCTCGCTGGCGCGAAGACGAGGCCCTGGTGGATCAGGTCACCCACCTTACCGAGTGGCCCACCGTCCTGGCCGGAAGCTTCCAGCCCGAATTCCTGGCCTTGCCGGAGGAAGTTCTCGTCACAGTCATGCGCGATCACCAGAAGTACTTCGCGGTCGAGGACAAGCAGCAGGCACTGGCGCCTCATTTTCTGACCGTGCTGAATACCGAAGTCGATGCCGCAGGCATGGCGACCATTTGCCATGGCAACGAGCGAGTGCTCCGCGCCCGCTTCAACGATGCCCGTTTCTTCTGGAATTACGATCAGAAGATTCCTCTTTTCGGCAGGCTGGAAAAACTCAAGACCGTCACCTTTCAGAGAGATCTTGGCAGCTACTTCAGCAAGACCGAAAGCAACGTGCTTATGGCGAAAGCCATCGCCGCCTCGGTCGCTGCCCAGTCCATCCCACTTGATCAGGCAGCCCTCGAACAAGCGGTGCTGCTTGCCAAGACCGACCTCACCGCCGAGCTGGTGAAGGAATTCACTGAGCTGCAGGGCATCGTTGGGGGGCTCTACGCCAGGGCGCAAGGTCTGGGCGAAAACGTAGCGCAAGCCATCTACTCGCAGTACATGCCGGCGTCGACCGAAGACCCAATCCCGACAACGGTGGAAGGGCAGATCCTCGGTTTGGCCGACCGGATGGCAACCATTTCGGAGATGTTCGCCATCGGCCTCGAGCCCAGCGGATCCAAGGATCCATTTGCACTACGCCGCGCCGCCAATGGGGTAATCAAAATCCTCGCCGAATCGGGCCTGCCGATTACCTTGCCGGCGCTGGCGGCGATGGCATCGGAATCCTTGCCGCGCGTCGGCTCCGGAAAGGGCGCTGGTACGGTGGTGGTGTTTCTCAAGGAACGCCTGGACTTTTACCTCCGTGAGGTACGCGGTTACGCCTATGACGTGGTCAACGCTGTGCTCTCTACCGGGCTCACGACGGTGACGGATGCCATGGCGCGAGCGCAGGCTCTGACCCAGGTCCGCGGCTCAGAGGATCTGGTTGCCATCTCCACGGCGTTCAAGCGGATCAAAAATATCCTTCGCCAGGCGACCGAGAAGCAGGACCAATACGGCAACTCCATCGCGCCCGGCGACCTGGTCGAGCCGGCCGAGCGACACCTATACGCGGAGACAGCGAGAGTCGCACCCCAGGTGGAAGCACTTCGTGCCGGGCGGCAATACACAGAAGCGTTGGAGTGCATTGCCACGCTCCGGCCGTCAATCGACGGCTTCTTTGACCAGGTCATGGTCATGGCGCCCGAGGCTCATCTACGCGGGAACCGCTTGGCCCTGATCGCCTCCGTGCTCAGCGATTTCTCCCGCATCGCGGACTTCTCTGAAATCGTCTCCGGTTAAGGCATTTTTTGCTAATACTGTGGTTGGGCGGGATAAGTTATGTGCGGACCTCTTTGGCGGAATGGCCGCGTAAGGTTTAGTTTCCTGGTCTACACATTAGCAAAAGTGCTCTAGCCCGGATTTCTCACGAGTGGTTGAGTTTTTCGTGGTTGATGTGGTTTGAGGGATCTGCGGGGTATTTTGTGGTCAGGATTTTGGTTGCGAGGCGATGTTTGTTGGTGAGCTGCCGGTTGGTTTGAGTTTTTGGTCGTATTTTGCGCACGCCGGGGCGGAAGCGAGGCCAGCAACATGTTGGAGAGGGCTAAGGCGTGGAGGCCAGCGGGCTTCAACAGCGCAGGGCATAGAAGGCTTGTGCGTAGAGGTCTTTCCAGGGATAGGTGGAACTCATTTCCAAGCGCACGCGGCGCGCGCTGAGCCGCACGAGGGCACCGATTTTGAGCAGTTTCAGGCGGATGGTATCGACCTGGGCTTGAGCCCACTCGGTTCCCTTCAGGGCCAGCCGGCGCAGAGCCTCCATGAGCGTGTAGGCCAGGGCGGAGAAGTACAGCCGTAGCTGGTTGGCTTTCATTTCGTCGCTGGAGAGCCGGTCGGCAAACAGGCACATCTGTTCCTTGATGCGATTCTCCATCTCGCCGCGGGCGCAGTAGAACTTCTCGTATAAATCCTGTGCGGGCCATTGCTGGGCAGCTAGCGAAGTGACTACGAAGCGCGGGTTGTCTCCCTTATCGAGATACTCCGCCTTGGCCACGACGCGGCGGGAGCAGGACCAGCTCTTATGCGTTCGATACAGGAACTCTGTAAACATGCGGCTGGCTTTGCCGGTGGCCTGATGTTGCTTTTTCACCTCTTGCATCGGTTCCCCGATGATGGTTTGCAGGCGCCGATTGCGCTGCAGGCCGAAGACGTATTCCACCCGGTTTTCTTTCTGTTCACACCAGGCCATCAGCGCTTCGCGGCAGAAGCCGGAGTCAGCGCGCAACACGATGTTGACTTGCGGCCAACGTTGCCGCAGTTGGCCAACGATACGTTTCAGTTCCTCGATCGAGCCGGCGGCTGCGTCCTGGTTGGCAGCTCTGAGCCGCGCACACAGCAACTGGTCTCCGGCAAAGATATACAGGGGCAGATAGCAGTAGCTGTCGTAGTAGCCGTGGAAAAAACGCTCCGGCTGATGGCCGTACAGCGGGATATCGGTGGCATCCAGATCGAGCACGATCTGCTTTGGCATCGCCGTATGGGACTCGATGAACAGATCCACCAGCAGCCGATCGATCGCTTCGACGGAAGGACTGATCTTGTGGTAGCGCTTACTGCGCCCTGACAGCTCCAGCCGGTTGAGCGTGCTCTTGCCGGCCAGCGGCGCTTCGAGTTCGCGCTTGCCGCTCAGCAAACCGAACACCACATCCTTGCGCAACTGCTCGTGGTCGTTCAGATCCTCATAGCCCAGTGCCAGCCCGTAGATACGCTGGGAGAGCATCTCAAAAACCGTGTGCTCGATTCGCTCTGGCCTGCGGCCATCGCTAAAGCAAGCTGCTAGTCGATGCAGAAGATGGATCTTGCCATCCACGGCACGCAACAGCATCGATCCCCCGTCACTGGACACATGCCCAGCGCTGAACCCGGCTTCCACTCGGCGGGAAAAATGACGTGCAAACGAGAAGCTCGGTTGGCTACACTCTGTCATAAGAAAGGCCGCTCTCCGCACGGCATTCACTACGCTTCGACAACGCAGTTATGCCACGAAAAACGGCCTTTCCCAACCCTTTTCCTCGCCACTCCTCTAGCTCAACAACCCCAACTCGTGAGAAATCCGGGCTAGCGCCGCAGATTTGCCGTCAAACTATTCCTTCGCGAAGAGGCGAGGATCATATTCAGTTTTCGCGATTTCGACGATTCGAATTTCTGCCGCTTCAGGATGATCCGGGTTTAGCAGAAAATTCCAGGTGTTCGGCATGATTGCCGAGGGAACGCGGGCTAAGGCTGTACGTTCCGAGCGTAACCACTCGTCCCCTAAACTCCTGGTGACGATGGGCGATCTTTTCCACGCATCCCCGGCCGGCAGGCCTAGTGTTTCCACTTCCATGCCGTCAGGAGCTGATATTTGCATTAAGTCGTAGAACCCAGGCCAGCTCTTTTCGTTCAATTCCAGGTGGACGAGGTTTTCGATTAGGGCGCCCGAAGGAGATTCAGCCAAATAAACAACTCGATGTCCGGCCGTATGCCAGCGAGCTGAGTACTTCAGGCCGCCTTCCCCAGAAAGCGAATTGAAGCCGCTGATGCGCCATAGACTCCTTGTCAAGCAAACATGCCGTAGTAGATCTGCCCAAGCATCTCCTCGACCATCCGGCCGCCAAGATCGGTGCGCAGCATCTGAATCGGGGTGCGGTCCTCAAAGCGCTTCTTTGGTTCGCTTAACCAGTAAAGAGCTCTTTCCTTCTCGCCCAGAACTTGAACAGCCTGGTCATAAACGCGGATCAGCCGGACGAGCTTATCGGACTCGTCCGACGTCAGGGGTTCCTTCCGTGCTTTGCGATGCTTGAGCGTCCGTGCGGGAATGACGACCTCGTAGAGATCCTTGAGCTGCATCCCTGAGGCGTCCACAAACTGCGCCATCGTAGCTACTGAAACACCGGCTTCGACCGTCTCTAGGTCGATGTGAAGCGATGTCATGAGCGGAATCTTTTGCTCTATCGTGCTCGCTTGTCCCATACGGCATTATGCCACGCGAAGATCGGCATCATGTACTCCGGGCCGCAAACGATGCGCCGATATGGAACGCAGTGCGCTACAACTTGCGTGGGAAGCAAACTGGACCAAAACAGATATGTTAATAGAATGTTAAAGCGGATATATTAACTCAACGGATCGAAGGATTACTGAACCGATTACGGTGCATCCTGAGGTGCGGACCCCCCCTAGTGTCTCGTTTCAGAGCAATTCGAACACCGGACACACAAGGGAGAATTTCATTCAGGAGGCTGACCAGTGACACGCATATCGTTTCATCAGAAACTCGAGAGCCTTCGTGAACGGCTACTTCAGATGGCCGGTGTGGCAGAACAGACACTTACTTTTGCGCTCGACGCGCACTGCCGCGGTGAACTTTCCGCATGCTCCAAGGTGCGCTTGAATGAAGTCATCATCAATCGCTCGGAGCGGGAGATCGATCAGATGGCGCTGGACCTGCTGGCGATGGAACAGCCCATGGCCGTGGATCTGCGCTTTGTGCTCGCTGCCATCAAGATCAACTCCGACCTGGAGCGGGTCGGCGACCAGTCAATGACCATTGCTTTGCTGGCCGAAGAGCTCGCGGGAAGCCAGGCGTGTGATTTTCCGGTCGACATTCCGCACATGGCTGAGCTATCGATGACCATGGTCCGGAAGGCGCTGCAGGCGCTCACCGAGCGCGATGCCGAGCTGGCTACCAGCGTGCTGGCCATGGACGACGCCGTGGACGAGATGAACCGCCGGGCCAAGGCCGTGTTGCTTGATTGCATCGCGCGGGATTCCAGCGCGGCCCACTCCGCCGTCAACCTGCTGTTCATTTCCCGCAGCCTGGAGCGCATTGCCGACCACGCCACCAACATGGCGGAAGACGTCATCTTCTGGCTGCGTGGAGCGGATGTCCGTCACGGCCACGTTTTGCAAGCAGCAGCCTCAGTTCACTCGCTGCAATCTGGCAATCAGCTTTTGGGCTAGGTTCTCGCCCGAATCGGACCACAACAGGCGGCTGCTGATGCCGCAGTTCTCCTGGATGGCGTTGGTGACTTCCACCAGCTTCTGCACGTTGCGCTTCACGTATTCGGCGCCTAACTCGTCCAGGTCCATATCTTCCAGCAGAAAGGGCGTGTCCAGGCCGAAATCCACCCGGACCTGCCCGTTCTGCTCAAAGGCCCCCTCGTCGAACTGCGGCCCGAAGCCGGCTACGCGCACCGTTACGGGTTCCTGTTTCCAGATTGGATCGAGTCCGCCCACGGCCTCCGGCACCCACAAATCCCACTTGAGCTCGAATTCATAAGCGAAGTCGTCATGCAGTATCTCCGTGGCTTCGGCCACCGCGGCCTCCGGCGCAGACTCCTTCCCCTCATCTTCCTCGTAAATCCTCTGGTAAAAGGGGGCTTCATTCCAGGAGATGGGGTAAGCAGCCGCAGCATGCACCCGCATTGGATGCCCCGCCGGGGAGAATTGCTTGATCACGGAGACGATCGCGGGGGCGAGGGCCGGAAGGCGAAAATTAGGAAACCATAGACTCAGGTACAGCCGATCAGCCATCTCACCATTTTAAAGCTTCTCGAAACTGCCCCGCAGGGAGAAACGACCGATGAAAAGACTAAGATGATGAGTGTGCCGGACTTCCTGTGGAACTTGGCGGCGTCGCAAGATCCATGCGCCTTTCCTTATTGGAAGGCGTACAAGCTGCCTTCCCCAACTCTGGGTGACAGGAACTCCGGATGACCCCAGCTCACCTGCGCACCTGGATAGCCGTAATTGCTGGGTTGCTGGTCACCGCCATCGCGGGATTTTTTTTCTACGGCCGGTGGCAGGGGCGCCGCGTCGGCCACGACCTACCGGGGGGATTGGGAACGGCGATCCAGCAGTCCACGGAAGGATTCACTTACTCTGAGTCCCGGGGCGGTCACACGATTTATACCCTGCATGCCTCCAAAGCAGTGCAGTACAAGAGTGGCGGCCACGCCGAGCTACACGATGTGAGCATCACGCTCTACGGCGCGCAAGGAGAAGCGTCCAGCCGCATCTATGGCAACGATTTCGATTGGGATCCGGTCAATGGCGTGGCTCGCGCCATGGGCGAAGTCCAAATCGATTTTCAAGGATCTACGGCTCCTGCTTCACAGTCCGGTAAAGCGCCTGCGGAGGATAGCGAAGGCAAGAATACCGTGCATATCAAAACCTCGGACCTGGTCTTCAACCAGAAGACCGGCCTCGCCAGCACCACGGAAAAAATCGAGTTCCGCCTGGCCCAGGCAGCCGGCAGCGCGACCGGCGCCAGCTTCGATTCACAGGCGGGAATCATAGTCCTTTCCGCCGACGTGGCTTTCAACTCCAGCGTCGGCGGAAACCCGCTGGCCGTCCACGCCCATCATGCGCAGTTCGATCGTGCCAGCCGCCTGCTTTACCTGCTGCAAGACGTAACTGAATATGCCGACAGTCACAGCTCCTCTGACCAGGCGACGGTCTCCTTCCGCGCCGATGGATCGGCCTACCAGCTGGAAGCGGAAGGTAACGTGATTCTCACCGGAGGTGACGGCCAGCAGATAAACACCCGCAAGGCGCATATCGATCTGGGTCCCAAGAGCGAACCGGAGCAAGCGGTTTTGGATGGCGGGCTACTCTACGTGGCCGACAATAGCGCCCGCCTGATGCACGGGTCGGCCTCCTCGGGGACGCTTTTGTTCGGTCCGCAATCGACCGTCAAGCACGCGCAGTTGCGCGACGCTGTTTCCGTAGTCGACGAAGAGAAGCTACGGCCACTTACGAGCGCGTCGAGCAAGTCCAAGCAAAATCCGCCCGAGTCGACTACTCGCCAGGTGGGCGCCACCAAGATCGACATCGACTTCGCCTCCGGCCCCGACCGCCGCCCCATGGCCGAGCATATTCTCGCCGTGGGGAGCGCGCGGCTGAACGTGCACGCCATCTATGCCAAAACGCCGCCCGAGGACACAACTGTAACCGGCGATCAACTCTTTGCCACGCTTTTGGACGGGGAGGTTCTCTCCAGTCTACGCGGGACGGGCCATACGAGCCTGGTCGATGTGAGCACCAGCGGGGTAAAGCAGACCAGCACGGGCGACAACTTGCTGCTCACCTTTGCTCCGCCGCATTTTCCTCCCGCTAAGCCAGAGGCAAAGGTAGGCAAAGGAAAAGCCGAACCACCTGCTCCGCAGCCGCCTGCTCAGTTGCAGTCCGCGGTGCAAGTGGGAAACGTGACCGTGACCCAGGAAACGCCGGCGAAGCCATCGGATGCCACCACTCAACCTGGCGGCGGAGCGCCGGTCGTGACCACCGCCATCGCCCAGCGAGCGGCCTATGACGCGGTTACCCAAGTGATGCAGCTGTCGGGAGAGCCGCGCATCCGGGACACCAATGGAGAGTTGAGCGCGGCTTTCGTTGAAATGGAACGCGCGACCGGCAATGCCAATGCCACCGGTGGCGTCAAGGCAACCTATCGCCAGTCGAGTGGTCAACAGCAGCCCTTCACGGGAGCCGGTCCCATCCACGTGGTTGCTGACCACGCTCATCTCGATCACTCAACCGATCTCACCACTTTTTATGGAAAGTCCGCGGAACAGGCCCGCCTATGGCAGGGAAGCGATTCCGTTTCCGCGCCGGTGCTGGAGCTGTCCCGGGTGAAGGCAACGTTGGCCGCGCATGGACCGGGCGGCGATGCCGCAGCGGTCAACGCGGTATTCACCAGTACTCCCAGCAGCGCCAAGGGTCCCGCGCCCACGCCTCCCAAAACCTCTCAACCCGCCGTGGTCCGCTTGCAGAGTCGTACTCTCTTCTACGCCGACGCTGAGCACAAGGCGGTTTTCAGTGGCGGGGTGGTGGCGCAGACCTCCTCCGGCGTTCTGCATTCGAATTTCATGGATGTGTATTTCAGCCCCGCGCCCGCGCAGACCGCTCATGGGCCGGTGGCGCCGACCGGCAAGACGCCGGAGCAACAGGGCAGCCAGGTTTCGAAGATCGTCGCTCGGGGCGCGGTTGAACTTCAGCAGCCGGGCCGCAAGGGGATGGGCGAGGATCTCACCTACACCGCGGAGGATGGCAAGTTTGTGCTCACGGGAACGAGTGCAACGCCTCCGCGGCTCACCGACCAGGTGCGCGGAATGGTAACCGGGGCTGCGTTGATTTTCAATGATCGCGATGATAGCGTCATGGTGAGTAGCGGTGCTTCCAAAGCAGTGACCCAGACCCGCGTTGCGAAGTGAATGCAAAAGCTTAGTACAGACGAAATCGGCAAGTCTTATAAGGGCCGGCAGGTCGTTCGGGGTGTAAACCTTGAAGTCTGCCAGGGAGAGGTGGTTGGCTTGCTGGGCCCCAATGGCGCCGGCAAGACCACCAGCTTTTATATGATTGTGGGCCTCATCGCTCCCGATACGGGACAGGTGTTCGTCGACGACATCGATATCACGCGCGTTCCCATGTATCTGCGGGCGCGGCAATACGGCATCAGTTATCTGCCTCAGGAACCGTCCGTTTTTCGCAAGCTGTCGGTGGAAGAGAACATCCTCGCCGTGCTCGAGGTGCAGTCGATCTCACTCGAAGTGCGCCGCGCCCGGACGGAGAAGTTACTCGATCAGCTGAATCTTGGCCATATACGCAAGACGCGCGGCTACGCACTTTCCGGCGGCGAACGGCGCCGGGTGGAGATCGCCCGCTGCCTCTGCATCCAGCCTTCGTTCATCCTGCTCGATGAGCCGTTTTCCGGCATCGATCCCATCGCCGTGCTGGATTTGCAGGAGATCATTTTCGACCTGAAGGCAAGCGGAATCGGAGTGCTGATCACGGATCACAATGTCCGCGAAACACTCTCCGTCACCGATCGCGCATACATCATCAATGAAGGGCGCATCTTCCGCACCGGGACCCCGGACCAATTGGGCAAAGATCCGGAAGTACGCCGAGTTTATCTGGGTGAGGGTTTTTCTCTGAACTAGAGTGCTCCAGGTTTGCACCGACGTAACCAAAAGCGACATCGGATTCCGCAGCAAAACGCCTATCCAGAGATCATTCTGGAGCCGTCTACGGTGTTTCCCGCCGGGACACAAAGAAAAGCCCAGGGGCTAAAGCCCTCATCCGTCGTGTCTGTATGGCCCGGCTAAAGCCGTGCCCTGATACAAAACATGAAATTTTCTGTAGTCTGTGAAGCACATGCTGGGTGCGGCGCGGCTGGAGCCATGCCCATCGTTGAGCGAGTTCTTCCTGTTCAGCCGTCTCTAGGTATCCGGCCTTTCCGCACCCCTCTTGACCTGGCTGGGCCACACCGCCCGGGGACAACGCAAAACCCTTCCACCACGAGGGCTCAGAAAAGGTAAACTAAGGCCGCTACAGCATTTGCACTTCTGGTGTATACAGCGCAACAGCTTCCGACGTGGCTTTTCCGCAAAACCGGGGTCCCCAGCAAGCTAGCTTGATGGGGTGGAAGAAAAGCCGCACTTCGCTAAACTTGACTGTGTAGATTAGAAGTGAAACTGCTCAAGCAGTTGATGCGGTGAAATGCTATGGCTCTTCTACAACCAAAGCTAAGCTTGAAGGTTGCGCAGCGTCAGATATTGACGCCTGGCCTGATGCAGATGGTCAGCGTGCTGGCGCTCAACAAGCTGGAGCTGAAAGAGCTGATCAATACCGAGATTGTTGAGAATCCGGTGTTGGAAGAGTTGGAAGAGAGCGTTCCCCTCATTGATGACATCGCCCTCAGAGAGGCGGAGCGTGATCGCAGCGTAGAAGAGGTGGCAGCCCAGGCGGAGCGCGACAAGCGAGACCCCTTCGATGAGATTGATTTTGGGTCCTACTTTCAGGATTATCTGGATCCCGGCTTCCGCACGCCCAACGGTTTTGAGCAAACCGACAAGCCATCGTTTGAAAATTTTCTTTCCCAGCCCAGCACCCTCACCGATCACCTCTTCTGGCAACTGGGTTCTCTCAACGTCAGCAGCGACCTGCGCGCGGCCGCCGAATACGTAGTCGGCAACCTCGACGAAGACGGCTACTTGTTGGCCGACGACGAGGAGATGCTAGCTGGGTTTGTGCGCGAGTATGAGCCTGCTCCGGGCGCCCTGCCCAATGCCGCCGCCGAGCTGCTGGCTGAGGCAGTGCAACTGGTGCAGAACCTTGATCCGGTGGGCGTAGCCACGCGCAGCTTGCGCGAGTGCCTGCTGGTCCAGATAGAGGCCCAGCGCCGCGAATTTCAGCTCGCGCTGTCCCGTCACCGCTCGGTCTCGCCGGAGCCCGCTGCGCCGGAAGCCCTGAACGGCGCGGGAGAAGTCGACGCGGCCCACGCGTGCGCGGCGCACGAAGACAAATTGCCGGTGTTCGCGCTCGCGGCGCGCATCGTAGATCAGCATTTGTCGCTGTTGCAGAAGCGCGATCTGCGCGAAATGACCAAAGTTTTGGGCACCCAGCCGGAATTGATCCAGCACGCCATCGACTTCATTCGCAGTCTCGATCCCCGTCCGGGGCAGCGATTTAATCGCTCCGATGCGCGGCTGATCGAGCCCGACGTGGCCTTCGTCAAGCGCGGCGGCGAGTTCGTCGTGGTCATGAACGAAGAGGACTTGCCCACCCTGCGCCTCAATCACGGCTATCGCAAATTGCTGTCGCAGGAAGGCACAGAAAGAGACGTAAAGGAATACGTCAAGGAGCGTTACCGCTCGGCACTGCAACTGATGCGCAACATCGAGCAGCGCAAAAACACCATCCTCAGAACCTGCGAAGCGATCGTGCGCCGCCAGGGCGAATTCCTCGAGCGCGGCGTGGATGCTCTCAAACCGATGATGATCAAGGAAGTCGCCGAAGAGATTGGCGTGCATCCTTCCACCGTCAGCCGCGCGGTTTCGAGCAAATATGTGCACACTTCGCAGGGCGTCTTTGAGCTGCGCTTCTTTTTCTCTGAAGGCGTTCACGGGCCGGAGGGTGGCAGCACTCCGCTCATGTTGCTCAAACGCAAGGTCAAGAAGTTGATTGATGAAGAAGATCCACGCAAGCCCCTGACCGATGATTTGATTGCCAGCATGCTGGAGGCTCAGGGCATTGACGTTACCCGCCGCACGGTAGCCAAGTACCGTGAAGATTTGCGCATACCCAGCACCCACCAACGCCGGGTCCGGGATTGAGTTAAGCATTTTTCCTATGTGTACGCGAGTACACTGGAATATATGTGGCCGCTTTCAACAAGAAGGGGCTGCAACTAGCCAACCTCTCAACAAGACCGCGATTCCTAAAATGCTATAGAATCGGGCATCTTGCGGGCCGCGGAATCGGCTCTAGAGCAGTTCGCAAGGAGTGTAGACCGAAGCGAAACTGCGTTAGGAGTTCTAAGCATGCCGGTTGAATGCACGGGCAGGCAGGTGGCCATCACCAAGCCACTGCGCACATTAGCAGAAGAGGGAATCGAGCGCATCGCCAGGATTCTCGGCAAGATCACCAGCGCCCACGTGGTCCTCACCGCAGAGAAGTACCGGCAGATCGCTGAAGTCACGATCAAGACCCGGGCCTGCACACTGGTCGCTCTTTGCGAGTCCAGCGCCAGCATGGAGACTGCGCTGCGCGATGCGCTGGTGAAAGCTGAATCCCAGGCAACGCGCTACAAAGATAAGCAGCGCACCCGCAAGCGTCAGCCCAAACAGGAAAAACAAGTCGAGGAGACCGGTGTCGCGCGTAGCGGCCGCGGTGGCGCGGCAGAGAGCAAAGCTGCCAAGGCTGGACATACCAATGGAGCCACCAACGGCAAGAGCCACGCCCAGCCGGCGATTCCTGTCACCGTACATTCGTTTCCGGCGCGCGTGCCCATCACCGAGCCCCACGTCGTTCGCTCGCTCGACTCGGTAGCGCTGCGCCCGATGACCCTGGAGGAGGCAGTCAAGGAAGCAGAGTTCCGCGACCGGGACGTTTTTGTCTTTCGGGATAACGAAGGTAATGTGAAGGTCCTACATCGGAAGCGTGATGGCAAGATGGAATTGATTGAAGCTCCCTGAAAGTAACGGATTGCTAAAAGTCCGGGCAAGTTGACCCATTCGTCGCAAACGCAGTGCTAAATTCTTCCAACCATAGGCCGTCCCTCCCCCGCGGCCTTGATGATAAATAGCGAATCGGCGACGCCGGGCAAGCATCGGACGCTTGCGGATTTTAAAGACCTAAGTAACTGCGACCTCGGAGTTTGCCGGTACTTCTTTCAGGGGATATTCCTGCTTGGAAAGCGGCCTTGATACTCAACCCTGTGGGAGTTCTCCGCTGCGGCGATCCAACTATGAATTCAGAAGCTGATGTTGCCGTACTCACGGCCCAGCAAAAGTTACTCCTCGAAGCTCTGCCTTGTTACGTCTTTGTGCAGCGTGGCAACAGCGTGGTCTACGCCAATCGTGTTGCCCGCGAGATCCTGCACCTGGAGGAAGGTGCCGTGCTCGCGGTGGACGATATTTTCCGTGGGCAGTTCCCCGGTTTTGCCTATGCCCATCCGGGGAAGCCGTTGGGAGGCTCTTCTCAGGTCTACGGATCGGGCAGCATAGCCTACTCCTCTGATTTCAATTGCCAGATGCGTACGCCCCTGGACTCGTCCGTGCCCGTCCGCGGCAGCTTCCGCATGCTGCGCGTGGAACCGGAACCTGAGTTGCTGATCGTCGCTCTGCGCTCCCAGCGCGCTCCGGAGAAGGACCCGGGGCAAGGGTCGGACCACGCATCCCCGTCAAACTTCCTGGAGCAACTGCTGAATGCCGCTCCGGAAGCTATCATGATCACGCGCGGCTCGAAAATTCTGCATATCAATCGCGAGTTTGAGACCCTTTTCGGCTTCAATGCCGATGAAGCGCTGGGCCAGAATACGTATGACATTCTCATTCCAGAAACGCGCCGGCATGAGTTCGACATGCTCGAGCACACCATGCAACTTCATGGCCGGGCGTCGATGGAGACGGTGCGCCTGCACAAGTCAGGTGAACTCATCGATGTGTCTATCCTGGTGGCTCCGATCAGCATGGCGGGGGTGGAAGTGGGCAATTTTGTCAGTTACCGTGACATCCGCGAGAAGAAACAGACCGACGCTCGCCTGCAACATGACGCCCTGCACGATCCGCTGACCGGCCTGGCCAATCGGGCCTTGTTTCTCGATCGCCTGCAGCTCACCATGGCCCGGCAGCAACGGCATTCCCAGCTGAACTTTGCCGTCATGTTTCTCGATCTGGACCGCTTCAAGGCAGTGAACGATAACCTGGGTCATGCCAGTGGTGATGAATTGCTGGTGCACATGGCGTCTCGACTGCGGGCCTGCTTTCGCCCCCAGGATACGGTGGCGCGCTTCGGCGGCGATGAATTCGCCATCCTCCTCGAGGACGTCACCAATGTTTCCGATGTAACCACGATCGCCGACCGCGCCCAGCACGATATTCGCCTGCCGGTTGAGCTGAATGGCCACGAGGTCTTCGTTACCGCCAGTATCGGGATCGCCTTCGGTACGCTCGACCACACCAGCCCTGAACAGGTCCTGCGCGATGCGGACTATGCCATGTACCAGGCCAAGTCCAACGGCAACGCACGGCACGAGGTCTTTGACGGCTCCATGCATGTGCACGTGGCTGCGCAGATGAGGAAGGAACAGGAGCTGAAGGAGGCTCTGGAAAAGAAGGAATTCGAGGTGTGGTACCAGCCAATCTACAGGTTGGCAAACGGCGAAATCGAAGGCTTTGAGGCGCTGCTGCGGTGGCGGCGGCCCAACGGCGAGTTCGTGCCGTTAGAGGATTTCCTGCCCACCGCCGAGGACTCGGGAATCATTCTTCCCATCGGGCTGTTTGTGTTGGAGCAGGTGTGCCGGCAACTGAGTTTGTGGGCGGAGACGCTGCCAGATGCCAAACCCACCATCGACGTTAATTTGTCCTTACGTCAGTTCAGGGATCCTCAATTGTTGGGCCACCTCGAAGAACTACTGGCCAAATGGAAGGTTTCCCCGGAACAGCTGCGCCTGGAAGTGACCGAGGCTGCGGTGAATCAGGATCCGGAAGGAGCGCTTGCGGTTTTCAAGGGTATAGCAGATCTGAAAATAAGTGTCGGTCTGGATAACTTTGGTGCGGGCCTGGCCTCCATGAATCACTTCATCCGCTTGCCGATTGACATGGTGAAGGTAGACCGCCGCCTCATTGCCTACCTGCCTATTCCGGGTAAGCAGGCAGCGATTCTGCAAACCATCTTCGACTTAGGGCGCATGCTTGAAGTGCGCATGCTGGCCGTCGGTATCGAACGCAAGGAACAGCTGGAAGCGCTGCGGAAGTATGGATGTGATCTAGGCCAGGGGCATCTGTTCTCGCCTCCGGTGGCGCAGGACAAGGTGCAGCCGCTACTGCAAAACGGCCACTGGTCGATTTAATTTTGTATCAAATCGAGATTCCCTCTGAACTTGCAGAGGCTCTCTTGAATGCTACGATGGCCCCATGCCACGCAGACGCGCTTCTCCCGAGCAGCTTAAAGCGACCAAACCCCGTCCTGGTAAACCCGCCAAGAAGGCGGCGGCCGCCGTACCCGCGGTGGCTTCGGAGTTAGTGATCCTGACCGGTCTCTCCGGTTCCGGAAAGGCTTCCGCGCTCAAGGCATTTGAGGATTTGGGTTTCTATGCGGTCGACAACATGCCGCTGGAGTTGATCCCTGCATTTGCCGACCTGGTCCGGCAATCGGCGGAGATTAACCGTGCGGCGCTGGTGGTTGACGTTCGTGAGGGTCAGCATCTCGACCGCTTTCCGGCGATCCTTCGTCAGGTCAGGAAGGTGCTTTCGACCACGGTGGTCTTTCTCGACGCCTCCGATCCCTCTTTGCTGCGTCGATTTTCCGAAACGCGCCGTCCCCATCCGCTGGGTCGAACGGAAACCGTGGTGCGCGCGATTCACGCCGAGAGAAAGCTGCTCGATCCCATCCGCAACCTGGCCGATATCAGCGTCGATACCTCCAGCTACAACGTCCATGAGTTGCGCGCTTACATCCTGCAGAAGTTTGAGCGCGGCGATACGGACAAGAACCTTCTGGTTTCCTCCATTAGTTTTGGCTACAAGAACGGCGTGCCTCTGGAGGCGGATTTGGTCTTCGATGTCCGGTTTTTGCCAAATCCGCACTTTGTGCCTGAGTTTCGGCATCTGACCGGCCGCCATCCCAAGGTAGCCAAATACATCCGTGAGTTCCCCCAGACGACCGAATTTCTGGACCGGATCACGCAACTGCTGCTCTTTCTGCTACCCCATTACATTGAAGAGGGAAAGAGCTACCTGACCGTGGCTTTTGGCTGCACTGGCGGCCAGCACCGTTCGGTGATGATCGCCGAAGAAGTGCGCAAGCGGCTAGCCAAAGAGGGCTACCGGGTCAAGGCCGTCCACCGTGATATGCCGCATTAGGCCAGGCAGACGGACGGTGTGTAGGTTCCCAGACGAATGACGGTTAGGGAACCTGCATTCTCGCCAACCGAATTTCATAGTCAGGTGAGCAGGACCGGCGCTCAGGCGGGCGATTACAATAGCTGGATGCGTTCCAAGCAGCGCCGCGCTTCCGGGGTTTCCGCGTGAGGAAGCTGCTGCGCCTGATGGGATATGTGCAGCCTTATTGGCTGCAGGCGTTTTCGTCGGTCGTCCTGATGGCCGGCGTGGGTCTTCTGGACGCCTTTCGCCTCTTGCTGGTCGGCCCCATCCTGGAACACGTGCTCGACCCCGACGCACCCCAGCGGAAGATCCCGCTCTTCGGTCCCCGCTTCAACATAAGCCTGGAACAGATTGTTCCAGCGCACTTCCACAACGAATGGGCCATCGTCGCTTTCGCCCTGATCGCCTCCACCCTGCTCAAAGGGATCTTCGATTATTGTGGAACGTACCTGGTGAACTATGCCGGTTTCGGCATGATCACCGACCTGCGCGATGACCTCTACGACGCCATCCTGCGGCGCTCCGTCTCCTTTTTCCAGCAAAATGCCACCGGCACCATTGTCTCCACACTGATTAACGACATTGAGCGAGTGCAATTCGCCATGTCGTCCGTGCTGGCAGAATTCCTGCAGCAGTTTTTCACGTTGATCTTTACCGCCTGCGTAGTAGTTGCCCTGGGAGGCAAGCTGGCCTGGGTGCTGCTTGTCTTTGTTCCGGTGGTTTTGGCGTCGGCCCGCAAGATCGGGCGAAAGGTGCGGCAGACCACGCGCCGCGGACAAGACAAGCTGGCCGAGATCCAGAACATTCTGCACGAAACCATCACCGGGAATCGCATCGTCAAAGCCTTCAATATGGAGCTTTGGGAGATGACGCGGTTCAAGCAGGCAGCCCGTCGCCTCCTCCAAGCCAACCTTCGTTCCGTCCGGGCGCAAGCCATCAGTTCACCGCTCATGGATTCGATCGGCGCGGTGGCGATCTCCTTGTTGCTGCTGGTTGGCCGCAACGCAATCAGGGCCCACACGCTCACTACCGGAACCTTCCTGGTCTTTATCATCGCGGTTTTCAAGCTGTACGATCCGGTGCGCAAATTCGCTCTCTTCTATAACAACTTTCAACAGGCACTGGGCGCATCCTCGGAGATTTTTCGCTTCATGGATACCCAGGATGAGGTGCGCGAGAAGGCTGGTGCTCACGCACTCAAAGAGTTCCGGCAGGAGATCCGGATAGAGAACGTCTACTTCGACTACCGCAATGAAGAGGGCGAACGCCAGGTGCTGAGAGAGATCAACCTGGTCGTCCCGCGGGGCGAAGTCGTGGCGCTGGTTGGCCCCAGCGGCGCCGGGAAGTCCACCCTGGTGAATTTGATCCCGCGCTTTTTTGACGTCACCGCGGGCAGCATCCGCATCGACGGCCACGACCTGCGGGATGTGAGCCTGGCTTCTCTCCGTTCTCAGATCGGCAACGTGACCCAGGAGACGATTCTCTTCAACGATACGGTGCGCAACAACATCGCCTATGGTGAAGCCGGGATTCCCATGATCCGGGTGATGGCATCCGCCCAGGCGGCACTGGCCCACGACTTCATCGAGCGGCTGCCGGAAAAGTACGATACCGTGATCGGCGAGAAGGGCTTTCGCCTCTCTGGTGGAGAACGTCAGCGCATCGCCATTGCCCGGGCATTGCTCAAGAACGCGCCGATTCTCATTCTCGATGAGGCCACCTCGGCGCTGGATTCGGAGAGCGAGTCGCTGGTGCAGATCGCGCTGTCCAATTTGATTGCCGGCCGCACCGTCTTCGTCATCGCCCATCGCCTGTCGACCGTCCGCCGTGCCTCGCGCATCGCCGTCATCGAAGATGGCCGCATCACCGCCATCGGTCCTCACGAGGAGTTGCTCCGCGTTTCTGCCACCTACCAGCGTCTTTACCAATTGCAGTTCATGGATCCGGCTGAGTTCCCGGGGAATGTGCTTCCGGGGAGTCTTGAGCCTGCCTTGAGCGCCGAGGTCGAACTTTGAGTCCATCCGCCGGCAAGGCTTCCCCCAAGACTCCCCCCATTTATTCCATGACGGGCTTTGCCCGGGTCAGCGGCCGGGTAAACGACGCTTTGGCCTGGAACCTCAGCCTGAAGAGCGTCAACCATCGATTTCTCGATCTGCACATGCGCATGCCGCCCGGCGCCGAGCCGCTGGAGATGCGTCTGCGCCGGCTGCTCAAGGAAAAGGTATTACGCGGCCACCTGGAGGTTACCTTGACGGTGGAACGTGGCCTTCGCCCCAGCGCCCACTTTGACCGTGATCTGCTGCAGGGTTACATCGCTGCTTTCCGAGCCGCAGCGACCGAGACATCGCTCCAGCAGCAACCGGATCTGAATGCTATCTTTCGCTTGCCCGGCGTCCTGACCGGCGAGTCACGCTTCAGCGAACAGGAGATGCAGGCGCTGGAAGAAGATGTAGCCGGGCAAACCGGTTCGCTGGTGGAAGCTCTGAATCGCATGCGTGGCCAGGAAGGCGCATCGTTGGCCCTGGAACTGGCTGCCACCATGGAGCGCCTGGACAGCGCCGTATCGCAGGTTGCACAGATGCGCCAGGAGGTGCAAAGGGCCTACTTTGAGCGCATCAGCCAGCGCATCTCCGGCCTGCTGAACGGGCACGCCGGCGTCGATCGCGACCGCGTCTTGCAGGAGGCGGCCATGCTCGCCGAGCGCAGCGATGTGGAAGAAGAGGTCACCCGCCTGCGCACCCACATCCAGCACTTTCATTCGCTGCTGCAGGCCGGCGGGGAGCTGGGCAAGAAGCTCGATTTTCTGCTGCAGGAGATGAATCGCGAGGCCAATACCCTGCTTTCCAAGACCGGCGGGGTGAGCGGAAATGGCCAGCGAATTACTGATTTGGGCCTGGGAATGAAATCGGAGATCGAAAAAGCCCGCGAACAGGTGCAGAATCTTGAGTAACACTTGCGCGGCACTGCGCACATAGCAGACGGCTGTATCATCAGGTAAACACTTTGGCAGGCATTCTGTTCATCATCTCGGCTCCCTCCGGCTCCGGCAAATCGACGTTGGTGACCCAGCTGCGTTCACTGGTCACGAACCTTGAATTCTCCGTCTCCTACACCACCCGTGCCCCACGTGGCTCTGAGCAGCAGGATCGCGAATATCACTACATTTCCCCTGCCCGGTTCCAGGACATGATCGATCAGGGAGAATTTCTGGAGTGGGCCAAGGTCTTCGGCAATTACTATGGCACCGCCCGCCGCTCCCTTACCGATGCCCAGGCAGCAGGCAAGGATTTGCTGCTCGACATCGATGTTCAGGGTGCCGCCCAAGTGCAGGACAATCCGGCTGCCGTGAGCATCTTTGTCCTTCCTCCCAACCCGGATGAGCTGAAGATGCGTCTGCGCAACCGGAGCGTCGCCGAGGGCAGCCTCGACGAGGAAGAGATCGCCCGGCGGTTGGCCAAGGCAAGAGGAGAAATCGAGGCCTACCGCAGGTACCGCTACATCCTGGTTAACGATAAACTTGATTATGCGGTTGAGTCGTTGAAAGCAATCGTGATCGCGGAAAGGGCCAGGCGTCATGGAGCGCCGCAAGACCCTGAGACTGCCCGTATGTTGCAGCTCGCCGATAAATGCCGCCAGGCGAACGCCACGGACCGCTTGGAACCGGTGCTGGCCTCGTTCGGCCTGCTCGACATGCACGCCACCCGCGCCTGACTGCCGGCGACAAACCCTGGACAGGAGCCCAAATGACGCCAGAGAACGGACTTGACAGCAATTTTCGCTACGTGGTCATGGCAGCCCGCCGCGCCCGGCAACTTCAGAATGGTTCCCAGCCACTAATTGATTCCCGATCCAACAAGGCCTGCCGAGTAGCCCAGGAGGAGATTGCCGCCGGCAAGGTCACGGCTGCTCCGCCCCGGGAGGAACTGTTGGAAGAAGCGGTAATCGCGGAGCCGTTCGAGCCGCACGACCCGCACGATATGGACTCCTAACCGGCCGCGAACTTCGGACCGGTTTCTCTGGTTTCCTGACAAAGGGCGGGTGCCCCATACTCTCGCGAAAAACGAGCGAGATACCAGGATTTCCTGTACGTGGCACCCAGCAACACCCGCGTGTGCGGCTTTCATTGAGGAAAGCCGCATGAAGCTCATCGGCGCCAAAGGAACTTCACAGGAAATCCGTGGGTATGGGGCACCCGTCCCTTGTTAGGGAACCAGAGGCAGCCCCCGGGACGGCTTTTTAGTCCCCGGGTAGCTTTTCTTGAGGAACCGCCCTCCGTCGTACAATCATCGCTATGAAGGTCACTGTTGGTGTCTCTGGTGGCATTGCCGCTTATAAAGCGGCCGAACTGGTGCGCGCCATGCAGCGCCAGGCTTTGGATGTGCACGTAGTGATGACCGAAGCGGCCCAGAAGTTCATCGCCCCGCTAACCTTCGCCTCGCTCACCGGCCACAAAGTGATTACCGGCCTATGGCCCGAGCCGGGAGGTGGAGAGGGCGATCTGGACTCATCCATAGAGCACATTGGCGAAGCCCAGTCGACCGAAGCCCTGGTGGTTGCCCCGGCGACCGCCAACATACTGGCAAAATTCGCGCATGGACTGGCCGACGACTTTTTGACCACCCTGTTTCTAGCCACCCATGCACCGGTCATTGTCGCTCCGGCGATGAATGTGAATATGTGGGAGCATCCTGCTACCCGGGCCAACATGGAGATTCTTGAAGGCCGCGGGGTAAGGGTTGTACCGCCCGATAGCGGGCCCCTGGCCTGCGGTATGGTGGGGAGCGGACGGTTGGCCGAGCCGGAAGTTATCGTCGAAGCCGTGCTGGGTCAACTGCAACACCGTAACGATCTGTTGGGAGAAACGGTTCTGGTAACCGCCGCTGGGACCCGCGAGGCTATCGACCCGGTGCGCTTTCTGGGAAATCGCTCCAGCGGCAAGATGGGCTATGCCGTAGCTGAGGAAGCGCAGCGCCGGGGCGCGCGCGTTGTCCTGGTGAGCGGCCCGTCGTCGCTCCGTCCGCCGGCCAATTGCGAGCTGATTTCTGTCGTCAGCGCGGAGGATATGCGCCGCGCCGTACTCAGCCGCCTCGATCAGGCCACCATCGTCATCAAAGCGGCCGCTGTTGCCGACTATCGTCCGCGGGTGCTGGCCGAACAAAAGATGAAGCGGACAGGGCCCATCACTCTCGAGTTCGAGCCGACTGAGGACATTCTGCGCGAAGTGGTGCTCTCCAAACGGCCGGGTACGCTGGTGATCGGCTTCGCCGCGGAAACAGAAAATCTCCTGGTGCATGGCCGCGACAAGCTCCTGCGTAAGGGAGCAGACGCGATTGTATTGAACGACGTCTCCCGTCCCGGATTGGGTTTCGATTCGGATCGCAATGCCGCCACCTTTCTGACCCCCAAAACCGCCATTGAATTGCCGGAGATGACGAAGCACGAACTGGCGGGTCGCATCCTGGACGAAGTGATTGCCCTGCGCCGGCCAGCATCGTTGGTTGCCGAGACTGGCCTGGTATCGAGCAACTCCAAGCTGCAAGAGTAGAGACCGGCTACCCTCCACTCGGCATGTAAGCTATAAGAAATCCGGTTCATCATGCCGTTCGATCCCCAATCACAGGAAGCCATCGCCGCGCACATGCAGTTCCTGCGCGATCTTGGTATCTTCGATTTTTATCGTCGCAGCAGTCCTCAGTTGGCAGGTGAAAAGGTAGAGGACGATCTCATCGCTGTCTCAGTCCCTGCAGAGGAGCCCGTCATCCCCCCACGCAAGCCCGTCCCGTTGCAGCCGAGCGTCGGCTCATTTGTAGCTCCGGCAAGCCGTGCCGAAGCGCTGCGCGCAATCCAGTACGAAATTGGAGACTGCACCCGTTGCGCTCTCAGCCGCGGCCGCAACAAGATCGTCTTTGGTGACGGTGACCCCAACGCACGCCTCATGTTTGTAGGCGAAGGGCCTGGTGCGGACGAGGATGCGCAGGGGCTTCCCTTTGTTGGTCGTGCCGGCCAATTGCTCAACAACATGATCGCTGCTACGGGACTGAAACGAGAGCAGGTCTACATTGCCAATATCGTGAAGTGCCGGCCGCCCCAGAACCGCGTACCGGAACCAGAGGAGGCCAACACTTGCTCTCCTTTTCTCTTCCAGCAGATTGACGTGATCCGGCCAGAAGTCCTGGTGGCGCTGGGTTCGACTGCGGCAACTTACCTGCTTGGCGTCAAATCCTCGCTTAGCGGCCTACGCGGGCGCATCCATGCCTGCCGAGGGACCAAACTGGTTGTGACTTATCATCCGGCATTTCTGTTGCGCGATCCGCGCCAGAAAAAGGAAGCATGGCAAGACCTCAAGCTGGCCATGGCAGAGCTGGGCCTGTCCGTTCCAAGCCGTTGATGTCCATCTTCTGTGATGTTGTGCTGCCAGTACCGCTCGACCGTGCCTTTACCTACAAATTAAAGGCCGAAGACGATCCCCCAGTCGGCGGCCGCGTGGTTGTACCCTTCCGCAACGAGAAGCTGATAGGGGTGGTTACCCGGCTGCACGATGAAGCTCCGCCGGTCGAGGCGCGGCCGATCGAGGCGGTGCTTGACCGGGAGCCGATCCTCAACGGCGAGCTCATGGAGTTGGCCGCCTGGATTGCGCAGTACTATGTGGCGCCATTGGGCGAGGTGCTGCGCAGCATGCTTCCCCTCATGGCGGAGGTGCGCCGCTCCACCAGCTATCGCATCAGCGAAACCGGCCAAGCCACTCTGCTCGACGGCGCGCAGCAGGGTTCATCGCGTCGTTCGCGCCTCACCGCGGACGAACAGAACCTCGAGTACACCGTGCTGAACTATCTCTCCGACGGGCAACCGGCAAAGAGTGGAACACTGCGTCATGCCACCGGGGCCACGGCCGAATTGTTGACCGGCATGCTGCGCAAGAAGTGGCTGCTGCGCGAAACCGAAGCCGCACCGCGCGATGCGCGTCGTATGCTGCGCTACGCGGTGTTGGTAGCGGATGCGCGGCCGCCCAAGCTCAATGCCAATCAACTCGCCATTCTGGCCGAGCTCGCCGGCGCGGGTGGTGAGTTGCCAGTGCCTGCCTTGCGCCGCCTGGACCTGCCTGCGACCACCTTGCAAACCCTGGTGAAGCGGGGTTTGGTTACGCTCGAAGAACGGCCGGCTGCGTTTCATCTGGCCCGGGAAGTGCCGCATATCCAACACGAGCTCAACCATGCCCAGAAAATAGCGTTAGATCAGATCGTGGCTGCGCTCGATAGTGAGGTCTTTAGCGCATGCCTGTTACATGGCGTGACGGGCTCGGGCAAGACGGCAGTCTACCTGGCGGCCATGCAGCGGGTGCTGCTCGCCGGACGCGGCGCCATTCTGTTGGTTCCGGAGATCGGTCTCACTCCGGCGATGGCGGGTCAGTTACATTCCTTCTTCGGCGCCAGCGTGGCACTGTTGCACTCCGCGCTCACGCCGGACGAGCGCGCCGAGCAGTGGTATCGCATACGCCGCGGGGAAGCGCGCATCGTGGTCGGTACCCGCTCGGCCGTCTTCGCGCCGGTTGAGAACCTGGGGCTCATCATCGTCGATGAAGAGCATGACACCTCTTACAAGCAGGAGGAGATCCCCCGCTACCACGCCCGCGATGTCGCCGTGATGCGGGCCAAGATCAGCCGAGCCACAGTCGTTTTAGGCTCAGCCACCCCGTCGCTCGAATCCTGGCGCAATGCGGAGATGGGCAAGTACTCCCTGATCACGATGAAAGAGCGAGTCAACAAGCGGCCGCTTCCGGTGGTCGACCTGGTGGATATGCGGCAGGAGTATCAGCAGACGGGCCAGGAGAGCATCTTCTCCCGCGAGCTGCTGGAGCGGGCCAAGGCCGCCCTGGATCGCGGAGAGCAGGCCATTATTCTGCTCAACCGGCGCGGGTATTCCTTTGCCGTCTTATGCCGCGCTTGCGGGGAAAAGCTGCAATGCGAGAACTGCGCCATCGCTCTCACTCATCACAAGCCCATCCTCCCGGGAGAGACGGTTGCGAGTCCGTCGGGTCAGCGGCTCAAATGTCACTATTGCGGATACGTTAAAACCGTGCCCAAGCGCTGCCCCAAATGCGAGAGCGAACATCTGTTTTACCTGGGCGCCGGTTCACAACAAGGCGAAGAGCGTCTGCAGGAACTCTTTCCCCAGGCTCGCATTGGCCGCATGGATCGCGATACCATCCGTAACCGGTTCGACATGGAACACCTTCTCGATCGTCTGCACAGCGGGCATATCAACCTGCTGGTGGGCACGCAGATGATCGCCAAGGGCCACGATATCCACGGAGTGACCTTTGTCGGCGTTGTGGGAGCAGACCACGCCCTCGGCCTACCGGACTTCCGCGCCGCTGAACGTGTCTTCCAACTGCTCACACAGGTCTCCGGCCGTGCCGGGCGCGGAGATCTGCCTGGCAACGTCCTGGTGCAGAGCTATTACCCGGAGCACTACGCCATCCAGTGCGCGGCCGCGCATGACTTCAACGCATTTGCAAAAAGGGAGATGCAGTACCGCAAGTGGATGCACTATCCGCCGCACGCGGTGTTGGCCAATATCATCATCCAGAGCCCGCGCCTGGAGGAGGCCGCCGCCTGGGCTACAAGCCTGGGCAAGTGTTTCGCGGCTATGCAACTGGAACACGTACGCGTGTTGGGCCCCGCAAGCGCGCCGATCGTGCGCATCAAGCGCATCTATCGTTTTCATCTCCTGCTCAAGGCCGCGCAGCGGCAAGCCTTAGCCAGAACGCTGCGCGCAGGCCTCGCGCAGGCGGAGGCGCTGGGGATTCCCCGACGCAACCTCATTGTCGACATCGACGCCGTAAACCTGATGTAGTTGGTCAAACCGAGAAACAGCAGGTCCCTCCACTGCGCTACGCTCCGGTCGGGATGACAATTCTTTTTGGAAGCTAGCTAGCTCCAAAGCCCAAACGAAATTGTCATCCCGACCGGAGCGTAGCGCAGTGGAGGGACCTGCTGTTTCTCTACCGGAACAGGTCAAGGATGCTCGTCCCGACGAACGGAGCGGGCAAGAACGTCAGCAACAGAATGGCGAGCGCCAGCACGGAAAGCCAGCGATGCTTGCCATGCAAGCGTGGGAAATAAGGAACGTGAGGATGGCGCATTGCCGGTAGCAGCAGGATCGCTCCCCACAGCACCCATCCAGTCCACAGAGTCACGCCCATGCCCAGCAACAACACCGGTACCACGAACGTGAGCCGGCGATGCCATCGGGGCGAAACCGCATATAGAATGTGCCCGCCATCCAGCTGCCCGGCGGGGATGAGGTTAAGCGACGTGACAAAGAGACCGACCCAACTCGCGATAAGAATGGGGTGGGGCAGCAGGTTGGCCAGCGCAGGCACACCGGGAACCCAGGCCGCGAGGAGGCGGTCCAGGAGCGCGATGGTCAACGGCTGGTGAAACTGAACTAGCGCCGGAGCCGTGCCAGCGTCAACCGGCCGGGAGAGCAGGATGCCTAAAATCGAAGTAGGGAGCGCTACCACGTATCCGGCAATCGGTCCTGCAATGCCTACTTCGATCAGCGCCCGGCGTGAGGGAATTCGCGAGCGGATCCGGATAACTGCCCCGGCGGTTCCACTGAGCGTGGGCGCGGGTAATACATAGGGCCACGAAGCGCTAATGCCATGGCGGCGGCAGAGGAAGTAGTGCCCGGCCTCGTGGGCCAGCAAAATCCCCAAAAGCGCCAGCGAAAAAGACCAGCCACTGGCCAGCGCCGAGGGATGATTCCAGATCCAATGCAGCGGGAAAAGATCGCCCTCGTTGGCCAGCGGTGGTTGGTCCAGGCGGAAGTTGCGCATGAGCAGCGCGCCCGTGCTCGCGGTGGTGAAGATACTCACCACCAGCAGGCAAAGCGGCAGCCAGGCGATGGAGTGGGTTCTTCTCTGTGGAAAATCCTCGAACTCTTGAGGACGCGGGAGAAGCGGATTTTCCGCTGTGGTCGGTGCTGCCATGGGGCCCGGGCTATGAATCCAGCAGGTGAAGTTCCTTGCCTGGCTTGAAGCGAACAGCCTTGCCGGGAGTGATGGTGACTTCCGCGCCGGTCCGCGGATTGCGGCCAATCCCTGTTTTGCGCGGGCGCACATTGAAGACCCCGAAACCTCGGAGCTCAATCCGGTCGCCCGAAGCTAGAGCCTTTTTCAGGCTTTCGAAGACCGTGTCGACAGCAGCTTCCGCCTTATTGCGCGGTAGTCCGGTCTTGGCGATTACTTGATGGATGATGTCCTGTTTAATCAATGCCTTTACCCCGAGGGATGTGTAGGTAACTGCAATGCCGGAGCTACGTCCTCATCGTATAGCGTGTTTCCTCTATGGTCCAGCGGCTTCGCGCGGCGAAGCCGCTGCAAGTGATTGTCAATGGCTCCGGGCTGCCGTAATATGCAGTTTCCAGCATCAGGCCCCTCTACCTCTTTCACCGCGCTCGGCTCTGCCGGGCCGGCTTTCTCTTAAGGAGTTGCATGTCAATTCAGTCTTGCCCTTGGATTGCCCGGATTTCCTGTAAACTGCTCGGACCATCGTCCACGTGTGCGGCTTTCATTAAGGAAAGCCGCATGAAGTGCATCAACCCCACAAAATTTCACAGGAAATCCGGGATTCGCGAGCAGTCTTTCGTCACCGTCACTGCCGCGTCGGTTCTTTTCCCTTCCAATTCTTGCGTGCTGCCAAAGTTGTGATGGCTGAGCCAACCAAATCACCTTCCCGTTTGCGGGTGGCCCTGCTTGAACCCGAGCCAATCCGTGTGCAGGGTTTTGTCACCCTTTTTCAGGACCATCCCCGCATCGAATTTGTAGTCTTCGAGCTGGCGCAGTTCCTGGCCGATCACGAATTCAAGCTGGCCTTGGTCGGCCTCCACGGAGACAAGCTTCCCCTGCCGTTGGTGGGCACCATCCATGGTCTGCGGCCCGATGTCCGCCTTATCGTGATGGGCCCGGAAGCCAATGATGAAGTCATATTGCAGGCCATCGGTTCGGGGGCCAAGGCGTATCTCGAAGCCAATGCCACGGCCCAGCAGGTCGAACAAGCGATAGAGATCGTCAGCCAGGGGTCTATCTGGGCTCCGCGACGGGTGTTGTCCATTTTCGTCGATCGCGCAACCAGGCCCTCCCGCTCTGCGGCGCCCGCGTCGGCCCAGTTCACTGCACGGGAGACAGAGGTGCTCAAGCTCCTCGTGGCTGCTCGATCCAATCGCGAGATTGCCAGGACGCTGGGCATCGAGGAGCGAACGGTGAAAGCGCATGTGGCCAAACTTATGCGTAAGGTGGGGGTGGAGAACCGCATCGCCCTCTCCATCTACGCGGTCACGAACGCGATCGTCACCCCTGCCCCGGAGTAGCGCCTGGGTCAAGCCAGAGGGGGTACTTTAGGTCAGGGTACCTTAGTGACATTGCCCGGTTACCTTTCTTGGAAGAAAGTTACTTTAGAAACAACGCAGATCTGGGGACGGGGCTTCTGATGGCGAACTTTGCGATCACCAGCCCCCATTTTTTTAGGGTCTGCACCGCGCTTTCTGCTCTATCCTGCAATTGGCTCAACTCCTTGCGCAATTTCCGCATCACAGCAACTACGCGTGCCTAGGTTTGCTTCGGCTAACAGAATTTGAGGGCTGAAGAGTGTCCTGGAAGATGTGCATCGAAGCCTGATTTCCTCTTGTTAAATTGAGTGCAAGCGGCTTTAGAAAGAGCCACGTACACAGCAGCAAATTTGGTAACGTGCGGATCAAGTCCCACCTGGAGATATGAAGGAACATGAAACAGATTTTGGCAATTTTTTGCGCGTTTGGAATGGCCCTCACAACCTTGTCCGCCTCTGCGGCCGACGATAAGGCGACGATCGACGCGCGCATCGACAGCGCCAAAGACGTCCTGGACGCGATCATGGCGACCCCGGATAAGGCAATACCGAACCAGATCATGTCCGCGGCCACCTGCGTAGGTGTGATTCCCAGTGTGAAGAAAGGTGCCTTCGTGGTCGGTGCGGAGTACGGTCAGGGCGTGGTTACTTGCCGTACCGGCCACGGCTGGAGCGCTCCTGCTTTCATCGTGATCGCCGGAGGAAGCTTCGGCTTTCAGATCGGCGGCCAATCCACTGACCTGGTCCTCGTTGCCGTCAACGATAAGGGGTTTCAGGACCTGCTGAAGAACAAGTTCAAGATCGGCGGCGACGCTTCGGCTGCGGCGGGCCCGGTAGGACGAGACTCCCAGGCTGCGACCGACTGGAAGCTGAACGCTGAGTTGCTCACCTATTCCCGCGCCAAGGGACTCTTTGCGGGTATCGACCTGACCGGAGCCGTGGTAAATGAAAATACGGATGCCACGCGGACGTTCTATGGCGTAGCCCACCCCAGTGCACAGATCCTGAAGGGTGAGGTCGCCACCCCAGAAGACGCCAAGCCGTTTGTGCGCACGGTGGCCAAGTACTTCTCCGAGGTAAGGAAATAGCTTTTTCTCCCCCGGCTCCCTTTTGCTCGACCCTACCTCCTATTCTGGAGAACTGCCCGGCGATCCCGGGCAGTTTTTTCGCTAGCCGCCGTTTAGACTGAAGTGGCTGCTGGAACCGGGGGACAGCTGTGGAAGCGGATGCGAAGACGACTGGAATTCATACTGGTTTGGGCGGTGGTCAAGCTTCTCGGCTTGCCCTCACGGGGTGTTGCCCGGGGAGTCGGGGCGCTGGTGGGTCGAATCGCCCTGGTCCTCACCCCACGTCTACGCCGTGCCGGCCATCGTAATTTGGCCCTGGCTTTCCCCCAAAAGACTGCAGCCGAGCGGCAGCAGATCTTGCGCAAGCTCTACCGCAATCTGGGCTGGTTACTGGCAGAATTCTGCCAGATGCCGCGTTACACCCCGGGAATGACGAATAGCTTTATCCGCTATGAAGGGCTGGAGAATTACCTGGCCGCGCGCGATCAGGGCAAAGGAGTTCTCGTCCTCACCGGCCATCTGGGCGCGTGGGAATTATCCAGCTTCTATCACTCGCTCATGGGCTATCCCATGAGCATCGTCATCCGCCGGTTGGATAATCCGCTGGTCGACCATCTGGTCAATCAGATCCGTTGCCTGCACGGCAATCACGTGCTGCACAAGGACGACTTCGCCCGTGGACTGCTGGCCTCCATGCGCCGCGGTGAAACGGTGGGCATCCTGATGGACACCAACATGACCCCGCCCCAGGGGGCGTTCGTCGATTTCTTCGGCCACCCCGCCTGTACCGGGTCTGGGATGGCGCGCGTCGCCATGAAGACCGGGGCGCAGGTGCTGCCCGGGTTTCTACTCTGGGAAGAGTCAACACGGCAGTATGTGTTGCGCTTCGGTGCGCCTCTCAGCCTGGCATGCAGCGGAGATGTGGAGGCGGACGCGATTGCCAATACCGCCTTGTTCACCAAGATCATTGAGGACTACATTCGCCAGTATCCCGACCAATGGCTTTGGGTGCACCGCCGCTGGAAGACCCGGCCGCAGGGTGAGGCCGCGATCTACACTTAAGTCGGAACAGGAGCAACAACTTGCCCGTGACCATCACGCTGAGTCAACTGGCTGTAAACCTCGGGGCGGAGGTAGATCACGGCTCGGTGGACCCGGTCATCACCGGGGTTTCCAGCATAGCGGCGGCGGGTCCGGGATGCCTGGTCTTTGCCGAAGAAGAAGCCTCCTTAGCGGCCGCGCTCGGGTCGTCCGCCGCTGCGGTTCTCGTATCGTCCCAGGTTGGGGTCCCCAGTGGTAGCAAGCCGCTTCTGCGCGTTCCCCAGCCACGGCTGGCCTTCGCCCGGGCCGCAGTCTTGCTGCGTGGCGCGCCGCCCTCTCCATCCATCCACGCTACGGCTGTGGTTGCTCCAGGGGCGCAAATTGCCCCAGACGTGTCGATTGGTCCCCATGTCTTCATTGACGAGGGAGCCAGCATCGGTGCAGCCACCACTATCGCCAGCGGAGCAGTGATCGGCGCCGGCGTCTCCATCGGTAGCCATTGCCGCATCTACCCCCGGGTTGTCATCTACCCTGGTGTCAGCCTCGGCGAACGGGTGGTGATCCACGCTGGGGCAGTGCTGGGTGCCGATGGCTTCGGTTACGTCCGCGATCGGGTGAGCGGGGAGTACACCCAATTTCCCCAGCAGGGGACTCTGATCATCGAGGACGACGTTGAGATTGGAGCCAACACCACCATCGACCGCGGGGCCCTGGAGGAAACGCGGATCGCCCGCGGGACCAAGCTGGACAACCTGATCCACATAGGCCACAACTGCAACATCGGACGCGATGTTGTCATCGCGGCCCAGACCGGGATCTCAGGTTCCAGTACGGTAGGCGACGGCGCAATCCTGGGCGGCCAGGTGGGCATGGGCGATCATGCCCTGATCGGCCCCGGAGTCATCGTTGGGGGACAGGGTGGCATCCTGCCCAAGAAAAAACTTCTCGGGCCGGGAATCGTCTTCTGGGGAACCCCAGCCAAGCCAGTTAGGCAATACCTGAAAGAACTGGCGACCCTGGCCCGTCTGGCATCCCGGAGCGGGGAAAAGACCGGGGAAAAATAGATGGCGATTGTGGTCGTCGGCGGACACTCGCGCAGCGTGGGAAAGACCTCGGTGGTGGCCGCTTTGATCGCCCGGATGCCTGAGCGCAACTGGACCGCCTGCAAGATCACCCAGTTCGGCCACGGCTTTTGCAGCGCCAATGGCGAACCCTGTGACTGCCAGACGGACGAGCACACCATTGCCATCAGCGCCGAGCGCGATCCCAATACCGGCACTGACAGCGCCCGCTTTCTAGCCGCCGGGGCCAGGCGCTCGCTCTGGGTCCGCACCCGTATCGGCCGCCTGGCTGACGCTATGCCGCGTATCCGTCAGGAGATCGCCGCGGCTGAAAACATGATCTTCGAGTCCAACAGCCTGCTGCAGTTTCTGCGTCCTGATCTCTATCTCACAGTCTTGGACCATGGGACAGCAGACTTCAAAGAGTCCGCTCGGCTGTTCCTGGACCGCGCCGATGCTGTGTTGTTGCGTTCTTCGGGACGGGAACTCACGCCGCAATGGAGCCAGGTGTCTCTGCGACTCCTTGAAGGCAAGCCACGCTTCCTGATCACGCCGCCTGATTTAATCCCAGACGACCTGGTTGCCTTCGTGCAGAATTCGATAGATTCAAGTAATTGAAAATAAAGTGCTTAATAGGATTACCGGCGAAACGGGAGCCCGCTCGCAGGGGGCATATTTCGCTTGGTTCGCTTTCTTCGCACATTTCTGCCGAACTCTGCTCGCTCCAGAACTCAGTCCCGCAGAGCCTGCCCTGAGCTTGTCGAAGGGGACGGCTGAGAGTAGCCCAGGACGACAGTCCTGGGTCTAACAGGCCCCGAGACCAGTCCCGCAGGGACGGCTGAGAATGCCCCAGGACGGGCGTCCTGGGGTACCTCCACTTGCAGATCCAGCGATATCCGATTTCTATTTCAGAGGGAACGGCTCGGCCTTGATGGAGCCGTCGCGTTGCTTGAGCAAGATCTGTACTTTGCTCTCCGCGCTATCCAGCTCTTGCTTGCATTGCGCCGAGAGGCGCATGCCCTCCTCGAACATCTTGATCGAGTCTTCGAGCGGCAGATCACCGCGCTCCAGTTGAGCAACGATGCCCTCCAACTGTTTCAGTGATTCCTCAAACGTTGCCAACGACAACCCTCTCCTGGGGTAGTACTACCTCTAGAATCTCCACCGCGAGGGGGTAGCGGCCAAACGGCGCGCTGACCTGCACCCCTTGGATCATGGGGCGCGCCGCTGCCAGCATCTCCCGCGCGATGAGAATGCCTTCCGCACGCGCTTGCTCAGGAGTCTCCGCCTTCTGCATGCGGGCAAGGATCTCGTCGGGCATGGAGACACGCAGATCGTTCTTCATGAATTCGGCATTGCGCAGGCTGGTCAGGGGCCAGATCCCCGCAATGACCGGAATGCGAAAGCCCTCAATGCGCTTGAGGAAAGCTTCCAGCAGCTTCAGGTCAAACACCGGCTGGGTAATTGCGTATTCGGCTCCTGCTTCAACCTTGTACGCGAAACGCCGAATCTCGTTGTCCATATCCGGCAGCCCGGGATTGGCAGCCACGCCGATGGTTAAGCCACTCGAGACACCGACGGGATTGCTGCCCAGATCCAATCCGTGGTTCAAACGCCGTACGATGTTCACCAGTCCAATGGCATCGACATCGAACACTGCCGTGGCATCCGGGTAGTTGCCCAGCTTGGGCGGATCCCCGGTGAGGCAAAGAATATTCTTCAAGCCGATGGAAGAAGCCCCCAGCAGATCGGATTGGATGCTCAGCAGGTTGCGGTCGCGGCAGGTATAGTGCAGCAGCGCTTCCATGCCTGTCTGTTGAATCTGGATACACAGGCTCTGCGCGCTCATGCGCGGCGCCGCGCGAGACAGGTCGGGGACGTTGATGATGTGGACCCCGCTTTGCCGCAGCATCCGGGCCGCCGCGAGCTCGCGCTCGCAGGAGATGCCCTTGGGGGGCACCATCTCCACCATGGTGACAAAGGTGCCGCCGGCAATCAGGCTGCCCAGGCGTGATCGCTCGGCCATTGGGGCAGGCACGATCTCGGACGCGACTGGCGCCTCCTTGACTACGTGATGGGTGACATCCATCGCATCCATCGCGCGCAGGGACGATTTCATCGACCGGATATGACTGGGTGTGGTGCCGCAGCAGCCACCAACAAATTGCACCCCAGCCTTGACCAGCTTGCGGGCGAAGCTCGCCATGTATTCCGGCGAGCAGAGGTAAATGTTTCGCCCCTCCACGGCGCGGGGCATGCCTGCATTGGGCATGGCGACCAAGGGCAGGCTGGTGACCGCGGCCATGCGCTCAATTGCGGTCAGCACGGTCGCCGGTCCCACGCTGCAGTTGCAGCCGATGGCATCCGCACCCCATTCCGTTAGCTTAGCGGCAGCCGTCTCCGGAGAAGAGCCATCCAGGCAGTTGGCGTCCTCATCGACCGTCACCATCACCAAGATGGGCAGTGACGGAGCCGTGGACTTCGCGGCGAGAATCGCCTGCTCCGCCTCGTTCAGCGCCGAAACGGTCTCTAGCACCAGTAGATCGACCCCGCCTTCCGCAAGGCCGCGAATCTGCTCGGCAAAAGCGGCCTGTGCTTCACCGAGCCCGATCTTTCCCAGCGGCTCCAGTCGTGCGCCCAGGGGCCCCACGGCGCCTGCAATCCAGACCTTTCCGCTTTGCTTGTCGGCTCGCTGGTTTACTGCCTTGCGTGCGATTTCGACCCCGGCCCGGTTGATCTCGATCACCTTGTCCGCCAGGCCATAGCGCTGCAAACGCAGGGCATTGGCGCCAAATGTATTGGTCTCGATAATCTCCGCGCCCGCCTGCAGATACTCCTCGTGGATGGTTCGCACCAATTCTGGCTGGGAGAGATTTAATTCGTCGTAGCACCGATTGATGAAGACGCCGCGTGCGTACAGACTGGTCCCCATGGCGCCGTCGCAGAGTACGGTTCGCGTTCCGAAGATCTCCTTAAGCCGATTCTCCATAGGGTAAGTCTAACTATGCTAAGCCACCCAGGGCGCGAAAGCCAACCCGCCGCTTTGTTATACTTGGCCTTTCCCGCATGTGCGCCGCGTGGTGATTCTGGTGAGGTCTTAGTTGAACAAAAGAAGTCTCCGGTCGTTGTGTGCCCTTTCTACGCTAGCCTGCTCTGTATCTGTACTTCTGGCCGGATGTGGCCAGAGCTATTACTTTGGCGGCCGGGCTCTTCCCCCCAGCGGGATACTCAACCGCGTTCTGATTGCGGTCCAGAACCCTGGTGCCCTGACCAAGGGCACGCTCCAGATCGTGGACGCCTATTACGACATCCGCCACAGCTTCAACAACAAAGTTGCCTCGTTCAGTGTCGCGGGATACTCGGGAGGTGACCCGCAGACGATCCAGAATATGCCGGAAGAGCAGGCCGGAGCAGTCTACGGCGCCGGCGATGGCAGCTTCGCCTTGTTGAGTTACGGCCAAGAAAAGCAAACGACCACCGTCAGCTTGCCCGGGGCGTCCTCCAGCGTTTATATCTCGCGCGACCAGCGGTATGTGTTTGCCGCCAGCCAGACGGCGCACACGCTCACCGTTCAGGACCGAACCCTCGGTACCAGCTATGGATTGAACTTGCCTAACGTCTACCGCGTTTCCATCAACCCCAGCGGTTCCGCGGCCCTGGCCTTCGTGCAGGATAGCAACCTGGTCTACAGCGTCTATAAATTGCAGACCAATCAACACGCACCCGCCAATGCGGAGGATTGCGAGCCGCAAAATCTGCCGGTGTACTGCTTGCTGCCCGTGCCGGGTACCTTTGATCGGCCCACCAAAGCCATATTTTCCGCCGACGGCACTACAGCGTTTGTACTCAATTGCGGGCCTGAGTGCGGCGGTGTCCAGGCTAGTGTCAGCTTCCTGCCGGTTGCCGGGATCATCATCCAGAGCGGTGCACCCATACCGCCGGGGGCTCCCACCACGGTGACCGCCACGGTGCCCATTCCAGGAGGCGACACCGATGCCATCCAGAATGCAAATCTCTTGTACCTTGCCGGGCAGCAGTTGCAACCAGACGGATATTTCGCCGGGTACCTTTCGATCCTCGATACCAATGCCAAGGCGGTTACGGGTTCCTACTCCATTAGCGATGGGACGCATCTGAAGATGCTATTCGCCGACAACAATACGCTCTGGGTCGGATCCCAGCTCTGTACCCAGGGGGAACGCTATCATCTAGGCGCAACGACAGACCTCGGTTGCCTCACCATGTTCAACACCGCGAGCAATTCGGTTACGATGATCGACTCTTATAAGGGCGACGCGACCGGCATCGCCGCCGTGACCGGTCTGAATAAGGTCTATACCGCCGAGGGTGGGCAGGTGTACATCTACAACACCGCCACTGGTGCGTCGATGGACAACTCCCAGGTGACCGTAGTGGGCACGGCCTACGATGTGGCCTACATGGACGCGCCGAGCGATGACAACAACACCACGTACTAAATCTTCCACAGTATGAGCGACCCTGCCCCGGTCGATGTTCTCGCCATCGCCGCCCATCGGGACGACGTGGAGCAGACCTGCGGCGGCACGCTTTTGCGCATGCATTCGCTGCAATTGCGTACGGCCATTCTCGACCTGACCCAGGGCGAGGCGGGTACCCGTGGTTCTGCGCAAGAGCGTGCCGCGGAGGCCGAGGAGGCAGCCCGCATCCTGTGTGTCGCCTGGCGGGGCGCGCTCGATATCCCAGACGGCCGGGTGGAAAACACCTGGGAGAACCGCATCAAGATTGTTCGTAAACTACGCCAGTTGCGGCCTCGGGTGGTGATTCTTCCCTACTGGCAGGGACGGCACCCCGACCATTACAACAGCTCGACGTTGGGATATGAGGCTTGCTTCCTTGCCGGCCTGGCGAAAATCGAGACCGCCGATCCGCCCTTTAGGCCCTTCAAGATCGTCTATGCCAGTCTCTATGCCGACACTCGGCCGAGCTTTGTCGTTGACATCACATCCTCCATCGAGGAGCGCTTTCGCGCTTTGCTCGCTTATCGGTCGCAATATGCCGATCAGCCTGCCGGTGGGACTCTTTTTGTGCCGCACGATGAGATCCGCGAACGCACCTTCTCTGTCGCGCGGCACTACGGATTGTTGGGCGGCGTCCGCTACGCAGAGCCCTTCGTGCAGAAGGAAGTAGGGTTGGTCGACGACCTCACGCTGCTCCCGGTTTCGTCTATTTAAAAGCTCTAGGATGGAGCCATGCAGCAAAGCTGGGATGCATCCCTTTATGCCGGCAACGGCCGTTTTGTGGCCATGCTCGCCGGCTCGCTGGTAGAGGCACTGCAGCCCAAGGCGGGCGAACGCATTCTTGATTTGGGGTGCGGCGATGGCTTTCTAACCCAGCGGATTGCGGAATCGGGGGCTACTCTGATCGGGGTCGATTCTTCGCCCCAGATGATTGCCGCAGCCAAAGAGCGGGGGGTGGATGCGCGCTTTGCCAGCGGGGAAGCGTTGCCCTTCGACCAGGAATTCGACGCCGTCTTTTCCAATGCGGCGCTGCACTGGATGCGCGATCAGGACGCCGTTCTCGAGGGCGTGTACCGGGCGCTGAAGCCGGGGGGCCGTTTTGTAGCCGAGTGTGGTGGTCAGGGAAACATCGCCGCGATTCGCGTAGCATTGCTGGCGGTCTTGACTGCCCACGGTATACCGGCGGAACGCATCGAAAACAATCGCTTCTTTAGCAACACCGAATATCGCGCCCTGCTGGAGGGGCACGGCTTCCGGGCTGAGGAGGTCACGCTGACGCCGCGTCCCACCCCGCTCCCCTCGGGCATGGCGGACTGGCTCCAGACCTTCCGTAGCAGCGTGCTCCAGCAACTGCCTGCCGCAGAGAGGCCAGCCGCCATTGAGCAGATTGTCAGCCTGCTCAAGCCGGTGCTATGCGATCGCGAAGGAAACTGGACTGCCGACTACATGCGGCTTCGCTTTGTGGCGCGCCGGCCGGAGGGTAGGTCCGAACCGTAGCTCGGACATGCATCGGGTCTGTCTCTCGTTTCCTAACGAAGGGCGGGTGCCCCATATCTCGCTCGTTTTTTCGCGAGATGTGGGATGCCACGGTTCTCTTCCTCTGACTTTCGATTCGACCCGATGCGCTTGGCAGTCAACCTCGGTGGTATCCCACATCTCGCGAAAAACGAGCGAGATATGGGGCACCCGTCCTTCGTTAGGAAACGAGAAGCAGACCCGGCTAGGAGAGTGATTGCTGACCGCGGTAGTTGCCTGCGCCTGCCATGGCCGCCGCCGGCCCCAGCGCGGGAAGAAAAACCCGCACCGCGGCTCCGGGAAAAATGGGATCCGTGCTGTTGGTCAGTTCTATTTTGCCGCCGTGCTTCTCCACGATTCCCCGGCTCACCCACAACCCGAGGCCGGTTCCCTTTTCCCCTTTGGTGGTGAAGAAGGGTTTGAAGAGTTTGGCTTGATGGGCCTCTTGAATGCCCGGGCCGCTGTCAGTAATCGTCACCAGGGCGCCGGAACGGCTATCCGCGGGAAACGACGACTCGACCATGACCTGCACCCGGCCGCCGCGCCCCGATGCCTCGGCTCCGTTGGTTATCAGGTTGGTGAATACCTGCCGCAATTCCCCGGGGAACCCCTGCACGGTATCGCCGTCACCCAGCCGTCGGTCGATCGCGATGGACTGGTCTTTTAACTGCCGGTCGAGCAAGAGCAACACGCTTTCGAGTAACTCGCGCAAATCCACTTCCACCGGAGCCTTCGGCTCGCGATACAGGCCGAGCATGGCGCGGCTGATCTGCAGGGTACGGTTTAGCTCCTGCTGGGCCATAGCGAGGTATCGCTGCTGCAAAGCGGGATCGGTTTCGTTCGCCATCAGGTAATGGAGATTGGCGACCGAGTCCAGCGGATTATGAATTTCATGGGCGATGCTGGCGGATAGACGTCCGGCGATGGCCAGCTTCTCGTGCGCCATCAAAGCCTCATCCCTGCGCCGCAGGTCCGTAATATCGCGAAAGACGAGCACTACGCCCGCCACTGCGCCCTTGGCATCACGAATCGGCGCGGCGCTTTGATCGATCAAGTACTCCGTGCCGTCTTTGGCGATCAGCAGCGAATGATACGTCGCTGCGGGGTCTTTGATCTCCGTCCACGAACCGGGATCCTTTACCGGTTCCCGTGTTTCCTCATCGATCGTGCAGAAGACAGTTTCGAGCCGCCTGCCCTTCGCGTCTTCCAGTGTCCAGCCCGTCAGCTGCTGAGCCACGGGGTTCATGAGTTCCACGCGGCGCTGCTGATTGCAAGCGATTAAGGCATCGCCCACCGATTCCAGGGTCGTCTGCAGCCATTGCCGGCTCTCGATGAGCTCATCCGCGCGCTCATGCGCTTCTTCGAGCGATGTGCGGAACGCCCCGGAGACTTTCCTCATATTCCTTTGCGTGTAGATCCCCAGGACGATGCCCGTTCCAATGGAAGACAAAAGCAAAATCGCCATCAGCGTGCGCACCTGGGAGTTGGTGGACTCTACCTCCTCATCGCGTCGCCCGACCTCGATTTGGGCCATGGCGCCGATCCGGGTTCGTAAGGTGGCCATCAGTTGGCCCCCGTTCAAGTCCAGCGCTGTGTCCCCGAACATCTTTCCCGCGCGCAGATTATCCAGCGCTTTACCGGCAAACCCCATCCACGCCTCATGGCTGTCACGGATCTGGCGTAGCCGCCTAAGTTGGTCAGCATCGTCCCGGACCAGGTACAGCAGCCGGTCCAAGGTCCCGTGCAACGCGCCTTCCGCATTCTGGTAGGGCTCGAGGGTGGTTGAATCGTGGGTGAGCTGGTATCCGCGTAGGCCGGTTTCCTGATTGACCACCAGCCGTTCCAACTCATTCAGCAGGGCAGTGATGCGATCGGTGTGGTCGATCCGTCGCTGCTCCCGCAGGGTGCGCTGGAATTGCCAGGCCAACACTAAAGCCAGGAGCAGAAGCAGGACCAAAGGCAACAGTACCGTAGTAACCAGGATCTGCCGGAACTGATGAAGATTCATCGGGAGCCGCCTCGTCCATCGGGAGCATTCGTCTGCAGGAGGTCCTTCAGCTTTTCGACCAGGGTGAACGCGCCATCCCCTTTGGTCGCGGAGACACTCACCACCCGCATCACCTCTTCGGGGAGGGCCACATACGCCGAAAGCATCAGGATCGGTATGTTGGGCTTTCGCTTGCGCAGGATGGCGGCTACCTGACCCCCATCCATCCCCGGCATAGCGTAATCCACCACCACCGCGTCAATCTCCTCGGTATCGAAGAGGGATAAACCAGACACTCCGTCCTTCGCCGTCAGCACGGAGAAGCCCTCGCGCTCCAGAACCATCTTCCGGATCTCAAGGCCGAGATCTTCATCGTCGATACACAAGATGACTGGACGCGACAAGGTTACCGTCCTCGGCAAAGATCTACTCTATAACTGCCATAACGCAGCCGGTGAACGCCATATATGAAACTTGCTATTGACAGGAAAATCGGGGAATGCGGGGATTTTTGCCAAATAGACAAGGATTCACCGTAGTTTTGCATTCCCCCTACTAAGTTAGGTTACGCTAAACGCATCCGCGCAGAGCGTTCTGTCCTGCCACTTAAGTGGGCGTATCCTGAGCGGCACGAAGCTGGGGGAGATCGAGTTGAGTCAAACCGTATGCGTCCTCGAAGATGATCCGGATATTTCCCGTTTGGTACAGCATCATCTGGAAGCCGCAGGTTTTGGTGTACGTGTCTACAGCACCCCGGCAAACCTCGTCCCCGACGCCGAGCGCCAGGCGCCCGTGCTCTTCCTTTTGGACATCATGGTTCCTGGCGGCGACGGCCTCGATGTGTGCCGCCGTTTGCGCAGCAATCCTGCTCTAAGCACCATTCCGATCATCTTTCTTACCGCCCGGGCGGGAGAAAACGATCGCGTCCTGGGCCTGGAACTGGGCGCCGACGACTACATCACCAAACCCTTTGCCACCCGCGAACTGATCGCCAGGGTCAAGGCTGTCCTGCGCCGCTTTGAACGGCCTACCGCGCCCTCCATCATCAGCTTCGAGGAAGTGATTATCGACGCCAGCGCCATGCAATTAAAGGTGCGGGGAGAACTCACCACCACCACCGCCACCGAATTTCGATTGCTCGACTACCTTGCCCGGCATCCAGGCCGTGTCTTCAGTCGCGATCACCTGCTCGACGCCGTCTGGGGCGATGCCCGCTTTGTGACCCCACGCTCCGTGGACGTCTATGTGCGGCGCATACGTGAGAAAATCGAGACTGATCCCGAGAGCCCGCGATATCTCAAGACCGTGCGTGGCGCGGGCTATCGCTTCGAGGTCCCCCGGCTGGCGGAGGAACCACGCAAATCAGCTTCCTAGGCTCCGGATCTGAAAAGGATAGCCTCGTGACCGGCAGGGTCTTCAGCAAGCTGTTCTTCTCTTTCGTGGTGGTGCTCTTCCTGGGCATGGTGGTGCTCGATTTCTCTCTGCGTCAGGTCATGGAGCAGTCGCTGCGCGCGCAGGCAGAGGAGTCGCTGGTAGGCGAAGCCCGCCTGCTGGCGGCGCACATAAGCGCCTCTGGTCATGCATCCCTGGATGCGCAGTCTTTTGACGCTCAGTCTTTGCAGCGGATCGCCCGCATGGATGCCACCGCCACCGGAGCGGAAGTCGCCATCTTCAATGCCCAGGGCCAGATAGTTGCGTCCTCCCAAGACGACTCGCGACCGGCCAATTCACTCCCGGAGGTCGTCGCTGTCACTGATCAGCATCAGTCCCTCGGCCGGGACCAACGCGGGCGCACGCTGTACGTTGCCGTTCCTGCCGGCCCGCTGGTGGTGCGCCTGGGCTACCCCTTTACCGGCGTTCCTGCAGCAGTGCACGTGCTGCGCCGCGGCATTGTGCTGGCTTCTCTGCTCTCCCTGGTTGTAGCCACGCTGCTGGCGGCATGGTTGGCGCAGCGGGCCGCCAAGCGCCTGGCCCGCATCGTGGTCTTCGCCAACCGCATCGCCGCCGGCGACCTTTCGGCGCGGGTGGAAGAGGGCAATCTGGATGAGATCTCCGCCGTCGCCCATGCGCTCGACGTCACCGCCAGCCGGCTGGAGTATAGCTTTCATGCTCTGGAGAGCAGCCGCAGCGAATTGACGGCGCTGCTGGACAGCATGCAGGAGGCGGTCATCGCTATCAACCCGCAGGGGCAGGTGAGTTGGTGCAACGCCGTCATGCAGCGGATTGCCCTGAGCCCGGTGCAGGAGGGTCGCGCCCTGGTGCATTCCGTTCGTGATCCCGAGGTCCTGTCTGCGGTGGGCGCGGCCCTCACCCAACGCCAAGCCAGCCGGCGACGGGCCACCTCCGTTTCCCCGGGAAAAATCTTTGAGGTTAACGCCGCTCCCATGCCCGGTGGGGGCGCGGTCGCTGTGTTGCACGACGTCTCTGAAATCGAACGCTCTGAGACTACGCGCAGGGACTTCGTGGCCAATGTGTCCCACGAGTTGCGCACGCCGCTTACCTGCATCACGGGATATGTGGAGACCCTGCTCGATGACTCCGGCCTTAGCGACCAGGCACGCGAGTTCCTGCAGATCATTCTCAAGAACGCAGCGCGCATGAACCGTCTGACGGAAGATCTGCTGGCCCTGGCCAGCGTCGAATCCGGCGACTACAAGCTGCGTCTGCAAAAGATTCAGGCTGGGCAACTGGTCGAAGAAGCCGTCAGCTCTCTGGCGGGGTTGGCGCTTGATTCAGCGGCGGTCCTCGAAGTGGGCGAGACTACCGATGAACCGGTGATGGTCGATCTCGACGCACTGAGCCAGGTCTTCGGAAACCTGGTCGAGAATGCAATGAAATACGGCAAAGCAGGAGGCCGCGTACGGGTGGGTGCGCGCAAACAGGACGCGATGGTCGAGTTCTACGTGCAGGACTTTGGCCCCGGCATCGCCTATGAGCATCTGCCTCGTATATTTGAACGCTTCTACCGGGTCGATAAAGCCCGCTCGCGTGAATCCGGCGGGACTGGGTTGGGACTAGCGATTGCCAAACACATCGTCCAGGCCCACGGCGGCCACATTCGCTGTGAGAGCGAACTTGGGTTCGGGGCGACCTTTCTTTTCCGCTTGCCATTCGTCGCCCCCGTTGCGGCCACCCCGCCAGCTGCCGTGTCCAGTCCGGCTGTATCTACGCAAACTGTTGAAAAATAAATGTTTGCGACCCCGCCGGGGAGGCTTTTCTCGCCATATTCACGGTCTTGTAAAGACTCGTTCACAGACACGACTGAGAATCAGGATGAATTTCTGAGGTGGAACGTGAGAAAGACAATTTGGTTGTTGGCCGTCGCCATGACCGCAACGGTTGGCGTGGGTCACGCGCAAAAGCTCAACGGAGCGGGAGCGACTTTCCCCAATCCGATTTATTCCAAGTGGTTTAGCGAGTACAGTGCCTCCCACCCCGGGGTCCAGATCAACTACCAGCCCATCGGCAGCGGTGGTGGCATCCGCCAGGTGACTGCCGGTACGGTCGACTTTGGCGCCAGCGACGTGACTCTGACGGACGAGCAGCTGGCTGCGTCCAAGGTGAAGATTCAGGCCATTCCCACCGTCCTCGGGGCCGTGGTGCCGATCTTCAATCTCCAAGGCGTGAATGACCTGCGCATAGGGCCTGACGTGATGGCTGATATCTATTTGGGCAAGATCTCCAAATGGGATGACGCACGCATTGCGAAGGACAATCCGGGAGTCAAGCTACCCTCGCAGGACATTTTCGTCGTCCATCGTTCTGACGGAAGCGGCACCACGTTCATCTTCACCGACTATCTGTCCAAGGTTAGTAAAGATTGGGCAGGCGGTCCGGGCAGGGGACCATCGCCGGCCTGGCCGCGGGGCATCGGCGCCAAGGGCAACGAAGGCGTTGCCGGCTTTGTTCGCCAATCTCCCGGTGCAATCGGGTACGTCGAGCTGATCTACGCCATGCAGAACAAGATCCCCTTCGCGTCTGTAAAGACCGCGGGTGGAAGCTGGGTCAAGGCATCCATCGAGGGAGTGTCGGAAGCGGCCGCGAGCGTCAAGAGCATGCCCGCTGATTACCGCGTCTCCATTACTAACGCGCCTGGAAATGCCTATCCTATCTCCAGCTTCACTTGGCTTCTGATTCCAAACCCTGCCAAGGATCCCGCCAATGGCAAGGTGCTGATCGATTTTCTCAAGTGGATGCTGGAGCATCAGAACGAGGCCAGCGCACTTTACTACGCTCCTCTTCCCGCTCCGGTAGCGGCGAAGGTCAGTGCCACGATCAACACGCTCAAGTAAGCACTGATGTTATTCTGGGCCCGGCAGCGACTTCATCCATGAAGCCAGCGCACCATAATCTTTTTCATTTCAAAGGTTTGTGTGGTGCGCTGGTTTAACCTCAAATTCACTAAAGCCCGCTACGGTATGAGTGGTGAAATCAGAGACTCAGGTGCCGCGAGTGGCTGGCCAGGCTGACGTGACCCAGCGAACAGAAAGCGGTGCGTCTCCCGGCGCTGAGCCTTCGCTCTCTCCCGTCCGCACGTATCTTCTTAACTGCGGCAACTCCTCGCTTGCCGATCGCACCTTCAGCTTGCTCATGTTGCTGTGTGCGCTCAGCATCTTCGCCATTGTTCTATTGATACTGGTCGAGCTTATTTCGGGCTCGAAGCTCACCATCTCAAAGTTCGGAATGTCGTTCTTCTTCGGGTCCGCCTGGGATCCGGTCAACGGCAACTTCGGCGCGTGGCCCTTTATCTTCGGCACCGTAGTGTCTTCGATCTTGTCGCTCATGATTGCCGTGCCCCTGGCGGTGGGTGTTGCCATCTTCCTCACCGAGATGTGCCCTGCTTGGCTGCGCGGGTTCCTGGCCTTCTTTACCGAATTGTTGGCAGCGATTCCGAGCGTGGTTTATGGTCTGTGGGCAATCTTTGTTATGGTCCCCTTGCTGCGCCAGTATGTCTATCCCTCCCTTATCAAGACTCTGGGCTGGTCGGGGATTTTTGCCGGTCCGAACTACGGCTACTCGATGTTTTCAGCCGGCGTGATTCTCTCCATCATGATTCTCCCCATCATCTCGTCGCTCACCCGCGAGGTCATGTCGGCTGTTCCCTACGCACAGCGGGAGGCGGTGCTGGCCCTGGGCGCCACCCGTTGGGAGATGATCCGCATGGGCGTGTTGCGCAATGCGCGCATCGGCATCGTTGGAGCGGTCATCCTCGGCTTGGGCCGCGCCCTGGGCGAAACCATGGCGGTCACCATGGTCATTGGCAACCGGCCGGAGATTGCACGCTCCTTGCTGGCCCCCGGCTACAGCATGGCCAGCGTCATCGCCAATGAGTTCAGCGAAGCTTCAGATGAACTGTACCTGAGCGCCTTGATCGAAATTGGGTTGGCGCTCTTTATTGTCACCATCATTGTGAATGCTTTGGCCCGGGTATTGGTTTGGGCAGTAACCCGGGGCGCGCCGGTCAGAGGTACTTAGCGAATGGCTTCTAACGTCGTCATGCCGCCGCTGCGCGCCGGAGCCTCCAACCGGCTGTGGAGGGGCTTTGCCAATCATCTAGCCACCGTTGCCGCCGTGGGCGCCACCATCGTGGTCATGGCGCCGCTGATCGCCATTTTTGGCTATCTGCTCTACAAGGGCGCCAGTTCTCTCAATCTCGCGTTCTTTACCCAGATACCCAAACCTGTGGGTGAGGCGGGCGGCGGAATGGCCAATTCCATCCTTGGCTCGGGCATCTTGTTGGCGATTGCCAGCCTCATGGGTGTGCCCATCGGTATTGCCGGCGGTATTTACATTGCAGAGTTTGGACGAAATAAGCGTTTGGCCAACATGGTCAGGTTTACTGCCGACGTTCTGAATGGCGTGCCTTCGATCGTGATGGGCATCGCGATTTATACCCTCATTGTCGTGCCTCAGAAGCATTTCTCTGCGCTTGCCGGTGGGGTGGCGTTGGGCATCATGATGATTCCGACCATCACCCGCACGACAGAAGAGATGCTGCTCATGGTGCCTCTGAATGTGCGCGAGGCTGCTCTGGGACTGGGTGTCCCCAACTGGCGGTCCGTTCTTTCCATTACGCTGCGCACCGCGTCGCCCGGCGTGATCACCGGCTGTATGCTGGCCTTTGCCCGGGTCGCGGGCGAGACTGCTCCGCTGCTCTTTACCGCCTTCGGGAACCAGTTCTGGAGCACCAGTGTCAATCAGCCGATCGCAGCCCTTCCGTTACAGATTTTTGTTTATGCCATTTCTCCGTACGACGAATGGCATCGTCTGGCATGGGCCGGTGCCCTGGTGCTGATCGTGCTCATCGTTGTATCCGTCGCGCTGGTCCGCTATGTGGCCGGTCGCGGAGTTCTGAAAGGGGCAAGTTAGTGGGCGTAGCCATTGAAGTTTCTGATCTGAATGCGTGGTACGGCACCAACCACACTCTTCAGAGCATCAGCCTACGGATTCCGGCGAACCACGCCACGGCTCTGATCGGCCCCTCCGGCTGCGGTAAGTCTACGTTCGTGCGCTGCCTGAACCGTATGCATGAGACCAATCCGATTGGCCGTGTCACCGGCACAGTGCGTGTTGGTCCGACTGACATTTACGCGCAAGCTTCGCCGGTGGAGATTCGCCGCCGGATCGGGATGGTCTTCCAGAGGCCGAACCCGTTTCCCACCATGTCGATTTACGACAATGTGGCGTCGGGTCTTCGCCTCAATGGATTCCGAAATCGAAAGATTCTCGATGAAGTAGTCGAGCGCTCGCTGCAACAGGCCGCGCTGTGGGACGAAGTGAAGAACGACCTTAAGAAGAAGTCGGGCGCCAGCCTCTCTGGCGGTCAGCAGCAGCGCCTCTGCATTGCGCGCGCGCTGGCAGTGGATCCGGAGGTCATGCTGATGGACGAGCCGGCCTCGGCGCTGGATCCAGTCTCCACGGCGAAGATCGAAGATCTTATCTTTCAGCTCAAATCGCAGTACACCATTGTGATCGTCACCCACAACATGCAGCAAGCAGCACGGGTGGCGGAGAATACCGGCTTCTTCCTCAATGGCAAGCTGGTGGAATTCGATGCAACCCACAAAATCTTTACCAATCCCACGGATAAGCGGACAGAGGATTACATTACGGGTAGGTTCGGATGATGCGCATTCGATTTCATCGGAAACTCGATGATCTAAAAGAGCGGCTTCTTGTCATGGCGGGCATGGCGGAGCAGGCGATCCAGCGCGCCGTTGAGGCCTACCGCGTGCGCGACCTTTCCCTTTGCGACCTGGTGGTCCGCAGCGAGATTTCGATCAACAGCTTCGAGCGCGAGATCGACCAGATGGCGCTCGACTTGCTTGCCATGGAGCAGCCGATGGCGATCGATCTACGCTTCATTCTGGCTGTTATCAAGATCAACGCAGATCTGGAGCGTGTGGGTGACCAGGCGGTGAGCATCAGCGATCGGGTACGGGACCTTCAGGCCTTCCCGGTAGTGGATCTTCCGGTGGACATTCCGCGGATGGCATCGCTCGCCTCAGCCATGGTGCGTAAAGCTCTGCAGGCCTTTATCGAGGCCGACGCGGAGCTCGCCACCTCGGTGTTGACCATGGACGACAACGTGGACAAGATCAACGACACCGCTTTTTTTGCTCTCTCCAACCTGATCAAAGAGCAGCCCCACTACACTCCCCAGGCACTGCACGCGCTGATGATTGCTCGCAACCTGGAGCGGGTTGCTGACCACGCCACGAACATCGCAGAAGACGTCATCTTCTGGGTCCGCGGCGCTGATGTTCGCCACCATCTGAGCACCTAAGGCTGTACACAGCACTGCTCGGCGGCTGTTTGTGCATTCGCGTAAGCACTTCACTCTTCCCTTAGACTGGTCCAATGTCCCTCTTGAAGGTAATCGTTCTTGCAGTAGTACAGGGTCTTGCCGAACTCCTTCCGGTTTCAAGCTCCGCCCATGTTGTGGTGGCCGAGAAGCTTATGGGACTCGATCCTTCTTCTCCCCAGATGACGCTGCTTCTTGTCCTGCTGCATACCGGCACCATGTTTGCTGTCATCGCCTTCTTCTGGAACACGTGGAAGAAGGAGTACTTCGCAAGCGCGGAAGCTTTTAAGCAATTCGCAGTTCGGGTGCTATGGGCAACGTTGCTTACGGGGATTGTGGGAGAAGCGATAAAGAAGATCATAGAGAAGACCTTGTTCAGGGGCGCAGAGAAGGCGGAAATCGAACAACTGTTCAGCCATCTTGAGCTGATAGCACCTGCGCTTGCCGCCGCCGGGGTGCTGATCATCATCGCCGGCCTGGTGGAGAGACGCCAGATCGCCGGAGGCCACTCGGGCACGGAGAAAATTGGCCGTACCGTGACCTTTCACCAGGCCGGCTGGATGGGCGTTGTGCAGGGCCTGGCGCTGCCTTTTCGAGGATTCTCCCGCTCCGGCTCTACAATTTCGACTGCCATGTTGGTTGGAGCCACGAAGGATCGCGCGGAAAGGTTCAGTTTCGCCATGGCCGTGGTGCTCACACCGGCGGTCGTGGGCCTGGAGGCGATGCGGTTACAAAAGGCGTCGCACGCCGCTCTGCTTGCTGGATCGCCGATCGACCTAAAAGGTTCGCTGCTCTTCAGCATCCTGGGGATGGTGTTCTCTTTTCTGGCGGGTCTGATCGCCCTCAGATGGCTAAGCAGTTGGCTTGAGAGCGGCCGCTGGTACCTGTTTGGGATCTATTGCGTACTCGCTTCAGGAGTCGTGTTCTTTTTGCACGCGAGAGGCTTTTAAAGCATTTTCGTAATACTGTGGTCTGGTGAGAGCAGTTATGTGCGGCCATTCTTCGACGGAATGGCCGCGTCAAGTTCGGCTCTCCGGTCTACGTCGTTACGAAAATGCTATAGCCATGCTGTGCTGAGCTGCGGAGCAAGGCAACTGGGAAACGGTGGTCAGCCGGCCCCGATGTACTGGAGAATCCCTCTTCCAGTCTATCATTTACTCAAAGGCACAGCGGCGGTGTCTTATACCCAAAGTTCGCTTCTACCGCGGCCGCGATGCCAAGCACGCGTTCGTCTTCGAAAGGGCGTCCCGCAATCTGAACGCCAATCGGCAATCCCTCGCGCGACCAACCTACCGGCACAACCGCGGCGGGTGCGCCCAGCAGATTGAACCACTGTGTGTAGCGCATGGCGTCTAAATACTTCACTTTCTGTCCTTCCACTTCCCATTCACGTTCCCCATGGCGAAAAGCGGGAATCGCGCATACAGGACACAGAAGAATGGGAAAACTCTGCATCTCGGCCAGCAGCTTACGGCGCACATGATCGCAATCCGTCCATGCCGAAAGCAGCTCCTGCCCGGATAATGGCGGCTCGCTGTGTGCGATCGACAGGAAGTCTAGAAATGTTGGGCTCAGCTCCGAATGCCGCCGATGGACCAGCGGATCGAGAAGCATGGCGCCGGCGCGGACAAAAAACTTCCACCACAACTGCCGTGCCTCCTCCAGCGCGCGGGGGCGAAATGGCCGGATGTTGAAGCCCTGACTTTCGAGCGTCCGCGCTGCATCCTTCACCGCCTGGCGAGTTTCCGGCGTAACCGGAGTATGACCATCGTCCTCAAAGAAACCGATGGGAACGCGCCGCAAGTCTTCCAGCGACTCGTTCCTCAGGCCGACCGGCGGGCTCACTGGGTCCAGAGAATCCTGGCCGGAGAGAGTGATGAAGAGCAACGTAAGGTCGCGGATAGTACGCGCCATGGGCCCAATCGCACCGAGAATGGCAAAAGGCCCATCGCATGCCGGCAGGTGACCGCGTGCGGGGATACGGCCTGGCGTGGGCTTGAGCGAGCATATCCCGGTAAAGTGAGCCGGCTCGCGCACCGAGCCTCCGCCATCGCTCCCCAGTCCACACGCGGAAAGGCCGCCGGCAATTGCCGCTGATTCGCCGCCGCTCGATCCGCCGGCGCTTCGCTCCACATCCCACGGATTCGCTGTACGCCCATAAAGCAGGTTGTCGGTTTCGTAGGCCATCAGAAACTCAGGACAGTTGGTCGTCCCCAGGATCAACGCGCCCGCCTGCTTCACGCGATCCACCACGGTTGCGTTTTCGTGGGGAACATCGCCGCGGTGCAGCAGGCTACCGATTTCACAGCGATATCCTGCGGTCGCGATGGAGGACTTGATAGTCATCGGCAACCCGAAAAGAGGGCCGCGAGCGCCGCTGGAGTTTTCCAACGCGCGGGCCTGTGCGCGCACCCGATCAGCATCAAAATCGACCAGCGCATGCAGCTGAGGATTCAAGCGTTCGATTTGCTGAATGTATTCGCCGGCCAATTCCAGCGGAGAGATTTGCCCCCGCCTGAGCATGGATAGCAGCTCAACCGCGGGCATTACTGTGAGGCCGCTCACTGTGCCGGCTTGACCACCGGCGGCAGCATCACGCGCGGCTCGTAGTGAAATGCATATTGCTGCACTCCGCGGCCGGAGTCGAAGCGGTCGTTCCACTCCATCTCATATTGCATGCGCTGTTCGTCCTGGGGGTAATGCTCGCTCGCTGGATAGGGATAGGTGCTCATACCGTGGAACGGCATGTCGGCAACGGTGAAGGGGCTTGCCTCGTAGAAGTCCATATCCTTGACGAAGCCGTTGGCATAGAAGAAGTAGTCACGCTTCCAGCCCGGCGCCAGCGGAGGCAGTGAAGCTGTGCTGAATTCCACGTCAATATCCTCGCCGCTGCCGAAGATCACGAAGGATTCATCGATGGACTTGAGCAGGGGCGAAACTTCTCCGTAGCGGGTATAGCTGCCCCGGGAGCGGGTGAAGGGCCCGGTCTGGCTGATGTGTTGATAGTTGTATGTCAGATCGCCGGGCGTTTTGCCATCGATCTGTTCCGGGTAGCCGCGGAAGGCGAGCTGCGCGGAAGCCAGGGGCAGCTCCGTCTGGCGTATGCTCCGCGGTGCCTCCGGCCCATTGTCGATCAATGCCTGGTCCCAATAGATTTGCAGATTTGTGGTGAGCCGGATGCGGCGCGTTCGCGGCGGAAGTTTGCCCGTCAGATCCACCACGATGGTGCGCGGCAGCCCAGCAGGGAAACCCATTTCGTTGATGACCCGCTTCCAGCTGCCGTCCGCTAGCTGCGCTTCCACATAGGGCGGCATCGGTTCAAGATTCGACTGCCACGCGGCATACATGGAACTTGCTGAGAAATACTCGATGAAGCCGTGCAGGAACAGCCGCAACGGATTGGCGGCGCTCCACTCTCCCACATCGAGCGTGAGTGTGTGCTGGTTGGCAAAGCCGGCAAAGGGCAGATTGGTAAAGTCACGTACGTATTGGTGATCGCGCGTGCGCAGTAGTGTGCTCACGTCGCGGCCCTTGTCATCCCATGCTCCGGCAACGGGGTGAGCGTCCGCGCTTAATACGGCGCGGCCGTCGGCAAAGGGAGGTTGGTTGAGAAAGCCCTCCTTGGGATATACCTCGGTGGCCACAGGATGATCGACGGCCACCAGGCGAACCTGGTCAAGGTAGTTGACCTCTTCCATTGGCTCACCAAAACGCAGGCTAAGATATCCTCCGCGTGGGCGAAGCTGCGAACCCTCCACCTTGATCCACTCATCCGGATCGGCATTGTTTTTTGCCGTTGGCGAAACCCAGTGGCCCACCACTGCGGCGCCGATCACGTCGGAAATGAATTCGTACTTCTTACCGTTCCAGGCAAATAGAGTAGGGCAGGAGCTGCCCCGGCGGTCCAGTTCGGTTATGGCGAGAGAGGTCTTCGTGGCCAACTCTGTTTCATCCTGCGGCACCCCGGTGGGCCAGAGAATCCGGACCATGTCAGCGTGCTCCGCACTGCCAATACCGGCCAGAAGCTGTTGCGCTCCCTGGCTAAGATAACCGGAGGCACCAGTGATCTCGAACTTCTGCCAGACGCCATCGGCAAAGACCTCTACCTTGGCGCCAATCGCGGATTTGTTGTCGGCAACACCCTTCATCGAAATCAGCACAGAGTGATTTCGGTTGCCGCCCTGGTTGTGCAGGAGCACGGGGTCCCCGTTTGGTTGGGTGACGATCAGATCGGCCGCGCCATCTCCGTCCACATCGGCGGCAACCAGAGCGCGCGGTTGAACCAGCTTCACCTGGTCGAGCTTCACTTGAGCGGTCACATCCTCAAAGCCCGCCGGCCCCCGATTCCGCAGGGCGCGCAATTCCGGACCATGCGGCGTTTCCACCGCGGCCACCAGGTCGAGCCAACCATCGTTGTCGAGGTCGATGGCGGTCAGGCCCCAACCCGCGCTCACATCTTGTACCGGCAACGGGACGCGTTCAAAGCGCTTGCCCTGCACGTTGCGCCACAGAGAGATGCCTGGGCTGCCGGAGTGGGTGAGGGCTACATCCATCCACCCATCTTTGTTGAAGTCGAGCACCACTGCTCCCATGGTTGGGGAGAGGCCAGTCTCGGCGAAGAGCGGAGAAGCCTTGAAGTGTCCCTCGCGAGGATTGGCAAAGAAGGTGGGCGCCTGGCCGGAACCGGTGACCAGCAGATCGACCGCGCGATCGTTGTTAAGGTCAGACAGGGTCGCGGCCACGGTAGAGCCTTCGCCTCCAAGGCCCGCTTCCTCAGTCCAGTTGGTGAAAGTGCCATTGCCGTTGTTGCGCCACAGAACGTTGGGCTTAGTTCCCGCCGCCGAGGGTTGGCCGGTTACAAAGAGATCCAGATCGCCGTCGTGGTCATAATCGACGAAGGTGATGCCCGCAGGCTGATTGGCCGGTTGCACGCCGGCAGCGGCGGTCACATCGGCGAACTTGCCACCGCCATGGTTTTTGAATAACAGCACGCGATCGCTCATGGCCACGGCTACATCCGGCAAGCCGTCGCCGTCGAAGTCGCCGACAGTGCAGGCCACGCCGGTACCGCTGGCCACGAGGCCGGTTTGCGCGCTGGGCACCAGCGCAAAGATCCCGCTGCCTGACTGGGCATAGGTCCGGATCGCCTCTGCGCCCGATGCCATCGCCAGCAGATACGAGTGTTCACCCGCGGGCGTGACCAGGCATGCTCCGCCCTGTGGGCGATCGCCCGACTTAGCCGCAGCCGCGGGAACGTGATCGATCGTCTGCGCAGTAAAGGTGAGCGGAATCATTGGACCCACTTGCGGGTTCACGGTCAGCGCATCTTGTACCAGCGAGTAGTGGCCTTCATCGCCATAGGTGTGTGCCAGGGGGAATCCGATCTTCTCCTGGTTCAGCGTTTCGAAGCGTTTAAAGGCAACCGTGGACTCATCTCGCCGACCCACGCGCTGTAGCGCTTTGGCCAAGCCAAACTGAGCCGATGCATGAATGGGGTTCAACCGCAAAGCCGCTTGGAATTCGGTCAGAGCCTGCTCCGGTTGATGCAATTCGAGATATACGGAACCCAGGAAGTAGTGGGTATCCGCGTCGTCCGGATCAAGGGCGGCCGCTTTCTGAAAGCTTTCCAGGGACTGCGGATAGTCCGCTTCGATGCGATACAAAATTCCCAGCGCATACCAGATGTGAGGATCCTTGGGATCCTTCGCCGCAGCTTGTTCGAGGGCCTGCTTGGCTTCCGGCATTTTCTGCAGGTAGATCAGCGCGATGCCGCGGTTCACCTCGGCGTGGACCAACCCGGGGTCAAGCTGATAGGCGTCAGCGAATTTCGCCTGCGCTTTATCCAGCAGCTGCTGATTCATCAGGGCGGTGCCAAAGTTGTTTAACTTTGCCGCTTCCGCCTGCTTGGACGGGGTAACGTCGGCACTACCAGCAGTTGCTGCGGCAAGAAGTGCAGTCAAGAGTACCAGGCCCGATAGGGCGCTGCGAGACGATGAAGCTACGGCTGGGAGACGCATTCTGCTCCGGCTGCGATCACAGGATCGCAAAAGAATCCATGCTCGACTATAGAACACGGCGCTTGGGTTGGAAATGGCAGATTCAATTCGCTTTAGCAGAGCAGCAAATCAGCTCAGTGAGCTTGATACGGTAACAGTAGACAGCCCAGGGTGTCACAAACCGTATCGATCGCTCCAGCTTCCAGATTGTTAAAGAAGGGGAGCGCAATGGTGCGGGAAGCCTCGGCCTCAGTAACCGGCAGGCTTGCCGAATTTCGCCATGCGGCATAGCTGGGCTGTAAATGAATAGGAGCGAAGTAGCGGCCGCAGGCGATGCCGGCAGCAGCCAATCCTTGCATCACGGCATCCCGGTTTGGGCGAGCGCTGTTACTCAGACGCACGACGTAGACAAACCAACTGATGCGGCCATCAGGAACCGAAAGCGGCGGAAGGGTAAGCTCCCGATAAGGGCTGAGCCGCTGGTGATACGCCGAAGCGACCGCCTCGCGCTTCCGCAGGATCTCTTCCAGTCTCGACATCTGCGCCAGCCCTAATGCGCAATTGATCTCGGAAATGCGGTAGTTATAGCCCAGCTCAGTATGTTGAAACCAGTCGTCGGTTTCATACCGTCCCTGGTTGCGCAGCGCGCGGATGCGCCGGGCGAGCGACTCATCTCGCGTGACTACCACGCCTCCCTCGCCGGTGGTGATCTGCTTGTTGGGGTAAAAGGCGAAGACGCCGGCATGCCCCATGGAGCCGGCCTTGCGGCCGCGATGCTCCGCCCCGATCGCCTCGCAGGCATCCTCAATCACCAAGACGCCGTGCCGTTCGGCAATCTCGAGGATGGCGGAAACATCCGCGGGAACCCCAAAGTTGTGGACCACCAGGATAGCCCGCGTCCTGGACGTGATGGCCTCTTCCATCCTCTGCGGGTCGATATTCAGCGTGGCCGGATCGATATCGGCAAAGACCGGGGTTGCCCGTTCATAACGAATGGCATTTGCGGCAGCGATAAAGGCGAATGAGGGAACGATGACCTCATCGCCCTCACCGATGCCCAGCGCGCGCATGCAAAGATGCAGCCCAGCTGTTCCGGAGCTGACCGCCACCGCGTGGGGCACGGAAACGAAGTCCGCGACTGCCGCCTCAAATTGCTCGCTCACCGGGCCAAGGCTGAGCCGTGGAGTGCGCAGCACGGCCACCACAGCTTCGATTTCTGTTTCGGTGATATCGGGTGCGGACAAGGGTATCTTCATGGAATAGCGTCCGCGCGTTTCACGATCAGCTCTTCAGAGAGGGGAACTGTGGTGAGCACCTGCACGATCTTCTCCGATGCATGTCCGTCCCCATAGGGATTGGTCATGCCGGCGAGCGACTCGCGAAACTTACGGCTCATGGCCTCGGCGATTTTTGTGAGGATGGCCTTGGTTTCCGGCTCGGCGTCCAGCACATTGCGGGCTCGTTCGCGGCCCCTCTGCCGGAAACCAACATTCACCACCGGCAAAGCAAACGATGCTGCCTCCATAATGCCACTGCTGGAGTTACCAATGAGCAGGGCAACCTGGCGAAGCAGGCTCCAGTAAGTCACCGAGTCGAGATTGACGTAGACCTTGGCGTTGCTGCGGGTGGAGAGGAAGGCCCGTGTCCGCTCCAGCAGCGCGTGACTACCCGCATCGGCGTTGGGGTAGCAGAAGAGGATTTGCGCATCCACTTCTCGCAGGGCAGCAAAGAGGGAATCGGCCTCTTGCGTCGTATCCCGCACAATGGTCACAGGATGATACGCGACCACGATCGTAGGGCGTTTCAGATCGAGTTCGAGCCGTTGCTCAAGCTCGCGGACGTCGAGCAAGCGGCTGCGGCGAAGATGGTCGAGCGAGGGAGCGCCGGCGCGGTGGACCCTCCACGGCTCCTCGCCCATGGCGATCACACGGGCTCGCGCTGCTTCCGTCGAAGTGAAGTGAATATGGCTCATTTTGGTGAGCGCATTTCTCACTGCATCGTCGATGGCTCCTTCGCTGATCTCGCCGCCTTCAATATGTGCGAGGGGAATACGCAGCGTGAGAGCCACCGCCGCGGGGGCGAGCATCTCATAGCGGTCGGCGATCAGGAGCAGCAGATCAGGCCGCATCTGACCAAGCAGGTCGGCCAGGGAAAGGACAGCCACGCCCAATGTTTTCGCCATGCCAACATCGGTATCCGAACTGAGCAGACACTCAAGCCGGGCGGCAATGGGGAACCCATCCTTCTCAATCTCTTTCACCGTCTCCCCGAACTGGGGCGAGAGATGCGCGCCCAACACGATCAGCTTCAGATCCACGTCTTCGTACCTCGCCAGATCGTGTAAGGGCCAATAGAGGTGGCTGTAGTCGGCGCGGGAGCTAGTCACCACGGCAATCGTTCGCTTCATGCCGTTTCCTCGGCCGCCGCTTGGACAAGCGGGCTCGGCTGATACTCGGGCACGGCGCGCAAGACCGCTGCCAACAGCTGTTCCAGCGAGCGTTGCCGGCAGGCCTGCTCGAGTTGTCGCAGAACCCCATCTAGAACGGCACCAGGCAGGGAGGGACTTTTGACCTCTCGTAGCGGCTGTTCGAAATCCGCATGCACCACGTACGCTTCTCGCTCAGATAGCAGAGCTTCACACATCTTGTCGCCCGGTCGCAGTTGGGTAAAGACAATGGGCACCTGGCTGGATCCGTTCATCAGAAAGTGCGCCAGTGCTTCGACTGGCACGGGTTCCCCCAACTCCGGCACCAGGATGCCTCGCGTCTCCGCTGAAGCTGCGTGCAGTAGCAGGGCTACGGCATCCTCAGTGGTGAGGAAGTAGCGGCGGACTTCGGGATGTGTAACTGTGATTGGCTGCAGGGAGAGTATTTGCTTCAAGAAGAGAGGAACGATACTGCCTTCCGAACCGAGCACATTTCCCAGGCGTACTGCCTTCATCCGGGTAGACGCAGCGCGAGGCGCCAGCATAACCAGCTCGGCGATCCTCTTCGACGCCCCCATGATGCTGACCGGATCAACGGCCTTGTCGGTGGACAACAGAATCAGCTGCTCAGTCTCAACGTTGGCCGTAGCGGCCTGTACCAGCAGGTTGGTGCCAATCGAATTGTTCTCGATTGCCGCAAATGGATTTTGCTCCATCAGGGGAACATGCTTGAAAGCGGCCGCGTGATAAACGATCTGGGGACGGTAACGGGTGAACATCTCATCCAGCAGGGCTGGCTGAGAGACGCTGCCCAGGATGGACACATGCTCGAGCGGGCAAGGGAGTTGCCGCAGGGCCGTGTCGATCTCATAAAGATTCCGCTCCGCAGCTTCCAGCAACACCAACTGCATCGGTGCAAACTCGGCGATGCCGCGGGTCAAGGCGGAGCCAATCGAGCCGCCGGCTCCTGTAATCAGAATCCGTTTGCCCCGCAGCGAAGCTGCCACCCGTGCTGGATCGAACGCCACTGGAGCCCGGTTGAGAAAGCTGTCCCATGTGCTGGCGGCGGGATTGGTTGCCCGGGGGCGGGTTGCTTCATTGCTGCTTATCATGTTCGCTCTGGTTCTATTATGCGTTAGCCGGAGAACTTCCCGGGATGAGGCCACCACCGCGTGTCGAGCAGCATCTCTATATACAGTTGTGCGGGAAGAGGAACGGGTTTTCGCGATTTCCTCCGCTTGCCGTCGGCCAAGGAGAATCGCAGCAACCGACGGACTCTTCCCGCTGCAATTCGGGATTTCTTAAAGCGTATCCACCTATCGACGTTGACCCCTCGAATTGTGGAGGGGTAGGGAAAAGCAGAGGCCGGCCAGCAGCCGGCCCTTTCCTTCACCTGTCCGCGCTAGGCACTGGTGTACCCAGAGGGTTTTCATGGCTGCTGTGCTGCGGGCGTTCTTTGGATATTTCTTTCTGGTCATGATCGTCCGTGTTGTCGGGCGCCGTCCCGGCAAGCAGATGACTCCCTTTGAATTTGTCCTCATCTTTTTCATCGGTGGACTTGCCCTCACCGCAATCGTGGGAGACGAGGTTTCGTTTACGAATGGGATTTGCCAGATCGTTACCATGGGCCTGGCGCACTACAGCCTTGCCTGGGCTCGAACCAAGTCCCCGCGTTTCGCACGGTTGGTGGATGGGACTCCGCTGATTCTTCTCGAAAACCAAAGTTGGCGTGCGGACACACTTGCCCACATGCGCATTCATGACGACGATGTGATTGCCTCTGCGCGGGACTCGGGCATCAAGGCACTCCAGGAAATTGACCGCGCCGTGCTCGAACGTAATGGGGAAATTAGTGTTTCCCGTCTGCAAGAAAAAGCCTAGTACAAGAGAGTGGCCATGGTTACGAAGCCTTTTTCCAAGCCCGTCGAAGACTCCGTCGCCAAGGTGAATGACGAGGTCGCCGTTGGGGAAGACCTGGATTTTCAAAGGAAGTGGTGGCGCTTTGAAAATGCAGCCTGGGTTCTCTTCAGTCTGATCATTGTGTTGGACCTGTCCGGCCTGTTTGGACGAGGTCCCATCGCGAAGGCGGAGCGCCGTTCCGCCGACGGAGCGATCGACGTCAGGTATGAACGCATCGAGCGAACGGATTCACCTTCTATCCTCACCGTCCAGTTCGCGCCGTCAGCGATTCAGAACGGAAAGATCCACCTCTATGTCAGCAATAGCCTGGTCAAGCAGCTTGGCACACAGCGCGTCATCCCAGCGCCGCAAGACACCGTCGTAGGAGAGGGAGGGTTGACGTATACCTTCCCGGCTTCGAAAACTCCGGCGAGCGTGGATCTGGCATTGCAGCCGTCAGGCCCCGGTATCTACGACTTCACCATTGGCGTAGTAGGCTCGCAGCCTGTGCAGGCGAGGGTCGTCGTCGTCCCCTAAAGGAACCCTGGCTTGTCTACCATCATTCACGCAGTTTTTGGATATCTCTTTCTTCTGCTCATAGTGCGCGTGCTCAGCCGGCGCCCGGGAGGGCAGCTCACACTATTTGAGTTCGTTATCGTCTTCCTGATCGGCGGAGTCATCATCCTGAGCACGGTCGGAGAGGACCGCTCGGTGACCAATTGCGCTACTGCGATTCTTACCGTTGGATTGATGCACTGGATGGTATCCGGCATAAAGGGCAGATATCCGCGCCTGGGCGCCATCGTCGATGGTACCCCGCTTACCCTGCTGAAAAATGGCGAGTGGCAGTTGGCGGTAATGAGGGGCATGCGCATGGATCGCGAGGACGTCATGGCAGCAGCCCGCACAAAAGGGATTACCTCTATCTACGACGTCGCATACGCGATCCTCGAACGCAATGGCACCATCAGCATCATCAAAAACGAGAACTAACGCTCTATGTCAAAAGCAAGTCAACAGAATCGAGTGGACGAGAACCAAACCGTCGAGACAGACGTACCTGCTCGCCTCGACCGGTTGCCCTGGAGCCGCTGGCATACGCGCATCATCGTCGCACTCGGTACCTCGTGGCTTTTAGATGGCCTTGAGGTTACCCTGGTCGGCTCGCTTTCCGGTGTTCTGGAAAGTAAGAACGGGCTCTCCCTCACCGATCCGCAGGTCACCTCCGCTGCTACCTTCTATCTTGCCGGAGCCGTTATGGGCGCCATTCTCTTTGGCTACCTCACCGACCGGCTGGGGCGCAAGAAGCTCTTTCTGGTCACCCTGGCTACGTATTCACTCGCCACGATCGCAAGCGCATTTTCCTGGAATTTTCTGAGCTTTGCCGTTTTCCGTTTTTTCACGGGTTGTGGGATCGGCGGAGAGTATTCCGCGATCAATTCCGCTGTGGATGAGCTCATCCCCGGAAAGGTACGCGGCACCGTAGACCTGGTAGTCAACGGGACTTTTTGGGTGGGCGCGACCCTGGGCTCACTCGCGGCGATGTTCCTGCTTCATGGCCATGGCCTCTCCGCCGCCACGAGCTGGCGTTATGCGTTTGGGGTCGGCGGCAGTCTCGGCGCGGCGGTTCTGGTGCTCCGGCTTTACGTTCCAGAAAGTCCACGCTGGTTGATGCTTCGCGGATATGAGGAACAAGCAAACAAGGTCGTCAAGGACATCGAAGACAAGGTGTCGAAGGGAAATCCGGGCAGCTTGCCCGCGCCGGAGGGAAAGCCGCTCAAAATATCCGTCCGCGACCATACGCCTCTCAAAGAAATCTTTCGCAATATGATGGGCGATAACCGTCAGAGATCGTTCCTTGCTTTGACGCTCATGGTCGGCCAAGCCTTCTTTTTCAATGCCGTCTTTTTCACCTACGCACTGGTGGTGAAGAAGTTCTTTCACGTAAGTAATGCCGACCTGCCGCGATACCTGTTGCCTTTTGCGATTGGTAGCTTCCTCGGTCCCATGGTGCTCGGTCCGCTGTTCGACAGAATCGGACGTAAACCGATGATTACCGCGACCTATGGGACCGCTGGACTTCTTCTCCTCGGTACCATCTACCCCTTTACTCATGGAATGATCGGCGCCCGCGGAATGGGTATATGCTTCACCGTGATTTTCTTCATTGCCTCATCCGCGGCCAGCGCAGCCTACCTAACGGTGAGCGAAATTTTTCCGCTCGAAATACGCGCCTTTGCGATCGCCGTTTTCTACTCCCTGGGAACTCTGGTTGGTGGAGTCGGAGCGCCACTTCTTTTCGGTTTTCTCATCGCCAGCGACTCCCGAGCGAACGTGGGTCTGGGATATCTATTGGGTGGATTGCTTATGCTGGCAGGCGCTGTCTGCGAGTATTTCATCGGAGTAGAAGCAGCGGGCAAGTCGCTCGAAACGATTTCGTCGCCGCTGCAAAGTGCTAAGTGATAGAGCGAGTGGCGAATGGTGCGGGACTCCAGTTTACGAACTCACTCCAGTAGGTGTCTGTCTCAGTCTCCTGGCAAAGGACGGGTGGGCCCCATATCTCGCTCGTTTTTCGCGAGATATGGGATACCACCGAGGTAGACCGCTAACTGCATTGGTCGAATTGAGAGTCAGAAGGAAAAAGCAGCGGTATCCCAGATCTCGCGAAAAACGAGCGAGATTGTGAGGGAACGAGAGACCTAAGCTGGAAGCTCGGCCGCGCTGGGAAAGTCGTGCTGCTGGCGGCCCAGGTCGCCGTCATACTTCACGCTGCTCTTGAAAAGCTCATAGCGGCCATCGTCGAACTGCTTTCCATACGAGCGAAGCTCGCCGATCTGCTGCTCCGTCAGCGGTTTGAAATTGCGCAGGATCTCCAGGTTCTGATCCATAACGCCCATGGAATCCATGCCGCTGATGGTCGTCGATACACCCGGCAGGCTCATGGCGAAAGTCAGCGCCTCGGTCGGGGTCAATGCACCCTGCGAAATCATTTCGCCCGAACCGCCCATGCTTTTCATCCCGAATACCGCCAAGCCGCGCTGTGCAGCCACCGGCAGTACCTCCTGCTGAAAGCTGCGATAGCTAAAGTCGAAGGGATTCAAGGGCATTTGTATCGTGTCGAAGGGAAATCCACCATTCAGCATCGCGAGATGAATGGAAGGATTCTTGTGGCCGGTGAAACCAACGAAGCGCACTTTACCTTGCTGCTTAGCAGCGGCGAGCGCCTCCAGAACGCCATCCGGCGCATAGCACTTTTCAGGATCGTTGTAGTACACCACCTCGTGAACCTGCCAAACATCCAGATGATCCGTCTGCAGGCGAGTCAGCGACTCCTCGAGCATCCGCATGGCGACATCTTTTTTCCGCCCATGGGTGCAGACCTTGGTCATCACGATTGCTTTATCGCGCTTGCCCTTAAGTGCAGTGCCGAGGCGCTCTTCGCTCCCGCCCTTGTAGTACTCCCACGCGTTGTCGAAGAAGTTGATTCCATGGTCCAGGGCTTTTGCGACCATATTGTTGACCTCGGGTTGTCCCGCCACGGTCCCGAGGTGGTAGCCACCGACGCCAAGAATGGAAACCTGAAGCCCGGTGTTCCCCATTGGGCGATGCGGCGCTTGAAACTCGGCAACCGTTCCTTCACTCTGTCCTGGCCCGTTGGGTACGACGGGATTCGCTTGCCCCCGGTGTGCGTTGCCTTGCCCCTGCGCCGACGCCAAGGAGATTATGGAACCAGCACCCGTCATAGCGACACCTTTCAAGAACGTTCGGCGGCTTTCCCAGCCATCGGCTTTGGTCTTCAATCGTAAGCCCTTGTACACATCTTCGAAGTTAGTCGGATACCTGCGGGAACGGCCTGCCCGTGTTCTGAGTGGCGTAAACCATTTGCTTTACTTCGACCTGCTCCATGTCGAGGGGGAACTCGTGAGCTATCCGGGCTTCCGGGTTGTCGAACTTAATCGAAGTCTTATAGAGCTCAAAACGGCCGTCGCCGGCATAGGGCTTTGCCCGCTCGCGCAGCGCCTGCATTTCCGATGATGAGAGCGGGGTGAAACCTTGAGCGATTTCGAGATTCTGTTCCAGGATCGGTATCTCCGAGACACCAGAGATCGTCGTAGCCACCGGCAGGCTCATGGAGTACTGCAGTAGCTCCTTGGCCGTGAATACGCCTTTCTGTACAGGCTCCCCGTGGCCCCCAATCGGTTTCATACCCAGCGGTGCGATGCCCCGACTATTCAAAACAGGCAGCACTTTCTGCTCGAAGGAAAAAAAATTGGCGTCGAAGGGATTCAGTGGCATCTGCACGGCATCGAAGGGGAAGCCCGTGTTCAGCATAGCCAGATGTATATCGGGATCCTTATGCCCGCTGAAACCCACAAAGCGTACCTTGCCTTGCTGCTTGGCCTTGCTGAGTGCTTCCGCGGCGCCATTTGGCCTGATAAATTCTCGAGGGTCGTTCTGAAAGGAAACTCCATGAATCTGCCAAAGATCGAGGTGGTCTGTTTGCAGGCGTCGCAGAGACTGCTCCAGCATCTGCATGGCCAGCGATGCGTCCCGGCCGTGAGTGCACACCTTGGTCATAAGAAATGCGCGATCGCGCAAACCGCGCAACCCCTTGCCGAGCCAATCTTCTGACTTGCCCCGGTTGTATTCCCAACAGCAATCGTAAAAGGTGATTCCGCCGTCGAGTGCGCGGTGGACAATTTCCACGGCAGTCGCCTCGTCTTTGGCCGCGCCAAGGTGGTGGCCGCCGAGACCCAGCGCGGATATTTTCGTGTCTGTCTTGCCAAAATTGCGGAGGGGAAGCATCGAACTCACACCTCAGTAGATGCGCTGCCCTTCGATTTTCGCCGCACGGCTAGGGAAAGCTTTCCAGCGGCCACTCCACTTGGAAGCACCTAGCATTGTTGCTGAAGAGGATTGCAGATCGCACGCGAGTGCACTGAGACTGCCTGAAGTTTGCCCTTTCATGGGCTCAAAATCCCAAGAAAGCGCTTTAAGACGAATCGTACGTGGCGTCATTTGACGCTTTTCGGGCCGGGTCCCCTCCAGTACCCTCGGCCCTGTGGGCATCGATTCTCAAGCGGCAACAAGCAGTCGTTTCAGAGGGCCTGGCAAACAATCTTCCCTTCCTAACCTAGGCGCACAAAGCTGCAGTAAGAAATGAGTAGCCGATGCTACCAGGAAGAGTCATCCCGTTCTCCCTCCCCGTTGACGCGACGTGCTCCGCGGCAGAGCAACTGAATATCATCGTCCAGATCGGCCGAGACGAGGAGCTTTTGCGGTTGCGGGCTATGGTGCTTAGTTCCGCGGGACTTACCGTCCACTCCATGACTCCGGACCAGGCAACCCGAGAACTCAAACGGGCCAAAGGCCCCCGGGTTTGGGTCTTTTGTCACACACTCGAGTTTTATGAACTGGCACTCCTGGCAGTCGCCATTCGCAAGGAACGGCCCTCGGATAAGCTGCTCCGCATGAACGGTCTTAACGATATTCGCCAAGTACCGGGGCTCTTTGATGAACTGCTCGAGCCGGTCATGGGCGTCGACGACCTGCTCAAAATGGTTGCTGTACTGGCCAAGCAGTAGTCGCCCCGTCAACTGGCAGCAAAAGCGGGACGGTGCTGCCCGACCTCATCGATCGGGCCACCTAAAGGTATCGAGACCGAGAAGGTCGTTCCACGACCTCTGCCCTCCATAGAGCTACGCCAATGAATTTGTCCGCCGTGTTTCTCCACGATGGTCTTGCAAATCCATAGGCCCAGCCCGTTGCCTGCTTCGGCTTTATCGCTTTGAAAGGCCTCAAATAGCCTCGCCCGTATAGGCAGCGGGATGCCGCACCCGTTATCCGCGACGGTCAGACGGCCATTGGCGCCCGATGCCCGCAGACGTAGGCAAAGCGCGCCGCCGGCGGGAAGCGCCTCGGCGGCGTTGCGCACCAGGTTTGACACCAGCTGAAGAAAGTCACCCGGGTAGATTGAGCCGATCAGCATATCCGGCAACTGCTTGCTTACCCGGATCCGCTTCTCTGCAAGCAGGTCGGAGTGGTAGCGCAACGCCGTCTCTATCAAAGGAACTAGATCCTTAGCTTGGATCTGCGGCGTATCTCGAAAAAACGACAGGGTTTGCCGGGCAATGTACTGTATCCGAACCAGTTGCTCTTCTATCTGCACGGCCCGGGCGCGCACCAATTCCGGGTGGTCCGCCTCTTTGCCAATGAGGTAAACAAGGTCGGCAATGGCCTGCGAAGGATTATTGATCTCGTGCATCACAGAAGCTGCCAGCCGTCCCGCCATGGCAAGCTTTTCCGATCGGCGCAAGGCGGTTTCCAGGCGAAGCGTCCGCTCGTCGCCTGGGGGGTCGCGCGGGGGGGTAGCTGAACCGATCTCCTTCATAGCGAATAGCCTCTGCTGCAACATGCTTATGTAGAGGACCTCAATGGGCAGCGGGTTGCCGGGCACAGGAAAAACGCTGTTACCAGGGAACCCCCTGCCGGAAACGTCATTTACGCCGTGCTCCCCCGGAAGTTTTGCTCCGCCCCTTCTTGAGAGGGCCGGGAGTGCTGACTGCCTTTCGTCCGTCCTTCCCGTCCGGCTGGCCGGAGGGGAGCGCGAACTCGGTCACCACACTGAGCACAACGCCGTCGATTCGGTTATCCATGGTTCTGTAGGGAACGATGCGCATAATGCACCACTTTCCATCATTGTCCTGGACACTGAATTGTTTTGATTGGACCTGCTGGATGACGTCGAGCAGATTCTGTTCCAAATCGCCCATGTCGATTTTGAGCCTTAACCTTGGCATGGGGCGGCCGATGTCATTCGAGTTAAGGCCGAGTGTCGAGGCCGCTTGGGGTGTGAAACGGCGAACACTCAAGTCGGCACTGAGCATAACGATAGGCAGATTCACGCTGTACAGCAGGTTGGTAAGATCATTGTTCAGCTGGGTAAGGAGTTCGTTGCGGTGCTGCATCTCCTCGTTCACGGTATGCAGTTCCTCGTTGGCCGATTCCAATTCCTCTTTCGAAGTCTGCAGCTCCTCGTTCGTGCTTTGCAGCTCTTCGTTGCCCGATTGAATCTCTTCATTGGCCGACTGCAGTTCCTCGTTCGTGCCTTCCTGCGACTCGATGATTGACTGCAGATACTCTCGGGTTGCCGCTAATTCCTGCCCCAGATGGACGATCTGTCTTCCTAACGCAGACTGCTCCTCGGGTCTCACAGAGTCGAGCACCAGGGAACCCGCCGGTATATCCGAAGTCCCGGGCGCAGGCAACCGATTCTCCCCAGTCGAACTACTTTCGAAAATAATCAGGAAACTGTACTGCTCCTGGCCGGAAACCTTGAAGGGAATAACCCGGACGCTGACTGTCTTGCTCTTTCCATCCTCTTCCACACGCACGTCCTGCCGTATGGCTTCAAAGCCTTTCTCCCGCGCCTCTTCGATCGCGCTTCGCAGCTCAAACAACAACCCGGGCCGCGCCATTTTCAGCAGGTTGAGGCTGGCCTTTCCGGCAGGCAGCTCCAAAAACGAAGCCGTATGCCCTCTAGTCTGGAGAATCTCAAGCTGATGGCTGATCAGCACCGCGGGCGGTACGTACCTCGATAAGAGGAGTCGATCAGCCTCTCGCTGAAGCTCCATCGGAACCTTCAGTGCTTCAGTGGGCTTCGAGGATGAGGCCGATGTCTGCCCCCCATTCGGTTCCGGTTCGGGCCTGCCGACAGAAAAGCCGGAAGCCAGCGGTGTCGACACCAGTCTCTTACGAAAGATTTTTTGCTTCTTGTCCGTCATTTCGAAAAGCTCCGAACCCGCCCCGAGCAGTCCCTCGGTGCTTCCCAGCATGAGGAACCCGGTGGGGTTCAACGCGTAATGGAAAATCGGTATGACCCTTCTCTGCAGGCCCTGACTCAAGTAAATCATCACGTTGCGGCAACTGAGCAGATCCATACGGGAAAAGGGAGGGTCGTTGAAGATGTTTTGCGTGGAAAAAATGCAGAGATCCCGGATTCTCTTTCGAATCTGGTAGCCGCCATCGGTTTTGTGAAAAAACCGCCGCAGTCGTACCGGCGTCACGTCCGCCTCGATGTTTTCCTTGTATACGGCGGCCCGGGCGCGCTGGATCGCGCTCTCGCTCAGGTCTGTGCCGAAGACCTGGATCGGAATATCCGCTCGCTCTTCCCCCAGGTACTCTACGAGTGAAATCGCGTGCGAGTAGGTCTCCTCGCCGGTCGAACATCCCGGAACCCAGATGCGGATCGGCGCCGAGATCGAGGTTCGCGCCTGCAGAATAGCCGGATACACGACATGCTGAAGAGCCTCGAAGGCCTCTGGATTGCGGAAGAAGCTGGTCACGTTGATCAGAAGATCGTGATAGAGAGCGGTCACTTCCTGGGGCTCGCGCTGCAGCAAACCCCCGTAATCTTTGAGCTTCTCGATCTTCTGCAGCGCCATGCGGCGCTGGATCCGGCGCGCGATCGTAGGTGATTTGTATCCGGAAAAATCGACCCTGGTCTTCCGCCGCAGTAAGCGAAAGACCAGATCCAGATCGCTTTCGTCACCTAAGTGCTCCGGCTCTTGCTTGTGCCCGTCGGCGATATAAGGGTGATGGCGGATACGAGCGATCTCCTGCGCTATGCCCGCGGGTGTCATCACGAAATCGACACAGCCGGACGCGATTGCGCTCACCGGCATGCCATCGTATTTGGCTGAAGTTGGCTCCTGGGCGAAGGTGATTCCGGCTTCTCCCTTGATCGCTGCTAGTCCATGGGTACCGTCCGAAGCGGTTCCAGAAAGGATTACGCCGATCGCATCGCTTCCGTGCGCCATGGCCAGCGACCGCAGGAAAGTATCGATTGTTGTATTGGAGGACCTTCGTTCCTGACGGTTCCCCAGATGCAGCACCCATTCGGCGATCGTCATTTCGCAATTGGGCGGGATCACATAGACGTGATCGGGCGCAACCCGCATGCCCTCCTTCACCTGCAACACTGGCATTCGGGTAGCGCGGGCCAATATTTCGGTGACTGCGCTCTCCCGGGCGGGATCCAGGTGAAGTACCAGAACATAAGCCGCACCCAGGGACGGAGAAAGCTCTTTGAACATGATCGTCGCTGCTTCAAGGCCACCAGCCGAAGCACCAATCCCGACGATGGGGAATCGAAAGGAGTGGGCCGGACCGGCGTCCACCTGTAAGGCAGCTTCCTTCGCTTTGGGAGGGGGCCGATTTGGTGCGGCCGGCGCTTTAGGCCTTCTCTTCGCGGCTGTCATAGACGGGAGTGTTCAGACCACAGATGCCCGGTGGGTTCTCTTGCAGAGAGAATACTCCTCCTTGCACGAAGTACCCGGGCCCAGGTTTCATATACCACGAAGGCTGAGCGAAAAGCCTGGCGTCTAGGCGGTTTGGGCGGGAGCCAACGGCTTCAGGCGATCCGCTTGGATTCCCTTGCCAACGAACTTGCTGGCGGTCCCTGCGTTGCCGGACCCGTGTTGCACCAGGGAGCCTCCAGGGCATGGTTGCTCAGCCGATCGCAACGCTCGGTAAGCAGGCGGATGGATTCGGAAATCTGTTGCGTCAGCGCATGATTGGCGTCCCGCAGTGCCCGGGCTCTCCGGATGCCTTCCCTGAGGGTGTGGCGCGCGGAATCTGACGGTTCGGTCACCTTCGCCGCCAGTTCTCTCACCGATCCACGAGCCGAGAAGCGCGTTGCCAACCATGCATCCAGCTCACTGCGGTCGAGCAAGACCGCACTCTTATGCGAGACGCCGTTGGGACGGCGAACCGGAAGTCCAAGGTGATGTTCCCAGCGTTGTACTGTGCGGACGCCCTTACCCATGTATCTGGCGATATCTTTCCACGACGACAGTACCGCGGATTCTTCCGGGAGGTTCATCTGACTTTCCTCGCGATAAGCGATTATAGCCCCCAGGGTTCTCCCTGGAGGTTAATGCAAATCCCCGTCTAGGGGGCATCGATGTACGAACTGAGCCTGAAGAGGTAGACGTGCCAGCCTGCTAAAAGTTCTGCTGCAAGTATCTGTATGAACCAACTTCACATCCGGGCACAGGAAGGGCAGCCGGAGCCACCCCGGGATGTTGATTTGGGCGCTCCGGCTTCCCGGCGGGGAGCGCTGCGACAGATACATTAGACCCCAAAGACGGCTGGTTTGATCCGGTCTGAGCCAGTCACCCGCGCCATCTCACGGCAACCCTCATCAAATGGATGCATCCCACCAATAGTGTTGCGGCGACTTAAGACGCTTTCCACATCTGATCATCCGTTAGGAGTCACCGCTCTGCTGCTTTCCAGCAGGGCCCGACCTTACAGGCTGCTTAGAACTGGCGCTTCGTATCAGGGCACGCCGTTAGTCGGGCCGTAAACGATTGTGAATACGACGGGCTTTAGCCTCTGAGGCACCGTTTTCCAACACCAAACGTTCATTCATTTGAAGGAGATTAAAACAATGAAAGTATTTTCAGCCAACATCCAGGACTTACGCGCCCTATACGTTAGCAACTTGAGGAAAGCGCTCGATATGGAGCAGAAAATCACCAAGGCTCTGCCCGATCTGATCGAAAAGTCCACTGACCCCGAACTGACCACCGCGTTCCAAGCGCACCTTGAAGAAACCAAGGGACATGTCTCCATGGTGGCGAGTCTGCTACAGCGCAATGTCGGCGAAAGCAAGAGCGAAACCTGCAAGGTGATCAATGGGCTTACCACGGAAGCCTCTGATACGATCACGGACGTCACCGACTCGTCTATCAGAGACATCGCTCTCATCGGCGCCGCCCAGCAGGTTGAGCACCACGAGATCGCAGTATATGGAACTCTGCGCCGGTGGGCCGAGATTTTGGGACTTACGGATGATGCGATGGTTCTGGAAGCCATTGAAGAGCAGGAAGGCACCGCGGATGAACTGCTTAGTGAAATAGCCGAGCGGGTTAATTTCCAAGCGGCGGCCTAGGCCAGGGATGGCCCGCGCTTCCGTGGCGTAGGCCGTCTCAACAAATCCCGGATGTCATCGAAGTTCTAAAGGAAAAACAATGGCAAAGTACGGAAGCGCTGCAAGTAAGAGCGTCAAGAGCGCAGTGCACCGCGAAAAAAGCGGTACCCTCAAGTCCGGCAAAGGCGGTAAGGGCGGCACCGTGAAGAGCAGGAAGCAGGCGATCGCGATTGGGCTTTCCGAAGCCCGAAAGAAGGGCGCGAAAGTGCCAAAAAAGAAGGCAAGTAAGAGCTGATGTAACTGCTCCGAACTTACTTGCGTTCCTACGGACGCGCTCCAGCATTTACTTCCCAGATCCCAGTGGTACTCGAGGGCCGAAGATGATTCGGCCCTTGCCTTGTCCCCACCGCCAAATATTGCATCATAAATGACCGATGAACCTGTTTGATCCGAGTCCCAGGTCCGCCTTAGAGTTCTTACCTTCGCGCCACGATCTTGCCAGCTTAAGCAGGGCGGCCGAGGAGTGCCACGGGTGCGATCTTTACCAGCGCGCGACGCAAGTGGTATTTGGCGATGGCCCAACTCGTGCCGCGATGTTGCTTGTGGGCGAACAACCTGGTGATCGCGAAGATCAGCTAGGAAAGCCATTTGTGGGGCCCGCCGGTCAGCTGCTAGATAAGTGCCTGGAAGCAGCTGGTATCGATCGATCCACGGTTTACGTCACCAATGCCGTCAAGCACTTTAAATGGGAACCGCGGGGCAAAATCCGCCTTCATAAGAAGCCTAACTCCCTCGAAATCGCGGCGTGCCGCCCTTGGTTGGAGATGGAGATCGCCGCTGTTCGCCCCCAGGTCATCGTTTGTCTCGGCGCGACTGCCGCGCAGGATCTCTTAGGTTCGCAATTTCGGGTTACGAAGCACCGCGGCGAGATGTTTCCGACATCGCACGGCCCGGTAACCGCTACCATTCATCCTTCCGCGATCCTTCGTATGCCTGAGCCCGCCGCCAAGGAGGCGGAGATCGCCAGCTTGGTTTCGGATCTTAGGTTTGCCGCAGGATACGTCCCCTAGTCGCGGCGCTGATCGAGTGGAAACATTGGGCTAGGGGGCAGTTCGCAATTGGTGTAGACCGAAGCAGTAGGCCGTTTCGTGGCTTTTCTCTCAAGGAAAACCACCTCGCGATTCTTATCAGGCCGCAGTAATTGCTAGACTGCTAGTCGTGCCAAGCATTGGAGCCCTTGTGAAGCCAGCCAAAGTAACCGTTAAAGTAACCGAACCGGCCGACGCAACTCCTATTACCACCTCGACGGTGTTTGTAACCAGCTCTGACCGGTTCGGAAAGTTTGCCGCCCGAAGTTCGCACTATCTCGGCTCGCGGTGGGCTTTTGTCGTTGCGATCGGGGTCATCGTAGCGTGGGCTCTTAGCGGACCGTTTTTTCATTATTCGGATACTTGGCAGCTGGTCATCAATACGGGGACAACGATTGTCACATTTCTCATGGTGTTTCTCATCCAGAATACCCAGAACCGCGATGCAAGGGCCATCCATTTGAAACTGAACGAGCTGATCCATGCGGTAGACAAAGCCAAGAATAAAATGATCGACGTGGAAAGGCTTTCTGATCTCGAACTCGATGAGCTGGCCAAAACTTACGAAAAGATCCGGATCAGCGCTGAGCAGCGCCACCAGGCAAGCCGCGACGCTTCGCCGCGCTAGACGCGAATGACGGCGAATGCGGCATCGCATGGAAAAATCCACATTGGGATCTCGGGCTGGAGATACAAAGGATGGCGCGGCGTCTTTTACCCTGAGAAGATGCCACAGCGTCGAGAACTGGAATTTGCATCGCGTAAGTTCGACACCATCGAGCTGAATGGATCGTTTTACTCCCTCCAAAGGCCAGAAAGTTTTTCCCAGTGGCATGACGAGACACCGCCGGACTTTACTTTCGCCATCAAGGGCTCGCGCTATATAACCCACATGCTCCGATTGCGCAATGTCGAAGGGCCGCTGGCCAATTTTTTTGCTCAAGGAATATTGCGATTCGGGTCAAAGCTGGGACCTATTCTCTGGCAGTTTCCGCCCAATTTCCAATTCGAGGCGGAGCGGCTTGAACTCTTTTTCGCTCTGTTGCCGCGGACGCGGAAGCAGGCGGCCGAGCTCGCTCGTAAGCACGATGACCGCATGACCGGCCGTTCATGGTTCCAGGTTCAGAAGGACGCAGCCCTGCACCACGCCATCGAGATTCGCCATGAGAGCTTTGTTAGCGAAAACTTTATAAAGCTTCTCAGACGCCACGGCGTGGGCCTGGTTGTTGCGGACACCGTGGAATGGCCCTTGCTGATGGATCTGACCTGTAGTTTCGTTTATTGCCGTCTTCATGGTAGCCAGGAGCTGTACGCCAGTGGCTATGACGCTGAGGCGCTCGATATCTGGGCTCGCCGCATCGTGACCTGGGCTGAAGGCGGTGAAGTTTATGACGGCAGAAGAGCGAGCAAGCATGATGCCCCAAAGCGAAAGCGTCGAGAGGTCTTTGTCTATTTCGATAACGACATGAAGGTTCGGGCGCCGTTCGATGCCGTGCAGTTGCGTGATCGCGTCCATAAGTTGCTAAACGCTAGCGGAAAGGGGCCCTGACAGGGCTCGGGGGAATCAAGATGAACGCAGCTGATTTTCGACGCATTGCACTGCTTCTGGATGGTGCCGAAGAAGGTTCGCACATGGGTTCGCCTGACTTCCGCGTAGGAGGCAGAATATTCGCAACGCTCGCACACGAGGCCCAGGGATATGGCAACCTGATGTTGTCGCCCGAGCAGCAAGCAGCGTTTGTTGAAGAGCAGCCCAAAGTGTTTTTGCCGGTCGCCGGTGGGTGGGGCAGGATGGGAGCGACCCACATCCGCCTGGCAATGGCCAAAGAAGATGTACTCGCTGGTGCGCTGCACACCGCGTGGAAGTTAAGGGTAGAGAAGAACGGTAAAGCCAGTAAGACGAAGCCTAAGGCGACCCAGCGTAAGCCAGCCGCGAAGGGCAAGAAGAAAGCGATGCCTCGTTAACCTGAGATTTGCGGTGACCACCTGGCGTTTCTCACTAGGACCCCCAATACGGGATGCCATTAGGAAATCAGCGACCGGGCCTGATCCCGGGCGCGCCGTAGCGTTTCCACGATATCCCCTGTGGGGTAGAACTCCATCGCAATCGTCCCCTTGTAGCCCAACTGCGCCAGCTTGCGATAGATATTCAGGTAGTTGATCTCTCCAGTGCCGGGTTCGTGACGTCCGGGAACGTCGGCAATGTGAATCAGGCCAACCTGATCGATGTGGGCATCGAATTTTTCGATCAGGTTTCCGAACTCCCGCTGCTCGTGATAGACGTCGTACAGCACTCTCACGTTAGGGCTGCCTACGGCCTTCGCGATCTCAAACGCTTCGGTCACGCCATCCAGGTAGATGGTCGGGTTCTCAATCCGGTCGATGGGTTCGATCACCGCGACCAGGTTAGCGCTGCTAAGCACATCCGCCGCGCGTTTGAGCGCTTCGATGGATGCGGCATGCTGGCTTCCGGCGGGGGCTCCCTCGATGCGCTTACCCGAGAGCAAAATGATCTGTTTGCACTGCAATCGCTGAGCGGCTGGGATGAGGGCCTTCAGCGCGGAGAGAAACGCATCCCCTCCGGAGGGATCCGCAAAGCCTGGGCCCACACCAGATGTCGCATCCACGGAGATCTTCAATGCCTCCATGCGCGCGAGGATGCGGCGATAATCATCCTCGGACCATTTCTTGAATTCCCCCACCAGTTCCACGTGGTGGTAACCAGCCTGCGCAACGCGCTCCAGGTTTTCGTCGAAGGTACCCAGTTTATTCAACGTCCAAATCATGACGGAGAACTGTGTGCCAGTCTGGCCGGAATCGGCCACAGTCTGGGCCACGAGGTTTCGGGGAGCAAGGGCGCGGCCGGCCAAAGATGCCGCCGTCATGCCTACGAGAGTCCTGCGAGTGAGCATGCGCTGCATGGTAGCAGAGAACCTGGTTCGCACGCACTGCACTCGCAGGTTCGGCTATTTGGGCAGCGCGAACGCCACCAGGCTGCCGCCCGAGGGTGCGGGGGACTTTCCTCCGCCGGCGGCGATCACGACATATTGCCGGCCATTCACTTCGTATGTGGAAGGGGTGGCATTTCCGGCCGCGGGCAGCGTGGTTTGCCACAGGACCTTGCCGGTCGTCTTGTCCAACGCACGAAAGACCTTGTCATAGCTGGTGGCGCCGATAAACAACAACCCACCCGCAGTCACAACCGGGCCGCCGTAGTTCTCGCTGCCCGTGCCGGTGAGGCCCTTGGCCGCAAGTTCGGGATACTCGCCGAGGGGAATCTTCCACGCGGTTTTGCCGCTATTCAAATCGATTGCGGTTAACGTGCCCCAGGGCGGCTGAATCGCAGGATAGCCGTCTTTATCAAGGAACTTATTGTATCCGTCACTGATATATTTTGCATCCAGCGGCGATGGTCCTTTATCCTTCACCACTATTTCCTTGCCGTAATAAACGTATTCAAGAACTGCCTGCAATTGATCGTCACCCAGGTTGGCGAAGCCAGGCATGCGGCCGGCCCCTTGCGCGATCAGGTGTTTCACTGTCCCCTCGTCGTAGCGATCGGATACGCCAATTAATGAAGGAAACTCGGGAGGCGCTCCTGTCCTATCGGAACGGTGGCAAGCGGAACAGTTGCGTAGAAAAATGTCTCGCCCATTGGCCTCTGCCGTGCGTGGCTTCTGCGGTACCAGGCGCAAGATCCAGGCCATCTCGTTCGCATTGACATACAGCAGACCGGTCGTCGGATCAAACGCGCCTCCACCCCACTCCGCGCCTCCATCGTAGCCGGGAAAGATGATGGTGCCCTGCGTGCTTCCAGGAATGAACTGCCCATCACTGCGCACCTTCAGGAATCGCTCCAGTGCTTCCTGGTGAGCCTCAGGCGTGCGCGTCGTAATCATATCCGCGGTCAGCTTTTGCTGCGCAATAGGTGCCGGCAGCACGGGCAGGGACTGTTTCTTGGCCGTGACCTCACCCTCAAGATCCGACGGCGGATAACTCCGGCTCTTGATCGGGAAGAGAGGCTTGCCCGTCTCTCGGTCAAAGAGATAGACCCACCCCTGCTTGGTCGTCTGGGCCAGCGCGTCCACATCTTTTCCTTTGCGCTTCACCGTCACCAGGGCGGGCGGCGCCGGCAGGTCGCGGTCCCAGATGTCGTGATGAACTAACTGAAAATGCCAAATCCGCTTGCCCGTCTCGGCATTAAGGGCGATCAGGCAGTTGGCGAACAAGTCGTCGCCGAGTCGATTGGCGCCATAAAAGTCCGAGGCCGCCGAGCCCGTGGGAACAAACACGATTCCGCGCTTTTGGTCGACCGACATGCCGGACCAATTGTTAGCTGCCCCGCTGTACGTCCAGGCAGTCTTCGGCCATGTTTTGTAACCCAACTCACCTGGGTGAGGGATGGTATGGAAGGCCCAGCGCAACTCTCCGCTGTGCGCATCGAAGGCGCGAATATCTCCCGGAGAGGCGGGGAGTACCTCACTCATTCCGCCACCGACGATGACCAGATCTTTGTAGACCACTGCGGGGCTTGTCATCGTGACCCAATTCAAGGGTTCACGGCCTAAGCCTTCGCGCAGATCGACGTGTCCTGATTTGCCAAAAGCGGTGATTGGCTTGCCGGTTTGAGCGTCCAGTGCGAAGAGATACTGGCGCACGCCAACAAAGATGCGCTGATCTTTTCCATCGGCCCAATAGGTCACGCCCCGGTTGCGCACCTTGCCAACATTCTTGAGACCTTGATTGGCATCGAAACGCCAGTGCAGTGTGCCCGTCGCTGCATCCAGAGCGACCACGTCTCCGTTGGGCGTTGTCGCATACAAAACTCCATCGACCACGATGGGATTGCACTCCATCTCCGATTGCGGATGCTGGTCTCCGCTATCGAAGGTCCAGGCGACCTCTAAGGAATGCACGTTATCGCGGTTGATCTGGTTGAGGCTCGAATAATGAATGTTATCTGAGCCGCCGCCATAGACTGCCCAGCTGCGATAGGAGTCGGCAGTTGCCTGAGCGTGGACTGGCATCGTCACGCAAAGAGCCAGAGTGGTCAAAAAAGTTTTGGCTAACATGCGTTGATAGTTAACCATAAGGGGGCGGACTTTACCGCCGCCACCACTCCGAGCGCAGCTCAGTTCCCGCTGCTACTTCCGTGGGCATCCCCGGCTCGGGCGCCCAGATCTTCAGACCCTCGGCGGCAAATACCCGCTCGATCGGCTGCCGCCAACCATGCAGCGCGAGACTGAACAGTCCCCAGTGAATGGGCATCATCAACCCCGTGGCGCCCATGGAGCGAAATGTTCTTACCGCGCCGTCCGGCCCCATATGAATATCTGCCCATAGGGGGTCGAAGGCTCCAATCTCCAACATCGTTAGATCGAAGGGCCCATAGGCTTGCCCAATTTCTTTGAATCCCTCCCACTCCCCGGAGTCCGCTCCGTAATAAACACGGTGCCTGGGACCGGCAAGAACAAACGAGGCCCACAGAGTCTCGAATCGGCTCGCGAGACTCCGCCCCGAGAAGTGGCGCGACGGCAGCGCGGTCAATTGCAGTTCTCCCACCCGCAGGCTTTCTGTCCAGTCCAATTCGCGCACCTCCTTCACGCCCAGTTTCCGCAGGATCTCGCCCACGCCGAGCGCTGTTACCCACTGTGCCCCGGCGGTCGCATCGTTTTGCGCCAGATGCTTGATGGTGTGCGCCCCAAGATGGTCGTAGTGGTCATGCGAGAGAAGCACCACATCGATTCGCGGCAGCTCCTCCAGGCGCAGCGGAGGGGCGAAGAAGCGCTTTGGCCCTGCCCACTCGAACGGCGCAGCACGCTGCTCCCACACGGGGTCTATCAGCACCCGTACTCCATCGATCTCCAGCAGGTTGGACGAGTGTCCCATCCACGTCACCCGCAGACCACTGACCGGTGGCTTATCATAGACTCGAGTATCCGTGCGGAATGGCCCCGGACGTCGTTTTGGCGTGCGCTCCTCCCGGTTGGTCAGATAGGCCCACAGCACGTAGAGAATGGTTGACCATCCACCCACCGAGGTGGGCACCGGATTCAGATACAGCTTGCCCTTGCGTAACGCCTTCGCGATCATGCCATCCCTATTGAACTGTTAGCGGTATCAGCCTGCGTACAGGCAGGCAACTGTGGCGGTGCGGACCTCTATGCCGAGAGTAACCTTTCAGCATCTTCGGCGCGACCATAAGATGCCATAGGGAAATGCAATGATGATTGAAGCGAATGGGGAAGCCTATGATCCTTACCGTCTGCAGCGCTTCGTCGACGCCCAAGCTGCCTGCTTTGCTCAAGTACGCTCCGAGCTATTGGCTGGGCAAAAGCAGTCCCATTGGATGTGGTTCATCTTCCCCCAGATCGGGGGTCTCGGTTCCAGTCCCATGGCCCGGCGCTTTGCCATTTCCGGGCCCGCGGAGGCCGATGCGTACCTCGTTCACTCCGTCCTTGGCGATCGCCTTCGTGACTGTACCGCCTTGGTCAACGCGGTGGACGGCCGCTCCGTCCACGACATCTTCGGCTATCCCGACGATCTGAAGTTCCACTCCTCGGTCACCCTCTTTGCCTGGGTGGTCGCGCATGGTTCTCCGTTTCAGATGCTCGGAAACCATGTCTTCGCCGACGCCTTGAAAAAATACTTCAACGGAGTACCGGATCAGGCCACGCTCGATCGACTGCCACACGTGGGCGAGAGCTAGTTGCGGCCCTCCTGGCGCTTCAATTCCGCCTCAAATGCCTGTTGCCGCTCAGCCACTGCTGCTCGATAACCCTCTGGATCGATCCAGACTTTCTCCCCTGCTCCAGCCTGCGCTTGTTGCAGTTTTTCGAGCATTTCGAAGTAAGCACCGTGCGCACCGAGAAACACATCGCACGGCAGCGCCTTCAAGGTGACAAAGGTTCGCTGATAATCTGCAGCAATGCCGGGATAGGAAGCGGGACGCCCCGGCTTATCGACCAAGCGGAATCCGGGGTTCACATTCCAGCTTCCCACAATCACCACATCGCGAAGCTGGCCGGCCACGCGCGCCCGCATCGTCCAGGTGGTGCAGCCGCGGGTGTGGCCCGCCGTCTTATGTGCGACCAACACCGCGTCACCCAGCCGCACCTCATCGCCGTCGTGCAATATGCGATCCACCTTCACCGCCGGATAGAGGTCTTTGGTGTAGTAAAAGTCTTTGGCGCCCCCACTCTCCACCACCGGCACGTCGCCATCCATCACCATGTACTCTGCGCCCGTCAGCCGCTTGACCTCTGCGCTGCCCGCGTCATGGTCAGCATGTGAATGGCTGATCAGCAGGATCTTGATGTCGCTGAAGTGAAACCCAAGCTGCTCCACGCTTTTTTGAATCAATGGAGGCGAACTTTCCAGGCTTGAGTTGATCAGTATGTCGCCTTTTGGAGTCACCACTAGGTACGACGCCAGGTCCTTGCTGCCTACGTAGTAAAGATTGTCAGCTATACGGAACGGCGCGATCGGAGTCGTCCACTCGGGAGGGTCCGCCGCCCATACGCAGCTGGCGGGCAAAAGCAGCAACAGGGACATCCACGTTTTCAACCAGGGTCTAACCATCAATCCCTCCAATAACTATTTCTACAGTCTTTGCCGTTGTGTCGCCACGTCTCTCGTTCACACCTGTTTGGGGAGAGTCCATGAACTACCATTCCTTGCTTTTGGGGCACACCCCAACCACAAGACGAAGGGCACGGTTTCAGCCGCTCAGGTAAGGTTCTCGTTCCCAGACAAAAAACGAGCGAGATGTGGCCCACCCGTCCTATGTCTGGGAACGAGAGGTATTCGTCCTATCCTTTGTGATTCTGCTAGTGCGCAGACCTCTCCCGACCCCATGCCGTGCGAATCCGGAATCTGAATTCTCAGAAGGCTCGGGGTCGCTCACCAAAGCGCAATATTCAGAACCACAAAGACTACGGCCACAACGCCGCCCCAGAATATGGGTTCCTGGTACCAATGGCATTTGTCCTTCGCCGGCAACGTTGTGACCCCCATGACCAGCCCTTCCAGCTCACGCACGTTCCGCGGCTTCGTCACCCAGCTCACCAGCACGGTAACGCCCACACAAACCAGCCAGGCCCACAAGGCGCGATATAAATTCTCCGCCATCTCTTTCGCATCCGGAGAGAGCGCGACATAACGCAAAGCTGAGGGATCTTTCACCACCCAAATCCAAAGTCCGATCGACGTGATCGTGCCGGCAAGCAGACCCCAGAAACCACCTTGGTTGGTCGCGCGCTTCCACAACATGCCCAGGATTACGGTTCCGAAAAGCGGCGCGATGAAAAAGCTGAAGAGTTGCATGGCATAGTCCATGATGCTGGCGGAATGCTGCACCAGGTAAGCAGTCGCTACGGATACCAGCACACCGATCAGCGTGCACCAACGGCCCATCGCCACGTAGTGCGCGTCTGCCGCTTTCTTGTTCAGGAACGCCCCATAAATGTCGTAGGTCCACACGGTCGAGAATGCGCTCACGTTGCCCGCCATTCCTGACATAAAACCTGCGATCAGCGCAGTGACGCCGAGCCCGATAAGCCCGGGACCGCAATAGCGCACCAGCATCAGGGGAAGTACCTCGTTGTAACTGTGCCCGTTGGTGGCCACGGCCACGCTTTCGGGCACCAAATGAAACGGCAAAACGGCCAACGCCAGCAGTCCGGGAACGATGACAATGAGGGGCACCATCATCTTGAAAGCTGCGCCGATGATGGGCGCCAAGCGGGCGGAGCGCAGACTATCGGCTGCGAGCACCCGTTGCACCACCAGAAAGTCGGTAGTCCAGTAACCAAACGCCAGGACAAAACCCCAGCCCAGCACAAGGCCAGTCCAGTGGATCCCCATGGGATTATCTTTGAAATGGCCCATCGTGCTCCAAAGGTGGGTGTAATCTGACCGTCCTAAGTTGGTTTGGATCCGCTGCGTCAGATTTCTCCAGCCGCCCACTTCGATCATGCCGAGAATGGGAACCAACAATGCGCCCGCCCATATCAGGACGAACTGCAGAATCTCATTGAAGATTGCGGAACGTAGCCCTCCCAGAGCCACGTAGATCGCGACCACCAGAGAAGAAAGCCAGATGCTGAAGTTCAGGTTCCATCCCAGAACGACTTTCATCACCAGCGCCATCGAGTACATATTGATACCACTCATCAGGATGGTCATGAACGCAAAGCTGATGGCAGAGAATGCCCGCGTGGGGTTACCGAAGCGCAGATGCAGATATCCGGGAACCGAATAGACTTTCGAAATGTAGTAGAACGGCATCATCACCAGGCCCAGAAATAACATGGCCGGAATGGCCCCCACCCAGTACGCGTGCAGCGCGAGTATGCCGTACTGATAGGTTGATCCAGCCCAGCCCATCAATTCCAGCGAGCCCAGGTTCGCGGATACAAAGCTCAATCCCGCGATCCACGCCGTCATCTCCCGCCCAGCCATAAAGAACTCTTTGCTGGTCTTGGTGCCGCTCTTTAAGTAGAAGCCGATAAAGAGGACCATCGCGAAATAGACCGCGATAATCAGCACATCCACTGCAGACAGATGGATAAGCTGTGTCCTGGCCGGCGCCGCCGTCACCCAAAAGCCAGCCCAGGCAGTCACGGGATGAAGCAGAGCCGTCAGAATGAATGACTGATCGGGCATACTACGGCTTTCCTCCTCTTACCGGACTTGTGGATAGCCTGCGGCGGCTTGAACCACTCTCCTTGTAACCGGTCAGCAAAGGTTTGTCACCTATATGATTGGTACCGCGAACAGGAAATCCGGGGGATGATCGCGAAATCTTCACGGCGTGAACCAGGAACTACGGTCGGGGGATGTAGATGAGCTTTCGTGGACTGTTGATGAGTTTAGCGATGTTGACCGGTGTTGCGGCCGCGCAATCACTGAATTGTGATCTTCAAGGCTACAAGGCCACAGATGGGCTAAAAGCGATCACCAGCGGCGGCGTAGTGACCATGAGTTGGCAGGGCCAAGGCGGCCAGGAGCTACGGGCGTCATTTGGAATCCGCAACGGTCAGCCCCTCGTGCAGGAACTTGCTGCGCGGGCAGGTTCCGGCAAATGGACGGTGCTGGGGAAAGATCTGTCCCCGGATTTCCAGGTCTCCACTGGAAAGCGGCGCATCTCCCAGGCGCAACGTACGCAGCTGCAGGCCCTCAACCTGGACACGCCGGAAGAGGAAAGCAAGCGAAAGTGGAACACCTTTTGGGACGCGCCCCTGGTGATTCCTGGTCGAGGCGACACCACCGATTTGCCCCGCACCGAAGCCGAGATTACGCATGCCTCGGTAACCTACCAGTCCAATACCTGCAAGGTGGCCACCGAGGGAAACCAGCTGAGCGTCACCTTTGATGGGTTGAAACTGGGCATCTTTGCCGGCGACTTGCGGTTCATCGCCTACAAGGGAACCAACCTGCTCCGCCAGGAAGCGGTCGCCAAGACCCAGGAGCCTTCCGTGGCTTACATCTACAAAGCCGGGTTAAAGGGCTTCCCTGTTGCACCCGAGACCAAATTGATATGGCGTGACACCGCTGAGCACACGCAAACCGAATACTTCGGAGGAGCACCCAATACAGAACCGGTCGCGCTACGGGCGCGCAACCGCATGGCGATTCTCGATGTCGGCCCGGGCTCTCTGGCCGTGTTTCCGTCGCCTCACAAGTTCTTCTTTGCCCGCGAGGACGAGGTAAACCTCGGTTACGTTTACTACCGTAAAGACACCGACTCCTCGTTCTCGCTGGGTGTCATGTGGCCTGATCAGGGCGAGGGCTATCATCCCTGGGGGGCAACCGACGCCGAATGGAAGCGGCGCACCGAAACCTCGCGCGGGCATGCGGACAACTACGCCCTCTACAACGCACCTGCCGGGACTGAACAGCGAATGGCGGTCTACTACTACCTGAACGCCGGGGACGATCGGTCCACACGCGAGTCCGTCCTTGCTTATACGCATAACGATGTTTTCAAGCCCGTGCCCGGCTACAAGGTCATGACCGGCCACTTCCACATGGACTTCAACGAACAGTTGCGCGATCGCAAGACGTTGGATTATCAGCCACCCTGGGTTGCAGTCTTCCGCGCCCTCGGCGTCAACATCCTCTACCTGGGAGACTTCCACGACGACTCGCATCCCAACGATCCTGGCCCTATTCGTTTCGCGGAGCAGAAAGTCTATTTCGAAGGCTCAAAACGCGTCTCTGACAAAGACTTCTTAGTTATTCCAGCGGAAGAGCCCGATGCCTACATCGGCGGCCATTGGTACCTGATGACTCCAAAGCCGGTTTACTACACACATACGTTGGGCGCGCATGAACCCAAAGCCGGGCCGAGTACAGGCAATAGCCGTCCAGAGGGTCAGCCCTTCGAAGAGGACCTTCCGGAGTACGGCCATGTCTACCATCTGGGTTCCGCGGAAGACATTCTGAACTTTATCAATAAAGAGAATGCCATCATGTGGACCACGCACCCGGAAACCAAGAACTCCGAAGGCTATCCCAGAGCCTATAAGGACAAGCCGTTTTTCCTGAGCGACCGGTTCATTGGCGCCTCGTGGGAATCTCTTCCCGTCGACTTGTCAGAGAAGGAAGAGTGCGAAGTCCGCTGCTTCGGGGTCGAAGACGACATGAGCAACTGGGCCCCCAAGGCAAAATTCATGATCACCGAAGGCGACACGTATACCAAGTGGCCGGACGATGAAACGTATCCTCAACTGGCCATCAACTATCTCAAGCTGGATAAAGTTCCCATGTACAACGAAAGCTGGTCTCCCGTTCTGGAGGCTATCCGGCGGGGAGACTTGTACGGCACCAACGGCGAAGTGCTATTCCACAATTGGGGTGTTCAGGGCAGCGGAGCAAATAGTGTCTATACAGCGAACATCGAATACACGTTCCCGCTCGAGTTTGCTGACCTGGTGTGGAGCGACGGCAGCAAGATCGAGCACAAATTTATCGATCTCAAAGACACCCTGCCCTTCGGTACCAAAGAGTTCAAGATTCCCTTCGACGCCACCGGCAAGAAGTGGATTCGACTCTCCGTATGGGACTCGACGGGCAGTGGTGCCTGGGATAATCCGATCAATCTGAAATAGGCGGTTACCGTGAGATGCGCATACTTCTGGCAATCGTCGTCGCGGCGGCTTCCGCTTTCGCCTTCTCCCAAATAACTCCTGAAGCCGGAGACTGGCCGGTCTACGGTCACGATCCGGCCGGGACCCGTCATTCGCCGCTGGCACAAATCAACACCACTAACGTAAGTCATCTGCAGCGCGCCTGGACTTATCACACTGGAGAAAAGGGCCGGTCGTTTGAGGCGACGCCCATCTTTGTCGGCGATGTCCTCTATCTTTCGACGCAAAATCAAAACCTCGTTGCCCTCGATCCGGAAACCGGCAAAGAAATTTGGAAATACACCAATCCCAAGCCCTCGGGTTCCGAGAGCCGGGGAGTCGCTTACTGGCCCGGAGACAAAAAGGATCCGCCGCGGATCCTGTTTGGTACCGGCGACGGCCGCCTGTTGGAACTGGATGCGAAGACCGGCGCACCCGTGGCCACATTCGGCACCGATGGCTCTATCGATCTGAGAGCTGGCGTGACGGACAAATATCCCAACGCGCACTTTTCAATCAGCTCACCGCCGGTCATCTACCGCAACGTCGTAATCGTTGGCCCATCGACACAAGAAGCAGGCAGCGTGGGGCCTGACGGAGATCCACGGGGTTTCGATGTGCGCACCGGAAAGCTTTTGTGGAGCTTTCACACCGTACCCAGACCCGGAGAACCAGGCAACGAAACCTGGGGGAAGGATGGATGGAAAGACCGTGCCGGGCCCAGCCAATGGGGTTTGGATACTGTCGATACAGAGCGCGGCCTGGTCTTTCTGCCGGTGGGCAATGCCGCCGACAGCTACTATGGCGGCGATCGCGAAGGGCCAGATCTGTACGCGAATAGTGTTGTTGCTCTCGACGCGCTCACCGGCAAGCTGCGCTGGTACTACCAAATGGTCCACCACGATCTCTGGGACTACGATATGAACGCGCCGCCCGCGTTGATCGACGTCAAGCACAACAGTGAGGTCATTCCCGCCCTCGCAGAGACGAACAAGATGGGCCTGTTGTTCATTCTCGATCGAAGGACTGGTAAACCAATCTATGGTGTCGAAGAGCGCTCCGTGCCGAAGGGGGACACTCCTGGGGAATGGTATTCACCCACTGAACCGTTTCCTCTTAAGCCGCCTCCGTTATCGCGAATGACCATGACGATGGATGCCGTGTCCAAACGCACACCCCAGGCAGAGAAGTTTTGTGGCGAGTGGTTTAGCCGCTTGCGCTCTCAGGGAGCCTATACGCCCTTCGGTTCCACCGCCTCGTTGTCGATGCCGGGAACCATGGGAGGAGGGAACTGGGGCGGCGTCTCCTTCGATCCGGAGCTTGGCTACATCTTCGTGAACACCAGCAGCCTGGGCACTGTTGGGCAAATGGCGCCGACCGTGGCCGGCTCAGCTCTGCCATATCACAACCTGGGTGGCTACACTCGCTTCATTGATCAAGAAGGATACCCGTGTCAGCAGCCGCCCTGGGGCGAACTCATTGCGGTAAACGCCAATACCGGCGACATCGTTTGGCGAAAACCACTGGGCAGCTATGACGAACTGGAAGCGCAGGGCATGAAGAATACTGGCGCATCGAATATCGGGGGCTCCATCGTAACCGCCGGCGGCCTGGTATTTATTGCTGCGACCACTGACTCCAAGTTCCGCGCATTTGATTCAAAAACTGGTGCTGAGCTCTGGGTGACTAAGCTCGACGCCAGTGGCACCACCGTGCCGATGACCTATCTGGGCCGCGATGGCAGGCAATATCTCGTAGTTGCCGCCGGTGGTACGAACCGCTTCAGGATGATCGCCAACACCGCGGACAAAAATGCAGACGCTCTCATCGCCTTTGCCTTGCCGAACTCTCACAACAGTGGAGTTGTAGAGCAGGCGCCGCCGAAAGTGAACGAAGGTGCTCGCGAACATGTCGGTGACTCTTCTACAAACGCAGCGATCTCCTCTACGACCACCTCTTCGGGGGCCGCGGTGAACGCTTCTGACGCCGCAGCATTGCCGGAAGGGGAGGGAAAGGCGATTGTCCTCTCGGCGTGCACAAAATGCCATGGACCAACCAACTTCTCGACGCTGCGCATGAGCCGCACGGCCTGGGAAGATGAAGTAGAGGATATGAAGGATAAAGGCGCAATCGGAACGGACGATGATTTCAAGAAAATCATTGATTATCTGGCGAAGAATTTTCCCCCTCGGCAATGAAGCGTCATTAGCTCTTCGGGCAAGGTGCGACCGCTCTTTAAATCCATCCAGTACCTCAAAATGGGAGTCACGATGAAGACCCGGAAATCTTGCGTAGCCCTCGTCTTTTTGCTCGCCTTCGCGTTCACGGCAAAGCCTTTCGCCGCTCGAGTAAAGGCGGCACCGGTGAAGTCCCTAAGGGTATATCTCTTCGATTGTGGCCTGATCAAGGGGTTGACGGCGAAAGATTACTCGCTGAAGAAGGAGGACGTGAAGAACACCGACATGGTGGTGCCTTGCTACCTCATCGTTCATCCCAAGGGAACGTTGATGTGGGACGTTGGCTTGATCCCCGACAGCGCGTTTAAAGGGTTTGGTCCGGTGACCGAATCGCAGGACTCCTTGACCATAAGTTCTCCCAGGCCTCTGCTGCCCCAATTGGCCGCTCTGGGCTATCCGCCGCAGGACATCACCTATATCGCCTTCTCCCATTACCACTTTGATCACATTGCCAACGCCAACGCCTTCGCCGGATCCACGTGGTTGGTACATGCGGCCGAGCGGGATGCGATGTTCGGCAGGAAGCCAGAAGACGAGGCCAGATACAATCAGCTCAAGAACAGCAAGACGATCATCCTCCCGCTCACCGACTACGATGTGTTTGGCGATGGGACTGTAATTATCAAGTCCGCGCCAGGCCACACTCCCGGCCACCAGGTGCTGGTGTTGAAGTTGCCAAATACTGGACCCGTCCTGATCGCCGGCGATCTCTGGCACTATGCAGAAGAGCGCCACGCCACCGAGGCCCCACCGCATGAAGCGGACAGGGAACAAACGATGAAAAGCCGCGCCGCGATGGAAGCATACCTCAAGCAGAGCGGCGCGCAACTGTGGATCGAGCACAACCCCGAAACCTTCCGTCGCCTTAAGAAAGCCCCGGACTACAACGATTAGCGGAGGAGAGAATGCCTTGCTGTCTCGCTACGATACCTCATGCTAACGTCAACCACTTGTATCAGTCACGGCAACAATAAAACATCAGCTTGCGCAGAGCGCTGTTAGCGCACTGAGAGAAAGCGCGTCTTCAAGATTGCGCACCATCTCCATGATGCCCTTGCCCTTGGCGGCCGGCCATTTTGCAAAAGCGGCGCAATCGAGGAACTTCGCGGAAACCTCATCGTAGGACACTCTCCAGCCGCGAGGGCCGCGGGAAGCACCGGCGCCGTCGGGTGGGTCAACAGGCCATAGACCCTCCTCTGCGATGGCGAGCTGGGTATCGTCGTAATCATCCGCGTGAATAGATAGCATTGGCAAAGGCCGCAAAGCGCACCGGAGCTCTCAGCGACGAGCCAATCACGGTTGCCCCATGCCCTGGGCCCGAGACGAAGCCATTGGATTTCAGATAAGTCCGCACGATCTCACCCGACTTCGCGACAGATCCGCAGAGTGCGAACCCGATGCCATCCAGAATCGATTTCTTGGCCAATTCGAACAATGCTAGCGTACAGCGCGATTGTTGCCATGATCCTCGCGGCTGAGCCGGTTGAGCCACAGTACACTTATCTGTCTTCATCTTTCAGCTCAAACGAAAAGGAGAAATCCATGGAACGTCGTAGTTTACTGAAGACCCTCTCTGCCGCGGCCGCTGTGGGAGCCGTCACGAACCTTGGAGGCGGACGCATGCTCTCCGCCGAGGGCGCCGGCGGAGTCGTAAAGACGATGGGCGACGGTGGCCCGCTGGCACAAGCGAAAGAGGCGGCCCGCAAGGGCATGCCCGCGTTGAAAATCACCGACGTGAAAATCATTGCGACTGCCCCATCCGGCTCCAACTGGACCATCGTGAAGGTAATGACCAGCGAGCCCGGGCTTTACGGCATTGGATCTGCGACCCACCAGGAAGTTCCTCAGGCCGCGCAGGCGTATATCGAAAAACGCCTAAGGCCGTTTGTGATCGGCAAGAACTGCGATGAGATTGACGATATTTGGCAATCTGCTTACGTACAGGAATATTTCCGCTCCGGGCCGGAAGGAAACAACGCGCTGAGCGGAATCGACGGTGCTTTGTGGGACATCCTGGGCAAGCGTCTTGGCGTTCCCGTCTATCAACTCCTTGGTGGCAAAGTGCGTGCGGCTGTACCGCTCTACGGTCACGCTGCTGCCTTGGCGCAAAGCGAACTGAACGACCAGCTGCAAGCCTACATCGAGAAGGGCTATCAGGTCGTGCGCGTCCAATTGGCCGTACCCGGATGGTCCGGTTACGGTGTGGGTGGCGCCAAGACCTCGGCCGCTGTGCAGGCGTTGCGGCCGGATGGCGTGACGCCTTCGCCGGTATTTGACGCCGGCCGTTATATCACCACCACCATCAACATGTTCGAAGCGATACGCGCCAAGTTTGGTTACGACGTCGGCTTGGTCCATGACATCCATGAGCGTCCCGCTCCCAATCAATCCATCGAGCTATGCCGGGCTGTGCAACAATACCGGCCGTTTTACATGGAAGATCCGCTCTCGCCTGAGGATGTCGGCTGGTTCCAGATCTTCCGCCAGGAGACCTCGGCGCCGCTGGCCATGGGAGAACTGTTTACCAACCGCAACGAGTGGCTGCCCCTGGTGGCGAACCGTTGGATCGATTTCATTCGCATCCACCAATCCGCGGTAGGCGGTCTGAACATGTGCAGAAAAGTAGCTCACTGCTGCGAGTTCTTTGATGTACGCACGGCATGGCATGGGCCGAACAATGTCGATCCCGTAGGCCACTGTTACAACTTGCACCTCGACCTTGCCACCCCAAACTTCGGGATTCAGGAAGAGACTTTCTTCGACGATGCGACCCGCGAAGTATTTCCGGGAACGCCGGAGATCCGTAAGGGCTACATCTACTCCAACGACCAACCAGGGTTTGGCATCGACATCAACGAGAAAGCTGCTGCAAAATATCCCTACAAAACAGATTTTGAGAGCCGAGGAAATGACCGCATGCTCGACGGCACGATCGTGAGGCCCTAGAGCATTTTTGCTAATGGTGTAGACCGGGAAACTGAACTCGACGCGGCCATTCCGCCAAAGAATGGCCGCACATAGCTGATCCCACCGGACCACAGTATTAGCAAAAATGCGTTAGCCTAACGAACACCAAAAAAGAGTATCTTCGCTCCGGGCTTCTCGAACGTCGCCTCGATCTTTGCGCGGCCGGCGGTGTCTTGGGTAACCGTGACTCCGCCGCTTACCCAATGCTCGGCCGCTACTCGATGGCTCGTAATGTACTGGTATGTGCCTGGCTCTGTAGCAAAAATTACGACCGCTCCCCGGCCGGTAGTGGCGGAGATCTTTTCGTGAATCTCGGGACTCGTAGAAACCACACCGGTCACCACAGGATCGCTTTCCGTAATATCGTCGCGGACCTGTTTGTATCTGGCGAGGGTGCTGCCAATGAAGGCAACTCCGGAATCTGAAACAGTGAGCAGATCACCCCATATCCCGTTTTGCCCCAAAATAAGGGACGCAACATCCACTTCCTGCCACTGCTGTGGATCGTCTGGAAAATAGTGAGTGAGAAATAAAGTGGATGGGATCCATTTATCGAACGTCAATGGTGAGCGCGCGATCCAGGTGCGCGCCGGCCCCTGGTGGAAAAACAGGTTTGAATTCGTTCGCTCCAAATCGATGGGGACGTCATAGTTTTGATAATAAGGACCATTGTTGATCAGGAAATACTTCCCGGACGAAAGGAACGCCAGGCCCATAGCCCGGCCACCCTCCGTCACGTCAAAGTCCACGATTGTTCCGGGCACGGCGGCGGCGACTTTATCCGCCACCCGGCTCATGTACTGGACGAGTTGGAATCCATAGGAGTCTGACCGCTCTTGTGGAGTGTTGCTTTCGTCACCGTGATTGTGATGTGGGTCATTGCATCCATATTGAGCAATCGCGTCCCACTTGAAATAAGTGACACCGACCTCTTTGGCAAGGCGGATCAGCTCATCGGCGAAGGTATCCGCATATCCGCTGACCATGCACATCTTGTAGCTCTTCTCCGTCTCCCACACTTCCTCGGGCTCGGCTACTTGTCCATTCCAGGATCTGCGCCATTCAGGATGCTCCCGCACCACCCGGCTGGATGCTGCCGCGGTTGTAGGGCCAAACCACAGCCCGAGTTTCATGCCGTAGCCGTCCAGTTTTTTCTTGATCGGTTTCAGGCCATCTGGGAATCGCTTGCTGCTGACAGTCCAGTCCCCGGTTTTCTCGTACCAGCCAGTATCCAGCACAAAGACATCCACCCCCATCCGGTGTGCCACGTCAATTTCTTTGAGGATGCGGTCTTCATTCATTGACTCCAGGTAGGGCCTGCCATTCCACCACTTGTTGCGTTCCTGAAAGTTCCAGGTGTTATAGAAAATGTAGGGCTTCCGTGTCGCTGTGTTCTGCGTCATGTACTTCAGCACGAATAGGCGGTAGGTAGAAGCGAGCTGGTCGATCCCGCCCTGCGTCGCGGCGGTCTCCATCCAAATAGTCTGAAAGGGATGATCGCCATCCACCTTTTGACCGGAGACATAGTTGCCCTTCACGGCAGTCAGGCGAACACTTCGATCAGGGCTGAGTTGGTAGTGCAGGAACGCATCCGGAACCTGTGAGCCGTGCTCGTACGCCAGCAGGAAGCTGCGCTGGCTATCGCTGGCCGCAAGGATAGGGCCCATCAATGCACTGCTGTCCTCGAAGTAACGGTCTTCGATCGGTTGTTCATAAAGTGTGTAACTGTGTGTCAGTTGCGCAAAGTTTGAGAGCGTGACTTCCTCCGCCTGCGGGAATTGCTTCAGCGAGGTTTGCAGATAGGTGAGCCTGTTCGTGCCGCTAAGTGCTCGCGCTTGATCCGCTTCGAGTATGTAGCGAAATCGAATAACCGGAGTTCTGTCGTTGACCTGGAACTGAATACGCAGATGGAGATGCGCGTCCTGCACCAACTCACCTGCAAAGATGTATTCCGTAGCCCCATTGTCGAGATGGGTCGGAGTTCCAACCGGGCTGAAATGGCGCACTTCCGCCGGAAGCATCTTTCCATTAACAGGAAAAATTGGCGGAGCGAAGTGGTAAGCGGAACCCCGTTGACCATACTCCCAAAGGCAGTTAGGTCCGCAGGAAAGGGAAATACTCACCTGGCTGTTTTGGATTCTAGCTTGCCCCAAGGCGTGTAAAGGAATGGCGCAGAACGCCAGGCTGTAGAAGACTCTTACCCACCGCGAGTGCATATATGTCTCCACCATGATTACGATTAAAATCCATTATTTTCTACGAGCCCGTCGCCTGCTAACCCATTTCGATTGATGTGATTCTGGATGCAGCCATTTGTCAAGGTGGTACCAGCCCCTCCAGTTCCACGTCGAGAGGCTCTGAAAGTGAGTTAGCCTATGGCTATGGATATTCAGAGTCGTCCCGAACTTGAGGAGCTGGTAAGGCACGACGTTGAGCGCGGCTACCAGTCTATAGAACACGCAGTTTCGCTCCTGCATGCTCACGCGTCCTGGTTTGCAGAAGACCGCGCGGAAGTGAACGCGAGGGGTGCGGGCTCCGCTGCGTCTGAGTTGCTCGACGCGGACTAGTTATCCTCCACTGCGCTATGCTTTAACGGCATGCCCCAAGGCACGCTGGGGCAGGCGGGGAGCGATGGCAAAGATTCAAATCACCAAAACAGAATTGGTCTGGCCCGGCAAGTACAACGAGGATGGCTCGTTGACTCAACTGCCGCGCGCCAACCTGCCCTTCCAGGTGATTGAGGTCTTCAACCAAGCCCAGCCCAAGCGCGAGGCGGAATGGCGAAACAAGCTTATATGGGGTGACAACCTGCTCGTAATGGGCTCGTTGCTGCAGGAGTTTGCGGGTAAGGTCGACCTCATCTACATCGACCCGCCGTTTGCCACGGGTACAGATTTCTCGTTCACAGCCCAGATTGGCGAACAGGAAATAAGTAGGCAATCGTCCAGGGACGAGACTGCCTACCGGGACACGTGGAAGATCGGGCTGGGCTCCTATCTGACGATGATGGCAGAACGTCTGCGCCTGATCCGCGAACTGCTTTCTCCTAGCGGAAGCCTTTTCCTTCACTGCGATTGGCACGTGGGTCACCTGCTGCGAGCGACCGCGGATGAAGTATTCGGGTCGGAGAACTTCCTCAACGAAATCGTTTGGTACTACTACAACAAATTTCAAGGCAACGTGAAGCGCTTTGCCTCCAATCACGATGTTGTGTTCTGGTATCGCAAAGGCACGTCGTACCAATTCAATCCCCAACTTGAGAAGCGCGCAGAGGGGAAAGTAAAGCAGCTGGTCCGTTTGTGGGACAAGGAGAAGTCAGCAATCGTCAACGCGAAGGGTGTGGATGGAAGGGTTCTGTATCGCGAGACGGATGAGAGAACCGTGGACGATGTATGGCGGATCTCCATGCTTCAGCCTGCTGACCGCACCGAGAATTGCGGCTTCCCCACCCAGAAGCCGGAAGCGTTGCTGCGGCGGATTGTCCAGGCTGCGTCCTGCGAGGGCGATCTCGTAGCCGATTTTTTCTGCGGCTCCGGCACCGTGCTTTCGGTTGCTGAAAAGCTCAATCGCCGCTGGATTGGCTGCGATCTGGGCCGCTGGGGCATTCACGCCACCAGGAAGCGGCTGCTGGGGATCAAGGAGTGCAGGACCTTCGAGATGCTCAGCTTGGGCAAGGATGAGCGTCGACACTGGCAGGGAATCTCCTTCGCTGAGCGAGGCCACGAAGCGTACCTCGCATTCATACTGAAGCTCTACCACGCACAGCCGATGCCGGGCCACGCACACATCCACGGAAATATCGGCGAGGCACTGGTTCACGTTGCATCAGTGGATACACCGCTGACGGCGAGCGCGATCGACGCCACTGTCGACGAATGCGCAATGTTGAAGCAGCGCGAATTACACGTACTCGCCTGGGAATGGGAAACCGGACGGTGCGACCGTATGGTCGAGAATGCCCGCAAAAAGGGAGTCCGGCTTCGTCTTTTGCAGATTCCGCGCGAGGTGATGGAGCAGGAAGCGGCGCGGAACGGCAACCTACGCTTCTTTCCGCTGGCTTATTTGGAAGCGGAGATCGGGCAGCCGGACCACCTCACCGTGCAGGTGGCGCTCAAGGACTTTGTGGTTCTGAATCCGGAACTAATTCCCGAGGACGTCCGCGCCAGCGTGAACGGATGGTCGGACTATATCGACTACTGGGCTGTGGACTGGGACTTTCAGAACGATATCTTTATGCAGGGTTGGGCAGCGTACCGAACACGCAAAGAGCGAAAGCTTCCACTCGTCTCCGCCATACACCCGTACGAAGAAGCGGGGAATTACACCATCCTCGTACGAGTGATCGACATTTTCGGGAACGAAACGAAGCAGGCCTTCGATGTGGAAGCTAGCAGCCGTAATGACGGCCCTCCTCTGTTGGCAACTCCCACGGGTACGTCTGCAGGGGCGTAAAGGTTCGTTGGAAGAAAGCGTCGTCGACGACATAGGTTTCGCCGTTCTCGCCCTTTACGATCCAGTCGCCTTTTGACACGTTGCAGAAGCCGGTATCGGTGGCAATCGTTTTGCCCTGCTCGCACCGCATGGCGTCTACGACGAGCGGTCGAAGTGTACGGAATGTACTCATTAAAAGTCCTCCATTGGCCATAACAGCCAATGTGTCTATGAGAGGACTTTTTTCATAAGGATTGCGATGTGGAGTTGTTAGGGATTTGTAAAGGCCAATTTACGCATTCTTGCTAATACTGCGGTCCGGTGGGATGAGCTATGTGCGGCCATTCTTTGGCGGAATGGCCGCGTCGGGTTCAGTTTCCTGGTCTACACCATTAGCAAAAATGCTCTAGAAGCCGTAGTTCTTCTTCCGGAGCGCATTCTTATACCGGTCACGTGCCTTTTTTGCCACAGCTTCGGCATCGTGGACGTTGAAGCCGGCCGCATCCCACTTCTCCATCTCAACCATCGAGTGGTCGTCGTTGGCCAAAGCCTCTTCGGCTTCAATCGCGGTTACCCAGCTGTCGATAGCACGCCGGTAATCAGCCAAAAGTTGGTCGAAATCTATGTCTGCCATGTTCAGTGAATCTATGGCAGCGTGTGGGCATCGTCAATGGGACTGCCACGCGATTCACGAAAGATTGACACAGAGCCGCACTGCACGCATCCAGGCGCCATTATTCCGAGGTGAACGTCCCGGCCGGCAGACCAGCGTGATTGTAGAGAAAGGTAGTCACTACACCCGACCAGTCATAACGCACGAAGCGGGGAAACGCGACCTTGGGAGACGACACCAAGACCGTTTCGCTCTCTCCGATTTTCTCAATCTTTGCCGTGGCCGGCACGAAGTTGTGGTCATCTCCAGCCAGCTCAAACCCGCCCACTTCCTGACCACGTGTGGTGAGTCCTTCGCCATGGGTGAACCACACGCGCATGGCGTTCGGCTCGGTGGTCGCTTGCAAAAATTCCGGCGAGCTGTACTCGATCTTTTCCCCATACACCGTGGCACGGGCGGCCAGGGCCAGGCGGTTGCCAACGGTTTGCTTGTCCGGTGGATGAACGTTGTCCGGGGTGCCCACATCAAGCGTGACCGCCATGCCGGTATTGCGCAAGGTCAGGGTGCGTCGCTGCGCATCTCGGACCAGTGGCCAACCAGGAGCGGTCGAATTGAAGCTGGAGATCTGCACGAAGAAGAAGGGGAAGTCGCCTTCACCCCATTGATGTCTCCAGTCAGAGATCAGCGTGGAAAAAACTCGAAAATAGTAAGGCGCGCGTTTAGCGTCGCTGTCGGTTTCGCCTTGATACCAGAGGACACCCTTGATAGTGAAGCGCGTATAGGGAGCGATCATCGCATTGAACAGTGTCCCCGGTGTCCAGGCTCCCCCGTGGTCATAATTGATTCGTGGGTGAGTAGCAGGTGGCTTTCCCTCCGCCTGCAGAGCAGCATCTTCGCGTGCGTTATTGGCCCGGATCTGGTCGGCCCGTCCCTGCTCCTGGGCGATGGTTCCCGCATCCTGAAAAACTGAGGTGAGATTGAAAGTTGCTAGCGCCTCGGGGCTGATCCACGAATGGGCGGGTGTGCCGCCCCACGTGGTGTCGATGAGCCCGACAGGAACATTTTCCCGCTCCGAGATCTCGCGGCCAAAAAAGTAAGCGACTGCGGAAAAGTGCCGCGCCGTATCCGGTGTGCATTCCGCCCACGTGTCCGAAGCTTCGTTGAGAGGGACAGCGGAGGTCGCTTTTTTCTGGACCAGCAGGCGAATCCGCGGATGGTTGGCTGCGGCGATCTCCTTTTCCCCGTCCTTCAGCGGGGCGGGGACAGTACCCGTAAAGCCGGCGAGGGGAAACTCCATGTTCGACTGTCCTGAAGCCAGCCAAACATCCCCGACCAAAATATCCTTACGCTCCAGCGGAGTTGCAGTGGAGTCGCTGCTTACCGTCAGCGTGTAGGGTCCTCCTGCTGATTCCGGTTTTAGCCACGCCTCCCAATAGCCAACCGGATCGGCTTGCGTAGTGACGGTCTGGCCGTGGAAGCGGACAGTGACGTTCTCTCCAGCTTGACCCCAACCCCAAATACGGACCGGACGATCGCGTTGCAACACTGCGTGATCAGAGAAAAGATTCGGAAGTTGCACTGCCGCCGCGGCAGTAAGAGAAAAGGCAAGAGAGCAGACCGTACCGGCCAGCAGAAGACGCAAAAGGCGCATGGTTAATCTCCGATAGAAGCCAAGGGGAAGTTGCCGGCATCGACTCCGCCACAATACCTGCCACCCCGCGCACCCTGCAAATCGACCGGCATAGGCATCCCTACCAATGAATCAGATTTTCCTTCCGCATTCTCTGTGCGTCGAAACACTTTTGAATGAAATATTTCGAGGAATCGAGATCGCATGCTTCGCGTCGTTTAGTACGCGCGCATTCCGATAACCCTTTTGATAACCTCCACGCGTTCGGCTGTCACACCCCGGTTACCTTTGGAACCTGAAGATTTGCACCACTCGAGCGGCAACTTTAATTTAGGGATCTTCCTTTTGATGCCCCGAATAGATATTCACATCTTGCCTTCGCAGGTGGTGTATCTTGGCTCACACGAAAGCAGTGGACCAGGGGGACGTCGCAAAACAGGGAATAACTTAACCGGAAAGTTGTGACCAATCTCGGGGTTCTTTCGCTCGCACGGGCCATGTCCAGACGTACTTTGTTCAAAATCGTGGTTGCCCCCAAGTCTCGAAGTTTCCCTGAGAGGCGTACGCCGTGAAGTCTGCAACCTGTTTGTCCGCTCTTCTTGCTGTCGGCATCGTCTGCCAGAGTTCAGTCTCCTGGGCTCAGGCTAGCAATGCCGGTCATCCCACCCCTTCGCCCGCTAAGCCCGCCCGCGCCGTGGTCCACACCTCTCCACAGGAGAATACGGTCGTCATCCCCGGGCCCCTGCGATCTTTCCTGCGCATGGCCGGCATCAGTCAGCAGATATCTCCCGATGATGTACTGCCTCTGCTCGCGCGCAACGCGTACGCGACTGGCTATCTGAACGGCGTGCCAACGGAGTTTCTGCGCTTAGTCGACCGCTATCTACATCAGGCGAGAGAGCTGGAGATGTTGGCTGGGTCAAGCGGCACCATACACGTTGCCAACTGTGCCGAGGCGGAGCCCCTGTTGAGTATCCTCGGCTACCATGCACGGCCGGCTTGCGGGCAAAAGGACTCCACCCTGATGACCGCGGACCCGGAACGAGCCTTCCTCACCACGGATTCAGGGTTTCCTCTCACCGCATTGGAAGAGGCGCTCGAGAAAGGCACGCCTTTCACGTACGCTTTTCCCTCGTCCCGCGTCCCGGTGCTTTTTGGCGAAAACGAGTGGCGGGCCCTCAGCAGCGCCAAGAGCAGGGGCGCGCAATCGCTGGTGGACATACTGCTGCACGAGCCGGCAGTCGATCGCCTGTACTGGGCGCTCGCCAATACCGATAGTGAAACCAGGAATGCGCTCGCACGATCGCCCGGCCTGGGGAGACTTTTGCCCTATGGCCCGGTCCTCGACTTCTATGGCACCCAGATCTGCATTCGCGGGGGTCGCGTAGTCGTTCCCGGAGGACCCTCCGCGGAAGCCGCTTGGAGAGAGCTGGTGGGCGCCAGTCCAAGGACACCGGCAGACTTCGTCCTCGGTCTGGTCGGTACGGATAACGGGTGGCTGGCCGTCTATTTCGACACCTTGTCGCGGGTCAACGCCTCCCAGCAGGCGTACTTAACTGCATCTCCGCGCCTCAAGCATCTCTACGACGCGTTTCGCGAGCCGGAACCTACCGCCTATCCCGCCAGGGCCGTCTTTCGTAAGGCCCCTGCTCTGCTGATGCTGTTCACCCGCTTGCAAGTGGGACCGGATGGTGAACCCCGTATTCCTGGCAACCTCGAGGTTTGGAAGCAGATCCTGGCCCAGAAGTCGGACTCGAAAATCGCTCGTGACCAGGGCAGACGCGGGCGTACATTCAAGCATCCTGAGCAACTTCTCGAAGCCATGGCGGCTATGTCACGCATCGATACCGACCAGGGTCCGCTGCAGATCTATCTCATGCTGAATGAAGTGGACCGGCGGCGCGCGACCGATAAGCGCTTGACCCCGGAGACAGTGCTTCTCCTGGCCACCAAGTTTTCGCAGCTGAGCAATTGGTACCTGGTATTTTCTGAATTTCCTGACTTGGACGACGCCTCGATTACCCAGTTTGTAAAGGTGACCGACTCGATCGACGCAATCCATGACCATAGCCTGCGCGGAAATGCCATGGGCGTCTTTCAGGCGAACCTGGGACTCTGGCAAATTCTTGCTCGTCAGGGAGAAGTCCGGGAGACGGATCTGAACCAATCCTGGCAGCATGCGGTTGCGCCCTTCGCGGCCATTAATTCTTCTGCCCAGCTCTTCGACGCCGGCCAAGCCTCGCTCGGAACCCTGATGCTGGCAGCGAGCGGCAAATCCGGTCTCTCTCAGGGCGAATTCGTTGAACTGCTGGCTGGCCCACCCCAGCAGTCAGCCGACGGCCAACGTATCCGCCAGGAAATGGCCGCCAAAATACGGGCGGTGCTCGAAGATCAGCGACTGGTGTCGCTTGATACCTTGTTCACGCTCGGCGATGGCCTTACGCATATGGCGCAGGGAGCGCCCGCGGGCAGCAACCTGGTCCCACTGGCCAATGAACTTAAGGAATTCGAGTTGCCCCGCCCTATCTTTACCGAGAGCGAGAAGACAGAATGGGCGCCCGGAGTCTATGCCAACCGTCATAGCGAGTTGCAGGTGCACGTTGACATTACCAAGGTAATAAAAACACCGGGTTCACGTCCGCAACTGGAAGCCGCCCGTGGTCAACTTACACCGTTCCTCAGGGACACTCTGGTTGGTTTGAATTACGCCTACTACGAGCCGCCCGGCGCCCAGCTCTTGCACAACAATCCACTCTTTGTGCGGTCGCACGATTTTTCGGGAGAAACCATTATGGGCGTGACCCAGCTCTGGCAGGCTCCTGAACTGTTCAACCAGGGATCGCCGGCCGGTGGAGGCGCCTATCTGGTCGGCTCGCTTGCCGAGTTGCCCTATGTACTGGCCACCACCGAGGAAGACTTCATTGCCCCAAGAAACGTTCAAGCCCTCATCTGGAAGGAGGTGACGGCGGACCTGCTGGTCAGCGCGACTCTCCCCCGCTGGTGGAATGTGACCCCCAACGAGCTTCATGCGGTAAGTCTCTATCAACGCTCTGGGGAAGAACTTGTTACGGCTGCATCCACCAATGAGGAACTGCGCGGCAAAGTGATCGTCATTCTCTCCGAACGTCTACCGCGGCAGCGCCTGGGGCAACTGGAGCGGGCCCTTGCGTCCGGCAACGCCACCCTCAGTCTCTCTCGCGTCACCCCGGCAGATACCTTTCATCTTGCAGCAGAGTTTCGCCATAATTTTCCCCAGGAGACCGCATCCTGGGGAACTGCGGGCGGGGAGTTGGATACGCTCGTCCGGCAATATCCAGCCGAAGTCAACCTGCAGCGCATCTCCCGGGACTTTGGCACCCCTCATCCCATAATGGCCCAGAACTATGCCTGCGAGCTACTGAACGTGCAGCCCTTCCCCGCTTTCGGCGGCAGTTCCAGCCGCTTGTTGGGGGAGTCGTGGGACTCAAGCAATCTGTATTGGGCCCGGCTTGCGGATGAGAAGGGTTACTCGCCGGTCATGCTTAATCGCCTGGTCCCCGAGTTGACCCGTCGCATGGTGGCGAACATCTTCGCGACCGACATCGAGGACTGGCTGGCGTTGACGCGCGCCATGAAGGAGACCGGCGAAGACTTCCGTCAAGGCAAGATTGTTCTGCCGCAATTGACCGAAGCCGCCTCCTCCAACCAGGAAGTTGGCGTGCAGCAAGAACAGTCTTCAGTGAGCTCGGCCCCGGTAGGGCACAAATAAGCGGGATACAGGACAGACAATGGCAAAGCGACCTCTTCTTTTCGTTCCAATCGCAGTTGGTTTCTTGTTCCTGGGCGGCCGTGTAACCAGCGCCCAGGATGACACCACGAACATTCGCGTGAATGTGGATCTGGTGCAATTAAACGTCGCTGTCACTGATAGCAAAGGCAACTACATCTCCGGCCTTGGCCCGGAAAACTTTTCCATCACCGAGGACAAGATCCCGGAGAGACTTGCCACCTTTGAAGAAGGCAACGAGGGGACTCGCCAGGTACTTCAGCCGGCGCCGAACGCGGCTCCTGGCAAACCGGGCTCGCCTGCCCCGCAACCGGCTGCGAAAACGAAAGTGACGGTGGTTCCTGCGGTGACTGCTGACACCGCCCATCCCGCCGGAGTCGGCGAGGATCCTGCGACCTTGCCCTCCCGTATTTCCGGCGCCAATGTCTTTGTTCTTTTTGATACCAGCAACTACATGTACCGGGGCTTTGTCTTTGCGCAAGATGCCATCACCGATTTTGTTCGCTCCCTGGAAGGGGCGAACAAGGTGGCTTTTTATTCCTACAGTCGCGACCTTTCCCGTAATTCAGCGCTTACCTCCGATCGAGCGCAGGTACTGCGCGGGGTGCGCAGCACGGTTGCCGGCGACGACGCTGCTCTCTACAACTGCCTGCTGTTAACCGTCGAGGATGCCGCCCGTTACACCGGACGAAAAGTGGTTGTGGTCTTCTCCAATGGGCCTGACAACGCCAGCCTGGTGCCCCCGGAAGATGTAGCCGAACTGGCCCAATCCACGGGCACGATCATCTACATGATCAGCACCCGGGAAGCGCAGTTGGAGCCGATCTCGACCGCCGTCTTCGAGCGCATGAGCAAGGCCACCGGTGGCAAGGCCTATTTCGCTCGTAGCTGGAGCGACGAAAAGAAGGCCTTTGCATTTATCCAGGAGGACTTAGCGCACCTCTACTCGCTCAGCTACTATCCGCAGCCCAACCCCAGCACCGGATGGCGCACCATCACCGTCAAGCTGGTAGGGAAAGACATGCAGAAGTACCACATCCGTACCCGTGCCGGATACCGCCTGCAACAGGCGCACTCTGCGGCAAACTCAGCGGATCTGGAGGCGGAGTCCGTTCAGAAGTAGCAACCCCGGGCTAACGCTTCAACCCGGTGCTGGTGGTGAGCTTTTCGACGCATCCGGCTCGCTCCTCGGTTACTGGCCCACTGCTGAGGGAATCGCTGCAGGCGAATAGCTCCGGCTGGCCCATAACCGACGTGCTGGCCTGCTCCAGACTTATGTTTGGCGCTTCGGCCTGAAATCTGGAACGTTTGTCGTCTTGTTGAAGCGACACGCTCTTGAAGAGAAGGGCGTTGCCTTCGAGATGGACGTGGATTGCTGTCAGCTCCCAAACCGATGGGCCGACCTGTTGCTGTTCGAGGGCAAAGGAGCTCCGTTCTTTCAACCTCCCCAGCAGTCCTCCGCCGAAGGTGACGTCGTGGATGAGGTGGCCCTTAACTTTGCAGATGCGGTGCTGCTGGTTATCGACGACCAGGTCGCCGGTCATGCTGCTGAAGACACGAGCCTCGCGTGTGGGCGGATGGAAGGTTGGCGAGGGCTCGAAGTGCAATGAGGTGGTCGTTGCGGTTGCTCCGGTTTGTGTCCAGACAAAGGCGGCGGGCAGTAGCTTGAGCAGGTCATCGATCTGCTGATTATCGTGATTGGCTTCTTCGATCTGTTTCTTCTGGGCTCTGGCGTCGTGCAGAAACTTTTGAATGAGCTCTCGCTGTTGGGCCTCGGTCAGCTCCCGGTCGTCCTTTTCAAGAATGCGTTCGACGCTCCCCCCTTTGGTGGCGGCGACCCACTGCAGTATGTGTTCTTTCGGCTTATCGCTTTCTTCCAGGTAGACCCAGTTGGAATGGTCGTTCTGGTCTGCGATCCGTTCAGCGTTGACGACCTGTTGGATGATTTGTTGCGGGGTCTGTGCGTGCACCGGAGAGAACGAGAGCGCGAGTATTCCGGCCCAGAAAAACTGCGCTTTTCCTTTGCCCATGTTTCGACTGCCTTTGTCTGTCAAAAGTTACGGCTCTTTGATGCGGGAGATCTGCCCAACGGTTCGGCAGAAAAGCCAGGCGTATCTACCCTCTAATGCTTTGGACGGCATCCCAGAAAATATGGGGGGTTTGAATGGTGGCAAAAGATTCCAGCAAGAGCGATTCGCACAGCAATTCCCACGGGAGGCGTAAGTGGTCAGCGGGGGTCGACACAGATGCCACCCACCCGCGCTCCGGTTTGTTCAACAAGGATGCCAAGACAATCGCGCGCGAGCTTGCGTCCCGGAAGGTATCTCCCAAGGGACCCGCGTCCGGTATGCGTATGCTGACCTTCTACATCAACCGCGCCGGCAAAAATCTGACGCCGCGCCGGCTGAAGGTTCTCGAAAATGCTAAGCAGCTTTTGCATGAACGAATCGCGGCCGCAAAGGATACGGAGAAACGACTTGCCAGCTAGGGGAGAGCGCAATCTGAGAAGAAATACTGCGCGAGAACCCACGGGTGGGGCCGGGTTCGTCTAGCTCGGCATGGCGGATCAAAAATATGGTAGGCACGAGGAGACTCGAACTCCTGACCTCTACCATCTCAAAATCCATCTATCAAGTAATTCAACAACTTGCAGGCTGGGATTGCCAAAGTCACTGATAGTCGGTCATCGTCTGGGCCAAGAGCGGAACTGGTGCGGAACGGCGTATTCCCGGCAGGGGCATGGGACCCCGCTCACGAACTCCGCGCTTCCCAGAACGAGCGAATTACCGCGTTGACCTTCGACGCGGCCTCCATATGAACCATATGACCATGGCCCGGGAGGATTTCCGTTCGAACATGCCGGGGCAGATTGAGCGCATGGGATGCAGGCAGGATGCGATCTTCCGATCCCCAGAGGACCAGGACGGGCATTTTCAATTGGCTGATCTGTTCGCGCAAGATCACGGACTGACGATCCGACGGACAGAATTGAGCGGCGATCGTGCGCAACGCTGGTTCCACCCCGTCGAGTCGTTTGTACTTGAGGGTATCGTCGACCAGCTGACGTGTGATCAACCTCGAGTCTGCAAATAACTTCTCTAATTGAGGCCTGAGCTCATTTCGGCGTGTCGCAGAAACGAACCCTCGGATATATTCGCCATCGATCTCGGGACCCAGTCCGGCGCTTGCGATCAAAGTGAGGGACAAACAACGTTCGGGATGGTTCAGGGCAAAGATGGCCGCAACAGCACAGCCCATCGAATGGCCAACTAAGTGAGTCTTGCTCACTCCGATTGAGTCGATAAAGCCTTCCAGGACCTTCGCGAATTCTGCAAGGGTCCCCTCTCTCACCTGTTTTGATGAGCTTCCATGGCCAGGCAAATCCAGAGCATAAACAGAATTTCCCGAGGCCAGGACTTCGTGGTTGAACATCCACGTATTGAGATCTCCGCCAAAACCATGAATCAACACTGTAGATTCAGCACCTTCGCCACGTCTTAGGTAACGGATGCGGAATCCATCAACATCGGCAGTCTCGAGTACGGGTACGGCAACTTCTTCGTTGGCTTCTTCGGGAACGAAGCGAGACTGAAAATCTTCAACAACATGGTCGATTTGCGTTTCGGAAACGGAGGGGGCAGCCATCACACCCAACAGCCCGCCGACATGGACGACATCACCCTGGCGTGCCACCTTTCGCCGGAGCACGCTCGACGTCGCGGCCTCAACCGAGCTCAGAATCTTTTCGGTTTCTATCTCCACGAGTTCCAGCCCCGGCCGGACCTCCGCACCTTCCTCGATAAGCCACTCCACCACCTGGCCCTTCGTCATGGAGAGGCCCCATTTGGGCATCGTCAACAGGTATATGTCAGCATCGCTCACGCCTTATACCTCATGACATCCAGAACAGCGGCAGCAACCTTCCCGGGACTTGGGAGGTACTCATCCTCCAGTACATCGCTGAAGGGTACGGGTGTGTGGGGGGGAGTCACCATCCGAATTGGAGCCTTCAATACCCCAAAGGCCTTCTGTGCGACCAGAGCAGACACGTCAGTGGCAATATTGCAACGAGGCGACGCTTCATCCACCACAACCAGACGGCCCGTTTTCTCGACACTCTCGAGTATGCTGTCCTCATCCATCGGCGAGATTGTCCTGAGGTCGAGAATTTCGCACTCAATCCCCTCCTTCGCAGAAAGACTGGCAGCCTCTGAAGCCACGTGAACCATGCGACCGAGCGTGACGATCGTGACATCATTCCCTTCGCGGACATAATTGGCCTCACCAAAGGGAATCGCGTACGGTTCTTCAGGCACTAGCCCCGGGAGTGCATACAGCATCTTGTGCTCAAAAAAAATGACCGGGTCATCGTCACGGATCGCTTGAATCAACAGTCCCTTGGCATCATAGGGCGTGGACGGAACGACACATTTCAGTCCGGGGATGTGAGTGAAGATCGGATAAAGCGCCTGCGAATGCTGTGCGGCGGCGCGGAAGCCCGCACCCATCATGGTGCGCACCACGAGAGGCGTAACCGCCTTGCCGCCAAACATGTAACGAAACTTGGCGGCCTGGTTATATATCTGATCGAAACAGACGCCCATGAAATCGACAAACATCAATTCCACCACCGGACGCAGACCGGCGGTCGCGGCGCCGATCGCGGCCCCCACAAAAGCGGATTCCGTGATGGGGGTGTCCATAACACGGTCGCCATACAGTTCCCACAGGCCTTTCGTTACCCCCAGGACCCCGCCCCACGCGTCCATTTGACCGCTGGTTCCACTTCCGCCGGCAACGTCCTCGCCCATCAGGATAATGCTCTTGTCGCGTTCCATCTCCTGGGCAAGCGCTTCATTGATCGCCTGCTTGAAGGTAATCTTCCTCTCCATGCTCTTACCTTTCGGTCCTAATACGAGATGTAAACATCTGTCAGCAGGTCGGCCATGTTGGGCCTTGGCGCGGACTTTGCCCGGTTGACGGAGTCCTCAACCGAAGCGCTTACCTTGTGGTCAATGTCGTCAAGTTCAGATTGTTTCAAGAGTCCCGCGGAGGTAACTCGCGCGGCGAACTGGTCAATGCAATCCCTGGATTCGCGGATCTTCTCCACCTCGTTCGGACCTCGATAGGATTGCGTGTCGCCTTCGTAGTGACCGTAATAGCGATTGACTTTGCATTCGACCAACGACGGCCCTCCACCTCTGCGCGCCCGCTGAATCGCTTCGGTTGCGGTTTCGTATACAGCGAAGAAGTCGTGGCCGTCCACCGTTATACCTGGCATCCCAAAGCCATTGGCTCGGTCGGCAAAATCGTGGCACGCACCCGCATATTTACTCGAAGTGGCCTCGGCATATCCGTTGTTCTCAATCACAAACACGCAGGGAAGGCTCCAAATGGATGCCAGGTTGAGACTTTCGAGGAACGTGCCCTGATTGGCGCCACCGTCGCCGACAAAGCTTATCGCCACGCCACCTCTGCCAAGCCTCTTGGCCGCCAGGGCTGCCCCACAGGCAAGAGGAGGGCCGCCACCCACAATGCCATTAGCCCCCAGCATGCCCTTGCTCAGGTCTGCGATGTGCATCGACCCGCCCTTGCCCGCACAGAGGCCGTCCTTTCTCCCGTAAATCTCCGCCATCATTCCGTAAACGTCGCAGCCCTTCGCTAGACAGTGCCCATGTCCCCGGTGTGTGCTGGTAATTTTGTCCCGCGCGTCGAGCTGCAGGCAGACGCCTGTGGCGATGGCTTCTTCGCCCGCGTAGAGATGGACGAAACCGGGAATTTCGCCCGTCGCGAATTCCACGTGGAGACGTTCCTCGAACACACGGATCAGTCGCATGATCCTGTAAGCCTCTAGTAAGTTGGAGTAGGTGAGATCCATAGGTCGTGTCTACGTCCTTGCCGAAGCACTAGTTAATTGCGAGCAGCCTTTCTTGAGCAGCTCGTTCCATCACTTTATCGATGTCAATGGTGTGGGGCCCTAGACCGTCCAGCCGGATAGTTACATGTCGGCGGGAACTATATTCAAGTTCTCGCTCTCCGTCAAGAGCGATCGTACCTTGCGCCAGTCGCGGAGTCTGGCTTTCTCCACAGCGTATCTCTTGCACATGTTCGATTCCGACAGGCAGTATGAGCCCGGGCGCAATAGGGCACTGCAATGTGATGTTTGCCCGTTCCGGCGGAGCCAAATCGATTCGGAGGCCATAAGGCGCACGGCGTGAGACGGGCTGGATAAGTCCCGCCACGGACGACAGGCCAATCGCGTCGGATTCGGCAAAGGCAACAAAAATTTGGTCCAGGCCTTCCGGGCGCCACAACGCCTTCGACCCCACCCAGAGGTTTTGGGACACCGAAATGTCCACCACCGCGAGATCTTTGGGAACGCCGTCCACCTCCAGGCGCAGAATCTTGTTTCTTAGCGTAGTCTCTGCTGCGGGTACCTTACCCGTGGCCACCAGGCCCGCGGCTAACCCGGCGACGGTTGCCTCACGTGATTCCGGAAAAACATTGTTGGTACCCGTGGAGAGCGGCATGAGCGGAACATCTCCGCATGAGCCAGCCACCAATCGCTGCGTGCCATCACCGCCAAGGACCACGATGACCCTTGCCCCGGCTGCCACCATTCGCGCTGCACCCCTCACCGTGTCCGCAGGACCATCCTCGACCTGCATGTCAAGAAACTCAACCTTCGGCCCCTGGTCCTCCGGACCGCGCGTCGCAATCGCACGTCGAACCCGCTCCGCGATCCCACGCCGATCCGGAATCATCAAGATGGTGGCGACTCCGGTCACCCCGAGTGCTGAGATCAACCGGGCAATGATGCCGCACTTTTCTGCGATCGAGAAGACTCCCCCTTGCGCGACCAGGCGCCGGATATCACGGCCCGACGCCGGGTTGGCAATGATGCCGACAACATTTTCGCGGGTCGAAAAGATCTTTGCTGAGTCCTCGCGCATTAACCTGCCGTCGCCTTCAAGAGGACGCGATTACGACTAGCCTAGTAGGATATTCGCCTATCTCCCCCGTGCCAAGTCTCCCGGCGATATCTGAGCTTCAACTGAAGCGAAACAAAGTGATAGAAGATTTTCACCGATTTCTCTGGCAGAACTACCCGAGAAGCTGTGGGGCTCCGGCACAGTTTCTCGGGTGTGGCACGGGGGAACCATGAGTAGGGGATTCAATCCCAACACTCAGGGCGCCCTTTGTCCAGACCACAAGGGCAGCCCGTCAGTCGGTACGTCATAGATCTCCATTTGACCAAGCTCATACTCCGTAACAGCAATCCGTTTGTTGCCCGGAAGTGCGAACGCTATATTGGAGGGTAGGCTTCCCGCGCTGTCGATTCGCTTGATGACTTTACCTTCTCTATCCAGCACCATGATTTCGTGTTGACCAAAGACGGTGACATAAAGTTTGCCATCGCTTGAAAATGCCATTCCATCCGGTCCCTTGAACCCGGGGGGCGCGTCAGGACGGATAACGTTTCCGAAGTAACTGCGCGGGCCAACGGCACATCCGTTCTTCATTTCGTAACGATAGATGTTTCCCGTTATCATCTCATTTACATACAACAGGCCGTCCGGCCCGAAGGCGATGCCATTTGTAAATCGAATGCCTGTGTCGATCTTGGTCACCTCTCCCGTTCCCACTTCAATGCGGTAGACGCGTCCGTCGTAGTGCAAGGAAAGGTAATCCGGACGGACCTTGTTTCCTGGACAAAAATCGGGAACAAGTATGCCCGAATCCGTTAGATACAGAGCGCCATCGGGTCCGAAACAAAGATCGTTAGGAAACAAGAAAGATTCACCGGCGCATTCTGTTGCCACAACCTCTGACTTCCCATCCATGGTCACTCTTAGCAAAGAAGGCATCTTGGATTCGGCAACCCAAATGACGCCGTCGTGATCCACAGCCAGGCCATTGGGAAGCCCGGTCTTCTTAATAGTCCGTTTTGTCTGGCCGTCAGCGCTGATCTGCGTGACGCTGCCACGCTCGGCTGTACCCTCCACTACCAGCCACGTTCCGTCTGGCAATGCGACAGGACCCTCGGGATCTCCGAGATCGGTGACAAAAATCACTCGTTGAACCTCCGTCGCAAACTTAGGACAGGCCACTCGTGAGCGTGCCAGAGAGCGTGATGCAGTAGATAGAAAAAATCATCATAAAATTCTTAGAAAGACACGATGACTTACTAGCTCTCTCGCTGTTATCGTTCGTCGTGCCTCGGCATGATGGAGCGAAGGTGCTTCTAACTACCCTCACCGTCGGAAAGATCAGTGTGAGTTTTTGCTGTGAGAGACAAGGCCGAGGTGTTAGCTTCGCGGTATGAATCCACTTGATGCTTCGCCACCGGCCGCGCCTGTCCCAGGGAGCGACGGTGAGGTGGAGACTGCCAAACCTGAGCTTGCGCCGGTTCCGTCGCCGCCCGTATGGATATTCGGGCTGCTGATTGTGCCCTATGCTTTAGTCTCGACCGCATTTGTGAATACAGTGCTCCCGTCGCTGCTGCATGCGGAGCGAGTGCCGCTTTCCGGAATCGCAAATGTGAATGCTCTACTGGTCTTTCCCTCCGCCATGTTCTTCCTTTGGAGTCCTCTGGTCGATTTTTGGCTACGGCGGAAGACCTGGGTCGCATTGGCATCGGTGCTGGCGGGGCTGCTATTAGGAATGGCCCTGCAGTTCAAGACCATCGCAGAAGTGGCGCCGAGGACCTTGATACTGATGGCCATGTGCGTCGTGATGCTGATTGCCTGCGGAACCGGAGGGCTTATGGCCTCGGTGCTTCCCGCCGGGCAAAAGAGACGTGGGTCCGCCTTCTACCAGGCCGGCTCCATGGGATTGGGATCTCTTGGCGGAGGGGCGCTGCTCTATCTCTCGCAGCATATCGCACGCAGGCCGTTTGGCCTGGTGTGCGGCCTGGCAGTGGCACTGCCGGGGTTGTTGTCACTAACCATCGCGGAGCCACCCGTGGTGGGTCGCGACGAAAGGTTGCGGGATGTTCTGGGCAGAGTCGGTCGTGAGTTCAAGCACACGTTTCTCAAGCGGGGTGCGGTGCCGGTTCTGTTGATGGCTTGTGCACCAATGGCAAGCGGCGCTGCGCTGGGGCTGCTGCCCGGCCTCGCTCCGGAATACGGAGTGTCCGTCAATTCGGTGGCCTGGATCAATGGAGCATTTGGAGGGTCGCTGCTCGCCCTTGGCGCCTTGTTAAGCGGTTTTCTTAAACTGCCGGAAGACACGCGATCAACCTATTGCCTCGCAGGCCTGGTGAATGCGCTCACCCTGGGAATCCTGCTCTTGGGACATCCACGGCCCGTGATTTACCTTTGGGCGACCGCCCTCTATCTGCTTAGTTTGGGAGCGTGCTATGCGATCTGGGTCGCATTATCGTTCAAGTTACTCGGGGTGTCGGGCAAGAGCGCGGGAAGCCGCTATGCCATAGCGCAATCGCTGGGAAATATACCGACCTTCTACATGGCGCTGGTCGATGGGTTGGGTGCACGATGGTTCGGAGTCAAGGGACTGCCGGCAATCGATATGGTTGTTAGTGGGCTCTGGGCGATTGCCTTTCTCTTGTGGTTTTGGTGGGAACGGCGCAAGGGCATCGTGTTGGAACTCGGGCTGGTTCCAGAGGAGTGTTGAGCCGTTGTCGCGTCTTCGTACCTGATGATCTCGTGTTGACCAAAGACGGTCATTGAGCGATTGCTCATCAACAGAATGCCTCTGCGCGCTCACCCTGAGCCGCACCTCGCGTAGTTCTTTCAGAGAAAACAGTGAAAATCTCCTATCGCTTTTTTGCCCTTCGGTTGAAGCTCGCATTCAGGTAGAGCGGAACTGTAGGCATGCCGGCGCCCGACAATCCGCCGTTGCGACGAATGGAGCCAGGAGAGTCGGCCACACAAGGATTAGGGATGACGCTTAACTCCTCGCTGAGATCGCGTGCTCGGCATGTGCATAGACTGACAAATCTGGGAGGATGAGACTGTGACTAAAGGTTTAGAGTCCTTCAACGTGCGGAGCTGGCCTCCTGTTACGTTCCTGACTGTCCTTATTCTTTCTGTGCTCGTATTCTCCGGAGTTGGACTCGACGCGCAGGTAGAGAACGGTGTCAATGGCACGGTCATGGATGCATCCGGTGCTCTCGTTGCTGGTGCGCAGGTGACCATCACCAATATTGCCAAAGGTGTCACATCCCGAGCCACTACCTCCTCCGCGGGCACCTTTACAGTCGTTGGACTGGCTCCAGGGGACTATAACGTGGTCGTGGGCGCGCCAGAATTCAAAACAGTGAACGCCGGCGTGACCGTCGAGGTCGCTAAGATGTCGACGCTTACATTCCATCTAGTGCCTGGAGCGACTACCGAGACGGTGCAAGTAAAAGAGGCTGACGTCTTGTTGAATACCACTTCGCCTACCCTCGGCACCACCCTCGAACCTGAACTGGTCAAGACGGCTCCCATCGAAATCAATGGTTTGGCGCGGCAGATTGACTCGTTCATCTTTCTTGCACCGGGCGTGCAGGGGAATGCCGATTCCCACAACATCAATGGCGGAGTTACCTACGAAAATGAGGTTCAATTCAATGGTGTCCCCGTGGCGTTTGTGGACTACGCCGGCACCCAAACCTACATCAATCCGCCCTACGAATCGGTTGACGAGTTCCGCGTGAATAGTTCGACGTTCGATGCGCGGTTTGGGCTCGGGCAGGGCGCCGTCACCTTCAACATGGCATCCGGTACCAGCCAGTTTCACGGTGACGCCTTCGAGATTCTGCGTAACCAACTATTCGATTCCGACGGCTTTTTCCCCATCCGCTTCTCCGCTGACGGTAAGCCGGCTCCCCCGATCAACCAGCAGAACAACTACGGCTTTACGCTCGGTGGGCCGGTAATTATTCCCAAGCTCTATAACGGAAAGACTCGCACATTCTTCCATTACAGCGCGGACTGGTTCTCGCAAAACCAGGCCCAGACCGCGATCGGAACGGTACCGACGCCTGCCATGAAGAAGGGAGACTTTAGTGGTTTTGTTGATACGAACGGGACGCAAATCCCTATTTATGACCCTGTGACTGGCCACCCGTTTCCTGGCAATATCATTCCTCAGTCGCGCTTCAGTGCAAACGCCGTTTCGGTCTTACCGTCCATTCCTGATCCCGACCGCGCCGGGCTGGTGAATGGACTGCAGAGTAATAAGTCTCCTGCCGTTCCATCGGTGGCCATAAGCCAGTTCCTATGGGCTTATACTCTCGATCACAATTTGACCTCATCGCAAAGCATCCACTTCAGCCAATGGCGGGATCGAGTAACTTCGCCCACTCTTGATTCAGCCCCGATCGTGCCCCTCAGCAATGAGTTGCAAAGTGGGGTCAATAACTCCAACCTTGGCTCGGGTTTTCTGTTGAACTATGTAAATACAATAACCTCCAATCTTGTAGTAACTGCGGGCGCGGATTGGATTGGATACATCCAGGACCAGGACAATGCAAAAATGGGCGTTAACTTTGGCGGTGTGGCGGGTAGCACCACATTCCCGCTGGTCGAATTTGATGGCCAAAATGCGCCGACCTGGTGGGGAGCGCAAGGCGGTAATTTCCTGGGATGTTGCGAGGCGGGACTGAGCGAAATTAATAGCCGTAAGCTAGGTCTGGTCTTCGTTAACAACTGGTTATGGACCAAGGGACGCAACACCTTCAACTTTGGCGGACAGTTCCGTCACACCGCCCAGGACATCATCGCTTGTCAGTTTTGCAGTGGAACCTTCAGTTTCACTCAGCGGACCACCTCCACTCCCGATTCCAACGATCCCAACTTCGGTAGCTACGGCAGCTCCTTTGCAAGTTTCCTCCTGGGTGAAGCAGACGCCGGCATCCGCGCGTTGTCCGATGAGGCGAAATTGCGAAATAAAGAATGGGCTTTCTACGCCCAGGACGATATCAAGTACAACAATCGCCTCACCCTCAACCTTGGTGTCCGCTGGGACATCATGGTTCCGTTCACCGAAAACAATAACGATGTCATTTATGTAAATGAAACAGAGCCCAACCCGGGTGCCGGCAACCTGCCCGGCGCTGCTACCAAATTCGGTAATTGCAACGGATGTGCGGGAATCACACGCGGCGCCATTCATTGGAAGAACATTCAACCGAGAGTGGGCTTCTCCTACTTGTTGACCCCCAGGACCGTCATTCAGTCCGGCTTTTATATGAGCTATCTGGATGGCGGCGCCTACGAATACGGGACCGCCCAGACAGCTGGTTCTGCCTCGTCCCTGCAGGACGGCCAGTTTCTTGCCAACTCAACCGGTAGCAACGTTCCCGGTTTCGGCAACTGGGATGCAACCCCAATGCCGTTACCGCAAGCAGTTCCATTTAGTCCATCAATCGGTAACGGCGTGGTAATCTTCGCTTTCAATCCTAAGCATTCCGGCATCGCGCCCTACGATTCGGCCTGGAACTTCAACGTCCAGAGGCAGCTTCCCTGGAACATGTTCCTGACGGCGGCGTATGTCGGCAACCGCGCCATTCATCTTCCGACCACATTGTCATTGAACAATCAGCCGAATCCATCCGTCTTGAAGTATGGGAGCCTACTGGCTGAACCCGTGAACTCTCCGGATGCTATCGCCGCCGGAATCAAGATCCCCTTTCCAGGGTTTGTCGATCTGTTTGGAGGTTCGGCGACGGTGGAACAGGCCCTGACTCCTTTCCCCCAATTCGGCGAGTACTATCCACTCTATGAACTGGATGGAACCGCATTCTACAACGCGCTGCAGGTGCAAGGGGAGAAACGATTTTCCAATGGGTTGAGCTATCTGGCCAGCCTTACCCTTTCAAGGAATACCGCAAATGCCGTGACCGGATCCGCGCAACGCGCACCGAACGGGATGAATGCCTTCAACCAGAAGCCGGAATTTACACCTTCTTCTCTCGACCAGAAGTACGCTTCAAACTTCGTTGCCACTTATGAGCTGCCGGTGGGCCTCGGGAAAAAATATCTGAATTCAAAAGGCCTATTGGCGCAGCTGCTGGGGGGCTGGCAGTTCAGTGCGATCCTCACTTATTCGGGCGGTAATCCCTTTGGCGCATACAACGACTACAATCCGCTGCTGGTAAATGGCTTCGATCGGCCGGACATTGACTCCAGCGTAAAGTTGAAGACCTATAACTACGGTCAATCGAAAGCCTATTTCACCGGCAAGACGTCGACGCAGCCGGTACAATTCCCAGTCAATGCCTTTACTAATACCGGGCCCTGGGCTCTCGGTGATTCGGTGCGTTCCTACGCCGCCCTGAGAACCCCGCCTCTGAGGATAGAGAACTTTGACGGGATCAAGTACTTTCATATCACCGAACGGGTGCGAGCCACGCTACGTGTTGACTACTTCAATGCCTTTAATCGAACCCAACTTCAGGGCCCCGATAATGATTCCCTCGATACGACATTTGGACAGATCACTAATCTGAGTTCACAGATCAGCAATAGACAAGGACAAGCTACCTTTCGCATCGACTTCTAAGGCCCATGTAGAAACTGTGCGTGTGCCCCATCCCTGATTGAGGCGGGGAGGCTCTAGCTGGATATTGATCGGCCAGGGCGAGTGGAGCGTGCACCAAATGAAATCAGGAAAAGGCTAATGGATTACGAAGTGCTGTCTAAGGAATACGTACTCAACTCTCTCAGGCGCGAAGGGTCTTTGATTTTCGAACGGGCGCTAGGCTCGCGCATGTGGGATACCAACGGAAAAGCTTACCTGGACACCATGTCAGGTTCGGCCGGTCCAGCTTTGGTAGGTCATGCGAATCCAATCGTCGCAGAAGCAGTTGCTCGGCAGATGGCGAAACTTCCGACGGCCAGCATACTGCATGGCAGCGTGCCGGTGATTGAGTTCTGTCAAAAGTTGGCTTCCATCGCTCCCCAGGGCCTGACCAAGACCTTCCTCTGTGCCGGCGGCGGAGAGGCCAATGAGGCGGCACTCAAATTTGCCATGCGTATTACTGGCCGCACCGAGGTGATTTCTCTCACCGGTGCCTATCATGGACAATCCCTCGCCACCATGGGTCTCTGTGGATCGCCTAACCTTAGGCGATCTCTCCCCGGCTCTCTTCGCTGGCCTAATTTCCGCCAGGTCCCTTCAGGAGATGCCTACAGGCCACTCCTCGGTAATCAGCCGGACAGTTGGCAGGGTGCGGTGCACGCGTTGGAGGCGGATCTCGCGGCCGGAAGTTCGGGCCATGTCGCAGCCCTCATCCTCGAGCTCGTGCAGGGCCCCAATGGCCATAGTGTCTATCCCCCCGAATACTACGCCGCGGTGCAGCGGGTTTGCCGCAAAGCAGGAATCCTGCTGATTGTCGATGAAGTACAGACAGGGCTGGGCCGATGCGGAAAGACCTGGGCCTGCGATGTCTACAACGTACGTCCTGACATTCTGGTTATCGGAAAAGCTTTGGGTGGCGGAGTTCCCATCGGCGCCTTCACTGTCCGAAAGGATTTGGTTCCGAAGGAATTGGAGTCTGAACCCTGGCATATCCTCACCTTCATGAATCAGCCGCTTGCGGCGGCGGCGGGGCTCGCGGTTCTCGGAATTATGGAAAACGAGAAACTTGCCGACCGCGCCCTTGATTTGGGTGCGCGGGCCACGGAGCGTTTCATGCAATTGGCGGAACGCTACGAGGTCATCGGCAACGTTCGCGGCCCCGGCCTGTTTGTGGGAGTCGACTTCGTCGAAAACCGCGAAACCAAAACGCCTGCCACGGCAGCTTGCAATAAAGCCTGGAGGTTTGCCCTGGACAATGGTTTACTCACCCAGTTCGGTGGCTCGGGAAACAACGTACTCAAATTTAAGCCCCCCCTGACCACGCCCAACAGTGAATTCGAGCAGATGCTCGACATCTCGGAGAAAATCGTTGCCTTCATCCAGCGGGAGGTCGACCAACCATGCGCGACGCACGCCACAGATGTGGCCGTCGTTGCGGAGCACTAGCCCGCTTTGCTGCCCGATCTACACCATTACGACGAATCAGAACGAACAGCTATGAGATGCCCACTAGGCTCTAGGTTCATTCTGGACCATAGGTGAGGACGACCACGATAGTAGTTTCATGAGAGATTTTAGTAACTTTGCCATAGCCACACGCAATCGTTCCGGCTACGCTCATGGCTAAGGCTCAAATCAAGGCGAAAATGAGATTGCCACGCTAAGCACCGCGCAACGAATACTAGACGGTGATTGGTCAATGGACAATCCGGGATGCGAGCGCCATGAAGAAAAGCATACTGTTCATTCTGGGTTACATCTTTATCTGTGGGGCGCTTATGAGTCAGCCTATTCAAGTCAATCCTGATAACCCTCATTACTACTTATTCCAGGGAAAGCCGACCGTCCTGATCACCTCCGCTGAACATTACGGCGCCGTGATCAATCTGGCATTCGACTATGTTCCGTATCTTGATGCGCTAAGTGCGCACGGCCTTAACTACACGCGAATTTACCCTGGGGCAATGTTTGAAAGCACCGGCAAGTATATTGACGGGAATCCTCTGGGGCCGAAGCCTCGAGACCTTATCGTGCCCTGGGCGCGCAGCGATCAGCCCGGTTACATGAATGGGGGTAACAAGTTCGATTTGGATCAGTGGGATCCCGCGTACTTCGGCCGGTTGAAGGATTTTATTTCCAAGGCGGCAGAACGAGGGATCGTAGTAGAAATCTGCTTCTTCAACTCCCACTATTCTGATTCGTGGCCCGTCTCACCACTCTATTACGAGAACAATATTCAAGGTGTCGGCACCTGCGACTGGAAAGACGTGCAGTCTTTGAATTGCGGTCCTTTGATAGACCGCCAGGCAGACTATGTGCGCAAACTCACACAAGAGGTGAACTCGTTCGACAACGTCATCCTCGAAATCTGTGACGAGCCGGCGACTGTCGGTAGCGGCGTGAATCGCGCAGGCCCATGGGTTAGCTATCTTATCGGCGTCGCTCACGATACGGAGCGCGACCTTCCCAGGAAGCATCTCATCGCGCAGGAAGTCGAAGGACCCTTCGGTGGCCCAATGGACTTCTCAGCGGATCCCCGGGTCTCGATCATTACGGCGCAGTATTTACGGGGGAGAGTGCCGGATGAGACCGGAGGTGAAATGGGTGGACTGCGGGCCCTGGACGATAAGTACAGCCTGAATAAACCCATCGAGTTAAATGAAACCGACTGGTACCCGATCTGGTATGAAGGCGATAAGATCTCCGCGATACGCGTGGAGTCCTGGGAGTTCATGGTCGGAGGCGGCGGCGGTTTCAACAACTTGAACGGTCTCTATACGCCCGCGAATCCCGCGGGAAGGTCCCCGGAAAACGATCAGATCCTGGGTTCGATGGGAAATTTGAAGAAGTTCATCGAGAGTTTTGATTTCCTCAAGATGCGGCCGGACAAGAGCTTCGTCGTCGGCGGCCTTGCCGAGTCTCATGTCATCTATCGCGGTCTCAGCGAACCAGGAAAGCAGTACGCCTTGTACATCCACCACAGCAGCGATCGCATTATCAGAAATCGTCACAGCACGGGATCGTATGTCGTTGAGCCGGGAAATTATCGGGAAGATCTTGAGCTCTCCTTGCCCGCGGGTAACTACAAGGCAGAGTGGGTTGACCCCGCCCGCGGTGTAAACATCGGCAGCCAGATATTTCAGCACGCCGGCGGCCATCGCACTCTTACTGCTCCGGACTATCACATTGACATTGCCTTGCGCATCAAGCGGCAAAACCAGCCATGAATTCGACTACGCGAAAGGAACGCACTCAATGAGCCTGCGTTTAAAGCACAAAGTGGCGGTCGTCACGGGCGGTGGAGCAGGTCTGGGCCGTGCAGTCGCCCAGCGGTTTGCCGCGGAAGGTGGCAGGGTCGTGATCGCCGAAGTGGACGAGAGGCGAGGCCGGGAAACGGTCGAAAGCATCCGCAGCCGCGATGCCGAGGTCACGTTCATCAAAACCGATGTCGCCGAGGAGGTTGAAGTAATCGCGCTCGCGGAGGAAGTCCGCAAGCGCTACGGCTCCATCGACATCCTTTACAACAATGCGGCCATACTCTTCCATGGACAGGACGCGAAGGCGCATGAACTATCGCTGGATATATGGGACCGCACCATGCGTGTGAATCTGCGTGGGTTCTGGCTCTGTACCAAATACCTCATCCCTATGATGCTTGCGAAAGGCGGCGCCATCATACACGTTGGTTCGCCCACCGCACTCAACGGTACCGGTGCAGGTCTCACTGCCTACAGCGCCAGTAAAGGTGGAATCCTCGGGCTAACCAAAGTGATGGCCGTCGACTACGCTTCGAGCAATATCCGCGTCAATTGCATCATCCCCGGCGTGATGGATACCCCGATGAACCAGGACTTTCTGCATGATGAGGCGGTTGGCGCAAAACAGATCGCACGGATTCCGCTGGGTCGCCTCGGGGTTGCTGAAGATATCGCGGGCCTCGCCGTCTTCCTGGCTTCTGAGGACTCCCTGTATTGCACCGGCGGCCTGTACATGGCAGACGGTGGCCTGATGGCCTTCTAGAGGGTTTGCCAGGAGACGATGTGCGCTTTCTTCGGATGTTTCTCTTCGTTTCCTTTGCCGTTTTAAGTTCTCAATTCTTTGTTCATACCGGCAGCGCACAGCCGCCTCAAAGCGATGCGGTCCCGGCTCCCCCGCATCCTAGACAGATCTATCTAAAACACGTCCTCGTGATCGGTCAGACCAAGGATTGGGAACACGACTCAGTCTCGGCCGCGATGACCGCCATCTTCACTATGGGCAAAGAGAGCGGGCTGTGGGACGCTACGTTGCGCACCGACACCGAGCTGCTCACTAAGAGAGAGTTGAAGAGCAACGCAAAGAACCTGAATTATTTCGACACCGTCATCTTCGCCAGCACCACCGGCGAACTAGACATGGACGCGACCCAGAGGCGGGATTTAATGTCGTTCATCAAGCAGGATGGCAAAGGCTTTGTGGGAATTCACGCAGCGCTAGATACGAATTACACTTGGCCGGAGTATGGCGAGATGATTGGCGGATGGTTCGATGAGCATCCCTGGATGACCTTCAATGCGCCGATTATCAATGAAGATCCGGAGTTCCCCGCCGTGCGCCATTTCCCCCGTGCGTTCGTGAAATATGACGAAATCTATCAGCCCAAGAATTGGGCCCGGAGCAACGTGAACGTGCTGCTCAGCCTGGACCCAACGAAGCTCAACTATTCGAACAACTCAAATATTCATCGCGCGGACCACGATTTCCCGGTGGCCTGGAGCAAGATGTACGGCCAAGGGAGGGTCTTCTATTCCACGCTCGGCCACACCCAGGAGGCGTGGGACGATCCGGACATCCGTAAGATGTATTTTGAGGCGATCAAGTGGACCTTAGGGATGACGGACGGAAACACCTTGTCGCACGGACGGCCCACCGCGTCCGCGTCAATCCATCAAAGATGATGAGGAGATTTCGGGAGCTGGCGTTCCTGGTCGCGTTGGCAGGATTGGCTTCCTACCAGGGGAGGCAACTGCACATCTTTGCAGCTTCCGGCCAAACGGCCGCTCCTGCACATTCTTCCGAATTGGCCGATGCCGGCGGCTCCCTCTTCCAGCAGAACTGCGCTTTTTGTCACGGCCGGGATGCAGATGGCGGAGAAACGGGCCCCGACCTCACTGGGTCCAAACTGGTCGCCGCGGATGTGGGCGGAGACAAGATCTCCGCGGTAGTCCTGCATGGACGACCAGACAAGGGCATGCCTGCTTTTAGCTTCTCCAATGAAGAAATCGTTGACCTCGCCGCCTTCATCCATGCGGAACGCGACAAAGCCATGGCGCCGGGAGAAAGGCGCGGAGTAGAGGTTTCCGATCTTCAGACAGGAAACGTCGAAGCCGGAAAAGCTTACTTCAATGGTTCCGGAACTTGTAAGACCTGTCATTCGCCCGCGGGCGACCTGGCCGGCATCGCGTCCCGTTACCAAGGACTGCAACTGGAAGAGCAGATGTTGTACCCAACGGGCGTTAAGAGCCGGCTGACGGTGACGCTCGCTTCGGGTGAACAAGTTACCGGAACCTTGGCCTATCAGGATGAGTTCACGGTGGGATTGCGGGATGCTACAGGAAGGTATCGCTCCTGGCGTGTGAGGAATGTTAAGTTCTCAGTTGATTCGCCCATCGATGCCCATGTGGCGCTGTTCAGCAAGTACACGGATGCCGATATTCATAACCTGATGGCCTATCTGCAAACGCTGCGCTAGGAGAAGCTCTTGAAATGCTTATTCATTCTTGGTCTGAGCGCACTCGTCACGATGGCGTTCTCGCCTTGCCTTAGGGCGCAGAATGTGGATGCCGCCATGCTTCTGCATCCGCCGCCGGATAGTTGGCCGGGATACCACGGCGACTACTCCGGGCAACGCCATAGCAGCTTGGCGCAGATTACTCCGCACAATGTGGCGAATCTAAGTCTGGCCTGGGCCTTTCAGACAAACCAGCCCGATGAAATTAAATCCTCCCCGCTCCTGGTCGATGGCCTGCTGTACTTTACCGTTCCGGACAATCTCTGGGCGGTCGATGCGCGCTCGGGCCATCAACTGTGGCACTATACTTATCCGCCTAATCACGGGGAGCATATCGGCCAGCGTGGGATTGGCATGTACAAAGGCTGGCTATTCTTTGCCACTCCCGACGCCCATCTGGTCTCTCTCAATGCCCGGGACGGCACGGTGCGTTGGATCGTCCAGATTGCCGATGTAGCCCAGGGTTACTGGGCGACGGAGGCGCCCTTCATTGTGGGCAGCCACGTCATCATTGGCGTTGGCGGCGATACGGATAATTTGCCCATCTTCCTGCGCTCGGTTGATCCGGAGACGGGACAGACGCAATGGCAGTGGAATGTCACTCCTCCGCCGGCTCCCAACATTTCCACGGGAGGCACAACATGGATGGCAGGCACCTATGATCCCACTCTCAATCTCATCTACTGGGGAACCGGGAATCCTACCCCGGTTTTGAATGGCTCCGCGCGGCCCGGCGATAATCTCTACACTTGCAGCATCGTGGCCCTGAATCCCGATACCGGCAAGCTGGTGTGGGCCTTTCAGCCGTCGCCGCATGATACTCACGACTGGGATGCCGTCGAGACTCCCGTGCTGGTAGACGGAATATTCCAGGGACAGCCACGCAAGATGCTCATGCAAAGCTCGCGTAACGGCTATTTTTTCGTCCTCGATCGGACCAATGGCAAGAGTCTGCTGACCGTTCCCTTTGGACCTGTGAACTGGACACTGGGCATAGACAAGCAAGGCCGTCCGATTCCAAATCCGGCCAAGGAACCGGCGCCCGACGGCCGCCTGGTTGCCCCGGACGAGGCTGGCCTCACCAACTATCGTTCCCCTAGCTTTGACCCCAGAACCGGCTTGTTTATCGTCTCCGCCCACCCCAGCTACAGCATCTATTTCAGCAAGCCGGCGGATGGCTCGTATGGGTGGGCGGGCGCGGACTACACTCTCTGGGGCGAGGGCGTCCTGGAGGCAATCGACTACCACACCGGCAAGATTCGTTGGACTCATGAACTTGGGCCGGGAAGCCCGGGCGCCGGCGTCTTGACCACCGACTCCGGGCTTACCTTCACCGGTGATGTCCACGGAAACTTCCTTGCGCTGGAAACAAAAACCGGAAAGACTCTTTGGGAAGCTGGCTCCGGAGCGCACATCGCAAGTTCTCCTATTACCTATCAACTTGACGGCCGGCAATACGTGCTGATGAGTAGTGGGGGGATGCTTTTCGCGTGGGTCTCGCCGGAAACCGCGGGTCCACCGAAGCGATGAAAGTCACTCTGGGACTTCTTGATCCATTGAATCGCGGGCGCTCGAATTGAATTGACTGAGTTCGGGATTTGTCAGATAATCGACCCACTTTTCAGCTCGATCAATCACTTTCAAGGGGAGGATAATGCTTTGGGCCATCCAAAGGTTGCTGGCATTGTTCGCTCACCTTCTTTTCCCACTTCGCCAGGCAGGCCTTTTCAGCAAGCAGACGTGCGCTGGGAAGGGGCTGCTGCGGTAGTTACTCCCCAGATAAACTCTGCAGGCATTCATCAATGGCCCTTCAACCCCTCTTTCCCGGTTGACGTCCGCTTCTTCTCTCAGGGCGATCACCAGGACATACGCATGAATCGTCACGAATACTTTGAGTTCATGTATGTCTACGAGGGTGTCATTAAGGTCGGTGTGGATGTCGATGAGAAGTGCTTGACTATCAAGGCGGGCGATCTTCTTGTCATGGGCAACGACCTTTTCCACCAGGTTTCCGCTCGCAGGGACGCACGTGTGGTGGTTCTTTTCTTTATGCCGGAGCTGATTCGCTCTAGCGATAATGTTGGTGAAGAGATCGAGTACCTGTTACCCCTCTTATTGCAGGGCGCGGATTTCCCTCATATTGTGAGCCGTGAGACAGGTATCCCTGATCAGGTACACAATCTCATGTTGCAGATCTTCTCGGAGTTGCCGGCCGACTCCAGCCGCGCTCGGTTATCCGTGAAGACTTATCTGAAGATGATCCTGATTCTTCTAGTAAATCACTACGCCGGACACACAAGCGCGCGCGAGAGGCTCGATCTCATGCGGCGTGATCTGAAGCGCTTACAGCCCCTGTTTGACTACCTGGAGCAGCACTATCAGGAAAAACTTCGGCTACGTGACGCCGCCAGGCTGTGTGGCATGAGTAATTCCTATTTCATGTTCTTCTTCAAGCGCGTCACTGGTCAGTCTTTTGTCGCTTATCTTATTCACTTCAGGGTTGCCAAAGCTCAGGCCTTGTTGATCAACACCGACATTCCTGTCTCGGAGATCAGCCATGCCGTCGGCTTTTGCGATCAGAGCCATCTGGGGCTGGCATTTCGCAACCTGGTGGGAACGCCCCCACTTGCTTACCGGCTCCGCTTCGGCAACTGTGCCCGCCTACGGGCTCCCGACCGGACTACGCATACAGAGACAGTTTAGAGGAGCGCAGGTGATACGAGTCTTCCCGGCAAAGCCGGAACGCTCTAATCTTTAATCAAAAATATGGTAGGCACGAGGAGACTCGAACTCCTGACCTCTACCGTGTCAAGGTAGCGCTCTAACCAACTGAGCTACGCGCCTGCGCAGTGCATCTCGCTATCATACCAAAAGCTCATGTACCATCAATCTTCTGGGTTGTACCCAGGAAGACGGGAAACCCTTGCTGAAAGAACTGCGCGCAGCGCCTAACCTGCTTACTTTTCTGCGCCTCTGCCTCATACCCTTTCTGGTCATCGCGGTTCTTGAGTCTCACTACAAGACCGCGCTTTGCCTCTTCGTCGTTGCCGGCCTGAGTGACGGCCTTGATGGCTTGGCCGCGCGGCTGCTCAAACAGCAAACCCAAATCGGCCAGTACCTCGATCCCGTGACCGACAAGCTCCTGCTCAGCACCCTGTTCCTGGTCCTCATGCACCAGCAGCTCGTGCCGCGGCGGGTCACCGTCCTGGTGTTTAGTCGTGACTTGGGTATTCTCATCGTCGCCGCGCTCCTCTATATCAGTCTCGGCATGCGCGATTTCCGTCCCAGCATCTATGGAAAGGCAAGCACCTGCGCGCAGATTCTGGCCCTGCTCGCAGTCCTGCTCTGCCAGATCTATACTCCCGTATCGTTGATCATGCTGCGCACCCTGGCCCTCGATGCCACGGCTGCGTTGACCATCATCTCCGCCTTGCATTACGCCTGGCGCACTGCCCGGCGCCTGGCTGTCGCCGAGGCCCACTAAAATTTCCCCGGAATAGCAAAGGTTTGAAAAATTCGCATTCAATGACAAACTATTGTCAGCACTTGGCTCCCGGTTTAACGTTACTGAAACAGTTTGCTCCCTGGCCCTGAAGGTATTTCCTCGGGGCAGCACTGCGGTTCTACGAAGGGCCTTATGTCTGAGACGATCCAAGCACGTGTTCTTCGAGTGATTGCTACCACCCAGCGGATTCCTCTGGAGAAGGTCAAGCCCGACAGCACCTTCGAGGAGCTGGGCATCGATTCGATGGACAGCATCAATATCCTCTTCGACCTCGAAAGTGAGTTCGACATCGAGATCAAAGACGAAGACGCGAAGAAGATCCAGACCATCCGCGAAATGATCGACGGTGTCACCTACCTTGTGGATTCCAAACAAAACCCCTCTGCCCAAGCCGCAGCCGAATAAGCTCGCTGCTATCGGTGAGACGCTGGAGTTTGTTACCCTCGGTCCAGCACAATCCTTCTTGAAAACGGTGTAGATGCGAGTTGTCATATCAGGAATGGGCGTTATCAGCGCCCTGGGGCTTGACCAGGAAGGGTTCTGGCAGTCACTTGCAAGTGGTCGATCCGGAATCGGACCGATACCAGAAAACGTTGGTCCCGTCCCCGAGATGGGCATGAGCCAGGTCCGTTTCAAGAACGGCGCTGCGGTGCTCGGCTATGATGCCGAAACCTACTTTCCCCGCAAAACGCTCAGTTTCATGGATCGCTTCGCGCAGTTTTCCGTCATTGCTGCCCGCGAGGCGGTGGCAGCGGCCGGTATCGAATGGACCGAGGAGTTGCGCGAGAGCGCGGCGGTCATCACCGGTTCCTGCATGGGCGGCAGATTTACCGACGAAATCGGTTACTGGGAACTCTTTCACCATGGCAGGCATCGCGTCCATCCGCTTGACCATCCCGTTGGGAATGAGCAACGCAGGCGCCAGCCATATCTCCATGGAATTTGGCCTGCACGGGCCGGCCTATACCTTCTCCACCGCTTGTTCCTCGTCGGCTCACGCCATCGGCAACGCACTCTGGATGGTGCGTTCCGGAGCTGCGCCCATGGCGATTGCCGGAGGCAGTGAAGCGCCGCTTTTTCTCGGCGGATTGAAGGCGTGGGAGGCGATGAGGGTGGTCAGCCCCGACACCTGTCGCCCTTTTTCCGCCAAACGCTCCGGAATGATCCTGGGAGAAGGCGCGGCCATGCTGGTTCTGGAGCCGCTTGAGCGGGCGCTAGCGCGCGGCGCCAAGCCACTCGCTGAGATCATCGGCTTCGGCATGTCGGCGGATGCCTGCCACGTCACCCAGCCCTCCGCCGAAGGCGCCGCTCGGGCGATCCGTTCCGCGCTGCGCGATGGCGGTTTAGTTCCAGAGCAGGTCGGCTACATCAATGCGCACGGAACCGCAACTGAGGCCAATGACCGTATGGAGTCAGCGGCCATCCATGCCGTCTTCGGTGGCCACGCCTCCGGGGCTACCGGTCAGTTCCACCAAGTCAATGCACGGGCACACGTTGGGGGCGGCGGGAGCGATCGAAGCGGTAGCTACCGTGATGGCTCTCAACAAGGGCATTCTGCCCCCCACGGCGAATTTCCTTGAGCCAGACCCGCTTTGTGCACTGGACGTAATTCCCAACCAAGCCCGCGCAGCCAGCGTCGAGGTTGCCCTCTCGCAATCCTTCGCTTTTGGCGGCTTGAACGCAGTGCTGGCCTTCCGCGCCTATCCCTGACAAACCGTTCGTTTTGGCTTTTATCGGGAATGACTTTACACGTCGGGCAAAGCATGAGTTTTTTCGTGGCCTGTTTAGTCGGGCCTTAAGCGATTGAGGCTCGTCTGTTTCTGAATGGAACGGGCCACTGCGCCGCAAGCGAGCATTGACCCGTAAATGCCAGTCCGGTTCTAGCTGGACCTAGTTGCGAGCCATCTTCTCAAAGACATCAAGCGCGTATTCCAGGTCGCTCTGCGTATGCGCGGCGGTCACACAGAGCCGCAGCCGTGCTGAATCCTGAGGAACCGCCGGAAACAGCACAGGCGTAGCCAGAACACCATGATCGCGGAGCCGCCGGGCGAACAGGCCCGTTGTTGTCTCGTCATTGAGAATCACCGGAATAACCGCCGTCTCCGACAGTCCCGTGTCATATCCGAGCGAGCACAGCCCGCTGCGCAGAAAATCCGCGTTGTGCTTTATCTTGGCAACCCGTTCCGGTTCGCTCTTCAGAATCGCGAATCCCTCACGGATCGCGGCTACCGCAGCCGGACTCAGCGCCGCCGAAAAAATGAACGGGGATGCCCCGTGTTGCAGATAGATCGCAAGCTCCTGCGAAACGGCCGCAAAGCCACCGGTAGAAGGAATCGACTTGGCCAGCGAACCGGTCCAGATGTCGACCGCGTCCGTGGGTATGCCAAAATGCTCATCGGTGCCGCGCCCACAAGCTCCGAGAACACCGGAAGCGTGCGATTCGTCGACCAGCAGGAAGAAGCCGAACTCCTCTTTAACTTCAAGGATCTCGGGCAGATGGCAAACGTCGCCATCCATCGAAAAAACACCGTCCGAGATAACCAGCGTACGGTTGGCCTGCGATCCGTTTTGCAACTCCTGGCGCAAAGATGAGGCATCATTGTGCCGGAAACGCTGCAATTGCACTCCGGCGAAACGGCAGGCATCCGTCAGGCTGCGATGGCAGAGCGAATCCATGATCACGCGATCGGCCGGTCCGAGCAGCGCGCCCAATACGGCAACATTTGCTAAGTAGCCTGAGCTGAACGTAATAGCCGCTTCGGTGCCCTTGTAGGCAGCGATGTCGCGCTCCATCAGAATGTGCTGGTCCGTGGTTCCGGTGAGCAACCGAGCGCCGCCAGTACCGGTGCCGTATTTCCGGATTGCCTCGATCGCAGCCGCGTCGATCCGCGGGTCGCCGATTAGTCCCAGGTAGTCGTAGGACGACAGCATCAGCATCGAATGGCCGTCCGCCCGCACTTGGGGGCCGGTCCGTCCTTCCAGCGGAATCTGGAAAGGGTAGGCATCGTGGTTGCAGGCCAAGGCAGTGGTCTCGAAGAGACGCCGGGCGCGCGCGTCGATAAGGTCGTTCTTGCGGAAATTCCAACGCTTGTCCGCGCTGAAATATCCGTTAAAAGACTTGCCGGAAGAAGAAGGAAATCCTACTGTTCCCTGGCGAACTTGTGATTTCGTCTCTGTCGGAGTATCCATTGATTTAACTGACTATAGTGCAGGATTGGGGCATTGGGAAGTCCGGAGTTGCTGTCCCGGCACGGTTTAGCGCTTTTTCTTTCCCCGTCCCTGTCTGTCCCAGGGACGGTTAAACCTAAGTTTCTTAATGGAAAAGCAGCGTAAAGACGCAGAAATGCTCTAATTGTGCTAGAGATACCGAGCGTGCCCGGCCCATACTCGCGGCCTGGACCGAAGCTAACGAGCGCGAAGTGTACCTTGGAGATCTTTCACCATGTCCTGGAGGCAAAGCGAGGCCGCTGTACTCAATCCGCTTGTTGGCGCTTTTGAAGGCCCGGCGAACCTGGGGTCTGCGCGTCGCTTAAAAGACAAATTCGGACGCACCATCACCGACCTCCGTGTCTCCATCACCGATCGCTGCAACTACAAGTGTGTTTACTGCCGCACCGGCAACGAGGGGGCTCAATTTGCCGAGCTGCCCATGCAAGACTATCTGCGGATCATCCGCGTCTTCGTTTCCCTGGGCATCGAAAAAGTCCGCCTGACGGGCGGTGAGCCGCTGTTGCGAAAGGGCCTCGTATCCCTGCTAGCAGAACTTGCCCAGCTGCGCACCAACACCACCGGCGACCCGCAGCCGCTGGATCTGGCCGTCACCACCAATGGGCACCTTCTGGCCGAGATGGCAGCTCCCCTGGCGCGCGCTGGGCTCAGCCGGATCACGGTCAGCATGGACGCCGTCGACTCGGCCGTCTTCGAGCGCATCACGCGGGTTCCCGGTAGCTTCGACAAGGTGCTGGCCGGGGTGCGCGCCGCCCAGCGCGCAGGGTTGGGTCCGGTCAAGGTGAACTGTGTCCTGTTGCGCGGCTTCAACGACGATCAGATCGTCCCCTTTGCCCGCTTCTCGCGCGACGAGGGAGTGATCGTTCGCTTTATCGAGTTCATGCCTCTGGAAGAGGACCGCTTGTGGACCCCTGAGGTAGTCGTCCCGCTCGAAGAGGTGGTGAGCAAGCTCAACAGCTTTCGGACCCTGGTTCCCCTGGCAGCCAACAGCCCGGGTGAAACCGCGCGCCGCTATACCTTCGACGACGGCATCGGCGAAATCGGCATCATCGCCCCCGTCTCGCAAGCCTTTTGCGGAGCCTGCAGCCGCATCCGCCTCACCTCCGATGGCAAAATCCGCACTTGTCTCTTCTCCCACTTCGACCACGATCTGTATGGCGTGTTGGCGCGGGGTGGCTCCGATGAGGATCTCGCGGGGTTCATTCAAAAAACTGTTGAGACCAAGGAAGCGCGCCACCATATTGGCGAGCCCGGCTTTTTGAAGCCCTCACGCAGCATGGTTCATATTGGAGGCTAGGCGCTGGAATGGGCGATCGATCCTTCCCAGAACGTGAGGCGCTCCCGAAGGACCTGATGGTCTTTCACGACGTCGCGCGTGCACTGACCTCTTCCTTGGACCTGGATTCGATTTTGGGCGCCATCATGCTCCAGATGGAACAGTTTTTCGAGCCCGAATCGTGGTCCCTGCTCATCGTTGACGAGGAGCAGCAGAATCTCTACTACGCGGTCGCGGCCGGCAAATCTTCTGGTGATCGCAATCTGCGGGTCGGAATGGGCGAAGGAATCGCCGGCTGGGTAGCTCAGCACGGCGAACCGGTGATCGTCTCAGAGCCTGGCAACGACCCTCGTTTCGCCGTGGAAGGTCTAGGGTCGACGCTTTCCCCGGTACGATCCGCAATCTGCATACCGCTGCGTTCCCGGGATCGCACCCTTGGCGTGATCGAGCTGCTTAACTATCGCGTTACCACCTTGACTGGCGAAACGATGGCCTTTCTCCAGGTGCTGTGCGACTACGCCGCGATCGCCATTCAGAATGTCCGTGCGGTAGAGCGCATCCAGGAACTGACCATCACCGACGACTGCACCGGCCTTTTCAACTCCCGACACTTGTTTTCCGTCACCGAGGTTGAGCTGGAGCGCTCCCGTCGCTTCAATCTTCCTTTCAGCCTGATCTTCATCGACCTGGATCACTTCAAGCGAGTCAACGACCTTCACGGTCACCTGACCGGCAGCAGGCTACTGGCTGAGATTGCCAGGACCATCAAGCATAATGTTCGGGGAATCGATTCGGCTTTTCGCTACGGTGGAGACGAGTTCATTGTTCTGCTGCCGCAGACCGGAAAAGATGCCGCTCTTGAGGTCACTCAGCGCCTCATGCACGCATTGCGCGAGACCCAGTATCTGTTGGCCGAGGGACTCGAGGTGCGCATGATGGCCAGCTTCGGCATAGCCAGTTACCCTGAGGACGGCAGCACGATCCAGGAGATCATCGGCGCCGCCGACCAGATGATGTACCTGGTGAAGAATTCTTCCCGAGGCAACATCGCGGTCGCCCAGCGCGGTTTCATCCAAGCCTGAAAAATGCATTAGCATGGAGCCCGGCGGTTGAAAGAGGCAACTCGCGCACTGCGAGCGCGCAATGCCGTAGGAACACTTGAAAATCGCCCAGTACCTTGTAGCTCCAGGTAAACGGATGACCGGAAGAGTCCCGTAGGGACGGCTGAGAATGTCCCAGGACGTGAGTCCTGGGAAAAAGCGAAGGATAAAAATGGAAAAGCAGGGTAGACGTCTCCGTATGGGGATGGTGGGTGGTGGCGCGGGCTCTTTTATCGGCCCGGTACATCGCATGGCAGCCGAGTTGGATGGAACCATCGAGCTGGTGGCAGGAGCCTTCAGTCAGGATGCTGCACGATCGAGACAGGCTGGTGTGACCTACGGCATCAGCCCCGACCGTGCCTATACAAATTTTGAAGAGATGATGGAACGGGAGAGCAAGCGGGAAGATGCCATCGACTTTGTCTGCATCGTTACCCCGAATCATCTCCATCTGCCCATCGCAGCGGCTGCACTGGAGCACGGTTTCCATGTGATGAGCGACAAACCCGCCACGGCCACCCTCGAAGAGGCCCAGAAGCTGGCGGAAATCGTTCGCCGCACCGGCCTTCTCTATGGGTTGACCTTTACCTACACCGGTTACCCCTTGGTGCGTGAGGCGCGTCTGATGGCCCGCGACGGCAAGTTGGGCAAGATCCGCAAAGCGGTCGTGCAATACTCGCAAGGTTGGCTGAGCACCTCGCTCGAGACCACTGGCCACAAGCAGGCAGCGTGGCGTTCCGACCCCGCACGATCGGGGTTGGGCGGAGCGATCGGCGATATCGGCGTCCATGCATTCAATCTGCTCGAATACGTGAGTGGACGCCAGGTTGCCGAGATCTGCGCGGATCTCAACCGGGTCGTAGCCGGCCGGTCGCTGGACGACGACTGCAACGTACTGCTCAAGCTCGACAACGGAGCTCCAGGCGTTTTGTTTGTATCCCAGATCGCAGCCGGCGATCGCAACGACCTGCAGCTTCATCTTTACGGTGAAAAGGGAGGCCTCCACTGGTGGCAGGAAAATCCCAATTACCTTGACGTGAACTGGATAGGCCAGCCCAGTCAAACCCTGCACGCAGCCGGGGATTATCTGGCGCCCTCGGTCCGCGGCGACTTTCGCCTACCCATGGGCCATCCGGAGGGATTGCTGGAAGCATTTGCTAATATCTATCGCGACTTCGCGACTGCGGTTCGTGCTCGTTTCACCGATCCCGCTGCGCAACTGAGCGACCTGGTCCCCGGCATCCACGAGGGACTGCGCAGCATGACCTTTGTGGAGCGAGCGGTAAACAGCAGCCGGACGCGTGCCGGATGGGTGACCATATGAAAACTATTAAGGGGCCGGCAATCTTCCTGGCCCAATTCGCCGCTGATGAGAAACCCTTCAACAACCTGGAAGACATCTCCAAGTGGGCCGCGGGTCTGGGCTTCAAGGGCATCCAGATCCCAAGTTGGGATAAGCGCCTCTTCGACCTGAAGTTGGCCGCCGAGAGCCAGACCTACTGCGACCAGCTGTTGGGTATGCTGAACGGCCTCGGACTGCAGTTAACCGAGCTCTCCACCCATCTGCAGGGACAGCTGGTCGCGGTCCATCCGGCCTACGATCTGCAGTTCGACGGCTTCGCTCCGCCGGAGGTGGCAGGCAATCCCAAGGCCCGGCAGGAGTGGGCGACACAACAGGTGCTGTTCGGCGCAAAAGCCAGCCGCAACCTTAAGCTCAAGGCGCACGCCACCTTCTCCGGAGCCCTGGCGTGGCCCTACGTTTATCCCTGGCCCCAGCGGCCCGGGGGTTTAATCGACGAGGCCTTCGCCGAGCTGGGCCGTCGTTGGAAGCCGATTCTCAACGCCTTTGATGAGCAGGGAATTGACCTCTGCTTTGAGATCCATCCCGGCGAAGACCTGCATGATGGGATCACCTTCGAGCGCTTCCTGGCCGCGGTCGGCGGGCATCCACGGGCCAACATCCTCTACGATCCCAGCCACTTCGTCCTGCAGCAGCTGGACTACCTCTCCTTCATCGACATCTACCATGAACGCATCCGTGCCTTCCACGTGAAGGACGCTGAGTTCAATCCCACGGGCCGCTCGGGGGTCTACGGCGGATATCAGAACTGGATCGATCGTCCTGGGCGCTTTCGCTCGCTGGGCGACGGCCAGGTCGACTTTGGCGGCATCTTCAGCAAGCTGACGCAGTACGACTACCCTGGCTGGGCGGTCATGGAGTGGGAGTGTGCGCTGAAGCACCCTGAAGATGGAGCCCGCGAAGGCGCGCCCTTTATCCGCGACCACATCATCCGCGTCACGGAGCATGCCTTCGATGACTTCGCAACCGGGCAAGCCGACCGTGAGACCAATCGCAAGTTGCTCGGTCTTTGAGTCGGTATGCCTTTCCGCGCGCGCAGTAGGCCGGAGCCGCTCGACGAGGCCGCTCTCTACCAATACGCCGTCGGCGCGCTAGCTCGGCAGATGCGCACCGTGGCCGAGCTCAAACGCCTGATGAGCCGCCGCGTCGAGCAGGGAGAGCTGGGTGAGACCAAGATGGCGGCCGTGGTAACGCGTCTTGCTGACCAACACTATCTCGACGATCGTGCCTTTGCCTCCACCTATACCCGTCTGCGCCAGGAGAACCAGAGCTTCGGCAAGCGCCGGGTGCAGCAGGAACTCACCCGCAAGGGTGTGCAAGCCGAGCTGGTCGCCAGTACGCTTGAGACCGCTTATGCGCAGGTCAGCGAAGAGGAGTTGGTGCGGCGCTATGTTGCCCGCAAGCGGATTAAAAAACCCCAGGACGAGAAAGAAACTGCGCGCCTGGTCCGCCGCCTGGTGGGTGCGGGCTTTTCGTTTGCCATCATCTCTACGCTGCTGAAGAGCTGGAAGCTTGATCTGGATTTGCCCGAAGATGGCTCGGCTGAAGAGTCCTAAGCAGTTTCTTGCCCTCGGTCATACAACAAATCCCGGATAATACAGGGACGGGTGCCCCACGTTCGCCGCAGCGTACGTGGGCCGAAAAAGATGGGCGAAGCCCACCATTGCTTTTGTGATTGGGTCGTGTAGAAGGCCGGGTGCCCCACACCACGTAGAAGGCATGCGGCATCGTATTTCGCCGCCAACAAAGATTCGTTAGAGTGAACACACTCTCATGCTGAAAACCATAACCCTCGCCTGCCTCCTGTCGGCCCTTCCCGCATCCGCTCAGACGCCCGATCTGATCCTGGTCCACGGAAAAATCCTGACCGTGGATGCCAAGGACTCGATAGCCCAGGCGGTCGCCATCCGTCAGGGAAAAATCATAGCCGTAGGTTCCGACAAAAAAATCCTGCAGCTTGCCGGATCCAAGGCACGAGTGATCGATCTGCATGGGAGAACCGCAACACCGGGATTGATTGACAGCCACGCCCATATCGCCACCGGCGGAGTCGACGAGCTCTACTCTGTGAGCCTAAGCGATGCCACAACCGTCGACGAGGTAAAGCGCCGGGTGCAGGCGGCCGCCGTCAAGCTAAAGCCAGGCGAATGGCTGACCGGCGCCGGCTGGGATGAAGGCAAGCTCGCAGAGCGCCGCTATATCGTCGCTTCTGATCTGGACGACGTAGCGCCCAACAATCCCGTCTGGCTCATGCACACCACAGGTCATTATGGAGTCGCCAATCACCAGGCGCTGCAGCTGGCGCACATAACGGTCGCAACCGCCAATCCTCCAGCCGGGACCATTGACCGCGATGCCCAGGGTGTCCCGACCGGTGTATTGAAAGAGTCGGCCAAGGACGCGGTGGTCGCGCTCATTCCGCCTCCAACCCAGGAGCAGTGGCGCAATGGAATTCTTCGCATGGTCGACACGCTGCACCACGAAGGAATGACCGCCGTAAAAGATCCTGACATTCAACCGCCGATCTGGGACGCCTATCATCAACTGCTGGAAGATAAAAAGCTGACCGTGCACGTCTGCGTGCTCTGGCACGGCGGCACCACCCTCGAATCAGCCCAGGCTGCGCTCGCTCGCATTCAAGCGCTCCCCCGGCCGCCGGATTCACTTGGCGACGGCAACCTCGTCTCTTGCGGCGCCAAGCTTTACCTGGATGGAAGCGGAGGCGCCAGGACCGCCTGGGTCTATAAGGAGTGGAACAAGAACTCGACCGGCATTGACCAGGGCAATTTCGGCTATCCCTCAATCGATCCCGAGGTCTACCGTCAGATGGTCCGCCTCTTTCATCAGGCCGGTGTCTCTGTGGGGACGCATGCCATCGGCGATCACGCTATCGACTGGGCAGTGGATACCTATGCACAAGTGCTGAAGGAAAAGCCCACGTCTGGCCTGCGCCACAGCATCATCCATGCCAACATCCCGACCGATCACGCCATCGCGACCATGGCCTTGCTTCAGAAAGAATATGACGCCGGCTTTCCCGAGACGCAGCCGGGCTTCACCTGGTGGATCGGCGATACCTATGCCGGCAACTTCGGACCCGAACGCGCGCGTCGCTTGAACCCCTACCACACCTACGAGTCGCACGCGATTCTCTGGGCCGCGGGCTCGGACTACGCAGTGACCCCGTTACCCGCCCGCTTCGGGCTCTGGGCGTCGGTAGAGCGCGAGACCGCTCTGGGCGTCTACGGAAAGCAGCCCTTCGGAACAGCCGAGGCAGTCGACGTGCATACCGCCCTCCGCTCCTACACCGCCTGGGCTGCCCAGCAATTGTTCCTGGAAAGCAAAATAGGCTCCATTGAGCCCGGCAAAGAAGCGGACATCGCTGTTTGGGATAAAGACATGTACACCATCCCCTCTGCCGATCTGCGCAACCTGAAGTGCGAGATGACCATTTACAACGGCCAGGTCGTCTACCGGGCTGAGAACACTCCCGTCACCGGCCAATGAACAGAAGAAATGCTCTAGACTTAAGGAATGCAACACCGCTCTGGTTCTGAGATAAGGGAAACCTTCCTGCGCTTTTTCGCCTCGAAGCAGCACCGTCGTGTGCACTCCTCCTCGCTTGTCCCGGCGAACGACCCCACCCTGCTCTTCACCAATGCGGGTATGAACCAGTTCAAAGACGTATTTCTCGGTGTGGAGCGCCGCGACTACAACCGCGCCGTCACTTCGCAGAAGTGCGTGCGCGCCGGCGGCAAGCACAACGATCTGGAGAACGTAGGCTTCACCCGCCGCCACCATACCTTCTTCGAGATGCTGGGCAACTTCAGCTTTGGTGACTACTTCAAACGCGACGCCGTTGCCTTCGCCTGGGAGTTGGTTACGTCGCCGGAGTGGCTCGCCCTACCCAAGGACAAGCTCTACGTCACCATCTTCAAAGGCGAAGAAGGAATTCCACGGGACGAAGAAGCCTACGAGCTGTGGCGTGGTCAGGGTGTGCCCCCGGAGCGCATCCACGAGCTGGGCATGAAGGACAATTTCTGGTCCATGGGAGACACAGGTCCCTGCGGGCCGTGCTCGGAGATTTTCTATGACATGGGCCTGGAAGCGTCGGAGACCGGCGAGGACAAGCCCTTCGGCGAGGACGAAGCCCGCTATGTGGAGATCTGGAACCTGGTCTTCATGCAATTCGATCGCGACCAGCAAGGGGAACTCCACCTGTTGCCCAAGCCTTCCATTGACACCGGAGCCGGGCTGGAGCGTTTGGCTGCTGTGCTCCAGGGCAAGCTTTCCAACTTTGAAACCGATCTCTTTACTCCGCTGATCGCCCGTGCCGGCGAACTGACCCATACCCGCTACCAGGATGGTGGCACCCCTGCGGATGCGTCGCTGCGCATCATCGCCGATCATTCCCGTGCCGCGACGTTTCTCATCTCCGACGGAGTACTCCCCGCCAATGAAGGCCGCGGTTACGTCCTGCGCAAGATCCTGCGACGGGGTATCCGCCACGGACGGATGCTGGGGCAGGAAGATCCCTTCATGTACCGCATGGTCGAAGCGGTGCGCGACGAGATGAAGAGTGCCTATCCGGAGTTGGTCGAGAGTGCCGACCGCGTCGCCCGCGTCGTCCGCGCCGAAGAAGAGCGCTTTGGCAGGACCCTCGCCCTGGGATCAAAGCAGCTGGATTCCGCTATCGAGCAAATCCGCAAAGATGGAACGCTACCCGGCGCGACGGCCTTCCATCTTTATGAGACCTACGGCCTGCCGCTTGACTTCATGATGGACGCGGCCCGTGACCAGGGCATCCATTTCGATCTGACCGGCTTTGAGCAAGCTCGCGGCGAAGAGCAGACGCGTGCCCGTGCCTCCTGGAAGGGAGGCGCTAAGGCCTCGGCCAGCCCGGCCTTCCGCTCACTGCCCAAGACCATCTTCGAAGGCTACCGTCAGCTCAACTCGCAGCATTGCGAAGTGCTCGCCATCGTCCGGGATGGCGTGGGCGTGCCCCAGGCGATTGCCGGTGAGAGTGTCGAGATCGTACTCGATCACACTTCGTTTTATGCCGACTCCGGCGGCCAGGTGGGAGATACCGGCTGGCTCTATTCCGATGACCACAACGTGATCGTCGCCGATGTTCTGGGTTGCGTGCAGCCGGTGCAGGGCGTGCGCGCGCACAAGGTCTACCTGCGCCAGCCCATAGAACTGGGCAACTACGTTGACACCGTGGTGGATACAGAAACCCGTTCCGCCATTCGCCGCAACCATACCGGCACCCATCTCTTGCACGCAGCTCTGCGCGAGGTGCTGGGCAAGCACGTTAAGCAAGCTGGTTCTAGGGTCGATCCCGAACATTTGCGCTTTGATTTTTCCCACTTCACCGGTGTCGCTGAGGAAGAGCTTGCCGACATCGAAGAGCTGATCAACCGCCAGGTGCTCGCCAACAACAAAGTGGAAACACTGGAAGACGTGCCCATCGACGTGGCGGTGAACGAATACCACGCCATGGCCTTGTTCGGTGAGAAGTACGGCGAGAAGGTCCGGGTAGTGAGAATCGGCGACTTCTCCACCGAGCTCTGTGGTGGGACCCACACCGGAGCCAGTGGAGAAATCGGCCTGGTCAAGCTGCTCAGCGAAGGCGGGGTATCCTCTGGCGTTCGTCGCGTGGAGGCGGTAACCGGCCTCGGCTCACTCGGTGAGTTCCGCCGCGAGCAGAGGGCCGAGGAGTTGCGTGGCAAGCTCTCCTCCCAGGAAGAAGAAATCAAGAAGCTGCGCCGTGAGCTCGACCAGGTACGGATGAAGTCAGCTGCATCGTCAGTGGCCTCGGCAGCCAGCCAGGCAGTCACGGTGGAAGGAATTCAGGTGCTTTTCCAGCGAGTGGACTCGCTCGATCGCGGACAATTGCGTACGTTGGTTGACAATCTCCGCAACAAGCTAGGCTCGGGAGTAGTGGTATTGGGCTCAGCGCAGGAAGACGGAAAGGTCGCCCTCATCGCCGGAGTGACGCGTGATCTCACCGGCCGCCTCTCCGCCGGAAAAATCATCGGACCGTTAGCGCAGAAGGTAGGCGGCTCCGGCGGCGGGCGTCCAGACATGGCAGAAGCCGGCGGCAAAGACGCCTCCGCGCTCAACGCCGCTCTGGCCAGCGCCCCAGAAGTAGTGCGCAATCTACTAGGCGGAACAGCCCTAAGCGCCTAAACCCTGTCCTGCCCACCACAGACGGGTGCCCCATATCTCGCTCGTTTTTCGCGAGATGTGGGATACCACGAAGCTTACCTTCACCCGCAGCGAGCAAAACTTAGCAGATCACGGCCCACCCGTCTGTGGTGGCCGGGAGAAAATCCCAAACCGATGCGCCCATTACCCCTAGTTACCGAAGCGGCATCCTTCATTGCTGCTCGCAACTAGCCGACCTATAATCGGGTTAGCTCTGGCGGAGGAACGGTTGATCCGCTTCCGCAACTATGCTCCTTGCCGCGCGTTTGCTCCGTGCGTTCTGCTCTCGAAGCTGCATGAAGCCGGCTCGGCAGGCGCGCGTCGTCTGCCTCGTCCTCGTCGGGTGTCTTTGCGCCCACGCTACTTCCTCCAGCCCTTTTGACCGTGCGCAGCGCCAGCGTGCAGCCCTCGAAGCCCGTCCTGAGCCGGAGCGCACCCGGCTTGCCTACAACCGGGTCCTCGACGCCTATCGCGCCATCTACCATGGCAATCCCGCATCCCCCAAAGCCGATGCCAGTGTCTTTGCCGTGGCGGAGCTCCTCACCGAAGAAGGCCGCCATTTCTCCGATCCAACACTGCTCAACGACGCCATCGCCCAATACGAATTCCTGAGCCTGCAATATCCTGCCAGCCAATACCGCTTTTCTGCCCTCTTCGCCGAGGGTGAGATCTACCGCCACGACTTGTTCGATCGTGATCAGGCGAAGAAGAAGTTCCAGCAATTTCTCAAGGTCTACCCGCAGCACCCGTTGGCGGAACAAGCCAAGCTCGAGCTAAGCGAAATCCACCAGGAGGAGCATCCGAGTCGTCAGGCCCGTCACGCTGCGGAAAAGAACGGTGTGTTGGCCGCTGCCATCGAATCGCAACAGCCGCACAGCTCGCCCACCGTGACCTCGCCGACTATGCAACCGCAGCAGTACGCGACGCCATCGCGTCCTCCTCCAGCTGTGACGTCGCCGGCCATCCAGCCGGCGCAACAGGCCGCCATACCGGAGGAAGTTCAACCCAGCGCATTCTCGCCGCTGCACCCCGGGCAGGTCTCTCTGGTGAGTGGTATCCGCCACTGGTCCACTCCCGTCTATACCCGCATCGCCATCGATCTGCAAGATCAGGTGTCCTATCAGGCCGCCCGTGTACCCGGCCCCGACCGCATCTACTTTGATCTGTATGGCGCGCGCCTCGACCCGGCGTTGAACGGCCGATCCGTAGAAGTGATCGACGACGGCTTTCTCAAGCGCATCCGGGCCGCGCAATTCTCCAACAACGTAACCCGGATTGTGCTCGATGTAAGCTCCGTCTCCGACTACTCAGCTTTTCTGCTCCCCAATCCGTGGCGCCTCATCATCGACATTCATGGCCTTAAGCCGGGCGCTACCCCAACAACGAATCTGGCCAGCCTTCCCCCGGCGGCCGCGGCACGCAGCGCGAGCCCGAACGCGAACTCCTTTGTTGCTCAACCACCTGTTGCTAACCCGCAGCAGACTTCAGCTCCCGCACCCCCGTCCGTCGCGCGGCGTACCGCGCACCCAGGACATCGCATCGCTTGGCCAACAGCCGAATCGCGTCCAGGCCACGGATCATCCCACCACCCGCCCCATCGCGGCCTCAGTGGCCGGAACCGTCCCCGCGCCGCAACCCGACGACGGCTCCCTCGCGTCGACCACCCCGCCGCCGGGCACCAGCCGCAAGAAGCCAAGCCCCATGCATCCCGCGCCCCCCAGCCTTGCAGAAAACGATGACAATGTTGCGCCGCCCATGCATGAGGCCGAGCCCACTGCTGCCGGCGAGCGATCCCTGGTGCGCACCCTCGGCCTCAAAATCGGTCGCATCGTCATCGACGCCGGCCACGGTGGACATGACTCCGGCACCACGGGACCGGGTGGCATTGAAGAAAAGCAGGTGGTACTCGATGTCGCGCTGCGTCTCGGCAAGTTGCTCAAGCAGCGCCTGGGAGCCGACGTCATCTATACCCGCGATGACGATACCTTCATACCGCTCGAGACCCGCACGGCCATCGCCAACAAAGCGCAAGCCGATCTCTTCCTCTCCATCCATGCCAACTCCAGCCCTGACTCTTCTGCTCGCGGGGTGGAGACCTATTACCTCAACTTCACCACCTCGCCCGATGCGCTCGAAGTGGCCGCTCGTGAAAATGCTGTCTCCGACGAATCCATCCACGAGCTATCTGACCTGGTGAAGAAGATCACGCTCAAGGACAAGATTGACGAATCGCGCGAATTCGCTGCCGACGTGCAGAAGTCTCTCTACGAGAACCTGGAAGAGGGCAACCCGGGACTGCGCGACCGCGGCATCAAGAAAGCCCCGTTCGTAGTCCTGATCGGCGCCAACATGCCATCCATCCTGGCCGAGATATCCTTCCTCACCAACTCGGACGATGCCCACGAGCTGCAGCAGCCCGCTTACCGGCAGCGGATCGCTGAGTCGCTTTATCGTGGAGTATCGAGATACATCAGCGGACTCAGCGGCGTTCGCCTGGCTCAGACCACGGGCCGCCCCAACTGAGCACTCATTCGACACCCAGCGGAGAAATGCTCTAGTCTCTCAACAGATGCGTATGCTTCGTGCCCTGCGCAGTCCGTTTGCTTTCCCCGGCCTTCGCGTGCTCCCGGCCTCGGTTCTTCTACTGTCTGCGCTGGTGCTGCCCACGTTGGCCCAGCCAGCTGCCCCGGTCGCGGCTCCGCCCTTGTTGCCCACGGACTTTGCCGGCTGGAGCCAGAGCGCGCCCGTCCAGCAAAGCACAGCGCCCGAAGCCGCGGATGCCGCCAATGCGTCCGTCCTCAAGGAATATGGATTCCAGCAGTTCGTCTCCGCTCACTATGCCAACGGAGATAACAAGCTCAACGTCCGCGCCATCCGCTTTCAGGATGCCAGCGGCGCTTATGGCGCGTTCACGTTTTACCGGCGGCCAGGCAGCATAGCCGAGCAGATAGGCCGCACCGCTGCCTGGGACGGTAGTCACGTCTTGTTCTGGAACGGCGCTACCCTGGTGGACGCCACGCTCGATCACGTGACCCCCATGACTGCGTCAGAGCTGCGCGAGCTGGCCAAGGATCTGCCTCAGCCTCCGGGCTCGGCCAATGTGGCTCCTCCTCTGCCCGGTTATCTCCCCCGTCAGGGTCTCGAACTGGGTCTTACCCACTACTCTCTCGGACCGGAAGCCTATGCCCGTACCGGAGGCGTGCTCCCTGTGTCCCTGGTGGACTTTCCTTCCAGTGCCGAAGCCGTCACCGCGCTCTACTCCGACCGCGCCGGAGACGGACAGGTAACGCTGCTGATATACCCCACCCCGCAGCTGGCGGCGGCCCGCCTGCGCGACATTGACGCCTTCCTCAAGGCGGGCAACACCCAGGCCACCTGGCCCCAGCCACTGGCAGAGAGTCGCCCTGGATCCATCCTCACGCGGCGCAGCGGGCCCATTGTCGCAGTGGTCAGCGGATCCCTTCCTGAGGCCGTCGCCCACAAGCTCATCAACCAGGTCAACTACCAGGCCGACATCGTCTGGAACAACCCCCAGGGCTACATCAGCGATGGTTCCAAGGTCGCTCGACTGATACTGGGTATCTTCGCCCTGACGGGCATCCTGGGTGGCGCCGCGCTCTTGCTAGGCCTCTTTCTCGGTGGCGGCCGTGCGCTTTTCCGCGTCCTTCGTGGTAAGCCAGCCTCCGCCTTTCAGGAAGAGACAGAGTTCATCAGTCTCCACCTGGAGGACTAACGGTTTTGCTAATGGTGTTGGCAAGGAAACTGAATCTAACGCGGCCATTCTGCCACGGAATGGCCGCACATAGCTGACCCCACCCGAACCAGAGTATTAGCAGAAACGTTCTAAACGGTTCAACCAATGCCTTGGGGGTTACCCTTTCGGCAGAGAATTTCACTGTGTAAAATGAACCGGCTGCGGTGCACTTATGTCACTAAGTGGTCGGATTGCAGCGGCTTGGGACCTTTTTTGAGTGACAGCCAGCCAGGCGATGGTTGTATCGTATTAAAACATTGGTCCATGTAAGTAATTCATGAATAAGAAGTTAGGTGTGTCTTGATTTTGCCTTGACACCCTCGGAAGCCAACCATAAGATTTCGCCAGAAAGTTCTGATGGCTTTGCCTCCGTTGGAACTATTCTCCCTAGAGGAAAGGCCGCCCTGTTGCCGGGTGGCCTTTTCGTTTTTCCACAACCGCCCACGCACCCGCTCCTCAGCACTCCGTGGACCCCTTCTTTACGCGTAGCGATAGCGTAGTTACAATCCGACAAGGTACGTTCAACCGGAGCGCGCCGACGTAGCTCAGTTGGTAGAGCAGCTGATTCGTAATCAGCAGGTCATCGGTTCAAGTCCGATCGTCGGCTCCATACGACCTTTATCTTCGAAACGTTTCCTTTCCTTGTTCCTGCATCGAGTTTGGTACCGCTTATCCACTGTTATTTTTCCGTTTGGCTTGCGATCACGTCAGCCCCCTCCGCATAATCGCCACAGAAGCTGAGGTGTGAGGGTGACGGCCTCCAACGAGCACATCACTGTTACCCAATACAGCCGCGAAGACGTACTCCGCATTTTGCGCATTCGCCTCAAACAGCTTTCCTCCTGGGAGCGCTCCGGGCTCATCAACTCAAAGCGAAACGTATTCTTTCCAGGATCTGGTTCAGCTGCGCAAGCTGCGCGATCTTCGGGCCACCCGCCTTTCGGTCGCGAACATTCGCGCCTCGATTCATGCCATGCGCCAGGTCTCCGGCGTGGCTAACCCTTTGCTCGAAGCCAGCACTGTGCGCAACGGAACCCGGCTCGCCTTTCGCCTCAGCGGCGCGATGATGGAGCCGATCGCGCGCCAATTCGTCTTCGACTTCGATTCTCCGCATCACAGTCAGCTCGCCGAGGTAAGTTCTGCCGCCAGCCATCAGGCGGCGCGTGAATCCCGCGTACAAGCCCTCTTCTTCGAGGCAGTGCGCATGGAAGAGCGGGGCAAGACGCAAGAAGCTGTGGTCCACTATGAGGCCATTCTTGCGCTCGATCCGCACCACGCCCCCGCCTGCATCAACCTGGGCACGATTCAATACAACCAGCGGCAGTTTATCGAGGCGGAGAGACTCTATCGCCGGGCCACAGCAGCGGACCCGAATTATGCGCTCGCCTTCTTTGACCTGGGCAATGTGCTGGATGAACTGCAGCGTCTTCCCGAGGCCATCGCGGCTTACTGCACCGCCATTCGCCTGGTGCCCCACTACGGCGATGCGCACTACAACGTCGCTTTGGCCTACGAACGTACCGGCGACCGGCGCGCAGCCCTGCGCCACTGGACCAACTACATCAAGCTCGATCCCGTCGGCCCCTGGTCGAACCACGCCCGCATGCAGGCCCGCAAGATTCTCGAACGGGAAAAGCTATCCATCGTGCACCGCGGTTCCTCGGTTCTGCATGACTTCCATGCCCGGCGCGCAAGAAGCGTGCCCCGGCTTCTCTCCGTTCCCACGCCGCATTTGCCCCTGTAAGCATAGTCGCGGCTTTTCTTGAGCAAAAGCCGCGACCGTGCATCGGTTGCTGCATAAACTCCAGAAGTGAAAATGCTCCTGAGCCTTGCTGGACAGGCAGGCCATTTCAACGGTAGCTTTATTCCCGTGGCAGATTCTGTTCTTGCATCGCAACCCGCCTCGCCGCTCACCCTGCTTTCGGAAGATGAACAGCTCTTTCGCTCTACCGTCCGCCAGTTTGCGCAGGAAAATATCGCGCCCCTGGTCCGCACCATGGACGAACAGCAGCACTTTCACCCCGAGCTGATTCCGCAACTCTTCAATCTCGGCCTGATGGGCATCGAAATCCCCGTCGAGTACGGTGGTTCCGGAGGAACCTTTTTCGAGGCCATCCTTGCCGTGGAAGAGATCTCCGCCGTCGACCCATCGGTCGGCGTTCTGATCGACGTACAGAACACGCTTTGCATCAACGCCCTGTTGCGTTGGGCCACGCCGGAGCAAAAGAAGCTCTTTCTTCCCCGGCTCGCAACCGATACTGTCGGTGCGTATGCGTTGAGCGAGGCCGGCTCTGGCTCCGATGCCTTCGCGCTGCAGATGCGGGCAGAGAAGCGAGGCGACTCCTACCTGCTCAACGGGCAGAAGCTGTGGATCACCAACGCCCGCGAGGCAGGTCTCTTTATCGTCTTCGCGACTCTGGATCCGAGCGCCGGATACAAAGGCATCACGGCTTTCCTGGTCGACAAGCGCGCGCCCGGATTTTCCATTGGCAAGAAAGAAGACAAGCTAGGCATCCGCGCTTCCTCCACCTGCGAGATCATCCTCGAAGACTGCAAGGTGCCCGCGGCGAACGTGCTGGGCGAGCCGGGCAAGGGCTACAAGATCGCGATCGAAACGCTGAACGAGGGTCGCATTGGCATCGGAGCCCAGATGCTTGGTCTGGCCGAGGGCGCCTGGTCCCATGCTGCACGCTACGCCTTCGAACGTAAGCAATTCGGCAAAGCCATCGGGGAATTTCAGGCGGTTCAGTTTGCCCTCGCAGAAATGGCCACCGAGATCGAAGCCACCCGGTTGCTGGTCTACAACTGTGCCCGCCTCAAGGACAACGGTCTTGGCTTTCCTCAAGGAAGCGGCCATGTGCAAGTACTTTGCCTCCCAGGTGGCCGAGCGGGTTGCCAGCCAGGCGGTCGAAGTTTACGGCGGCTATGGCTTTGTCAAGGACTACCCGGTCGAGAAGTACTACCGCGATGCCAAGATCGGCAAGATCTACGAAGGCACATCGAATATGCAGCTGGCCACCATCGCCAAGCTGATGCTCGGAAACCACTAAAGAGTTTCCGCCTCGTCATCGCTGGCATTCCGAAGTTCCATCCCTTGCTGGTCCACAACGACGTTGAGGTCAAGGATGCTTCGTGCAGGAATTCAGGAGTCGATCGCTCCGGAGTTGCTCCAGGACTTTACCCGGGAAGTGGAGTTGGTGCGAATTCCAGACGAGCCGCAAGGCGATGTTGAGATCGATCTGTGGATCGCGCCCATAAATCTGAAGATTGCGCGCCGTCAACTACCGCATTTTCGCGGACTGCGGGTAGTGCAGTCTTTAATGGCGGGGGTCGACCGGCTGCAGCCGCTATTGCCACCGGGAGTCACCCTGTGCGATGCCAAGGGTGTGCATGACGCGCCCACCGCCGAGTGGGCGGTGGCGGTAATCCTCGCCATGCAGAAGCATCTGCCGTTCTATTTCTCCTTGCAGCAACAAGAGGACTGGGGCGGCCGGCGGCAGTCTGCAGAGCTGGACCTTCCATCGCATGCCTTGCCCGCGGGGCTTCGTTCCCCGGCGCTGGTGGATGAGATGGAAGTTACAACTGTCCTGATCGTTGGCTACGGTTCTATCGGGAGCGCGATTGAGGCGAGGCTCACGCCCTTTGGGCCCAGGATCTTGCGCGTGGCGCGCCGTGCCCGCGAGGATGTAGCGCCAGTTTCACAGCTGGACGAGCTGCTGCCCCAGGCCGACATTGTGGTGCTCATTACGCCCCTGACCGCGGAGACCATGCACCTTATGAACGCAGACAGAATTGCCAGCATGAAGCGCGGAGCTCTCCTGGTGAATGCAGCACGCGGCCAGCTGGTGGATACGGACGCGTTGGTTCAGGCTCTCAATGACGGAAAGATCCGAGCCGCCCTGGATGTTACCGACCCGGAGCCGTTGCCCGCGGGGCATCCGCTCTGGAAAGCGCCCAACCTGTTGATCACCCCGCATATCGCGGGAGCCAGTGCCCAGTTCCTCAAACGTGCGCTAACGCTGGCCAGTGAGCAGGCGCAGCGTTTTGCGCGCGGCGAGCCGCTCATCAACGTCGTCGAGTCAGGCTACTAGAAATTGCCCCAGGACGTTCCCATAGCAGGCCGACCCGAAGCGCCCTCTCACCCGGTATTGCGCAAACCCGCGGATATTCCATTGATCGTCGCCGAGATCGCTCGATTGATGGCGTCTGAATCGTCGCCGCCCCGTTTACGTCGCAGCAAGTCGACCTGGATCAAGCTAATCGGATCGACGTAAGGATTCCGCAACCGAATCGAGTGGGCGAGAACCTGGTTGTTCTCGAGCAATTCGGTCTGCCCGGTAATTGCCAGGATGCTTCTTCGGGTGCGATGGAACTCCGCTTCCAGCTTATTAAACACGCGATCCCGAAGCCCGGTATCGGCGACCAGCGAGGCGTACAGCTGAGCGATTCCAAAATCGGATTTAGCCAGCGCCATCTCCACGTTGCGGATGAGATCGATGAAGAGCGGGAACTCCCGTGCCATGGTTGCCAGCACCGCTGCTCCGCCCGGCTTCTGCCCGTAGGACTCGAGTGCGTGGCCAACAGCGAACCAGGCCGGAACCAATTGCCGGCTCTGTGTCCAGCCGAAGACCCAGGGAATTGCGCGCAAGTCCGCGAGGCTGCGGCGCCCGCCGCGACGCGATGGGCGGGAGCCGATCTTGGCATGCTCCAGTTCAGCGACCGGCGTGGCCTCTTCGAAATACTGCAGCACTTCCGGATCTTCCAGAATATGTTCGCGGTAGTAAGCGAAGGCAACGTCTGATAACTCCGCAAACGCAGCCTCCCACTCGGGCGCCAGAACGCCAGTGAAATGGCCGTGGGGGTCGCGCGCATTAGGACGCGCCAGCGCATCGAGCGAGGCTGCGATCATCAGCTCCAGGTTGCGTTCCGCCAGAATCACGTCGGAATACTTCCAGTTCAGCACCTCGCCTTGTTCGGTAATGCGGATCTGGCCATTAAAGGCTCCGGCCGGCTGAGCATAAATGGACCGGTGCGTAGGTCCGCCGCCGCGTCCAACCGTGCCGCCCCGCCCGTGAAAGAGGCGCAGGCGCACACCACACTCGCTGGCCACCTGGTGCAGTGCGCGGTGGGCGCGAAATATCTCCCACGTGCTGGTGAGCATGCCGCCGTCTTTGTTGGAGTCGGAATACCCCAGCATGATCTCCTGCGTGTTATTCCATGACTCCAGCAACTGGCGATAGCTAGGCGATTGCCAAAGCTCACGGCAGATGGCCGGTGCGTTGCGCAGGTCCTCAATCGATTCGAACAGCGGAACCGGCATCAGGCCCGGGTCGCCCGCGCCCGCGCCACTACCCTCCACACGCACGCCGCCCAACCGCGCCAGCCAGATGACGTTGAGCACATCTTCGCTGCTCGCAGCGCCGCTGATCACATAATGACGAATAGCTTCCGGCGCGCTCGATTTCTTCAGTTCAGCGATAGCCCGGAAGGTCTCGATCACGTCGGCCGAAGCTGGGGTCAGCGGCGCAGGAACCGACGAGGCGCGCGCCGGGTCACACTTCCAGGCCGAGGCTTCTTCGAGCGCTGCCGTATGCAGCCGCGCATGTTGGCGGATATCCAGCGTCTGCAAATGAAGACCGTAGGTGCGCACTTCGAGCAGCAACGGATCAATCAGCGCATGGGCCAGCCGCGGGCCGCGGTTCTCCACCAGGCTGGCATGCACAATCTGCAGGTCCTCGAGGAACTCCTGCGCCGACTGGTAAGCCGGTAAACCAGCCAGCGTCGCGTCCAGGATGACCGGCGGATATCCGTCGGAAAGGGAATTGCCGACCCCGGCCAGGCGCACCCGCACGCAGCTCAGGAAGCGCCGGTACGATTCGTGCTCGTAGCGCTCTCCAAAGGCCTGCTGGCCGGTGGTGTTGAGGGAATCGAGATAAGTCTTTAGCTTCTGCTCCAACTCGACGCTGACAGGCGCCTGCTGCGCCGAACTGGTGAGCAGATCCAGGATCAGCTGCAGCTCCTGCTGGTAGTGCGCCATCAGATGTTCACGAGCCATCTGCAGCGCTTCCCGCGTGACCTGCGGCGTTACGTAGGGATTGCCATCACGGTCGCCGCCGATCCACGATCCAAACGAAAGCAGCACCGGCATCTCGGCCAGGCTCAGGCAGACGCCGTACTCCGCCTCGAAGGCCGCCGCCACCTCGGAATAGAGACCGGGGAGCGTGGCATAGATGGAGGCATCGTAGTAGTCGAGGCCCATCTTCACCTCATCGCCTACAGTAGGCCGGCGGGTTCTCACCTCATCGGTCTCCCACAGCGCGGTGATCTCTGCAGTGAGGTTTTCTTCGTATTGCTCCAGTTGCTCGTCGGAGAGCGGGATGCGATCCAATTGCTCCAGCAAGTCTGCGATGCGGCGCCGTTTGAACATCACCACCCGTCGCGCCACCTCGGTGGGGTGCGCGGTAAACACGGGGATGATGGAGATCGAGCGCAGCCAATCCATGGCCGCTTCGCCGGAGATGCCTGCAGCCCGCATGGCCCGCAGAGTGCCTCGCAGGGACCCGCGCTGTGCCTCGCCGGAAAGCTGCAGAGAGAGCCGCCGCCGCTTGCGGTGGTTAGTCTCGGCCAGGTTGATGAGTTCGAAGTAAAAGGCGAAGGCGCGCGCCAGGCGATAAGCCTGCACGGTGTCCAGCGAGTGGACGCTGCCCAGCGCACTTGAGAAGGGTTGCCCATCCTCGCCACTCTGGGCTTCGCGTCGGCGGATGGCAATCTGTCGCAGTTCTTCCACTTCGCCGAAAAGTGCATCGCCCACCTGCTCGCGCAAAACCTGGCCCAGCAGCATGCCCAGCGAACGAACGTCGCGCCGCAGCGGCGCCTCTTTGATGTCGCCCGTGCGCGCTTCCAGTTCAGCCAGGCGAAGGGGCCAGTTCTCCGGTTTCCAAAGCAGAGTCATTGCCTTTGATTATGCAGGAAGCGTCGCAGACAGGGTGAGCCCGGTGCAGAGTTTCCCAACCTGTTTAGCGGCCACTGAAAAATCCGCCATCCCTTGCGTATTTTCGATCATCTGTTTATTCGGGTTGGCTGTTTTATGCAACCAGGTGACTGATGAAAGCAATGCAGCTGAATCACGCGGGCCAGGGGCCGGTACTCATCGCAATCGACCTGCCGCAACCAGAGCCGGGCGAAGGCGAATTGTTGATCCGCGTCCGTGCAGTGGGCGTAACGCACACGGAACTGGACTGGTATCCGACGACGCATGCGAAAGATGGAACCCCGCGCAAGGGCGCTGTACCCGGGCATGAGTTCTCTGGTGTCATCGCCGCACTGGGAAAAAACACCGAGGGCTTCGAGGTAGGTCAGGACATCTACGGCATGAGCGACTGGTTTGTTAACGGAGCAGTGGCCGAGTTCTGCGTGACCCAACCGCACAGCATCGCGCCCAAACCAACGACTCTGACACACGAAGCCGCGGCTACTGTTCCGATCGGGGCCCTCACCGCATGGCAAGGTCTCTTCGAACAAGTAAAAATGCAGCCCGGCGAGCGGGTACTGGTACACGGCGGAGCCGGAGCTGTCGGTTTGTTTGCCGTGCAACTCGCTCACCAGCATGGTGCGCATGTGATCGCCACCACCTCCCAAAGGAATTTGCAACTGGTTGCTGCGCTTGGCGCAGATGACGTGATCGACTACCGGGCAGCGCGCTTTGAGGATCGCAGCGGCAAAGTCGATATCGTTTTCGACACCGCAGGAGGGGAAACTCTCGACCGATCCTGGAGCGTGCTCAACTCTGGAGGCCGGCTAGTCACCATCGTCTCGGGCCTTCCCGATAATGCAGAGCAGCGCGTGAAGGATGCCTTCTTCATTGTGGAGCCAAGTCAGAAACAGCTGCTCGAAGTTGCCAGGCTGCTTGACTCCGGATCACTCAAGACCTATATCAACGCCGTCGTTCCCTTCGAAGAGGCATCAAACGCCTACAGCGGAGCCGTCCAGGGCAGGCTCGGATACGGAAAAGTTGTCATCGTCGTCCCGGGGTAAATAAGGGAGTGGTCATGAATCGACTCAAAGGAAAGCGCGCTCTCATTACCGGAGGCACCACCGGCATTGGCCTTGAAACCGCACGCGAGTTTCTAGCCGAAGGAGCACGGGTGGCGATCACCGGCAGAAATCCAAAAACGTTGGACGCTGCCCGCAAGGAGCTCGGCCCCGAAGTGTTGGTGATCGACTCCGACGCCAGTGACGCCGCAGCCCAGAAGCCGGTTGCCGAGGCAGTCCACCAAACCTTTGGTGGACTGGATGTCTTATTCGTCAATGCCGGCATCGTTGACATGCGGCCTTTGGACCAGTTCGATGTCGACGCCTTCGACCGCTCTTTCGCCATCAATCTGAAAGGGCCCTATTTCCTAATTCAGGCGCTGCTGCCCGTCTTCGCGAATCCAGCGTCCATTGTTTTGAATGGCTCGGTCAACGCGCACATTGGCATGCCCAACACGACGGTTTATGCGGCCAGTAAAGCTGCTTTGTTGTCCCTCGTCCGCACCCTGTCAGGAGAACTGATCGCGCGCGGCATCCGCGTAAACGCAGTCAGTCCTGGGCCAATCTCAACACCGCTCTACAGCAAACTCGGTTTCTCCGACGAGCAGTTGAAGGCGGTCGCTACGTCCATCCAGGGGCAAGTGCCGCTGGGACGTTTTGGAACCCCCTCCGAGATCGCCAAAGCAGTCGTCTTCCTCGCCTCCGACGAATCTGCATTTACCGTAGGCAGCGAACTCCTCATCGACGGTGGGATGAGCAATATCTGAGCAGCCGCCGATTTATCGCACTCGCTAAAACAAGTCAGCTCTTGCGGAGTTGCTCGATCAGTCCCGAACGGACGGCTGAGAGTCAGACTTTTCCAAATTAGCTTTTTTACTCTGTCCATCCACCACCACTCATGCCAAGGTTGGCCACCGTCCTCAACTTTGTCATCCCGACCGGAGAGGACCCGGATTTCCTGGACAGGGAAATCCGGGGTAGCGTAGGGGAGGGACCTGCAGTTTCACTCGGACCGCACGCAAATGCCGTCAGCGATCGTCAAAACCCAACCCGATTTTTTTAGACTCAGGCGCTTCTATACAATCAACGGATTACCTGCACAACAAGCGCGATTCATTTGCGAATTTGGACAGCTCTGGCTGAGAGTAGTCCAGGACGCGGTCCTGGGTATGCGATTCCCACCGAGATCAGTCCCGTAGAGCTTGCCCTGAGCTTGTCGAACGGGGACGGCTGAGAATGCCCCAGGATGTCAGTCCTGGGGAGCTAAACCCCACTCAAATGCGACAGCTGATCAACGGATCACTGCCCGTTCATTCGCCAGCACCGATATCTCCGCGACCGTCCGCTCGCGAAATGGACGATCGCCCCGACGTCGCCGCTGTTTTTTTATGAAGATTTCGCGAACAACTTGATGTCCGACCGAAGAGATCGTATATTAAACCAGACCGAAACGGTCGTACATTTGTGAAGCTGTACTTGACTTGACCCAAGTCCCCGCATGCAACTCTTGGCCGAGAGATGCGAGGACCCAGGAAACCCACGACTTGGCAGCCGCAGTGCCTCCTACTATAGGTCCCTGCTGATGCCGCTTTCAAGCCAGTGGCCGGCGTTCCAGCGAACGCTGTTGCGACTCGGTCGCATTAAGGAGACCAGTAGTATGAGAGACCACTCCCGACCCACTCCGCAAACGACAAAGAATCGGAAACGCACCAGTAGGGGGAAGGCCTGGCTCACCGCAGGTACAGTAGCCGCCTATGCCGCTGTCTCCATCAGCAGGGCCATGCCGGCCCGCGCGCAAGACGTTCATGCAGACCCAGCGAACAGTAAGGAGCAGAGCCTGACAGTGAGGCGTTGGGATATCGCCGCCGGGCCTCTCGATGCAGCCATCAACGCCTACAAGCGCACCACCGGCGTGGACGTCACCCTTTCATTGCCGCCGGAGACCGTTGCTGGCTTCAAATCACCCGGGGTGAACGGCCTGTACACAGACGATCAGGCGCTGCGCGCCTTGTTGACCGGCACTGGCCTCTCCTCTCAGGTCGACAGCACCGGCCGCGTGAACATCTCTGTGAGAGCCAGTGAATCTGTAATCGTTCAGGACTCTTCTACGCAATTGGGCCTGGACCGCTACCCGGTTCCGCTGCTGGATACTCCGCAGTCGATCACCACCATCACCCAGGCGACCATCCAGGAGCAGGCCGCGACTACCTTGCGCGACACCCTGCGCAACGCGCCGGGCATCAGCCTGGCAGCCGGTGAGGGAGGTTCGCAGGGAGACAACCTTACTCTGCGCGGTTTCACTGCCCGCAATGACATCTTCCTCGATGGCATGCGCGACTTCGGCAGCTATTACCGCGATTCTTTCAACTATCGGGAGGTTGAGGTACTAGAGGGCCCATCGTCCGTCACCTTTGGGCGCGGATCCACGGGCGGGGTGATCAACCAGGAAAGCAAGTCCCCGGCAAACCAAAGATTCATCGTCGTCGAGGGCGACTTCGGAACCGACCTCACCCGGCGCTTCACTGCTGACATCAACCAGCCGTTTGGGAATCCCGACCACGGGAACGCATTTCGACTCAACCTGATGGGCAATGAAGCCAATGTGGCCGAACGCGACGTTACCGAGAATCGCCGTTTTGGTGTGGCGCCTACGCTCGCTCTCGGAATGGGCACGGCGAACCGTCTCACCGCCAGCTATTTCCATTTCAACGAAAACGATATCCCTGACTATGGCATTCCCTGGTACTTCAATCGCGCGGCGCCCGTCCCGCGCCACAACTACTACGGCTTTCGCGACGGCAACTACCTGCGCACAGACGTGGACATGGCTACGCTCAAACTCGAGCACGACATCTCCGATTGGGCGATTCTGCGCAACCGCATACGGTTTGCGAATAATCAGCGCGACGCCCGTATTACCGAGCCGCAGTTAAACAACGCGAGCGCGGGCTCGATTACGCCCACGACTCCGCTCGACCAGATCTCCGTCAATCGCAATCAGATTGCGACCTTCAGCAACGAGGGCTTTCTCTGGGATCAACTCGATGCCACCGCCCACGTGAAGACCTTCGGCATCCGCCACGTCGTGGTCATCGGAGCCGAAGGTGGACGCGAAACTTCTGATCCTGTGCGCCCAACCTTCAACTACGTCAACCCCGCCGGGCAAACCATTAATACCGTCCCGACCGCCAACCTTTTGGCTCCCAATGAGAGCCAGAGCTTCAGCGGCACCTCTGCCCCCTCATCCAACGTTCACGTGACCTCGACCAGTTATGGCCTCTACCTACTCGACACCATGCAGTTCGGTAGCCACTGGGAGCTGATCGGGGGCGCCCGCTTCGACCGCTTCCTCACCGACGAAAAGAGCATTGCCTATCCCACGCCGAAGATGGCGGTTGCGGGAGGGCCGATCGTCCAGGGCCCGCCCACCATCACTTATCCCACCCGCCTGGATCGCAAGCCGAGCTGGCGCGCCGCGGCGGTCTTCAAACCCACCAGCTTCGGCAGCATCTACTTCGACTACGGCACATCCTTCAATCCATCGGCCGAGGCTCTCTCACTCACCGTCGGGCCCGCCGGCAGCGGTACCGCCAACCTGGCGCCGGAATTCAATCGTTCGTATGAAGTTGGCACCAAGTGGGACCTGAACAACGCCCGCTTCTCTTTGCGTGCCGACCTCTTTCGCACCACAAAAGAAAACGCGCGCGAAGCCTCGCCTACCAACTCACTGGTCTATGTACTGGCCGGCACACAACGCGTCAGTGGCGCCGAGCTGGTGCTGAACGGCCGCATCACCAGTCGTTGGCAGCTTCTCTCCAGCTACACCTTCATGCACAGTGAAGTGGTGAACTCACAATACTACCCACTGGCGATAGGCTACCGGCTGGCGAACGTGCCCGACAATCTCTTTAACTTGTGGACCACCTACCAACCCATCCCTCGCCTGATGATTGGCGGCGGCGGCAACTATGTGGATAGCCGCACCGCCAGCTCGACGGTCCCGCTCGACCCCACCACCCACCTGATCAAGCAAGTACCCGGCTATGTCGTGCTCAACGCCATGGGCCGCTACACCCTGACCGACAATATGTCACTGCAGGTGAACGTTTTTAACGTCGCCAACCGCAACTACATCGACGAAATCCATCCCGCGCACATCGTGCCCGGCGCGGGCACCTCCGCTCTCTTCGGTCTCAATTTCAAGTTCTAAGCAAAGGTAAAAGTACCCATGTTGATTACAATTCCCGATGTCCTGACCGCCGCGCAGATAGCGCACGCGCGGCGGACCTTATCGTCAGCCGAGTGGGTCGATGGCCGGGTCACCGCCGGCCATCAGTCGGCCCAGGCCAAGGACAACCTGCAAATCGCGGAAGGGCACCCCGCCGCTTTGGAGATTGGCGATATGATCCTCACCGCGCTGGGCCAGAATCCGCTCTTCATCTCGGCCGCTTTGCCCATGAAAGTCTTTCCTCCGCTCTTCAATAGTTATGGTGGAGGGCAGTCTTTCGGAACTCACGTAGACAACGCCATTCGCCACGTAAAAGGAAGTTCGCACCGCGTGCGCAGCGATCTTTCCGCGACCCTCTTCCTCACTCCGCCCGATGAGTACGACGGCGGGGACCTGATCATCGAGGATACCTACGGCATACACAAGGCCAAGCTACCGCTTGGACACATGGTGGTCTATCCCTCGTCGAGTCTGCACCGGGTAGAGCCGGTCACGCGCGGCCGGCGTGTCTCTTCGTTTTTCTGGATTCAAAGTATGGTGCGCAGCGACGCCCAGCGTACCCTGCTCTTCGACCTCGACAACGCTACCCAGCGCGTCAACCGCGACCTTCCGGCAAACCCCGCCGCCGTGCAACTTACCGGCATTTACCACAACTTGTTGCGGCAGTGGGCTGAGGTGTAGAGCAGGTGCGGCGAATACTTTTCTGGATGCATCTTGGCGCGGGCGTGGTGGCCGGCGTTCTCATCGTCTACTTCTCCATCACTGGCGCGTTGTTGGCCTATGAGCGGCAGATCGTGCATGCGGCCGATCAGCGCTCCTACGCAGCCGATCCATCGAATACCGTGCCCATTCCACTGGACGATCTGCTGGCCCGCGCTGCTGCGGCACTCCCTGCTCCCGTGAACGCGGTGACCACGTACCAGGACGTGCATGCCCCGGTGGAAATTGAGACCGCGAGCCGCGACGTGTATTTCGTAGACCCCCACTCGGGCCGAGTGCAGGGTCCTGTGTCGCCGCGCCTTCGCGCATTCTTTGCCCAGGTCACCGCGTTGCACCGTTGGTTCGGGCTGAGCAACGCGCACCACGCCGCCGCAACCGCGGTAAAGGGTGCGGTCGTCTTGCTGTTGCTCTTTCAGCTTGTCTCCGGCGCCTTCTTGTGGCTGCCGCATCGCTGGAACAGCACCGCACTGCGCGTCGGCACGGTGCCTCGCCTCCGCGCGCAGCGGGCCGCGCACGCAATTACAACTGGCACAAAGTTACCGGCTTCTGGATCGGTCTGCCGCTGGCGGTTGTGGTCATCACTGGTGTGATCATGGCCTACCCATGGGCAAACGCTCTGCTCTTCCGTCTCGCCCACAGCCCGCTTCCGGTCCGAGGTGGGAATGGAGCGCCGCGCCGTCGTGACGCTGCGAAACATGCCCTGCCCGCGCATCTCGACCAGGCCTTTACCGAGGCGACAAGCAATGTGAACGGCTGGCGGAGCGCTACTCTACGCCTGATGCCTGGTCCACCTGGATTGACCTTTATCGTGGACCGCGCGGACGGCGGCCACCCGGACGAGCGCGAGCAGGTCGTGATTGATCCAAAAACTCTGCAGGTACTGCGTCGAGAACCGTTCGCTGCCATGAGCCGGGGACAGCGGTGGCGAGCCTGGGTTCGCTTCGCCCATACCGGCGAAGCCGGCGGCTGGTGGGGAGAGACCCTCGCCTTGTTGACGGCATGCGGAGCCGCCATCCTCTCGATTACCGGGATTGCCTTGTCATTCGATCGCCTGCGTCGTTGGCAGCGCAGCGAACGTAGGATGGAACAACCGATGGAGCACACGCACGTTTAGGCGCCTGCATGCACCGAGCGTTCTACCTCGATCGTATTGGCCAGGGCGGCGACGCGTTGATAAGACTGCAGCCGGTCCGCATGTTCGTAGGTATCCGTCACCACGATGAGCTCGTCGGCGCCTGTATCCGTGATCAGCCTTTCGATCCCTGCCTTCACCGTCGCGTCCGATCCCACAATGGCCGCGCCCAGCTTGGACTCCACCGCCTGCCGTTCAAACTCCTGCCACAGAGGCTCCATGGAATCCACCGGAGGTAACAACTCCACCGGTCGATTGCGGATCAATTGCAGAAAGCGCTGCTGCGGGGTGGTGAACAACCGCCGAGCGGCCGCATCGGTCTCCGCAGCGATAATCTGCACGCCCACCATCAGGTGCGGTCGGCTCAGCACTGCACTGGGCTGGAACCGTTCGCGATACATTTGCGCCGCTACATACAAATACTCCGGCGCGAAGTGCGCGGCAAAGGCAAACGGAAGCCCTAACATCGCGGCCAGTTGGGCGCTGAATCCGCTCGACCCCAACAGCGTGATGGGCACATTGCTCCCCTGTCCGGGAATCGCTTTGACCACCTGCCCCGGCTTCTCCGGCCCGAGGTAAGTCCGCAACTCTTCCAGCAGCGCCGGAAAATCGTCTCCGCTCTGGTGCAGATCACGCCGAAGCGCACGCATGGTCGCAAAGTCGCCCCCTGGAGCCCGTCCCAGCCCCAGGTCAATCCGTCCCGGATACAGCGCTTCGAGTGTCCCAAATTGTTCCGCCACGACCAGCGGCGCGTGGTTCGGCAGCATCACGCCACCGCTACCCACGCGAATCGTCTTGGTTGCTGCCGCCACATGTCCAATCAGCACCGCCGTGGCCGAGCAGGCGAGGCCGGCGATGGAATGATGTTCTGCCAGCCAGTAGCGCTGGTATCCCCACTCTTCTACGTGCCGCGCCAAATCCACCGAGCGGCCGATCGCGCTGCCGGCTGGCTCACCCGGCCGCATGCCCACAAGATCCAGTACCGAAACCGCTAGTTTCTTACCCATGGCTCATTGGATGAATTATCCCAAAAAGCGACTCAAACTACGCACGGCGCACGCCGAAACGGCCCGTATTTATCATTCGGTAATGATCGCGATTCAAAAAATTGAGTTGCCCCTCCCCGGCATGGAATGTCTGCAGTCGGAGGCAAAGGCTGAGGGCTACGACTTTATCGAAGCCCTGGTAGAGCAATGGGCCAGCGCAGAGAACCGCTTCGACGCCCCGGGCGAGATCCTCTGCGGCCATATGGACCAGGGCGTCTTGGTTGCTGTTGGCGGCCTTAACTGTGATCCCTTTGCCGGCCGTCCCGACATAGGCCGAATCAGGAAGGTTTACGTAAGGCAAGCGTGGAGAAGCCGGGGCGTTGGCCGAGCACTCGTGACCACCCTCGTCGAGGAAGCTCGCATCCACTTCCGCTGTGTACGCCTGCGCGCTGAGAACGCGAATGCTGCGCTCCTTTACGAGAAGATCGGCTTTACGCCGATTGCAAACCCCGACGCGACCCACATCCTTATCTTCGACCTGGAGATCTCAGCGTAATTCTTTTAAACGCGCAACTTTTTGGTTGCATGTTCCGGCGCGATTCCTCTAGCATGGCAATAATATGCAACTCGGAGGTTGCCTTTATGGAAGATCGGATTGAGAAGCAAATTGAGATTGCCGCCCCAGTATCGCGGGTGTGGCAGGCGCTGACCGATTCCCGTCAATTCGGTGACTGGTTCCTGGTCAAAATGGACGGGCCTTTTGTGGCTGGCGAGCCGATCGGTGGTCAGATTACTCATCCTGGATATGAACATGTGCGCATGGAGATCGTAATCAAGACCATCGCCCCTCAGACGCTGTTCTCCTTCACCTGGCATCCCTATGCGGTCGACCCGAAAGTGGATTACGCGCAGGAAGAGTCCACCCTGATTGAGTTTCGCCTGCGGCCCATTCCGAACGGAACTATGCTCACCGTGACCGAGTCCGGTTTCGACAAGATTCCTGCCGAACGGCGCCCTGAGGCGATTCTCAGGAACGACGGTGGGTGGGCGCAGCAGATGAAGAATATTCAGGCCTATGTCAACAAAGCGTCCTTACAGCGCGCGGGCTAGGGCCGCGGTCTTTGCGGCACTCGGCGACGAGACTAGATTATCGCTGCTCGCCAAACTCTGTGACGGGCAGAGGTATTCGATTGCGGAGTTGACCGAGGGAACGAAGCTTACGCGACAGGCGGTGACCAAGCATCTGCGCGTGCTGGAGCAGGTGCGCATAGTGCATGGCACGCGTGAAGGGCGGGAAAGCCTGTTTCGATTCGATCCACAACCGGTGATTGAAATGAAGGAGTATCTGGAACGGGTGTCGAAGCAGTGGGACAACGCGCTGGCGAGGTTGAAGTCGTTTGTAGAAACCGATCAGCGTTGACCGAGGAGCCACATGGCAAAAAGTTTTGGTATAGACATACTGATTCAATCGCAAGATCCGAAGACCGCTGCAACCTTCTACGTCGAGCAACTAGGATTCGAGATCACCGATGAAGTGCATCACATGATCAGTCTTTATGGCGAACACATCAACCTCTTTATCGAGCGAGGACCGGGGTTGGGGCCAGTCTTCGAAGTCACGGTGGCGAATCTCGAAGAAGCGAAGCAACGCCTGGTAAAGAACGGTTGCACAATCATCAAGGATGAACCGAACGTTCCCCGCTGCTACGTGAAAGATCCCTTCGGCCTGATCTACAATCTAACCACCTAAGCAGCCTCTATTTAAGCGGTGGGGATCACCCCAGGTTTGCCGAGGCGAAACCCCATAACCGCTAACTTGTTAGGCAGACAATAAACATCTGGTAGACGCTCGTTTTTACCTCCAACTCGCCGCAAAGCCGTCATCCTGAGAGCCTGTGACTTTATAGATCTTCCGCGTGAAGTCCTCGACTTTAAACAAAATCGTCATCCTGAGCGGAGCGCTTCACAGATCTATCGGGTGACACAGCACTTGTGGCGCGCAGTCGAAGGACCTCGGCGGGTGCTTACCTTACCCATGCTGCTCGGAGCTTTCTAACCATCGAAGCCAAAAACAGTATCTGCTGCGGTGCACACTTGACGGTCACTGTTACATCTTTTCAGGGGCTGTAATCGTCTTCCATCCCCAGCTCCGTACTGGATCGTTTGAACTCGGGAGAACGCGGCGGGTCCCCGGTACGGGGTTCGGTGGTTGAAAAGCTAGGAGCAGTATGGATAAGGTAAGCACCGCGGAGGTCCTTCGACTGCGCGCCACACGTTTGTATCACCGATAGATTTGTGAGGCGCTCGGCTCAGGATGACGATTTTGTGGCGAGTTCCGGCGAAAAACATCCCAAACAAGTTAGCGCTTATAGGGCGTTCCCGCATAACTACTTGCTGGCGGCCAGCTGCTTGAGTCGAGCGCGCAACCGGTCCAGATCGTCCCTTGACATGTAGCGTCCATCGGCGACCACGCCCACAATCGTGCGCGTGTTCGCGATGTTTTCCAATGGATTAGCTTCGAGCAGGACAAGGTCGGCGATCCGGCCCGTCTCGACGGTGCCGAAGTCCTCGCGCTTGTGATAGAAATTCGCCGGGTTCAGCGTGGCAGTCTGCAGTGCCGCAAGCGGGGTAAAGCCTGCCGCGACGAAGCGCTGCAGCTCGAGATGGAGGCTGATGCCGGGAATAACATCCACTCCCGCCGGGGTGTCAGTACCGGCCAGAAACGGTACGTTCGCGGCGTGCAGCTTGCGCACGATATCTAGCTCGTGCTCGACAAACTTCTCCCGCACCGCGAGCGGGTCGGTGTCGAGAGACTTGAGGATGGAAGCTTGCGATGCAGGCCACTGCTTCGTCACCCAGTTATGTCCTGCGTAGGCCAGATCCGGATCCTTGGTGTAATCGATCGCATCCACCAGCCACTGCCCTCGCTCCCAGAAGAGCGTCGGGCACTGCCACACATGGTGGGTTGCCAGCAGCTGGATGATGCTCGCCTCGCGGACCGGGTCGTAGCTCGCAAGGAACATCCCTGGAGTCTTGTTGCCGGTCAGATATTTATCTTCATCGGGGGAACTGGCTTCGAAGATACCGATAAGGTGCTCAAAGGTGAGCTGCCCCGCGGCTACTGCTTCTGAGGCACGGATGGCGTCGGGGACATGACCTTCGAAGAGGATACCGTCCTTTTTCGCCTCTTCCGCGATGGCGAAGTAGGCCTCGCGCGGAACGCCCGACTGGACCTTGATGAAGTCCACTCCCCGGCTCTTGAGCATGTCGACCGCTTTGCGCCCATCCTCCGGTGTAGCGATCGGGATAACGGCTTTGTAAGTAGACTTGGGGCCGTCGAGCATCGGCCCCGAGACCACCATGCGCGGGCCCAGCAGGCGGTGCGCGGCAATCTCGCTGCGCGCCTCAAGAACGGAGTCCAGCTGGCTGCCCATATCGCGGACGCCGGTCACGCCATTAGCGAGAAAGAGCGGGAGAACCAGGTCACTTCCATCAGCGGCGGTGTTATCGAAGTACACGTGGGTGTGCATATCCCACAGGCCCGGGATGAGGTATTCCCCCTTGGCATCGACAATCTGTCCTGGGTTGGAATCGCGACTTCCCGATGGAGCAATGCCGGCGATGCGGTTTCCGCGAATCGTTACCGTGCTGTTCGGTTGTGTCTTGCCCGTGACCGTGTCGATGATCGTTACGTGGGTGATGGTGAGCGTTTGCGCCCTCGCACCGAACGTTAACAGGAGCAGAACAAGAGCCAGGTTTTTGAACATGCGCACACAGTGATAGTAATCGACTATCGCAGTTCAACCACGATGGGCGTATGGTCCGACGGCTGTGGCTGAGCCCGCGGCCCGCGATCAATCACGCAGCTTTGCAACCGTTCCGCCACCTTCGGTGACAGCAGGAAATGGTCGATACGAATGCCGCGATTATGTTCAAACGCCTGCCGCCAATAATCCCAGAAGGTGAACTGGCCGGCCTCGTCAGGATGCAGCGAACGGAACGCGTCTGTATAGCCCATGCTGAGCAGCGCCCGGTAGCGGGCCCGCGGCTCCGGCTGAAACAGCGCGTCATGGATCCACGAGGCAGGCTTGTGGCAATCAATATCCTCTGGAATCACATTGAAGTCGCCCCCAATCAACACCGGTAGATCCTCCTTGCGCCAGGCCCTCATCTCTTTCTCAAACCTGTCCATCCACGCCAGCTTGTAGGCAAATTTTTCGGTTCCCACGGGGTTGCCGTTGGGCAAATAAATATTCACCACGCGGATGCCGTCGATCGTCGTCTCCAGATAACGTGCATGGCTGTCCAACTCATCGCCGGCCAGGGTCGTATTGAGCGTCTGCATCGGATGGCGGGACAGAATCGCGACCCCGTTATAAGCCTTCTGCGTCACGGCCGCGCTCTCATAGCCCAGCTCTTTGAATACTTCTGACGGAAACTCAGCGCTCTTCAACTCCTGCATCAGCAGCACGTCGGGGTTGTGCACCTTCAGCCACGCCGTGACGTGGTTAAGCCGGGCACGAATCGAATTCACATTCCAGCTGGCGATCTTCATCACTATCACCGTCTCATGATCTGTGAACGGTATCAAGAAATCGCTCGCAGCTATCATGGGGAAGCAAGACAGGAGCTCCTATGTTTGTGCCCCAGCCGATTGGATTCGTGAGCAGCCCCTACAGCCAAACTCAGCGACATTCCCAAGGGCCTGCACGCGAAACATGAAGCCGAGGGTGTCCTCAAGCTCCTGCCCGAATTCGAGCCTGGGCTCATCGACATTGAGGGATTCTCCCACCTCTTCGTCCTCTGGGAGTTTCACCGGTCCGGCGACTTCGATCTGGTCGGCAAACCGCCCATCGACGATCGACCCCACGGAGTCTTTGCCACTCGATCTCCCCGCCGTCCCAACCCGATTGGTCTTACGGTCGTGGAGTTGATCCGCCGAGAGCACGCGGAGCTGCATGTTCGCGGCGTCGACATGCTCGACGGAACACCCATACTCGACATCAAACCCTACTTGTCGAGTGTTCCTCCGGAGCTGTTACGAAGAGGATGGCTGGCCGAAGCCGAGTCACGCCAGGAATAATGGCTCTCACCGTGCCGCAGAAGCGGGGGAATGTAGGGAAGTACGTATTGAACGCCCAGGTGGATAATTTCCAGCACCAGGACCGCCACCAGAATACGGAAGATCCAGAACTTCGCCCGTTCGTGCATCGTGAGCCGCGCCCCGATGAATCCGCCCGCGACGCTGCCGGCCGACATCACCAGTCCCTCCGGCCAGCGGATGCTGCCGTGGCCTGTAAACATCGCGATCGGCACCAGCGTGGTCGCTACCGCCAGTAGCATTTTCAACGCATTGGCATGGATCAGGTCGTAATGGAACATCAGGATGAGCACCAGCAGCAGATAGGTGGCCCCGTCCAGAACGATGAAGCCCATCCAAAATCCGACGAACAGCAAAGCGAACATGCCCATTGGGGTAATGCCGGCAACCCCTGGCGTCGGGTGTTCCAAAACCTTCTTCATCTTGAAGACCAGCAACAGAAGAGCCGCCATCACGGCCGCGGTGATCACCAGAGCCATGCCGCGTCCCGGAATCCTTTCCGCGGCCAGCACGCCGGCCACGCTGCCCAACGTGGCCGGAATACACATCTTAAGTCCGGCGCGCCAGTCCACCTCCGCTTTCGCTTCGAACGTGCGCAGAGCCATCAGCGAACCGAAAAGCACCGTTAGCCGGTTGGTCGCGTTGGCATCCAGGGGCGACAGCCCGAACATCAGCAGCACCGGGAGCGAGATCGCCGAACCCGAGGAGGCCAGCGTATTCACCAGCCCGCACCCCAGTCCGGCGATGAGCAGGATCAACCCATAAAAAAGGTGTTCAAAGGTGGCATGCATGCCGCAGTCGATTTCCTTCGCGGCATATTCTCTCAGAGATTTACATCATTTGGCAGCTGTTTCGGTGGCCGCTGGTTTCGGGCTGACCACCGCGCTTCCGATCCAGGCAGTCTTGCCCCGCAGCCAGTCGGGATCTTTGAACTCCCATCCCACACGTGGCTGTGACGGGTCCCCATGCACGGTTCCGCTCGCGATGCGCGTCTTGCGTCCGGCGATGACCTCGAATTTCGACTGTGCCCCGCCGCCATTCGTGCCCGGGGCAAACGAAATCGTTAACCCCTGATTCGCATCCGCTCCCGCTGCGGAGTAGTGCAGCTTCTCGATCGACCATGTCCCGTTCGTCCACGTCGCTTCGATGGCTATGGTTCTGCCGGGCAAATGGTCGTCGGTGTCGAGAATGGTCGCATGATCGCCGTTCACCGCCTGCACACGCAAGCTGCAGCCCAGGCCATCCTGTGCCTTGAGTTTCCATTCCGCGCCGGCGGCCAGAGTGTTTGGCCCGGTAATCGTTGTCCATTCCTGGCCGGCCCCGGCAAAGACGGCGATCTCGACATTCTCAGAGTGCGCGCCATGGTAAGCAACAAAGTAAGGCGGCTGGCTGATCTCCGTCCACACGTCGGCAGCGCTGACTGCACTCCCGATCTTCAGCGCCGTGCCCTCAGCAGCGACCGCCGAGCGTTCGCGATACATCAGCACCGGCGGTGTGAGACCAGCAGGCGAGCTGCCCCCGCCGCGCTCACTCATGTCAGAACCCTGAATCCACTGCCACGACACTGGCTGCCCTGCATGATCGATGAATCGCAATAAATAGGTAGCGCCTTTGCCCGTATTTGCCGGGCGGTCGAGCTGCATATTGGTAAGATAGGCGTCCGTGCCCGAGCGCTTGTTAATATCCACCATCTGCTGCTGGTTCGAGTAGTGCACCCGCTTGCCCGTGGCCCGCTCGGTAAGAACCGCCTCGTAGAGAGGCGTCCCGCCGCTGCCCGGGTCGACATAAAGCTCAATCATCGTATAGGGCAGCTCCGGGCCGATCCATTGCACGAACTGCTCCGGCCAGTGCCGGTAGATGATCTGCTCGGGAGCTATCGGAGGCGGAAGCACGGGCCCAACGGTTTGAGCGGCCAACATGGCCGCACTGACGACAAGAAGAGAAGCAGTAACAAATTTAAGCATGGCGTTCCTTTCAGAAGTTGTAACGGATACCGAACTCCACTCGCCGCGCAGCTTCCGCAGCCAATGGTTGCGTGAACGTAGGCGAGCCGACCACGTTGCCCACAGTCGTCACGTTGGTGTGGTTGAGCAAGTTGGCCGAACGCACATTGAGCGTGATGCTCTGATGCCGGTCGGCCGCGAGGCCATGGGAATGAAAGTCAAAGGTGCGGCTCAGGTTGCTGTCCAGGTGAATGAGCGCAGGCATGGTTCCTACATTCCGTCCCAGCGAGCCATTCAGGCCCGTCGTGTTCAGCAAGCCGAAGGGTGTCTGGTACGTGCCCGTGCCCGGTTGTGCAGTGAGGGAGGGGCGGTCATTGAAGACGCCGTCTCCGTTGTTATCCATTCCGGTGATCACGTTGTAAGGGTCTCCGGAGGAAGCATCGAATTGGCTGGTCAGCGAGAGCTTCGCCGGAAGATTCAGCTGTCCGATTGCAAACAGCCGATGCGCCGATTCCCAGGAGGCGCGAGCCGTTTCCCCCTGTTCCGAGTAACTGGACTGCGGAAACATCGTGGCCGTGTCTGCATCCGTCTTCAGGTTGAAGTATAAGTAACCGACAAAGATACCAAACCGCTTGTAGCTGTGTTGATCCACTCCAAGAAAGACAACTTGGCCGTGCAGGTGCCCGGACTGTTCAAACTGGAAGATATTCTTGCCTGCTGCAAAGGGTCGCGGAGCGAGCAGGGGATTGGCCGTACCCTCATCGACCAACGGGGCATTGATATTGCGCGAACGCAGCGTGCCCCAGGCTTGCGCGTCGAACAGGTTCGCCTGCGCGTGCCAGTGTTGCGGCAGTTCGTGCTCCACTCCAAGCTGAGACTGGAACGACCAGGTTTGCCCCAGGGAGGGGGCGAATTGGCGAGTGGTTGCCACGGCTATGGTGGAAGGCGTAGGGACGAGTGGTTGCGTGTACGAGGGTGAGTAGAGTAGCGTTTGCGTTTGCCGCACACCATTCAACCGGTACGCCTCGGTCGTCACGTCCGGCGTGACCGCACCATTAAACAGGCCACCCCGTGCATGGATGACCCAACGCTGCTTGTGGTCGGGTGACCATGCGATGCCAACTCTGGGAACCAGGTTTCCATAGCTGCCGGGCGAAGTTTGCAGGGCATAGCGCAGCCCCAGCGCGATCGACAGGCTTGGCTTGAGCGTCCATTGATCCTGCGCGTAACCGGCGACACGCCATTGTGTAAAGGGCACTAGCGCTGTGCCCTGGGTGACGTTGTAGGTTGTGGGAACACCGCCGGGCAAGCCGAGCAACGTGCGCCGGTATTGTTCCAATCCTGAGATCGCGATCTGTTGCGTACCATCACCGGGAACCGGGGCCAGTCCGCCTCCGAAGACGAAGGCGCCGTTGAATGTATCCGGATCGACGTCGTGAACCATAATGCCCAGCGAGGCAACGCCGATTTTCACCGAGTGCTTGTGATGGGTCCACAGAATGTCGTCATCGACTTCGAGATCGCGCTCGCGATCCTGCAGATGGCCTGCCGTCGCGCCCCCTCCAATAAAGGCTCCGGCCACCTGCAGGCTGGGCGCGGTCGAGAGCGGTACATCCGTGCTGTTCTTCCACGTGAAGCCGATGTGGGTCTCGTGCAGAAGCGTAGGGCTGACGGTGAAGATATCGGTCAGCCGCAAATCCTGCTCGCTCACCGTGTTGCCGTAGCCTGCCTCCTCCAACACCAAGCCGCCGCTGCCCACGTTGTCGGAGTTGTTGGTGTTCACGGAGTACGTCGCCGCCAGCATATTCTTCGCGTTCAACTGCCAGTCGGTGCGCGCGCTGCCGATCCAGAGAAGCTGCGGCGCCGAAACATTTTCACTCAACGGTGTTTCCTCGCCCTCACTATTCAGCACCACCGCGTTCACCACGTTGAACTCGTGGATGTCACGTCTTTCCAGGGCGAGAAAGAAATCGCTCTTCTGCTTGCGAATAGGACCACCGAATTCAAACCCATACCGTCGCTTGCCTGCAGGTGTGGCGCTCACCGCGAAGGGATCGGTCGCGTTTAGCCCAGACTCGCTGTCGGTAAAGAAGAGGGCTCCGTGCAGCGAATCCCGGCCAGGCTTGGTGAAGATCTCGACCCGGCCCCCCTGGTAAGGGGGACGATCATATTCCGACGAGAACATGTCAGGGTTCACGCGGATCGAAGCGATAGAAGATTTCGGAGGCAGCCCGCTGCTGTTCTGGAATCCATCGACAGTAATGATCGCCTGTCCGGGAGCCCCTCCACTGCTGGCGGCCAGCACCTGAAGCTGCCGCTTGAAATCGTCTGGATCATCGGCCATGCCCTGGAGATCTTGGGCCGTCAGCGTGTGTGTGCCGGCGCCATGGTCCGCATCGACGGACACGCCATTGTTTTCCCCTACCTCGATGTCAGTATGAACATCCGCGATACGCAGCTGAACGGTAATGTTCGCCAAGCCGCGGCCATTCACCTGGCTCTCCGCAAAACCGTTAGCGTCGACGGTGATCCGGTAGGGCTCATTACCAACGCAATGCAAGACGAAGCTGCCGTGCGGCCCCGTGGTGGTGTCCTGCGGAGTAGCTGCCTGCAGATGCACCGCCGCGCCAACCACCGCAGCCCCAGAGGGATCAAGCACCGTGCCGCTAAGATTGCCGCCGCAGGTTTGTGCCGACAGATCTCCGCCGATGCTCAACGCGACAAAGAACAAGATGCCAGTCCAACGATTCATGTACGGAGAATCGCATCCGGCCAAAGAACAAAACAGTGCACCTTGTCACAAGAATCAGATGACAACTGTCATCGTCGGATGGGGGAAACATGTTACGGCCGAAGCAGGACACAAAACTTCGAACTCCACTAGCAAATGCAGAATGGATTGCGCGACTCTACTCGTTGTCATCCTGAGGAGAGCATGTGACTTTACAGATCTTTCGCGTGAAGTCCTCGACTGCAAACAAGATCGTCATCCTGCCAGCCCCGGCCTTCCGCGGGAGCGTAGCCTTGACTTCATAGATCTTTCGTGTGAATTTCTCAACTTTAAACAAGACCGTCATCCTGAGAGCCTGTGACTTTATCGATCTTTCGTGTGAAACCCTCGACCTCAAACAAAATCGTCATCCTGAGCGCCTGTGACTTTATAGATCTTTCGTGTGAAACCCTCGACCTCAAACAGAATCGTCATCCTGAGAGCCTGTGACTTTATAGATCTTTCGTGTGAAACCCTCGACCTCAAACAGAATCGTCATCCTGAGAGCCTGTGACTTTATAGATCTTTCGTGTGAAGCCCTCGACCTCAAACAAAATCGTCATCCTGAGAGCCTGTGACTTTATAGATCTTTCGTGTGAAGCCCTCGACCTCAAACAAAATCGTCATCCTGAGCGCAGCGCCTCACAGGCCATCGCGGGACACAGCGCTTGTGCGCGGAGTCGAAGGACCTCGGCGGGCTTATCCTACCCATGCTGCTCGGAGGTTTCGACCACCGAAGCTCGAGAACAGCATCTGTAGCGGTACGGAATTGATAGTCACGGGTTACAGCTTCTTATGCACTGTAATCATCTTTCCATACCAAGGTTGGTGGAGGTGCGAGGCTTCGGCTTTTTGAAAGCTCCAAGCAGCATGGGTAGGATAAGCCTGCCGAGGTCCTTCGACTCCGCGCACAAGCGCTGTGTCCCGCGATGGCCTGTGAGGCGCTGCGCTCAGGATGACGATTTTGTGTGAGGTCGAGGGTTTCACGCGAAAGATCTATGAAGTCAAGGCTACGCTCCCGCGGAAGGCCGGGGCAGGCAGGATGACGGTCTTGTTTAAAGTCGAAGCAGGGACGAGAACAACATCACAACCACCCCTTGCTTCTCGCCAACCGAGCCGCCTCAATGCGATTCGCAGCGCCCAGCTTATTGATCGCCTCCGACAAATAATTCCTCACCGTGCCCTCAGACAAATGAAGATCCACCGCAATCTCCGCCCCTGACTTGCCCTCACCCGCCCGCCACAAAATCTGCCGCTCCCGTTCGCTCAACGGATCAGGCTCCTGCGTCCAAGCCTCCGCAGCAAGTTCAGGATCTACCACCCGCAAGCCCTTGCAGACCCGCCGCACGCACTCCGCCAGCTCCGCCGCGGGGCGGTCCTTGAGCATGTACCCTTGCGCGCCGGCATCCATCGCGCGGCGCAAATACCCAGCCCGGGCAAACGTAGTAAGAATCACAATGTGCACCCGCGGATACTTGCTATGCACTTCGCCCGCAAGCGTCAACCCGCTCATCTCCGGCATTTCAATATCGGTTACCAGCACATCAGGCGCGTGTTCCCCCACCATCCCCATGGCCTCACGCCCATTACGCGCCCGCGCCACCACCGCAATATCCTTCTCGATCTCGAGCAAAGCCGCCAACGCGCCCAACACCATCGCCTGGTCCTCGGCCAGCACGACGCGAATCTGTTTACTCACGGCTGCCCGACCTCTGCATTTCCATGGAATTGGGGCAGTTCGATCTGCAGGCGAGTACCGCGATTTGATTCCAACGACAGGCTTCCACCCAGCTCCTGCACTCGCTCCCGCATGCCCCGCAATCCATTCCCCTCTCTGGCGGATATCGCCCCGCCCATCATCGGCGATCACCAGTTGCGTACGGTCCTCCGCCGTGGAGACTTCAATCGAGCACTCACTCGCGCCCGCGTGGCGCACAATGTTCGTCACTGCCTCTCGTAGCACCAGCGAAAGCGTGGCCTCATGCCGTGGAGTCAGGTACGGCGCCTTAGCCGGTCTATTCAGTCGCACCCCAGCTGTTTCCAATAAATGGGCGGCGCGCGCCAGCTCCGAGGCAAATCCTTCGGAACGATAACCCGTGATTGTCTTGCGCACCTCGGCCAGCGCTTGCCGCGCGGTGCTCTCAACCTCCGCGATCTCGAGCGCTGCACGCGCAGGTTGGCTGGTGAGCAAGCGTCCTGCTAACTCACTCTTGAGTACGATCAACGAAAGAGAATGACCAAGAATATCGTGCATATCGCGAGCGATACGCTCCCGTTCGGCGGTCTTTGCCAGTTGTTCAATCTCCTCCTGCGCCATGCGCAATTTCGCGTCCGCGCGATACTTCTGCTTCTTTCTTAGCTGGTTCATTCCAAATAACAGGGGCATGGAGATGCCCAAACTCCATACCCATGCAGTGAGATGCAACAGCCAGCTTTCTATGGCGATCGCTCCGCATTGCAAAAGGAAAAGGCTGATCACCGTATTTGTCGAATCGGACACCTCCGGGATCGAGACCGCGACATAGATGAAGATGCCCCACGCGCTCTGGTTGAATGGCACGTACACCACTCCCAGGACAAACATGCCAAGCACTCCCACCCAGCGAAGCCTGCGTGGGCCGCTATGCGCGAACAGATAAAAAGGTATGAAGAGAACTACAGCGAGAATCAACCCGAGCCATCTGCCCCGCGAAGCGTGCTCCAGGTAAGGCTCGAGAAACCAGAAACACAAGAAGACCAACCAAACGGTATGGTCATAATTGAGCCAACGCCGCCAACTCCTTAGGGGAAGCTGGTTTGCCGGGTCCGGGCAGTCGCCATCGAGCCAATAACCATACCACCTGCTGCCAAGGCTCCGACGCTCAGGAGATTCTGGGCTCATGCTAGGCTTGGGCCTCCTGCCTGCGGAAGATGAACGCCGCGGCTAGCAAAAATACTACCGTATAGAACGCTAGCAGCGCCCAGGCCAGCAAAGCAGAACTACTGCTGTAGCCAAGAGAACCGAGTGCCAGGCGAGCAAACCAGAAAGACGGTAACCCGTGTGCGATCTGTTGCAGCCAATGCGGCAACGACTCGATTGGCATCCACAGTCCTCCGCAAAACGACAGTGGCAGATAGATCAGGTTGATCACTCCGGGAGCCGCGTTGGACGGCATCAACAGGCCAATCACCAAACCCAGGCTGGCAAAGGGCACAACACCGACCGCGATCACCGACACCAGCCGTAGGGCTTCGATGATCGTAATATGGACCCCAGCCATGGCGGTTCCCAACATCATTAGCAGGAGCGTAATGCCAACGGCGAAGGTGATGCTCACGCACAATTTCGCCAGCAGGTAGGCCGCCGCGGGCATGGGGCTGGCGCGTTTCATCTCCAGCCATCCGTGGCCCCGCTCCAGCGCTAACCCGGCGCCGATGCCGAAGAGGGAAGAGCCCATCGCGCCAAAACATGCATATCCGGCCAGAAGGTAACGGGCAATGGTATGGCCTTGGAAGACCGAGTCCTTATTGGTGACGCCGAAGAGAAGATAGAAGACTACGGGAAAGCCAATCATGGAGAAAAGGTAGCTGCGGTTGCGCGACAACTTGAGCAGTTCAAAGCGCACTTCGTTGAAGTAAATGCGCGCCAGCGATGGCTGCGTGCGCGGCAGGTTGAGAGCGATTGTCGTGGCCATAGCGTCTCCTAACGCACAACTGCTGTGGTGTTGTTGGTGAGCGCGAGAAAGGCATCTTCCAGAGCCGCGGCCCGCACTTCCAGTCCGCTCAGTGCATCGTCGTGCGCGAGCATAGTGCGCAGCACCGCCTCAGGGGCCCGCGTCTGCACCACCATTGCGTTGCCTTCCTGCTCCACGCTGCTAACACCTGGTAATGACGAAACAAACGACGCTTGGAGCGATGTCGTGCAGCGGATAGATCGCGACCCATCCGCGGTCTTGAGCTCCTGCGGTGTCCCTTCCGCAATCACTTTGCCTTTCTGGATGACGATGATTCTGCTCGCCAGCGCATCGGCTTCTTCCAGGTAATGCGTGGTGAGCAAAATAGTCTTTCCCCTTGCCGCCAGCTTGCGCACCTGCTCCCACATCCCTCGCCGCGCCTCGACGTCCATACCCAGTGTCGGTTCATCGAGACAGATAAGGTCGGGATCGCCGCAGAGTGCCAGAGCGAACAGCACGCGCTGTTTTTGTCCCCCGGAGAGCGTACCGAACAGCTTCTCTTCCAGACCCTCCAGTCCGGCCACCGCCAGCAACTCAGCCAGCGGACGCGGATTTGCGTAATAGCTGCTAAAGAGCTGCAGATGCTCGTGCACGCGCAGTGTCTCTGGCATGCGGCCCACTTGCAGCATCGCGCCCAGCCGCAGGCGGCTGGCCCGATCTCGCGGGTTGCCCCCAAAAATGCGCACCTCGCCCGAGGTCGCCTGGCTCAAGCCCAACAACAGGCGCACGGCGGTGGTCTTGCCGGCGCCATTCGGGCCCAGTAGGGCGACTACCTCTCCCCGGCGAAGCTGGAGTGATAGACGATCCAGCGCAACCTGCTGGCCAAATCTCTTGCTCACGCTGTGCAGCGATGCGATCACAGATCCCTCTGGATTGCCGATGCTTGTGTTGTGGCTGGCTTCAAGAACGACGCTCGCGGCCATGACCCCTCCCTCTGCTTCCAAAGACATCGTCTCGTCGCTGGATCACGAACAGTAGTGTCTTTTGTCAAAAGAATCGCTGACATTTGTCATGTAGGGGCGCGGAGCAAATTACTCTAGAGAATCACGGACCAAAGGGGATGGGATTCGATGTGGGGTGGCATTCAGAAGCGAAAACAGGGCGTCGTCTTTAGATCAGTAATGCGGTTGAGCGCGCTTCTGGCGGTTTTGTCCGCCGGCGGTGTCTGGGCACAGGGTCCACCTCCACCGCCCCTGCCTGCGGGTTCCCCTCAGGCGGCGGGTCGCCAGATCTTTGTAACCCGGTGTGCATCGTGCCATGGCACCAACGCGACGGGCGGCGAGTTCGCGCCGGCCATCGTCGACCGGGTGCCCCTCCGTTCCGATGACGAACTGGTAAAGCTCTTGCACAATGGCATTCCGTCGTCTGGTATGCCGCCCTTTCCCGATATCGTCGATCAGGACCGCGCCAACCTGATCAGCTTTCTACGCACCCTGAAGCCGTTTGGGGGCAGCGCCGCCGAGCACGCCTCGGTGACGCTGGAAGACGGAAAGACGCTTCAAGGTACGGCGTTGAGCCGTACCGCAAGCGATATGCAGCTGCTGGGTGACGACCATCAGCTGTATCTTCTACGCAAGACTGAGTCCGGCAAGTACAGAGTGGTCACCTCCCAGGCCGACTGGCCGAGTTACAACGGACAGACGGTCGGCAGCCGTTACAGCGACCTCACGCAGATCACCAGCGCCAATGCTTCACGACTACAGGCCAAGTGGATCTTTACCATGCATGGCGCCAGGAGTCTGCAAACGACTCCCGTTGTCGTGGCCGGGGTAATGTATGTGACCTATGCCAACGAGTGCTATGCGCTCGATGCGGGCAGCGGGCGCCAGATTTGGCATTACCAGCGCTCCCGTACTCAGGGACTCGTCGGAAATGCCGTTTCCGGCGCCAACCGCGGCGTGGCGGTGGCCGGCGACAAGGTCTTCATGGTTACCGACAACGCCCACCTGATCGCGCTCAACCGGATCAACGGTGCGCTGGTATGGGAGACGCCGTTGGCCGACTGGCATAAAAACTACAACGCCACTGGCGCTCCGCTTGTGGTCGGTTCGATGGTGGTCTCCGGAACCTCCGGCGGAGACGAAGGGGCGCGCGGCTTTGTGGCGGCATTCGACCAGTCGTCAGGCAAGGAACTGTGGCGTTTTTGGACAGTGCCCAAACCTGGTGAGCCAGGCTCGGAGACCTGGCAGGGACCGGGAATCGATCATCCGAGCGGAGCTACCTGGATGACCGGCACTTACGACAAGGAACTCGACACCATCTACTGGCCAGTCGGCAACCCCGGCGACGACCTGATCGGAGACGCTCGCCCGGGCGACAATCTTTACACCGACTCAGTGGTCGCGCTGGATCCCAAAACAGGCAAGCTGAAGTGGTATTTCCAGTTCACCCCGCACGACGTGCATGACTACGACGCCATGGCTCCGCCGTCGCTGATCGATGCCACGTGGGACGGTAAACCACGCAAGCTGATGGTGCAGGCAAACCGCAACGGCTTCTTCTATGTGCTCGACCGCACCAATGGCAAGTTTCTACTGGGGCGGCAATATACCACCAAGCTCACCTGGGCCACCGGCCTGACCCCCGAAGGCCGGCCAATCGTCGCTCCGGGTCAAGAACCAACCCACGAGGGCACACCGGTGTGCCCCTGGCTGAATGGCGCATCTAACTGGTATTCGGCCTCCTGGAATCCGCTCACCTCGCTCTACTACGTGCAGACCAACGACAAGTGCGGCATCTTCACCCGCACCGACATGCCCTTTCAACTGGGGCACGGCTACATGGGCGGCTCCTTTAGTCCCGACCCGGCCGATCCGGGCCGGCGGGTCCTGCGCGCATTCGACATCCAAACCGGCAAGCCTGTGTGGGAGCTTCCCCAGACCGGATCTTCCGAAAGCTTCGGCGGCGTGCTCAGCACGGCTGGGGGTGTGGTCTTCTTCGGAGCAGACGACGATTCGTTTGCCGTTGCCGATGCTAAGACCGGCAAGCTCCTCTGGAGTTTTCAGACCAGCCAGTCACCCCATTCTTCGCCCATGACCTACATGTTCGACCATGAACAATATGTCGCTGTCGCCATGGGATCGAATATCATTGCATTCGGCCTGCCTAACTAGAAAGGAAAAGGGTGTCATAGTGAAACAGTCACGGAGAGATTTCGTTAAAACCGGTTCCGCTGCCCTCGTCTACGGTTCTGCGCTTCTGCAGAGCAGCAAGTCCTATGCCAAGACGTTGCATGTGCCATTGGGGCTTCAGCTCTATTCGGTCCGTGAGCTTTTGCCCAAGGATTACGACGGCACCCTCAAGCAAATTGGATCGATAGGCTTTCGCGAAGTAGAATCGGCCGGTTACTACGATCACAGCGCGGCGCAAGTGAAGCAGGCCATGAGCAACGCCGGGTTGCACCTGGTGAGCGCGCATTACTCCTCAGACAATCTGCATCAACAGCTCGATGAAATTCTGGCCTTCAACAAAGAGCTGGGTGTCCATTACATCATCTGTTCCTTTCCTGGCTTCAAAGATCCTTCGCGAGTGAAAAGCCTTAGCTCTAAGGAGAGGATAAACGCGTTCAACCTTGAAGATTGGCGATGGAACGCGGAGCAATTCAATAAGATCGGAGAAAAGGTAAGTGCCGCCGGCCTGCAGTTCGGCTATCACAACCACACCATGGAGTTCCATGCCATCGACGGGGTTGTACCTTACGACGAGCTGCTGCGTCTAACCGATCCCGCCCACGTCACCATGGAAATGGATTGTGGCTGGGTCACTGTTGGAGGTGCGAACCCGATCGACTATCTGCGCAAATACCCCACCCGCATCAGCATGCTGCACGTAAAAGACTTCAAGGGAATCACCGCCGATTCTTCGATCGAGAACGTGCCCACGATCGTCGAGTTAGGGCAGGGCTCGATCGACTACCGTCCTATTTTCGAAGAAGCCGCAAAAGCCGGAGTAGTAAAGCACTGCTTCGTCGAGCAGGAAGGCTACAACGTACCCCCCATGCAAGGCCTAAAAATCGACGCCGACTACATGCACAAATTAGGCATCGGTTAATCAGCGCTCCCTCTGCTCTGGCCCCTGACCAACATCAGCGGTTAGGGGCGGGTGATGAGCAGCTCCGTCCATCCCTGGTAACGGCAGCTGAGGTGAGCGCCTGCTCTCCACTTTGTCATCCCGAGCGGACTCCGGATTTCCTACTACGCTGCACCAATCAGCGGCAACGTATGCGGCTTTCTTCAAGGAAAGCCGGACGAGGTTTACCGGCGCCACGGAGCCTGACAGGATATCCGGAGGGAGCCGAGGGACCTGCAGTGCGCCCTTCCTTATCGCAAATGTCCGACGCCCCTCATCCTCTACTCAGCAATCGCCGCAAACTACCCGGAGCTGCAACCCCCACCACCCTGGTGAACAACAAATACCCCAACCCAAACGTAGAAAGCACGCACAACCCAATCAGCGGCGGATAATGGAATGGCTGCACCAGCTTGACCCCATAAGCAACAGCAGCTGCTACAAGCGCTCCCCCCCAAAGCCGTGCAACCCGGAACGGCGGCAACACCACAGCCCCGATGCGCGCCTGAAGTGCCCGTCGCAGCAAAACAAACTCCACCCATCCAGCGATTCCCGCTGACAGCGTGAGCCCCGCAACACCCCAGCTCGGATCAATCCCAAGCAACCTCGGCAGCGGCAGCGCGAACAGATAACCCATGACCACGGTCAACACCACACGAATAATCGCGAAGTTCAACGGCGTGCGTGTATCCCGCAACGCATAGAACGCAGAGGAATACAGCCTCCCGGATGTCGAAGCCAGCAACCCGACAGCCGACCCCGCCAACACACTCCACACGAACTTCACATCATGTGCCGTGAAGTGCCCCCCGCGGTAAATAGTGGCAACAACCACGTCGCCAAGAACGAGAAAAGCCACCGCAGAGGGAACCACAAAAAAAGCGATGTTTTGCAGACCCAGCTCCAACCGCCGCCGCAGTACGGCACCTATCTCCTCCTGCGTCCCCAAAGCACTCGACATAGCCGGCAGCTCGGCAGCCGAAATCGCCATACCGAACAAGCTCACTGGCAGCGTATTCAGGGTCTGCGCGTAAGCCAGGGCAGATACCGCGCCAACAGGCAAAAAGCTGGCCAAAAACGAGTCGACATACGCGCTGATCTGCACCACTCCGCGGCTCAGGAACGCCGGGAAAAAGTTTCGCACCACGGTTCGCACATGCTCGCTGCCGAAGGTGAACCGCAGATGCAAGGGTCGCAGAAACCGCATCACCGTCGGCAACTGCACCGCAAACTGCAGGCCGCTGCCGATGACCGAAGCGATGGAAATAATAACGGCGAGCCGCGACTCCCCTACATGTCCACCCTTCCATAACAGGGCCGCGATCATAGCCACATTCCAGATCACCGGCGCAGTATAGGAGAGGAAGAATTTTCGGTGGCTATTCAGAATCCCCAAACACCATGCCGACATGACCAGCAGTGCTGCTCCGGGAAAGAGGATCTGCACCAGCTGTATGGCGAGCAGGCGAGTCTCGCCCTTGAAGCCGTACACAATGGCGTCGATCAGCCACGGCGCAGCGAAGATGCCGGCCAATGTGACCACTGACCCGATCAGAAAGAGGATGGCGAAGATCGCTTCAGCCAGCTGCGAGGCCTCCTCATGACGCTCTTCCGCCCGCAGGCGGGCATATACCGGGATGAACGAGGCTGAGAGCACACCCTCGCCAAAAAGGGTCTGGAGAAAGTTGGGAATGCGGAAGGCGCCGCGGAACGCATCGGCAGCATATGAGTTGCCGAAGTAGTGAGCAAACACCCGGTCGCGTACCAGCCCAAGGAGCCGGCTGAGCAGGATGCCCGCGGAGACAGTAAATGCCGACGAGCGTGCAGCAAAGCCTTTACGTTGGGTGGGTGTACTCAAGCCTGTCATCGACTGATATGGACGCTGGCTTTACTCTAATGCATGCCGTCCGTGTTCCCCTGCAACTTCCATGGCAACAGGAGCCAGTTTGTAACGCTACGTTACGCCTGCTGCTCCAGTTGGGTGACCAGTTCTTCCCATTCCGCGGTGAGCGAGGCATGCTCTTCGCGCAAATTTTCCAGTAACTGGGTCAGGCGCTGCGTTTCCTCTGCGCTCTCATAAACGCCCAGCGACTGTTCCGCATTGGCGATGGAGCTCTCCACGCGCGGTAGCTCTTCTTCCACAAAGCTACAGCGCTCCTGCATTTGGCGCAGCTTGATCGGGTTAAGCCGTCGGCCTTTAGCCGCCGCCACGTCGACCTTAACCGTCTCCTGCGGCGCTTCCACAGGCGCGGCGCCATTCGACGTGCTACCCGGCGCCTCCGCCATCTGTTTCCGGTGCAGATAATCTTCGTAGTTACCGGGATAGACATGCACATGTCCACCCTCCACTTCAAAAATGCGGGTCGCGAGGCGATCGATAAAGTAGCGATCATGCGAGACCATGACCACGGTTCCGTTGAACGCCGCGATGGCCTCCAGCAGGACGTCCTTGGCCCGCAGGTCGAGGTGGTTCGTGGGCTCGTCCAGCAAAAGGAAGTTCGCCGGACTTACCAGGATGCGGGCCAGGGCATAGCGGTTGCGCTCTCCTCCTGAGAGCACGCCCAGCGGTTTGAAGACATCGTCTCCAGAGAAGAGGAAGCAGCCCAGCAGGCTGCGCAGTTCGGTGGTCGATACCCGCGGCGCCGTGTTGCCGATGTCATCCAGCATGCGGGCATTACCGTCCAGCACTTTGTATTGGTCCTGGGCGAAGTATTCCGCGGTGACATTGTGGCCCAGCCGCAGTGTGCCGCTCGACGGCGGCTCCATGCCTGACAGCATGCGGATCAAGGTCGACTTGCCCGCGCCGTTCACGCCCACCAACGCGATGCGGTCCCCGCGATCGATAGTGAAGCTCACGTCCTCGAGCACCTGCTTCGCCCCATAGTTCTTGGCCAGGTCTGAGACCTCCACCACCGTGCGCCCCGAAGGCTGCGGCTGGGGAAAACTGAAATGGATCGCCTGCTCTTCGACCGGGATCTCGATGCGCACGATCTTGTCCAGCTCCTTGATGCGGCTCTGCACCTGCTTGGCCTTAGTGGCCTGATAGCGAAAGCGGCTGATGAAGGCCTCAAGATGCTCAATGTGCTCGCGCTGGTTTTTGTAAGCTGCCGCCAGCTGTGCTCGCCGCTCGTCTTTCTGGACCAGGTATTTCTCGTAGTTGCCGTGGTAAACGTGCAGCCCCTTGTTCCATATCTCGATGGTCTTATCGACTGTAACGTCGAGAAAATAGCGATCGTGGGAGATGAGGATGTAGCCATTGGGATAGCCGTGGAGGTAGTCCTCCAACCAATTGCGCGTTTCCAGGTCCAGGTGATTCGTCGGCTCGTCAAGCAGCAGCAGGCTGGGCTTTTGCAGCAGAAGCTTGGCCAATGCGATGCGCATCTGCCATCCGCCGGAAAACTCTTCCGTCTGCCGCGACCAGTCATGCTTGCTGAAGCCCAGGCCGCTCAATACCGACCCCACCTGCGCGTCCAGCGCGTAGCCGTTATGGGCACGAAAGTGCGAGTCGAGATGAGAAAAGCGATCGGCCGCCGCAGCATATTCTGCCGTCGACGGGTCAAACTCGGCCAGGCGTGTGGAAAGGGTCTCGAGTTCCTGCTCCATGTCGCGCAACTCGGCGAAGACCGAAAGGCACTCGGCAAAAACGCTGCGCCCCCGCAGTTCGAGACCTTCCTGGGGAAGATAGCCAATCGTCATGCCGCGCGTGCGCTGCAGGCTACCGTAGTCCAGCGATTCAGTACCGGCGAGTACCTTTAGCAGAGTGGATTTGCCCGTACCATTTGCGCCCACTAGTGCCGTGCGCTCATCGGGCGTAATGAGCCAGTTGGCATCCTCGAACAAGACGCGGGGGCCGAACCGTTTGCCGGCAGCAGAAAGTTGGAGCATAAGAAAGCAGCGCCGAAGCGCTGCTCCCATTGTCGCATTGCTGAACTCCAACCACCAAAGGCCGCAGTTTCTTCCTAGAGTGCGGAATGATCCGCAATTCCTTTATCCACTAGCCACTTCCCATGGAAGCACCACCCTACGATTTGTCATCCCGCCTGCCCCCGCGTGCCGTGGGAGCGAAGCCGAGGGACCTGCTGTGCGCCTTTCCCGAACGCAACTGCCCAAGGAGTGCCCGTCTCGATAGACAACCGACCTGCGCCCCCCAACCAGCCACCGGACCGCCGCTTCCCTAAGCCGGAGGAACCGACTCCTCGATCACCGGCGGCTTCTTGCGCTTGGATCTCCGCTGCACCGCCGCCTTCTTGGCAGGAGCCTTCTTGCTCGCGGCATGTGGCGCGAAGCGTGAATGCAGAAACGCCTTATAGTCAACCTCCGTCTGGTCGGCGTAATCGATCGCGAACTCCGTGACCGCTTCAATAAACCGATCCGACGTGCCGATGTAGCCAGAAAGCGCACTCGCATCCCCTGCGCGTGCATGCCCGCGCGCCAGCAGCTCACCGCAAATCTCAGCGTACTGGTTCAGGCCTTCGCCCTTTAGATCTCCTATCTCGATCGACGCCTTGTGATCATTCAGCTGGCGAACCAGATAGTGCCTGTTATGAATGGTGGTCCACCCCAGAAGCAGGTCGGAAAGAAACTGCATCGACCGCTGGCCCTGGACCACTCGGTGGCCCTGGTGTTGCGGCGCCCCCAACTCGCCCAGGTACGCGGCATAAGCGGAGTTAGGCTCTTCCTTGATCTGCAGAAATAGCGGATCGTCGCTCCCGTTGCCTTCCATATAGACGACGTAATCGCGCAACCCAACGCTGCCCGTGCCCACCACCCGGAAGGCGACATCGAGCGGGCGATACAGATCGAAGAAATGCTGGCGTTCGGGCAAAAGCGTTTCGCGGTATTGGCCCAGCGAATCGAGAATCAGGCGCGCCTTGGCGCCCGTTAGCCGATATTGCAGAGGCTTGTGTTCGACGAAGATGCGGTGAGGCGAAGGCGCATTCTTTGAGGTCGCTTTCGGCTGTTCGGTCAGGTGTCCCTGGTTGTACAGCGGCGTTGCCCGCTCCGCTTTGCGCAGCACCTGCGAAAGCGGCGTAATTCGCTGCAGTCGATGTACCTGAAAGCGGGCCACGTCCATGACCGGCATGCGCGCAAAAGCGTGCATGGAGCGGCGATAGCCCCGCAGCAAAATGGCGGCCGCCTCAGTACAGGTCGCGCTTTTGCTCCCGGTTTCCCGGCCCGCCAGAATAATACTGGTCGCCATTCGCTTTACGTCCCACTCGAATGGCCCGCGAATGGTTTCGTCAAAATCGTTGATGTCGAATACCAGCCGGCCATCGGGTGCCGCGTAGGCGCCCAGATTGCGTACATGTGCATCTCCGCACAGCTGGGTAAAGATGCCGGTGTTCGGCAGCACCGCCAGGTCGGCGGCCATGACCGGAACGGCCCCGCGAAAAAAACCAAAAGGGGAAGCAGCCATTCGCTGCCACTTGATAGCGAGCAGCGCCGGCACGCGTCCTACGGCGGAGGCCGCAAGAGCATCGATAGGATCGGTCTGCCGGTCCGAGGCTTTCCATCGCTTGTGCTCCTGGCGGCGCACCTGCTTACGCCGGGACTGTCCAAAGGCGCGGCGTTCCTGGGGAGGCAGTAGGTGATTAGTCGTCATTCCGTTTTCTTTCCCGGGCCGGTGGATTCTAACAGGTGCTCCATCTCGACATAGACCGCGTTCGTCCAACCAAAACCAATCACGTTTTGATAGCCGGCGATCACCTCAACATTCGACGATCCGGTCTCCACGTTGTACTTCTCATGGATCGTCCCTTCCTTCTCGAAGCTGGTGCGAACAGTATGGGTAAACTCTTCCGCAACCCGGCGCGCATCGTTGACGTAGCCATTCGTCCACAGGCCGTCGGCTGCCAACCAATTCAGCGGGGCCCAGCCAAAAGGTAAATCCCACTGCAGACCGCTCTCGTAGGTGCTGCTGGCCAGGCCGCCGGGTCGATTGAGCACCGCGAGATTCTTATCCACAGCCGCCGCTTGTTCCCTCGTAGCCAGGCCTGCCCAAAGAGGATAGAAGGTAGTCGCGTACACGTAGCTGGACTGTTGCCCTGTAATGAAGTCGTAATCGAAAAACATCCCTTTCTCAGGGTTCCACAAGTATTTGTTAATCGCTTGCCGGCGGGCCTGGGCCATTTTCAACCACTGCATCCACGCTCCGCCCCCTGCCCCACCATGTCGGCAAAGGTAGGCCAGGTCCATTTCGTAGCGGTAGAGCAGGCTGTTCAGACCGACGGCAGCGTAATGGTGTGTGGAACCGCTGAATGGAGCAAACCTGAAACGAAACATCGAAACCAGACTCGCGCACGGAACGGTCGCCCTTGTAGAAGTCGCTGGTGAGACGATAGCCATGGGCCCACGCCAGGCCGCAGACGACGGAATGGGTCGCATCGCAACTAGTTTTCGCCAGCACGGCTTGCTCAGCCGGCGTTGGGTTTTGCGGCGCAGTGATCAGGTAGCTGGTGTGGACCTCGGGATGAGCGACCAGCCAGTTGATCACGTCGATGTAATAGCTGCTGTGATCGGCGATATCGGGCACCGGCCCCTCGCCAATATCGAAATATCGCGCCAGCCCCGTCTCGCCGGCGCGGTGGATGCCACTCAACCAGAAATCGTGATCGCGGCGGGCATACGGGTAGGCGCGCGCCAACCACTGCCTTTGCCGCGCAAGATTGGCCGGCGACTGGTCGCGCGCACACGCCGCGTCGTAGACGGCGCGAATCATCGAGCTTAAGAACGGCGGCTGCGATCGTGTAAGAAAGTAGGTGCGGTTGGCGTTCAGCACCGCTCCATAATTCTCAATCTCGTAGAAAAAGTTCTCCACCATACCGCGCGCTAGATCCACCCGCCCATCGCGCAGCAGGCCTAGAATGATGAAGTAGCTGTCCCAGCCGAACATCTCGTTGAACCGTCCTCCCGGCACCACGTAGCGATTCGGCAGGTACAACAATCCAGGCTGCGGAATTTCCGATTCCTTCACATCGCCCAGGTGCACGATGCGATGGGGCAGGTGGGCAATCTGAATCTTGCATTGCGTGCGCAGCCGTAGCAGTTCCGGCGGTGTGGGCGCGCCGAAGGGAAGATAAAGCACCGGCGGAGCGGTGACCTTGGGGTCAACCAGGGATTTGCACTCAGACATGGAGCGGGAGAGGCTGTCCCATCCCTGGTGAATATAGGCATCAATGGTGAGCGAAGATGAGGGGAGTGCCTGAGCCCAAATCTGCTGACCAACAAACTGGAGCATCAAGAGTGCAATTATCCGGACGGTCATCGCAAGCTTCCCTCCCCAATTGCGATATTCATTGCGATGTTACATGCGGCTCCGGAAGAAAGGCGAGACGTGGCGCTTCGAAAACATAGGGCACTGTTCTGGGTCGGGATTGGCGCCCTGGTGATTGCCGTTGCAGCGGCGGCCATCTTCGAGATCCTTCTCTCCCGTGCGGAGCCAATCCTGCGCGCCCGCTTGATCCAAAGCCTCTCCGCCCGTTTCCACAGCCGCGTGGAAATGGGAGCCTTCGACGTCTCTCTCCTGCGCGGCTTCCAGGTCTCGGGCAAAGACCTCGCGATCTATCCCTACAACATCGCCTCCACCACACCAACGTTCTCGGTGCGGCGCTTCGCCTTTCGCACCGGCTATCGCAGCCTGGTGCGTTCACCCATGCACATCAATCAAGTTGAGATAGAGGGACTGCGCATCAATCTGCCGCCGAAAAGCCAGCGCAAAGATTTACCCCAGCTGAACAGCGGCCAGGCCAAAGGCAGCAAGGTAAGCATCTTTGTCGGCGAGATGGACTGCACCGATACCGTGCTCTCTCTGGGTACGGACAAGCCGGGCAAGCTCCCGCAGAAATTTGTCATCCAGAGCCTGACCTTGCGCACCATAGGCGCAGGCCAGCCGATGGACTTCATCGCTCAGCTGACCAATCCCAAGCCGGTGGGCCAGATCGAGAGCCGCGGCTATTTCGGTCCCTGGAACTCCGCTCAGCCGGGAGCGACCGCTCTGGGCGGCACCTACTCCTTCCACGATGCCGACCTGGGCACCATCAAGGGCATCGGCGGGATCCTCTCCTCCGAGGGAAAATACCAGGGCACTCTGGACAAGATCGTGGTCGACGGCAAGACCGACACGCCTGACTTTCAAGTGAAGATCAGCGGGCACAAGGTCCCGTTGCATACTGAGTTCCACGCCATCGTGGATGGCACGGATGGCAATACTTACCTGCAGCCGGTCAAGGCGCAGTTTCTCCATTCCTTCCTGACCGCGCGAGGATACGTCGTACGCGACCAGGCAGAGCCCGGCCGCCACGTCTACCTCGATGTAGCCATGGACCAGGCTAGGATCGAAGACCTTCTGCGGCTCGCCGTGCGCACCGATCCGCCGGTCATGGATGGGCAGGTCAAGCTGCACACCAACCTGGACCTACCGCCCGGACCGCAAGACGTTGCTCACAGGCTGCGGCTGCAAGGCAACTTTGCCATCATCAATGGCCGCTTCAGCAGCGAAAAGATTCAGCACCGCATTGACGAACTCAGCCTGAGGAGCCAGGGTGAGGTGGAGTTGGCCACCCAACAAGCCAGGGACGGAAAGATGCAGCTGGTGCGCTCCCAGATGCAGGGCGACTTCAGCCTCGCGGATGCGAGCCTGAATCTATCGAACGTCCACTACGATATTCCCGGCACAAGCATCAAGCTCGCCGGCATCTACTCCCTGGATGGCGCGAAATTCAACTTCGCCGGAACCGCCGACATGCAAGCCACCGTGTCACGGATGGTTGGGGGTTGGAAAGGGCTTGTTGTTGATGGCTGTCGACAAATACTTCCAGAAAAACGGAGCCGGCACGGAAGTGCCCTTCAAGATCGATGGAACCAAGTCCGATCCTCATTTCGGCCTGGACTTCGATCGCCTCAAAAAGAAATGAGGTCGTACCAGCGGTTGATACGAATTAGTCTAGAAAGAATACTGTTACGGTTATGTAAAGAGGGACCTCCGCCCCTACTTCCCGTGCCTGGCAAGCACCTCTTCATAGGTGTTGTAAACCCCCTCGAAGACCGAATCCCACGAAGCCGACATCGCATACGCCCGCGCCGCCGCCCGCATTCGTGCATGAAGCGCGGGATCGAGAATAACCGCGGCCACTGCACCCGAAAACTCGTCGTCAGTAGCAATCGAACCCGTCTCTCCATCCCTCACAATGTACCGCGGGCCGCCATCGGGCGTGACCATCGCCGGAACACCGCTCGCCAAAGCCTCCAGTACCACATTCCCGAAAGTATCCGTGTGAGAAGGGAACACGAAGAGGTCCATATTCGCATAAGCGCGGGCCAGCTCCGCGCCGCGGAGTACGCCGGTAAACTCCGCATTCGGCAAGTGTTGCCGCAGCCAGCCCTCTTCCTTACCGTGCCCGATAATCAGAAAGCGAAAATTACTAATGCCCCGTTCAATCAACTCCGTTCGGATGCGCGCCAGCAAAAAAACATTCTTCTCAATCGACAGCCGCCCGCAATACCCCAGCACAAATGCGTCCCCAGTTCCGCTGCGATCGCGATATTCCGGAGAGAAGGCAATCGTGTCGACACCGCGAGGCATCAGGGCGCAGTGGCGCCCGGTGACTCTCTCCAGCAGCTGGCACAAGTCGACATTGGGTGCGAACAGAGCCTCTGCCATCCGGTAAAACCGGGCACAAGCGAGCAGCGACGCCTCTTCAATTTTCTTTTCCGCGGCCGCTTGTTTGCTGCGCGGAAACATGCGCACAAACCACCCCGATCGCTGCGCCGCATATTCGTGCAAGTTGGTATGCCACGACGCCACCAGCGGAACCCGCAGATTCCTCGCCAGCCACACGCCCAGAATGCCCGGCTCGCTCGGCCCGGTAACGTGGACTATATCCGGGCGGAATGCCCGCAGTCGTTCTTCGAGGAATTTCTTATGCCGCAGAAATGCTGGATCGAAGGTGAGATCCTTTTCTAAACGAAAAGAAACGGCGCTCCCGCGGGCTATATCGAGCGTCGTCAGCTCGCCCAGTTGCTGCTCGCGTATCGCACTACCCCGCTTGCCCGGATGCAAACAGAAAAAAGGCAGACCTTTTCGTTGCGCAAAAGCTTCAAAGTGCCGGCTGGTGTGGGCCACCCCGTTGATCTCATAAAACGAATCTGGAAAGTACGCCACCCTGGGGGTCGACGAACGCATAGGCAGAGTGTATCCGCGTGAGGGCGTTGCGAGAAGATCTAACCGATCGTTACTCAGCTTTAGCATTTTCACTTCTGGTGCAGACAAAGAGACCACTCTCAACGCGGCTTTTCCTCAAGAAAGGCCGCACCTCGCAGCGCTTTCATGTGCCGACTAGAAGTGAAAATGCTTTAGAACGCTTCCCGCTCGCCCAGCGCAAATTGCAGCTCGTGTGATTCATTCCAGGCAAATCGCAGACTATTGCTGACCGGGTTGCTCCCCAGCATCCGCACAAACTGGATCACCATCTGCATGTAAGCCGGCGCCTCCCCGTAGGGCCAGAGCTGGCTGAGGGGGCGGTCAACTCCGTTCATATCCGGGTGATAGACGCGCTCATCCCAACGCCGCGATCCCTCGGGAAAATCCGGGTAATCGCGAATGGCATCGAGCGTCGAGCGCATAATGCGATGCTTCCAGGGCTCCGCGTATTGCGGCATAAACAGCACGTGGCTGCGATTCTCACGCCGGATCTCATACACGAACTCGTTGAAGCTCGTCGCTTGCGTCAGGTTCACGTTGGCGTTTGGCTCCAGGCCATGCCGGTCGCCCCCCGAGATCAGCAACTTGTTCCAGCGAGCGGCCAGCCGTTTCACCAGCCGGTTCTCTTCCCAATTGCGCAGGCCGTTCAACTCCACAGCGTGGATGAAGCGGCTGTTCTGGGTGAGAAACTCGTTCAATCGCTGCTCATGCAATTCCTGGCCGACCTTGTACAAATCCCAGTGCGGGTGATTGAAGACGATGAGCACGTTGGGAAGGTCGTGCAGCGCGGAGAGCATCTCCGTCAACCGCGCATCGCTGGGGTTTGCGGTGAATTCTTCAAATCGCCGCATCCATTCGGCGCCCGACGCGCTGGGCAGGTTGTGGATGCCGAGATGGAAGGCCTGATCCTTGCCGAAGGGCGTTGTCCACTCCACCGAAACCGGGATGTGGCGGGCGCTGGCTACGGTGCGCAGTAGCATCGGCGCCTGGATATCATCGTGATCGGTGATCGATACCAGCGGCTGCAACTGGAGCCGCTCCGCGATCTGTTGGCTTTCCAAATCGAAAGCCAGTCGTGGAGTGAGCGGCGGCGTCCAATAACTCCGCGCAAAATTCACCTGCAGGCGATGATTTTTCTGGCAACGCTTCTCCTCGCGGGCGATGATGCCCTTGAAAATGCGATGCTCGTTGGCCAGTTTGACGATGAAGTCGAGTGTCTCTTTGGAGCGATTGGTATGGCTGTGAAGCGAAACACCAGAAGCGAAGCCATGAGCCGCGCGATCGTTGTTCCAGAGATACGAGATACGGGAACCTGTCATCTCTTCCTCCATCCGTCTTCTCTACGTTGGAGCAATCGCACCCTGGCCCGTGCTGCCACACAGTAACTGCGTGATCGCTCTCATGTGCCCAGTATGTAGTGCAATCCATGAATGACGAGTTACTGGGAAGCGAATTGATGTCTAATTTCGGCTAGAACCAGCCTGGGTAACCCGTTTTCCTACCACGAAGGTGATCGGATTTTTATCGCGTTCCGCTAATGTCGGGATTGAGGAGGGGTTCCTCTTCCACATTGGGCGGCGCCTGGCGCCGTGCTTCCGGTTCCAGGTGGTGCCGGGTCAGCTCTGTTTTAAGAATTTCAAAGGCCTGTTCCGGAGTATCGGCCATCTGAAAGAGCGCGCGGTCCTGCGCGGAGATTGCGCCTTTATCGACCAGCACATCCAGGTTAAGGATGCTATTCCAGTAGGCCGACCCATAAACCACGATGCTGATCTTCTTAGCCAGCTTCTCCGTCTGCACCAGCGTCAGCACTTCAAACATCTCGTCCAGAGTGCCAAAGCCGCCTGGGAAGACAACCAAGGCCTTGGCCAGGTACGCAAACCAATACTTGCGCATGAAGAAGTAGTGGAATTCGAAGTTCAGGGAAGGAGTGATGTAGGGATTAGGAGCCTGTTCGAAAGGCAATCGAATGTTGAGTCCGATGGACTTGCCGCCCGCCTCGTATGCGCCGCGGTTGGCTGCTTCCATGATCCCGGGTCCGCCTCCCGACGTAACGACGAAACGGTGACGGCGCCCTTTGAGTGTCTGCGTCCACTTGGTCACCATGGAGGCCAGCTGCCGGGCGTCTTCGTAGTAGCGGGCCATTTCCACGCCAGCCTCGGCGCGGCGTCTGCGCAGTTCGCTTGCCGTCCCCTTGGCGATCTCCTCATCGGTTGCAGGTTGCTCTGCTTCTGGCGCTGCCGCAGCGGATCCAGGCTTATCCAGTAGTTCGAGCTCCAGCTCCTGGCTAGCGTCCTCATACGCACGAAAGCGCGCTGAACCGAAGAACACGATGGTGTCCTGGATGCGCTCGCGCCGGAAGCGCGCCAGCGGCTCGGAGTACTCAGAGATAATGCGCACCAGCCGGCCATCGGGGCTATTCACAAAGGCAGGGTTCTGGTAGGAGAGCGGAGCGCGATGGAGGTCGGGTGGTTTGCCGGTTTTATGCTTCATGCTCTCAGTGGGTTGATCCGCGGAAATGCACTGCTTCCATGACCGCGATCCAAAGGTTCAGCAGGCCGAGGCCCGAGATCATTCCCCGCACAGCGCCGTACATCAGGAACGTGGCCACGCGTGGGAAGTGGTTGATGAGTTGATTGTCTGCCCACAACGGCGCGTACCAGGGCAGCACCAGCACAATAACGCCGATATAGATACGGATGATGACATAGAGGTAGAGTTCGACCCGTCGCAGCCAGAGAGGAACCCGGGAGGGTCGTTGAGGCGCGGGTTGCCGTTCTTGCACGGTCGAGCCGTTTTGGGGACTAGACGAAAACAGGTTCGACTGTTGCGGCATTTTCCTTAGGCCAGGGCCAAGCGCGGGGCACCCCAGGTTGGTCTAAGGCAACAGTAACACAGCAGCCCAGACCCCCATTTCGGACCGCCTTCCAGTCCCTGCGGAGTCAACGTGATGGCGAGATCAGATCGAAGTCGAAGAAACTGGTTTTTGCTCCAACTAGCCACAGCTCCAACTAGCCCCCGCTCCTCCCCGCCACCAAGCGATCTGTCACGCGGTAGAGCGGTGAGGCGCTCGCTCAGGATGGCGATTATGTCGGAAATTGACGAAAAACATCCTAAAACAGTTAGCGCCTATGGAGTCCCATAGGCGCATCTGCAGAACACCGCAAAAAGGCTAAGCCGTACGCATCTGGACCGAGTTGCCAGCCTCGGCCGCAGCCGCTGCCAGGATCCGATGGTGGATCGTAAACAGGGCAAGTTCCAGCCGATCCGAAACCCCTGTCTTGTCATAAACGCTGCGCAGATAATTCTTGATCACCTGTTCAGTGGTGCCTAACCGCAGCGCAATCTCTTTATTCTTGCAACCCTGCACAATCAGGGCCACGATCTTCATCTCTTTCGGCGTAAGCCGGTCGCGCACCCGTGCGCCCACCGAATCTTCCTCTTCCGAACCAATAGCCTCAGCCGGCCGCTGAATCGAAGAAAATCCCTTGATCACCCGATGCACGCACTCTACCAGTGCCTGCCCGGTGGTATTCCGATAAACCACGCCCCGGATGTCGTGAGCCGTGAAAATCTGGGCCGGCTCGCCGTTCTCGGCAATTACCACAGCCCGGCTCCCGGCGGCCTTTACGTGCGACATCAAATCCTGATATTCGGGCCTCAGCGCCGACGCAAACAGCACGATCGACGAGCGATACGCATCGACGGAGAGCAGTAGGCGCTCCAGGTCCGCACACTGTGCGGCTACGCGGAAGTCCTCTTCGCTCGCCAGGACCTTTGCAATGCCAGCGCGAAAGATTGCTTGATTGTCAGCCAGGATAATTTTATTCATCGTGCTGCCTTGTGCCTCGTGTCGCTTCGATTCGCAATCTTCTTGCCTTAACCCCGCCGCAGCGTGTGCGACGCGAACTGCCCCCGGTAATCGGAGAGCCGCATAACCACGCTATCGGCCACCGGCCATCATCCGTTCTAAACTGTCCTGTTTTGCGACATCTTTAGTACGTTTCTCTCCGCCGCACAGCCCGAAGAGTATGAGTTGCTGGTGATCTCAAGCCTAGCGGCTTGGGCAGGAAATGAAACCCCACGAAAGTGGCAGGGGCGCGCTCTCAAGTTGCTGTCGTGACTGGATTTGGGTGTAGCGAAAACAGTGCGAAACGAGACGAACCGACGCGCATTCAATACACTAAAGAAGCATGGGCAAGCCAGTCATCCTCGCGGTAGACGACGACGTAAGTGTCCTGGAGATGGTGGTTCAGGATCTGCGCCGCCAATATGGTGCGAACTATCGCATCCAGCGGGCGGCTTCCGGCCAGGCGGCACTCGACACCTGTGACCAACTGAAAAAGCGGGGAGACACCGTCGCCCTGTTCGTCTCTGACCAGCGCATGCCCGGCATGTCCGGGGTAGAGTTCCTGGGCAAGGCGATGGAGTACTACCCCGACGCCAAGCGTGCTCTCCTCACCGCTTACGCCGACACCGAGGCGGCCATCCAGGCCATCAACACCGCCAAGATCAACTACTACTTGACAAAGCCCTGGGATCCGCCTGAAGAACGCCTCTACCCGGTGCTGAATGACCTGCTCGAGACCTGGAAGGAGGGCTACAAGCCGCCCTTCGAAGGTTTGCGGGTGATTGGGCCGCGCTACACCTTGCGCGACCACCAGGTACGCGACTTTCTTTCTCGCAACCAGGTTCCCTACGTCTGGATGGATCCTGAGCTGAGCACCGAAGCCGTCGAGCTGCTTACCCGTTTCAAGTTGGATGACCACAAGCTACCGGTGGTCCTTTTTGGGGATGGCACCTCTCTGGTGCAGCCCGGCCAAATGGAACTGGCCGCCAAGATCGGGATGCGTACCCAGGCGACCAAGGAGTTCTACGACCTGGTAATCGTCGGCGCTGGCCTGGCTGGCCTGGCGGCGGCCGTCTACGGGGCATCGGAAGGGCTGCGAACGTTGGTGATCGAAGATGAAGCGCCGGGAGGACAGGCAGGCTCCAGCTCCAGGATTGAGAATTACCTGGGCTTTCCCGAAGGGGTGAGAGGCGAAGACCTGGCCCGGCGGGCGTTAATCCAGGCTACACGCTTCGGAGCGGAACTGCTGACCCAGAAGGCGACCAGCATTCGCATCGACAACAACTACAACATCCTGCAATTGGCTGACGGCCGGGAAGTATCGTGCCACGCTTGCCTGATCGCTGTAGGCGTCTATTACCGCCGCTTGACCACTCCGGGGGTCGAGCGCCTTACCGGGGCCGGGGTCTATTATGGAGCGGCGATGACCGAAGCCCAGGCCTGCAAAGACGAGAATGTCTTCATTGTCGGGGGTGCGAACTCGGCCGGCCAGGCAGCCATGTACTTCTCCAAGTACGCCAAAAAGGTAACCATGCTGGTAAGAGCCGATTCGCTTACCAACAGCATGTCGAAATATTTAATCGATCAGATCGCTGGTACATCGAATATAGAGGTTAAAACGCGATGTCAGGTCGTGGAAGCCTTGGGTGACAGCCGGTTGTCCTGTTTGCGCCTATGTGGGCCTGAAAACGAGGAAACCGTGGAGGCGAGTGGTTTGTTCATTTTTATCGGTGCGGCGCCCAATACGGATTGGCTCCCGGACTCGATTATGCGCGACGCCAACGGCTTTGTGCTCTCTGGTTCTGATCTGAAAGTGGACGGGAAAATGCCTAAGAATTGGAACGCGCAACGAGAGCCCTACTTGCTCGAAACCAGCGTTCCGGGAATTTTTGTCGCCGGAGATGTGCGCCACGGCTCCGTTAAGCGGGTCGCGTCGGCAGTCGGCGAGGGATCGATTTCCGTGCAGTTTATCCACCAATACCTGGCGGGCTTCTAAGCCAATGACAGACGTTCAGCAAACTTCGAAGGTAGAGCAGGTCGAGGCAGCCAGCCTCCTCACCCAGTTGCAGAAGGTGCCCGTCTTCGCCGGCGTCTCGCTGCAGGAACTTCGATGCCTTGACTCGGTGGAGTTGATTCACGCCGATGTGGGCGCTGACCTCCTGGATATTACCCGTACCCGTCGCGGCTTCTGGATCCTGCTCGAGGGCGAGCTTCGCCTGCAAAAGCGTCAAACGGATGGAGAACTCGTCCTTATTGGCCAACTCAGCGCGGGCGAGACCTTTGGGGAACTCCCGCTGCTCATGGGAAGGGACACGGAAGCGGTCATTACCGTGCTCAAGGCCAGCACCGTCGTCTACCTGCGCGAGGAGCTTTTCTGGAACCTGATGTTCGCCTGCCCCCAGGTGCGCATTGGTGTTTTGGGGAACATGGCGCGGAGGTTGCAGGTTTTTCAGTCCCAGGAACTGCATCGCGAGAAGCTGATTTCGCTAGGCACGATGGCCGCCGGCTTGATGCACGAGTTGAATAACCCGGGTGCCGCGGCCCGGCGCGCCGCCTCGCAAATGCGAGAGAACCTGAGTCGGCTGCAACAGATCAGTCTGCGCATGTGCGCTAACGATGAAGCCATGACCAAAGGTCAGACCGAGTGCCTGCGCGTGCTCCAGGAACTGGCCTTGAAACCCCAAAAGCCATCTGCGATGAGTTCCATGGACCAGGCAGACGCCGAAGACGAGTTGGCGTCGTGGCTGGAGGCGCACGGCATTGAAAACTCCTGGAAGCTCGCGGCGACCCTCTCCGCCATCGGGTTCAACTCCGAGACGCTGGAATGCGCCCAACACGAGTTTCCCGGCAACACCTTATCGGATCCGCTGAACTGGATGGAAGCGCTCACCTCCAGCGTCCAGCTGGTGGGAACGATTGAAGAGAGCGTCTCCCGCGTGACCGACCTGGTCGGAGCGGTCAAGAAGTACGCCTACGAAGACAAGCCGCAGCGCCATCAGCTCGATGTCCACGACAGCATTCAAAGCACTCTTGTCATTCTGGGCCACAAGTTTCGCCAAAAAGAGCTAACTGTGCAAAAGCTCTTTGCCCCCACGTTGCCGCCCCTTTCCACCTGTGGCATCGGCCTAAGTCAGGTATGGACCAACCTGCTCGACAACGCCATCGATGCCTCTCCGCAAAAGGGCGTCGTAACTGTTCACACCTGGGTGGAAGGCGACAGGGTTGGCATCACGATTGGCGATGCCGGTCCGGGAGTCCCCGAAGAAAACAGGAAGCTGATCTTTGAGCCCTTCTTTACTACTAAGCCCACGGGGCAGGGCACCGGGTTAGGGCTCGACATTGTTCGCCATATCGTGGTGGACAAGTTCGGCGGAGAAATCCTACTAGACTCCGTACCCGGAAAAACCGAATTTACCGTCAAGCTACCAGTCGTTTCCTGATCTTCCCGCCTGCAAGGCCAATTCAGATCCCCACAATCTAGTGATCGTTTTCGCTCTTGAGCCGGCCGCCATTGGCCCACAACACCAGCGCGACGAAAACGATAACCGCTCCACTGATTACCGAAACAACTTCAAGCATGGTTCCTCCAGCTGTCCTGCCATTCTAAATTGTTTTCTTTTTTCGGTGCTCGAACAGCTTGGCGTCGATCAGAAAACGGAACCAGAATGTCTGTAGAGTCCAGAAGATGAGCCCCTCCCGGCCATCGAGGAATCCCAGGCGCAGAAAATACCGGTAGAAAAAAAGCGCGTAGGGACGAACGAAGAGCGGAGCGCCATTGTAGAGCCCACGCAGATACCGTTTGCGTTCCAAGGGATTTCCCCAAAAGCGAGGCTGGATGCGCACAGCATCCATCGCTTGCGTCTGCTCCATCACCTCCGCATCCGCCCATCGGTTATGCCGCGCCGTCCACTCTGACAGCGGCATGCGGATCTCATCGATCATGTAGCCCTGGAGCTGGCCGGCGGAACCCTGTGTCAGATAAAAGTGCTGGTCGTATTTGCGCTCCTCGCAGCGCCCGGTGCCGCCGCGGAAGAGCCGCAAATGCCAGGTGGGTGACATTCCTCCGTGCCGCATCTGCCGGCCCAGAAACTGCACCAGCCGGGCAATCAAAAAGCCGCAATGCTCGGGGTTCTCCGGCAACGCCTGAACCGACGCGATCAGTTCAGGCGTAAGCCGCTCGTCCGCGTCCAGGTGCAGTTGCCACGCGCAGCGGAATGGTAGATGGTCGATCGCCCAATTCCTCTGTGCGCCATAGCTTTCGAACGCATGCTGTACCACCTGGGCGCCGTGCTTCTGGCTAAGCGCGACCGTCTCATCTGTGCTGAAGGAGTCCACCACGTGCAAGTCGTCGGAAATCTGCTGTGCCTGCGCGAGTGTGGCCCCTAGGGTCTCGACAGAGTTATACGCAAGAATAACGACTGATGGCTTCATGCAAGAAGTCCACTATAACCTTCGCGAGCTTTTAGAACTCTGCCCCGACAACAAATCGAGGGGTGCCCCATATCTGAGCGCGTACTTTGCGCCAGATGTAGGATTTCGCGAACTTCAACCTCAAGCTTCAAAGCGGAATCGAATCTCGAGTCTAAGCGCCCAGCATCTCGCTGGTGATGCGCCGCACGCCTGCTTCATGGAACACATGGTTGGTGGCACCGACTGAGTCCCCAATGTTTATAGCCCGGCAGGCATCTTCCACCACGTAGGTCTCGAAGCCGGCTTGCATGCTGTCGATGGCAGAGTGGCGCACGCAAAAGTCATAGGCCAGGCCGGCGAGAAAGATGCGTCCCAATCCGCGCTCGCGAAGATACCCCGTAAGGCCGGTACGGCTGATGCGATCGTTCTCCCGGAAAGCCGAATAGGAGTCGACGTCACTGCGGGAGCCCTTGCGCAGAATCAGCTCTGCGTTGTCGGGATGCAGATGCGGGTGGAAATCAGCCCCCGTGCTCCCTTGCACGCAATGGTCGGGCCACAGCACCTGCTCACCGTGGGCCGTCTCAATCGTTTCAAACGGAGCTCGCCCGGGATGATTCGACGCGAAGGAATGATGATCCCGTGGATGCCAGTCCTGGGTCATGATCAAGTGACGAAAGAGCGGGGCGATCTGATGGATCACGGGCACCACTTCCTGGCCGCCCGGCACCGCGAGTGCGCCTCCGTCGCAAAAGTCATTCTGCACATCGATCACCAGCAGCACATCACGGTCAACCAGCTCTATACTCATTCCTTGATCCTTACACACTCTCCACTCAAACTTTGGGCCTCCGCGGAAGGCCGCCTGTAGCTTTTTCAGCCACTATCCGATTCCTGCTCGACGACTCGCTAAAGTCGCCAGGACGTCGCCATGCGGCAGATACAGCACGATTTTTGGCTCCTCGCCGCCGGTATAGACGATAAAAGTGGAGTCAGCCGAAATCTCTTCGGTGGATTGGCCCGTAGACGCGAACGTCATGCGCCATCGCGTTTCCACCATCATGTACTGTCCATTCAGCGCGGTTTCTCGCAAGGAAACAAGCTTGGTGGATTGGCAGCCCATTTCCTCGAACCGCTTTTTGCGATTCGGTAATGCAAGAGCGAAGGCATTCGCCTGTACAACCTGTGCCCCTTGAGGTGCGGCGACCATGAATACGTCGGCATATTGAGAGACCAACAGTTCGATCGCGCCGCTCTTGCTGTTGCGTTCGTGGTTTCTGAAAAACGTTTCCATTGCGCTGGGAGATGAATTCATCGAAGCTCTCTATGTCGAGATTGGCACAACTAATCCTTTAGTATTATACCAGAAATCGCACGTAGAGTCAATCAGATAGCGTATTCGCGCGTAGCAGCGATAACTTCCTCGTTTGAGTAATCAAGGCTACGCAAAATCTCAACGTTATGTTCTCCCAGCAGCGGAGGAGGCAATCGGTACAACACCGGCGTATCCGAAAGCCGTACCGGGTTGGCGATACTGCGCACCGCATCCAGGCTAGGATGTTGGATCTTCACGATCAACCCTCGAGCGATTGCCTGCGGATCGTTCACCGCTTCGCCCACCGTGTGGATAACGGATGCAGGGATATCCTCTGCGCTAAGCCGCCGCAGCCACTCGCTCGCTGGGGCCTTCTCGAAGATCGCGTAGAGCGCGGGGATCAGCGCCAGCCGATGTTCCGTACGCAAAGCATTGGTGCGAAACCGTGAGTCCACCCCCAACGTCTCGGTTGCATCGATAACTCGGAGAAACCGAAGCCACAGCGCATCTGTGCCAACGGCAGCGACAAAATGGCGGCCGTCTCCGCCGCGAAAGACCTGGTAGGGAACAATGCTGGGATGTGCATTTCCCCAGCGTTGCGGAGATTCGCCGGCATTCAGGTAGTTGCTGCCTGCATTGATGAGCAACGTCAGCTGGGAATCGAAGAGCGCCATATCCAGCGCCTGTCCTCTCCCGGTTTTCTCCCGCGCCAGTAAAGCGGCGAGAATTCCCAGCGCCGAGTACAGCCCGCACGTCATATCCGCGATCGCGATAGGAAAACGAACCGGCTCACCCTCCGGCTCCCCGGTAAAGCTCATGATCCCCGCCTGGGCTTGCGCGATGATGTCGTAGCCAGCCAGGCCCGCTTTGGGTCCAGAGTGTCCGTAGCCAGAGATGGCGCAGTACACGAGCCGTGGATAACGCGCGCAAATCGTCTCCGCATCCAAGCCGCGTCGTTCCAAAGAAGTCCGGTTACGCTGGTTGATGAGGAACACATCTGCCGTAGCCAACAGGCGATGGAGAATTGCCGCCCCCAGCGGCTGATCGTAATCGAGCGACAGCGAACGCTTATTGCGATTGGTAGCCAAAAAATAAGCCGATTCGCTGCCCACAAACGGAGGTCCCCAACTGCGCGACTGGTCCCCGGTCTGCCTGCGTTCGACCTTGATGACATCGGCGCCAAAGTCCCCCAGCATCATGGCGCAATAAGGCCCCGCAAGAGCCTCGGTAAGTTCAACCACGCGGACACCCTCAAGAACCGCCATCTACGATGTAACCATCTATCTAAACCGCCTTGTCCTTTCCACTCTGTCCATCCACCTCCACACAAGCCAAGGAGAGCCACTACCCTCTAATTTGTCATCCCGAGCGTAGCCGAGGGACCTGCAGTGCGCCTTTCCCCTCAAACAACACCCTGCGCCTCTGTCCATCCACCTCCACAGCAGCCAAGGAGAGCCACTACCCTTTAATTTGTCATCCCGAGCGCAGCCGAGGGACCTGCTGTGCGCCTTTCCCTCAAACAACACCCTGCACCTCTGTCCATCCACCTCCACAGCAGCCAAGGAGAGCCACTACCCTTTGATTTGTCATCCCGAGCGCAGCCGAGGGACCTGCTGTGCGCCTTTCCCCCTCGCAACTGAGAAGGTCACAACCTCACACCCCAAACTCAAAATCCCGGCGGTCGCTCGTCCACCACATGGAAGCTGCGTTCCATCGCCAAGCCGGCACTCCCCAACCTGCCCTCATCGAACAGCCGGCCGATCAGCGTGACACCATGAGGCACCCGGCGCGCCGGCGAAAACTTCGCCGGCGGCTTGGCCGGATCCGGCGCCCAATCGCTGCGTTCCTCCGAGACCTCAATGAACCCGGCGCGCAGGGTAAGCGAAGGATGACCCGTAGCATTGGTGATGGTAAGCATCTCGTCCCGCAGGGAGGGAACCAGAAGCAGATCCACTTCGGAAAAAACACGGCTCATCTCGTTGGCCACCTTCCGCCGGAACCGATCGCTCTGCACAAAATCCACTGCGGAAAGAAACCGTGCCTGGCGAAACGAATTAGGCCACGCATCCGGCACCTGCATCTTGAGCTGATCGACCCCGTGCGTGAGCGTTAACTCCTCGAAGGCGGCCGCCGCCTCGGCAAACAGGATCAGCTGCAGCGAATCATACGGCCAGTTAGGGATCGTGACCTCAACCGGGACCATGCCTAGTTTCTTCACCGTTTCGAGCGCCGAGCGATCGACGTCGGTGGCCGGGGCCTCTTTCATCCATTGCGGAAAGTAGCCCACGCGTAGACCCTCCACCTTCGCGGTCGCGTCGTAATCCAGCTTGCTGGGCACACTCGATACGTCACCGGCATCCGGACCGGTGATAGCCTCCAGCACCAGCATGGCATCCTCGACACTGCGCGTCATGGGGCCGAGCTTATCGAGCGACCAGCAGAGCGTCATGGCGCCGGTGCGAGGAACCCGGCCAAAGGTTGGCCGCAATCCGGTAATCCCACAGCGCATGCTGGGGCCGATGATGCTGCCGCCAGTCTCGCTGCCGATGGCGAAGCCAACCAGCCCTGCGGCTGTCGCCGCGCCCGGACCGGCGCTGGAGCCTGACGACCCCTCATCCAGCAGCCAGGGATTCTTTGTCTGGCCACCAAACCACACATCGTTGAGCGCCAACGCGCCCATGCTCAGCTTGGCTACCAGCACCGCGCCTGCTTCGTGCAAACGCTTGACCACGGTTGCATCTTCCGTGGGTACTCGGTTCCTGAAAGGCTCAGCACCGTAGGTCGTCGGAATGCCGGCCGTGTCGAGCAGATCCTTGCCGCCCCACGGAATGCCGTGCAAAGGCCCGCGGTAGTGGCCGGCTGCGATCTCCTGGTCCGCTTGTTTGGCCTGGACCATGGCCAGCTCGCGCGTCGGCGTGATCACGCAAAGCAGCGTGGGATTGAACCGCTCTATGCGCTGCAGATAAATATTGGTAAGCCGTTCCGAGGTGAGCTTGCGGGTTTCGATCCACCGTGAAAGCCGGGTCACCGGAGCGAAGGCGATCTCCTCATCGCCGGCAGGCAGCGGACCCGGATCAGTCTTGCTGCGCAGAAACAGGTTCTGCGCCGGGCCTGACTGCTGTCCGGGCAGCGTCGCTTCGCAGTGGGACCAGGGCGCCAACGCCGCTTCCAGCACAACTTTGCGTGGCCCCGTACGCCGTTCGTACAACGGAGCCATGCCCACGCGCCAGCTCTCCGCTGCCTCCTTGCGTTCGCCATCACTCAACTCCACCTGCACCAGCTTCTCCGCTTCGGCAAAGGTAAGCGGTGAAACCTCAGGCCCGACTGCCGGCCCCGTCGCAAACGCGGGAGGCGTCCCTGGAGGCAGTGGGTTGGCCTTTGGTTCCTGCTTGCAGGAAGTGACAGCGATCCCCAGCAAGCTGAGCGAGCCATTAGCTAAAAACTGTCTGCGTGATTCCGACATGTCACCTCTGCAGCGCATTCTAACTGCCCTGAGACTCCATCCACGCCGCGTTTTTCGGAAGAGCTTTGGCTTTGTATCAGCGCACGACTTCACAGGCAGCGAAAAAACTCATGTTTTGTATCAGGGCACGACTTTAGGGACTGCGGGAAAACACACTCGACGAAGGGCACGGCATTGCAGGCTGCAGAACACTCATGTTTTGTATCAGGGCACGACTTTAGTCGGGCCGTAAACGATTGAGAATACGACGGGCTTTTAGCCCCTGCTATGGCCCGTCTTGCCCGAAAATATTCTCCGGGAAACACCGATGGTATGCACAAATGCCGGGATACCACAGCGAATTGCCCATCCTTGGCGCCCGAAAGATCTAATGGGTAACTGCTAATCACTCTTAATAACCAACCCTTCAAATCCCCGAAGCGAGACCCTCGACTCGACCGCATCCCCGGAGCGATCCATGTGCGTGGAAACGACGATGTGGCCGGCAGCGATCGGCGCCTCTTCCTGGCTCTGATTGAAATTGAGCAGGATCGCAAAGCGTTGCACCTCATCGACCCTCTCGTAACGCAGAATCCCCCCGCGGCCGGCGACACCTTCGACCCGGCCGCTATTCAAGGCTGGAGTCCCGTTCCGCAGCCTGATCAGCGCGCGATAAAGGCTAAGCACCGAATCGCTCTGACCCGAGAGCGTGGCCACGTTGGCCGTCGCATGATCCGGCCCCAGCCGAAGCCACGGAGTCCCTGTGGTAAACCCAGCCAATCGCGAACCATCCCATTGCATGGGCGTACGCTCCGGGTCGCGTCCCATGCCCTTGCCCGGCTCATTCTTCTCCGCTGGATCCTGCACCTCCGCCGCGGGAATCAGAGCATCGGTCATGCCGATTTCATCACCGTAATACATCGTCGGCGTGCCCCGCAGAGTCAGCAGCAACATGGCCGCAATGCGCGCTTGCGCGCTACCAATGCGCGTGGCGATGCGCGATTGATCATGGTTGCCCATCACCCAGTTCGGCCAGGCCCCCACAGGCAACGCGGCCTCGTACTCGGTAATCACCTGGGCAATTGCATCCGCGCTCCACGCGCACGAGATCAGATGAAAGTTAAACGGGAGCTGCGCGCCCTTGAGATCCTGCCCATAGTAGGTCGCAAGCTGATCGAATGGCAGATAGATCTCTCCAATGAGCAATCGGTCGCCATACGAGTCCAGCACCGCCCGCATCTCCGCCACAATCGTATGCACCTCAGGCCGGTTGGTGTTGTAGACAGGAAGTAGGCGCAGCGACGCAGGCGCATCCGGAGGGCTCGCGGGATTGACGGGATTATTGCGAAACTGATCGTCCTTGATCATCATCCACATCACGTCCACGCGGAATCCATCCACACCGCGCTCCAGCCAGAAACGAAGCGCGTTGAACATCGCTTCCCGTAACTCCGGATTGCGCCAGTTCACATCCGGCTGTTGCTTCAAAAACGAGTGGTAGTAGTACTGCCTGCCATCCTTGGTCCACGCCGAACCGCCAAAATTACTCAGCCAGTTGTTGGGCGGTCCGCCATCGGAAGCCGGATCGCGCCACAGGTACCAGTCGCGCTTGGGATTGGTGAGCGACGAACGGCTCTCCAGGAACCAGGGATGCTGGTCAGAGGTGTGGTTGGGCACGAAATCGAGAATCAGTTTAAGGCCGCGTTCATGGATCGCACGAAGCAGTTCGTCAAAATCCGCCAGGTTCCCGAAGATGGGGTCGACGTTGCAGTAGTCGGAGATGTCGTAGCCAAAGTCGGCCATGGGCGAGGGGTAGAAGGGCGCAATCCATACCCCCTTGATCCCCAACCCGGCCAGGTAATCGAGCCGCTGAAGGATGCCCTGAAGATCACCGATGCCATCGCCGTTCGCGTCCTGGAACGACCGCGGATACGCCTCGTAAAGAATCCCGTACTGCCACCACACCGTTGATTGCATTTCGAGGCCCCCGCCGCCGGAAAACAAACGATACACTGATCCTTATGAGCAAACCGACCCAAGTGTTGAATAAGTACAGCTCTCAGATTACACAGCCCAAGTCTCAAGGGGCATCTCAGGCCATGCTCTACGCGACCGGCCTGCGCGAGCCCGACATGGCCAAGCCGCAGGTTGGGATCGCCAGCGTCTGGTACGAAGGCAATTCCTGCAATATGCATCTTCTGCATTTGGCCGAAAAGGTGAAAGAAGGAGTAGCCGCTGCCGGTATGGTTGGCCTGCGCTTCAACACCATCGGGGTAAGCGATGGAATCTCCATGGGCACCGACGGCATGAGCTATTCGCTGCAATCCCGCGACCTCATCGCCGACTCCATTGAAACCGTGATGGCTGCCCAGTGGTATGACGCCAATGTCTCGATTCCCGGTTGCGACAAGAACATGCCTGGCTGCCTGATCGCCATGGGCCGGTTGAATCGGCCAAGCCTGATGGTCTACGGCGGCACCATCCGCGCCGGTCATCTGGGCGGCCAGAAGCTGGACATCATCTCCGCCTTCCAGAGCTACGGCCAATTCATCACCCACACCATCACCGATCAGCAGCGCCAGGAGATCGTCCGTCACTCTTGTCCCGGAGCCGGCGCATGTGGCGGAATGTATACCGCGAACACCATGGCTGCTGCTATCGAAACCCTGGGCATGAGTCTGCCTTACAGCTCATCGACGCCTGCTGAAGATCCCTTGAAGCTCGACGAATGTGTTCGTGCCGGCGCTGCCATTCTGAATCTGCTCGAGCTCGACTTGAAGCCGCGCGACATCATGACGCGCGAGGCTTTTGAAAACGCAATGGTGATAGTTACAGCCCTGGGTGGTTCCACCAACGCTGTACTTCATCTGATTGCCATGGCGCGTTCGGTGAATGTTCCTCTCACCCTCGAAGACTTCCAGAAGTTCAGCGACAAAACCCCGCTGCTCGCCGATTTCAAACCCAGTGGCGCTTACGTCATGGAAGACCTGCAATCGGCCGGCGGCCTGCCCGCGGTGACGAAGATGCTATTGGAAGAGGGCCTATTGCACGGCGACTGCATTACCGTGACCGGCAAGACACTGGCAGAGAACGTAAAGGATCTGCCCGGCCTGCGCGCTGGCCAGCAGATCGTCCGCCCGGTTTCCAATCCCCTGAAGGCGACCAGCCACCTGCAGATACTCAAAGGCAACCTGGCCCCTGAGGGCGCGGTAGCGAAGATCACGGGCAAGGAAGGACTACGCTTTTCTGGCCCCGCCAACGTCTTCGATTCCGAAGAGCTGATGGTCAAAGCTCTCGAGGAAGGAAAAATTGCCAAGGGCCAGGTCCTGGTCATTCGTTACGAAGGGCCCAAAGGCGGCCCCGGCATGCCCGAGATGTTAACCCCAACCTCGGCCATCATGGGAGCCGGTCTAGGCAAAGACGTAGCCTTAATGACCGACGGCCGCTTCTCCGGCGGCTCCCACGGCTTCATCGTCGGCCACGTCACGCCCGAAGCTCAGGAAGGCGGCCCGATCGCGCTCGTGCGCACCGGCGACCTCATCACCATCGATGCCAGCAAAAACGAGATCTCCGTGGCACTCTCCGATGAAGAGCTAACCACCCGCCGCAAATCCTGGACCATGCCACCCTACAAAGCAGAGCGAGGCACTCTAGCCAAGTACATCCGCAACGTAAAGAGCGCCGCCCTAGGCTGCGTAACCGACGAGTAGAACAAGGGGTGTAGCGTAACGGACGAATAGGATCGAAGTCCTCGGCTTTAGACAGAATTGTCATCCCCACCGAAGCGTACCCGGATTTCCTACCAAGCTGCGCTGGACACTGCTACGCGTGGGGCTTTCCGTAAAGAAAGCCGCATGAAGTTTGCCAACGCCACCAACCTCGACAGGAAATCCGGGGAGCGAAGTGGAGGGACCTGCTGTTCCATTTGATCTGCGACGAAGGCACGTTCCACGAACGAATTACGGTCCTCCCATCCGCCTCACGGAATTAAAGGTGCGCAGTCGCCCCAAATTTTGTCATCCCGAGCGGAGCGCAGCGTAGGCGAGGGACCTGCAGTTCCACTCCACCCGCAACAAAAGCCACCTCCAAAACAAAAGCGCGATACCTTCCGGTATCGCGCCCTCGTCTTAATTGAGCACCCCTAGCTAAAAAGAGCGTCGTCGAGAGACTGAGACTCATCCCACGTCGGCGTAGGCTCAAAGTACCCCGTACCCGGCTTCAAGTGTTGCTTACAAACCTCATCATTCAGCGTAACCCCCAACCCCGGAGTATCCGGAACCTTGATGAACCCTTTGTTGATCATCGGCTTATCAAGCCCATTGACCAGATCCTGCCACCAAGGCACGTCGAGCGAGTGATTCTCCAACGCAAGGAAGTTACGGGTCGCCGCCGCGCAGTGCACATTCGCCATGCAACTAACAGGAGTCCCCGCAAAGTGCATCGCCATCGGCACGCCATACTCAAATGCCATGTCGCCGATCTTATGCGTGCGCAGAATCCCCCCTGAGGTAGCAAGGTCCGGATGAATTTTATCCACCGCGTGCACTTTGCACAGCTTCTCGAAGTCCGCTATCTCGTAGATATCCTCACCCGTAATAGTAGGAGTGGGGCTGGCATCCGTGATCTCCTTCAGGAGATCGGTGTAGTACCACGGAATAACATCTTCAATCCATTCCAGGTTGTACTTTTCATAGGCCTTGCCCAGCTTGATACACGACTTCACCCCGATATGGCCAAGGTGATCCATCGACAACGGCATATCGTAGCCGATGTTTTCCCGCACCGCCGCTACATATTCGCAAAGCCTGTCGACGCCCTTATCCGTCACCTCTGTCGCCATAAAAGGATGAGGCTGATTGCGCAGCTCCCACTTGCTCTGCCCCGCAGGCTCCATCACCATGCCGGGCATCCCCTCGAGCACATTGATCCCCAGGTCCATCTTCATCCACGTAAGACCCATGGCCACGCGTTCCTTGGCCCGTCTCCCATACTCTTTCGGGTCATCCGACTCCGTCGTATCGGCATAGATGCGGATCTTGTCCCGCCACTGGCCGCCAAGCATCTGGTACACCGGACAGTTGTAGGCCTTGCCCGCAATGTCCCACAGAGCCATTTCAACCGCAGCCACGCCGCCTGCCTGGCGAGAGATACCGCCGAACTGCTGGATCTTCTGAAAGAGAAAATCGACATTGAGTGGGTTCTCTCCGACAATGCGGCTCTTCAGTACCATTGCGTATTGATAGCCCGCACCATCGCGCACTTCGCCCAAACCATAGATACCCTGGTTGGTGTCGATGCGAATGACGGGGCAGGGGCTGGGGCCAGGCTTGACGATGATCGCGTAGCGCATGTCGGTAATCTTCAGCGTCGACGGGCTGGAGTTAAGGTTCACGTTCTTGATTGCCGGCGCTTGCTCGGCCGCGGCCTTCTCCAGGCTATAGCGGCTGAGAAGTCTGCCCCCCAGAACTGCCATCGAAGACTTAAGCACGCCACGGCGATTGAATTTCCACCCATTGGAATCTGACATTGTTACCTTCCCCCTTCGGTTGTTCTCTCAGTTAGATCTTCTTCGTCTCTTGCACACACGACCCCGCTAAGCTTCATTTCAACGCTATGGCAAAGAGAAGAATAGCGCACTGTCCAGCGGGTTTGCGTGGGGCCGTCGCCCACGTATGCCGTTTCCCAGCATCTTCTACCAGTAAGGGGAGCGCGTAACTTTATAGATAACCAATTGCATCATTGTCAAAGGAAAAGTGGTATACCGCAATGCGGTATCTAACTACCTTGTTACACTGTCCCCTGAAACTTGTCGCATCGCTGGACAGTCATCTATCTAATCCCGCCCCGAATTTCCTGTGGAGCTTATTGGCGTTGATGAACCCCATGCGGCTTTCCTCAATGAAAGCCGCACACGCGGCCGTCGACTAGGCACAGTACAGGAAATCCGGGCCTCGCATTGGCAGAACATAGTCATCAGTGCAATATTCTTAACCAAGGCTGACCCATGAAACCTTTGCTGTTGCTGCTCGCGCCTCTTCTCTTCACTGTGACAGGTTCCGCTGCTTCCACCTATCCAGCACGACTGGACGACCCCGCTGCCGTGTATCTCACGCCTGAGGAGTTCCATGTGCATGCTGACGGCCAGGGAGACGATAGCGCACCGATTCAAGCAGCCATCGACAAGCTGCAGGCCGGCAAAGGAGAGGGCATTGTCTTCATTCCCCAGGGCCGCTATCGTATCAGCCGGACCATCTATCTCTGGCCCGGTGTGCGCATCATTGGTTACGGGGCAGAGCGTCCCGTCTTCGTGCTGGGCGAAAACACGCCTGGATACCAGGACGGCATCGCCTACATGTTCTTCTTCGCCGGCGCCCGCCCACGGCCGCAAACCGCGGGAGCTCGGTCCTTCTACCATCCGCCGCCCACACCGCGGGGTGTGGTGCCGCCCAGCCATGCGGTTCCCGACGCCAATCCCGGTACCTTCTACTCGGCGATGAGCAACGTCGACTTCGAGATCGCTCCCGGCAACGCTGGAGCCGTCGCCATTCGCTTCCACGCTGCGCAGCACGCCTTTCTCAGCCACATCGACTTCAACATCGGCTCTGGATTTGCCGGCGTCCATGAAGTCGCCAACGAGGCCGAGGATCTCCACTTCCACGGCGGCCAGTACGGCATCATGGCGCGCAAACCCTCGCCGGCATGGCAGTTCACGCTCATCGATTCCACCTTCGACGGCCAGCGGGAAGCAGCCATCCGCGAAAACGAAACCGGCCTCACCCTGGTCCACGACGACTTCCGCAACGTTCCCATCGCGGTCTCGATCGATCCCCACTACTCCGATCAGTTATGGATCAAAGACAGTCGCTTCGAGAACATCCCCGGGCCTGCGGTGGTGATCAGCAACGATGCCAGTCGCATGACCGAAATCAATTTTGAGAACATCGACTGCAGCCACGTGCCCATCTTCGCCAGGTTGCGTGAGAGTGGCCGCGAATTTAAACAAGTTGCAGATACGTATCACGTCAGCACTTTTTCCCATGGCCTCGGCATCGTGTATCCGGGAGCGAAAGCAGCCTTCGAGACTCGCTATGAGTCCTCACCGCTCGCAGCCCTGCCACCCCAAACACCGCCTGCGATCACTCCGCTGCCGGTAGCCAACACTTGGGTGAATGTATCTACCCTCGGCGTCAAAGGCGACAGCCAAACCGACGACACAGTTGCACTGCAGAAGGCCATTGATGAGCACCAGGTGCTCTATTTCCCTAGCGGGCGCTACCTGCTGCACGAGACGCTCACGCTACGCCCCGACACCGTTCTGATCGGCCTTCACCCCAGCACGACGCAATTCGATCTCCTCGACGGAACGCCCGGATTTGAAGGCCCTGGAGCCCCCAAGCCGCTCTTGCTCGCGCCTGCCGGCGGAGCCAACATCATTACTGGCCTCGGCATTTTCACCGGCGGCTTCAATCCCCGCGCCACAGCGCTTCTTTGGCGCTCGGGCAAGAACTCGCTGGTGGACGACGTCCGCTTCCTGGGAGGCCATGGCACCAATAATCCCGATGGCACGCGCATGAACCCCTACAACGCCACTCACAGTGCTGACCCCAATCCGCATCGCCCATGGGACTCGCAATACCCAAGCCTCTGGGTTGATGGAGGCGGTGGGACCTTCGCCAATATCTGGACGCCGGACACCTTCGCTCAGGCCGGCATGTTGGTTTCAAACACCACCATCCCCGGCTTCGTCTATGAAATCTCCAGCGAACACCATGTCCGCGCCGAGTTCAAGCTCAAGAATGTTTCTAACTGGCAGCTCTACGCGCTGCAGACCGAGGAAGAGAGCGGCGAAAGCCAGAATGCGTCGTCACTTGAAATAGACCACTCCAGCAACCTCACCATCGCCAACTATCACGGCTATCGTGTTACCCACATGGAGAAGCCTTTCCCCTACGCGGTGCGGGTAGCCGATTCCAATAACATCCACTTCCGCAATGTGCATGTGGATGCCAACAGCTCCATCGGCCTATGTGATGCAGCCGGCGTCTGCCGCCAGGCGGTGCGTTCCAACAAGGTGCCCTTTGAAGACGCCATCGTCGATGAGACGCTGCACACCCAGGTGCGCGACCGCGAGTTTGCCTATCTCGATATCAACGATGACAAGCCAATACCCGCAACCCGCGCAGACGACGCCAACCTCATCGAAAAGGGCGCTCAGGTGCAGCGCCTCGCCACCGGCTTCTTCAATATCTCCGGCGCCGCCGTTGATGCGTCCGGGCAGCTCTACTTCGTCGACGCGCAGTTCCAACGCATCTACCGCTGGTCGGCGGAGTCGCAATATGCGGCAGTCGTAAGCGATGCTCCGCTCGATCCCGTCAATCTCGTCTTCGATAAGGCAGGGGACCTCATCGTTGTGTCCTCCGGAGGCAAGGACCTCACCGCCTACGCTTTAAATCCGAACTCCGCCGATCCCGAAGCAAAGCTCACTCTGTTACCCCTCGAGCCCGCCGCTGACCGTCCCGGTCTGACTCCTGCGTTGCCGGTCGACTACTGGTTCAATGGGGACTTCGCGGAGACTCTCTCCGCCACCCAGCCCTATACGTATATATCACTGCAACAGATGTTCGAGAAGGGCCTGGGTACGCGCACGGCCTTTCAGTTCGTTTCCCCCGACAACAGTCTATTCATCCCCACGAATGCTCCCATCGTGCAGGGCGAGCCGTACTTCGGTACCAAATGGGCCCCCGTCCTCGAAGCCTATGGCCTGGTAAAAGGAACGGAAGGCAAATCCTTCTACGCCACCAACGAAGCCGAGCAGCGCACTTATCGCGGTCTGCTCAATGCCGACGGCTCGTTATCGCAGATCACCACGTTCGTAGAGCAGGGTGGAGAAAGCCTGGCCCAGGACACCGACGGCAACGTCTATCTGGCCGCCGGCCAGATCTTTGCCTACTCCCCAGCGGGAAAGCTATTGGGCAGCATCGACGTCCCAGAGCGTCCGCACGATATTCTCTTCGGAGGCAAAGACCGCCGCACCCTCTACTTACTAAGCGACCACTCTTTGTACGCCATCCGCCTGCGTCATCCCGGCATGTAGCGAAAATATTGTCTACAGACCCAATCGAAACTCCACTGAAATGGATCTATATAGAGGTAAGAAGGCCGGCTAAGTCCAACACAAACGAAGATGATCAATGAATTACTTTGATCATCTTCGTGAAACAAAGGACTTAGCCGCCAACAGGGGGCTTATAGCGCTTATGGCGCTTTTAGCGCTCAATTTTTTGGGAAAATCAGCTCCGGACATCCAGACAGCGAAACCGGTCTTTCGCCTAACTGGATGCGGAAAACTCCGGTTCCTAACGGTCTGAATGACACAGTCCAGAAGGAGTCTGTGTCACAGCCAGGAGCGGAAGGACCAGGACGGATGAACCACGGTCCCCTAAGGGCTAAGTCGTTTGGTCGACAATAGAAACCCGAGAAGACGCTGGTTTTGGCATCTCCGACTTGCAGCAAAACCGCCACCCTGAGAGCCTGTGACTTTATAGATCTTTCGTGTGAAACCCTCGACCTCAAACAAGATCGTCATCCTGAGAGCCTGTGACTTTATAGATCTTTCGTGTGAAACCCTCGACCTCAAACAAAATCGTCATCCTGAGAGCTTGTGACTTTATAGATCTTTCGTGTGAAACCCTCGACCTTAAACAAAATCGTCATCCTGAGAGCCTGTGACTTTATAGATCTTTCGTGTGAAACCCTCGACCTTAAACAAAATCGTCATCCTGAGAGCTTGTGACTTTATAGATCTTTCGTGTGAAACCCTGGACCTCAAACAAAATCGTCATCCTGAGCAGAGCGCCTCACAGATCTATAGCGTGACCCGGCGCCGAAAGCGCGGAGTCGAAGGACCCCGGCGGTGCTTATCTACCCATGCTGCTCTGAGCTTTCAACCATTGAAGTCAGCACCGGGCGGGCCGAGTGCTGACCAGGGATGACGAGGTCTCACGCAGACAACTTTCGATTTCCTCTTAAGCCGGTGGCGCCACCTGCGCCGCCTCCCGTTTGCGAACCCCTTCACCCACAGGCCCCTGATGACCCAGCGTATGGTTAAGCCACTCCGTCATCTGCACCTCCCAATCGGGCACGCCCGGCAGCTTATGCCAGCCGCCGGTCCCATGCATCCCGCCAGGAATCCGAATGATCTCGCTCGATACCCCAACCTTGCGCAGCGCCGCATCCAGATTGGTCGCCTCGCTGAAAGGGATGTACTCATCCTTATCCCCAAGGATCTGCAGGAACGGAGGATCACCCTTGTGTACATAGGTGATAGGAGAAGCCTCCTTCAGCGCCGCGGACTCCCCCTTGTCCTTGATCAACGGATCGAGCAACGCATGCACATCCGCATTCAGCGGAACCGTGGCAAAACTGCTCTGCGCAAACAGCGTCACCACGGCCTGCACCTGAGCGCTCTTGCGATCCACCGGATCGGCCGCCGACGGATCGCCGGGCAAATTCAAGAGCCCCACCATATTGCTCAGAAAACCCCCTGCCGACCCGCCGACGAGCGCAATGCGATTCGCCTCACCGTTCCAGAGCCTTGCGTTGTGGCGCAGGAAACGGATCGCCCGTTCCACGTCATACACCATATAAGGATAGGGATACGTCGGAGCCAGCCGGTAGTTAATGGAGAAGACCGCGTACCCGGCAGGCGCCAGGAAATCCGCGCAGTAAGCTTCGCTCCCGCTCTTGCTGTTTCCGCGCTGGTAGCCGCCCCCATGAATAATGATGGCGATCGGATGCGGCCCAGCGCCCTTGGGTGCGTAGTAGTCCATGGTCAACTGCTGGCCATCGGCAACCCCGTACACGATGCCTTCTTGCGTCGGCGTCCGCACATCCGCGGCTAACGCGGATACTGCCAAAACCAGCCCCACCACCGCACCTTGCAACAGTCGAATCATCTTCAAGCGCTCAGCGGGCGCTCCGGATGCACTGTCATCCAGAGCCCGGCCCCAACCACAGCGAGCGCGGCGGCGATCGCGAAAGAAGTGGTCCAGCCGAAGCGCTGCGCCACCCAGGGCGTAAGCGATGCGGTCACGGCGCCCCCGACCTGCGCCCCCATGTTGACCATGCTGGAAAAGACGCCCGAACTACGCCCGGCAATATCGGCCGAGACAGACCAGAACGAACTTTGCGACACATACAACGCGCCCGCCCCGCCCGCAAGGATAACCCCGGCAAGTTGCGGACTCTGCACTCGGGAACCAAGCACCAGGAAGACAGCGGTAAATAGAAACGCAACCGCAGCCAGTCCACAACGGCCCACACGCAGCCCGTAGGCGCGCGTAAGGCGGTCACTGAGAGCACCGCCGCCCAGGCAGCCCACGGTCATCGACAAAAAGGGAAGCATGGAGAACATAGCGCTGGCCTTGAGATTGAACCCACGCACCTGCGCCATGTAGAGGAAGAACCAGCTGAAGAAGATCCACGCGGTATAACCAAAACCGAAGTAGCTCACGATCAGAGCCAGCAGATCACGGCGGCGCAAGATCGCCGACCACGAGATGACTACCGGAGCGGAACTGCCGTCATCAAGGTTAGTATCCGCGATGCCCTCGCGAATGAGCTTCAGCTCCGACGGTGAGACGTGGGGGTCTTCCTCGGGAGTGTCCCGAGCGAACCACCACCACACCGCTCCCGCCACCACTCCGATGATGGCGCTGAACCAGAACGCGGAGCGCCACCCCTGATGGAGGATGAACCATGCCAGCAGTGGGGGAGTGAGGCCGCTGCCCGCACCCACTCCGGCGAAGATGAGTCCATTGACGAGCCCCCGTTCCTTCTCCGGTACCCAGCGGGCTACGAACTGGTTAGCCGACGGGTATATCACGGCTTCGCCGGCGCCCAGTGCGAAACGAATGCCGATCAGCAGCAGCACAGCCTGGGAGATGCCGCGGGGTATCAGTGTGGTGAGCGCAGTGGCAACGCCCCACCACACCACCCCCAGCGCAATCACCAGCCGCGGACCAAAGCGGGAGGCGAGCCACCCCGCGGGAACCTGAAAGCCCGCGTAGCCAATCAGAAACGCACTGAAAATCCAACCCAGATGCTGGTTGCCCAGGCCGTACTCAGAACTGATCTGCAGCCCCGCAATGGAAATGTTTGTGCGGTCGAGAAAAGAGATAGCGCTAAGAATGAAAAGCAGGAATGCGAGGAAAAATCTCTTCCGGGTGTGCTGTTCTGCAACCATTCGGTCATTGCTCCTGAGGACGCGGGCACCGAAGCAGCGGCCGCAAGAAATGATACCCCACGGGAAAGGGAAGCAAACTGAAGTGCTAAAGCAGTTTCGCAATTGGTGCAAATCGAAGTGACAGGCCTTTTCGTGGTTTTCCCTCAAAGAAAACCACACCTCGCGATCTTTATCAGGCCAAAGTAATTGCGAAAATGCTCTAACGTATGATTTCGTTTGTGGAGGGGTTACGTGTGCTTCTCAGCTAGCGCGAACTTTATCGGCAGCGCCGTCCTGGGTGCGATTGGAGTGGTGACGTTGACCGAAGTCAAGCATCGGCGAGAGCTGCTTTTTGCCGCCATGCCACTTCTCTTTGCGCTGCACCAGTTCACCGAGGGGTTTGTCTGGCTCGGGCTGGATGGCAGGCTCTCGCCCATCGTGACCCATGACGCTGCGGCAGCGTACATCTTGTACGCTCAGGGCTTGCTCCCCTTTCTGCTCCCGCTGAGCGTCCTGTTGATAGAGCCAACCGGAGGCCGGCAACGGCGAATGCTGGATTTTTCACTCCTGGGTGCCGGACTGACGGTTTACTTGCTGTGGGGGCTGATCGCTTATCCCCTGCACGTCTCCGCGGCCGGTCACGGCATCGTGTACATCAACCAGATAACCACCACCACCGTGGTCGCGGTGCTTTATGTAACTGCGACCTGCGGAGCGTTGTTCTTTTCCGGTTTCCGTCCCCTGGTCCTGCTAGGGGGGCTCAACTTGATCGGTCTCCTCACTGTGATGCTGCTAAAACGTTATGAATTCACTTCCCTGTGGTGCGCTTATGCCGCGGTGGTGAGCGTCGTCATCTACTACTTCTTTCGCCAAAGCCGTCTTGATCGGCCCGCGAAATATGCCTTGGGTGCGGCCGCATGAGTTCCCGGGCATGGAATCTCGAAGTAGGGCCGCCGCTAGCACTGTGCTGGTGGATATTTGCCGTTCGCGGAGGACTGGCCGTCGTCTTTGCCGTGGTCCTCTTCCTGACCAGCAGCTTTTTGGGGATCTTTTTCTTCGACCCAGTCACCCTTGTTTACTTGAGCCTTCTGCTCGGCTCTTTCGTGTTGAGCAACGGACTGCTCTTAGGAGTGGCAGCCGGTTTCTCCTACGAACATCGCTTGCATCTCTGGTGGCTGGCGCTCTGTGAAGCTTGCTTCGCCTTGCTTCTGGGCGTTTACATTGGCATTTCCCTGATGCTGACTTCCCAATCCCTCGCCTTGCTAGCGGGGATTCACGCCCTGGGAGCAGGATGTTTTCAGATAGGGCTGGCCATAAAGCTGCGAGACGATCGGCCCAACCTGGTCCTGCTTACGGTCGGCGGACTCATATCTCTTTGTGTGGGAGCGGTCTTTCTCCAGCATTTCCACCAGGCCGCCCGGCCGACTACCCAGGCGCTGGCCGGCTACGAGCTTTTGAACGGAATTATCTGGAGCATACTGGCATTCAGGCTACGCAGCCGATAGTCTCTGCTGCTCGCCTGCACAGCTCAGCTACTGATGGACAGCATCTAAGTGTGGGTGACCGCGAGGGACCAAAGCCAGGTCATCGCTCATCACATAGATACCCAAGGCAGTGAAGATGAAAAACACCGCAATCCAGAAACGCCAGTCGCGATGCGCCCGCTTCCAGTAAGGACGGCGAATGTGGACTTCGTGATGGTGCCCGTGTTCTAACTCCCCCATCGGTTCCCCTGTCTTCTCGTTCTTTTGATCTCAGATAGCAGGGATGATTGTCTATCTCATTTGAGAACTTGGCAACAAAACACCATTGGTAACCGTCAACCAGCTTATGCGTGCCGTATCTCTTGTGCTTTTCAAAACGTCCGCGCTGATAATCAAAGACAGTGGGTCTCGAGCAAGAGCGAAATCCCGGAGGCAACACAATGTGGCACCTAAGAACGCCAAGGACTAACAAGTTCACCATCAGCACCCTGCTGATGATCGGTGTGTTGACACTGGGGGGAACTTTGGGATTCTCCAGCGGGCCAAAGTCTGAGTTGATTAAAGTCACCGTCCGGGGCACCGGTACCCAGATCGGCCAGAGTTATCACATGTCGCTGGATATTTATGACTACTCCACTCCCGCCGATAAGCAGCTTCTGTCCGAAGCATTCGCGAAGGGGCAGAATCAGGGGCTGGTCGACCAACTGGGCAAAATGAAAGCGGTGGGCTTCTGCCACATCAGCCAGAATGTCGGTTACAACATCCGATATCTCCAGATGACGCCAACGCCAACCGGGCGAAGGATACAGTTCATCACCGACCGCCAGCTAAGGTTCGGTGAAGCTTACCACGATAGGCAATCCAGCTCGTTCAACTTGGCCGCCGGCGAGCTTGACCTGAATGATACTGACAAGAGCAAAAGCACAGGGTTCTTCTATTCCGAAGCTAAGCTGACGGTCGATGAGCAGGGCCAATTGAAATTCGATTTGGTGGCCTATCCATGGAAGCTGACCGACATTATCGATTGGCAAGGCACGCCCAAAATCAACTAGCCGTCGACCCTCCCCTTGAACTTTGCCGCTTCAACCGGGACGCTTGAAGGGAATCGTCCCCGGCATCGTATACTTGTGGCATGTCCATTGTGCGAAACATAGCGGGAGTAGCCAAGGGAATGAGCATCACGTTTCGCGAGATGCTGCAGCCCACCGAAGTGGAGAACTACCCGGACGGACCGGGACCCAACCGCGGCGCCCACTTTCAGGATCGCTTCCGCGGCGCCCATGTGCTGCAGCGGGATGAGAATGGCCTGGAGAAATGTGTCGCCTGCTTCCTTTGCGCGGCGGCCTGCCCAGCCAACTGCATTTATATCGAGGCGGCAGAGAATACGGCCGAGCAGAGAATCTCCAGCTCGGAACGGTATGCCAAGGTCTATAACATCGACTACAACCGCTGCATCTTCTGCGGATATTGCGTGGAGGCCTGCCCCACCGACGCCATCACCCATGGCCACGGCTTTGAGCTGGCTTCACTCAACGCCACTACCCTGATCCATCGCAAGGAAGACATGCTGGTACCGTCCATCGGTTTGCCGCACAGCGCTGAAGCCAGGTCGAACTCTGTGAAGTAATGCCAAACCTAGGAAATCACCTCCAGTGCTGGTAGCATCGGTCTGATGCAAGCGACAGCTACAGGCGGCAATGGACGGCAGCGGATTTTCCATGTCAGCAGCCGGGAGAACATCAAGGGCCTACGCGACGAAATCCTTCGCATGCACGGCTTTGAGGTGCAGTCGACCCTCTACTCGAGCCGAGCACTGGATGAATTAGCCCAGACAGACTACGACCTGGTACTGATCGATGTTGAATCAGAGGTCCGGGTGCAGAGCGCCCAGGAACTCTGCGATGAAATCAAGAAGGTCGTCCCCGATCAGCACGTCGCCTTTGTCTGCAATTACCGCGTGGCCATCGAAAGCGACTGCCCGGACGAGATCATCCGCGCCGAGTTCAATCCTGAGGCGCTGGTGCGCGGCGTCCAGCAGGCCCTGGGAAAGAACGAACAAAGTGATAAGGCGCGCGACCTGACCACCGACTAGCAATTTCGCAATCGCTGTGAACCGAAGCCAAGGGCCTTCTTGTGGTTTTCTCCCAAGGAAAACCACACCTCGCGACTTTTACCAGGCCCCAGTCATTGCGAAACTGCTCCAGACTTAGCTGGCCTTCTTCCGCGGCTGCGCGGCCTGAAACTCAGCCTTGAGCGCTGCCTTATGCATCGGCTTCTCGTGCAGCAGCAATTGCGTCGCCTCCAAATGCGCATTGGCGTGGAACCAATCCTGCACGATGTTGTCGTAAAGCAGGTTGAGCACGGCTAGCAGCGACATGCCCTGGTGGTGGGCCATCCACTCCTTCACCAGCTTGGGCGTCTTCAGCGATTCCTGGTAGTCCGCCGCCTCATAGAATCCGTAGGCTCCACTCCAGCCCATCTTCGCCATCCGCTTCAGATTACGCATGGATTCGACGGAGTCGATGCCCAGCGCCAGGCAGGTGGAATAGGGCGAGACCACAGGGCCCGCCACCGCGTCCCACTTGAGCGCGATGGGAGGAATGCCGAAGGCCTGGTAGTGGTAGTGACCGTGGTCATCGATGCCCGCCCAACCCGATTCAGAGATGCCCCACGGGATACCGTGTTCTTTCCCGAAGGCGCGCTGGATCGCCACCACTCCACTGAGCGTGCGCGAAACCAGGGTGTCAGGATAACTGCGCATCCAGAGCGACGGCATCAGGTACTCGAACATCGTGCCGGTCCAGGAGATGAGCACAGCGTGCCCATAGGCCATGGTGTGGATGCGGCCGAGCTTGAACCAGCTTTGCTGCGGCGCCTCTCCCTTGGCCACAGTGATGAACGCCGCGATGCGGGCTTCACTACAAAGCAGGTCATAGCAGGCCTGGTGCAGATGCTGCCGCTCTATCTCGTAACCGATGGAAAGCAGCAGGCGCGAACGATCCATCAGGAAGCCGAAATCCATTTCCGTGGCAAATCGCATCGCCTCCGAAGCCAGGTCGTGTAGGCCACTGGTGAGCGCCTTCAGGCCTTCCCGCGCTGGCGGGATTGCCCGGCGCAACTCTTCCGCCAGCTTGGCCTCCGGAGCATTCGAAGCCACGCCGGCTGCAGCCTTGGCAATGCGGGCATCCAGATCGATAGCCCAGCCGCTGGCAGCTCCTGCCTGCACCGCGATGGCGGTCTCCCGAAGTCCCTGCAAAGGAGGCAACGCGAACAGCGGCGCGAATTGAGGCAGTAGCCACGGCATGTAATCACGAAGCAGTCTGACCACCGCACGGATCCGCTGGCGGGTTTCAGCCAGCCACCAGGAGGCCTCGCTGCCGTCGGGAACAGCGATGGAAAATTCCGGCGCATCCACCTTGGCCAGAGCCCACGCAATCCATGTATCGGCATCCGCGGTCAGCGCAGGCGGTTCCAGACCCTCCAGGCCGTCGGGTGCATCGTGCAGGCCCGTAAGCAGGTGCCAATGATCGCGAATACCGGTGAAGAGTGCGGGAGCCAGCAACGGCTCGCGCAGCATACTGCGGCAACCGCTGCGCAAGGTATAGAACGATGCTGCCAGGTTTCCGCTGTCGACCGACGAGATGGTCATTGGGTGGATCGGGATAAGCGTGCGCGTGTCGTACCAGTTGTAGATGTGGCCCCGATACTTCTCCAGCTTGTCGTAGGTCTCGAGACTGTGCCCGGTCAAAGTAATAAATTCGGGAACGGTGAGATAGCCGAAGGTGTTCGCAGCCTGTCGGGCATTGAGCAACAGGCCATAGTTGGTAGGGGAGACGCGCGCCGCCTCAAAGAGGCCCTCTTCCTCGACATTATCCGGGATGAGGTAGTTGTGGCTTGCTCCCCCAAACTGGTAGAAGTAGCGCCACGTCCTCAGCGCCAGCTGGCGCAGGAACGTGTCCTCTTCCTCTGTGAGCTTCAGCTTGGTCTGCTGTGGCGAGCTGTTAAGCCACGCAGTGATGACCCCGGCAAATCCCCACAGGATAAGAATAGGGAGCGCCACCAGCAGTGAATCCGGATGGCGCAGGAAGACCAGCGCCCCAACCACCAGGGCGACCAGCGGTGTCACGGCAAGATAGCGGTCGACCGGGGTCCGGCGGTTGCTCTTCGTAGCCTCAGCCTCGGCAGCCGTTTCCCACTCCAGAAGGCGCTGGCCGGTGATAAAGCTGCGCACCAGGGAGCGGATGATCGCGTCCAGGGCCAGCAGCGTCTGGTGGGGCAGGTAGACCAGCGTGAGCAAGGTGATGAACATGCCCTGCCCAAAGCCGCTCACCGCGTCGCGCATGGCGCCCGGCAGCTTGGTGAAATAGGCGCGGCCCACCCCGAAGACAAATTGGACCATGGAGGGCACGAACATCAGGAACAGCGTGACCGCCGTCCAATAGAGCGCGCCGCCGGGCAGTCCAAGCCAACCCGCAAGCAGCAAGGCAAAGGTAAAGACTTCCACCAGAGACCGGCGAAGATTGTCGAAGATCTTCCAGCGCGAGATGGTGGCGATGGGATTGCGGACATATCGTCCTGATTCATCCGGAACTTTGGAGAAGAGCCATTGGGAAATCTGCCAGTCGCCGCGCACCCAACGATGTTTACGCCGCGTGTAGGCGCTGTAGTGCGAGGGGTAATCGTCAATGACCTCGATATCCGTGGTCAATCCGACACGCGCATACGATCCCTCAATCAGATCGTGGCTGAGCAGGGAATTACGGGGAAAGCGTCGATCCAGAACCGCGTGCAACGCATTGATCTCGTAAATGCCCTTACCCGTAAACATGCCCTCGCCGTACAGATCCTGGTAGGCGTCTGAGATGGCGCGAGTGTAAATGTCGAAGCCCGTCTGCCCGGAGTAGATGGAAGCCAGCCTTGAGCGCGATGCCGATTGCACGCTGACACCGACTCGCGGCTGCAGGATGCCGTATCCCTCGGTGACGATGCGGAGATCAGGATCGATGATGGCGCGGTTCAACGGATGAGCCATGGCGCCGATCATGGTGTGTGCCGTGCCTCGCGGAAGCTGCGTATCCGAGTCCAGCGTGATGACGTACTGCGCGTGCGCCAGCGCACTCAGGTTGCCGGCCTTCACCGGGAAAGGATCAAACTGGCCTTTGAGCAGCTTGTTCAGGTCCAACAGCTTGCCGCGCTTGCGTTCCCAACCCATCCAAACGCCCTGGCGCGCGTTAAAAATGCGATGGCGATGCAGCAGGAAGAACGATCCTGCTCCGGCCGATGCATAGCGCTCATTCAATTCGTCGGTGAGCTGAATAGCTAGCTCGACCAGCGGATCGGTGTCGTTCTGCCGCGGGCGCGTAACCGAGTCAGGCAGATCGGTGAGAAGGCCAAAGTGGATGTTCGGATCCTGGTTAGCCAGGTAGCGGACCTCAAGCTCATCAAAGAGCTCCCGTACCTGCTTTTCCTTCATCAGTAGTGTGGGCACCACGACCAAGGTAGTGAAAGGCTGCGGCACACCCTTTGAGAAATCGAGCTTGGGCAGCGCATACGCCTTGAAGACCACGGTAATGGTGTTGTTGACCAGGTCGACCGCTCCCTGGGTTGCGGGGAGCAGTAGGAGCAGAAAAGCTATGGTAAGGCCGCCGAAGATCGGGTAGGTCGGAACCAGGGGCGCCAGGATCAGCCCGATGAGCACCACGGTGATGATCTGAATGCCGCCAATATAGAAATCATCGGCGTGGGTGCGCATCGTGAGCCGTAAACGGTCGATGAACCGGGGGCGATAGCCGACGCGTTTGGCCAACATGGGAAAACCGCGATCGATCAGGTAGTAGCCGATGTGCGAGCGGCGAACACGCAGCCGAGGGTCTTCTACGCGATGCTTTTCCCGGGATTCCAGGGCCAGCGCAAGCGCTGCCTCCGCTACTTCCAACTCGGAGCAATCGGAGTGACGGGCAATCTCGGCCACGCGTTTGCGGTAGGCTTCCCGGCTGTCGAAGTCCATAAACTTGTAAGCACCGGCCGGATCCTTCTGCAGAATGGGGTCATAGATGACTAACGGCTCGATCAAGGTGAACCAATCGGCATAGCCAACGTCGCGCAAGCTTCTCATGCGCGTTTTGAGTAGTTCGGCACCGGCCTCGGTGTGCGAGTCCGGATCTTGAATGACGCCATTGGCCTGCACGATGACTTCTTCCAGTAGCAGGAATTTGAGCACCGGAGCCAACGCCCATAATTCGTTCAGCTCCAGCGCATCGTACTTCTGCACCTGGTCCATAAAGATGTCAATCGCGTGAGGGTGATATTCCGAACCCGTAGCCTGCAGGTAGGCATCCGCCACGGTTACGATTCGTGGCTCGTCGTTTTCCTGATCGCGCTGCGTTCGGGGTAGACGGCCCAATTTCTTGAGTATGGTATGGATCTCAGGAATAACGGCGCGTAGCAACCGTGGGTTCTGCCGCAACTCGAGCAACGGGTCCAGCTTCTCTCCAGGGAGGTAAGTTGGCACCGGCCTGGCGTCGAGGATCACGTAAAGCTGGTCGAGTGACTGCGCCGTCGCGTCAATGCGACGGCCAAAGCTGCCCTTGCCCTCCGGCTTGTGCGCGACGTGCCAGCCGGGGGCGACCTTGTCGGCATAAGCCCGCACTGAGTCGGCGGTGTAGGTAGAATGCGACTCCGGGTTGGTGTTAAGGGGGCCCGAGCTTTTTAAAGTGTCGGTCATAAATTCTCTTTCGGGCGTTGGGTCAGTTAAAAATCAACGATAGCTTGCGGCCTGCATCTCGAACATACTGGCGTAGCGCCCGCCAAGCGCTATTAGTTGGGGATGCGTTCCTTCTTCCACCAGCCTCCCGCCCTCCAGCACTACGATGCGGTCGGCCATGCGGACAGTCGAAAAGCGGTGCGAGATCAGCAGCGCCATCTTCCCGGTGGTGAGCTCAGCAAAGCGTTCGAAGACTTCCAGCTCACTACGTGCGTCGAGTGCAGCTGTTGGTTCATCCAACACCAGCAACTGGGCGTCTCGCAGGTACGCACGGGCCAGAGCGACCCGCTGCCATTCTCCACCCGACAGCTCCACCCCGCTCTCGAAGCGCCGCCCCAGCATCTGGTCGTAGCCGCCGGGCAGCTTGGCGATCACGCTCTCTGCCAGGCTCTTGTGCGCGGCCGACTCGATATCTGCCTGCGAGTGCTCGCTTTCCACACGCCCCACGCTAATGTTTTCCCGCGCGGTCATCTCGTAACGCATGAAGTCCTGAAAGATGACCCCGATTTCGTGGTGTAAATCTTCCAGCTTGTAATCGCGCAGGTCAATGCCGTCCAGCAGAATCTGCCCTTCGGTCGGGTCGTAGAGCCTGGTGATCAGCTTGACCACGGTCGTCTTGCCCTGGCCGTTTTCCCCGATCAACGCGATCCGCTCGCCAGGCGCAAGCGTGAAGTTGAAATTGCTCAGCACCCGACGCGTGGTACCGGGATAGGCAAAGCTGACATTACGAAACTCAAAGCCACGGCGGATCGGACGCGGTATCAACGCCCCATCGGGGTTTGCGGCAACCGTGGGCTTCATCTCGAAGAAGGCCAGCAGATCGGTAAGGAAGAGCGCCTGGTCCGCTATGCCCGACGCCGTTGAAAACACCTGCTGCAAATTGCTGGAGGCCTGAATGATGGCATTGGTCAGGTAGTAGAACTCACCAATATCGTTGTAGCTCCCTGTGACCGCGCGCCAGATCACGAAGGCATAGGCGCCGTAGTAGCCCACGGTCGCGATCACTCCGAGCAGGCCGCCGGCCAGCAGCTTCTTGCGCGAAAGAGCGACATTTTCTTCGTAAATATCTTTTGAGAGCCGGGTGAACCGATTGGTCAGGTAGTCGCTCAGGTTGAATAGTTTTAGCTCTTTGGCGCCTTCGCGGCTTCCGGCCACTTGGCGCAGGTAGTCCATCTGCCGTTTCGCCGGAGTCTGACGGAAATTCTTCGCATATCCCAGGAAGGCAAAGTGGGTTTCTCCCAGGAAGGTAGGTAGCACACCCAAGGCAAGCAGAAGCACCAACCAAGGCGAATACCAGAGCAGAATCGACGTCCAGATCAATGTGGTTAGGGTTTGCTGGAACAGTCGCCCCATCTGTTGGATCATTGCCAGGCGATCGGTGGCCTGTACCCTGGCCCGTTCCAGACGGTCATAGAAGACGGGATCTTCATACGTCGTCAGGTCCAGCATTGCCGCCTGACGCATCACCCTGACGCTGACGAAGTGGGTGTAACGGTCAGCCAGCAGGCTGTCGCTGTAATCGACTCCCCGCACCAGCAGCCCGTTCAATACGTTCAGGCCTGCTTCTATCCCTACCAGCCACCAAAAATGGGGCAACAGCGATTTGTGGGTGAAATAATACTGAACGCCGTTGATGATCTGGGCCGCAATGTAGGCAATCCCAGAGGGCAACGCTGCCACGAAGATGCGCAGGATGATGCCCCAGGTGACTACCGCTGGGCCTGACTCCCACAAAATGCCGAGCACCGGCGGCACGTTCTTCAGCGCTTGTACCCGCTCGCGCCATGCGTTGCGGGAGGATTGTGGACTGGCTTCCGTCATGGAGTTCCGATGTGGAGTTCCTAATTTTCTGAGCGGACCAGACCCTCCGCAGGCTCGGTAATTGCTTCCTATCTATCTAATGTTACCAATCAGATGCACTTCCGGCTTGACTTGTTGGCTGAATACACCACTTGCGGTCCACAGGCGACTGTGCTAGAAATCGAGTATTCAAGTTTGCTCCTTGTGAGCGAGCCTGAATTTCATGAAGAGTGGCTGAGGGACGGGCCCTGTGACGCCACGACAACCTGCCTGGGCAAACCAGGAGTATGGTGTCAACTCTCTCCTAGGTTCTGAAAAGAATTGGGGAACATGAGATTCGGGGTGCATAGTATGCGCATCTCGCTAATTCCATGCAGTACCGCGGTTTAGAGTTCGTCACGTAGTGCCCGTGCATCTGTCGCTCTCGATTTGAGGGCATGATGGCATCAGTTTACGAGTTGCGCTGTAGGGAATGTGGCAAGCGCTTTCCGAACCAGCCGCTTTCCAGTTGCGACGAGTGTTTTTCCTCGCTCGAAGTAGCCTACGACATGGCCGCGGCCAAGAAGACCTTCACCCGTGACGCGATTGCCCGGGGTCCGCAAAGCATGTGGCGCTACCAGGCCCTGCTGCCGCTGCCGGATGACTACGTGCCCACCACTCCGACTGGCATGACTCCGCTCATGGCGGCCCCGCGCCTGGCGAAGCGCATCGGCGCCACCAACCTCTACATCAAGAACGACGCTGTCTGCCTGCCCACGCTGAGCTTCAAAGATCGCGTGGTTTCGGTGGCCCTGGCCAGGGCCAAGATCTTCGGTTTCGACACGGTGGGTTGCTCCTCCACCGGAAACCTCGCCAACGCGGTGGCCGCCCACGCCGCCCGCCTGGGATTAAAAACCTACATATTAGTCCCGACCGATCTCGAGCCGGCCAAGATCCTGAACACCCAGGTCTACGGCGCGAACCTGGTTCGGATCGATGGGAACTACGACCAGGTGAACCGGCTCAGCACGCAGATTGCCGAGCGCTACAACTGGGGCTTTGTGAACGTTAATCTTCGTCCCTACTACGCCGAGGGTTCCAAAACCGTAGGCTACGAGATCGCCGAGCAATTGGGCTGGCGGCTGCCCGACAACGTAGTCGTTCCCATGGCCGGCGGCGCTTTGATTTCCAAGATCCACAAGGCCTTTAGCGAGTTGGTCGAGCTCGGCCTGGTGGAGGACAAGCCGGTGCGCTTTTTTGGAGCACAGGCCACTGGCTGCTCGCCCATTGCGCACGCAGTAAAGAATGGCTTGTCGCACCACGAGCCGCAAAAGCCGAACACCATCGCACGCTCACTGGCGATCGGCAATCCTGCTGACGGGCCGTATGCCATCCGCGCCATTCGTGGAAGTGGCGGTTGGGCAGAAGATGTTTCCGACGTGGAGATCGTTTCGGCGATTCAGGAACTGGCCGAGACGGAAGGCGTCTTTACGGAAACAGCAGGGGGCGTGACAACCGCAGTGACCGCCCGCCTTTATGCCCACGGCCGCATTGCTCCCGGCGATCTCACCGTGGTCGCGATTACCGGCAATGGCTTGAAGACCCTGGACGTGCTGCAAGGCAAGTATGAACAGAAGCAAGCGATCCGCCCCCGCATGGCTGACTTTGAAGCCATGGTCGAGCAGGATCTGGAAGAGAAGAATGCAGTGGAGGAAGTGTATGTCCGTTAAAGTATTGCTGCCGAATGCGTTTCAAAAACACACCAATGGGACCCGGGAAATTCAATCCTCGGCAGCGAATCTGCCCCAGCTGATTACCGAGATCGAGACCAGCTTTCCCGCACTCAAGCCCCACCTGCGCGATAACGATGGCAAGGTGCGCCGCTTCATCAACTTCTATGTCAACGAAGAAGACATCCGGTTTTTAGGCAATGATGAGTACGCCTTTAAGGATGGCGACGAAGTCCTGGTGATCCCCTCCATCGCCGGCGGCTCGTTCTAGAGCGCAGGCAGCCCGCAGGATTGATAAATCTTCGACATGTATTGCATGTCGAGCAAGCCTTCTTCGCCCGCCGTCCTCGGAGTCTTATCCGTTAGGACGCAGTCGGAGAAGTATTCGGCCTGCGCGGTGAACTGCGATGGGTCCTTGTCCGGGTTCGGCTCGTCGAGAATCGTGGGCTGGCCGCCCGCAGGATCAGAAAATTGGGCTGTTAGATGAAGTCCCTGGTAGATGAACGCCGGCTCCGCATGAAGAAAGCCCAACGACCCATGCACCCGGTAAAAGCCGTTCATCGGGGCACCATAGGTCGTGTTGCAGCTGGCCACCACTCCGGAAGGAAACTTCATCGTCCACGACACGTTCTCTTCTACCGTATCGAATCGGCCATCGTGATCGATCACTGACGAAAAGGCCTTCAAATCGATCGGCTCCTCACCGGTCAGGTAGCGGCAGGCGTTGAGTGAATAGACGCCCATGTCCATCAATGGGCCGCCACCGGCCAGCTTGCGGTCGAGCCTCCATTCGCCGGCCTTCGCATTAAATCCATTGGCGCTCTCGATCGCCTGGATCTTTCCCAGCTTGCCGTCGCGGATCAGCTGCATGGCGCGTAGATTGGTCGGTTCGTAGTGGCAACGATAGGCGATCATCAGCTTCTTGTTCGCGTCTTTACAGGCCTTGATCATCGCTAGCGAATCCGCGACAGAAGTCGCCATAGGCTTCTCGCACAGGACATGCTTGCCGGCTTGCGCGGATCGAATCGTGTACTCCGCATGCATGCTGTTGGGCAGGGCCACGTACACAGCGTCGATAGCGGGATTGTTCTTGATCTGATCCATGTTCTCGTAGCTATAGATGGAGCTCTCCGGAACCCCATACTTAGCCGCCTGGGCCAGTGCCTTGTCGCGATGCCCGCTCACCAGCCCGGTTATGCGGGAGTTCTTGCTGGCCAGGACACCTGGCATGAAGTGACCCATGGAAATCCGGCCCAAGGCAATGATGCAATAGCCGATCTTGCGATCGCCGCCGCCCTGCGCTAAAAGGGGCGAAACCACCTGTGAGGCGGCGCTAGCCATGGCCAGGCGATTGAACTCTCTGCGGGTAAGCATTACGGACCCTCCATTCAAGGCTGCGAAGGTATTTTAGACGCACTTCTCAAAACGAAAGACGCGAAGGGCAACCATAGCAGACCCGGCCAGTCACTCCTTGTCTCTTACAATCGAGCCAGTATGCTGAAATCACTCCTCACGCTGGTATTGCTGGCGATCAGCCCCGGGTTGCGAGCACAAACTACCCCTGTGGCGGCGGCGCTTCCGGACGACCTGAAAGCAAAAATCGACGCGGCCGTTAACCAGATTTTGTCGTCTACCAATGTGCCCAGTGCCTCCATCGCCATCGTGAAGGATGGCCACATCGCCTATCTCCAGGCATACGGGCAGGCGAGGCTCTCTCCGGCGATGGATGCCACCCCGCAAATGCAGTACTCCATCGGGTCGATCAGCAAGCAGTTCACCGCGGCCGCTGTCCTACTCCTCGCGCAGGAGGGCAAGCTGACGCTCGATGACCCGGTCGCGAAGTACCTGCCCGAGCTAACGCGCGCCCGCGAAGTAACCATTCGCATGCTGCTTTCGCACACCTCCGGATACCAGGATTATTGGCCGGAGGACTACGTGATGACCTCCATGTTGGCGCCCACGACGGCACAGCACATCCTGGACGTGTGGGCAAAAAGGCCGCTTGATTTCGACCCGGGCACGAAATGGCAATATTCCAACACCAACTATGTGATCGCGGGGCGCATCGTGGAGCAGGTCAGCGGGGTGCCCCTAATCGACCTGCTGGAGAAACGGATCTTTCTGCCGCTGGGCATGGAGAATGTCTACGACGCCGATGCCAGCCGGTTGCCGGCAACCGACCCGACCGGCTACGAGCGCCACGCCCTGGGGCCGCCCCGGCCTTCGCCGCAGGAAGGCGCCGGATGGATGTTTGCTGCCGGTGAGCTGGCCATGCCGGCCCATGACCTGGCGTTGTGGGACATCAGTGTGATCGATCGATCGCTGCTTTCCTCTGCCTCTTACACCCAAATGTTCACGCCTGTCCTGCTCAAGAACGGCGACAGTACTGGTTATGGCCTTGGCGTGTTTCTGAACAAACGCGATGGTCACGCGATGATTGAGCACTCAGGAGAAGTGTCGGGATTTGTTTCAGAGAACGTCGTCTTCCCCGGAGAGCGGGCGGCTATCGTAGTGCTCACTAATGAAATGGCTACCCAGGCTGCAAGCATGATTGCCGACCGAGTGGCGCCGATGATCCTGGGGATTGCGGCCTCCGCCCCGACCAAAGAAGAGGCTCAAGCGCTTGCCATCTTCAATGGGCTTGCGGATGGCCACATCGACCGCAAGCTTTTTACCAACTATTGCAACGCGTACTTCAATCAGCAGACGATCGAAGATTTTGCCGCCAGCCTCAAGCCACTGGGACCGCCGCTCAGCTTCAAACAGGTCAAAGAGGAAGGGCGTGGGGGCATGATCTTCCGCGTCTTCGCGGTCGCCTTTCCTGATCGCGAGCTGAAAGTGACCACCTACGAGATGCCCGACGGAAAGCTGGAGCAATATCTGGTGATTCCTTGACAGCGATGGTTAGCTTAGCTAAACTAGCTTAGCATTTAAGCGGGTAACCTATGATTACAGCGACGATTTTCGAGGCAAAGACAAACCTCTCCGAGCTGCTGAAGAAAGCTCAGGCGGGGGAAACCGTGATCATCACCTCTGGCCGGGACAAAAAGCCGGTCGCGAAGCTGGAGGCTATCCATCCCACCCCGAAGAAACGTCTGGGAGGTCTGGAAGATCCGAACTTTGTTTTGACCGATGCTTTCTGGGAAGACCTTCCGGAAGGGTGGACGGGGGAGTGAGGGTTTTACTCGATACCCACACCCTGATCTGGGCCAAGATTTCCCCGTCATCTCTGAGCCGCCAAGTAGCGGAAATCATGGCCGATCCGCTGAATGAGATTTTCGTATCCGCGGCAACTGCATGGGAGATCGCTACGAAAGTACGCCTCGGCAAAATCCCGGGGGCAGACAGTCTCGAGAGAGACTTCCTCGAAACTATGGAGGACTCTGGATATACACTTCTGCCAATCGAAGCTGAAAGCGCGCTCCGCGCTGGGCGGCTCGTTGCCGATCATGGCGATCCGTTCGATCGCATGATCGCTGCCCAGGCGCTCGCGATGGACATACTTGTCCTTAGCACGGACACAAAACTGGACTTGTTCGGAGTTCGCCGCCTTTGGTAGACCCTGTCCGTTATCGGCCTACCAAGGGCTGAAACTCCGGGTGTTTTGAAATGTAGTTCGCAACCAGCGGACACACCACGTCCACCTTCAATTGGTTGTCGCGTGCGTATTCCAGCCCGGTCTTCGCCAGTTCGCCCGCGATGCCCTTTCCGCGAAGGGCTTCGGGCACCTCGGTGTGCAATAGCGTGATCCATCCCGCGCTATCCATATCGAACTCGAGGTAGGCCGTCTCTCCCATTTCCTCGAGCTCGAATCGACTCCTGGTAACGTTTCGTTTCTGCTTGCTCATACGATCTCCGGTTTGGCCTGACTACGCCGGCTGCAGCCAGGCACTGGGCGTGGAGTGCGCAATCTCCACCTCTTCCGGCGTCATGTCGACGGACACGTCGGCGAAGAGCGGGGTACTCAGGTAGCGCTCTCCTGTATCCGGCAGCATGCACAGAATCGTCGACCCCTTGGGCGCTTCCTCACAGACTTTGAGTGCTCCCGAAAACGTTGCGCCGGAAGAAATCCCGACAAAGATCCCTTCCTTCTTGGCGAGCTCCTTACTCCAACGCATCGCCTCCGCGTTGGGGATCCGTAAAATCTGGCTGATCGTCTTCAGGTCTACAACATCGCCGGTAAGCTTGGGGATGAAGTCCGGGCTCCAGCCCTGCTGGGGGTGTGGTTTCCAAGCGGGGTGGGGAACGGCGGGCGATCCGTCCGGGTTTCGTTCCTGAGCAATGCCGCTGGAGAGCATGGCCGCGTCGTCCGGTTCGCAGACCACGATCTTGGTCTCCGGCCGCTCTTTGGCAAGTACGCGCGATACGCCCTTCAGTGTGCCGCCGGTGCCAAAGCCAGTCACCCAGTAGTCCAGCCGCTCGCCCTGGAAGTCATCCAATATCTCCCTTGCCGTGGTTCGGGAATGCATGTCGGCGTTGGCTTCATTTTCGAACTGCCGGGTGAGAAACCAGCCATGCGCTTTTGCCAGTTCCACTGCCTTGGCGACCATCCCGAAGCCTCTTCCCGCCGCGGGCGTAATCACGACCTTGGCTCCCAGGAATCGCATCAGCTTGCGCCGCTCGATGCTGAAGGTCTCCGCCATCGTGACCACAAGCGGATAGCCTTTCTGGGCGCATACCATGGCCAGACCGATGCCCGTATTGCCGCTGGTTGCCTCGATCACCGTCTGGCCGGGCTTGAGCTTCCCGGTCTTCTCGGCATCCTCAATCACGCCCAGGGCGAGACGATCCTTGACCGAACCGAGGGGGTTGAAAGCCTCGATTTTGACAAAGAGGTTTACGCCGGACGGAGCCAGCTTATTGATCTTGACCACCGGCGTGTTGCCGACGGTTTCGAGGATATTGGCATACTTGTGTCCCATTCGCGGTTCCTCCGGAGAAACGATCGAAGCCTTCCCAAGATAACGCGTTTCTACGATGACTGGGAGAGCCGTCTCGGTGAGATATGATTTCGCACTGTGAATAGAAGATCCCTGCTTAAGAGTCTCGCAGCGGTTCCTTTGGCTTCGGCGTTCCAGGCAGCAGCCCCGTTGGGAAAGGTCAAAATCACGGGCTTTGCGATCCACAAAGTTTCTGTGCGCTGGCGCGATCTGATGTTTGTCGAGGTGCATACCGACGCGGGTATCACCGGGCTGGGGGAAGCGACTCTTGAGAGCCGCACCGATATAGCGGAGTCGGTGCTCCGCTGGCTGGAGCCGGAGTACGTGGGGCTCGATCCTGCTGGTCCGGAAGCGCACTGGGATCGCGTCTACTATGTGGCCACGCGCTGGCGCAACGGTCCGGCATTGATGACCGGGCTCTCGGCCATCGACATGGCGTTGTGGGATATCGAAGCCAAACGTTTGGGAGTGCCCTTGTACGCGCTGCTCGGGGGCCCGATCCGGGACAATTTGCGCGTCTACTTCACCCACTGGGATGCGTCGATTCCGCCTGGGAAACGCGATATCGCTGCGGTCACGGAATTGGCTGCGCGTACGCGCGAACAGGGCTGGACCGCGGTCAAATACACGCTGCCCACGGCCGCGACCGAACTCGAGCGCATCGATCAGGACGTTGCTGAATTGGCCGCGATTCGCAGAGTCTTTGGGTCGCAGGTGGACATTGCGCTCGAATGTGCGGAGACATTTACGGTGCGCTCGGCGATTCAGTTTGCCAATGCGATCGCGCCTTATCATCCGCTGTTTATGGAGGAGCCGACCCTTCGTGAAAATCCCGCAGGGTTAGGTGAGGTGGCGGCGAAGAGCCCGGTTCCCATTGCCACTGGCGAAGGGCTGTTCTCCCGTTTCGAGTTCAAGCAACTGCTCGACGTGAAAGGAGCGGCGATTATCCAACCCGATGTGATGCATGCGGGCGGGGTGACGGAGTTGCGCAAGATCGCCAACATGGCGGAGGTGTACGGGGTAGAAGTGGCTCCGCATCAATGCAGCGGACCGATAGCTCACATGGCGTCGATGTCCACCATGTCGGTGTGCCGAAATTTCGTGATTCACGAATGTGAAGGGGCGGATAACGACTTGTTCCGCGAGATGACTGAAGGCACCTACCCGACTCAGAAGGATGGCCGGGTTCGATTGCCGGATGCTCCAGGTTTGGGGATCAAGGTCAACTTCGCCGAGTTCGAGCGCAAGTGCCCGTACAAGGCAATTCGATCGCGGGCGCAGTTGAAGCTGTAAGACCGCGGAAACCGGTGAAGAGATCTGGCAGCCGTGGCGACCAGGGTGGGGTTGTCGCGAATTCGGGAGGACCACAATGCTTTCGATGTCGATAGCCACGAGAGGTGCAGGTATACTGTGCCCGGGTTAAACTAAGTGCAGTCTCCGAGCCGGGATGGCGGAACTGGCAGACGCAGCGGACTCAAAATC
>CAWGPA010000005.1:0-279308 GCA_963824325.1 uncultured Acidobacteriaceae bacterium | reverse complement strand
TCGATCTTGTGCGCCGCGGGCGGCGTAGGCCCGAGGTCGCAATGGATTGGAATGAACTGCCTGACTTACCGGATTTGTCGAGCGCCGCAAGCCAACCGGACCCGCTGCTCAGCCGACGGCTGCAGCAACTGGTCAGTTCCCTTCCGCCGGTAGCGCGAACCATCCTGGTTCTGCGTTACCAGGAGGATATGAGCCCGGATGAAATAAGCGACACCCTCGATATGCCGGTCAGAGCCGTCCAAGAGCCACTTGCAACGCACACTGCGGCTGTTGCGCGAAAAGCCCGCACGCGCGCTTAGCTAGAGAAAGCGAGAACTACGATGTACGAGCCCAATATGTACGAAGCCGATGCGGAACTTGAACAGGCCCTCTATTCTGCATTCGTGCGCGTATCCGCGCCGGACGACCTGATTCTGCGCGTCGAGCAACGTCTCCTCGCCGCGCGCCGCCAGACCGCGGTCCCAACGTTCCGATTGTTGTCGCTTGAGACACGCAGCATCTGGACGAGCCTGTGGTCGATCGCGGCCCACGCGAGTGCCTTCGCCCTGATCGCGTTGCTTTTCTTGCACGCGAGAAACCACGGCATAGTCAAGGCGCACGCCACGGTCGCCCGGATCGATGCCTTCCTTCCTATCACCGTTCCAGCGACGAACTCGATGGGTGGCGGGGGAGGTGGCGGAGCGCACGACATTCTCCAGGCGCCCAAGGGTAAGCTGCCGAAATTCGAGCAGCAGCCGATTGTTCCGCCGATGGTGGCGGTCAATGAGCATCCCAAATTGGCGCAGGAAGCTGCCATCATGATGCCCAAGGACCTCGAAGTGCCGAATGACAATATGCCAAATCTGGGCGACCCGCGGACCAGCGTGTCCGGTCCGGCTGGGAACGGAAGCGGTGACCTGGGTGGCCTAGGCGTAGGATCGGGCGGGGGCATCGGCTCGGGCCGGGGTAATGGATATGGTCCAGGTGAGGGCGGGGGCTATGGGGGCGGAATCTACCACGTCGGTGGCGGGGTTGCAGCTCCACAGCTGATCTTTGCGCCCGATCCGGAATTCTCCGACGAAGCCCGGCGGGCGAAATTCCAGGGTGTGTGCGTGGTTTCGCTCATCGTCGATGCCCAGGGGAATCCGCAACGGGTTCAGGTCGTCCGTCGCCTGGGAATGGGGCTGGATCAAAAGGCTGTTGACGCTGTGAAGCAATACCGGTTCAAGCCCGCGACCCTCCAGGGCAAGCCGGTGCCGGTTGAAGTGAACATTGAAGTTACATTTAGAATTTATTGACCCTAATCCACTTCTCCACTGTTCGATTGCAATCGGGATGGACTATATTGTCCACGTGCCGAGTTCGGGAGAAGTTTGATCGCGCCCCGGACGCTTGGATACGCGGTCAGGAGGGTTAGATGAGAATCTCCGACACGATTGGATTGGTGCTGAAGAACAAAGACAAAAACAGGATTCTGTCGATAGCACCCGAGCAGACGGTCTACGAAGCGCTGGAGAAGATGGCTGAATATGATGTGGGCGCCTTGCTGGTCCTTTCGAACCACAGACTGGTCGGCATCCTATCGGAGCGTGACTATGCGCGCAAAGGTATCCTGATCGGGCAGGCTGCGAGAGAAACTCACGTCCACCAGATCATGACCAGCCCGGTTTTCTCCGTAAGTCCTGAACACACTGTGGATGAATGCATGACCATCATGACCCAGCACCGTTTTCGCCATCTGCCGGTGCTGCGGGATGAGACGGTGGTGGGTCTAGTCTCGATTGGCGATCTGGTGAAATGGGTAATCTCCGGTCAGGCACAAACCATCCAGGAACTACAGGGCTACATTACGGGGGCCTATCCCGGGTAGCTTGCCTCTTTGCTTGAACGACCTTTCGGCGGCTCGGCGAATTGCTGATGGGTTGTAATGCGCGTATTGGAGGGACCTGCGGTTTCTTTCCTCGGTACTCACACCCGAGATAGACCGTTCTCGCGGGTACAAAACCCTATCCCCCGGACTGCTTTCCATATACCTGTTGACATTCTGCCTATTCGTGGTCCACGCTATATGTAGAAAGTCAACAGGGAGCAAACCATGGGAGAAAGCAAATCCGACGTTCTGCAGGGCACCCTGGACCTCATGGTCCTAAAGACCCTTGAGACGATGGGACCGCTGCACGGCTACGGTATCGCGCGCCGCATCGAACAAGTCAGCGGTGACACTCTCAGCCTCAACCAGGGCACCATCTACCCCGCGCTTCTGCGGCTGGAGCAGCGTGGCTGGATCAAGTCAGAGTGGGGCACTTCCGAAACCAATCGCCGCGCCAAGTTTTATTCGCTGAGCCGCATTGGCCGCAAGCAGATCGAAACAGCAACCGAGAACTGGGAGCGCGTCGCCACTACCATGGCGCGCTTCCTCGCGCCTTCCAACTAGGAGCCGGCAATGGACCAGATACGCACCCTGCTAAGCCGCTGCGCTTCCGTCTTTCGCAGAAAAAGACTCGATGAAGATCTCAACGACGAGCTGCGTAGCCATATCGAGCTAGCCGTAGAAGAAAACATACAGCACGGCATGACTGAAGAAGAGGCACGGACAGCCGCACTACGCGCCTTCGGGGGCGTGACACAAACCAGGGAAAGTTATCGTGTGCAGCGCGGACTCCCCTTCCTCGAGATTCTTTGGAGTGACCTGCGTTACGCCGTTCGCCAATTGTGGAAGTCTCCCGGATTTACGTTAACTACGGCGCTCACGCTTGCCATCGGCATCGGCATGAACACTGCGGTATTCAGCATGATGGACGCCGTAGTGCTGCGCCCTCTTGCCGTGCCGGACCTGAGCCGCGTGGTCATCGTGGCAGAAGAGCACGGTCGCGGCACCGCCGACTATAAGCAGGTTGCCCTGGGAAATTACCAGGACTGGAAACAACAAAGCCGATCCTTTGCTGACCTGGCCATCCGCAATGACACCTCCATGAGCCTGACGGGAACAGGAGAAGCGCTTCATGTGCAGGCATCATTCACGACGGCCAGCTTTTTTGAGGTGCTGCGTGCCAACGCATTGTTCGGTCGCGTTTATCAGGATCACGAGTGTCAGCCTGGGCACAACACCGTCGCCGTGCTCAGCTACGCATTCTGGCAGAAGCGTTTCGGTGCGGATCCTTCGGTGCTGGGCCGGGTTATCAACCTCGACGGGCAGGCGTACACGGTGATCGGCGTTCTGCCTAAAATCATGCAGTATCCATCGATCTCCGAAGTATTTTTGCCCCTGGCGCCCACTCCACAACAACTGCAGAATCGCATCGCCCACGATTATTTCGTAGTTGCCCGGTTGAGGTCCGGAGTATCCGTGAACCAGGCTCAGGAAGAATTGCGCGTGATTGCCGAGCGCCTGGCAAAGATCTATCCGGCTTCCAACCTGGGCTGGTCCGTGCGCGTCGAGCCACTGCTTGATGACATCAATGGACCCCTGACTCCGCTCTACTACCGTCTTATTTTGGCGGCCACTGGATTTGTATTGCTGGTGGTATGCGCCAATGTCGCCAATCTACAGTTTGTGCGCGGCCTGGCTCGCCGGCCGGAGATTGCTGTGCGCACAGCTCTCGGCGCAGGCCGCGGGCGATTGCTACGCCACTTGCTGACTGAGAACCTGGTATTGGGAGCGATGGGCGCAGCCGGTGGACTCGTCGTCGCAGCCGTCTGCATGCATCTCTGCGAGATCGCCATGCCGAAGAGCATAGAAAAGTATATTTCGGGCTGGAGCAACATCTCGCTCAACGGCCGCGCTCTCGCCTTCTCTCTCTTCGTGGCACTGGCCGCCGGGCTTATATCCGGGCTTCTGCCTGCTCTGAAAGCACTGAGCATCAATCTTGTCGATCAGCTCAAGGCAGGTTCGCGGAACACCAGCGCTTCCCGTGAGACACACCGGCTGAGAGACCTCTTCGCGATATCGCAGATATCGTTCTCCGTCCTTCTGGTGATCGGTGCGGCCCTGATGTGCAAGGGTATGTGGTCGATGCTGCACGTTGCCGACGTCTATCAGCCGAAGCAGATCCTTACTTTTCATATGGACTTGCCGGCGGCCCGTTATGCCACGGACGAACAGCGCGCCTCCTGGTTCAATAGCAGCCTCGAAAAGCTGCGCGCCTTACCCGGTGTCACGCGTGCCCAAGTCACCACGGCACTTCCGGATGGCCAAGAAGCCTGGAACGACGATTTCCGCATTGAGAATCGGCCCGTACCTCCAGGAAAATTCCAAAGCGCCATTCGGCTTGCGGTGAACGACGGATATTTTGAGGCCTTCCATATTCCCCGGCTCTCCGGACGCTATTTCAACAGCAGCGATTCCCTCAACACGCAACCAGTGGCCGTGGTAAGCCGGAAATTCGCGGAGCAGTATTTCTCCACGGAAAGCCCAATTGGGCACCGCATTCAGATGGGTGCGCCAGGCAGCCCTCACGCACAGTGGGTACGCATCGTCGGTGTGGTTGACGATGTGAACTATCTTTGGATCGACCGTGCCGCAGAACCGGCGATGTATTTGAACGCTCTCCAGATTCCGCCGCAGGCCGCTACTTACGTCTTGATTACCGGCGCCAATCCTATGGCATCAGTAGCCGCGGTTCGCCAGGCGCTTGGGGCGCTTGACCCCACCATACCGCTTGACGATGTGCAAACCTACGACACATATTTAACCGTCGAGTTCACCGGCCTGCTTTATGCGGCCGCCATGCTCACGATCGACGCTTTGATTGCGTTGCTGCTAGCGGCAATCGGCATCTTTGGAGTGATGGCCAACCTGGTAGCTGAGCGCACCCAGGAAATCGGTATCCGTATCGCTCTGGGTGCAAGGCCGGAGTTGGTGTTGGGCCTCATGCTGCGCCGCACCGCGCTGCTCACTGGCATCGGCGTGGGTCTGGGGACTGTGCTCGCGTTCGGGTTGGCACGGCTGAGCGCCAACCTGCTGTTTGGCGTGCGTCCGGATGACCCTGGAGTATTTGTCTCCATCATCGCAACGATCACTGCAATCGCATTCCTGGTAAGTTGGGGTCCAGCGCGACGGGCGGCTTCCATTGATCCGGCACGTACTTTGCGGACGGAGTAGCGATGTTATCGAAGAGCTGTGACTAAATCAGGCTCAATGCAGGAACCCACGCCGTGACTGATGAAGCCATAGACACGACGGCGCGTCCCATCCTCACCTCCGTCGCCCCACAGCTGTTCGTCGCCGATATCAAAGCCTCGTGTGAGTTCTTCACCGCGAAACTCGGCTTCGTCGTCGACTTCATCTATGGCGATCCGCCATTCTATGGACAGGTACTTCGCGACAACGCTCGGTTTGTATTGAGGCAGATCGACGAACCTGTCTTCCGTGATATCCGTGAACGCGAACACCTGCTATCCGCTGCCATCACCGTCGCTACAGCCGAAGAGATCAAGCAGCTATTTTTCAGCTATCAGACAGCAGGAGTGCGTTTTCATCAGACGCTCAAAAAGGAGCCGTGGGGCGCCACAACCTTCGTTGTCCTGGATCTTGACGGAAATCACATCCTCTTTGCCGGCCCGGCCGATTGAAAGCATTCTGCGCGGCCTTAAAGTTGGTAACTGCGACCATACTCAAGGAGTCGGAATGCACTGTGCGTGCAATCCTCTATGAGGCAGGTGACTTTTGACTATTGACAATGCTGCGCCGCCGGTTTACTTTGCACTGTAAAGTTAATTAGCCATGGATGACCTGCACAAAGCGCTCGGAGAGATCAGCAGCATACGCCGGCAGATGGCGCGCAGCACCGAGTTTCGCGGCTATGGCCCGGCGACCCTCGCAGCAACTGGTTTTCTTGCTATATCAGCAGCCGGAGCGCAGGCCATCTGGCTGCCCGATCCTGCAAATCACATCCCACACTATCTGGGCATCTGGATCTCGACCGCCATCGTGTCGGCTGCCTTGATTGGCGTTCAGACGGTAACACGGACGCATCGCATGCATTCCGGCATGGCGGACGCAATGATTCGTATGGCCGTGGAACAATTTCTGCCCTCGGCTGCTGCGGGCGCGCTGCTGACGCTTGTGCTTTTACGATCCGCTCCCTCCGCGCTGTGGATGCTTCCCGGCCTCTGGCAGATCATCTTCTCGCTGGGCGTGTTTTCATCCTGCCGCTTCCTTCCCCGCCCCATGGCGGCCGCGGGTGTGTGGTACCTGCTGGCCGGCCTCGCTTGCATTGCGTTGGCCGATAACCGCGCTCTGTCCCCTCTCACGATGGGAGCCTCGTTCGGAATAGGACAGCTGCTGGTGGCGGGAATCCTCTTCTTTACCGCGCAGGAGGGCAACGATGAAGGCTAAACCTGCGCCGAGTGAAGCGCGCTTCGCGTATGAAGGGCTGGACCGGGTAATTCACGAGCGCGCGCGGCTCAGCGTGCTCACCTCCTTGATCAGCAATCCCAAAGGATTGACCTTCGGCGATCTCAAGCAGTTGTGCGCACTTACCGACGGCAACCTGAGCAGGCATCTGAGCGTGTTGGAGCGGGAGAAGATAGTGCAGATCGTGAAGGGACACGATCGCAATCGTCCCCAGACTGTCTGTCGCATCACGCCGTCGGGCCGCAAACGTTATCTCGAGTACCTTTTGACGCTAGAACAGGTAGTGCTGGATGCGGCCAAGGTAACCGAGGAAGAAGCCGCCTACCACCTGCCAGGCCGGATGACCCCGCGGCAGGCTTAAGTATTTTTTTGTGTAGTTACTTTGCAGTGCAAAGTAAGTTTCGCAATAAGGAGCTAAAAATGGACGAGGTTTCGTCGTTGCCATCCGCGTTGCCGTTCGGAATCAATTTCCGGTCGATGGGTATGAAACTCATTGTGGTGTGTGCTCTGGCGCTCTTCATGACCATACCCGCATTATTTGTCGGAGGATTGGTTCAGGAGAGGACCGGTCGAGCCGCGGAGGTAGTGCAGGAGATAAGCGGCCATGTGGGCGGCCAGCAGACCTTTCTCGGACCGACGCTTGCCATTCCCTACACCATTCCGCCTCAGACTCCGAATGATACGGCGAAACATGGCATGTATCTCGTGTTCCCCGCGACTGCTTCGGCCGCTCTGAAGACCACCACCGAAGAGCGTCGCCGTTCGCTCTTTAAGGTGCCGGTATTTCAGGCAGATGTAAAACTGGACGCGACATTCGATCTGAGCGGAGTTCCCTCTTCGGCCCCGCAGGGCGCTGCACTCGACTGGAGCCGTGCCGAACTTGTGGTTGGCGTCAGCGACGCACGCGGAGCGCAAACCGACGCGCTGTTGACCGCAAACGGAAAAACCTCAACGCTTGTCCCCGCGGCCATTACGCAATACCTGGAAATCGGCGGAGAAAAGAATCAGTCCCTCAAACTGACTCTCCTCGGCACCAGGGCCGAAGGCATAGCCAAACCGAATGGACGATTCGATGTAACCTCTGTCATGCGCTTTTCTGGCGCCCAGCGGATCGCAGTGCTGGCCTACGGTAATACCACTCATCTAACAGCACAAGGCGACTGGCCCAGCCCTGGATTCGACGGAGGATTCTTGCCTGTTACCCGGCAGGTCTCCAATCACGGCTTCACCGCGGAGTGGTCAGTACCCTTCATTGCCCGTAGTGTGCGGGCCGAAGGGCCGGGCGACTCAATCACTGGTCTCGACGCGACTGCACTCGCCGTCTCGTTCGTTGAAGTGGCAGACCCTTATCAGTCCGTAACGCGGTCGCTGAAATATGTGGCGCTCTTTCTGGGACTGCTTTTCCTCTCTTACTTTGTATTTGAAGTGACGACCGGCAAGCGGGTTCATCCTGCGCAATACGTTTTGGTGGGAATCGCCCAGATCATCTTTTATCTGCTGCTGTTATCGCTGGCCGAGCGAATCGGCTTCGACCTTAGCTTTATGCTCGCGGGTGCTGCCACGGTTGTCCTGCTTTCGGCCAACGCGGGATGGGTATTCTCCAGCCGATTGCAGGGGATCAGGGCTGCGGCCATCTTCACTTTGCTGTATGCGCTGATCTACCTGCTCTTGCGGCTCGAGGACAACGCGTTGCTGGTAGGTGCGATTGCCAGCTTCCTGGCAGTGGCGGCCGCCATGTACTTCACGCGCAGGATCGACTGGTACAGCTCGCTTTCGCCGGGTCACCCTGGTAACGCCGTTCCGAGGTGATTTACGACCAACATAGAGCAGCACGAGGGATTGCATGTGGCCATCATCATGGATGGCAATGGCCGCTGGGCGATGCGGCGCGGCCTGCCTCGCATCGCCGGCCATCGCGCCGGAGTCGCCGCGGTGCGCCGCGTGGTGGAACGCGCACCCGACTTGGGTATCAGCCGGCTTACGCTCTACGCCTTTTCCTGTGATAACTGGCGCCGGCCCACTGCCGAGGTGCAGAGCATCTTCTGGTTGTTGCGCGCCTTCCTGCGCTTGGAGACGGAACGGCTGCGCCAGCGCGGTGTACGGGTCCAGATCATCGGACGGCGGGATCGCCTGGCGCAATCCGTGCTGCGCGAGATCGATAAAGCCGAGTGCGCCACCGCCGGCGGACTTGGCCTGCATCTTCGCGTCGCCATCGATTACTCGTCCCGCGATGCCATTACCCGCGCGGCTGCAAGTGCGAATGCTGTTCTCTCGATGCAGGGACCGCCCTCTCCGGATGCGCTCGGACCGATGCTCACGCAGGCGCTAACCGGGGAGAGTGGAGAGGTGGATCTACTGATTCGGACTGGCGGTGAGACCCGGCTTTCTGATTTCCTACTGTGGGAATGCGCATATGCCGAGCTCCTGTTCACGGACCGTATGTGGCCTGATTTTGACCAGGTTGACCTCGATGCTGCGCTGGAGAATTTCAAATGCAGGGAGCGCCGCTTTGGCAGCGTGCAGGCAATCGCATTGCAGTCCGCCGCAACCTAAGATGCCCCTTGGTCGGCAAGGTCACCATCGAATCGGCTCGCTAGCCCTTGGGAATCTCGGCCTCATACTTCGCCCAGTCGTCCAGCAGCGCATCCACGACCACCTTGCCCACGCGATAGTTCGCGTCGAGCGCAGGGAGATAACCCGGCGAATCCGCCAGCCCCTCAAACAAGCTCTTCTCCGGCGCCATGCCCGGCGGAGGCACCGTAAAGTTGCTTGCCGAGCGCAATATCAGCAGCCGCTTCCCATCCACGCGTCCCAACCGGTCCAACTCCTGCATCGCCAGCTCCACGCCCTGGTCCTCGCAGTCGGAGATCAGCAGGCTGCCCGCGCCTTTGGTATACAGCCGTACCCAATCTTCTGCCCAGTGGTTCATCGCGGCACCATGCCAGAAACGGTTTGTGGCCAGACTGTCGCCTTCCAGCACGCCAGGCCTCTGTGCCGCCGCAGCATAATCCTTGAAGGTCGCACGCTTGGCCTCAAGCTTTGGCGTGTCTTGCAGCGCGACATCCTTCGTCAACCGGTACGCCCACTCCACCAGGGACGGATTCAGCGTGTAGACCATCCGACCCACGCCACCCGCGCCGTCTTCGGAAACACCCGCAACCGGCGCCGCATCCACATTCGCGGGCACCTTGCCCGGCTCGGTTTCGCCCATCGCTATCGTCCCATACGGCCACGTCCCCGGCATCTCGCGCGCATCGATCTCAAAGATCGGATCGCCGTCCACCACCTGCTTGATCCACACCGCACTCCCCAGCGACACATGCGCAGGGTCTCCGCCGGCAATCCCGCTCAGGAGAAAATACGTGTGCCGCAGATCGAACCGTGGATCCATCGCCAGCGCCATCATCTGCACCGCGCTGCGCGTCGTCACGCCACTGATCATGGCGTAAAGGCCCTTACCGTTGGTCAGCACTGGATGATCGATGCCCGGTACCTTGATCTCCTGGTCCAGGTGCTCGCGCTCTGCCCACTCCTGCAGTTCGCCCGGCACGTCCCCTTTGTCTTTGCCCGTTTCAAACGTGGCAATCACCATGACCTTAGGGGCAATTTTGTCCGCACCACGCGCCCCCACTGGCGCCACCATCGCCAACACACACCCCAGCCAGCAAGCTTTTCTCAACGCAAAACCCATCTTTCGTCGCACCTACATCGTTGTCAGTGCAGCCGCCTCCGGTGTGGGCACAAATCCATACGTCTCATACCGCCAGCTAATGGCGTCACCCTTCACCGTCAACATCGCAAAGCCTTCCGGATTACCCAGCCGCGGACCCTTCCACCAGTTGCCACACACCGCGCCGGATGTGATGAAGCGGCAACCGTTATAAATCACTTCCTCACGGATATGCGTATGACCCTGCAGCACCAGCTTCACGTTATAGGGCGCCAGTATCTTAAGCACATCGATAGAGTTCTGCACCATATAGGTCTGCGGCGTCTTCCACGGATCGGGCACAATCTGCATCACCGCGCTCACCACCGGTACATGCGTCATCACCACGATCGGCGCCGTTGTCCCAATCGGCTTCAGCACCTCAGCCAGCCAGACGAGTTGCTCCTCGTCCACCATCCCGATAAACGTCCTGTCCGGCGTCATTCCAATCGAGTCCAGCAGCACAAAGTGCCAGCCCTTGTGCGCGAACGTGCTGTATCTCTTGCCGATGCGGTCCTCAAACATCTTCTTGCCGTACAGCGGATCGCTCGCAGCCACGCCGCTCTTGTTGGAAAGCCCAAAGACATCATGGTTGCCCGGCACGCTATGCACAGGCATGGTCAGCCGCTTCGCCGTGGTCTGGTAAAGGTCGAAGAGCTCAATACCCTTGGGCCGCGGCGTTTCGTTGGAGTCAAACACCAGGTCGCCGCCGCACAACGCGAAGTCCGGTTGCAGCGCACTCATTTTCTCAAAGCATTTGGCCGAACCCTCCGGCGCCTTCCGCTCCGGCAGGATGTGTATGTCCGTAAAGTGGGCGAACGTAAAGGAGCCGCCACCAGTCGCCGCTCCCGCGCCGATCTTGGGCAGCAACGCAAACGCCATCCCACCCCGCAGCACATCCCGTCGATTCACGAGCATCTCCTCGCCCCAGCAGGCTCATTGCTTCTCTCGACTCTCGCATCAATTCCGCGTCAACGTCAATGATCGGCGCAACCCATCCTGCTATCAGAATTCGACTGCCATCGAAGAGCATTGCAAGTATTTCCCATAGCCTCATGGCCTGGAAAAAATGATTTAACTTTCTGCAGGCAGTCGCTTCTTGCTCTCACACGGCGAGGCCGCCTATAAAGGCGACCTCCTGCGTCAGGCTGGTTTCTCCTGTTTCGCCTTCAGGTCCTTGAGCAACGTCTCGATATGCTCTTCCCTGATCCAAGGCGGCGAACCGGTCTTCCAGCGAGTCGCCGCTCAGCAACTCCACGTCTGCTTCGTTGCGTGCCTCGCGGCCCACGATGCGCGACTTCATTCGGTCCAGCGACACTGAGTTCTGCTGCTTGCTGATGGTTTGCCGGGCCTCGGTTGCCCGGCTCACCATGCGCGTCCTGCGGTCCTGCGCGATCAGCAGTTCGCAGCGGCTGCGCGTCTCCACCAACTTCTGATCCAGCTTGCGCAATGCCGTCCGCAGCGTGTCCGCTTCCGCCTGCTGATCCTCAAGCTGCTGCGAAAAACCCTTCGCAATTTGATCCTGGCTCAAGGAGCGTTCCAGCGCGGCCCTCGCCAGGTCGTCGTGTCCTTTCTTGACTGCCAGCTCAGCCTTGTTGCGCCACTCTGCCGCGCTGTCCATATGCTCCTTTCGCTTCTTCTCCAGCAGGTGCTGGTCGGCAATTGCGATCGCCACCTGCGTCTTTACCTGCATCAACTGGTTTTCCATATCCAGCACCAGCTGCCGCAGCAACTTTTGCGGATCTTCCGCCTTGTCGATCAGGTCGTTCAGGTTCGCCCGCAACAACGTGCTTACCCGCTCCAGTAGTGCCATACCATCCTCCTTCTACCGCTGTTACTTGATCGCCGAGTTGTTTCCGTCGTGGCGCGGCTGCATGCTCTTGACGTTTGCCATCAGCTCAGCCACGTTCATTCCGGAGAGCGATTCGAAGAGCGCCGGAACCTGGGACGCGATCTTCATCATGTCTCCAGTAAGCTTGTTGGCTCCGGTTACCCCATCACTTCCGGTGGAGACGATGGTGATCTTGTCCACCTTGGATAAAGGTTCGGAGAGTGCGCGCATCACCTCGGGCATGGCTGCAATTAGCCGGTCAACGACTGCCGCCTGCGACCATTCCTGATAAGCCTCCGCCTTAACGTTCATGGCCTTGGCTTCCGCCTCGCCCTTCTGAAAGATGATGGAGGCTTCCGCTTCACCCTGCATCCGCGTCGCTGCGGAGCGGCCCTCGGCTTCCGCCGTCAACCGCGACTTTTCCGCCGAGGCCAGGTTCTCGATCCGCTGGCGCTCAATCTCCGCGCCTTTCAACACGGTCGAGATCAGCTCCTTCTCATGACGCAGGATTTCCGCATCCTGCACCTTGATCTGTTGCTCCTTCTCCACCTGCTGGATCTTTACCTGTTCGGCAACCACCCGCTGCTGCATCACGTTGGTCTGCAACTCGTAGGACTTGTCGGCCGTCGCCTCCTGCTTGCGGCTCTGCTCGGTGAATTGCGCTTTCTGGATATCCAGATCGCGCTGCGCCTCTGCCTGCTTGGCCAGCGAAGCCGTTTCTGCAATCACCCGTTCCTGGTCCGCCTGCGCCTTGGCAATCGCCGATTCACGCAAGGCGTTGGCTCTGCGGATCGCCGTATCACGCTCCGCTTCCGCTGCCGCGACATCGGCATCGCGCTTGATGCGCGCTACGTCTGGGCGGCCCATGTTGGTAATGTAGTCATTCTTGTCGCGCACCTCTTTGATGGTGAACGATACGACTTCGAGCCCCATTTTGCTCATGTCATCGGCGCAGGTGGAACGCATGCGATCGGCAACCATCTCCGGCTCTTTGACAATCTGCTCTACCGTTAGCTGGCCGATGATGCCGCGCAGGTGACCTTCCATCACCAACCGGATTAATCCTTCGCGCTGCGGAGGAGTCTTAGTGAGGAACTGCTCGGCCGAGGTCAGAATGGATTCCTGATCGGAGCGCACTTTGATTTGCGCCACCGCCTCCACCGTCACTGCGACGCCCTGCTTGGTGTAGAGATCCTGTTGCGGAGCAACGTCAAACGACATCAATTCCAGCGAGAGCTGGCGGCTGCTTTCCACCATGGGAAAGATCACCGTGCCGTGTCCCTTCACTACCCGCGGCCCGCGAAAGCCGTAAACGATGATCGCCTCGTTGGGACCTGCCTTGCGAAACATTTTCGCGATCATACCCAGCAGCAGGATTAAAGCAAGAACGCACAAACCAACCACAACCACAACTGTGTTCATCATAAGATGCCTCCTGATCCTTTCATCAGGAACCAATCGAACTACGTTTGTGCTCTCGTAATATCTGTCGAGAGCGATTCACCGCCGGAAATTTCATCCCAGCGGCGTACATAGACGACGCCTCGTTCGTAGCGCATCACCACGACCTCCGTATCCCGCGCGATCGGTTCTCCGTTATCGCTGCGCGCAGGACTGGAGCGCCGCGCGCCGTTTTGCGAATACAGAATCTCCCCCGTCCCGTCGCCCCGAATAGTTCCGCTCACGCGCCCAATTACCCCTGTCATCTCCGTCTCCTCCGCCGTGAGCGCCTTGTCATGCGGGGCCAATACCTTGGCCAGGAACCAGAAAATCAACATGCCACCAGCAAGTCCGGTGAGCGTCGCCAGGGCCAGAATGACCGGCGTTACAAAGCCGCCATAACGCTCCAGCAGATAACCAGCCCCGCCAAACCAGCAAAGAAAGGCAGTGAGAGTAAAACCGTTCACCAGGGAGACACCGCGGTTGCCCGTCCCGTGGGGGTGACCAATATGAACCCCGCGATGCAGCCCAAAGTGCACATGATGGTGAAAACCGCCGGCCAACGAAACCACGGTCATCGCCAGGCCAAGACCAAAACAGATCAGGTAGAACATCTCCCAGTTCATCGGCTTTTCTCCTTTCCACCGCGCCTGGTTTTTCCGGCCACTGGATCCTTTTCTTGAGGGATTGCCTCCAGAGGCCTTACTTTAAAGCGCTTATCGCTCCTCGCGGCCGGCCGCAATACTTCAACCAATCGATCAACCAGCCCCGGCGTCTCTATCAATGACTCCATCAACAGCAGGCATTGCCTGGAATCCGGATGCTTGGCCAGGGCCAGCAAGGCTTTCCTTAGCTCGGGGTCGCGCGGGAACCGCTCCGCCCCGTTCACCAGCCACAGGTCCAGCTTGTCGTCTAACACCCGCGCCTCGCTCATCAGCTCCGCGTGGTAGCCCTCCGGGTCATCGACCAGGTAGCCCGGGTGGACCTTGAAGAACTTCGCCAGCAGCTGTCGCGTGGTGTTGGTGAGGTGTGGCCGTGCCCCGCTTTCGATCTGCGACAGGTACGACTGGCTCATGGAAGTCTTCAGCTCGGCTTTGATGGCGCGCACCAGCTCTTGCTGGGTCATCGCTTGCCCCTTGCCGCGCAGGCTGCCTTCCACTTCCCGCAGGTACCGTAATTTTTCGCCCAATTTCATGGTTATTGCGATCCGGGATAATAATATCGCAATTTGCGATACTGTCAAGCGAAGCCCGGTTCCCTGCCGAATCCCTGGTAATTCAAGCGCGCAGGTAGGCCAGCACCGCTTTGGCAATCTCTGCCTTCGCGTCGGCGAGTGATAGCCCGCGAGGCCGCCGCAGCACCGCTCCATGGCAGAGTGCCTCAACCATGTGCGTCACCACAAACACTACCTTGTCGAGATCGCCGCGCTTGCGAAGTTCTGGCGCTGCCGATGAAATGGCCAGCAAGAAAGCCCCGTGAAGACGCACGGAGAAATCCTTGCTGCCGCCTTTTCTGTGAGGAACTTCCGTCAGCATCAATTCGTACAGCTCCGAATCGTTGGTGTGCGCCTCGATCATGGCATTCACCATGGTGCGAATGAGTGCGTCGAGCGGCGATGCGGCATGCTCCATGAACTTGGCTGCGAAGAGTCGGTCGATCTCCTCTATGTGGCGTTGATGCAAGGCTTCAAAGATGGCGGGCTTATCCGGAAAGTACTGATAGAGCGAGCCGATACTGACCCCTGCGACTTCAGCGATATGGTTCGTGGTGATTGCCTGGAAGCCCTCGCGCTTCAAGATCCTCACCACGGCATCCAGGATCGCCTCGACGGTCTGACGTGCCCGGCGTTGCTGCGGCCTCCGGCGCATGGACGGCTTCGCGTTTTTCGATGGCATGAGGACGAGTGTAGAGCAAATGTGAGCATTCATTTACTTTTTATTCCATATTGCTTGCTTTTCAGAAGGATAAGATCTCCATCGAAGGCGAGTTTACAGCTCCTTAATCACTCCGTAGCCTTAATGAAGTTCATGAGTTACAGAACATATTCTGTTCTGCGAAGGAGCTTTATGACATACCTCATCACGGGAGCGACGGGAGACGTAGGGTCCAAAGTCGTCAACCACCTGCTTCAGCGCGGCAACCGGCCGCGTGTTTTCGTGCGCAGCGCGCAGAAGGCGCAAGCGCTCTTCGGTCAGCGTGTCGACATCTTCGTCGGCGATCTTGCCCAACCCGCAAGTTTGCGGCCGGCTCTCGAAGGAGTCGACGAGCTGTTCCTCGTCAACTCCGGCCCCCAGATTCCCGTTCACGACGAGTTGGCCGCAAAAGCGGCCAAGGCTGCTGGTGTGCGGCACCTGGTAAAGCTGTCGTCGATGGATGTGCAGCATGGTCTCGCCATCGGCGCGTGGCATGAGCTGGGGGAGGCGGCCATCCGTGCCTGCGGAATATCGTTCACCTTTGTGCAGCCAACCGGTTTCATGTCGAACCTGCTGGCGTGGGCCAGGTCTATCAAAACCGAAAGGATTGTTCGTGCGTCCACGGGTGAGGGTAAGCGAGCATTTATCCACTCCGAAGATATCGCGGCCGTCGCCACTGCGGCTTTGACCACGGGCGAATACGACGGAGAATCCCTACCCGTCACCGGTCCGGAAGCATTGACCTTCGCCGAAGCGACGGCCGTGATTGCATCCGCGATAGGAAAGGGGCTCACGTTTCGACCAATCTCCGACGACGAAGCGCGTCAGAGATACTCGGCCATCAGCGGCTCCGTAGCGGAGACCGAGGCGCACGTCTCGCTATGGCGCGCGATCCGCGAAGGCCGCCTGGCAGGTGTGACGGATAACGTGCAACGGGTACTGGGGCGAAAACCCATCCCTCTAAATCAGTGGGCTAAAGAGAACGCTGCCGCCTTCTGCCGATGAGATTTGCTCTGCCGCGTCTACTACCAGGAAAGGCGATGGGATGATGCCATCCACCAATGCGAGACCGCGGTTCAGCTTGCGCCGCTCGATGCTGAGTATCATCTCTGGCTGGGCCGGGCGTACGGCGAGAAAGCCGATGCCATCCATTCCATAAAAGCCTACGGTCTAGCCAAGAAGGTGCGCAGCGAATTTGAGCGCGCAGTGCAACTCGACAGCAAAAATGCAGACGCGCTCTCCGACCTGGGAGAGTTCTATACCGCTGCCCCGGGGATTGTGGGCGGAGGCAAGAACAAGGCGCAGGTTGTAGTTGAGGCGCTCGAACCGCTTGATCCGGCGCAGGGTCACCAGTTGGAAGGCCTGCTGGCCGAGAAAGATAAGAATTATCGTGTGGCAGAGGCTGAGTTCGAGGCGGCTGTGGAGACCTCCCATCAGAGTCCGGATGCGTGGATGGCGCTGGCCTCTTACTACGCGCGCCGCAAGCAATCGGACCAGATGTTGGGGGCGTTGCACGCGGGCATCGATGCCGATGCAAAGGCCGCCAAGCCCCACGGGCCCGCACTGGTGGATGGAGCTGCCCTCCTAATCCGCAACCACCAGGACCCGCAACTTGCCACCCAGCTTCTCAGCCTTTACCTGGCATCGCCCAATCAATCAGCCGAGGCGCCGGCCTTCCAGGTCCAGGCGCAACTGAGTCGCCTATGAGAGCAGCAGGGGGATCACGCCGGAGCCCAGCAGCATATCGAAGCCGCGGCTGCGCTCGCGCATGACTATCACCCCGTCGAGCAGAGAGCGGATTGAGCTTAGCTCCTCCGCTTTCTGACTACCCAGGTCGTCATGCAACGATAATCCTGCACAATGGTCGTCTTCAGTGGATCCACAAGTACGGCATTCATCTTCTCGGTCAACTCCAGGAGCATCTCCTCATCCACCAGAAACCACTCTGAGCCGTCCCCTACGACAAAGATGTTGCCGCGCACGTGCGTGAAGTTCATGCCGATTCTGGAACCCAAGCGACAGAACATCATCCCGCCAGGCCTTAGCACCCGCCAAAGTTCCCGCAGCATCGCCTCGAAGTGACGGTCATCGCGGGCAAAGTGAAGCACTGAACTGCAAATCACTACGTCGGCGAAGCTGTCTGCAAACGGCATTCGCTCAATCGCCCCGACCTGGAAATTTTCCGAGGGTAATCCGGTGGCAAGCGAGGCCGACAATTGGCGCACGTGCTCAACCCCGTCACTATCCCCGTCGAGTGCGAATATCTCGCACCCCTCGCGGAGCAGGTGAACCAGGTTGCGCCCGTACCCGCATCCCGCATCGAGCACGCGCATTCCTGGCGCGATGTTCCCGCGCAGAATCTGATCGAATACGTAGATGTCGATCTGCCCGAACTGCTCCTGAACACTCAGCGTCATTGCGTCTCCCGCACCCAATTCTCTCCGCGGCCCGACAGGCTGCAGGAAACTCCTTCTACGACACTTCTGAAGCCGCGCGGCTTTAGCCGCTGTGGTACATCCCGCTTTTGGCTACAGAAGATAGCTCAGCTACAGCAATCATATTCGACAATGAACGATTGGAAAGCCGTACTTCATGCGCTGACGTATCTGCCTGAGTAGGACACAGCAGACCGCTTCTATGGCCAAAGCCCGGAGGGCCGACAGCTAAACGTACCTGCCCCGGCCTGCCGGAGCCCAGCCCGAAGGGCTGGGTTTCGATCCGGATGAGAATCCGAGCGCCGTAGGCGCGGCACCATGCGTGCCCAGCGATCTGGATATGTGATGGGAGGGGGCGGGGGCCGCACCTACGGTGCTCGTCCTCGCATGAATGCTCTCCCAGCCCTTCGGGCTGGGCTCCCACGGCAGGCCGGGGCAGGTACGTTTAGCGGTCGGCCCTCCGGGCCTTGGCGACTGGAGCGATCTGCTGTAACTTCCAGTTCGGACTTGACTCATCCATCCTTGGCTCTAGTTGGGAAACATGCACTCCACACGCAGTTCTTGCGCAGTGATGCACTGTGGCGTGCCGACCGTCGTGATCAACGAGAAGTAAGAGAGGCGTTCGTTGCCACGTCGAAACGTAATGGGCAGGACAGGATTCTGAGGCGTCAGTGGCAGCTTCAAACCTGCAACACCTGGATACTTGTGCAGTCGCTCGAGCAAGTCTACCAGTCTCGCATCCATCACTTGCCCAACCGCTTCCCGCCTAACTCTTTGCAGCAGGCCGGCTGCAACCGTCTCCCACTCTTCAACAAAAGGCCGCATCCCTGCCGGATCAAACATCAGGTCGAGAAGGTTGCGCGGCTTTGCTCTCGACTCCAGATCAACAAATGAGCCAAAGAATCGCGGCGCAGCCTGATTGGTTCGGATCACATACCAGTACCGGTCTAATACCAGTGCGGGATGCGGTTCATGCTGCTGCAACATCCGGTCGATTGCACGAGTCACGATCGCCATCTGATCGGCATCGATACCCACCTCGCTGTAGAGCGGAGCATATCCTGACGCGAGCAGCAGAACATTTCGCTCGCGGAGCGGAATATTCAAAGCATCGGACACAATGGAAAGAAGATCCCGGCTGGGAGCGCTCCGCCCGCTCTCCACAAAGCTCAGATGACGCTGCGAGATCCCTGTGTCGAGCGAGAGGTCGAGTTGGCTTTTGCCGCGCTCCCGTCTCCAATACCGCAACAACTCTCCGAGCTGAGGAACTGCGGAAGCAGAATGCGTTGCCATTTCCATCTCCCCCTAGTGACCTCTGTCGGCGGAACCGTTGTTATGCTCGCCAGGCGAACTGCTGGAGTTGATCTTCCAGCGGTGGATTCGCGATGGTTCCAGCATAGTTGGTGATCGTAGAGGCGGCTACTATGGTAATTACCTCCAGGATCTGTTCCTTGGCAAAACCAGCGGCAAGGAATGCTTCGAGTTCCTGTTCGCTCAGATGTCCCCGCTTCTCAATGAGCGTCCTCGCCAAGGTGGAAAGCGCGGCAAATCGCCCGTCTCTGGGCAGAAGCCGCGCGCGTATTGCATCGGTCTCTTCAGAACTCACTCCCTGGTTGAGAGCAAGAGCGGTGTGTAATGCGACCGCATACTCGCAAGAGTTCGCGACTGCGTCTGTCAGGAGAACAATCTGAATCTCCTCTTCGGTAAGGCTGCTGCTGTGTACCTGCTGAAAGACAGCGGCGAAGGCGGTTAGCAGCTTGGGCGAATTTGAAATGGCAGCAGCGAGGTTGGGAATAAAGCCAAACGCCTGTTGCAACTGTTCGAGCACCGGCTTGGACTCTTCCGGCGCAGATGCGATCGTGTGAATTGGATAGCTCGACATGTGATTCTCTCCCGTGTGATTTGTAGAACGCAGGCGACCTGAACATCTACCACTTCAATATCGAATGGACTGCGAGGCGCATCAATTACCCCGTAGGTAATCGTTTGGCGATCCTCCGCTCGACGAGCTACCAGGTTGTCCAATTACGGACAGCAATTCTTGATTTCGGGCAGAACCCGCCCGAAATCCGCTGAATAGTGCAATTTAAGGTCAGGGCCACGCGTTGATTGCGCGGCCCATGGTTTGGCCGGGAAATTGCTTCTAATCGAATGAACTTGGCTGTGATCGAGGACTGTATGCAGGAATTGTTCCAGGATATGCGGCATGCACTGCGCCAGTTGAGCAAGGCGCCCGGCTTTGCTGTCACCGTCATACTGACCCTGGCCATTGGCCTCGGCGCGACCACGGCGATTTTCACGCTGGTTTATGACGTGATGCTCAGGCCGCTGCCGTTTAAGCATGCTGATCGGCTGGTGGTGCTGGAAGAACAGGTTGCCGAGTTCCGCGACATCTATCCCAAGCTGCCGGTGACCGCCAACCATTTCGTCAATTGGGAACGGAACAGCCACAGCTTCGAGGCCCTGGCGGCGATCGAGCAAAACTCCGTGCCTATGGGAACGGACGGGCATCCGATCCAGGTAAAAGTCGTCCGCGCAACTCCCGGCATCTTCTCCGTGCTGAACGCTACGCCGCAGATCGGCCGGCCGTTCGCTGCGCAGGAGGCCCAGGCGGGACGCGACGGCGTTGTGGTGCTGATGAACGATCTGTGGCGGACACAATTTCAGAGCGACCCGGCGATTCTGGGAAAAACGATCACGTTGAGCGGATACCCATATACCGTGATCGGCGTGATGCCGGCGTCGTTTCATCTGCCCGTTATGCAGGATCTTGCGAACAACACAGATCGTGCAAAGCCGGTGGAAGCTCTTCTGCCCCAGGTGTTCCCCCCGGATCGGTTGGCGGCGCCGATGCGCGACTTCAATTACTTCGCGCTCGGCCGGCTCAAACCCGGCGTGACCGTCGCGCAGGCCAACGCCGAGATCAATGCGTTGCAGCACTCCATCTCCGCTTCGCTGCCTGCGGACCAAAAGGGCACTCTATCCGCGTTGCTGACGCCCTTTCAGGAAGCGCTGGTGGGCGACAATCGTACTTCTTTGCTCATCCTGCTGGCCGCGGTAGCTGGGCTGTTGGTGGTCGGGTGCATCAATATCGCGAATCTTCTTTTGTCCCGTGCGGTGGGCCAGCGGCAAAAAACGGCGATCGCCGTGGCTCTGGGTGCGAGGCCGGCCGAGCTACTGCGCATGACGATGCGCGAGCCCGTGCTGCTGGCCGCGCTCGGCGCAATGCTGGGCTTGCTGTTGGCAGCGGCTTTGGTACCGGCAATGCAGAATTTCCTTCCTCCCGCGCTGGACTTCCGCGGAACACTGCATCTGGATTGGGTGGGCGCGGGGTGTGCCCTTGTGCTCGCAGTTGGAGCAACTCTGCTGGCAGGCGCGGCTCCGGCGTGGATCGGATCGAGAACGCAGCCAGTGGAGGCGCTGCGTGGCGAGTCGCGCCAGGCGAGCGAGTCGCGCAACAACAAGCGCCTGCGCCGAGCGCTGGTGGCTGTGGAAGTGGCAGTCAGCGTCACACTCGTGCTCATGACCGGGCTGCTGACGGTGAGCCTGGTGCGCCTGATGCGCATCCATCGCGGCTTTGACGCGGATCGCGTCCTGAGCGCGAAGCTGGACCTGCCCAGCAAATCCTATGAAGATCTGCAAGAACGCGCTGCGTTTTATGAAGCGGTGCTCGACCATGTCCGCGCGCTCCCCGGTGTCGAGTCCGCTGCTATCGTCAGCGTGCCACCGCTGGGGGGAGACTTTTGGCTCGAGATGATCCGCGTTGCCGGCGAAGCGCGGCCTTACATGCAGCTCCCCACCGAACACTTCCGCTGGGTCAGCCCAGGTTACTTTCAAACCGTTCACCTTCCGCTCGTCGCCGGGCGATTCCTGAACATGAGCGACCAAGGCAAGCGATTCGTAGTTGTGTCCGAACTAACTGCCCGCACGCTTTGGCCTGGTCAAAACCCGATTGGACGCGAATTCATTCGCGGGAATATGACGGAGGATCCTTTTACGGTGATCGGAGTGGTCAAAGACGCACGGACGATCACGCTGGCCCAAGTCGATCCGATGATGGTCTATGTGCCTTACTGGATTCGCAGCGATAGCACAGGCGGTCTGCTGGTGCGCACGAGCCAGGATCCAGCTTCCATGGCGGATGCGGTGCGCAAGGCTGTGTGGGGCGTGGATGCCGCGGTGTCGGTACCCGTGGTGCGCACTCTCGATGGCGTGGTTGCTGACTCGGTGGCAAACCGCCGTTTCGAGATGGACCTCCTACTCCTGTTCGCGGTGAGCGCCCTGCTCCTCGCGGGACTAGGCGTCTACGGCGTCGTCACTTACTCCGTCGTCCAGCGCCAGCAGGAGATCGGCGTGCGACTGGCTCTCGGAGCGCAAGCTGCGAATATTTATGCGCTTGTACTGCGCGACGGAATGATGCCGGTGTTCGTGGGTTCGGCGGCCGGAGTTGGGATCACAGCCGGCTTTGCCCGCGTCGTGGGGAGTTTGTTGTTTGAGGTAAACCCGTCCAATCCGGCGATTGTTGCCGGCGCGGTAGGCGTGCTTGTCGCTGTAGGGATCACTGCTTGCCTGCTCCCCGCACACCGTGCTGCCGCGATTGATCCCATGCGTGCCTTGCGAGCGGAATAGCGGGCACCCGACTGCTTCTAGCGAGCCGTCCAGCCGCCGTCGATGACCAACGTATGCCCGGTGATGAGCGAGGCGGCCGGCGAAGCGAGAAAGACCACGGCACCGGCCACTTCGATGGGCTCTCCAATGCGATGGAAGGCGGCGATGCGGTCAATCACATCCTGGCGGAATGCCGGGTCGGCGAGAGCGCCCTCCGTGCCCGGTGTGTGGATGAACGTAGGCGCCACTGCGTTCACGTTGATGTTGTACTTACCCCACTCCACCGCCAGGCACTTAGTCAGGTGGACTATGCCTGCTTTAGTCATGCAGTAGATAGCTTCGGTCGGCAAGGCGGCAAATGCGGCTTGGGAGCTCATGTTGATGATGCATCCGCTCTTCTGCTGCATCATGATCCGTCCCGCAGCCTGGCAGGCAAGGAACGTGCCCTTCAGATTGATGGCCAGGGTTCGATCGAAGTCTTCTTCGGTTACGTTTTCCGCCAGGTTGTCGGGCGCGATCCCAGCGTTGTTGACGAGTATGTCCAAGCGGCCGAACTGCCGCACTGTGGTAGCGACCGCCTGGCGGATCTGCTCCGGAACGGTCATATCCATCTGCAGCGGCAGAGCCTTCCGTCCCCGGCCAACCACCTCGGCAGTTACTCCGCTGTCGCTGGTGATCTCACGTAAACCAAGGACGACATCCGACCCGGCCTCAGCAAGCGCCAGTGCAATCGCTCGCCCTAGTCCGCGCGCGGCTCCGGTGACAAGGGCGACCTTGCCCTGCAAATCAAATCTTGGTAGCGCCTTCATTTCTCTCCCTTCACCCAGCGTGTACTTCTTTCTTCTGCTGGCTGACGCTGCTGCCGTCCCCGCTCTTCAACCGGGCAAACGTGATGGTGGATAAGATCGTGAAGCCGCCTAAAACCACCAGCGCTTCGTGGATTCCGTGAATCATTTGCCCCGGGTTGGTATGGACCTGGGGAACGAAAAAGGCGGTGGCCAACCCTGCTGATGCGACCCCAAAGCTGATGGACATTTGCTGCACCGTGCTGGCGATGGAACTTGCGCCGCTGGTTTGCTCTTCGCTGATGTCAGCATAGGTGAGCGTATTCATGCTGGTGTATTGCAACGAACTGAAGGTCCCATAGCAGAAAGCCTGGAGCACGATTACCCAGACCGGCGTGTGCAACCCGATGGTCGCAAACAGTAGCAGTAGAAGGCCGAGGATCACGGTGTTCGATATCAGCACACCACGGTAGCCGACGCGGGCAATAACCTTGGCCATGAGAAACTTCGTGCTCATAGCGGCGAGCGCCTGCGGCATGATGAGCAGGCCGGACTGGATGGCGGTGAACCCCAGGCCAACCTGGTAGAGCAGCGGCAATAGGAACGGCACTCCGCCAATGCCCAGGCGGGTGAAAAAGCTGCCGCTTACCGCGGCGCTGAAGGTGCGAATGCGAAAGAGACCTAATTGCAGCAATGGATAGGCAATCCCTCTTGCATGCAGCAGGTAACCCGCGAGCAGAGAGATTGCAATCGCCAGTAGCCCCAGGATCTCTCCGACGCTGAGCGTATGCTCACCGAAGATCTCCAGCACATACGACAGCAGAGCGATGCCGGAACCGAAGAGGATGAGCCCCACGATATCGAGCGCAGGGGTTCGCTCTTCGCGATAGTCCGGCAGATGCATATAGACCATCAGCAGACCTAAAAGGCCTATGGGTATGTTCACGAAGAAGATGAATCGCCAATGGAAATAGCCAACGATCAGCCCACCCGCGATGGGTCCGAGCATGGGGCCAACCAAACCTGGAATGGCGACAAAGCTCATGGCGCGGATCAATTCGGATTTGGCAAACGTGCGCACCAGCGTTAGCCGGCCTACCGGCACCATCATGGCTCCGCCGCAGCCCTGCAGGATGCGGCAAGCGACCAGCAGATGAATGTTGCTCGAAATGCCGCAGAGAAATGACCCCAGCGTGAAGAGGCCGATCGCAGAGGCAAAAACCCGGCGAGTTCCGAATCGATCTGCCATCCAGCCGCTAATGGGGATGAACACCGCCAGGCTCAACGTGTAGCTGGCCAACACCGACTTCATGCTCAGCGGAGCCACATGCAGAGCCACCGAGATAGCCGGCACCGCGGTATTCAGAATCGTGGTATCGAGCGACTCCATGAAAAACGCGACTGCTACCAACCACGGTAGAAGACGCTTGCTTGCACTTGCCGGCTGCGGTGTCAGAGGAAGGGCGCTGGAGGTACTGATCGGATCCATCCTCGTATTACTCCGGCAGGCCAACGCGGCGCTTGAGATCAACAAAGCGCGGGTTGGCGTGGAGGCTATCGAGACGGGAGTCGGTGGGCAGATAAACGGCCAGGAAATAAGACCGTTCCTGGAAGGCCCGATCGAGCCAGGCGAATACCTGGTCGTTTTCTCCCAGGCCCGCATAAATGATTGCCCGGCTGTAAGGCGAGACGTAGTTCCGCGTAGACAACTCGTTCAAATGGCTCAGGACCTTTTGCGCTTCACTCTTGTTGCCTGACAACGCGTAAGCATGGCCGAGTCCGGACCAGATCTCGGTATTGTCCTGATCCAGCGCCAATGCCTTCTGAAACTCAGCAATCGCCTCCGGCAGTCTTCCCTTTGCTTCGTAGGCCCGGCCCAGGAAACAATGATCAAACCAGAAATTGGGCTCGAGTTCGATGTTGCTGTGCAGTTGCTGAATCGCCGGGTCCCACTGTCGCGTGAAGACCAGGACCGATGCGACATAAAAGTTTCCCAAGGAGGAGAGCGGAGCGATTTGCTGAGCGCGTTTGGCTTCCACCAGTGCCTCCTGGCCGCGGCCCATCGGCGCCAGAAACCAGGAGTAGTACCCGTGCGCTTCTGCATTGTTGGGACCCAGTTCAATGGCGCGCTTGAACTCGCTTTCCGCAACCGTCCAATTCCACTCGTACCATTGCGATTCGATGGCCAGTGCCAGGTGAGCGCCGGCGTCCTTCGGATCGATGGCCAATGCTTTCTCTGCCGCTTCTTTTGCCTTGGGCCCGGCTTCGGCCCCACGCATGTACCAACCGTCCTGGTTGATGTAGTTGAAAGCCAGGCCGTTGTAGGCCAAACCATAGTTGGGATCGATGGCGATTGCCTGGTTGAAGTAGTCGACGCCCTTGGCCAGCCCGTCCTTGGTAAGTTTGTCGGTGTAGTACTTGCCTTTGAGATAGAGCTGATAGGCTTCAGGATTGCCGGTTGACCCCTTGGTCATCGTTTGCTCAGCTGCCGCCGATGTCTGCCCGCTCAGCCGTTGAGAAACCTCCCGGGCGATGTCATTCTGTACCGCCAGCAGATCGCCGGGTTTGCGATTGTACTGCTGGCCCCACAGCTCTTTGCCATCACGAATGTCGTCGAGTTCGACGTTCACGGTAAGGCCGTCGCCTCGTGGGGTGACGCTGCCCGTGAGTACCGATTGGACCTTAAGTTCGTCACCCACCTTTTGTGAATCCACCTGCTTGCCCTTGTAATGGAGGGCGACACTATGAGGAATCACTCTCAGGTTAGGCAAACGCGCCAGGCTGTGATTGACGCTTTCGGTGATTCCATCGGAAATGTAGTCTGCTTCGGCATTGTTGCTCCGATTCTCAAGCGGGAGAACGGCGATGGAATCGATTGCGCCGGTCTTCGACTGCTTCCAATAGATGCCCGCTGCGAGGCACGCGATCAGCAGCAGAGCAGCGGCGATTATCACAGCGATCTTGCCCCGCCCTTTGCCGCGAGGAATGGCCGTGTCGTGAATGGATGCGCCTTCGAGCGCCCGGCGGAGATCGCTTGCCGACTGAAAGCGCCCATCGGGAGTTTTGGCCAGGCACTTGCTCACAATGGCCTGCACTGCGGGCGGCGCGGTGAGTGGCTCTGGCTCCTTGTAAATAACAGCGCCGATGATGGCGGCCGCCGACCCGCCGCCGAATGCGCGGCGTCCGGCGAGCATTTCGTGGAATACCGTCCCAAAGGAGAAAATGTCGGAGCGCGCATCGGCCGGCTTGCCCTCGGCCTGCTCTGGCGACATGTACGACGGCGTGCCCAGGATGATGCCCGCCTGGGTCACGTCCATGGTCCTCGTTTGATCGCCGGATTGGCTCCCAAGGTCCTGTTTTGCCAGCCCGAAATCCAGCAGCTTGATCGCTCCGCTTGAGGTCACCAGGATGTTCGCCGGCTTCAGGTCGCGATGGACGATTCCCTTGGCGTGCGCCGCCTCGAGCGCCGCAGCCATTTGTGTTCCCAGCCGCAAGGCCTCAGCCGGCGGCAACGCCTTTGGTTGTTCTGTGGAGACAATCGGCGCCCCTTCAATCAACTCCATAACCAGGTAATTCGGGCCGATATCGTAAATCTGGCAGATGTTGGGATGATTCAGCGCGGCAATGGCCTGGGCTTCCCGCTCGAAACGCTCGCTGAACTGGGCATCGGAGAATTTGATCGCGACGTCGCGATGCAAACGCGTGTCGCGGGCGCGATACACCTCTCCCATTCCGCCCGCACCGAGGAACGCAACGATTTCGTAGGGGCCGAGTTTATCTCCGGGAGAAAGCGGCATATGGGGAACAGGGCTCAGTGTAGCCCATCCTGGAGCACCCAGCTGGCGAACGGCCTTAACGCCAATCGTCGATTACGTAGGCATCGGCGCGGTTGAACCCCTCTGCGTGCGGACGCTGCATGGCGACGCCCTGCATGGTTACTCTATATCCGCGGTAGCGCATGTGCAGATAGGCATCCTGGCGTGCCAGGTTGACCCCGGCCTCGATCGTCGCGCTCCGCGAAGACGCAAACCCCTCGCAAGCATGTAGCAACTGAGCGAAACGCTCGCCCGCGCCCGAACCGCCGCGGGCCGCTCCGAACTTGACGTAGCAGGTCTTCTCGCCACCTTCCGAGCCGGGTCCATTCTGGCAGACCGCGAAGCCATCGAGGACCCTGCCCGTATAGCGCAAGACGACGTCGCCGGTCCGTTGCGCCAGCACAGCCCGGATTTCGCCGGTGAGATCGAGCCCCTTGTCTATCTTATGGGCTAGCCGGCCGCATGCCTTGATAGCTTCTTCCCGCTGACTCTTCTTCAATGGTGACAACAACGTGGGTGCTTCGGCGCCTTTAGCCTCCGACGGGCCGGTCATGATGGCGGTGAGATAGCGCGGCCAGTAACCGAACTTCTGGTACAGGGCCACATGCTTGGCGCTTTGGGCGAAGGTATAAAGCCCGGTATGGCGCACACCCCATCGCTCGAAGATCACCATCGTGGCTTCCAGCAACCGCTGGGCTACGCCCCGGTCCCAATACTCCGGCAGCACCGTCAGGGGGCCGAAGAATCCGAACGATCCCCAGCGGGTGACGACATTCGAGCCGATCAGGCGGCCGGCGTCCCGGGCGGCGAGCACCTTCACGTGGCTCGAGCGCCAGCGCGGCCTCAGAAGATCGGAATCCCCGAGTGGGTTGGGCACTCCTAGAAACGTTCCAAACGCCAGCCGGAGGATGCGGTCCGCCTCTTCGAGTTCTTCTTTTTTCAGCAGACTGACTTTAATGTGGTGACTCGCCGGCATTGCCGTTGGCCTCTGGGTTGTTACTTTCCTGTGCCTGATACTTTTCAGTTATTGTTTATAGTCCAAATATCAGTCATCTTGTATCTCACATAGGATTAGAGAGCGGTCCGGAAGATGACGATCCCACCACAGCGGCTTTTGCTTCCCATCGTGAGCCTGGCGATGGCTGCTTCCGCGGCTGCGCAAATCCTGCCCGCTGGTGGAGAGCTGTCCGTTCCGGTGCAGTATTCCGCTGTGCGCTCAGTCTCGCTCACTCCGCAAAGCTTCTCCTGGGAGAATCAAGCGCCGCCGGATGGCGCACAAGTGTTACTGCAGTTCAAAGACGGCGATATCAAGTTCAGCCTGCCGGCCATGATGGAAACTCTGCGCGACCATCGCCATGAAGGCTGGGTGCTGGCCGCCTATCCCGATCCCAACACCGGCCGGCCGCTCATTGGCGCGGGTTTTAGCCTGGATGTCGAGGCAACTCCGCACCCTCAGCGCGACCCTCTCAATCCGCATCCTTTCGTTGAGCCTTCATCGGCGGCACTTTGGCAGGCCGCCGGGTTGGCTCCGGATCGGTTGCAGCAGATCCTCGCTCAGTTTGACCACAACGTGGCCGCGTGGTCGGCGAAAACCTATCGTAGAAAGATCGTTCACCACACGCTCACGCCGCAGCTAACCGAAGAAGAGGCCACGCAACTGCTGCGCATCTCGGCTCTGCAAGCCATCTACAACGCTCGGGCTTATTGCCGGGGTTTCGATCGGCTGACCGGTTCGCAGCAGATGGCGCTGAGCCAACTGGTCTTCCAGATGGGGACAAATCTCGAGCAGTTTGTTCAATTTCTCGATGCCCTGAACGATAACGGTAATGCCCGTGAACTCGCCCGGCTCGACGGCTATATGGAAACCTACGGAGAGCACTGGAAGACGGTGCAGGGCACCCTGATCGACAGCCAATGGGCCCGGCGCTACAGTGGCCGCGCGACCGCCGTCATCGCCATGTTTGATCCTGAGTACAGCCAGGGACCGAACGCAGCGGAACAGCGAATCGAGGCTACCCTTCGCCCACCTGCACCGCCGAGGCCCAGAAGCCGTTCCACGGCTACTCTCCGGGTTGCCAGCTACAGCAAGCGGTCCACCCGGACACATGGCAAAAAAGCACACAGCCCCCAGACCAAGCGCAAGCTCACTTAAGCCAACCCATCTACATCGGCAAACGGAAGCACTTCCTCCCTTCCAAACCCTCGAAACAGCCCGTCAGTTGAGATGGGCATTCCGTCATGGCAAACTAAACCCAGGAGAATTGGCATGGAGCGAGTCAAGCTTGGTAAGTCTGATTTGGAAGTCCCGGTGCTTTGCCTGGGCGGCAACGTGTACGGATGGACGCTGCCCGAGGCCGATTCCCTGCGGCAATTGGACGCGGCGCTCGAAGCCGGGCTGAATTTTATTGATACAGCTGATGTCTACTCGCGCTGGCTGCCGGGCCATACGGGCGGCGAGTCAGAGACGATTCTCGGCAAATGGCTGGCCAAGGGCAACAAACGCAGCAATGTGATCCTGGCCACCAAGCTCGGCCTGGAGATGGGCGAGGGCAAAAAAGGCCTGAGCGCCGCCTACATCGAGCAGGCAGTCGAAGCCTCGCTGCGTCGCCTGCAGACCGACTACATCGATCTCTACCAGGCCCACCGGGACGACCCGGAGACGCCCCTCGAAGAAACACTGGCTGCCTTTGACAAGCTGGTGCAGCAGGGCAAAGTACGGCACATCGGTGCTTCGAACTACACTGGCCCACGCCTGGCGGAAGCGCTCCGCGTCAGCAAAGACAACGGGCTGGTAAGTTACGTTTCGCTACAACCCCTCTACAACCTGGCTTCGCGCGAAGACTTCGAGACCAACCTTCTGCCCGTGGTGCAGGAGCATACCCTGGGCGTAATTCCCTACTACTCTCTGGCGGCGGGCTTTCTCACCGGCAAGTACCGCAGTAAAAAGGATGCCGAAGGAAAAGCGCGCGGCGGAAGCGTAAGCAAATTTCTCAACGACTGGGGATGGAACCTCCTCCACGCGTTGGACGAAGTTGCCGCGGCGCACCACTCGACGCCGGCCCGGGTTGCGCTGGCGTGGCTCATGGTGCAACCCGGCATCACTGCTCCCATTGCCAGCGCCACCAATGACCGGCACCTGACCGACCTGATCGAGGCTACGCGGTTGAAATTAGATCATGCGTCGATGGAGAAGCTAAACGCAGTAAGCACCCCAACAGCGGCAGCAGAGGCTTAATGGCCGGGAATTGGCTTGCAGTCAGCAGGAAAGCAATCAGCTTGCGGAATAAGTCGGTTCGAGAACGAGGATCGTCCCCTCAGCAGCTTCTACAAGCACATACATACGGGCTGGAAGCAACGTCCCCTTCAAAAAAGAACCAGGGGCTAAAGCCCGTCATATTCTCAATCGTTTACGGCCCGACTAAAGTCGTGCCCTGATACAAAACATGAGTTTTTCCGCACGCTGTAGAGTCCTGCCCTTAACAAACCATTGCAACCTCTAGCCGTGGGAATTTGACTTGCCCGCACAATCGACCTCATGTAACCTCCACCTACCCTTCCGTGTCTAGCGCTGCCACAATCGACCCGTTCATCCCGCCTGCGCCCAAACACGCCAGCGGAACGCTCCAGATCGCGGCTGCCACCGTCGGCAATTCGCTGGAGTGGTTTGACATCCTCATCTACGGCTACTTCGCGACCACCATCGCCGCCGTCTTCTTTCCCACCACCAACCCGGTGATCTCGCTGCTGCTCACCTTCGGATCGTTTGGCTTGTCTTACCTGGCGCGCCCGCTCGGGGCGGTGGTTCTGGGCGCTTATGCTGACCGCGCCGGCCGCAAAACCGCGCTCGCTCTTTCCATCCGGCTGATGGTGATCGGCACGGCCGTCATGGCCCTCATGCCTTCGTATGCCACCATCGGGCTGATCGCGCCCATTGGGATTTTTGCCGCCCGCCTGCTGCAAGGCTTCGCTGTGGCTGGAGAGTTTGGCAGCTCCACCGCTTTCATGGTTGAGCATTCTGCCCGTCGCAAAGCCTTCTTCTCCAGCTGGCAGTTCACCGGTCAGCACATCGCGAAACTGCTGGCCGCGCTCTTCGGCTTTGGCCTCATGAGCACCCTCAGCGGGCCTCAGCTGCATAGCTGGGGCTGGCGTGTTCCCTTTCTCTTTGGCTTACTGGTCGGGCCGGTGGGCATGTATATCCGGCGCAAAGTGGATGAGACCCCTGAGTTCCTCAACACCACACACACCCGTACGCCCATCCGCGAGACCTTCGCCACCGAGAAGATGGGATTAGTGCTGGGCGCCGGACTGGTGGCCGTCGGCACCGCCAGCACCTATTTTTCTCTCTACATTCCCACCTATGCGACGACGCGTTTGCATCTGCCGCCCACCGTCGGATACCTGGTGAGCATCGTGCTCGCATTGATCGCCATTGCGCTCATACCGATGGCTTCCCAAGTCGCGGACCGAATTGGCTGCACACGGATCATGCTTCCCGCAGCCATCCTCATGCTGCTCTCCTTTTATCCAATCTTTGTGATCATTACGCGTCGCCCCAGCCTGTCCACCCTGCTGCCGGCCCTTATCTGGGATTGCATCCTGCAAGTCGCCTATGTATCGGCATTGCCTGCGGTGATGGCAAGCATCTTTCCGCCGCGCACCCGAGTTACGGGGCTTTCTCTCAGCTATAACCTGGGGGTTACCCTTTTCGGCGGCTTCGCTCCAGCCATCTTCACCTGGCTCAGCGAAGTGACCCACGACAACACCGCGCCCAGCTTCTATCTAATGGCAACCGCCGTGCTGAGCATTGCTGCCGTGATCACCGTGAAACGCCGCGCTGGAATCTACGGCAACGCGAAGGCGAGCACATAGTCGCCCTGCTTGGTGCCTAGCTTGCCGTGGCCGCCGGCCGCGATCACCACGTACTGCTTGCCCTTATAGACGTAGGTCATCGGAGTGGCCTGGCCGCCGGCCGGGAGCTGATATTTCCATAGCTCTTTGCCGCTTTCGCTATCGAAGGCGTGCAGATAAAGATCCATCCCGGCGGAGGTGAACACCAGGCCACCAGCGGTGATCATCGGTCCCCCAAGGTTGATGGAGCCGGTCTGCTGGCCCGGTATCAACGTGCCCAGCGGAACATCCCACATCTGCTTGCCGGTAAAAAGATCCACGGCTTCGGTGGTTCCCCACGGCGGTGCGTTGCAAGGCGCTTTGCTGGGAGAGAAGAGGAAGCTGCGATAGAGCCCGTAGGGAGCGCCTTTCTGATCTCCGAATTCGCCATAGATACGGTTGTCTTGCTGCTGGTGGTACTCGGCGTCCATCTTGTCGCGCGGAATCAGCTTCACCCAGGCAATGAGGCGATTGGTGTTGGCGACCATGATGTGGCGCGAGGGATCGTAAGCCGCACTGCCCCAGTTCACCCCACCCACGTTGCCCGGAAAGACCAGCGTCCCCGCGAGACTGGGAGGCGTGAACATGCCATCCCAGCGTAAGGACTTGATCTTATTCCGGCACCACGCAACATCTTCGGGAGTTGGTCCCCACGCATCATCGGGAGAAATCTTTTCCGGCACCAGGGAGATGGTCGAGAAGGGCTGTGTGGGCCAACTCTGCTCGCCTGGAATATCGCTCTGCGGCACGGCCGCTCCTCTACGGGAAGCAAGGGAACGCCGGTGAGCCGGTTGAGCACGAAGACATGGCCCATTTTCGTATTGATGACGATTGCCGGCGTGCCGTCTTTCCAGGTGAAGAGCGTGGGCTGCGAAGCTACGTCGTAGTCCCACAGGTCATGGTGAACCACTTGAAAGCCCCACACAAATTTGCCCGAGGACGCGCGTAACGCCACCACGGAATTAGCCCACTTGTCGTCGCCTTTGCGGATGCCGCCGTAGTAATCCGGAGCGGAGCTGCCGGTGGGAACGAAGACCAGGTCCTCTGCCGGATCGACAGAGAGCGTCGACCATGCGTTGCCCGCGCCGGTTCGAGGATTGGTGTGTTCGGCCCAGGGAGTGGGGTCCCACGTCCAGAGAAGCTTGCCTGTTCGCGCATCGAAGCCGCGAACGATGCCCCGCCCGGTATCCACCTTCCAGTTGTCTGCAATCGAAGAGCCGGTGATCACCACGCCGTTCACGATGGCCGGAGCGGACGTGACCTGGTAGCCGCCGGTCCACTCCGTCGCCGTCGCTGCGTCAGTGGCAAGGTTCACCTCGCCCTTGACGCCAAAATCAAGACAAGGTTTTCCCGTCTCCCCATCGAGGGCGATGAGCCTGCCATCCAGTGTGCCCATGAAGATGCGCAAGCGGCAGGCCGCACCGCGCTTACTATGAGGATCCTCCCAGGCGGAAACTCCCCTGGATGAGACCTCTGAATAACCTTTGGATAGATCCACATGAGCGTCGTACTCCCACAGCCGGACGCCGCTCTGCGGATTGAGGGCGATGACGTGGTTGTAAGCAGTGCTGAGAAACAGCCGGTTCCCTACCAGGATAGGAGTCGCTTCAAAAGCTGCCTTTTTCACCAGTTCCGTCTTCTCTTCCAGTGCCCCGGTGCGGTAAGTCCAGACCGGTTGCAGATGCGCGACGTTACCGCGGTCGATTTGCCGCGCTGCGGAGTAGCGCGTGCCGCCGCCATCGTTGCCGTAATTCGGCCAGCCCGTCTGCGCCCGAGCCGACAGGGCGATCCCCACCAGAAACAAAGTGAGCATTCTTCTCATATTTCCCCATACGGCAAGACCATTCCTAATGTTCCGCATCACCGAGGCGATCGGAAATATTCTTGAAGGCTGTTGCAAGGTGATTCGGCCTCTTTGGGACCATCCGCATTAAGATGCATTGAGAGGCGTTCTCTGTGTATCCAGCTACTTTGTCCCGAACAACGAGCGAACAAGACAGGTTTTCCCCATCACTGGTGCGCGCCGTGGCCAATGCAGCCATGGGCCGCGAAGATGTCTTGCCATTCTGGTTTGGCGAATCCGATCAACCGACGCCTTCCTTTATTCGCGAGGCCGCGATCGAGTCACTGCGCGCAGGGGAAACCTTCTATGCAGAAAATCTCGGAAGGCCCTATCTGCGTGAGGCCCTCTCCACTTATCTGACAGGTCTTCATCACTGCGCCATCCCGACCGAGCGAATTGCAGTGACAGCATCCGGCAACTCGGCGCTGATGGTAGCCAGCCAGCTGCTGCTGGCGCCGGGCGATCGTGTGGTCACGGTTACACCGCTCTGGCCCAACGCGGTTGAGATACCGAAGATCATGGGTGGCCAAGTCACCTGCGTTTCGCTCGAAGTGCGGGACGGCCAGTGGGCATTGCCGTTGGAGAAACTGCTGCAGGCGCTGACCCTGGATACGCGGATGCTGGTCCTCAATTCGCCCAACAACCCCACGGGTTGGACGATTCAGCGCGCAGAGCAACGGGCCCTTCTCGAACATTGCCGCCGCCATGGGATATGGATTCTCGCCGACGATGTCTACGAGCGCCTGATCTTCAGCGATGGCATTCGATCGGCTCCGTCGTTTCTTACCATGGCCGACGAGCGCGACCGGTTAATCGTGGTCAACAGCTTCTCCAAAGCCTGGACTATGACCGGGTGGCGCGTGGGCTGGATGGTCGCGCCGCCTACCGTCTTGCCTGACCTCGCATCGCTGCTCGAGTACAACGTCTCCTGCGTCTCCGATTTTTCTCAGCGAGCGGGCGCCATCGCCCTCGAGCAGGGAGAACCGTATGTCCTTAAAATGCGTGCCGAGTTAGCCCAAACAAAAACTAAATTGATCACCGCGCTGCGCCCGCTTCCCCGGCTGGAGGTACCCGAGGCCGACGGCGCCATGTATCTCTTTCTTCGCGTTGGCGGAGAAGACGATTCGCTGCGCCTGGCAACGCGCTTGATCGAGGAGGTTGGCCTGGGCCTCGCGCCGGGTAGGGCCTTCGGCCCCGAAGGAGAGGGCTGGTTGCGCTGGTGCTACGCTGCGGACTGGAAAAAGAACGAGTCCGGCATAGAACGCCTCACGCGATTCCTATCCATGTAAGCTTCTCGAGGAGAGAAACCATTGCACACCATCAAAGTTCTTGCCCTGGGTTTCGTCCTGCTGGGCGCGTTTGTGTTGATTGGGCGCGCGCTGGGCAATAGCTCAAGAGCCGCGCTTTACTTTCTGCCCCTATGGCTTGCCGCCGCCGCCATCAATCTTTGGTTTGGAGTGGCCAAGGCCGGTTACTCCGTGAAAGACGAAGCGCCAATTTTCCTACTGATCTTCGCCGTTCCCGCTGCAGCTGCTCTTCTTGCCTGGTGGAAGCTTCCCGCGCCATAAGGCAGTGACGGAGTAGAAGCTGGGATTTTATTGCTTTTCGACCGAAGTCCTCGAGCCTCAACAGAATTTTAGGGCCGGAGCCTAGCGCCGTGGAGGGATCTGCAATGCGCCTTTCCATCAGGGTTTCGAGGGTTCTAACGATTTGCGTATTTATACCATTGGCAGTAGGGTTTAATGCCACAGTAGCCTGATCAATCCCTTCTGCCGTGAGAGTGCGTCGTGAGTAATCTGGAATTTCTGCAGCATCGTTGGACAGCAGAACGCCCGGCATTTCAACGGGTCCTGCATGCCCTGCCCTTGGGCGAATTCGCCTATAGCCCGCATGAGCGTTCGCCATCCGCGGCGCAAATTCTCTGGACCCTGGCGTTAGAAGCCAAGGCCTGCAGTGAACTTATTGATGCACGGGAAAGCAACTGGGCACCCGACCCTCCGCCCTTCGAGCCAGAAAAGGTGGTCGCGACGTCTCGAGAGGCACACGGCTGATTTAGGCGAGCGCATTGGACGGCTGGATGAGTCGGCATGGGAAAGCAAGGCCCGGTTTTTGGTCCATGGCAACCTGGCTTGGGAGGCTCCCCTTGGCGACCTGCTGTGGTTCATGTTTTTCGATTCCATTCACCACCGCGGCCAGTTGAGTACCTATATTCGGCCTATGGGTGGCAAGGTGCCTTCAATTTACGGACCCTCCGGCGATAACTCCGGCGCCTAAGCATCGGCCAAGGCGAAGCTCGGCCGCTGGTCCGCGTAAATCATCCCGACATGAGAGGTATCGTCTACCCGTATCTCGCCCTTGAGCGCAACGTCCAACCAATACTTTGGTATGGATTGATACGTTGGTCCAATAGACCTCGTCGTCAGGCCTCTGCCAGTGTTGCTTTGAGCAGTCACTCGCCGTGACATCGAAAGGGGTAGAAAATGGACGCCACAAAAGAACTGAAAGAGGTCACGCGCGTGAGTGCGCCTGTCACGTCGAACACGTTGGGTGTGAACGTTTTTACCGCCCCGGGAAAGACTATGGTCGGCGAGCGGCCAAGGCCCTTCGGCGAACCGCTCGGCTTTGACCCGATCACGTCGACGTTAATCTTCGGCGAGCACGACGCGGTGCTGGTAGACGCAATGTTGACGGTGGCCGAGGCCGAGGCTCTCGCGGATTGGGTTGCTCTGCACAACCGCAACCTGGAAACCATTTATATAACGCACGCCCATTTCGACCACTTCTACGGTCTAGGCATTCTGCTCGATCGCTTCCCGGGCGCTCGGGCGATAGCAACGCCCAAGACGCTGAACGCCATGCAGATGTCTTTCACTCCCCCAGTGGAGCGGTTAGCCCGGCAGTTGTTTCCCGGGCAAGTGCCGACCAAGCTGGTTGCACCTGAGCCGTATGAGCACGACACGTTCACTCTTGAGGGCCACGAATTGCGCATCATCGAACAGGGCCGCACCGATAGTCTCGATACAACGTCTCTTTACGTTCCATCGATCGGCCTGATCGTCGCCGGCGACGTGGTGTACAACCAATGCCGCATGTACGTCGGCGACACTACCCCCGAGAGCCGAAGGGATTGGATCGCAGCGCTAGACCGGTTAGCGGCGCTGAACCCCGCGATTGTTGTCGCCGGTCACAAGAAGCCTGGCGCGCCCGACTCTCCCGCGGCGATCCAAGACACCAAGCGTTACCTGCAGGACTTCGATCGGCTGCAGAAAAGCGCGAGGTCCGACCAGGAACTGTTCGATCAGATGACAGAGCTATACCCGCATTGGGTAGCCAATCAAGCGTGGTTGATGTTTGGATTCCCGCAGGGTTAACCCACATCAATCGCTACTCTCAGCCAGAGCGGTCCAAATTAGCAAATGAATCGGGCTTGTTGTGCGGGTAATCCGTTGATTGTATGGAAGCGCGTGCGTCTCAAAAAATCGGGTTGGGTTTTGACGATCGCCGACGGCATTTGCGTGCGGTCCGAGTGAAACTGCAGGTCCCTCCCCTACGCTACCCCGGATTTCCCTGTCCAGGAAATCCGGGATCTCTCCGGTCGGGATGACAAAGTTGAGGGCGGTGGCCAACCTTGGCATGAGTGGTAGTGGATGGACAGGGTAAAAAAGCTAATTTGGACAAGTCTGACCCTCAGCCCTCCCCGTTCGACAAGCTCAGGGCAGGCTCTTCGGGACTGAGTTCGGCCGGTGGCAGGTTCTCACGCAAACTCTATAAGCCCCCGCATCATGTCCCAGCTCGCCGATCCTTTACCGATCGGGGACCAGCCGGTCGAATTGCTTTCTACCGGGCAAGAACGGTAGGGTGGAGTTGGTGGCGCCCATCCCATTTTCGCGTCTTTTTGGCTTTCCTGGCCGCCGGGCGGTTGAATCCATCGCGCCGCGCCGAACCTTCGACGATGTCATTCTGCCGCCCGCAACCCGCCGCGCTCTTGAGACCGCGCTCGCCCAGGTTACACAACACAATCTGATATTTAACGGTTGGGGCCTCGGAGAACGGCATTCAACCGGCCTTGGTCTGGCCTTCAATTTCGCTGGGCCTCCGGGCACGGGCAAGACTATCTGCGCCGAAGCCATCGCGCAGTCGCTCGGCCGCTATCTCATGGTCGTCCGATACGCCGAGCTCGAATCCATGTGGATGGGTGAAACGTCCAAGAACGTTGCCGCAATCTTCCGTACAGCGCGCGAGGAGCGAGCCGTTCTGTTCTTCGACGAAGCCGACGCGATTGCCGCGCGCCGATCGACCTCAGTCGATAGTGGCTCCGAACGCGAATCGAACAGCGTGGTCAATGTGCTGTTGCAGGAGCTGGAGGATTACACCGGTGTCGTGATCTTCGCCACCAACCTTGCAGTGAACCTCGATCCGGCGTTTGAGCGACGCATCCGGACGCACATCCTCTTTGAGCTGCCAGGGGAGACGGAACGAGTTCGGATCTGGCAGGTGCAGTTGCATCCTTCCCGAACGCCGCTGGCTTCTGACGTCGACTTCAACGCCCTCGCGCGCCGCTATGAAGTAAGCGGCGGAGACATTCAGAATGCTGTGATCAAAGCCGCCCTGGCTGCGGCCGCCGAGCCAATGCCGGATTCCGAAAAGAGAATCCATCAGCGTCACTTTGAGGCGGGGATAGAACAAGTTATTGCGAGCAAGCGCGTGATGCAACAATCCATCTTTGCAGATAAAACAGTCGGGATGCCGGAGCCGGACGGGATCGCTCCTGCAACGATGTCTCAAGCTTCGCTGCTGTTAGCATACGGCCTATCCGGAGCTGCGCTGCTGATCGCGCTGATTGCATTCGGAGTAGCAATGCTCAAATAGCCTCCGCCTCCCACGCATCCCTTCCCGATTGCTGAGATCGCCGCCCAAACGACCTGGCCCGACGCCCCGATGAAGACGCCGAGACGGTAGTTTCATAATCCTGGGCGTGAACCACTCAGTCTTTGTGGCGTATGTTTTTCCGGAGTTTCCGTGCCCCCGGGGAACCGGGCCGGACTGCTGCGGGCCGTCGCTGGGAAAGCAGTTCAACGCGACGTAGGGGCAGTGAGGGAGCTCACTCAATGCGCAGCGCCCGTGCCGGGTCGATGGAGGCCGCGCGCCGCGCCGGGATGATGCCGGCCACGGCAGCCGTGATCACCAGCACTCCAATGGCGATGCCCATGACCGGCACATTGACGCCGGTGATTTCAAAGAGCTGCGATTTGACGTAGCGCACGCAGAAGATGGCCACCGGGATACCGATCGCGAGGCCGGCAACAGCCTGCAGCATGGCGCCACCCATGACCGTTCCGATGACGCGGCTGCGCGCCGCTCCCAGCGCCATGCGGATCCCGATCTCCGGCGTGCGGCGCACTACCGTATACGCCGTGACGCCATAGAGGCCGATGGCGGCGAGCAGCAGGGCCAGCATGCCGAAAAGAGAAGTGAGACGCGCGATCAGGCGCTCTTGTATGAAGCGGTCGTCAATCTGTTGCCGGAAGGTCTGAAATTTCACGATCGTTAGATTGGGGTTGATGCTGGCCAGGGTCGCGCTGACGGTCTTTTCAAACCCGGGGATGGGATGGCCGGTCTGGATCACCAGTGCTCCGGCGTACATGGACTGGTCTTTGTCCAGCTGGTAGTCGGGATCGCTCCCGCTGCCGGCCCGTTGCGTGAGCGGCAGAAAGTACATAGCGTGGTTCTTCCAATAAATGCTGGTGTAGGTGGTGTCTTCCACCACGCCGACAATCTCGTGCGCTCCATCGCGGCCAGCCTGTCCCGGGCCGGAAGGGCCAAAGGAATGGCCGATGGGGTTGCGTTTGCCGAAGAACTGTTTGACGAACTCCTGATTCACCACCGCGACGGGCGCGGCGTTCAACGTGTCCTGGGGCCTGAAGCCGCGGCCCATGACGACACGGGTGCCGACTGAGTCGAAGTACTCCGAGTTGCCTTTCACCCAGGACGCGCCTTTGTTCAGGTCCGGCTCGCCCTGAACTTTCACTCCGGTTCCCCAGTTGTTTTGCTCCATGGGCGTGTAGGTGGCGAGGCCTACCTGGAGAACACCGGGAATGGCGTGGAAGCGGTCAACGATGGCTTGATAGAGGGGTTCAACCTCCGAGTTCCTGTAGCCGGCCGCCTGCGGATTGATGTGCGCGATATAGCGGTTGGTTGCATCCAGCTTCATGTCTACGTTTTCGGCCTTGTTGAGGCTCTGCGCAAAGAGCCCGGCGGCGACCAGCAGCACGAGCGAGAGCGAGGCCTGCAGAACCACGAGGGATCGCTGCAGGAAGGATGCGCCGTGGGCGGTTGTACGCGCATTGGAGCGCAACGCCTCAGCGGGATGCGTGCGCGCGGCCATCAGCGCAGGCGCCAGTCCAAAGAGGATGCCGGTGACCAGCGAAAGCGCAAAAGCAAAGCCGATGACCATGGGCGAAGGCGAAGCACTGACGGGCATGTTCTGCTGATTAGGAAAGGCGAGTGCGAGCAGCGCGTGTGCTCCTAGATAAGAGACGGCGAGGCCGAGCAGGCAGCCCGTACCCGACAGCAGAACGCTTTCGGTCAGGAGCTGGCGCACAATGCGGCTGCGCTGCGCGCCCAGTGCCGCGCGGACGGAAAGTTCCGCGCGACGGCCCATGCCACGCACCAGTAGCAGGTTCGCGATGTTGGCGCAGGCGACGAGCAGGACTAGCGCGGCAATCCATTGCAGCAGTTTTAGTTGGTCCTTGTAACCTTCCTGCATGTTCTGGATGCCGCCGCCGCCGGATGTGAGCACCACGTGGGTGCGGGGGAGAACCTTTTGCGCACGCTGGTCGGTAAAGGTCTTAAGCGTCGCAAACTGCTGTTTGAGCAGTGCGCTCGCTTTGGACTGGAGGGCCGGAAGGGAAGTTCCCGGCTTCACGCGGCCAATGATGTAGGCCCACTGCTCGTCGGGATCGGTGAAGTAGGGTGCGCCGATGACTTGATCCATCGCATTCATGGGAAGGAAGTATTTGGGCGGATTGGTATCGATGCGGTCCCCGTAGAACCCCTTGGGCGCAACGCCGATAACGGTGGCAGGTTTCGTATTGATGTAAAACGCGCTTCCCACCACGTGCGGATCGCCTGCGTAGTCCTGCTGCCAGGTGTCATAGCTCATCACGGCGGTAATCGGCGCGCCCTTCTGATCGTCGGCATCCGCCAGCAGCCGGCCCGCCGCCGGCCAAAGACCAAAGACGCGGAAGTAGTTGCCGGAGACGAAGGTTCCCATGACGGATTTGGCGACGGTCTGGGGACCCGCGCGACGGACCGTAATCGGCCGCCAGGCATAGCCGGACTCCATCGCGGCCAGTTCCTCGAACTCCGGCAGGTTCTTCTTTAACATCAAATAGGTATCGGTGGAGAAGAGCGAGTAGTCCCCTTCGTCGTTCCATCCGCCGTTGACGCAGCAGTCGTCTTTGTCGCCGATGCGGATCAGGGTTCTGGGATCGGTTACCGGCAGGTTATGGAGCAGGATGGCATTGATCAGAGTGAAGATGGCTGAATTGGCGCCAATGCCGAGCGCGAGCGTAAGGAGCACGGTAACGGTGAACCCTGGCGTCTTGCGAAACTGACGGAATCCATACGCCACATCCTGCAGCAGAACTTTCATCGCCTACCTCCGCACACGCCGGCTTGCACATACAGGAAACGGATTCCTTACCCTAGAAGTTCCCTGCAATTGTCACTGGAGCCCGCTGGGCAATCGATCGGCCGAGCTGACGCAGGAGTAGAGGCTCACCCAACCGGGGATGACAAAAGATTCGGCATGGATTCTTCCTGACTGTGGCGCTTCATCAGTTCGACGGCAGTTACGAGTTCTGCCACCGATTGAACACCGAGCTTCTCTAAAACGCGGGCCCGATGCTTCTTGATAGTGGCCTCGGCTGCGCCCAGTGAGTAGCCAATTTGTTTATTAAGCAATCCTTGCACTATCAGGCCGCAAACTTCACGTTCCCGTGGCGTTAGCTGGCTGTAACGCGTCCGCACTGACCCCGCTTTTCCGGCTTCGGCCGATGCCCTCTGGTACCGCGTCAGAGCATCGGAAACAGCAGTAATCAGCTCCTCTGACCGGACGGGCTTAGTCAGGAAATCGACCGCCCCACCTTTGAAAGCGGCGGAGGCCGCGGGCACGTTGCCATGGCCGCTCAGGAAGATCACGGGCCAGTGGATACCGCGGGCGCGCAAGGCCTTGTGGAACTCCAGGCCGTTCATCTGCGGCATCATCAGGTCGAGAACAATGCAGGCGGGCCCGGCGTAAGGTTTGCGGGCAAGGAAGTCAGCCGGCTCCGAAAAGCTTTCCGTATCGTAACCGGCGAGCAAGAGCCTGCGGGAAAGGGCCCGCAGCAACGGCTGGTCATCGTCAATCAAGAAGACCTTGGCCGCCCCATCACTCATGCCGGCACCTGCTCGCGCACCTGCACTGCCGGCATGTAGACACGGAAGCGAGCGCCGGTTGCACAGTTGCCGGCCTCGATCTTTCCATGGAGTGAATCCACGATCGACCTGCTGATCGAAAGACCCAATCCGAGACCCTCCCGCTTGGTGGTGAAGAAATGGTCGAATAACCGGGGCAGATATTGAGAAGAGATTCCTGGCCCGGTATCGCGAACCTCGACCACCACTTGATCCCCGTGGTCCAGGAATGTGGCGACGATGACCGTTCGCTCGCCTTCCATTACGTCTCTCACGGCATCCATGGCATTCAACATGAGATTAAGAACAACTTGTTGCAGCTGCACGGTATCGCCCAGCACAGGGGGTAGACCGGGCGCGAGTTCCGCGCGCACGGCTACCTTACGCAGCATGGCTTCGTTGGCCAGGAGCTTGACCACAGAGGCCGCAATTTCCGTCAGGTTGAGAGGAATACCCGGACTGTCGCGATCCTGGAGAAGCGCTCTCATCTTGCGAATAATCTGGCCTGCACGCTCGTCGTCAGCGATGATTTCGTGCACAACCTCGAGTGCTTCAAAGTTACGCGGCACCTCACGGGCAATCAACTCCTCCAGGGTTTCGGCATTAATAAGGATGGATGCCAGGGGCTGATTGAGTTCATGGGCCAGGGCGCCCGCTAATTCTCCCAGCGCAGCCACGCGATGGAATTGGGAAAGAGTTTGCAGGTTCCTTTCCGCCTGCATTTCCGTCTTCTTGCGCTCGGTAATGTCGACGTGGGAGAGGACCACTCCTCCTTGCGGCCACTGCAGCACATCACAGCGAATTTCCAGCCAGCGTGGTTCAGGATCATTTCCCGGAAATCGCCATTCGAGCGCAGACTGCCTGGTTTCCCCGCTAATAACGCTTCTTACCTGCCGGCCAAGAAGACTGTGAGAGCCGTGCGCCTCCGGGAAGCTCCGCTCCCAGCACGAAACATAGTCGGCCCCGAGTGAGGTCTTGGCAAAGAAACCGTCAGCGATGTCAGCGCCAGCGACGCTCCACTGCTCATTGACCTGCAGGATTTTGCCTGCCTGGTCGAGAATGGACACGTACCCCGGCAAAGAACGAAGGACTGCATGGTTGAGCGCCTCCTGAGAATGCAGCGCCCGCTCCGACTTTGAACGTGCAAGCCTGGAGGCAAGCAGACGTCTTCTCTGCACCAGCAGCAAAGCGATCAGCACCGCCTGCAACATCAATACGAGCAGCGTAGCGAGAATCAGTCGCCTGTGCTGACCCCACAATGTGGGTGCGCGAAACTCCACCGCTGCCCCAGCGGGCAGGCGCGACTCAGGGATTTGCCACCGCCGCAGTTGCCGGGCATCGAAGCGCAGGAACGGTTCATGCACTACATCGGGAAGTGTGTTTGGGTCGTGCCCTGCGAAGACCTTCGCCAATTGCGGGGCAAGTTCCCTGCCAAAACGTTCCCAGCTGAGCAGGGGGCCACCCACAGCTCCCCGGCCAAAGCTGGCATCCAGAGTATCGAAGATCGGAGCATTGGCCACCCGCGAGACAGCGCTCACAAGCCGCGGATTATTGATGGGCCGTCCTTCCACATCCGCGATCGTCGTCAAGGTAATGATGGCGGAGTGCGAGGGGAGGTGAGACGACCGCGCAATCATCTCGCGGAAAGGCAAGCCAGTTAAGTCGGTTATAGGAAGTGCGGGATAGGCAGCCGCGATTTTGGCAAAGATCCATTTATCGAATGCGCGATCCCCGGGGGAACCCCCACCGATAGCAAACAACTGTTTGATGTCAGGACGGAGCTTAAGGGCTGTCTCCACGCACCGCTCGGGAATAAAGTCCGCAATGATACCGGCCGTATCAGGGGGCCGCTGAATTGGGGAAGCCCCATAAGGCCACAGGGCATAGAACACCTTGGCGTGGGGCCATCGTTCTCTTCGCAAGCGCAAGGCGACGTCCAGGTCCCCGGGCCCCAGTGCGACAATGGCATCGAAATCATGATTGCGGTACTTCTCGTCAAACCACCGCCTTACCCCGTCGCTCCCGTTGGTGTCTTCCCAACTGGTGACCTGCTCAGTCACGAGGATGTTGGTGCCAGGTAATTCCGCGTCAAGTCCGGTCTGCAGTCCATTGACGAATTGCGATACAGAAGGGCGGAGGGGTTCGGCCGGCGAAAGAACGAGGATCGAGCGTCCCTGCGGCTCGACAGCCCACGCGGAGGCCGACAGAACCAGCAGCAAAGCTAAAAAAGCTGCCGCGGATCTTGCTGCGTACATTGGTTAATTAAAGTATGGCCATTCTACTCCCTGATCGGCAGCGCAGCTTGATTTGGTCCGTTGGCAACACTTACCAGCGTCAGCTTGATGGCGGCGCGTAGTTCCTTAGCCTCGAACGGCTTGCGCAGGCACGTGGGGAGCCCGATGGAGCCGAGCTCGCGGGCTGTTTCCTGACGGCTATGGCCGGTCATGAAGATGACAGCCGTGGTTATGCCGCGGCGCGTAAGTTCGACGCTAAGCTCGATCCCACCCATCCCCGGCAGACGCAGATCCGCGAGTAGAACGTCCGGCGTAGGGACGGCGTCGTCGGCCAGATACTCTTCGGCGGACGCAAAGGTCCTCACTTCGAATCCGGCGATTCTCAAGTTGCGCGCAAGGCTGATCAGCAGACTGGCGTCGTCATCGACGATCGCAATCGAGCGGTGTGTCGACTGCGGGCACATCATGGCTTGGTCCCTCTCGGCCGGTTTTGTAAGTGCGGGACTGAAGCGCAAGCGAGATGTGTTTCCTCGGCCATGTCTGGTTCTACGGGAAACGAGGAGGCTTGCGATATGCGACCAAGGGCCCATATCGTGGCCGGGCAAGTCGAGTTTATCTTCGACGTGCTGGCCTTTTCGAGAAGGGTAACCGTGAAAACAATTGTCATGTCGTTATTGGCCGTGGTGCTCGGTTTGGGCCTTGGTTGTAGTAGCAGCCCCGACGCCGCAGCGACAGCAGACGCAATCTACTTCGGTGGTCCTATCATCACCGTCAACGACGCTCAACCCAACGCCGAGGCGGTCGCGATTAAGGACGGCAAGATCCTTGCATTGGGTTCACGCGCGGAGATCGAAAAGGAGCACAAGGGTGCAGCCACACAAATGGTCGACCTCGGTGGGAAGACGTTAGTACCCGGCTTCCTTGATCCCCACAGCCACTACATCAATTCACTCTCCGTGGCCAACCAGGTCAATATCATGGCGCCGCCGGCAGGCCCAGGGAAGGATATACCCAGCATCGTCGCCACTCTGAAAGCGTTTCGCGACGAGCATAAGATTCCCGCCGGCGTGCTGATCCAGGCCTACGGCTATGACGAGAACGCTATGCCAAACGGCGTCGGACTCACTCGTTACGATCTGGATAAAGATTTTCCCGACAACCCGGTGATGATAGGGCATGTGTCCATGCATGGCGCGGTGCTCAATTCTGCCGCAATGAAGAAGTACGGCGTTACCGCAAAGACGAAAACCCCAGCGGGCGGCATCATCCTGCGCAAGCCAGGGTCGAACGAACCCCTAGGGCTGCTCATGGAGACCGCATATCTGCCCATTTATGCTTCCCTGCCCCAGCCAACCCGGGAACAAGAAGTAGAGTGGAGCCGTGCAGGACAGATGCTGTACGCGGCTGCTGGAATTACGACCGCTCAGGAGGGGCTAACACACGCCTCCGACGTGGCGTTGATTCAACGAGCCGCTGCAGCGGGTGTGCAGATTGTGGACGTTGTGTCCTACCCCTTCATTCTTGACCTGGACGAGGTGCTCAAGAACAACCCGGCGAGCAGTTTTGGGAAGTATGTAAATCACGTGAAACTCGGCGGCGTGAAGATCACCATGGATGGCTCGCCACAAGGGAAGACAGCCTACTTCACCACTCCGTATCTAACTGGCGGCCCCGGCGGTCAAAAGAATTGGCGCGGTGAACCATCCTTCCCCGAAAGCCAGGTGAAAGAGTGGTTCAAGAAGGTATATGACCTGGGTCTGCCTCTGAACGTTCATGCCAATGGAGACGCTGCCATCGATATGTTGCTAAGGGCGCATGAATATGCTGCGGCCGGGGACCTTTCCAAAGATCGCCACGTTACTGTGATCCATTCACAATTTGTCCGGTCCGACCAGTTGGATAAGTACAAGGCCTATACCATTACGCCTTCGCTTTACACAGAACACACCTTCTACTTCGGGGACACGCATGTTCTTAACCGTGGCAAGGAACAGGCCTTCTTCGAAAGCCCGATGCGAGCCGCTATCGACAAAGGCCTACGACCCACCAACCATACTGACTTTGTGGTCGCGCCGCTGGATCAGATGTTTGTGATTTGGACGGCCGTTAACCGCATTTCAAGAGGTGGAGTGGTGATCGGACCGGACCAGCGGGTCACTCCCATGGAAGCGCTAAAAGCAATCACCATCAACGCTGCGTATCAGTACAGCGAGCAAAGCTCCAAGGGCTCGATTGAACCCGGTAAGCTAGCCGACCTGGTCATTCTTTCCGGAAATCCTTTGACCGTTCCCGCTGACGCGATCAAGGACATTAAGGTCGACGAAACCGTTAAGGAAGGCAAGTCCATTTACAAGCGCGCGCAGTAACCCGCTTCTCCAGGGCCCGCTCTCGATGATAGGCCCGTGACGTTATCTTACGTGTGTTCACGAGTTAGAGGGAGCAACGGAATGAAAAGAAGGTCTGGTTATTTTTGCAGGGTGCGCGCGTATATGGCGACAACCCTGACACTTACTACCCTGTTTGCCGGTATGAACACTCGGGCTGAAGCATGCACGCGCGCCGTCTACCTGGGGAGCGAAAATGTGGTGATTACCGGACGGTCCATGGACTGGGCCGAGGACGTCTTCTCGAACGCGTGGGTGTTTCCGCGCGGTATGTCGCGCGAGGGGAACGCTGGGCCGAATAGCGTCAAGTGGACGTCGAAGTACGGTAGCCTCGCGATATCGGGCTACGACGCAGGCACGGCCGATGGGATCAACGAGCAGGGCCTGGTCACCAACTTGCTTTATCTTGCGGAATCAGACTACGGCAAACCCAGGAGCGGCCAGCCAACGATCTCCATCATGGCTTGGGCGCAATATGTGCTGGACAATTTTGCAAGCGTCTCGGAAGCAGTGGACGCCTTGCGCGCGGAACCGTTCGAAGTCATCGCGCCAACACTGCCGAACGGCAAGGGGGCGCAACTTCACCTGGCGATTTCAGATCCGACGGGCGATTCAGCTATCTTCGAATATATCGGCGGCAAGCTGGTTATCCACCATGACAGAAAGTACCAGGTGATGACCAACTCGCCCAGCTTCGACCAACAGCTGGCCATCGAGACTTACTGGACCGGCGTAAATCCCCTGGCCTTCCTGCCGGGGTCCATCAGTGCCGCCGATAGATTTGTCCGCACCTCATTCCTGATTAACGCCATTCCGAAACAGGTCGACCCGCACCTCATCAAAGCTGTACCCGATGGAACCTACCAGAATCAGGCTGTGGCATCCGTGATGGGCGTCATGCGTTCGATCAGCACCCCTTTGGGCATTACCCATCCAGACAAACCGAACCTTGCATCGACGCTCTGGCGCACCGTTTACGACCAAAAGAACAAGGTATTCTTCTTTGATTCGGCAACCAGCCCGAATGCCTTCTGGGTTCCCTTGTCTGACCTGGATTTCGCGAAGGGCGCTGCGGTGAAGAAACTCACGATGGCGGGCGGGAAAGTCTATGCAGGAAATGCGGCAAGCAAATTCGAGCCGGCGACACCATTTACGTTTGCGCCGGCCGAATAGATAAAGTGACGAGTTGGGTAGCTCGCAGGACCAAGGCGCCTCTCGCTATGCGCCCTAGGTCGCATAGCGCCCTTTTCGAGTGTTCAGGTAGCCTTCTCCTGTTTGCTTTGTGTGTGTTCCACCTGTATAACGATTTACGCCATTCCACTGATGTCAGCACGAACGCCGCCTGTATGTGCACTTAACACGCATAGGCGTTCATTCTCTGCCGGGCCACGAATCTAATCTTCTAAACCGGAGTGAGTATGCCGCTCTCGAAACGTTGTATAGCAGAATTTTTTGGTACTTTTTGGCTGGTGTTTGGGGGCTGTGGGAGTGCGGTGTTAGCGGCCGCATTTCCTTCCCTGGGCATCGCCTTCGTCGGTGTAGCCTTAGCCTTCGGATTGACGGTTCTTACCATGGCCTATGCCATCGGACACGTATCCGGATGTCACCTGAACCCCGCGGTTACGGTCGGATTGGTGGTAGGTAAGCGATTCCCCGCGCGCGACCTGCTGCCCTATGTCGCCTCCCAGGTTGTAGGGGCGATCGCCGGAGCCGGCGTGCTCTTTGTGATTGCCAGCGGAAAGGACGGCTTCAGTACAGCCGGCGGCTTCGCGTCCAACGGCTACGGAGTGCATTCGCCAGGAGGCTATTCCCTGCTTGCCTGCCTGGTGGCCGAAGTAGTGCTCACCATGTTTTTCCTGCTCATTATCATGGGCTCAACCGATAAGCGCGTCCCCAATGGATTTGCACCCATTGCCATTGGACTTGGGCTCACCCTGATCCACTTGATTTCCATTCCTGTGACAAATACCTCGGTGAACCCGGCTCGGTCCACCGGTCCTGCAATCTTTGTCGGTGGCTGGGCGCTTTCGCAGCTGTGGCTGTTCTGGATCGCACCCATTATTGGGGGCGCATTGGGCGGTCTGGTCTATGAGTTGATCTTCAGTGAATACAAAGAGAAGGCTGTCTTCGGTTCCGCGGAGCAGGATGTAGCTAAGTTCCGCGGTTAGATCCTGCTCCTGGCAGCGTCCATATCATTGCAGGTCCGGCTGCCGGCGGAGCGATACCCTATATCGCTTCGCCGGCGGCCGTTTGCACGTTCCTAAGGGATCAAGCCAGGGCCAGGTACTGGTGAATAAACGAGATCGCCATGCTGCCCTCGCCCACTCCGCTGGAAACGCGCTTGATGGAACCATGACGGGCGTCGCCGGCGCAGAAGACTCCGGGTAGGCTAGTCTCCAAAGGAAAAGGCTCGCGCTTGCCTTGCCACTTCTTGAGATCACGCCCGGTGCAGATGTAGCCCGCTGCATCCCTCTCCAGTTCAGCCGGCATCCACGTAGTGTTTGGATCGGCGCCGATCATGACAAAGAGGGCATCCGCTTCATAGGTGACAAACGTTTCTTTTCCTGAAGGAGGCCGCACCCGGGTCACGATTCGCTGCAGATGTTCTTCGCCCTCAACCGCACGGACCTCGGTAAAAGGAACTATCTCGATATTTGCCTTCGACGCGATCTCACCGATCAGGTACTGCGACATGGTCAACCTAAGTCCTTCGCCGCGCACCAGAACCTTGACCTCGGCGGCGTAACTGGAGAAAAACATCGCTGCCTGTCCGGCGGAGTTTCCACCCCCCACGATGAAGACCTTTTTGCCATTCACATTGTTTGCCTCGGCGCGGGAAGCTCCGTAAAGCACGCCGCGGTCGAGCAAACGATCGCCCCCATCCACCTGCAGGCGGCGCCACTCCACACCGGTCGCCAGGAGCACGGCGCGCGCGGTCACAGCGTGGCCGCCATCGAGCTCCAGCGAATAGCCACCATCCTGCTGGGTGAGCCTTTCAATGCAGCGGGTCATGGCTATCTCCGCACCGAAGCGGATTGCCTGCTTGAGGGCGCGTCCCGTCAAATCTTCACCGGAGACGCCCTCAGGAAAACCGAGATAGTTCTCGATGCGCGACGAGGTACCTGCCTGGCCGCCGGCGGCCGATCGTTCTACCATCAGAACATTGAGTCCTTCGGAAGCCCCATAGACACCGGCGGCCATGCCCGCCGGGCCCGCTCCCGCGATAACCACGTCATAGCGGTCGCAACTCGGCCTGGTCTGTATCCGCAGAGCCTCTGCGATCTCCCGCACGCTCGGCGGATTGGTAAAGATATGTCCATCGATCACCACTACCGGGCAACCGGTATCGGGAGGCAGACCGGCGGGAACGCGTTCCGGTTCACGTTCGCGGTCGATCCACTCGTAGGGAATCCGGTTAGCCGAGAGAAAGGCGCGGATATCCCGGCAATCGACGTCGGATTGCGTGCCCAGGATCTGCACGCGGGAAGACGGAACCGTGGTTGCATATTGCTGCACGCGCATGAGGCGGTCATTCATGGCTTGCAGAATCAGGGCACTTGCTTCCTTCGAGTCGCGGATCAGATTCTGCAACTGCTGCCGATCGAAGCGGGCTACGCGGCAAGGTGTCTCCGCGCGCAGCGAGACCAGGGCCTGGGTACCAAGCAGAATCGGCGTTTCACCGAAGAAGTCCCCAATGTGATACTCGTAGTATTGGTTCAAGTCTTCCTGGCGTCCTAACACATCTTTCGCCATCCGCAGGCGCCCCTCGAAGAGGACGAAGAACCAGGGCGGCTCGCCCTCCCGAATCAGCCATTCGCCCGCGCAAAGGCGAACGTCTGCGGCCTTCTCCGCGAAGCGAATGCGTTCCGTCTCGTCGAGACAGGCGAATATCTTGATCCGATTGAGTTCGTCGCTGGTAAACATCCACCAATTCTCCCATCTCCAGCAGTTGCGCGCATGATCCCTTTGATTCGAACGGTACCCCCATAAAGGGGTAGGCCGCAGTCTTCTCAATGAGAACCCGCCCGCAGAGGTTGCAAACGGGGTAAGGATAGTGCGAATTTCCTGGGGTGTAGCCCAGGACGGACGTTTATCCACCGGCCGAGGGCAACCGGGGCTAGAGCCCGATTGATGGAAGCGCGATTCTTTCCGCGACGCTGAAGCGTCGCTCCCCCCTGCTTCAGCAGGGGGCTCCCACCGGGCTTCTGTGGGAGAACGATCGGAATGTCCTTCGCGAGCAGCTCGGCTTGAAAGAGTCTGCATGAGAACATACAGTTACTGACCAACCGGAGAATACTGAAGCCCAGGATTGCATCCTGGGATATTCTCGGCCGTCCCTGACGGGACTGGTCCGCGATGTGAAATCCACCCCAGGACTACCCCAGAATTCCTGCACGCTGCTCTAGAGAGGTCTGGGTATGCGGCTTTCTTCACGGGAAGCCGCACGAGATTTCTTGGTGCCACCAAACTTCACAGCAAATCCGGGTCTGTCCTGGGCTACTTTCAGCCAGAGCTGTCTAAATTAGCGCGCAAATGGCGTTCTGGACGGCGCAACTTGCTGAATGCGTGGAAGAGAACGTGGACAAGCGAAATCGAGTTGGCTCCTGTGGCAGTGGTTCCGTCCATCACCTTGGCATTCGTGGAGGGGATGGAGAGCACGCAGGGAGTTGTTAGGGGGAAGGGCGCACAGCAGGTCCCTCGGCTACCTCCGGATTTCCTGTCAGGCTTCGTGGTGTCGATAAATCCCGTGCGGCTTTCTCTACCGAAAGCCGCATACGTGGCCGTTGACTAGCCCCGTGTAGTAGGAAATCCGGAGTACGCTCGGGATGACAAAGTTGAGGGCGGTGGCGCACCTTGGCATGGTTGGAGGTGGATGGACAGAGTCGAAAAAAGGCTAATTTGGACAAGATTGACTCTCAGCCGTCTCCGTTCGACAAGCTCAGGGCAGGCTCTGAGGGACTGATGTTCTGGCGCGGCGGGTTCTCACGCAGACTCTAAAGGCCGAGCTTTCACCGTAGTGGGCGCGGCATCATACGTCCGCTACGGTCCTAATACGTGACGAGTGCTTGAAACCGGGTGTCACGCCGGATTGACTTCCAACTCCGGCTGGCGATGGCCGCTGGTGGTGGCTCCCGCATCCGGCGGGAGGCCAAGACTGTCGAGGACGGGGCCAAGCGCCACGGCTGCCATAAGGAGGAAGGCGATGTGAAAGTCGCGCAGTTGCGGAGCAGCGGCCGTGTGTCCATGCGCGTGAGCCACCAGGCGCAGGGTGATGGCGCCGATGGCGACGCCCATTCCCATGCTGAGCTGCATAATCGCACTGAGGAAACCGTTGGCGCGGCTCATCCTGCCGGGTGGAATTTCGCTATAGGCGAGCGTGGTCAAGCATGTGAACTCCATCGACCGCAGTGACCCGTGGAAGAAAAGAATGAAGGCGATCAGGATAGGAGGCGTAGCGGGGCTAAGGGTCGCGAAAAGGGCCATCGATAACGACGTAAAGATGCCGTTCACGATGAGAATCCGGCGGAAGCCGAAGCGGCGAAGTACTTTAATGACAAATGCCTTCATGGTCAGGTCTCCGGCGAAAAGCGCCAGCAGGTAGAGACCCGCTTGAAAGGCATTCAAGCCGAAAGCGATTTGGAACATGAGCGGCAGAAGAAACGGCAGCACGGAAACGGCGATGCGAAAGGCGCTCGCTCCAAAGACCGAAAGCGAATAAGTCTTTAGCTTCATCGACTCCAGATCGATCAGGGACGTTGCCGGATTGCGCCGCGCCACAAGGATGGCGGCCACGCCGCTGAGCAGGCTGAGCACGAGCACAAGCGCAGGAAGCTGCCAGGAGGCGCCCTCGCCTCCCAGCTTTTCCATCGCGTAAACCGCGCCGGCCGAGGCAAAGCCTGCGAGCAGGAAAGTCATCCAATCAAAGCCATGCTTCTCGCCCATGCGAACGTTCTCCACCCAGAGCAGTGTGAGAACCAACGCAACGATGCCTAAGGGAAGATTCAGGAAAAAGATCCAATGCCAGCTGGCATAGGTGGTGATAAAGCCGCCCAGGGGCGGGCCCACCACCAGGGCGGTGAGACCAGGCCAGGTGATGTAGGCGATGGCCTCCGCCAGTTTGTCTTTGGGCGTGGTGCGCAGCACGATGAGGCGGCCGACCGGCACCATCATGGCCCCGCCAATGCCCTGCGCTATACGCATGAGCGTGAACTGGGTAAGCGTGTGGGAAGCGCCGCAGAGCAAGGAAGAGAGGGTGAAGATGGAGATGGCCGCCGCAAAGATGGAACGGGAGCCAAAGCGATCCGCTACCCAGCCGCTGATGGGGATAAACACGGCCAGGGTGAGCAGGTAGGCCGTCATACCTATGTTGAGGTGGACGGCGCTTACGCGAAAGCTGCGCGCCATCTGCGGCAGGGCGGTGGCGATGATGGTGCCGTCCAGATTCTCCATGAAGAAGGCGCCCGCGATGAGGGTCGTGACGTATAGCGGCGAACGTGTCTTCTTCATCTTTCCAGTTTACGAAAGGAGCGAGCGTCCGCGCCGCCTGGAGCGGTGTCGTCGCCGGTGTCGCCGGGTCAGGATCTTGGCGTTTCTATTCCGTTGAGACCGGCTCTACGCTCGAACGCCTGGATCAGAGAACCGAGACTGCGTTCGGAACCGATCTCCGCACGGATCTCATCCGCAATCGGCGTTGGCGCAGGTGCAACACTCCGCTCCTGTACCTTGCGTGCCTCATTGGCGGACACAACCACTGGGCCGGCGGGCACGAAACCGCTCAGTGCGGCGGGCGACTTGCCAATCTTGTCGGTCTGCAGTTGCCGCCGTTCCATCCGCCGTCGGGGAGGAACAACTCGTACCTGCGGTTCCGCAGCGGGCGGAGGCGGAGGCGGAGCGGCCACTGCTCGAGTTTGCAGGGGAGTTGTCACGGGAGCCGCTGTTGTCGCTGGCTGCTTGCGGTTCTTCCCGACAACCTTTGTCTTTACCTTCGGCGCCGAAGCACTCTTGAAGTTGCTGAGCGGAGCTTCAAGAATGTCGCGGGCGCGGAGAAGGAGGTTAATTTCAGCATCAAGTTGAGCGATTATTTCTGAACGTGTCATGCAGAATCATTCTATCGCTCTCCGCACTGTTCTGCCGACTGGCTAGCCTGTGGAATTGCTTGCCAGGTAATACCCTGTTCGCAACAAATCGCAGAGATGGACAATCCGCGCCCCGCGCAGTGACGCCAAGAGAGAAGACGCGCCGGCAATGATGGTCAGCTCCCCAGCCAACAGCCAGGGACTTCTAGAGAACCTTGACCACCACCAGGGTCAGGTCGTCTACCTGTGGCATTTCTCCGGCAAAGGTGGAAACGGCCTCGGAGATCTGGGAGACAAGGGCCGCCGCAGGTTCGGTTTCCTTGCTGCGGACGACTGCTTCTAACCGGCTGATCGAAAACTCGTCGCCGGCCTCATTCTCCTGTTCGGTAACGCCATCGGTAAAAAGGGTGAGGATGTCGCCCTGATCGAGCGACACCAAAGTGTTCGAGAACTGTGCTTGCGGCAAAATCCCCAGGATCGGCCCTCCCGCGTCCAACAACAGCGTCTCGCCGGTTTTTGGGCGAACCAGAAGCGGCGGGTTATGGCCTCCATTAGCGTACTGCAACGTCCTCTTGCTCTGATCGAAGCGGGCATAGAACATGGTGACAAAAGTAGCCGCGTTGGTAATCTGCCTGAAGATTTCATCCAGGTCCTTGATAATTGCCGCCGGACCATCCAATTCCCTGGCGCGCAGACGCAGGGCTACCGCGAGCGACGGCATGAGAAGAGAGGCTGCCGCACCGTGGCCGGAGACGTCGGCAATCACCACGTCAACCACCTCTTCGGAGATTTTGTAAAAATCGTAATAGTCGCCGCCCAACAGCTGCGCGGGTTGCATGGCGGCTGCGAGTTCGAGGTTGGAACAGACGAGAGGTTTCGGCAATACCCGCCGCTGCACTTGAGAAGCCAGGATCAGATCATGCTCGTACTCATCACGCTGTCGCCGTACCTCGGTCACCAGGCGGGTGCGCTGCCTGGCGATCAGCGTCACCAGAAACGCCACCACCAGAAATCCTCCCAGGGTGATCGCATCACGGACACTTCTGACCTGTATCGTCTCCGCCTCCCCTCCGAAGATGTCCTGTAGAAACGTGCAGCCTGCAGTTAACGCAAGGGTGACAGGGAGCGGGTTGATCAGCGCGCTTAAAGCAATTGGCAGCACATAAAGGTAGCCCAGCGAAATATTGGGGACGACCATCCAGTCGGTATAGGCAACTGCCGCAATCGCCAAAAAAACGACGAAGTTCAGCGATCCCGTGATCCAGTTCTCTTCTGTTTCGACACGCCGCTTGTCATCGCCGCGGTCTTGCTTGCTCTTCATGATGACCATCCCTGTGACTTTCAAGCCCATACTTGCGATGCTGTTACCCACCGTCGCGGGCTATCGCAGCGATCGATGACGTAGACATACTACAAGACCAAGTGCGCAGGAAAGAACAGACATATCGACTCCGGCCCAGAGAAGCCTCAGGACCCACCAGATAGACTTACCTCAAGACAATGACGACCCTTGCACTTCTCAGCCTGATCATCACCACAGCCGCTCTCTTCGGCTGGATCAGTTCACGTCTGCTTCGCTTGCCGGTCACCATCGGAACGATGCTGCTCACTGTCGTCGCATCCATTATTCTCAACATCCTCGGTCGCCGGATCCCGGGCTTGGATATTTGGGTTCTCGGTCTCGTCGGCCGCATCAAGTTCGAGGATCTGATCCTGCACGGTATGTTGGCATTGCTGCTCTTTGCGGGCTCCTTTCTCCTCGATCTCGCCTACCTCTCCCGTGAAAAGCTGGCGGTCAGCCTGCTCTCTCTACCGGGCACAGTTCTTTCCACCGCGGCCCTGGCCGCTTTGATGCATTACACTTTGCCCCTGCTGGGGATCTCTGCTCCCTGGATAGAATGTCTTTTCTTCGGTTCACTGATCTCTCCAACCGACCCAATCGCCGTGTTGGAGATGCTTCACCGGGTCGGAGTTTCGAAAAACATACAGGCTCAACTCGCCGGGGAATCCTTATTCAACGACGGTGTCGGCGCGGTTCTTTTTCTCGCTGTACTAGATGCGTCTCGCGGATCTGCGCCATCGATCTATCACATCGGCACGCTCCTGATACTGAAGGCGGGGGGAGGACTTCTCCTCGGCTCGGCGCTTGCCTGGATCGCCTCACAGTTCATGCGCCGTGTGGACGCTTACCAAATCGAGATTCTGCTGACGCTCGCCTTAGCCCTGGGAGGTTACTCACTGGCGGAAACATTTCGCCTGTCCGCGCCGCTTGAGGCGGTTGCCGCGGGGCTTGCCCTTCGCCGCTTCAACCTTCACCGCGACCAAACTGAGATTTCACATGACTCCCTCGATCACTTCTGGGGAGCGATCGATGAAGTCCAGAATGCGGTTCTCTTTGTCCTGCTCGGCCTGGAAGTTCTGGTCATTTCGTTTACGCGTCTCACCCTTGAATCAGGAGCCTTGGCAATCGTTGGCGTCACGATGGTGCGAACCATGGTTGTCGCGGCGATTCTCGGCCTTGTCCGTCTGCTTCAACCTGGACACAAGACTTCCCTGCTTACGCTCAGTTGGGGCGGCCTGCGCGGCGGACTCTCCATCGCTCTGGCTCTTTCCGTTCCAGAGTCACAGGGACGGACCTGGATACTTGCAACGACTTATTTCGTGGTGGTGTTCTCCATTGTCATCCAGGGCGGGACACTGGATCTTTTTCTGAACCGCTTTCGTGCCAGCTCTGTTTAATCCAGTCGCTATCTACGGCTTGATAGTTTGCGGACCCCGCGTGTGCGGAGTCAACTTACGGACGAGGAATTCCTGGAAGAGATTGCCGACGGCCGAGCCGCCGATTCCGATAAATGTGTTCTCAAAAGTCAGCCACGCTCCATTGCGGCTGCTGGCTGGATAGTAGAGGTTGGATATGCCGCCGGCGGCGAGGCTGCCCAGGACACCTGAATAATCCGGTTGCCAATGGCCATTGTCACCCTTGCAGATGACGGCATTGGCAATCGCATAGAGAATCCGCGACCGCGTGCTGCCGGTTCCCTTGTAGAAATAGCGTGGGTCCTGTTTGAGCAGAGAGGGCAGGATAGCTCCGCCGATCATGGTCCCGATAAAGCTGTCGGCATAGGAGGCACCGTAGCGCTTGGCGTAGCCTTGCGCACCCTGTCCGTATCCGCTGAAATCATTCTCCGCCTGCTGCACTCCGGCAAATCCCGCGGCAGCCGCAAAGGTGACTGGATCCACGTTGGTCTTCCAGGCGAGTTCGAACTTCTGCTTTGGCTGCAGAGGCAATGTGTCTTGTTGATAGGTGACAAAGAAATTGGGAATCACACCCAAGACACGCTGCGTCTCCTGGATCTTGACCTGCTCTTCTGCCAACTCATAATTGGTGACGCTGACGCGGACCTCGGTGGTGGCGGCGGCAATGAGCAACGAGATCTGCGGCATCTCCAGAGCTTCGCCAGGGTGAAGAATTCCCGGCACTTCCTGGTCTGCAAAACTGACTGCGCTGACGGTGAGTCGAAAGGGACCAGCAGGGACCCCGGCAAACGTAAAGTGCCCTTCCTTGTCCGACGCGACTTCCCGCTGCTCCATGTGCCCTTCGCGCTCGAGTCTCACCCGGGCGGAGAAGACAAAGTTCCCGTTCTGGTCCACCACCGTCCCGCTGATGGCGCCCAACGATTCACCGGGGTTCTGGCCGGCCACGCCCTGCGCAGCGGGAACCGCCATCGTTGGTGCGTCGGGCAAGGGAGTGTCGATGCGCTCGATCTGCTGCGCCCGGGTCAGAAAAGGAAGGCAGCAGAACAGGAGACAGAGCGTACACCGGCGCGCTCCGCGCGGAGCACGGAGCGTCAACCGGCACCGTTGGAGTCCGTTGCGCGGGAGAGTTAAAGCAAAAGACGCGCTCTGTACCATCTATCTGCAGGATAGAGGGTCGAGGCTTGTTCCCGATAACAGTTGTTGGGAATGCGTTAGCAGATCTGGTGCTTTGGCAGTACGAAAACGATGAAAACGCGGCACTCCTTGTGGAAATGCCGCGCCGAAATGACTCGAAGTGTGTAGACCACCGTAAAGATGCTCTAGTGATGCTTGCCGAATAGGTGGTGTCCGCCTCCGCCCGAGTGGCCGCCGCCGAAGCTTTTGCCTCCGCCGCCGAAGCTTTTGCCTCCGCCGCCGAAGCTTTTGCCACCACCACCGAAGCTCTTCTCTGAATGGCCACCGCCAAAGAAATGGAAGCCTCCACCGGAGTGCGGCGCCTTCATGGAAGACCCGGCGAAGCTATTCCCCCCAAAAGCTCCCAGGGAAGAACGCTGCGCAAAATCATTACGCTGAAAACTTGTTGCCGGGGCGCGATAGGCCGGCGCCGAAGCACCATAGGAGGTACCCGGCCTGCCGCCATAGAAACTGGCACCATACCCAGGACGGCCATACTGCTGCGTCGTATTGATCGCCGGCTGCATGTGGTTGTAAGGCTGCTGGGCCGGCCGGGCATAGCCAACTCCCGCGGTCTGGTAACCCCGGTTGTATCCTTCTCCTGGCCGGCTTCCTGAATATCCTTGCGGCGAGCGGGCAAATCCCTGGCCATAGGCCGAGGCGTAGCCACGATTCTGACCATAGGCACTCCCGCCGTAGCCACGATTCTGACCATAGCCACCCCCACCGTAGCCTCTGGCCATCGTCCCGCCTGGAGAGAAGTATCGGCGCCCGCCGTGCGCAAAGCCCCAGTCCGCCACGGTGGTGCTGTGGGTAAAGTAATTCGATTGATGGAAGAGCACTGCCTGGGCCAGCCAGCTTAGGCCCCACCCTATAAAGCCAAAAGGAGTCTGGTTGAAGACTGTCATTAGAGTGCCCAACCCAAACGACACCGGCGATGCGCCGAAGGACGCGCTTACGGCCGCACCCACAAATGATCCGATTGCCCCAAGCAGCGAAAAACCAGGATAGGGTGAGACGGGCTGTCCATAGACTGCCCACGGGTTATAAGCCGGCACATAGACTACCTGGGGATTTGCCGGCGCCACTTCGATGTTGCCCTGATCGTAGCTGACGGTTTCCTGAGGAGTGTTTTGCAGGTTGCCGGCCGCCTGCGCGCGTTGGCGCATCACTTGCACCGCTTGCAGGATGTCCTGCGGTTGGTTGAAGTAGGCGTTACCCAGATCCGTGGTCCAGCGCATGTTCCGGTCCATCTCGGCCAGCACCTGGGGAAACGCCGTCAGCGCCTTCACGCTTGGGTCCCAGTTCTGGGCGTCGGCTCCGCCTGCAATCTGCTCCGCGGGCGCGTAACCCTGCGCCTGCCGCCAACGGTCGGCGTCTGCCACCTGGGCCGGGTAAGTGGACGCGGTCAGCACCTGGGCCACCAACGGGTCAGGATAGAGGGCGATCGGCGCCACCAACTGCTCCAGTTGCTGGGCATTCAAGGGCTGCATCTGGGGTTGCGGCTGGCCATAACCCTGCTGCATTTGGCCCTGGTTGTAAGCCTGTTGTGGTGCGTACGCTTGTTGCTGGGGCTCTTGTCCGTAGGGCTGTTGCTGTGGGTAGTAAGGCTGCTGCGGGTAGGACTGGGGCTGGGGGTAGGCGGGCTGCCCATAAGGTTGGGGCGGCGGATAACCCTGCTGTCCATAACCGGATTGCGGGTATTGCGGGTTGTACGGGTAGGCTTGCTGCGCTAACAACTCCACCGGCAAGAGCAGCAGAACTAACGACAACGCCACCATGCGTCTGAGCGCCTGCGCGACGCATTGAGCGGCTTCGCTCGCGGAGCCGCGCAATCTGTGCAGGTTGATTCGGAGTTTCATTTTTTCTCTCATGGCCCACACGATCCGTCGAGGGACGGCACCTGTCTTCTACGTCATCAGAGGTTGGACTTCAGCCTGCGGCCAAAAATACATGCGCTTTGTCGTCATCCGCCGCCCATTGCGGTCCGCGGACGAGACCAGTTATTCATGTTGACCCCAACCACCAATCTTAGTTCTGTGGGACTCCCGGCAACAATCAGAGATGTACCTACGTTTTCAATGCATTGCAGTGGGATCACAGCGACCGATCGAAAGATAGGCCGCCCATCTTGTGGATTTTGGGTGGTTCACCCGGATTCGCGGCGGAAAAGAGAAATCCTTCATAATGATGGCAGGGAAGAAAATGACGAACCTCACCCAGCTCACACCCGACGACATCGCCACAAACAGCCGGCAGCTCCAGGCCCGTTATGACGCCTTCAAGGCCCGAGGCCTCAAGCTCGACCTGACACGCGGAAAGCCCTCTGCTGCGCAACTCGACCTCAGCTCTGCACTGCTCTCTCTTCCTGGCGAGCGGGATTACCTTGCCGAGGACGGGACGGATTGCCGCAACTACGGCGGGCTCCAGGGTCTGGCGGAGGTGCGCAGGCTATTTTCCGGATTGATGGGTGCAGCACCGGGGCAGATAGTGGCAAGCAATAACTCCAGCCTGGCGTTGATGCATGACATTCTCGTGTACGCGCTGCTCAAAGGAACCTGTGATAGCGCCGCACCCTGGTCGAAGCAAGGGGAGATTTCTTTTCTGTGCCCCGTTCCCGGCTACGACCGGCATTTCAAAATCTGCCAGGATTACGGCATCCGGATGATTCCGGTGGCACTCCAGGAAGACGGGCCGGACATGGACGAAGTGGAGCGGCTAGTCGCCCAGGACGCCTCCATCAAGGGCATGTGGTGCGTTCCCAAATACAGCAATCCAACGGGAACGGTCTACGGCGATGCGACCGTGGAGCGGCTGGCAGCGATGAAAACCGCGGCGCTGGACTTTCGCCTGTTTTGGGACAATGCCTACGCGGTACATCACTTGACCGACGAGGTAGTTGAGATCGCCAACATCCTGGAGCTATCTGCACGGCATGGAAATCCGAACCGCGCGTTTGTCTTTGGTTCGACCTCGAAGATCACTCTGTCGGGATCCGGGCTGGCCCTGTTTGCCGCGTCCAACGATAACGTGAAGTGGTTGCTGGCCAGGCTTACCCCGCGGACCATTGGTCCGGACAAGATCAACCAGTTGCGTCACGTTCGCTTTCTCAAGAACCCGGCGGGGATTCCGCAGCTGATGAATCAGCACAGAGCCCTGATCGGACCCAAATTCAACAAGGTGTTGGAGGTGTTTGACCAGCAGCTGGCGAATGTTCCTGGCGTGAGCTGGACCCGGCCGAAGGGCGGTTACTTCATCAGCCTTGAGGTGGGTAAAGGATGCGCCACGCGCGTTGTTGCCCTGGCCAAGGAAGCAGGCGTCGTTCTCACTCCCGCTGGAGCCACGCATCCGTATGGGAAAGATCCCGACGACCGCGTCATTCGTATTGCGCCCACCTTCCCCGACTTAGCGGACGTTGCTCAGGCCGCCGAAGGCGTCGCTCTGTGCGTTTTGCTGAATGCGGCAGAGAAGGCTCCGCAGGCGCCATAGCAAACGGGAACAGGAGCAGGACGGGTGCTACTGGGGGCGGCTTTCTTAAGTGCCCAATTCGAGATCGTCGAAACGGCGCCACTTGTAGAACGCCACCGAGACAATCCAGCTCACAACGAACAGGCCAATAATAAAATATCCCAGCGTGCCGAAGTTCTCATTGAGCCGGCTCACAACATCCCAGAACGTTCCCTTCAAATGGAACTGTCCGGCCATGAGCCCCAGCGCCTCGATCCCACCAACCACCACAGCGATCACCACCGAAACACAAGTGATCGTCATGTTGTAGTAGAGCTTGCGAATCGGCTTGACGAAAGCCCAGCCATACGCGCCCAACATCAGGATGTTATCGGTGGTGTCGATCAAACACATGCCTGCGGCAAAAAGCGTGGGAAATATCAGGATCGACCAGATGGGCAGCCCCTTGGTTGCTTCCCCGGCGGAGATGCCCAAAACCCCAATCTCAGTCGCTGTATCGAACCCCAGACCAAACAGTATTCCCAGGGGATACATGTGCCAGCTGCGGGTGATCATCTGAAACATCGGGCGAAACAAGCGGCCCAACAGTCCCCGATTCCCTAACAGCAAATCAAGATCTTCCTCGACGTAGGGCTGGCCCGCGCGAACCTTGGTGAACGTCCGGTAGATGGACTTGAGAACGATCAAATTCACCGCCGCAATCCCCAAAAGAAAGAAGGTGGAAAGCAGGGTGCCGACCACGCCTCCAATTTCCCGGACCGTGTCCATGCGGTGCTGCAATGTCAGCGCAGTCCAGGCGATCGCGATCGATCCCAGCAGGACGATGGTGGAATGCCCCAGGGAAAACATGAAGCCGACGCCAACCGGCCGCTTTCCTTCCTGCATCAGCTTGCGGGTCACATTATCAATGGCGGCAATATGGTCGGCATCCACCGCGTGGCGAAGGCCAAAACTGTAGGCAAGAAACGCAGTCCCTAACAACACCGGGAAATGACGGAAAGCGAGGACGGCCCAGAGCCAGGCCGCGGCATTGAACACCAGCAGGACGCCGTAGATGCCAAACACCTTGCTGCGGGTGTTGGCGGCTGCGTCGTCAAACAGGGTCCGCAGTCCCGGTCGCATAGCTTCCGTCTTTTCCTGAATGTCGACGTCGACGGCCATCTGTCTCACGGTAGCACGATTCTGGAAGTCATATTACACCAGGGCAACCGCGTTCCCGGAAGCCCGTGGATGATTTCCGCGGAAGATTCCTGGCGTTGCTGGAAATGTTTGCGATACCGATACAATTTCTGCGTTAGACTTTGGGCAGATGCGGCGCCTTATCGCAATTTTATTGCTGGTGATGGTTACTTCCTCGCTGGGCGAGCCGCTGTTCGCTTTCTCCTCTGCCACCGATGGCGCAATACCTGCCTGTTGTCGAAGAGCAGGCGCGCATCATTGCGCCTTGCACAAGACGATGGAGATGACCCAGCCCGGGAATCAGCTCACTGCCATCACCGCAAAATGCCCTTATTGCCCATACGTGACAGTCACGGTGCAAGGGCACTTCTCTGTTTCGCGAGATGGCGGAAGTTTCTACGCCTCTGTGAAAAGCCACCCGGCTATCTCAGCGCAGACCGAAGCCTGCTTTCGCATTTCCTTCGACCGCACACGCCAAAAGCGTGGCCCTCCTGCATCCCGCCTTTCCTGATCTCTGCATTCAAAGCCGATCGATGTTTCAGGATTTCGTGCGCGAAGCTTGCGCATGCCTGCAAACATCACGACGCACTGCGCACGCTCGGCCGCGGCTGACAGCGGCGACGCTCATCCTTGAGCGCGCGCTCAAACTCCCGCTCTCATTTACCTGCTGCGCAGGTGTGAGTTGCCATGTGCAGCGAGTCGGCCGGCTATACGCGATCCTCAACCGAGATCAAGTAAACGAGGTAGATCCTTGCCGCTCACACGACAGCCTAAACTCGACCGCATTCGCCCATCGGTCGCGTTTTGCCTTCTTGTGCTGTTTCTGGCTCCGCTCTGTCTAAGCCTGGTTTGCGTTGCATCCCCGTCTGAGGTTTTAGTACCCCCCTGCTGCCGTGCGCATGGCAAGCACAGATGTTCCATGCGTACGGAAGAGTTCCAAAGGTCTTTGCGTTCCACGTCGCAGACGGCGGCCTCCCAGATTTCGGAGCGGTGCCCGTACTCGCCCGCAGCTCCAGCTTCGTTCCACAACGACACTTTTGGACAGCCGACCGCCGCCTCTCACCTTTTGTGGAGCCCGGCTGTTCCATCGTCTCTGCAGCCCGCTCACAAGGCACTCCTCCGGCGGAGCGCCAGAGCGCATCAGAAACGCGGTCCTCCCGCTCATCTCCAGCCTTTCTCCTGAACGTTCGACGAATTGGCTTGCTCGCAGCCTGACCCGACTGCTTTTTTCGCTGGAGATGACATGACCCGCATATCAAGATGGATTAGTGTTTTTGCCTGGACGCTCTTCTTCGTTTTGCCTACGCTGCTCGTAGCCCAGGAGAGTTTGACCACCGGCTCGGTGACCGGCCGCGTGCTTGACCCACGGCATGCTGTGATTTCACATGCCACCCTATCGGCTACCGAACTCGCCACCAATCAGAGTTATACCGCGGAGACAGATGCTCAGGGCCGCTTTCGCTTTGCCTACCTGCCGGTGGGGCTGTATCGTATCAGCGCCCAAGCCAATGGTTTTGCCCGAGCCACCCAGCAGGTGCAGCTCACGGTTGGCGCGGCTTTCGACCTCACGCTCCAGCTTTCTATTTCTGGGGCCACCACTAATGTAGAGATCACAGCGCAGCCGCCGGTGATCGAAACCGACCGCAGCCAGATCGGTGAAACCGTCAATCAGTCCGAGATCACCAATCTGCCCTATGAGGGACGCAACTACCTCGACGTTTCCCTGCTGCTGCCGGGCGTATCGCCGACCAACACAGCCAGCACGCAAACGCTGGCGGAGACTTCTGAAGTTGTGGGTCAGGGCTATTCGGTCAATAGCCAACGAAACTTCTCTAACAGCTTCATCGTCGATGGGCTCTCGGCCAACGACGACGCTGCCGGCGTGGCAGGCAACGTCTTCGGGATGGATGTCGTCAGCGAGTTCCAGGTGGTCACCTCGGGCGGTCAGGCGGAATTCGGCCGTGCGCTCGGCGGCTACTTCAATATCCTTACCAAGAGCGGCACCAACAATCTCCATGGCACGGCCTATGGCTTTCTCCGCAATCAGCGGCTGAACGCTGACAACGCGCTCTCCGGCACCAAGCTGCCGCTCACCCAGGGACTCTACGGTGCAAGCCTCTCCGGACCGGTGCAGCGAGACCGCACTTTTCTATTTGGCAACTTCGAAGAGGGCCGCCTCAACACAGACGGTATCGTCACCATCACTCCTGCAAATGCGGCCCGGATCAACGCCCAGTTGGTTGCCACCGGGTACCAGGCTCCCCTGCTCACCGTGGGGACAAGCCCTACGACGCTTTACCCGACAACCCTCCACACCGATACTGCCTTTGTTCGCGGCGATCATCGATTCAGCCAGAGCGATCAGTTCAATATCCGCTACAGCTTCTACAAACTCAGCAGCATCAACGCCCGCGGCGCAGGCGGCTTGAACGCTGTCAGCAATGGAACCTCGGTCTACGACACCAGTAACACGATCGCCGCGAGCAACATCGCTTCCCTATCGCCGCGGACTTTTAACGAAACGCGTGGTCAATTCATCTATGACAGCCTCAGCGCGCCCCCCAATGACCTGATCGGTCCAGCCGTCGCCATCTCCGGCGTGGCCACATTTGGACGATCCACATCGTCTCCCACGGCTCGCCTGAACTACCTGTACGAGGTGGTCGACAACCTGGTGATGGAGCGAGGCGCACATACCTTCAAGACCGGTGTCGATTTCCTGTTCAACGACGACACCATCACTTACCCTCAGTCGCTGCGCGGGTCCTACAGCTTCTCCTCACTGGCCAATTTCTTAAGCGGAACCTATAACACCCAGGGCTACACGCAGAACTTCGGAATACCCACGGTGCAGCAAAATAACCCGAATATCGGCTTCTATGCGCAGGACGAGTGGAAGCTTTCGCCTGCCTTCACGCTCAATGCGGGGGTGCGCTATGACCTGGAATTCCTGCGCACCATCCATACGGCGACGAAAAATATCTCGCCGCGCGTCGGCTTCGCCTGGTCGCCCTACTCCAGCCGAAGGACTGTAGTGCGCGGCAGCTATGGCCTTTTTTACGACCGTATCCCATTGCGGCCGCTGGCCAACGCGCTGCTGTCCGCACACAACACCATCGATCCGGCTGAGGCGGCACTGCTCAGCTACACCTTTTCTCCGGGGCAGCCCCTTGCACCGACGTTCCCCGACGTTGCATCCCAACCGCCCACCGGAGCAGTGGAGAATTACTCTCTCATGAACCGGAACATTCACACACCCTATTCCCAGCAAGCCAGCCTGGGTGTGGAGCAGCAGCTTTCCCCAAAAAGCACTTTGGGCATCAGCTATCAGCATCTGCGCGGCTTATTTCTCATCGGCTCAATCAATACAAATATCAACACCAATGGCAGCCGGCCCGATCCCACCCGGGGCAACATCAAACCCTACAGCTCCGTATTCGATTCCTACTATGACGGGCTCGAGGTGTCGTTTCAGCAAAGGCCGGTGCCCTGGGGATCGGCGCGTATCTCCTACACCTGGTCGAAGGCCATCGACGACATCAGTGAGTTCTTCTTCAGTGCACCTATCAACAACTTCTACCCCGGCCAGGACCGCAGCCGCTCCGACGACGATCAGAGGAATCGCGTGGTCTTCAACGCCACCGTCAACTCGCCCACGGATCACGCGTCCGGTTGGGCGGACCATTTGACGCACGGCTGGCGGTTGGGCGGTATTCTCCAGTACTACTCTCGCCTACCCTTCAACATCACTACCGGGGCCAATACCAAGCAGGCAACGTCGCAGCGGCCGTGCGCTGCAGGCTATAGCCTGACCGCGAGCGGCGGCCTCAATCCGTGCACCGAGGCTCTTCCTGGTGCTGTCATTGGCCGCAACGCAGGCATGGGCTTCGACTTCTTCACGCTCAATGCTCGACTGAGCCGCACCTTCGCTCTCACTGAGCGCATGAGGCTGGAGGGTATCGCGGAGGCCTTCAACAGCCTCAACCATCGCAACAACATGATCCCCAACACTACCTGGGGAACAGGAACCTATCCCAGCCGACCAAACGCTACCTTCGGGCAAGCCACCGCTGTGGGTGACTCTCGCAGCATTCAGCTTGGCGCCCGGTTGAGTTTCTAAAATCCAGGGCCGGAGATGGCATGCATGGCATCTCGGCTTTCCTTCTAAGATGACGGAGCTAAAAAAGATGGCAACTACGACTTCCATGAACACCAGCGAATCAGGGGGATGGCTCAACTACAGAACCATCTGGCGTTGGCATTTCTATGCCGGCTTATTTTGCATCCCGTTTGTGCTCTGGCTGGCTACCACTGGTTCCATCTACCTGTTCCGGCCGCAGATAGAAGCCTGGCTCGACAAGCCTTACGAGAACCTTGCAATCACGGGGTCCCGCGCCGGCGGCGAAGCGCAGGTAATGACTGCGATTGCAGCGGTGCCCGGCTCGAATCTTCACTACTATCAACTGCCGCGAACGTCTCGCTCCGCGGTACAGATCATCGTGGGACGTAAGGCCGAGGAGTTCCGCGTCTATGTAAATCCTTACAATCTACAAGTTCTCAAAGTGGTCAACGAAGATCATCGCCCGATGACGCGGATCTTTCATCTCCACGGGGAACTGCTCATGGGGGACCGGGGCTCATTCGTCGTGGAAACTGCAGCGTCCTGGGCAGTCATCATGATCCTCACCGGTCTCTATCTCTGGTGGCCTCGTACCACTAAGGGACTCGGAGGCATCCTCTTTCCCCGTCTTCGCCAGGGGAGCCGGATCTTCTGGAGAGACATCCACGCCGTAACAGGAATCTGGGTCTCCTGCCTTCGCTTTGGTATTTCTGCTGAGCGGGCTTCCATGGGCAAAGAGCTGGGGAGGCTATCTAAAGGCTGCGCGCAGGATCAGCGGAAGAGCGATTGTCCACCAGGACTGGACCACCGGCCGCTCCTCGGAGCTCGCGCAACGTATGGCAATGAATGGCGACGGTGCGGCAGCGGCCTCAGGAGAGCACGCCTCACACAGGATGCGCATGGGGAGCGCGCCGCCTGCGCCGGGCGCTTATGCTGCCCTGGACAAGATGATCGCCACGGTGGCCCCGCTTGATCTTGCCTTTCCGGCGCTCATCTCACCGCCGATCCGCCACGATGGTCCCTGGACCGCAAAATCCGATTCCCAGGATCGGACCCTGCGCGATGACTTGACCCTCGACGCCGCGACAGGCACAGTTCTTCAGCGTGTAAGCTTCAGTCAGCGCCCATGGATCGATCGCGCCGTCGGCATGGGAGTTGCCGCCCATGAAGGCCACCTTTTCGGATGGATCAATCAGCTGGTCAATCTGTTTACGGCGATGGGCCTGATCACTCTCTGCACCAGCGCAGTGCTTCTCTGGTGGAGGAGGCGCCCGGAAGGTGTATTGGGCGCCCCGTTGTCCATCAGGAAACCTCGATTCACCTTCGCACTTGCGGCCATCGTGATCGTCCTGGGGGTATATCTGCCTCTCTTTGGTTTGTCGCTTTTCCTCGTCGCGATGACGGAATACTTCGTCCTGCGAAGAATTCCGCCGGTGCAACACTGGCTCGGCCTTCGCCCAGCGCCCTAGCTGCGAAACGGAGACTGAATCTGATGCTTCTGCTGGGTTCCTAAAGAAACGCCTTAGCTCGGCTGCTACACGCGTTGCCTCCGCGGGCGGAAAGCGGCCGTTTGTTAGACGGAGTCCAACCACAAATCCATTTGCTCCGCGCGCTCGTACTCTGTACAACAGTTCATTTCGAGAGTAGCCGAGGCAAGTAGCACGTTTTTAAAAATTGTAATATCCTGATTTGGCACACAATCCTGGTGGGCCTGGTCATCCCTGCGATTCCCTGGCCGGTTGCACCCTCTCTGGTACGGCTCTAGACCCTGGGCGTAACACGATTCTCAAAGGATTGCTATTCCGTCGGTGGAGACACGGCCAACCCATGTCTAGCGGTCGATCAATTCGAGTTGTTAGGGGCGCGTAATGAGACGGCGGACCACTCTCCTTCTGCTTGGTCTCCTTGCCTGCTGCAGCGCAGGGGCACAAAGCGGAAATCCCGCTCAGCTTTCAGGAACTGTCGTCGACACGTCGGGCGCGGCGATTACCGGGGCTACCCTGGAGGTTCGAAGCGAGAACGGTGCTCTGCGAGGAACGGCACGGTCGGAGAGGAACGGCTCCTTCATTATTTCTGGACTCGCGGCCGGAGATTATCGACTGGTCGTCTTTAATCCCGATTTTGAAACCAAAGAAATGCCCGTCACCATAGGGATCACCGGGGCGCCGGCCCCGCTGCGCATCTCTCTGACTGTGAACCCCGTGAGCACCACCGTAACCGTGCAGGGCCGGGAGGACGACCTCATCGGAATTGCCGATTCCGCTACCCAGGGAACGGTGGGCGCAAAGCAACTCCAGGATCGCCCGATTCTTCGTTCGGGAGAAATTTTGGAGACGGTTCCCGGCCTCATCATCACGCAACACGCCGGCGGCGGCAAGGCCAACCAGTATTTTCTTCGCGGCTTCAATCTCGACCACGGCACAGATTTCGCCGTTTTCCTAGACGATATGCCGCTGAACTTGCCGTCGCACGCGCACGGCGAGGGCTACTCGGACATGAACATCGTCATCCCGGAGTTTGTGAAACGGTTGAATTTCGAGAAAGGCCCTTATTACGCGAATGTGGGAAACTATAGCTCGGCTGGATCGGCCCATTTGGAATATTTCAAGACCCTGCCCCAGAACTTCTTCAAGGTGGAAGGGGGCATGTATGGCTATGGGCGGGCCGTTTTAGGCGTATCGCAAAAGCTCGGTAGGGGCAATTTGCTGTACGGCGGAGAAGAGTATTACTACAACGGCCCATGGAAGCATCCGGATGCTTATAACAAAATCAACGGCTTACTAACCTACAGCCAGGGCGATGACGCCAATGGTGAAAGCATCACGGCCCACGCTTACCACGGAAAATGGAACTCTAGCGATCAAATCCCCGTTACCGCGGTACCCCTGGTTGGTTTCTTCGGCGCCCTGAACCCGACTGACGGTGGCCACTCACAGCGTTATAGCTTGCAGGGTGAGTGGCATCGCCAAGGCACAACTTCCGAGTCGAAAGTCATGGCCTACGTGTTCTATTACGACCTCAATTTATTTTCTGATTTCACTTACGACCTGACGGACTACCAAAAAGGCGACCAATTCAACCAGCAGGATAGGCGCTGGGTGGGTGGGTTCGATGCACACCACACGATCTTCAGCACATGGCTCGGCCGCAAGATGTCAAATACGTTCGGCCTGCAGTTCCGCAACGATTGGATCAACAACGGCCTTTATCGCTCGCAAAATCGCGCGCGCACGACCAAAACTGATTATTACGCCACCGGCATCACCTTCTACTCCGCCACCAGCACCACTCTTCCCACCTGCATCACTACGACTAATACTGACTAACCCTACGATCACTATTACTTTGCCCAACGGCACCGCTACCCCCACCACAACTACGGTTCCCACCACCACCTGCCCAACTTTGCCCGCGACCACGGAGCGGGATAATTTTACCGACACGATAGGCAGTGCTTATGTGGAAAACAAGATCCAGTGGGCGAACAAATTCCGCTCGGTCGTGGGCCTGCGTGGCGACGACGAAAAATTTGTCGTCACCAGCCTGGCTTACCCGACCGAAATTATTTTGCCCGACGGCACCACGACCACGGTGAACGCGGCGAATTCCGGCTCGGCCACCAAGTTCCTGCCCAGCCCGAAAGCAAGTTTGATTTTCGGTCCGTGGGCCAATACCGAGTTCTATGCCCAGGGCGGATTCAGTTTTCACAGCAACGATGGGCGGGGCACAACGCAAACGGTGGAACCGGTTTCGCCGGACAATCCTTACCCCAATACGCCGGTCGCGGAAATCTCCCCCCTGGTGCAAACGAAAGGCGGGGAAATCGGCGTACGCACTTTGGCCGTCCCACATCTGCAAAGCACTCTTTCACTCTGGTATCTCCACAGTAATTCCGAACTGCAGCAGAGTGGCGACACCGGAGACACAGTTGCTTCACAACAGCCGAGCAACCGCTATGGCATCGAATGGGCGAACTACTACACGCCAACGGACCATTTGGCTCTTGATTTTGACATTGCGGACTCCAGAGCCCTGTTTACCGAAACGGACTCAGATGACGCCGCACAGAGCATCGTGCATGGCAATGTAACCACTTCGTACGTAGATGGCAGCGGAACTACCATCACTCAGACCTTTCCATACCCGAATGGCGTGTTGCAGGGCGGCCCGGGTGGCAAGATTGTGCCCGAAGCGGTTCGGGTGGTAATTTCATCGGGCGTCACGCTGCACGATTACCGAGGCTTTTCGTCGAGTTTGCGGCTGCGCTACTTTGGTCCGCGCGATTTGACGTCTGACGGAATCTATCGCTCGGATGCAACTGCGTTGGTCAATGGGGAAATCGGTTATCAAATTGGTGAAGGAAAATGGCGCGTTTCGGCCGAGTTTCTGAATTTGCTTAACCGCCGCGATCACGATATTGACTACGCCTATGCCTCCCAAATCACTCCAACCGCCGCGCCGGCATTCACAGACGTTTTCCACCCCGTGGAGCCGTTTCTGGTGCGATTCTGGCTAGTAAGAACCTTCGGTGGACGTAAATGACGCCAACCGCATTTAATGCTTGTGCTTAAGATCTTTTCCCGAATTGGTCAGTACTAATTTTCCCAATTCGACCCCGCGCAAAGCCAGCATGCGATCTGCGATCTCTTGCAGCTCCTTACTTCTGCCCTTCATGATGATCACTTCCAGACAGTAGTGATGATCGAGGTGGACGTGCGTAGCGGCAAGAACCATGGCGCCCGCCGAGTGCTGCGTCGCGGTCAGCTTCTCAGAGAGATTGGGAACGTGGTGGTCGTACACCAGTGTCAAGGTGCCGACGACAGGCTTGTTGGAGTCGATCGTCTCGGAGAGTAGTGCCTCACGGATCAGATCGCGGAACGCCTCGGAACGGTTCTTGTACCCTCGCTTGGTAATCAAGCGGTCAAACTCGTTCAGCAGGTCTTCTTCCAGCGAAACCCCGGTTCTGGCCAATTCAGACATTGTGCGCCCCTATCCTCATTGTAATGACTGAACGAGTGCGCGTTGCCGCTGTTAAGTCTTCGCAGCAGCTAGATCGTCGTCTTTCGTCTCTCGGATGGAAAGTAGTCCCAACAGCGTCAGCAGCGCAGCCGCAGAAAGGTAGTACCCGACATATTGCAGTCCATAGGTCTTGGCCAGCCAGGTAGCAATGTAGGGGGCCAGCGAAGCACCCAGGATGCCGGCAAAACTGAAAGCCAGCGAACTGCCCGTGTAGCGCACCGGTGTCGGGAACAGTTCGGAAATGACCGTGCCCAGCGGCCCGTACGTGAGGCCCATCAAGGTGAGGCCCAAAGCCATCATGAGCGCCGCACCCGTGGTGCCGGCAACGAACAGCGGCGCCAGCACTAAACCGAAGAGGCCGATCCCGACCGTGACCCACAGCATCACCCGTCGCCGGCCTCGCTCCGCCAGCACTGCGGAAACGGGAATGAACAGGGCGAAGAAACAGATGCCGAATAGCTGAATCACCAGAAACTTCGCCCGGCTGTAGCCCAGAGCGGTGGTGCCCCATGACAGCGCGAAGACCGTCATCAAATAGAACAGAACAAACGTCGCCAGGCTCACCGAGATGCCGGCGATGAGCGCCCGGGTGTGGTCACGAAACACCGCCAGCATGGGTACCTTTACCTGCTCGCCGCGATCCAGCGCTTCGCGAAAGACGGGCGTTTCGGTAATGGTCAGCCGCACGTAAAGGCCAAGAAAGACCAGCACCGCGCTGGCCAGGAACGGAAGGCGCCAGCCGAAGGCGAAGAACTGCTTGTCAGTGAGCCATCGCGAGAGCAACAAAAAGGTGCTGCCGGAAAGCAGGAAGCCAGCGGGCGCGCCCAGCTGAGGAAACATGCCGTACCATGCGCGCTTGTTTGGTGGCGCATTCTCAATCGCCAATAGCACCGCACCGCCCCACTCGCCTCCTAAACCGAGCCCCTGGCCGAAGCGGCAGAGCGCCAACAGCAGCGGCGCGGCAAAGCCGATCGTCTTATAGGTTGGCAGCGCTCCGATGGCGACGGTCGATATCCCCATGGTCGAAAGCGCGATGACCAGTGTGGTCTTGCGGCCAACGCGATCGCCAAAGTGACCGAAGAGCGCAGAGCCCACGGGCCTGGCCAGAAAAGCGATGCCGAAGGTGGCCAACGATTCGAGCGTGGCCGATGCTGGATCGGATGACGGGAAAAACAGTTTGGGAAACACCAGCACGGCCGCGGTGGCGTAGATGTAGAAGTCGAAAAACTCGATCGTGGTGCCGATCAGGCTGGCGAATAGCACCTGGCGTGGTGAATTCACGGTCATGCCTGTCCTGCTGTGCGTCGTACTCATTAAATCTCCCATAAGCAGTAGATTTCTATGCTAACCTGTCCGCACCGACAATGGCCGAGGCTGCGTACATCCTTGGGGCCACAGTCCAAACTTCAGACGTTCTGGATTCGCCCCGCCACTCTGCGCTGGTCCGCATCACTCACTGGATCTTCACGTTCAGCTTCTTCGGCCTGGTGGTAAGTGGGTTCGCCATCATCCTGGCCCACCCTCATTTTTACTGGGGCGAAACGGGAAGCATTGGCACTCCGTCTCTCTTTGATCTACCGCTCCCTACCATGCTTGGCGGACCCTCCGGTTGGGGCCGTTCGCTGCACTTTCAATCCGCATGGTTTGCCGTTCTGTCTGGCTTGCTCTATTCCATTTCCGGCATTCTCACGCAACATTTCCGCAAGCAGCTTCTCCCCAGTCCCGCTGACTTATCGTGGCGCTCCATGCGCTCCACGGTTCTCGACCATCTGCGCTTAAAACGGCCGGCCCAGGCAAACTCGTACAACCCGCTTCAGCGCCTGTCGTATCTTGCCGTGGTCTTCCTCTTCTTCCCTCTGATCATCATCACCGGACTCGCCATGTCTCCCGCCATCACCTCCGTGATTCCCCAGATCGTCACCGTCTTTGGCGGCTACGAGACCGCACGCACCCTGCACTTCTTCCTGGCAAACTTTCTCGTTCTGTTTCTGCTGGTTCATGTCGCTATGGTGATACTGGCTGGGTTCAAGACCCGCATGCTCGCCATGATCACCGGACGCCCCACTCCATCGCAAAAGCAGGCCTTATGAGCAGCCCGCTCTCACGCCGCAAACTCATCACCGGCGGCATCGCCGCTGCAGCCGGGGTCTCCGGCATCGCGGTTGCCGCCAACATAGCCTCCCGGTATGGCCTCATCCCGCCCGATAGCCGTTCCATTTGGGGAGTGGGCGAGACTCTCACTTACGCAACCCAGCACCTTCTCATGTCCCATCATTCACTGGCCCGCGAGTTCAACCGCAGCGAAGTCTCCAGGGTGGTGCCGGTCAGCGGTAACCCTCCGGAGACTGAGCCCTACCAGCGTCTCCGGGCCGGCGGCTTTGCCGATTGGCGGCTGGCCGTGGGCGGCCTGGTCGCTCGTCCCTATGCGTTCTCGCTGGCCGAGCTGAAGCGCATGCCGGCTCGTTCTCAGATCACCCATCAGGCCTGCGAAGAAGGCTGGTCTTTCATCGCCGAATGGACCGGAGTACCTCTTTCGTATGTTCTGAATCTGGTCGGAGTCAGCCCAAAAGCCAAATATGTCGCCTCCTTTCCCTACGATGAAGCTTGGGACAGCCTGGATCTGGCCGACGCGTTCCATTCTCAGACGCTTCTCGCCTACGGCCTCAATGGTGAGGACCTGCCCACGCACCACGGTGCCCCGATTCGCCTGCGCGTCGCCCGCCAGCTAGGCTACAAGAGCGTGAAGTACCTCTCCCACCTTACCGTCACCGACAACCTGAAAACGATCGGCACCGGCAAAGGCTCGTCACAACTGGATTACGGCTACTCCTGGTACGCCGGCATCTGAGAGATCACGGACGAACTGCGGAATCGGTGATCCCTCGGTTTGCATCAACAACCAAAGGAGCGTTCGCATGAGCCAAACCCAAGCCGTCTCTGCCGCAGCTGCTGGAAGCATTACCCTGGGTGGCGACCTCACCGTCAACCGCCTGGGCTACGGAGCCATGCGGATTACAGGCAAGGGGATCTGGGGACCTCCCGCCGACAAGCCCGCGGCGCTGGCCACTTTACGGCGCGCGGTCGAGTTGGGCGTCAACTTTATCGACACCGCGGACTCCTATGGCCCCAACGTCTCCGAAGAGCTGATCGCTGAGGCCCTCTACCCCTATCCAGCCGGCCTGGTGATCACCACCAAAGCTGGATGGGAACGCTGTGGCCCTGCCCAATGGCTGCACAACGCCAGCCCCCAGCATCTTACGCAAGCGGTGGAAGGCAGCCTCCGCCGCTTGCGTCTGGATCGCATCGATATCTATCAGCTTCACATTCCCGATCCCGCAGTCTCTTACGATGCTTCTATGGAGGCGCTGGCGGCGCTGCGCGAGCAGGGCAAGATTCGCCACGTCGCTCTCTCCAACGTCACCCAGGAACACATTGAGCGCGGCCGCAAAATCGTCCCCATCGTCTCGGTGCAGAACCGCTACAGCTTCGCTGACCGGGAATGGGATTACGTATTGAAGTATTGCGAGCAGAACGGCATCGCCTTCCTGCCCTGGGCTCCGCTGGGCCAGAACCGCAAAGCGCTAGACGTGTTAGAGAAGGTTGCCCGCGAGCTCGGCGCTACCACACTGCAGACGGCGCTTGCGTGGCTGCTCAATCGGTCCAAGATCATCTTGCCGATTCCGGGAACGTCTTCGCCTGCGCATGTGGAGGAGAATATCGCCGCAGCTGGATTGGAGCTGCCCGACGCCGCCTTCAAAGAGCTGTCCGATGTGACTCCGCCGCCGGTGAGCTATCGCGTGAGCTCGATTTCACCGTCTTGATAAGGAGTGGAGACATGAAGACTTATCGGATTGCCACCGTGCCCGGCGATGGCATTGGCAAGGAAGTTGTGCCCGCGGGACAGCAGGTTCTGGAAGCGCTCGCCGGAAGTGGGTTTCAGTTCGAATTTGAAAACTTCGACTGGGGTGGAGACTATTTCCGCCAACATGGGGTGATGATGCCGGAGAGCGGACTCGATGCTCTGCGCGGCAAGGACGCGATCCTATTCGGCTCCGCCGGCGACCCGCATATCCCTGACCACATCACGCTGTGGGGTCTGCGGCTGAAGATTTGCCAGGGGCTCGATCAATACGCCAACGTGCGCCCGACGCGCATTCTTCCTGGCATCGACGCGCCGCTCAAGCGCTGCAAGACGGAAGATCTCAACTGGGTCATTGTGCGCGAGAACACTGAGGGTGAGTACTCGGGCGTGGGTGGGCGCGTGCATCAAGGGCTTCCTCTCGAAGTGGCGACGGATTTATCGTTGATGACCCGGGCCGGCGTCGAGCGCATCCACCGCTTTGCTTTTCGCCTAGCCCAGTCGCGTCCTCGCAGGTTGCTGACGGTGGTGACCAAAAGTAATGCGCAGCGCCACGCGATGGTGATGTGGGACGAAATCGCGGCGCAAATTGCGAAGGAATTTCCTGACGTCACGTGGGACAAAGAGCTGGTCGATGCCATGACCGCGCGGATGGTCAATCGCCCGGCTTCGCTTGATACCATCGTGGCCACGAATCTGCATGCCGACATCCTGAGCGACCTCGCGGCCGCATTGGCTGGGAGCCTGGGCATTGCGCCCACGGCGAATATCAACCCCGAGCGTTTGTATCCATCGATGTTCGAGCCAATCCACGGTTCCGCGTTCGACATCATGGGCAAGGGCTGGGCTAACCCAGTGGGCACCTTCTGGTCGGTGGTTTTGCTGCTGGAGCATCTGGGCGAAGGCGAGGCTGCGGGGCGAGTCATGAAAGCCATCGAACACGTGACGGCAAATCCTTCTCTGCACACGCGTGATCTTGGCGGCACTGCTACCACCGCCCAGGTAACCGAGGCCGTCTGCGCACAGATTGGTGCTACCGCCAAGAGCCCTTTGACTGTCGCCTGATCTCACGGTGCGTCTTCAGTGGTTGAAAAGCTCCAAGCAGCATCGGGTAAGACAGGCACCGCCGAGGTCCTTCGACTCCGCGCTACCGGCGCCGGGTCATGCTATAGATCTGAGAAGGCGCTGCTCTCAGGATGACGATTTTGTTTGAGGTCGAGGGTTTCACACGAAAGATCTATAAAGTCACAGGCTCTCAGGATGACGATTTTGTTTAAGGTCGAGGGTTTCACACGAAAGATCTATAAAGTCACAGGCTCTCAGGATGACGATTTTGTTTGAGGTCGAGGGTTTCACACGAAAGATCTATATAAAGTCACAGGCTCTCAGGATGACGATTTTACGGTACATTTACGAAAAACATCCCCAACAAGTTAGTGCTTATAGGCGAAGCCCCGTCTTTTTCGACCCAGATACGCCACGGCAGGCCGGGGCAGGTTGGCAAACCTGGGCACCAGTCCTATCCCGGCTGGTTCTATTATTTCCGATTGACCATCACATCTTGACAATCAAGAGGAACAAGTACTACCGTTGCGACATGGTTGAACTCCATACCAACGTAAAAGCGGAAGCCTGACCACATGTCACTCTGGCGCCAGTTGACCCACGGTTTCAGCACACTCCTTCATGGACGTGCTGCCGACAAGGATGTTGCCGACGAGGTGGAGCACTACCTGGAACAGGCAACCGCCGCATTCATGGCCAGCGGACTCTCTCCCCAGGATGCGCGGAGAGCTGCTCGCCTGGAGCTAGGCAACCCCAGCGTTGCTCGCGAACAAGTACGCTCTTCCGGATGGGAGCATGCCCTCCAAACCCTGCTCGCCGACCTGCATTATGCTGCTCGTCAACTGCTCCACAATCCCGGCTTTACAGTTGTCGCCACTTTCACCCTGGCGCTGGGGATCGGCGCCGGCACAGCGATCTTCAGCGCCGTGAATCCTATCTTGTTCAAGCCTCTTCCCTATCCGCATGCGAGCCGGCTGATGATGCTCTGGGAGATGCACAGCGATGGCTCTCCCCAACCTGTAGCGTTCGGTACCTTTCACGGGCTGCAGGAGCGCAGCCGCTCCTTCGACGCAATGGCTGTGATGAAACCATGGCAACCGTCGATGGCCGGAACCGGCGCGCCCGAACGATTCGAGGGGCAGCGTGTCAGCACGGACTACTTCCGTGCGTTGGGCATATCGCCTGCGATGGGGCGAGACTTTAACGCGGCCGATGATGAGTTCCACGGTCCCAATGTGGTCGTGCTTAGCGACCGGTTATGGCGGCTGCGCTTCGCTGGGGACCGCACCATTGTCGGCCGGCAGATCAAACTAGATGACAACCTCTTCACCGTGATCGGCGTGATGCCCAGTTCCTTCGAGAATGTGCTGGCTTCTGCCGCGGAGCTCTGGGCTCCCTTGCAATATGACCCCTCGCTTCCCGCAGATGGCCGGGAATGGGGCCATCATCTACGAATGGTGGGCCGGCTTCATCAGGGTGTCAGCGCGAATCAAGCCGGGAACGAACTCAATGCAATCCTTCGCCCTCTGACGCAGACGTATGCCAAGGGATATGACAGCACGGGTGGTCCCCCCGACGGGATGGTCATCAATCGGCTTCAGGATGACATCACCCGCGCAGTCAAGCCGGCGCTGCTGGCGATTCTCGGTGCGGTTGGACTGGTGCTTCTCATCGTATCCGTGAATGTGACCAATCTAGTGCTCGCGCTGGGCGCTCGGCGGCGCAGCGAATTTGCCATGCGCGCCGCCCTGGGCGCCGGGCGAATGCGCATGATTCGGCAAGTGCTCACGGAAAGCCTGCTTCTGGCCGCAATCGGCGGCGCACTCGGGCTGGCCGTCGCGATCGTGGGCGTGCGCGCGTTGGTGGCGCTCAGCCCGCCGGGGTTGCCGCGCGTCGGCGCCATCCACGTTGACTGCGCAGTCTTCGCCTTCGGGCTGGTCATCACCACGGCGATTGGCCTGATCGTGGGACTTCTTCCGGCGTTACAAGCATCACGTAGCGATCCGCACAGCGGCCTGCAACAAATTTCGCGAACCACACACCGGCGGCCGCCAATCAACGCGCCGCACACTCGCCGTCGCACAGATCGCGCTCGCCCTGGTGTTGCTGGTGACCGCGGGATTGGTCTTGCGCAGTCTCCAACGTCTCTTTGCCATCGATCCGGGATTCGACGCCTCGCACCTGCTCACCATGCAGGTGCAACAGTACGGTCACCGATTCGATACCGACAGCGCTCGTGCCCGCTTTCTTACCCAGGCCCTGGAAGCAGTGGGCCAGGTGGGTGGAGTCACTTCCGCCGGCTTCACCAGCCAGTTGCCCTTGAGTGGCGACTTCGATGTATACGGTATGCAGTTTGAGACGCAATCCGCCACCGCTGAGGGCGCCCTCCGCTATGCCGTGAGCCCGGGCTATTTCGAGACCGCGCGCGTTCCGCTCCGGCGCGGGCGGTTCCTTGACCAACGCGACAACGCACAAACTCCTGGAGTGGTGGTGGTCAGCGAATCTCTTGCGCAAAGCAAATTTCCGCATCAGGATCCAATCGGTCAACGGGTTCGCGTCGGTCCCAATACGGGACACGGAGAGCTGCCCTGGGAGACAATTGTCGGCGTGGTGGGTGACGTAAAGCAGGCGTCCCTGGCGGTGAGCCAATCGGATGCGTTCTATGTGCCAACGACACAATGGCCATGGGTGGATGCAGCCCAGTCGTTGGTGGTGCGCACCCAAGGCGATCCAGCAACACTCACATCTGCGGTCAAGAACGCTATCTGGTCCGTGGACAAGGATCAGCCGATTGTGCGTGTGGCCACCATGAATTCGCTGCTGATCTCGTCGGAGGCTGACCGGCGCTTTGCGCTCACCCTGTTTGAAGCCTTCGGCATGGTAGCGCTGGTGCTCGCTGCCGTCGGCATCTACGGCGTCTTGTCCGGCGGAGTCAACGAGCGATTGCGTGAGATTGGGGTTCGCGCTGCACTGGGGGCTTCCCGGCGGAACATCCTTCTACTGGTGATTCGCCAGGGAATGATGCTCACCGGAATCGGTGTCGTGCTCGGAGTGCTGGGCGCGGTGCTTTCGAGCCAAGTCGTGGTTTCCTTGCTGTACGGCGTGTCGCGCTTCGACCCAATCACCTATCTCTTCGTGATCGCGCTGCTGGCGGGCGTTTCGGGCGTCGCATGCTGGGTGCCGGCGTGGCGTGCGGCTCAGGTGGATCCCTCGATTACGCTGAGGGCGGAATAGAAGTTACTTCCCAGCAGGTAGGGCAACAAAGGACGGGTGGGCCCCATATCTCGCTCGTTTTTCGCGAGATGTGGGATTCCACAGATGTTAACCGCCAAGTCCATCGGATGAATCAAGAGTCAGGGGGAAAGAGTAGTGGTATCCCACATCTCGCGAAGAACGAGCGAGATATGGGGCCCACCCGTCATTTGTTGCACGGAAGCACTGGGTGAGTTACTGCGTTAGGGTTACCGGGATGGTCAGGGTCTGCACATTGGCCGGCGACGTCGCCGTAATCAGCGCGTTGTAGCTCCCGACCGAATTAGGGCTGGCGTTCGAGCCCGTGATCGAAGTGTTCGCGCCACAACCGATCGATACGCTGACCAGGAAGATGGTCGCCAGGATACACATTCCCAACGTGCGTTGCAGCTTCCTCCGTTGCCACAAGAGACAAACGCCCAACAGGCCACCCGGCACGACGAAGAATCCTGCCAGATAACGATTGTCCGGCACCGGCGCAAGAGAGCTTGATGCCGCCGGTAGTCCAATCGTCAGCGTCGTCGATTGGGCTACGCTGGTGGCATTTCCGGTGATGCTCGCCGGGCTAAAGGAGCAGGTGGATCCGGTCGGAAGGCCGGTGCACTTAAAGGTGACCGTTCCGGTGAAGCCATCGGAAGAGAACACGGAGAGCATCACAGGCATACTCTGGCCGGCGTTCAGCGACAACATCTTGGGGTTTGCGGAGAGAGAGAAATTGAGGCCTCCGCTGACACTCTGCAAGAGTGCAGTCGAAGTGCTGCCCAGGTTGTTGACATCACCCGAGTAAACAGCCGTAAGGGTATGCGGACCATTCGATAGCTGGACCGAATACGTAGCCAGGCCGGTTGCATTGATGGTGACGGCCGCCAACGAAGTGGAGCCATCCAGGAATTGGACGCTACCGGTAATCGCGCCGCCGCCGATCGAACTCACAATCGCCGACAAAGTAATCGAGCCCGCGGTGGTGGCATTGATCGCCGTCAACGTGGTCGTAGTGGTGGCCTGGTTAACCAGCAGCGTCGTCTTGCCGGTTTCCACTGTGGTGGATCCGGTGGGTAAGAAGCTTACTGAAAGCATCTGCGGTCCTGCGCCAAGCACGGTTCCCGCCTTAGGCGTGTAGGTGTAGGCTCCCGGAGTGTTGGCATTTGCATCTAACTGCGCCGCAGTCAGCGGGGTTCCATAGACGATTGGCGATGGAGTGGGCCACGTGATATTCGAACCGGTCCCCGCGCCTCCCGCTGTGATGGTCAACGTTCCGTCATTCAACGTAGCGGAGTAATTGCTCAGTCGATTATTAGGATCCGCGAGAACCGGCGTAATCGCATCCGTGCCACTGCTATATACGCCGGCAGGCGTGGCGGCGGTAGCTTGCGATACGTAGGTCGCGGTAATTCCGTCGCCATTGACCACGCCGGTGAGAGTCCCGGAAAACGTGGGATTCGCTGCTCCCACCAGCCTGGTAGCGGGCAGCGCGGTGGCTACTAGGGGCGCTTGCTTCACCATCAGCGTGGCGCCAAGATTCTGCGCCGCGTAATTGCTGTCGCCGTTGTAGTTGAAATTAACCGAGTGAGTGTTCGCAGCGAGACCAACCGGAGCGGTGAAGCTCGCGGTCCCGCCGGTCAGTGACGCTGTCTGCGGCGCCAGGTTGTCAATCACCATGCTCACGCTTCCCGTGGGAGCGGCAAATCCTGTGCCGCTCAGCCCCGCGAGGCCCAGCGCGATCGGAATGGCCGTTCCGTAGGTCCCGGCCGGCGCGCCGGTAAGCGCGAGGGTAGCATTCGCTTTCTGTACCGACAGCGACACGGTCGCAGACGCCGCAGCATAGCTCGTACTCGCCGCGAGATGGATGGCGATCGAATGCGTCCCTCCGCTCAAGAGGCCGACTGGAACCTGATATTGATTGCTGCCGAGCGAGGTAACCGTCAGGCTTTGGCTTCCGTCCAGTTGCGCCGTGAAGGAGGCCATAGGAATGGGACTGGTCGGCGCCGGCGTCAAGGCGAAGTTCACCGTCGCCACCTGGCCGTAGGGATAGGCATACCCCGGGGTGGGCGTGGGCACGATGGACTCAGTCGTATTCGGTTGGCTACTCTGCTTGTCAACCGTGGTAGTCACCGAAGCGGCAGGCAGTGTCTGCGAGCCTATCGACGCACTGGCACTCACTACTTCTGCAGCCTGTCCGGCGCTGTTGAACGTCAGGTTAGCAGCCGGATAAATGGCCGTCACGCTCACTCCCCCGCTGGCGGACGCGGCGATGCTTGAAAAGCTGCACGTATACACCGCGGCAGCCGTGTTGCAAGTAGCTGCGGACCCGGTACTGCCTTCTGTAATGACGACTGCAGCAGCAGGCAAAGTGAGCGCAATGCTTACGGAAGACTCGTCACTTGTGGTGCGATTGTTCACCAGGGCCGTATAAGTCACTTGCGTGGTGTTGCCGGAGCTGCCGAGATCGGTGCTGCTTGAGCCGGCGACTACCGTCGACGGATTTTGCGCCAGCGTGAACGAGGGAGTCGTTATCGGCGTCCCCCCACTCAGTGGAAACTGGATGCCCGCCAGCAAGTGCTGTTTCAGCGCGCTCACCGGAGCCGCATCGTACGTCGAATCCAGCAGAGCATAACGATCTTCGCCGTTCAGGGCCCAGTAGGTCCAATTGAGGTTGGGGTTGGCGGTTAGGAATTGCGCCAGGCTCGAGAACCACTGCCCTTCCGAGCCAGGGGTCGAGCTTTGAATATCCGTATCATCATTGAGCGTACCGAACTCGCCTACCCAGACCGGTGCAATTCCGTTCAAGCTGATGTAAGCCCAGTACGAGGTCCAGGTGCTAACCAGGCTGTCATAGCTGGTGCTGCCGTTAAACCACGCCTGCGGTGATTCGGACGGACCGTAATCGTGAGCGGAGTAGACCAGGTGGTTGGCAACGCTTAATGCCACAGGAGAATTTTGTACTCCCTGCAGATTGCCGCCCCAGAAGTAGTAATTGTTGTTGTATTCATCCGTGCCTTCGACAAAGACCAGCAGGCTGGGATTGATCGCCAGCACGGCATTGCCGGCACGTTCTGCTGCCAGGTGCCAGTCGTTGGTGGCGGTTCCACAATCCCAACACGAGCCCCCGCTCGCGGCATTGTGGGGTTCGTTGCGCAGATCCACGCCAATCACGGCAGTGTTGTTCTGGTAGCGGGTCGCTAGCGTCTGCCAATCGCTGATCCATGCAGTTTCAGGATAGGCGTCGGTATACCACAGGCCATTGGCCTCGGCGCTGTTGCCCGCCTCCGAACGATGGTTATCGAGAATAACGCGTAGCCCGATCGTTTCCGCATAGTCGATGATCGCATCCATGATCTGGAGCGAATTCAAACCCTTCAAGTCGCTGTTAATCGGCCCGATCGCGTTGGAATAGTTGATAGCCGTGGGAACAATTGGCGTCTCCACCATCTGGTTGGAGAATGGCAGGCGCACGGTGTTGTATCCATTTGCCTGGATGGTCTGCAGGATGGTCTTGTAATCCTGGCTGGTGAGGCCATGGGCCACCTCATCGTTGGTTTCGAAACCATACCAGTTGATGCCCGCAATGCGGACCTGCTGATTGTTGGCATCGAGTATCTTGCTTCCGCTGGTATGCCAATAACCGGCTCCCGGTGCGGCCAGGCAACGGTGGGATGACAGAGCCCCCAAGGCAATTACGACACAGACGATACTGCTCTTCGCGAGGTTTCGAAACATAAGACCTTTCTCCGCCGCGCCCGGGGCCGCGCCTGCTTTATCCTTGGCGGCCAGCGGGCATAGTTATCCACGCCCGACGGCCGCTCAGCATTTTAGATACTGCTGCAGTTATCTATTAACCAAGTCATTACTCAAACCGTCCGCTACGGTACGATCAGCGGCCGAACGGCCCGCTCATCAAAGAGGCCGGTGGGACCTCCCTCGACTTCAACCTGCGGACGCTGCATATACTTCACGGCAAAACCGGCTGTCCGGTCCTGGTAATCATGAGCATTGTTGACGCCTACAAATCCGCCGATGTCCCAGTGCTCGTCCAGGCGATAGGCCAGATTCATATCCAGGTTGTAGTTAGCGCCCATGTTCGCTTGAGCGGTGGGCGCGGTGTCGGTCGCAACCAGCGATCCGGGAAGCGCCGCGGCTTCGTGAAAGCTCTGCACACCCAAGCTGCCCTTGATGGCGTAGACAAAGCGGTTGATGGGACGGCTTTGCCAGGTGAACGGAGCATTCAGCAATAGATACGAATCGGGGCTGAAATATCCACCCTGGCCGAGGGTAAAGTAGCGCTGGTTCTGCGCATAGTGAAGGCCAGTCATGTTGGCTCCCATCTTCAGCACGCCATATTCGTTGCTGTAAACGGTCCAATAGGCTCCGGTCGAACCGGAGATGCGGCTGTTGTTGTTCACGTTCACGCCGGTTAGCTGGGCTGCGCCGCCTTGCACGTAAAATCCGCTTTGCGCCGAGCCCAGCGAGAAGTTGCCCTCCGCGCCGGTGGCCACTACGCCGCCCCAAATCTCGCCCGTCAATGGATCCTTCTCACCGGCATAGGAGAGCATGGTCTCCTTTACCTGGTCGCGATAGACCCGGACGCTGAAGGGGAAACTCGAAGGATGCACGCTAAGGCTCCCTAGAGATGTGGGAGACGTAAAAGGAGTACGGCGAGAATCCCAGGGTGGCGTCCACCATCCTGGTAGCTAACTGCACTTCTCCGCCGACGCCTGACTGGAACTGGTCCTGACCGATAAGCGCGGCGCCGGAGGCGCCATAGCCATAATTCGATGTGCCGTCCGCGGCTCCAGCCGACAGCAGAACAGGCAGAGCGCGCACCGTGAGACGGGCGCTCTCTCCTAGAACTGCACTCGATTCGAAGTCGGCTTCGAGGCGGGTCAACTGGTCGAAGCCCGGTGTGCCGCTGCGGCTGCCGAGTTGCGTGCCGCCTCCCATCCATGCGCTGTAGCGGCTGGCCAATCCATCCAGCTCAGTCTGCGCCTGCTGTCCCGGTCCAAGCAGCACCGCGTGGGTTGCGGACGTGCTTGTACTCGAAGTGGAAGTAAGCGCACCAGCGGGTGCATATTCGGCCCCGCCGTCCGTCGCCGGACGAAGGTTGAAGCTGGCGTTGGTCATCACTGGAGAGCTATAAACCGTTGCTGAGGAATCCGAACCGGCTGGACTGTCCTGTTGCTGATACTGCGCCGGCGCTGCATCACTTACCGGAACCGCCCATCTGCTTCCCGACTCCTGTGGGGGCTGATAAGCAATCGGCTGCGTGTGCGGCCCCGAGCTTGGCGGCTTGCGCACCAGCCAGGGACTCGCTTGCTCGTTGGAATCAGTCGTCGCCTCGCTAGCCGGGTGCTGCATGACGGGGAGAGAGGAGATTGCATCTTGCAACGATTCTGGCTGGGACACTGCCGGTGCTACCGAAACATCCGCCGCATCCTTGGGAGCGAGCATCCGCGCCAGTGCGTCGCTCGCCGTGGTCACGGTGGCAGTGGGCGCGCCGACACCGGTCAACTGTGCGGAGAGCTTTACCTGCGAGCTGTTGGCCACCACCTCGCGCCAATAGAACTCGGCCTTATGCATGTCGCCTATGCCCTCTTCAAACTGGGCCGCAGCGGTGAGCAATTGCGGATCGCTGGGATATTGTTCCAGCCCATCGGAAAGCCATTGCCGTCCAGCTTCCTTTTGATGGGCTGCGGAAGCAGCAGCGATCGCACCCGCGTAATCTACTGCCGTAGCGGTGGCCCAATCGATATCCTGGTACAGGGCAAAGGCGCGCTTACCTTCATTGTTACGAATATAGGTTCCCGCCATGGCCCGGCGAATGTCGCCGTTGGCGGGATAAGCCTGGGAAGCCATTTCCAGGATGGCCATGGCTTGCTTGCTGTTTCCGCTCTTTTCTTCCTTGGCCGCCTTACGCACGCTCCAGGCCGCCCAGATGTCGCCGGTCTGCTGTTTTTGTCCGGCGCTCAGATCGGTGCGCCGGCCCATCTGGGCCAGGGTCGTCGCCAACTGGCTTTCGTCTCCCGCGCTCAGTAGCAACCAGGCGTACTGCGCCTCCACAGCATAGGGAGCTTCGTTGGTTCCCGGCCGGTAATGCGCCATCACCCGCCCCATGGTCTCCACTGCCAACTGGTTGTGCCCCGTAGCCCCATAAACGGAGGCCTCGGTCTGCAGGAATCCGGGATCCTGTTGCAGCTTCTCGGCCACTTCCAGCGGCAGTTGCCGAATCTGGGTCAGCGCTGCGTCGTCCTGCTTTGCCCGATGCAGGGCGGAAATCAATCCATTCCAGGCATCGCTGTCGCCGGGTGAACGCCTGAGAATCTTTACGTAGTTCTTGTAAGCGTTCTCCGCATTGCCCTCGGCCAGCAACAGGGATGCTGTTTGTACTTCGATCGCATTAGCCTTCTTGGCATCGTCCCGGGTATCGGTGCGCGCTTGCGCAAGCAGGTTCGATGCTGTGCTGTAGTGACCCATCGACTGGTGGCAGGCAGCCAGCATAGTGACAAAGTCCACGTCGTGCAGTGATGCCTGGTATACATCCGACGGCATGCGGTCGGCAGCGGTCAAGGCCATCTGGTCACGGCCGGCCTGGTGCTCATCGCGCACCAGCAGCTTCCAGGCCTCCACGTTGTTCGGCGAAACACGAATCGCGTCAAGGGCCAAGCGCGCCGAGTCTCGCGGGAAGTTAGAAGCCAGCAGTTCGGCGCCGCGGACCTGCGCCTCGCTGCGCTTGTCCAGCGGCATAACCTGTGCCAGTTCGGTCATCAGGCGGCGTGCCTCGGCATCATTGCCAACATTCATCTGCGCCGCGGCCATCACTGCCATGTAGTCCGCATCCGTATCCAGCTTGGCCCGCGTCTCCGGCGCGATGTAAGGCTGGTCGGCAATGACCTCTTTGCTTCGATTGGCCTGCACCATGGCGTCGAACCAGGCGGTCCAACCCTGGGGCCTGTCCTCCTGGGCTCTGACTGCCTGCTCGAAGAGGGGAAGGGCTTTTTGCGGTTGGTTTTGCAGCATCCACACGCCTGCTTCGCCTTGCAGGGCTTCGGGAGCACCGGGCTTTAACGTGTGCGCTTCTTCGAAGGCGCTCATGGCGTGAGCAACCTCATTTTCAGTGAGCGCATGGTTTCCCGCTTGCATGGCCTTCCAGTACCGCGCGTCCGTCAGCGCTGCGCTCAACTCCGGCGAATCGAAGCCGGCCTGCTGGGCCTGCTCAAAATGCTCCGCTGCTGCCGCGAAGTTCTGTTGCTGCATATTGATGTAGCCCAGCCCGGCGAGCGCCTTGCCACGTTGCGCAGGCATAGAGAGCAGGGGTTGAAAGAGCTGCTGCGCCTGCTGCAGATCGCCCTTATGCAGGGCGGCGTAAGCTTCACCCTGTTCCGACTGCCCGGGCACCGGCGCATGGCTTGTATGCTCCGCCTGGGCGGTGTGCAGCTTCGCTTCTAACTGATCGTCGGGGTAGCGTGACAGATACTCCTTTGCCGTCTCCGCGGCCGGTCCATTCACGTCCCATAAAATTGCCTGCCGCCAAGCGCGTCTGGCTTGCTCGGTTTGGTCCGCAGTTCCGCGAACGCTGGCCAGTAGATGGATTCCTTCTACTCGCGTCTTGGTGTCGTAGGTCAGCACCCTGCCCAGCGCTAACTGATAGCCGGGGTTAGCAGGATATTCTTTGGCCAGGCTGCGCAGCCCGGTGATCGCCTGGGGCAATTCAGCAGGAACAGCGGCTTCCGTCTCGTAGTAAGAGACCGCCCACATACCCGAGGGCTCGGTGCCGTGGAAGGCCTTGCGGTAGAGTTCCAGCGCCTCCTGGTAACGATGCTGTGCGGCCAACTTGGCCGCCGCTTCAAAATCAGAAGTGTTCCCTGAGCGGGCAGCGGGGATTTGTGCAACCTTGGCATCGCCTGGCTTGGCCTTGCGCAGTAGCGCCATGTAATGATTCGCCAACGTCATGTCGCCATTGCTCTGGTAAAAGCTCGCCAGCGCGGCCAGGGCATCCGTTTGGTTGGGATTGAGCAGCAGAACCTGTTGCCACGCGGCAGCCGCGAGATCGTGCCTTCCCTGGCCATCCAAGGTGCGCGCACGCTGGACGAGGACCTCGGTAGCGCTCTGCTCCGCCCTTACTGGGAGCGATGCAACGCCGGTGGTTAGTAACAGAAGCCCGAGAGCTATCTCCGATTTCTTGAACATGTCTGCCCCTCCATGTGCCCGCGTTTCGGCGGGATGGGTAATGCAATCGCAACCTTAAGTTGCGGAGTTAAACGATCCGCCGGACTCCCCCGCCGCCATACCCGGGTATCGACCGGTGTTGTGATCCAAACTCAGCCGCTCCCGCATTCGCCTCGCCAGCCAGCGCTGTACAGAAAATGCCAGAGGCGCCAGGACCATACCGAGCAGCATCAGCAGGATGAACAAGTGGTGGGGGAGCCAATAGCTAAATGCGCGATACCATGGCAGGTCTCCGGAACCGTAGGACGAGGTAGAAAGCGGGTAGCTGATAAAGTCTCCTTGAGTCCACAAACTGGCTGTGTTATCGATGCCGTCGCGCGGCATCGTTGTTAGTAGCGCGGAAGCTAGCCCCGGCAGCGCTGCAGGATCTCGTCCTGCGATCACAACCAGGCTTCGCCGGCTAGCAAAAGGAGACGCAATCGCCTCCAGCAGTCCCTCCGGCCGGATGGTTTCGGATCCGTTCAATGCCCGCCAAGCGCCGGCATCGCGCCGCAAAAGCCAATCCGGCATAAGAGCCCAGTGAGCGCGCTGGCTCAGGTGGAAGGATCGATCCGCGTAAGTCAGGGGCAACTTGCTGGTGATTTCCGGATTATTCGCCAGATCACCATAGGTTCCCAGGAGCAGCAGGTCCTTGTCCCCCAGGCTCGCGACGTCCGCGGGGTCTGCCACCTGCACCATGAACGTGGGGTAACCGGTCTGCGCGCCAAAGTATCCCATAAGATCCAGATACAATCCCGTGACCTCGGGGCCCGGACCCGGGGGCAAAAGAACCGCGGTCTCGCTCAGATCGGCTAGCCTGGTGAAAGGAAAGCCGGCCTTTGCGAAGAGCCGCAAATTTGGCAGCTGGGTGTAGTGCACGGCCCGGCCGAGGTCCAGGTAGGAGGAACCCAAGATCTGTGCACTCGACCGTCCGCTGTCAGCTGCGCACGCGTCCGCCCCGGCAGGAACAAAATAAAACTGCAACTGTAGCGTATTGGCATAGACGGCGGCCGGCACATCAATGATCGGAATATCTCCGCTGTGTGTCTGCGGCGTAGCCAGCAGAGGCATGCTCCCCGCGGGAACCCCATTCAGCGTGGCGGCGATGTTGGAAGCCTTGGCCAGGTCCCTGGAGTCTGCCGAGTATTCCAGATGGAGGTACATGTTCTGCTGCACGCCAAAGTTGTAATCGGGGGCCAGGTGCATATAGACGTCCACTGGCTTTTGCCCGGTCGTGCGGCGCTCCGCGCGGCCCACCAGGTTGTCCAGGCTCACGCGATTGGTGTGAATCCAACGCGGGGCGTCATTGGGGCTTCTGGTTACCAGCGAGACTGCCTGGGTTAGTTGCACTGAGCTGCCCAACAGTTTGAGTTGCCCACTGGCAAGCTCCTGCACAATGGCGAGCAGGTCGTCACTGGTCTCGCCATGAACCACCAGAACCTTGGCGAAACGGTCGCGTGGATTGACTTCCAGCGAGACGGAGGCATGCCCCGGCGCTACGGTAACTCCGTCCATCCGCTCTGAGCCCAGCAGCAGGAGAATGGCGTTCCCGGTTGGGATCTCGCCCAACTGGGTGAAATAGCGAACACCGCTATCGTCAGCGAGCGAGCCGAACCATGAAGCCAGCACGCCGGCGCCCTCCAGCGTCGCGATATCCGGTGGATGAACAAAGACGAATGGCAACACCACGGGCGAGTTAGCCAGGTGCTCGAGGAAAGGCTGCGGCAAGGCGGCCAATTCGCTGGCCAGGGCCAGGGGCTGGGCATCGAGCGTTACTTCACTTCCGCGATCGATACGGAACCACGGCGGTGCCTTTTCCGCGGCCACCGCACACGCGGCATTGCCCTGACCGGCAAGCTGTATCGTTAATTCGTTTCTGGCCATGAGGAGCTCGGGAGGAAGCGGCACCGAAAGCTCTCCGGCGCCCGCATCCCGCTCCTCCGCAGTCGGCGTAACCGAGGCCAGAACCGAATCGTTCAGGCGAACATCGGCATAGGTGTATTCCTGCGTTGCGTTCCTGGGAATCTGGTATTTGAGATGTAATTTGCCTCCCCGGATGAGCCAGCTTTCCGGTGTGGCGAACTTGAGAATTTCCCGGCTGCCCGCCTGCTCCAGCAAAAAGGTCTCCCTTTCGTTGGCCAGTGAGCCCAGAGTGAACGACCGCTCGATCGTCTCCGCGGGCGCCTCTTTGGTTGCGCGCGTGGTCGCGGCATTGGCACGCCAGAAAGCCAGCGCGAACAAAGCCAGCACGATGGTGGTAATGACTGCGACGCGCACGGGTTTGAGGGTCTTGACGGGAGAGTCGGAGAGACTGCCCGGGGCCCTGAACAGCAGCTTCCAGTAGCCGCCGGCGGAAGAACCGAGCACGCTGAACAGACTCCGTAACGGGTTATCGTTCGCGTAGCTTTCCTCCCACGCAATCCAACGATCGGCGCGGGAGTAGAGCACACGAGTGAGCAATTTCTGTTGCGAGAGTGACAAAGGGCCGTACTGGATCCGCAACCGGCCTGGGCCCGCACCGACCACGTTGCCCCGCAAACGCTCTCTTGACTCCTCTTCCGGAAACTCGAGGCTTACTTCCTCGCCCAACGGCAACGACGCTCCGAGGTTTACCGCCAGTCCGCTGGTAGAAAGGTCGGCCGTGGTTCCCTCAACGGTCTCGCCACGGGCCTGAAGAATGACCGGTACAGCACAGGGAACGCGCACCGCGTGCCTCCTTTGCCGCTCTTCTGCGCAGACCGACAAGGCCACCCCGAGAATGACGATGTTGAATAGAACCCAAAATACGTTCATCGCGATGGTGCCGGTGTGCCCCCGGTCCCAGTAGAGGTAGCGCGGAATCGCCAGCGCCAGACCGGCAAGATTGAGTCCCAGCAAAAGGAGAAACGGAAGCGACAACTTGAGGCTGAAGTACCCGTTCTCCTGCGCGCCGCCTTTGTCGGTGACATTGAAGTTGCCGCTCTTGGGGCTGATCAGCGCTAAGAAGGTAGGCAGCAGGATGTAGGGCGATAAGACGGTCTCGTAGATCTCGTTCCAGAAGGAGAAGCGTTTGCTGCCCTGGATACGCGAATTCGCGATGGTGGAAACAGCCAAATGCGGGCCGGCAAAGGCCAGGATAGCCAGCCAATATCCGGGAACATTGGAGAGACCGAAGAACAGATACAACAGTGGCGCGGTGAGGAAAATCAAGCGGGGGAGGGCGTAGAGGAAATGCAGGGTTGCATTGAAGTAGCAAAGCCGCTGAGAAAGCGTGAGCCCGCGCGCGAAAAGCGGGTTGTCGATGCGCAGGATCTGTACCATTCCGCGGGCCCAACGGACGCGTTGCTTTACGTGCCGGGCGAGTGTTTCCGTGGCCAGGCCAGCGGCCTGGGGCAGGTTGATATAGGCGGTATTCCATCCCGCCTTTTGCAAGCGAAGCGAAGTATGCGCATCTTCTGTGACCGTCTCCTGGGCAATGCCTCCGACGCTGTCCAAACTCGAACGCCGAAGCACTGCACAGGATCCACAGAAGAACGTGGCATTCCAAAGGTCATTGGCATCCTGCACGATGCCATAGAAAAGGCTGCCTTCGTTGGGAACCTTGCGGAACTTACCCAGGTTCCGCTCAAAAGGATCGGGGGAGTAAAAGTGATGCGGAGTCTGCAACATCCCTAGTTTGGCATCGCGCAGAAACCAACCAATGGAGATCTGCAGGAAGGAGCGTGTGGGGATGTGGTCGCAATCGAAGATAGTGACAAACTCGCCGCGGCTATAGCGGAGCGCGTTATTCAAATTCCCTGCCTTGGCATGGGAGTGGTCGGTGCGCGCGATGTAACCCACACCCGCCTGCTTTGCGAATTCCTTGAAGTCACTACGGCCGCCGTCGTCGAGCACGATCACGTTGAGCTTGTCGGCCGGCCAATCCATTTGCAGGGCCGCCAACACGGTGTAGCGGACTACGTCGAGCGATTCGTGGTAGGTGGGAATGAGAACATCCACGGTGGGCCAGTCCTCAGGATTCTCGGGCATCAACAAGGGAGGGCGCTTAAGAGGTGCAACCGTTTGAAAGAAGCCGAGGATCAGAATGAGGAAGGTGTAGAACTCCGCTCCCACCAGGATCAGCATCAGCACAGCCGCGACCGCGCTCACGTGGGCCCAGGGACGATGCAGATAATCCCACAGCGTCGCCGAACGCCAGTAGCCGTAGCGGGTGGTGGCGCAAAGGCACAGCAAAACCAACAGGATCGTGGCTGCCGGACCGCGCTTGGTACGGTCGATCAGGAAAGCCGCAACCACGACCAGTACGCCGAAGAAAGCCTGCTGCTGCCAGGTCATCGGGATGAGCGCGACAAATGCCAGCACGGCAAGGATGAGGGGTAGAAATAGCCAGGGGGAGAGACGATGGAACTGGGAAACGCCGGCGTTTTTTGGGAGGCCGCTTTTCATGCGATCTCCGCCTTCTCCGCGGACGTTTCGCGGGTGGTGGAGAAGTGCCCTTCCAGCCACGCCACCAGCTGGGTGAAGTCTTTGACTACTGCCGCTTGCGGTGCATGATCGACTACTGTCATGCCCAGGGATAAAGCCTCGGGGATATACTCCGACTCGCGAACCGCTACTGGCGCGAGCCGATCCTCAAGAAGTTTCTCCAAATACGTACGGATCTCGCGATGCATCGGCCGTGCCTCATCGAAGCGGTTGAGCACAAACAAATTGCGCCGGTGTTGTCCGTCTTCCAACATGCTCGAAAGCTCTTCAGCCCGGGCCATGCCGGCAATGGACTGGACATCGGGAATGAGGGGGACAATGATCTGGCTCACGCGATCCAGTGCGCCGGCCGTGGGTCGTTCGTGGAATGCAGGAAGATCCAGCAGCGTCAGTGGAGATTCAGCCTGCAGCTGTTCGAGCCAGGCCGAGGTCGGCTGCTCGCTGCCGGGGGCAGCAACCAATGTCATCTGGTAGCCTGCACGGCGAGCATTGGGATAGACCGTTTGCAAACCGCCGGCGCTCTGGCGCTCCAGGCTGAAGAAGTAAGGAATGATGCCGTCTCTGCAGCGGTCGGCGACCAGCACGTTACCCACGCGAGAAGACAACACTCTGGCGACGGTCGCGCATAAGGTGGTCTTGCCCACACCGCCTGCGCAAGAAGCAAATGCCAGCGCAGCCCCAGAGCCTGGAGTCAGCCGGGGTTGCGGCGAAGCGATCCGCAATCTGTCATTGATCTCGAAGGCAGAGTCCAGGGCGCGCCGTAGATGGCTGCTGTGAGCGACCGGTACAGGTGCGGCTGCTTCCGCAACCATCATAGGAGCGTCCTGGGCTTCGCCACTCTCCGCGGTTTTCTGCACGGCAAACGTGAGATAGCGCATATTCCCGATGTGCGCTTTATCGAACAAAGCGCGCACATCTTTGGCCGGCGAATCAGGACCGGACGATCGCGAATGACTCAAGACACACCTCCAGTATCTTTGCTAATTCAGCAAAGCCGGCGAGGTCAGATCCCAAGCGGGGACCCGAACGATACCGTGGGCGCTGCGGATCCTCTCTCCTTAGCGGAGCGAAAGGGCGGAACTGCGCAGCAATTTTCAGGGGAACGAACAGGGGAAGTCGAGGGAAACTGTTTAGTGTGCCGGGTTAGCCGGCATAGAAGTCACGCACCGCGTAAGTATATTCAACCAGCCAGCAAGTACCAGGTTGCATGCATTGAGACACTCACAGGTCTAAACAATTGAGGGCCCAACAACGAGGGGGAAACAGCAGAACCCGGTACACCAGGAGAGCTTCTCTGTAGAAGGCTCATTTCTCTGGATGCAGGGGACCAGGAGTTTTTGGGGGAATATGACGTTAGCCTAGCATGGGTTTTTTGATGAGACAACGAAAACTGTACCGGATAAGCTTTCTTTCTGGTAACTCGAGGCAACCTATTTCTTGTTACGTTTGCGGATGCAACCCACTGCTCTTTGGGGTAGCCTCACCAGGGGGGCGAGACCTGTACGAACGAAAGTACTGGCCATTTTGTCTTATCGCTACTGTCATTGTTTCTTATCGATATTGACTGTGGAGACCCATTTTGCCCGTGGTCTTGCACCAGCTGTATCGTAAGATGAGGCGATGGACCGGCGAGCCGTCTTCAAATACATGAGCCTCATGGCTGCATCTGCGGCGCTCCCGTGGGAGAGCCAGATGCTGAGTGCGGCCACCAGCGCAAGTAGCGCTGTTTTTAACCAGAGCGGCTATCTGCCCGACAGCGAGAAAATAGCCAGCGTGCGCTTGGAAGGCTCCCCCGATCGCTCATTTCAGATCTACTCCGAACAGACCGGGGCTTCCGTCTTCCAGGGTCAACTGACCGCCCCGGCGATGGATGCAGCCTCGGGAGATCGTGTGGCGTTAGCCGACTTCACGACGGTAACTGCGCCGGGCACCTACCGTTTGGTAACCAAAGATATCCGCAGCCAGCCCTTCCCTGTAGGGAGGGAGATCTATTTAAATGCGCTGCAGCTCTCCATGCGCGCCTTTTACGGCCAGCGCTGTGGTTGCGCGGTCGACCTGGGCGACGGTTACCGCTACGCGACGTGCCATCCGGCGGGCGCCTATCATCCCAGTTCCGGGCGCACCGGTGCAGTACCTAACCACGGAGGATGGCACGATGCCGGCGACTACGGACGTTACATCGTCAACTCCGGAATCACTACCGGTACTCTTCTTTGGGCCTGGGAGCTCTTCCCTCGTGATTTGCGCACCCTCTCTCTGCGTATCCCTGAATCGGGAGGCAAGCTGCCCGATTATCTGGCCGAGATTCGCTGGAATCTTGAATGGATGCTGTCTCTTCAGGACAGTGATGGCGGAGTCTGGCACAAGCAGACCAGCGAGCAGTTCTGCGGCTTTGTCATGCCCGAGGATGACCATCTGACCAGCTACATCATCGGTACGGGTGTGGCCCCTTACAAGAGCACCGCCGCCACGGCAGACTTTGCAGCAGTCATGGCGATTGCAGCGCGGTGCTACCAGGCATATGATGCCGCCTTCTCTGCGAGTTGCCTGGCGGCTGCGAGACAGGCCTGGAGCTGGTCGATTGCTCATCCCCAGGTAACCTTCGCCAACCCTCCGGGTATCGGTACCGGGGCTTACGGAGACACTCACTGTAACGATGACATTCTTTGGGCCTCAGCGGAACTTTGGCGCACCACCGGTGAGGAGCAATACGAGCAGGCGTTTCTTGGCGAAAGCAAGGCACTCCCCCTGGAAACGGCCATCGCCGCGCCCACCTGGTCGAATGTTGCTCCCCTGGCGTATTGGACCTACGCCCTGGCGGAACAGAAAGGCAATGCGACCATGCGCAGCCGGATCCTCGCGCAGACGGCGGCTGCCGCACGGTCCCTCCTGGGTCGCTGGCGTTCCAGCGGCTATGGCAACACCCTCGCTCCCACGGACTATGTCTGGGGTTCGAACGGGGTTGCGGCCAACCAGTCACTGTTACTGCTCATAGCGAATTACTTCGCGCCCGAAGCGCAACTTATGGAGGCGGCGCTGGGTAATCTTCATTATTTGTTGGGGCGCAATTGTTTTGGCGTTTCCTGGGTCACACAGTTGGGCACGAACCCGTTTCTTCATCCTCATCATCGCCCCAGTATTGCCGATCATCTCCCGGCTCCGTGGCCCGGGCTTCTGTCTGGGGGTCCGAATACCAAGCCCGCGGACAAGGTGGCGCAGACGTTGCACAAGCTGCCTCCCATGCGGATGTGGCTCGATGACGCGATGGCGCCCTCGCTGAACGAGGTGGCGATCAATTGGAATGCGGCGCTGGTGTTTTTGCTCGCGGCTGCGAATGCACAAGGGCGCTAAGAGCTGCGGAGAAAGTCCATTTGTATGAGGGCGCTGACTTTACAGCTTGCGGAAAAACACTGCACTCCTAAGAATTACTCTCGGACAAACATTCCGCACGGGAAGGGGTCCTAGCAGGGGCTAAAGCCCTCATAGTTGTGGCGTGTGGGCCCGACTAAAGTCGTGCCCTGATACAAAGCATGAGAGTAGTGACTGAAAGAAAACTTGCGCATCCTATGGATTTGGTTGGCACGTCCGGGCTTTACAGGCTGCGAAAAACTCATGCTTTAAGCCGAGGCACGACATTAGAGCTTGGGAAAAACTCATGCTTTATATTCGGTCACGACTTTAGTAGAGCCGTAAACGATTGAGAACGCGTAGGGCTAAAAGCCCGATCTTTTCAGTCCTTTACGGCCCGACTAAAGTCGTGACCTGGCACAAAGCGTCAGAGCGGTGACCGGTGTGGGGACTCCGAAATCCGGCGGCTGAAGGCGGTGGAGAAGATTCCTTCTCGAACCGCTCGGCTTGAAAGCCGCGCTCCCCCGCATGAATGCGGGGGCTCCCACCATAGGAAAGAAAGGAGTCTCTAGTCGCTTTTCAAGCGAAGATCGCGGCGCTCAAAAATCGCCGTCCCCGCGGCGAACAGAACCCCGGCTCCCACAACAATCAGCAGGAAGCCGGCCGGTTGATGCAAAAGGCGCGCGGACTCAACCAGGTCACCCTGGGTCAAGGTAAAGAGAAGCCGCGCCGGAGCGAAACCAGGCCACAGGTAGCCCAATAAGCCAAGCAGGGCTAGCAATGCCAAAGAGGCGGTGGACGCCAGCATCATAGGGAGCCATGTGGCGAAGAAGACGGCCGCCGCTGCCGTGAACAGTCCCAGGACCAGTTGTGCCAGGGCCAGGGTAAGCAACAGTGTCGGTGGTCGATCAATGGCCCTAAAGAGCGCGAAACCGCTGATCACAAAACTGACGACGTAGAGCGCCAGCGGGAGCCAGGCTGCGCTGACCAAAGCGAAGAAGTACTGCCGCCGGCTGACCGCACGTGACAGCACGCCGGCAATGCGGCGCGAACGCTGCTCATTTCCCAACAAGGCGCCGCCGGTAAAGGCCACCAGTCCCAATCCGTAGAGGCACTCCTGGTGCACGATGGAGAGTACATCGTCGATCTCCGGCTTAGAGGCGGGCACCAGCAGGATAGCCGCCATGCCGAACGGCCAAAGCATCAGGAACAAATAGATCCAGCGATTCTGATACAGCAATCGACGCGCGATCTGCCAGATCTTCGACAACGTCGGAGTCTTCATCGAGCGGCGTTCTCTTCCTGCACTACGCCGGGGCCGCTCCATTCGAGAAAGAGATCCTCCAACCGGCGGCGCAGCGGAGCAAGGCTTATGATCTCGCCTCCCGCCTGCCAAATGCCCTCGATCACGCGGCGCTGCTCCTGTACAGGAATGGATATGCGGATCGAAGCAGGGTTGGCGCCGGCAGTCGCGGCCGCAGGGTAGATGCGGCTAAGGTCGGCCAGAGAGATACCGCGCAACTCAATCTCTACTCGATCGGACTCGCTCTGGAAGTCCTTCAGCGATCCCAAACGAACCAGGTGGCCCTGGTTGAGAAAGGCGATCCGATCGCAGATATGCTCCACCTCGGTCAGTTGGTGGGAACTAAAGAAAATGCTTTTGCCGGCGTGCCGCGCGTTGCGCAGCAATTCCCTTACCTGCAGCACTCCTGCCGGATCAAGCGCCGCAGCCGGCTCGTCGAGAATCAACAACTCCGGATCGTTGATCAGCGCCTGGGCCAGCGCCAGCCGCTGCTGCATGCCGCGCGAATACTGCCGCGCATCCTTGCGTTCATTGGGCAAGCCAACCGCGCCGAGAAGATCACGAATGTCTTTCGCCAGCCGGGGATCATTCACTCCATTGAGGCGCGCCGCCAGCTCCACGCTGCGGAATCCGCTCTCAGAAAAAAATACCGGGACATCGGGAACGAAGCCCAGCCGCGCCCGCGCCCCCGCATCGCCGAAGGGCTTACCCAGCAGAGATCCGCTTCCCGAAGTGGGCCGAAGAAAGCCAAGCGCGAGATGGATGGCCGTCGTCTTCCCGGCTCCATTGGGGCCCAGGAAGCCGAGGATCTCTCCATCCTCCAGGCTCAGGGTCAAAGGATGAAGCGCAGTCTGCTTGCCAAACTGCTTCGAGATTGCCGAGAACTCCAGGCGATGGGCCATGTCGGGGTCGAGGACCGGATAGAGGAAGGCTAAAGCAGAAAGAGATCAGGTATCACCTGATCTCTTTCTGCTTCTCTGGCGTGCTGCCGCTGATTAGTATTGGACCTTTACGAAAATGATGACCAGCGTGAAGAGGGAGAGCGACTCCATAAACGCCAAGCCGAGGGTAAGCAGGAGCAGGATGCCGGCACGCGCTCCAGGATTTCGGGCCAGCGCTTCCGTAGCCGAAGCAGTTGCACGGCCCTGGCCAAGGCCGCAAAGCCCGGCGGCGATGCCCATGCCGAGACCCGCGGCGATCGCAACGAGTCCATGCCCCGTACCGGCAGCATCACCCGCGTTTGAGCAAACGCCGGAACCGCCATGAATAGGACGGACAGCGTCATGAATAGATATTGCAGTTTGCGCATTCTTTCTCCTTGCTTCTTTAGATTGCCGCCAGTGGGTGGTTGAGGCTCACCGTGCTGGCCCCCTCACGCTTGCGGCTTCGAGCCGGAGTGGAAGCATAGCGCTCCGGCACGACAACCTGGTCAAAAATCTAGTGGTCGTGCGCTACTGCCTGAGAAACGTAAATCATGGTCAGCAGCATGAAAATGTAGGCCTGGATCAGCGCCACGCCCAGGTGCAGTCCCATAAACACGATCGGGATGCCGATGGGGATCAGGGAGAAGAACACCAGCGTGACCATCTCCCCGGCAAACATGTTGGCGTAAAGACGAACGGTGAGGGAGAGGACGCGCGCCAGGTGCGAGATCAATTCAATCGGCAGCATCATCCAGGAAATCCACCAGATGGGTCCCACAAATTGCTTGAAATAGCCAAGGCCGTTGGAGCGAACTCCGTAGAAGTGGTAATAGAAAAAGCACAGCAGCGCGACCCCCAGCGGAACCGTCGCCACCGAGGTGGGCGCAAGCAGGCCTGGAACCATGCCCAGGAGGTTCGAGAGCAGCACAAACATCAGCACGCAGGTCGTGAACATGACGTAGCGCTGGGAACCCGGCCCGATAATCGAATCCGCCTGGCCGGAGACAAAACCATGAAGCAGCTCCGCAATCTGCTGAATGGGCCCCGGATTTTCCACGTTGAGCGAGATGCGCACCAGCACAAAAAAGATCAGAAGCAGGCCGAGCACCAGGATCTCCATGGCAAATGTCTCGGTGATCGGCGCCTGCGGATTGTAGGGCTGCACGTGGACCGCGTGCAGGACCTGCGTGGCCAGGTTCCCAAAGTACTTATTTAACGTATCCGTGATTAGGCTTTGTTCATGCATACGAGTAGATTGTGCTCGTGCTCTCCACTTTCAAGAATCGGTTCGGGGTTCTACGCGGACCAGCCGCGTAACAGGCGAAGCGCTTCGATGAGTAGGGCGGCTAGCGCCAAGGCGAGACCGATCAACAGAGCGGCCACCTTACCGTCCAAACTCCTCAGGCTAACATAAAGCACCCCGGCAGCGGCAACGATCCGGATAAAAAACCAGAACAAAACGCCCCCAAGTGGCTTGGGTTTGCCATGGGAAGTCCCCCCACCGAGATCGAGACGCTCGAGAACCGCGCTCATGAGCTGCCGCCACTCAAGGATGCCGGTGGCGGCGATAGCGCCCCCCACCAGGAACATCAGCATGGAGCGCCAGCCCCAGGCGATCCATATCACGGGGATACCGACTGCGATCGCGATGGCGACGCTGCGCAGCGCCCGGTTCAGTACCAACCTTAGATCCTGGTCGCTAAATTCCATCATTCCTTACTATGGGACAGAACCACGCGGAAGATCTGCACAAAGCCCGCCACCGCGCCCATAATCAGCCCCAGAATATTGATCCAGTGCTGATGTAACCAGCGATCGAGGACCAGGCCAAGAGCCCAACCGATCACCACCGCGGCGGGCAACAATAGGGCCAATTGGATGAGGGTTTCAATGCGCACCAAAGACTGCAGGGCGCCCTCTTTGGGCGGCGGTGATGGGCGGTCTGGCTGATCGGGAGGCATCGGTATCGGTGCTAGTTATACACCACAGGCCCAGGAGGGCGGGATTTCCTCCACTCACAAGAGCCGGGTGCCCCACATCGCGCTCGTTTTTCGCGAGACCAATACAGCCAGTCCTGGTTTTCCGGGGTTTCGCGGAAAGTGGTCTAGATGCCCAGGACTAACGTCCTGGGATATTCTCAGCCGTCCCTCCGGGACTGTTCTGGCCTCTCATGTTTACCCAGGACGGCGTCGACTGGCGTCCTGGGCTACTTTCAGCCGTCCCTTCGGGACTGGTTCCGATACACCCTGGTAGCTGATTTGTTTTTATTGGGTGCTCTCCAAAACCGATTGACACTCAGCCCTCTGAGCCTTGGCTGGGATTTGAGCGCATGAATCAGTCCCGAAGGGACGGCTGACGAGTAGCGGCCAGGACGGTTAGTCCTGGGATTCAGACTGCGGGACCGGCGATTGTTCGTTCTCACGCAAACTCTGGTCCGGACCTACCCAACGACCAGTTTTTTCCAGCGCCGCCTGTTCAGCCGTGCCCTTGGTTCGGTGAGCGAGCAATCAAACTGCAAATCACGCAAACGTTATACTGACTTTTTCCTCCAGAGGCGTCCCATTGTTTGAGTCAGAATTCGAGAGCAATCTTTTCGCGCTGCGCAAAGACAAGCTGCGCCAGATTGCCGACCTCGGCCAGCAGACCTACCCTAACCAATTTGTCACCACCCACACGCTCGCCGAGGTGCGCCGGCAATTCGGAGAGATCTCCCCCGAAGTGCTGGACGCACAGCGGACCGTGGTCACGGTCGCCGGACGCATCATGGCCATCCGCGCCCAGGGCAAGGCCGGCTTTGCCCAACTGCAACAGGGCGGTGAACGGCTGCAAATCTACGTGCGCCTAGACGCCGTGGGCGAGCAAGGCTTTCAGCTCTACAAACTGCTGGACCTGGGAGATCACATCGGGGTCTCCGGCTACGTCTTCCGCACCCGGACCGGCGAGCTCACCATCCATGTAGAAACCATCACGTTTCTCGCCAAAGCCATGCTGGCTCTGCCGGAGAAATATCACGGCCTGGCCGACGTGGAACTGCGCTACCGCCAGCGCTATGTCGATCTCTTCATGAACCTCGATGTGCGTGAGGTCTTCGTTAAGCGTGCCCAGGTCCTCAAGGCCATCCGCCGCTTTTTCGACGCGCGCGGGTATATCGAAGTGGAGACTCCGATGATGCAGCCCATCGCTGGAGGAGCCACCGCCAGACCCTTTCGCACCCACCATAATGCGCTGGACCTGGATCTGTTTCTCCGTATCGCGCCCGAACTCTACCTGAAGCGCCTGGTGGTGGGCGGCCTCGACCGGGTTTACGAAATCAACCGCAACTTTCGCAACGAAGGCATCTCCACCCAGCACAATCCCGAGTTCACCATGCTCGAGTTCTATCAGGCCTACGCCAACTATCACGACCTGATGCAGCTGAGTCAGGAGCTCGTCACCCAGGTCGCTCTGGAAGTAAACGGAACCACCATGACTACCTTCGGCGGCCACGAGATCGATCTATCCAAGTGGCGGCGCTTCTCCATGCGCGAGGCCATCCTGGAGTTCTGGCCGGAGGCGGCGGGAGCCAAGCCCGCGTTGGAAGATTTTCAAAGCGACACCGCGGTCGAACAGATGGTGGAGAGAGTGCGCGCGGCCGGCATTTCTCTGGACTTCCAGCCGGGTCAGCCTGCAGGGAAAACCATCGCTGGTATCTTTGAAGCCGTCGCCGAAGACCACCTGATTCAGCCGACCATCATCTATGACTTTCCGGTCGCCGTCTCCCCACTGTCTAAAAACAAGCCAGACGAGCCTGACTGGGTGGAACGCTTTGAGTTCTATGTGGGGGGCTTCGAACTGGGCAACGCCTTTAGCGAGTTAAACGATCCGGAAGAACAGCGCAAACGCTTCGAGCAGCAACTGGCGGAGCGGGAGCGCGGCGACACGGAGGCCCACGTGATGGACGAAGATTACGTGCGCGCCCTGGGCTATGGGCTGCCGCCGACAGGGGGCGAAGGCATAGGCATTGACCGCCTGACCATGGTGCTCACCGGCTCGAAGTCGATCCGCGACGTGATCTTGTTTCCGCTACTCCGTTCCCAATCTGGAACTATGGCAGGTAGCGAAACCACACCCGGCGCCGCCCACGACGATGGGGGCGGCCAACCGGCGTGACACCCTGGTTTGTCACCCCGATAGTTCGAGCGAACGGCCGGGTTTACTTTTTGCTGCCCGGTTTCGCGACCCGCTTCAGCACCTGGCTCAGGCTGGTTTTCTCAAATTCATCCAGCAGCGCTATCATGGAGCCGGAGAAGATCTTATCCAGCGCAGAGTTTACTCGCAATGCCGGAGCAGCATGAACATTGGGAGTGTGGAAGAGGGAGCCGGTCTCCACTGCCTTGTAAACGTCCGCCAGCGAGATCGCTTTGGGAGATTTCAAGAGCCGTGAACCACCGGTTGGACCCTTTTGACTTTCGATCAGCTTGGCCTGTTGAAGCGAGGCAAGCACGCGGCGAACAACGACTGGATTGGTATCCAGCTTGAGCGCAATATCGGTAGAGGTTTGCAATGTATCCGGCTCCGAAGCAAGCAGAACCAGCACATGGACCCCAGTAGCAAATCTGCAGTTGACAGCCATTCACGAACGCTACCATAACGGAGCGACAAAGAGGATGGCCCTGTGACGGCACGTTAGTAACTTCCAAGGTTGCAGTACCACCAACAGGTAACCATGACCATTTTGTACCCGTCGCAGGATCGTTTGCCGATTTACACCGGACAGAGGAGGTTTATTGCGTATTCTCTTTGTCGGTGATGTCTTCGGCCACGCCGGAAGGCGTATCGTGGGCGAACACCTGGCCCCCCTGATCGAGCAGCGGGAGGTCGACCTGGTGGTGGTCAACGCGGAGAATGCGGCCGGCGGCTTTGGCGTGACGCCTGGTATTGCCGACGAGCTCTTCGACCAGGGCGCCCACGTCCTCACGACCGGTAACCATGTCTGGGACAAACGAGAGATTATCGAATATATGCAGTCCGTGCCCGCGGACAGCCATGATCGCCCGCGGCGCGTGCTGCGTCCCGCCAACTATGTCGCCGGCACGCCAGGACATGGGGTCTATGAGGGTGAGTTGCCCTCCGGACAAACCTATGCGGTCATCAATCTGCAGGGGCGGGTCTTCATGGCCAATTTGGAAGATCCCTTCCGCGCGGCGGATTCCCTGCTCAAAAAGATCACAGCCAAGGTTATCTTTGTGGACTTTCATGCCGAGGCCACTTCAGAGAAGGTGGCGCTTGGCTGGTACCTGGACGGAAGGGTTACCGCGGTAATCGGAACCCACACGCACGTACCCACTGCCGACCAGCGCGTGCTGCCCGGTGGCACGGCTTACCAGACCGATGTCGGCATGAGCGGACCGTTCGACAGCATCATTGGTGTGGAAAAAGAGCAGGTCCTTGCCCGCTTTCTCAGCGGGATGCCGGCAAAATTCGAAGCGGCCAAGGGAGATCCGCGCATGTGTGCGGCCTTGATCGAGTGCGACGGTGGAACCGGACGCGCCCTTTCCATCGACCGCATCATGCTGGGCGAGTAGTTTCTTACGTAAGCTGGTTACGCGCCGAGGGCCTCTGCGCCGCTGGCCAACTCATCCGGCAACCCGAGTTCCGTTTTGAAGCCGCTGACCCGCTCCCAAGAGAACCAGGCAAGGAATGCCAGGGACGCAACGCCGCTGACCGCCATATCCATTCCGGGCAATCCCTTGGGACCAAACCACTTCGCGCCCCACCCGTCGAGCGCAGCCATGTAGGCTACCGGCAGGTTCGCCAGGCTCACGCCCATGGCGTATCGCCCGCAGCCGCTTCGTCCCGGGGCGCCCACAATCTTCAGCACCAGGGCGCTGTACATCGCCCAGCATGCGCCTACGGTAAACAAAAACAGCCCCGATCCTACGAGGTACATCCAGGGTCGAGGCGTCCCAAAACAGAACACACCCAGTACCCCTGCATTCACCAGGCCGGTCAGCGCGTACGCCATCCGAATGTCGAAACGCGCCGGCATCAGCGCCATCGCAATCGCACCGGCAAACGTCAGCACCCCTCCCATCAGCCCATTGGTCCACGCCACCTGGTTGCCGGATACTCCATAGTCCCTGGCGATTGAAGGGAGAATGCCGATCGCGCCGCCACTCCCCAGGGGAGACACCAGCAGCAGCACAGCCGGCAATGCGCTCAAGCGGAGGAAGGTCTTCTTAAACTCCCGCCCCATCACCACCATCTCCTCCCCGAAGCCTTTTCCGCGCTTGGCTACGGGAGGCTCATCGAACCACAGCACAGGCAATGCGGGAATAAAGGTTAGCGCAGCCGCGGCCAGGCCCAGTGTGACTTTGCTGGCATGGGTGGCCAGGAACAGCAACCCGCCGCCAGACAATGCACCGCCCGCCAGGTTGCCCGCCTGTAGAAAGCATCCCACCCGGGTCTTCTGCTCCTGCCTCATGAGCAGCGACACCAGTCCTCCCATCGCCGCAGCAGCGAGCAGGATCAGGCAGGACGAGCTCCAGAGCAGCGACACCGCACTTTTGCTGGCATAGCTTCTGGTCTCGGAGCGCGAGCATCACCGTCAGGCTCGACGCCGCGGTAGCCAGGAAGAGCCACGTCTTCCGCCGCAGCAGAAAATCCGTCACCGGGCTCCACAGAAAAAACAGCGAGCCCGGCAGCAGCAGCAGGGCTCGCTGACTGGCGATGGCATGGGGCGCCACGCCCTGCTGGCGCAACAGGAAGGAGAGCAACGTGCCCGGAATGCCGTTTGTGACCACGGCGTGCGGCACGTTGAGGAAGGCGAAAAGCCAGGGAGCGGGCGCACGTCGTCTCATGCGCGCGTCTCAGGGCTTCAGTGCAATGGTAGGTGACTGCCGCGCCAGGCTTTTGGACGCGGAGGTGATTTCGCCCTTGCGGTTGAAATGAAGACTCCAGTTGGTGGTGATGGTGGGGCGGGAGACGTCGCTAAAGGTGATATCCGCGCTTTGATCGCTTTCTATCAGCATTTGCGGCTGGTTTGCATCCAGCCGCAGCAGATCAAGGCTCGGCCCCGGAATCGGGGTGTAGTTGAGAACCTGGACGGGATATCCGCTTAATTCCGCATAGCAAACGGCAATCATCAACCAATTGCGTGCGTAGCTGAGCGGCTTGGCGCCACGCTGCTCGCGCAGCATTCCGTTGAAGACCTCGAAGGTGCCCGGCCGATTCCATGAAGCATCGAACGGCAGAAGACCATGGGCATAGGTGGAGACGATGCGCACTTGCGCGCTATTGCGGGGCAGCATGGCGGCAAAGCGCGAGGAGCCGCTTTCATCCGCGCCGTGGGTAAAGGCGAGGAATACGTAATCGGGAAAGGCCGGACACACGATCTGCTGGTAGTGCCACCCAGGATTGCTGATGTCGAAATTGGCCAGTGCGGCCTGCTTGGAAAGCTCGGGGCTCAGGTTGGAGACAACGTCGTAGTCTGCTGCGTTCATCTGCCCGGGCTCGAGATGCTGGAGCGAGATTACGGAAGGCGGAACGGAAAGTGGAGTGGTTGCGATGGGGACCGGCGTGATTCCGGGAAAAGGTGTGTTGGTTGGAGTAGCACTCACACCGGGAAAGAGATTCTGATTGGGTGCCTGCGGCGTTTGCGCTGGAGCCGAGAGGACGGCAAGACTGGCGAGCAGTAGAGGCCGGAAGATGGGGGGGATTCTCGGCATCGAATTTTCACTCTACCATGCGCTCGGCGGGGCTTTGCCTACTGTTATCAATGGCTGAGCTTATCTTGATACGAGGGGATCCTCTCATTCCCAAACGAAGGACGGATGCCCCATATCTCGCTCGTTTTTCGCGAGATGTGGGATACCACTGGTTTTCCTCTGACTCTCGATACATCCGATGCACTTAGCGATCGACATCAGTGGAATCCCACATCTCGCGAAAAACGAGCGAGATATGCCCACCCGTCCTTCGTTTGGGAACGAGAGGTAGGTCTCAATAATTCGGCGCTAGTGCAATGGCGCCTAGTCCGAGCAAGAAGAAGAGGAACATCAGGGGAATGAGGCGCCGCGCACCCGCGGGTGCACCGCGAAACTCATGCCACACGAAGACTCCCCAGGCGGCTGAAACCATGGTTGCGCCCTGACCGATGGCGTAGGAAATCGCCGGGCCGACAAAGCGCGCCTGGGAAGCAACAAAATTAAAAACCGCTCCCGAGCACCACACGGCCCCCCCGAACAAGCCCCATAGATGCCACGCCGGTTTCCCCGCAAAATACTGGCTCATGCTGAGCGGGTTCTGTTCCGGGAGGGGATGGCGCATCAACCACAGCACCGTCGGCACACTGCACAACGCTATGCCCACTGCGAAGACGGGAACCACACTGTAAGGCCCAAGAGCCCCGGGACCATGCATGGAGCGCGCCACCAAGGGATAAAACAATCCCATGAGCACGCCCGCCACCAAACTCAAAAGAATGCCCCGGGCAGTAATCTTGGTTCGATTCTGTTCGCGGCGGCGATAGGCGATCGCGTCAATCACGATGGCCACCGCCACCAGGGCCACTCCGATGAAGAGCAGCCACACGTTGCCGGCTGGGGAGAAGGCATAGTTCAGCAACACCCCAATTACCAGTGCCAGGCCGATTCCCAAGGGAAACGCCACGGCCAGGCCCGCAATCTCGATGGCGACTACCAATAGAAGGTTGGCCGCATTGAAGATGATGCCGCCGGCCAATGCTAAGAGGAGATGTCTTGGGTCAGCCCCGGCAATGGCGGGAAACAGGACTGCTGGACCGCCTCCCAGGGTGACTCCCCAAGCCAGGCTGCCCAGCAGAATGCCGATGACGTAATCCCAATAGAAGAGCTGGATGGGCCAGCCCGGCGTCAGCTTGATAGTGTTTGCCCAGGATCCCCAGCAGATCATGCTGAGCAGCATGAATGCGAGTTGGGCGGAATAAGTTTCCGGCAGGAACGCGATAAAGCTTCCCTCGGTGATGCGTAATCAGGAACCTGGATTTCCTGCCCTACTACACTGGAAACCGGCGCGGGTGCGGCTTTCATTAAAGAAAGCCGCTTGGATCTCGCCCGCGCCAACAATACCAACAGGAAATCCGGCAAGAGCAACCCCGTATGGGATTGCTCTTCCTGTTGCCTCTCTAGTGTGCTGCGTGTGCTGGTGTGCGCCGGTGAGCGGCCGGTGCTTTGGCTGGTGGCTCACCGTCGTTCAGAGTGATCATGGGCGGGGTCGGGGTGTAGGAATCGAACGTCGCATCGTAAGTGACGGTAGCGCCGATGACCGGCACAACCTTCAGCGGGGTCTTCATGTTGATGGTGAAGTCCGCCTTCTTGCTCTGCTTGTTGTCTTCCGTGACCGCTACCTGGACTGAGTCAGCCGCTGCTGAAATCACCATGCCTGGCACTTGAACACGGGTGCCCTTCATGGTGTCCCAAACCTTCTGCGCGTCTTCCGGCTTGCCGTTGAAGAGGATGAATTCCTTATCAGCCAGGCTGAGCGTCTTCAGGTCCGGAGTGGAGGCGACCGTCTGAGCGGCAAGGTCCGCGGGCGATGGCGGAGGCGGCGCCGGGGTCGGGTTGTATTCCGCCGGCGGGAAAAGATTGGTTTTGGCCAGAGCCTGGACCGCGGGATACCCGTCCATGCTCCCGTGGTACTTGTTGAAGAAGTACTCAGCGGCCTTTTCGATCTGCGGCTTGGCTTGCGGAGGCGCAAATTGCGCTGCCCGAGTGAAGAACCATGCAGCATTCTTAAGGTCAGGCGGGGTCTGCTGCGCGTAGGCCTGTCCCAGCAGATAAGTGTCATTCAGCCCGGGACCGGACTGCGTCAAGTCAGGGGTGGGATAGGACTTCAGCTCGTTGGTGAAGGCAGCGATTGCTCCCGCGTAGTCCTTTTTGTTTTCGTCAGCCTGGGCGATTGCGCTGTTGAAGATCGGCGCCGTTGCCGTCTTCAGCTTTTGATAGTCGGCATCCGACATGTTGGCCGGCTTGGTGGCGTTCAGACCGGTTTGAGCCTGAGTGGCCGCTTTATCGAGCATCGGTTGCGCATCGGCGGGACTGGTCTTGCTTTTGGCCTGAGCCTCCTCCAGATAAACCGAGGTGGCGAGAGCCCGCAGGTTGCCCGGATCAACCGCCAGCAACCGGTCCGCGGCGTCTAACATCTTGGTCGGGTCTCCCTGGTAGGCCAACATGAGCTGTTCCAGCATGTCCGCCTTAACGACCGAGTTGGGGTACTGGGTCAAAAACGCCTCAATGGCCGAAGCCTTGGCGGCAGGTGTGGCTTGGCCGACCGCGTTGGTGTACGCATTGTATTCGGCGGGATCTTTAATGGTGATCTGACCGGACTGAGCGGCTTGGGCATACACCATAGACACGCTGCCTGGAAAGATAGTGGCCAAGGCCAACAAGCAAGCAAAGACGGACTTCTTCATGCAACGCTCCTAGGAGATGCGGGAATCAGGGAAACGCAGATATCAGCGATCATGACAATATACAGCCGCAAGTTTCTCATCTTTTATGGGATATGCGCCGGAAAACTCAAGTATGGTCTAAACGCTTTGATCCTTCGCTCTGTGGTTCACCCCAGTCAAGAAAAACCGAGGTCTTTCCGATGAGCTGTGGAAGGATTATAGAAACGGTTCTCGCTTCTGACAAGTAAACGTATCAATGAATGGCGAGACCTTCGTAAGCAGACGAAATCAATCGAGGCGCAAACGATGACAGAAGCAAAGATTGGGCAGGATGCGAACGCTCCCTTAAACAGCCAGGTTGCGGTCGTCACCGGGGCGGCGCGTGGCATCGGTGAGGCCATTGCTCTGCGGCTCGCCCGCATGGGTGCCACCGTGGTGCTCACCGCGCGCGACTCCGCCCGGTTGACGCAGGTAGGAGCGGCCATCGAGCAGCAATCTGGAAAAGCCATGGTGCTGCCTTGTGACTTGAACGATCCCAAGGCCGTGGCGGCCTTGGGGGAGCGGGTCCGCGAGCAGTGCGGCCGGTGCGACATCCTGGTCAACAACGCCGGCGTCGCTGTGCTGCGTAAACCCCTCGTCGACTTGCCGGTGGACGAGTGGGACCAGATGATGGACACCAACCTGCGGGCGCCCTATCTAATGATTAGATCGTTGGCCCCCATGATGATCGCGGCCCGAGCCGGTCATATCATTAACATCTCGTCGCTCGCGGGAAAGAATGTTCTGCCGGAGGGCGCCGCCTATTCCGCCTCTAAATGGGGACTGAATGGGCTAACCTATTCGGTCGCGGAAGAACTGCGGCAATATAACGTGCGTGTGTCGGTAATAGCTCCCGGTTCCGTCAACACGGGCTTTGGCGGTTCTGGGAGCACGAAGGATCGCACCCGAATGGTCCAGCCCGACGACGTAGCGCAGGTAGTCGCCATGTTAGTGACCCAGGCGCCCAATTCGTTTGTGAGCGAAGTGCTGCTGCGGCCGACGATGAAGCCTTAGGCTGCACTCTGTCCCGGCATCCAAGGACGGGTGGCCCATACCCTCGGATTTCCTGTGAAGTTGGTTGGCGTTGATGCACTTCATGCGGCTTTCCTCAAATGAAAGCCGCACATGGGCGTTGCTTGGTGCCGCGTACAGGAAATTCGGGTATCTCGCTCGTTTTTCGCGAGATGTGGGATTCCACCGATGTCGATCGCCAAGTCTATCGGATAGGTCGAAAGTCCGTGGGGGAAGAGCCGTGGAATCCCACATCTCGCGAAAAACGAGCGAGATGTGGGGCACCCATCGTTTGTTAGGGAACGAATGTTAGGGGGACAAGCGGTGGTGGTGGACGCCACTCAGGCACCATCGCCATATAACCAACCTAAAATTAAGTACTTACGCGGCCTCCTGCAACGTGCCACCTAGGTTACTTGCCTCCCGCCCGGGGCAGGTCTAGCCTTTATAGATACATTCTCCAGCGGGGGCGCCTGCCGCTATCCTTGACCGCCCGCACGCCGCGATGCATTGGGTTGTGCACGCTTTATCCACAACATGTTGGGGTCCCTATGTTGCTTCCAGTGATCATGATCGCTAGAGTCTTTCCTAAGGCCAGTCGTCGCCGTGCGGCCGGCAGTCCTCTCCGGGCGACGAAAGGGACAGGTTGATGCTGAAGCTGAAAAAGATCCAGATGCTGGGGTTCAAGTCGTTCTGCGACCGCACCGAGGTCACTCTCCCCGGCCAGGGGATCGCAGTCGTCGTGGGACCCAACGGCTGTGGCAAATCGAACATTCTCGATGCCGTGAGCTGGGTTCTGGGAGAACAATCCGCCAAGAGCCTGCGCGGAACCAAGATGGAAGACGTGATCTTCGCCGGGACCCGGGAACGTAAGTCCCTCGGTATGGCCGAAGTATCTCTCTCCCTGATCGACCCCGAGGCTTACGCCGAAGGACCTCTGCTTGAGGAACCCCAACTCGAAGACACCGAGCCGGAAAAGACCGATTGGGACGAAGAAAAGATCCGCACCGAGCGCGCTGCGGAGACCGAAGAGATCATCGCAGAAGTTCAGCCCGGAACTCTGATCGATGGAGAACCGGTAGAGGCCAACGCCGAAGCTCAAGCGAAACCGGAGGCTCCCGTAGAACAGCCTGCGGAGAGCGGCAACCCGGTGGTTTTGAAAATCCGCCGTAGACGCTTCCAAAAGACTCCGGCGCGCCACGGCGAGATCGTCGTGACCCGCCGCCTTTTCCGCACCGGTGAGAGCGAGTATCTCCTCAACGGCAAGCTTTGCCGCCTGCGCGACATTCAGGACATTTTTATGGGCACCGGGTTAGGCCCGGAGTCTTACGCGATTATCGAGCAGGAGCGCATCGGGCAACTGCTCAGTTCCAAGCCCCATGACCGGCGCGCCATTATCGAAGAGGCCGCTGGAATTACTCGCTTCAAAACCAGGAAGCGGCTCTCTGAGCTGCGCCTGGAACAGGCCAAGCAGAACCTTGCCCGTGTCGACGACATCTTCGAAGAAGTGACGCGGCAAATGGGCTCGCTCAAACGGCAGGCCATGAAAGCCGAGCGCTATGCCGCTCTGCGCGAAGAAATGCGCACCAGGTTGCGCGTGGTATTGGCCAGCCGGATCACGCAGATGGATGCTGAGCAGGCGGCGTTGATAGAAGAGATCGCCACCCTGGGAGCGCAGATCGAGCAAGGCAGCGAGCAGGTAACGGCGCTCGATGATGAGCATTCCCAAGGTATGACCCGCGGTTACGAATTGGACGCCAGCGCGAAAGACGCCAACGCGCGGGCCAACCAGTCTTCCGTAGAGTTGGAGCGCGCCACTACGCGCGAGATCGCTAACCAGGAGCGCATCGCAGAATTGCGCACTCGCGCCGCGGCAGGCGCGGCCGAATTGGAACAGGCACGGCTTCACTTGCAGGGATTGGTCGTGGAGCGTGAGTCCCACCGGTCCTTTCTGGAGAACGCAGCGGCCGAAGCCGCCGGTGTCCGTGAGCAGTCAAGGCAGCGTCAGGAGCAGGCGCGTGACGCCTCCGAGGCCGTCAACGGTGCGGAACAGCGGCTGGAAGCTGCACGACGCTATGCCATGCAGTTGCTCACGCAGGCTGGGCATGCACGCAACCAGACCATGCATGCGGAGGAGTCCTTAACCGCACTGGAGCAGGATGCGGAACGGCTGGCTTCAGAGATTAGCGCTGCCAGCTCCGAGCTTGCGTCGCTGGGGTCGGAACGCGGACAGGCTTCGCTTAAATTTGAATCCGTCACTGAACAACTGCAGCGCCTCGAGAGCGAGCTCGTCACTTTGCGCGCGGAGACCGAGACGCGGCGCAGTGAAGAGAGTGCAGCCAAGCTCGAAGGCGATCGCTTACGCGCCGAGATGGCAACCCTGACCGGACGCCGCAACTCCCTGCAGTCGCTCATCCGCGAGCACAGCTACTCCACCGACACCGTGCGCAAGCTGCTCAAGTCCAATTCGCTGGGTGGCGGCCTGGCGCCGGTGGGCACGCTCGCCGACTTCCTCGAAGTGTCTGGCGAATACGAAACCGTCGTAGATGCCTTTTTGCGTGACGAGCTGAACTACATCGTGGTCACCAGCTGGGATGCCGCGCATGAAGGGATGCGGCTGTTGAAGAGCGATGTCGACGGACGCGCCACCTTCCTGGTCCATCCCGACGATTCCCAGGCCAAATTCTCGTTTGCCGGAGACACTCTGGAATCCCAGCACAGTGGTTCCGGCGTAAAGCGGCTGAAAGATTGCATCCGGGTGCTCGATGGCTTTGGCCGATCGCTCGAAGTGATTCTGCCCAAACTCCGCGAAGGTTTCGTCACACCCAGTGCCGAGGTGGCAAAATCCCTGGCCCTGGAGAATCCCAACGCCTTCTTCCTCGCCCCCTCCGGCGAGTGCTTTCACAACGTCACCGTCACCGGCGGTAAGCCCAGCGTCGAAGGCCCGCTGGCGCTTAAGGGCGAGCTGCGTGAGACGCAGAAGAGACTGGACCTGGTAGAAGCCGAGTTGGCTCGTGCCGAGATGACCGCCGCTTCCCTTGCCCGGCTATTGAGCGAGTTAGCTACGCAATCGGAACGCATCAGCGAAGAGCGGCGCAACGCCGAGCGGGAGAGCGCCAATCAGAGCGCAGCTCTCCGTCAGATGGACGCGGAAGTGGCCCGGCTGGAGCGGCGGCTGGATGACTGGGTGGTACAGAGCGAACGCAACAAGGATCTGCGTGGCGTGCGCCAGGCGCTGATCGAAGAGAAGCGGGAAGAGGTTGCGCGCCTGGAAGCAGACCATGGCGCGGCTGAAACCAAGGTCAACGAACTGCAGCAAAATATGGAGGAGTTGCGCCGTCAACGGGAACAGGCGCAGCAACAGGCAGCAGAAGTCTCCGCTCTGCTCGCGGGATTGGAAGAGCGCAGCCGCGGTGCGGAAGCGGCCTTCACCCGTATCGATCGCATGTACGGCGACCTGGAGCGCCGGGTAAACCAACTGGAGCAGCAACTTGCCTCGGCGACTGCGGAAGAACAACAGCGCACGCGCGAGAACGAACAACTGGAAGTGGAGCGGGAGCGCCTCACGGAAGTGCGCAGAACCGCCCTCGAAGAAGCGGCCAAATCCACCGAGGAAGCCAAACTGCTGCGCGAGCAACTCACCGAGTTGGAGCACAACCTCAAGGCTTTACGCGCGGAGATGGATAGCTTCCGCGAAGCACGCAGCACGCGCAGCGCACACTCGGCCAAGTTGGCCGTGGAACTCGAATACATGGAAGCCGCTTGTGTCAGCGACCTGGGCATCGAAGCTTCCGAACTGCGTCGCCAGGAAGATGTGCCTCGCCTCGAAGGCGATGCGCTGAGCGAAGAAGACGACGCCTGCCGCGGTTTGAAGCAAAAGTTGGAGGCCATGGGTCCGGTCAACATGATGGCGCTCGAAGAGTACCAGGAGACGGCCGACCGTCACGCGCTTCCTGGAAACCCAGCGCAAAGATCTGATGGATGCAATCGAGAACACGCAGTCGACGATTCGCGAAATCGATCAGATTACCCACCAGAAATTCGACGAGGCCTTTGCCAAAATCAACCAGAATTTCAGCCAGACCTTCACCAGTCTTTTTGGCGGTGGTCAGGGCTTCATGCGCTTGACAGATGAAGAAAATTCAGCCGAAAGCGGCATCGACATCGTAGCCTCTCCGCCGGGAAAGAAGCTGCAAAACGTCCTGTTACTCTCCGGCGGTGAGAAGGCTCTGACAGCGCTGGCGTTGCTGGTCGGCATCTTCCAATACGCGCCCAGTCCCTTCTGCGTTCTGGACGAAGTCGACGCTCCGCTGGATGAGACTAACGTGGGCAGATTGGCAGGGATGCTCAAGGACATGAGCAGCGAGACACAATTTTTGCTGGTAACCCACTCCAAGCGGATGATGACCGCGGCCGATCTGATCTACGGCGTAACCATGCAGGAGCCGGGAGTTTCCAAGCTCGTCTCTGTTCGCCTGGGCGGCGACGACGTGAGCCACAACCGCACCCGGGAGCGGGTGCAGGAGCGCCGTTTAGCGACTGCGTGACCACTGGCCTAAAGTAACCATCCGTCACAATCACTTCAACATTACCGGTCTTCCGGAATCCCCCCTCAAGCAGTGGAAATTTTTCCGGAAGTTTTCCTGCGTTGACAAAGCTGTCGCCACCTCGGACAATCGAAAAGTCATTCCTCTCCCGAGGCTCTACCTTTGCCAACGCTCATCGCTACCGAATTCGAAGACCTGCAACTGTATGTGCGGGGCAAGGTACGCGATCTGTACTCGGTGGGAGATCTGCTGCTGCTGGTAGCAACCGACCGCATCTCGGCCTTCGACTACGTGCTGCCCACGGGAATTCCGGGCAAGGGCCGTGTACTGACGCAGATTTCTCTCTTCTGGTTTGACTATCTCAGCGATCTCGTTGCGAACCATGTGGTCACCGCGGACGTGGAGCAATATCCGGCCCAGCTTCGGCCCTACGAAAGCGAGCTGCGTGACCGGTCGATGCTGGTGAACCGTGCCCGAATGTTCCCTGCGGAATGCGTGGTGCGGGGATATCTCTCCGGTTCGGGATGGAAAGACTACAACCGCACTGGAAAAATTTGTGGCATACCGCTCCCCTCGGGTCTGCGCGAGTCGGAGCAGCTGCCGGAACCGATCTTTACTCCTGCTACCAAGAGCATGAGTGGTGAGCACGACGAGAACATCTCGTTCGATCAGATGGTGGCGCGCGTCGGCGGTGAGAACGCTGAACAACTGCGCCGGCTCAGCCTCGCGATATACGCCAAGGCGGCGGATCATGCTTTGCAGCGGGGACTGATTCTTGCAGACACCAAGTTTGAGTTTGGCATGACCGCGAAAGGCATAGTGCTCGCCGATGAGGTGTTGACCCCGGATTCGTCTCGCTTCTGGCCCAAAGAGGGATACCAACCTGGAGCACCCCAGCCGTCGTTCGACAAACAGTTTGTCCGCGACTATCTGGAGAGCATCGGTTGGAACAAGCAACCCCCTGCACCGGAACTTCCGGGCAACGTGGTGCGCCAGACGCAGGAAAAATATGAGCAGGCATTAAATTTGTTGACCGGCCCCGAACTGAAGGAAGTGCGCGTAAACCGGCCCGTTACCCGGTCTTGATTCAGAAAGTACAAAGATGAATCTGGCCGATCTACTGATCATCGTTGTCCTGGTAGTTTCGGTGGTCTCGGCTTTTGTTAAGGGTTTTTTTGTCGAGGTCTTCTCGCTCGCGGGTCTATTTCTAGGGCTCTTTTTCGCCGCAGCCAATTACGGAGCATTCGCACCCTGGGTTCTACGCGTGATTCAGAACCGCGAGGTCGCGAACTTGATCGCGTTTTTAGTGATCGCGCTGCTGGTGATGGTGTTGGCGGGACTTGCCGGTCGATTGCTCCGTGGATTGTTCCGCGGAGTGGGCTTGGGTATCGTGGATCGGTTGCTGGGCGCGGCCTTTGGGTTGGTTAAAGGCTGTGTTGTAGTTACCCTGGTCCTAATGGGCATCGTGGCATTTTTGCCTCGGCAGGCCTGGTTGGATAACTCCCGTCTGGCGCCGGTCTTTTTGACAGCTGCCCACGGCGGATCACATGTTGTACCGTTCGATCTAGGGGAAAGGATCCGACAGGGCTTGCAAGCGCTCCGGATCGCGCCAAGTTCCAGGGGTCATTTCGCTACTGCCATGCAGCCAATTCTCGCCCAGGGTTTAAGTGAGTGCGAGACAAACACAAACCCGGCAGTCGAGCGGGTAGGAAAGAGAAAGAGGATTTTGTGAAACGTGAACTGGATAGTCTTGTGACGCAGATGCACGCCGGCGGCATTCATTACGACGAGGCAGTGCGTGAGTTTAAACGGCGCTTCATCCTCGAAGTGCTGTCGCATCACAGGGGAAACCAGTGCAAAGCTGCTCGTGAGCTGAGCATGCACCGCAACACCCTCCGCCGCACCATCGCGGAACTCAAGCTCGATCCGGAACAAATTCGCAGCGGACTCAAGCGTCCGCCCCGCGCCGAGCGCCCTGTCTTTGACGCCACCAAACAGACGGTGCGCACTTAGTGCAGGAAAAAGCCGGCCGGCTTGTCACGCCGCCGGCTGAGGGCCTCGTAAACATCCACAAAGGATTTCGTTGGGATGACTGCGACGCCTATCTCTTCGACATTGATGGGACTTTGCTGCACGCCCAAGGCGGCGTGCACACGAGCGCCTTTTCCTTGAGCGTGCAAGCGGTGATGGGGCATCCGCTCCCCATCGATTCCGTTCCCGTGCACGGCAGCACCGACACCGCCATCCTGCGTGACGCATTCCGCCTGGCTGCCATCCCTGACGAGGTGTGGCAGCCTCGCCTGGAAGAAATTCTTGACCTCATGCGGCAGACTGTGCTGGAACAGCGCGAGCGCATGAGCGTTACCGTCATGCCCGGCGTCTTGTCCATACTGGCTTACCTCAAAAGCCGGGGCAAACGTCTTGGCGTGGCCACCGGCAACCTGGAGCAGATTGGGTGGTTGAAGATCGAAATCGCCGGACTACGCGATTGGTTCACTTTTGGCGGCTTCAGCGATCGCCATGCGGTGCGCTCCGAAATGATCGCGCAGGCGCTCACCGCGGGCCAGTTGGCCGGCACGGATGCGAGGGTGTGCGTGGTGGGCGACACGCCCTCGGATATCGCCGCTGCCAAGGCCAATTCCCTGCCCACCATTGCCGTGGCCACCGGAGTTTACTCTTACCAGGCCTTGCTCGAGCATCAGCCGGAAGTTTGCACCACCACCCTGGAAGTGCTGCTGGGAACGGCCGACCGCGGGTGAAACACCGATCCAATTGGGGGCAGCCCGGCAGCGGGGTTGCCCGATTTCCTGCCTCGCCGGAAATCCGGGTTGCGTTCCTGGTAACTTGTCCCTGCGCTGAGCGCCCCCTAGGATAATTCTATGTGTTCGCTAAGCGGCAGAGCCCGGGTTCCATCTTTCTATTCATCGCTCTGCCTGGTCACCGCCTTTTGGGCACTCCTGCCCTTAGCCGCGTATACCCAACAACCCGCACCGCCTGCAACCGCGCCCCCCGCCGCAGACCCGTCACCACGCCAGATAAAGGCCGCGGAGAAGGCTTACTCCCAAGGGGTGCGCGCCATGGCTAAGGGGGACGTCGACGCCGCCGAGAAGGATTTCGCCCGCGCAGTCAAGGCCGATCCCTCTAACCGCGATTACGCCGCTGACCTGCAGATCGCAAGCCAGCACCGCGTCACCAAACTGATCCAGGATGCCGATAAGGCGCGCCTCATGGGCCAGCCCGACGTTGCCCGCGCTAAACTCGCCGAGGCGCAGGCGCTGGACCCGAAGAATTCTGAGGTCTCGCAGCACATCTACGATCTGGCCAAGCTCGCCTCCGCCGCGTCGCCGGACGGCAGCCTGAATGCAACCTTCGCACCTGCGATCGAACTGACCCCCAAGCCGGGTAAGCAAAGCTTTCACTTCAGGAGCACCGAGCAGGAGGTGTTGCGCCGGGTGCTCGATGCCTATGGGCTAAGGATGGTGGACGACGGCTCCCTGGCGTCGCTAACCGTTCGCTTCGACGCCGATGACGTGGATTTTGCCCAGGCCGCGCACCTGTTGAACCTGGTGACCCATTCCTTCATCGTGCCGCTCGACCCCGTCCGCGTTTTAGTGGCCAAAGATACCAAGGAAAATCACGAAAAATACGACCGGATGTCCTTGGAAACAATTTATCTGCCCGGCCTCACGCCCACCGAGTTCTCTGACATGAACAACCTCGCCAAGAATGTGCTCGGTGTAACTCAGGCGACGGTGCAACCAGACCGCGGCACCATGACCGTGCGCGCGCCGGCTACCACTCTGGCGGCGCTTAATCGAACATTTGCCGATCTGCTGGACGGCAAGAGCGAAGTGTTGCTCGAGGTAAAGATATACGAGGTAGAAAACACCAGGACATCGCTTGTCGGTGTGCAGCTCCCGCAAACGACCAATGTTTTTAATGTACCCAGCGAGCTGAACAGCGTGATCTCGAGCAACTCCAGCCTGGTGCAGCAGATCATTCAGAGTGGTTTGGCGAGCGCCGGGGATTACGCCGCCATCGCCGCCATTCTCATTGCGTCGGGTGAGGTGACCAGCTCGATTTTGAGCACGCCCTTTGCCACCTTCGGCAACGGCCTTACTTTGACCGGCCTCTCGGCTGGCGGCGTTACGGGGAACCTGAGCTTCAATTCAGCCGACACCCGTTCTCTCGAACAGGTCCAGATCCGGCTTGAAGACAACGCCGAAGGAACTATACGCAGCGGCACGCGCTATCCCATCACCACCTCGAGCTACTCCAGCATTGCCGCCACCGGGGTAAATATTCCTGGAATCACTACTGCCGGCCTCTCCGGCATTTTGGGTGGGTTGGGGATTAATGCCAGTGCGCTCTCCACCGCCGCTCCCATTCCGCAGGTCCAGTATCAGGACCTGGGCTTGATCTTCAAGGTCACTCCCCGGATCGAGCGGAACGATGATGTGACCCTGAAGCTTGACCTCAAAATTCAGGCGCTTCAGGGCGGCAGTCTTAACGGGTTGCCGGTGCTTACCAATCGCAGCTACACCGCGGATATTCACCTGGTGAATGGCGCGAGTGCTCTGGTAGTGGGCAACTTGTCGCGCCAGGAATCGAATGCGGTCAGCGGCAATCCGGGCATCTCGGAACTCCCCGGCTTTAGTAGCGTCCTGAGCGCGACCACCAAGCAATACAACGTGGGCAACTTGGCCATCCTGGTGACACCGCACGTCCTGCGCCGTCGGCGTAACGAGCTGACCGGGCCGCTTATCCCCCTCCCCCACCACAGCTAAAGTAAAACTTTCAGCTTGTCCTCCAAGCTTCAGCAACAGTAAGACTGTACCCGCAAAACGGCAGGCAGGAGTGGGACGGGTGTCCCAGGTTCCCCTCGAGCGTATCTGGCCGAAAAAGACGGGGCAATGCCCTGCCGTTGCGGTTAACCTTTGACCCCGAACGCTCCTGGAATTAGACTTTACCGATCCCCCATAAAACATGCGCCCTACGAGTTAGGGACAGCTGGAAAATTCCCTCAGAGGCATTATGGCTGGGAGAACTTCAAGGCAGTTACGCAATTACTGCGGCCTCATAAAGATCGCGAGGTGTGGTTTTCTCTGGAAGAAAACCACGAAAAGGCCTGTCTCTCGGGCCTACACCCATTGCGCAACTGCCCTCGCGCTCACCGCATTGCTGTGGATGTTGACTGCGTGCCGGCAGGAACAGCTGTCGCTGCCGGTCACGCACGCGGCCGTGTCTCAGCCGCAACCCCCCGCAGCGATTGCACCACCGCCGCAACCGTCCAGCATCGGGCCTGAGCCCGGCTCCAGCTGTTATGCCTTCACGCTTCTACGGCCCAAAGACCAGCGCGCGGTCGCAGTGCAGGCCCGTCTGAAGCAAGCCGATGCCATGGTGGCAGCCCTCGATTCGCGCGTCATCACCGTGAACCTGCTGGGTGACCACGCCAACATCCTCTCCCTCCAGTTTCCCGTGCGCTGGCCTGCCCCGCCGTCCTACTCCGATCGTGTCAGCGCCGCCGTCGAAAAGTACTTCGCCTCGCCTGACGTCGAGGACAACCTGTGCAACTCCGGCTTTGACCAGGTCCGGTTGCAGGCCTGGGGTCTGAATGACCGGCGCATTCATCCCATCTGGACGGCACGCGTCACCAGTGAGGGCTTGTTGAAGTTAGGAGCCGACGGCGAGGAATTAGCTACCTTCCATTCTGCTTTTTAAGGGAGTTTCGCAATTACTGTGGCCTGAAAAAGATCACGAGGTGTGGTTTTCCTTCGGAGAAAACCACGAAACGGCCGATCGCTTCGGTCTAAACCAATTGCGAAACTGCCCTAGACTTCCAGCCCGATGGAGCGCATCAGAGGCAGCGCGTTGCTGGTCTGCACGATGCCTGGATAGAGCTTGTAATCGAAGCGCAATTGCCCTTCCTCCAGGTGATCTTCGAAGTGGCAATTGATCGCTCTCGTTCCGATCTCCTGTGGGATCGCGGTCAGAGCCAGGTCATGCGTGCTGACCAACCCCACTGCGCCTCGTTCCACCAGTTTGGTAACGATGGATCGGGTTCCGATCAGCCGATCGTGTGAGTTGGTTCCGGAGAGCAACTCGTCCAGCAGAAAAAGAACCGGGACAGAGCCTCTGGTCAGGTCCATGATCTGTTTTAGCCGATGGATCTCCGCATAGAAGCGGGAGATGCCACCCTCCAGCGAATCCAGAACGCAGATCGAGGCAGTGACCGTAAGCGGCGACAGCTTCAGTTTTGCCGCGCGCACCGGCGCTCCGCTCTGTGCCAGCACGGCGTTGACGCCAATGCCGCGCAGGAACGTACTTTTTCCTGCCATATTCGGACCGCTCACGATAATGAGCTGAAGGTCCCGGTCCAGCCGAAGATCGTTGGCTACAGCCCGCTCTCGCGGAATCAGCGGATGGGCCAGCGCTTCGGCTTCAAAGCAGGGTGCGTCCTCGGCAAATTCAGGAAACACATCCTCGGGGTGCTCGTAAGTGTAGCCTCCCAGGGCTGCCAGCGCTTCCAATTCCCCCACTGCGTTCAGCCACAGGCGCAGCGACGGCCCGAAGCGTCGACGCCAGCTCTCTGTGGCCAGGACAAACTGCAGCCGATAAAAAATCACAAAGTCGAGCGCGCGCACGAAGAGGTTGTGCGCTGATTCCAGGTACTCCACCAGGCGGTTGAGTTTGGCGATCGCCCGCGAAGGAGGTAAGCCTTGTTGCTTAAGCTGGGCCTGTAGTTGGAGCAGCCTGGGGCTGGAGAACTCTTCGCTCTCAAAAGCAGTCAACACCTGGGACAGGAGACTCAGATCGTGGCCGGCATCCTCAGCCGCATGGGCCTCCTCGCTCAGCCGCCGGCGGAAGCGATACGAGATCCCGAGATTGATGACCGTGGTGGCCAGCACCAGCAACTCCGAGGCGCCCCACAGCTGCCAGGCGGCCACGCTGAGTATCCAGGCGACAGCGAGCACCGGGGCCAGGATACGGATCATCCCCGAGGGCAGACCCGCGCTGCCTTCTCCCCAGTCGGCCAGTTGCGCCGGGCGAACGCCTATCGCAATGTCTTCGCCCATGGTTGAGAGGCTTTCTCGAAACCGCAGGCGAGGGCTTAGCTCGCTTGCCGCCGCTTGCCGGGCCCGGACCTCGTCCGGTGGAGCTGGCGCCATCAGCCATCGCGCCAACGCTTCTTCACCGGCACGCGTACGTGCCGTGCATAGCAATTCGAAGAGCGAGGCCCTACCGAAGAGATCGAGATCGCGTGCACAGGGGTCGGACGCTTGCAGGAAGCGCTCGCCCGTGGCTCCGCTTCCCGCCCAGGTGCCGTTGAGCCGCGCCAGCCCCTGCTCATAGAAGCGGATTGCGCGGGTGTGGGCGCTTACTGCGCGCAGCAATCGTCCATGCAGGGCAGCGAGAACGACAAAGGCCGTGACCGGAATCAGGATCAGCAGGTCGTTCCTGCTGAAGTGGCGCACCCGAAAGATGACCCAGGCCACACAGAGTGCGCCCAGGCCCAGTTGTACGTAGCCGACCAGCCGCTCCCGTCGCTGGAGATTGGACCGTTCGACTGACAGCTCCGCCACGCGCCGGGAGTATTCGGTTCGCGGCACCGCGGAAGCTTCGGTCTCACTCAACACTCGTAGGCCCTCAATCTGTCACGTTTATTGTGTCAGATCGCAACTACCGCAACGACGGAGGCGGTTTAGGAGCAGGAGCCGGTGGCGCCGGCGGCACAGAGACGCCGTCCAATTGCGCCTGGAACTCGACGATCTTCTGCAGCATCGGATAGGGAATGCCCACGGCCGGAACCCCCCGCCCGTTGATAAAAATCGTAGGCGTCGAATTCACGCCCAGCTTCGCCCCCAGCGCGAGCGAAGCATTGATGGCGTCCTTAGCCGCAGGAGTCGCAGCGCAAGCAGCGATCTTCGCCGGATCCTGTCCCGCTTTCGTCTCAGCGTCCTTCAACGTCGCGTCCGACGTGGCCGGCACCAGCCCAGCCTGGTTTTCGAAAAGGGCATCGGAAAACTTGAAGAACGCCTCATTGCCACCCGCTTTGGCGACACAATACCCGTGGGTCGATGCCTTGAAGGCCTCGCTGTGGACCTGAACAAGGGGGAAATCCTGAAAAACAAAATGAGCGCTGGGATAGTCGGCCAATAACTTGGCGATGATGGGCTGCGCTTCCTTGCAGTGGGGGCACTCGAAATCGGAGAACTCTACAATCTCGAGCGCTTTGGAGGCGCCTCCCTTCGACGGGCCGGTAGCTCCCGCCTGCAGAATATCGCGGTTGGCCTGAAACGGCTTGGAGCCAAAGGGGAGCAGTGTATCGGGCGCGGAAACCAGGAATTTGCCGTCCGGCAGGGTGAAGAAAGAGAGCTGCGCTGTCTGCTGCTCTTTGGGGCCGCCGCCTGTGCCCTTGACCAGAACAATCACATGGCTGACCCCCGGGGCCTGTGTGGACAGGATGGCCTGAACCTGCCAGGCTCGGCTAGCGTCGTAACCCCAATACGCCTTTAGAAACTCCTCCACCGTTTGCTTGGTGGGCGTGGTCGCAGTAAAGTTCGCCGGGTCGGCCGGCGGAAACGGAGCCGAAGCCTCGGCTGGTGCAGACGGCGCCGACTGGGCAGCGGCGGGAGCCTGCGGAGCTCCGTTCTGGGCGACTGCGGCCGGAAGCCACGCCGCGCTTGCGACTGCTAAAACAGAAAGACATGTGGTTATGCGAAGCTGCATTCAATTCCTCTCTAGTTGTTGGGGCGGTTGCGAATCTCGGATAGGGACACTTTTGCTTATACCTGAACTTTAACGGCGATGGGAAAGCGGCGTCCCATGCCGAAGGACTTGCTGGTGACCTTAAGCACCGGCGCAGCCTGCTGCCGTTTGTATTCGCTGCGTTCTACCAGCTTGACTACATGACAGACTGTCGCCAGATCAAAATGGTATTCGCTGGCGATCTGCTCGGGAGTTTCGTAGCGCTCGACATAGGCCTGCAGAATCGGGTCCAATACCTCGTAGGGCGGGAGAGAATCCGTATCCTTTTGTCCCGGTCGAAGCTCAGCGGACGGCGCCTTTTCCAGAATGGCTCGCGGGATAATCTCACGCTCCCGATTCACATGACGGCAGAGTTGGTAGACCTCCGTCTTGACCACGTCGCCGATCACTGCCAGCGCGCCCACCATATCGCCGTAAAGGGTGCAATAGCCGACCGACATCTCCGACTTATTGCCGGTAGTGAGCACCAGCGCGTTGAACTTATTGGAAAGTGCCATGAGCAGATTTCCGCGGATGCGGGACTGGATATTCTCCTCGGTGATATCCGGCTGCCGGCCGGCAAAGAGCGGCGCGAGTGCCCGGGTGTACTGCTCGAAGAGATCGTGAATGGCGACGGTCGTAAAGCGAATATCCAGGTTGGCGGCCAGTGCGCGGGCATCGTCGACCGAACCGGTGGAAGAATACTGGCTGGGCATACCAATCGTGGTTACATTTTCTTTGCCCAGAGCATCGACGGCGATGGTGGCGACCAGCGCCGAATCCACTCCCCCACTCAAGCCCACCAATACTTTCGAAAAACCGCATTTGCGCACGTAGTCCCGAGTGCCCAAGACCAACGCCTGGTAAACTGCGGCGTCTTCGCTCGGATCGACGGGGCGGCGATCGCCGGCCAGTGTTGCGCTGTTGAAAAAGACCAGGTCCTCTTCAAAGGAACGCGCCTGCGCGATAATCTCGCCCTCTGGGCTCAGGGCAAAGCTGGCTCCGTCGAAAACCAGGCTATCGTTGCCTCCCACCTGGTTGACCATAGCCACCGGCACCTTATGCCGCCGGGCAATCGCGGCCAGCATGCGATGACGCAATTCCCGCTTGCCCCGGTAGTACGGGGAGGCAGAGATGTTAAGGATGAGCGATCCGCCGGCGCGCATCAACTCTTCGACAGGATCGACGGGATAGAGGCGGCTTGACCAGAACAGCTTGTCGTTCCATGCGTCTTCGCAGATGGTGAGCGCCATGCGCTCGCTCCCCAGGCAGTGCAGGCTCTGGCTTGCCGCGGGAGCAAAATACCGTTGTTCGTCAAAGACGTCGTAGAAGGGCAGTAGCCGCTTGGATTGGACAAACTCGACCACGCCATTGCGCAGCAGAGCCGCCGAATTTGCCACCTGCTTGCCCGATCCCTCGGGTGCCGGGGTGACGTACCCGCAGAGGATGGCCAGTTTGCGCCCGGTAGTCGCGGAAGCGGCAATCTCCGCGATGGCTTCGATGGAGCGCTCGACAAATGACGGTTTATCGAGAAAATCGGCCGGCGGATAACCGCATACTGCCAGTTCCGGAAACATGACGAGGTCAGCGTCGGCAGCGGACGCCTCCCCGGCGAATTCAATGATTTTCTTGGTATTGCCCTGAAAATCCCCCACCGTAGGGTTGATCTGAGCCAAAGCGATCTTCACTTTACCAGTCTATCAACTGTCTCGGTAGCTTCCGGCGATTGAGCAAATGCGATCGGGAGGGGGTTTCGCCCAACAAGTGCTAACTTGTCTAGGATGTTTTTCCTCAAACTCCCCAAAAATCGTCATCCTGAGAGCCTGTGACTTTATAGATTTTTCGCGTGAAGTCCTCGACTTTAAACAAAGTCGTCATCCTGAGAGCCTGTGACTTTATAGATCTTTCGTGTGAAACTCTCGACCTCAAACAAAATCGTCATCCTTGCGCAGCGCCTCACAGATTGATCGCGTGACAGAACGCTTGGTGGCGCGCAGTCGAAGGACCTCGGCGGTGCTTATGTTACCCATGCTGCCCAGAGCTTTTCAACCACCGAAGCCCGCACCGGGCGGACTAACCACGGTCTTTCCCTGGGCCGAGGAACCAATAGCGAGCTAACATCTGAATATGTCCGGTGGCTACACCTACATTCTCGGCAGCCAGACAGACCTGGGGCTGGAGGATGATTACAGTGCATGAAAAGATGTACCCGTGATCACTGCGGACCGCAGCGGATATTGTTCTCGGGCTTCGGTGGTCGAAAAACTCTGGGCAGCATTGGGTAAGATTACCGCTGCCGGGGTCCTTCGACTGCGCGCCAGAAGTATCGTGTCACGCGATAAAGCTGAGAAGGCGCTGCGCTCAGGATGACGATTTTGTTTACAGCCGAGGACTTCACGCGAAAGATCTATAAAGTCACAGGCTCTCAGGATGACGATTTTGCGGCACGTTGGCGATGCACCCAAAGCCAGCATCTTCACAGATTTCTTTTGTCTAGCAAAGAGTTAGCGCTTGATGGTGCTGCACGCCATCGTTTTCGCCCACAATAATTGAGAACACGCCGGACTTTAACCCCTGAGGCACGCTCTCAGGACATCCGCACCAGAAGCACCCTAGGATCCCGTCCCGCCGGCAACCACCGATAGAGTGCGGACCAGGATCTTGAGATCGAGCCAGATGCTCCAGTTTTGGATGTAGGCCGTATCGAGGGAAATGTAGCTGTCGAATGAAGGATCCTGACGCGCCTGTACCTGCCACAGACCGGTCATGCCGGGGAGCACGTCCAGCCGCCGCAAATGGCTGAGGTCGTAGCGCTTGACTTCGCTGGCGATCGGAGGCCGGGGGCCTACCATGCTCATGTCGCCGCGCAACACATTCAGAAATTGCGGCAGCTCATCCAGCGAGTACTTCCGCAGAAACCCACCCAAACCAGTGATGCGAGGATCGTTGCTGACCTTGAAGAGCACGCCGTCGCGCTCGTTCATGTGCAGGACTTCCGCCCGGCGACGCTCTGCATCCGCCACCATGGTACGAAACTTGATGCAGCGGAAGACGCGGCCTTTCTTGCCGATCCGATCCGAGCAATAGAAGATGGGCCCGGGCGAATCGAACTTCACAGCGAGCGCGATGGCCAGGATCAGAGGCGACAGAACGGCCAGCGCTAACGACGAAAGCAGCACATCCAGAATGCGCTTGAGGAACATGCCAATGACCGGAGTTTCCCCGCGGTGCAAAGGGATGGTAGGAAACTGGCCGATATACTCGATCGGACTATTCCATGCCAAGCCATCGTAAAGCTCAGGCACGACGCGAACATCGACACCTGCTTCCCGTGCCTGGGAGACGATGCGCGTAACCACCCGCGCATCACAAGGCGCGGAGAGGAAGATCTCATCGGCGAAATACTTGCGAGCCAACTGGAGCACCTGGTCGAGGGAACCGAGGACGTCTCCAGCCAAAGCCGGACTGTCGGAATCGACGCCGGGGATCTGCACATAGCCCTTGAAGCTGTAGCCCAAGTGGCGAATGCTATCCAGGTGTTGGCGCATCGCCTGGCCGACTCTGCCCGTACCCACAATGATGATGTTGCGCACTTCCAGGCCATTTTCAAAGCGGCGGTATTTCATCATCCGCCATACCAGCCGTCGAACGCAGAGCAATACCGTGGTCGTCACCACGGTGATGATCACCACTCCGCGCGAGATCACCTCGCCGTGTACCAGGTAGAGGGCACCCGACAACAGCAACCCTGCTGTGAGGCAGGCCTGGATGGTGAGCCGCTGCTCGTGCAGCGTATTGCGCATCTGCATCGGCCCGTACAGGTGGTAACGGTTGCTGACTAGAATCAGAGAGAGAAGGAACCAAGCCAGGCACGTGAGCAGGATCGTGGGGTGGCTTTGGAACATGATGTTGGTGCGATAGGGCGAATCAGCCCCAAAAAGCCCTTCGCCCAGCCAGCCGCGCACCGCGATCATCAGCGCGACCAAAACGACCAGGACATCACCCAACATCCAGAGCGCGACAACGCGCAATCCTTTTCCCTGGGCGTTCGACCGTTGTGGGGCCGCTACATAGGCCCCCCGTTCCTCGCTGCCGTTTGTCGCTAAGCGCTTTAGAAGTCCGGACGTTGCCATGCATATCCCCGGGGAAAAGTTCGAGAGGCGTAGAAGTGCAGTTACACTGCGCCCTCTGTTAGAGCCAAATCACACAGCTTGTCTGGGTTACCGTGTTACTAATAAGGTACGCAGACGTTACCATGCTACTGTCAAGTGACTAAACGAACGAATGAGCCAGAGCGAGTTGGCGCGGAGCACTCCAGGCCGGCAATCGCAGCGAAAATTCAGGTGCAGGACTCATCCGGAAGAATATTGCTTGTGCAGGTAAAACCCTGGGTTGCATAGCAGCTAAACCTTCATTCTTCAAGAGTTAATCGGGACTGAACCAAGACCCTCAGACCCCGCGCGAAGCTTCCGCCGAGAAGTCAAAGGGCCGCATCCTACGACGGCATAAGCCGGGGAAGAGCGAAAGTTCTCACCGAGCGCTTCCCGAAAAAAGCATACCATTCTGGGTCAGACACAGGGCATAAGTAACTATCGACCGTTGGTTACTATTAGGGGACGGTGTAATCAGACAGTTATAACCTGATCGGGGCATCAGCCCTGGGGCAGGACCAGCTTATCCAGGTCAAGGAACTCGCGCAGGAAGGCGTCGTCGGTTCGTTTGAGTTCGTCCATGGTGCCGAAGAAGTAGGCTTTTCCCTGGTGCAGGAAAAGTACGTGGTCAGCCAGCCGCTCGGCAAAGCGCATATCGTGCGTGACCACAATGCTGGTAAGGCGGAGTTGATGCTTGAGCTTCTGGATGAGATTACCCAGCAGCCGGCCCATGAGGGGATCGACCATGGTCGTGGGCTCGTCATACAGGATAGCTTCCGGCTGAGCCGAAAGCGCACGTGCAATGGCCACTGATCGCTTCATGCCGGTAGAGAGATCCGAGGGGAGTAGATCCGCCATTCCCGCCACCCCGACCATGTCCAGTAATCCGTTCACGACTTGCTGAATTTGATCTTCCAGCAACTGGCCACGTTCCCGGAGAGGAAAGGCCACGTTTTCCCCCACCGATAAAGAGTCGAAGAGCGCGCCGTTCTGAAAGACCATGGTGACCTTCTTGCGCACGGTCTCCATTTGATCTTCGTTAAAGCCGGTGATGTCCTGTCCAGCCACCATGATGCGACCCGCATCGGGTTTGAGGAAGCCCATGATCTGCTGCAGGGAAACCGACTTGCCCACCCCGGAACGGCCCAGAATGCAAAGCGTCTCGCCCGCCTGTACGGAGAAGCTGACGTCGTCCAGCACATGAACATCCCCGAACGATTTCGACACGTGTTCGAAGGAGATGTAGGGCGGGTCCGGTTGCCGAACCGCTTCCCTCTCCTCGCCACGTGGTGATTCGCCGACAATCTCGATAGGCGTTCCAGCGGGAATGCCCACTGCCGGTTGGGGAGGATCGGGAAACGTACTCATTGGCTCAAGACTAAAGCATTTCCTATTCCAGCCATATCCTCAGGCAGGTTGCAGTTATGGAACCAGCGATACAAAGGCAGTGGAGAATAGCCGAGCAGTTCAGGATGGGTCGAGGCCAGGCGTTCTGTATCGAAGACATCCACCGTCTGGGATTGGCCGGCAGCTGCGGTAACCACGGCCATGACTTTGTAATTGCCGGCAAGCAGCGCGGCAGTGATGGGAGACAGCAAATCCCGGTGGTAAACAGCGCAAAGGGGCTGGGGCCGGCCGTTGAATCGGGAAACGGTCACCAGCGCACCCGTGATTTCGGCGCGCAGCAGCATCCAGTGGAGGAACCGTGCCGGCAACAGTGGCATATCCACGGGCAAAAAAAGATTGAGGGGCCGAGTAGTTGCCGCCAGCGCCGCCTCGATCCCGCTCAATGGACCGCACCCAGCATGCAGATCCGGTACCACGGCAGCATGGGACGACAGATCCGTCCGTGCCCCAGCAATCCGCGGAGCATCTACCCCGATGCAACGAAGCTTATCCAGGGCCAGGTCTACGAGGGACCGTCCGCCCACCCGGAGCAGAGCCTTATCCTGCCCCATGCGCGAACTGCGGCCACCAGCCAGTACAAACCCCTCAGCGAAATCGTCCACAATACCGTCCTGACCGCGAATCCCCATAACTCGCATAGAAGCCCGGTGGGAGCCCCCTGCTTCAGCAGGGGGAGCGACGCTTCAGCGTCGCGGAAGGAGTCGCACTTCGATCGACGGGCTTTAGCCGCGGTTCCAACTGAACCCCGCGGCTAAAGCCGGAGGAGAATAGTCTTACGCGAGCCGCTCGGCTTGAAAGCCGAGCTCCCCCCGCATGAATGCGGGGGCTCCCACCATTGCCCGCTTTCCAACCCCGGTTCCAAACAGGGTGCGAAGGGCCCGTGATCTATGGGTGGGACAGAGATTAGAAAGACACTGCTCTATCCCTGCCCCAGCTCTTCGAAAAATAAAATGATCGACTCAATCCCCCGGTAAAAATTGGCGATGTGGAACTTCTCATTCGGGGCATGCAAGTTGTCGTCCGGCAAGCCGAAGCCCATCATGACTGAGGGAATCTTAAGGTTGCGCTCGAAATCTCCCACGATAGGAATCGACCCGCCGGAACGGATAAACACCGTCTCTTTCCCGAAGACCTGGTGCATGGCACGGGTTGCCGCTTGTATATAAGGATTGTCGGTCTTGATCACGATCGGATCCCCGGAGTGAATCAATCGGACGCGCAACTCGATACCCTTCGGCTGCAAGGACTCGACGTAACTCTTGTACTGCGCAAAAACCTCCTGTGGATGCATATCGGGAACCAGGCGGAAGGAGATCTTGGCCGTAGCCTTGGCTGGAATGACCGTCTTCGCACCTGCGCCAATGAAGCCGCCGGGCATTCCGTGGACATCCATGCTGGGCCGGACCCACGTGCGTTCCTGCACTGAGAGTCCCGGCTCTCCGCTAAGCTCACGTGAACCGACTTCCGAAACACGGTAGTGTTCCTCCTCAAAAGGCAGACGCTTCCAGGCTTTTAGCTCGTCGGCACTGGGCGCTGCCACCTTGTCATAAAAACCAGGAATCAAGATGCGGCCTTGTTGATCCTTGAGAGCGGAGATCACCTGGGCCAGGGCAACGAAGGGATTGGGCGCAGCACCGCCATAAATGCCGGAATGCAGATCCGTCCGCGCTCCCACCGCTTCCACTTCTGTATAGATCATGCCTCGCAGGCCAACACACAGGGTAGGCAGGCCGGGAGCAAACATCTCCGTGTCAGAGACCAGGGCGAAGTCGGCCTTGAGCTGCTCGGGATGTTCGCGTACAAATCGCGCGATGCCCTCGCCACCCACTTCCTCCTCACCCTCTAGAAGCACCCGCACGTTGATCGGCAGCTTGCCCCCGGGCGCTTGCAGCAACGCTTCCAGTGCCTTCAGGTGCATATACATCTGCCCCTTGTCGTCGACCGCCCCACGGGCGTAAAGGTTGCCGTCGCGCTCCGTCGGCTCGAACGGGGGGGTAACCCATTCATCCAGCGGGTCGGGAGGTTGCACGTCGTAATGTCCATACGTGAGACAGGTGGGCTTGCCTGCGGCGTGCAGCCAGTCGGCATACACCAGCGGATGACCGGAAGTCTCAATCAGCCGAACATGCTCCAGGCCAATTCGCTCCAGTTCCCGGGCCAGGCTCTCGGCGGCCAATCGGACATCACCCTTGTGCTCGGGAAGCGTCGAAATGGAAGGGATACGGAGAAGGGACTTCAGTTCCTCCAGGAAGCGCGCTTGCTGGCTGCGGGCGAACTCGACTGCGGAGGGCATGGATAATTTCTCCTCTGGGAAAAGCGGAAGGTGGTAATCGTTGTCTTTTCTACGACTTTCGCAGCATTTCCGAATCCCGTCGGACAACAGGGGTGGCGGCTGCCCAAGATGTATCCTAAACCTGGAGAACTATTTCATGCTCGACCTGGAAATCACCCCACGCGATCTCGCCGCGCACCTGAAATCCGAGGGCGCCGCCACAATGTTGCTGGATGTTCGTGAGCCGTGGGAATTTGCGACTGCGCAGATCAGCGGGTCGAAGAGCATGCCGATGGGAGAAATCCCCTCCCGTGCCTTTCAGGAGCTGGATCCGGAAGCGCATATTGTCACCGTGTGTCATGCCGGCGTCCGTTCCTTGAATGTAGCAATGTGGCTGCGCAACCAGGGTTTTGAGAAGGTGCAGTCGTTGAGTGGCGGGATTGATGGTTGGTCCAGAGAAGTTGATCCAGCAGTGCCACGTTATTGAGAATAGCCAACCTTAGAAAAGAGCAGTTATGAGCGCTACAGAGAGAGTACTGATTGTTGAAGACGAATTGCATGCCTTGGCCGGGTTGGCCGAGCTAGTTTCCGGCTGGGGCTATCGCACGGAGACGGCGAGAGACGGCATCGAGGGCCTGGAAAAAGTAACCGAGTGGTTTCCCGGGATCATCGTCACCGATCTCAAGATGCCCCGGATGGACGGTTTAGAGTTCCTGTCGCGGCTGAGCGAGATGCAGCTCAACGCGGCCGTCATCGTCCTGACCGCGCAAGGCAGCATTGAGCGTGCGGTCGAGGCGATGAAGATGGGCGCCTACGACTTCATTCAAAAACCGATCGATCCCACCCGGCTCAAGACCGTTCTGGCTAATGCCAGCCGTCAGCGCGAGACCGAGCGGGAATTGGAAGTGACTCGCCGCAAATTAAGAGACACAGGGTTCCTGGGATCACTGGTGGGCAGCTCGAGGAAGATGCAAGAGATGTTCGCCATGATCGAGCGCGTCGCCCCCAGCACCGTTTCCGTATTGATCACGGGCGAAAGTGGCACCGGCAAGGAGTTGGTGGCACGGACCTTGCACGAGCTGAGCCCGCGCCGAGGCAAGCCGTTCGTCGCCGTCAACTGTGCCGCCATTCCGGAAACTTTGATTGAGAGCGAGATCTTCGGTCACGAAAAGGGCTCCTTTACGGGAGCGTTGGAACGCCGCGCAGGCTGTTTTGAACTGGCCGAAGAAGGCACTCTGCTGCTGGATGAGATTGGCGAAATGCCGGTAGGCACGCAGGCCAAGCTATTACGGGTGTTGGAAGACAGAAAGCTGCGCCGCCTGGGAAGCAAGGTCGAAACGCCCATGAACGTGCGCGTATTGGCGGCTACCAACAAGAATCCCGAGGAGGCAGTCGCCGATGGCCATCTGCGTGGCGATTTGTACTATCGACTGAACGTTTTTAACTTGCATATGCCACCTCTGCGGGAACATAAAGAGGACATCCCGGCAATTATCGAAGCCCTGTTGAACGACATGAACACCAAGCACGGCCGGGAGGTAAAGGGAGTCGACGGAGAGATGCTGAGCCGCCTGATGGCCCACGACTGGCCGGGAAATGTGCGCGAACTGCGAAACACCATTGAGCGGGCGGTCATTCTTTGCGGAGAAGGGTACATGGAGACACGGCATCTGCCACCCACCTTCGGGCAGCGCTTCATGCGTACAGATACGGGTACCTCCAACTACAGCGACACCGGGGTTCATGTAGAAATTGGCAGCACTGTGGACGAAGCCGAGCGCATGCTCATTCTGAAAACCCTGGAGTCGACGCGTAACAACAAGACCCGGGCAGCCGAGATTCTGGGCATTAGCTTGAAGACGTTGCACAACAAGTTGAAGGAGTATGGTAGTGCGACCACCAGCGACGTGGCGGAAGAAAGGCCGGTGGTTTAACCCTTTCCCTTTGGCTCCGCAACTGAGACGGGTACCTAATCCGCGTCTAGCCGTCGCTCGATAAGCCAAGAACAGGGCCAGGTGACTCCCCATGAGACTGAAGACCAAGCTCGTGCTCGCGATCACCGGACTGGTATTTCTGGTGGTGTGCACGCTGTCCTGGATTTTTCTTGGGCAGCTGCTGCGCCAGCGCATGTCCCAGGCTTATTCCGCCAATGACATGGTGGCGCACCAGATTCTTTTCGCCACGCGGCGCGCGACAGAGACCAACATCCAGGGTCCCCGCGTCGACCCCAATGATCCCAGGTCAGTGCGCTCGGCGGTGGCGCAGGCGCTGCGCAGCGATCCCGCGCTTACCGCGCTGATGAACTCGGCCATTCGCTACTCTCCGACTGTCTTCGACGTATCCATCGCAGACAGCGAGGGCCGCGCACTGCTCAGTACAGACCCCACTAACGTAGACCACCTGCTGCCCCATCGCCAGGAGTACGAGGAGTTGGAAAGCGGCGGCTTGCTGCGCCAACTGGAAGTCGTCTTTGGACCGCCTCGCGTCTACAACGTGACCCTGCCGGTGGAGCGTGCCGGCGAGCCCTTCGCCACCATCCGGGTAGGCGTTCGAACCACTTTTCTGCGTTTCGTGGTCGAACCCTGGCTGATCGCCGCTCTGACCTATACCGGGGTGGCGATTGCTTGTTCGTTGATCTTTGCCGCGTTCTTAGCCAACCTGGCTCTCAAACCGATTGAACAGATCGGCGCCCGGCTCGATGCGCTGGCTCTGGCGGAGGCTGAAGTGGCCGGTGAGGTGACTACGCGATCTTCAGGCGATGCCGTGGTGCTGGTCTCGCACAAGATCGAGCGCATCGGCCGGCGGATGCGCAACGTGGAAGAGGTCTTCTCTGCCCTCAAAGAGAACCTCGATCAGATCATGACCAATCTGCAGGACGGCATCCTGCTCTACACCCACGACGCCCGTGCGGTGCTGGTCAGCGATTCGGTGGAACGCTTTCTCGGTATCAGCCGCGCAGAAATCCTTGGTTCCAGGTTGCACGAGGTCTTCTCCCGCAATACCCGGTTGGGAAGGCTGGTCCGTGAGTCCTTTGACGCCCGCATGGCCCTGGTCCAGGAGGAGATCACCACCGAGACCGGGCGCCACGTGGAGATCTCGTTGGACTTTATCCATGACGATCGCGCTGCGTTTCCGCAGGAAAGCCTGGGCGCGCTCCTGACCCTGCATGATGTTGAATCGGTACGGGAGATTGAAAGTGATTTGGAGCTTTCCCGCCGCCTGGCAGCCATCGGCCGATTAACAGCCGGCGTCGGTCACGAGGTGAAGAATCCGATCAATGCCATCGTGGTCCATCTGGAGCTACTGCGCAACAAGCTGGGCGGCGGCCCGGATAACAAAGCCCTGCGCCATCTGGAAGTCATCGAAAGCGAAATTCAACGGCTTGACCGGGTCGTGCAGACGCTGGTGGATTTTTCCCGCCCGGTGGAATTGCAGCTCAAGGAGCAGGATCTGCGCCGCGTCGTCTCCGCCGTACTGATGCTGGCATCGGCGGATTTTGAAACCCGCGACGTTCATGTGCAGAGCGATCTGCCCGACCATCCCGTGATGGCCAAGGTGGATGCGGACCTGTTGAAGCAAGCACTGTTGAATGTGGTGCTGAATGGCGCCCAGGCCATGGCCGAGGGGGGAAAGCTGAAAGTCCGGCTGGCCGAGGACGGCCGCATGGCGCTGCTTAGCATTCATGACGAAGGAAGCGGAATTCCTCCCGAAGTTAGGGACAAAATCTTCGACTTGTACTTCACCACTAAGAAAGATGGAAGTGGTATTGGTTTAGCGATGACTTACCGTATCGTAGAGCTGCACAATGGTTCTATTGAAGTAGAATCGGATGCGACTCACGGAACAACTTTTACTTTGCGCTTTCCGCTGAATACAGTGCAAGACAGCCGAGCGCGTGGATACTTGATGCCGGACGGGAGCAGCGCAGCTGGATCTATCGTAGCTAAGGAGCCCAGGGGATGAGAGCAGCACGCGTATGCTCGTCGTTCACTCTGCTCGTTGTCTTTTGTACTGGGTGCTTGTTGCACAAGAACACGCCACCACCACAGGCACAAGCTCCGCCGTTGCAGACTGGGAAAGGGACGCTGAGCCCGCCGGCCACTGCGCAGCAGCAGGATAAAACCGATACCCCCTTGGCCTCCCCATTACCGGCGCCCTCTGCGCAAAACGTGCCCTTGCCCCCGCCGCCCCCACCGAAGAAGGTGAGGCACAAGACCAAGCCGCCTGCCAAACCGGTAGAAACCACCCAGGCCCCCTCGGGCGGAGCTGCTCAGCCTTCCTCGCCGAGCTCCCAGACCTCCGCGCAGTCCACTCCCCCGCAAACACCGGGAGCAGAGGCGACCACGTCGCCCATTGGTCAATTAACGACTGGTGACAGCGCTATGGGAGAAAAGGCCAAGCGCGAGACGGCGGACCTGATCGGTGGGACGGAGCAGGGACTAAACGGTATCAAACGCTCTCTCTCGACCGAAGAGAAAGTCACGGCTGCGCAGATCCGCACCTTCCTTAAACAGGCCCAGCAAGCCCTGGACAACGGGGACACGGACGGAGCGCACACGCTGGCCACTAAGGCAAAGCTGCTGCTGGACGAACTCACCAAACCATAACGTTTTGTATCAGGGCACGCTCTACAGGGTGCGGAAAAACTCATGCTCTGTATCAGGGCACGACTTTAGTCGGGCCGTAAACGATTGAGAATACGACGGGCTTGAGCCCCTGCTAGCGGCGAATCTTGCGCCAGACGCTTGACTAGGAGATCACTCTGGAACTGTCCACGGTGTTTTTCGCTGGTACGCAAATAAAAGCCCAGGGGCTAAAGCCCTCATCCGGCGCGGCCTTACGGCCCGGCTAAAGCCGTGCCCTGACACAAAACATGAGTTCCTGCGCACGCGGTACATGAGATTTTCCGCAAGCTGTTTAGTCGTGCCCTTACACAAACGATAAGTTTTTCCGCAGCCAGTAAAGCCGCTTTACTTACGCCCTCATCGCTCGCCCCAGCTTAACTTGGAGCGAAGCACGTCGAAGAAGCCCGTTGCCCCCATACGCACCAGGTGAACACTGTGCTCCGAACGGCGGCAACACACCCGGTCTCCGACCCGCAGCTGCAGCGCCTCTTGCCCGTCGACGGTGAGGAAGGTGAGATCCGGAATACCTTCTACGCTGACGTTCACGTGTGCATCTCCGCGCACCACCATCGGACGAATCGTCAGCAGGTGAGGGCATATGGGCGTGATCACCAGGGCATCCACGTAGGGAGCGAGAATCGGTCCGTTGGCGGCCAAGTTGTAGGCGGTGGAACCCGTGGGCGTGGAGACAATGACACCATCAGCCCGAAACGAGGCCGCTAGCTGATCAAACAAATGCACGCTGAAATCGCCCATGCGCGCGATTGCGCCCTTGGCAATCACTACATCGTTCAGGGCTTCGTACTCTTTGTACAGCACCCCGCCGCGCATGACCTCGGTGTGCAACAAGGCGCGAGCGTCGATGGCGCAACAACCCTCCCTCCACCCCTCAAGCGTGGTGTACAGATCGGCGAGCCGGACCTCGGCCAGGAAACCCAGCGCGCCCAGGTTGACGCTGAGAATGGGAACATCGGTCCTGGCGAAAGCACGCGCCGCAGCCAGGAGCGTTCCATCCCCGCCCAGCACCACCACCAGCACTGGTTTCTGCGCCGGCAACTCATGGCGAGGGACGATGCGTGCGTCCTGGGTGTAGCTGCCGCTTACATGGTCCAGGATGGGTTCGAAGTCATGCGACCGCATCCAGGCAACGAGCTCGGGAAGCAGGTTGGCAAGCTCTTCCTTCTGCGGCTTGGAAATGATGGCGACAGGTCGCATGGATTCAGAGCCTGGTATCTGATGTCAGGGTGAGCAACAGCTGTAAGTGTACGCGATGGCCTCAGAAGCGGGCTGCTCAGAAACGAACGTGGAGAAGAAACTCCCGATTCCCGCTTCCCCCGGCGCCTCCACCAAGGATGGGAGAATCCGCGAGGTCGGTGACCGAGGCGCCAAGATCGTGCACCGCGGTGCGCACGCGATCAATGGCGAACTGATGCGCCGCCGGGTCGTTCACAATGCCGCCCTTGCCGACGTGTTCCCTGCCCGCCTCAAATTGCGGTTTGATGAGAACCACGGCCTCCAGGGCGGTTCCGGGGCTCTCCCGCACCGCCGCGATCACCGCGGGCAGCACCAGCGTCGCAGAAATGAACGACACGTCCATGGATACAAAACTAATGCCGCGACCCAGATCGCCGGGTTTGAGGTAACGGGCGTTGGTACGCTCCAGCAGTCTCACGCGGGGATCTCTGCGCAAACCTTCAGCGATCTGCCCGTAGCCGGTGTCGACCGCGACCACGCTGGCTGCGCCATGCTGCAACATGCAGTCGGTAAACCCTCCGGTGGAGGTGCCGATATCCACGCAGTGGCGCCCGTTAAGATCGATTTGCCAGCGAGTCAGCGCCCCTTCTAGTTTCAGCCCACCCCGGCTGACGTAGCGCTGCTCCTCCCCCAACACGCGTAGCACCGCGGTGTCCTCGAACGCGCTCCCCGGCTTCTCCACTTTCTGTTGGTTGACCAGCACCCGCCCGGCCAGGATCAGAGCCTGCGCCCGTTCCCGGGAAGGCGCCAAACCCTGCTCGACCAGCAACTTATCCAGGCGGTTCCTCATCTACTGTGGGTAGCTTTCCCTCTATACAGCTGCGTGCAGCTCATTGTATCTGCTGTTTTCGGGTACTTTAGTTTGGTTGTTTCCGTGGTGCAACCGTAGAATGGGCTCTGCTCCAACAATGCCAGACACGACTCCCAATCCGATTGGCCAACCTGAGCGTTCTACTATCAGAGATGCAAGCCTAAAAGACAGGATGGCCGACGGGACAACTGCCGCGACCGACGATAGTGCTTTGCTGCAGCGTGTCCGCCAAGGCGATCAGACCGCGATGGCTGAGGTCTTCGATCGTTACGGCAGGGCCGTGTACTCTGTCGCGCTGCGCATTCTCAAGGATTCCGGCCACGCGGAAGACGTGATGCAGGAGATCTTCTTCCAGATCTGGCGGAATTCCGACTCGTTCGTGCAAGGGCGCGGATCGCTCGGCGCCTGGCTGGTGGTGGTGGCGAGAAACCGGTCGATTGATCTGCTGCGGCGCAGAAAGCCCACAGATTCCGTCGACGAAGTAGTGCTGGCTTCTCCCGGCAACCTGGCTGCGGAAGCCGAGCACAACGCGATGATGGAGAAGGTCCAGAAAGTTTTGAAGGACCTGCCTGCTGAACAACAGAGGTCTATGGAGTTGGCTTTCTTTGAAGGGTTGAGCCATTCGGAGATTGCAGAAAGAACCGGAGATCCCCTGGGGACGGTAAAGACGCGCATCCGCTTGGCGTTGATTACATTACGAAAGGCGTTTCAGGCATGACGGGTAACGGACACAATACGCAGGAGGAACTAGCTTCCTATGCGATGCAGAATCTCCCACTAGAGGAGTCCGCATCCATCAGGGAACACCTGCAGAGCTGTGCCCCTTGCCGCGCAGAGCTGGCCGAAGTCTGCGGCGACCTTGCCTTGCTGGGAATTGCCGTTGAACAGCATCCCCTGCCCGAGGGCGCACGAGAGCGCTTCTTGAAAAAAATCGCGGCCTCTCCCGCGGTAAAGCCGCAAGAGACCCTGGCGGAAGTCACCCCCATCTCGGTCAAGGCCGCGCGCCGCGGACCAGGCTTTTGGATTCCCTGGGTAGCGGCGGCTGCAATGGCCATTGTGGCGGTGTCTCTAGGAGTGCAAAACCGGGCGTTAAACGACGAACTGCAGGATGAATCCAACCTGGTGACCAACCTGGCTGCGCAGGCATCGCGAGCGCAACAGGTTCTGGAAGTATTAACCGCACCCAGCGCGCAGCGTGTGATGCTTACCGAAGGCAAAGCGGCCGCTGAGCCATCGGCTCGTGCCACGTACCTGCCGGAGCGTGGTGGGCTGGTTCTGCTGGCGACCAATCTGAAGCCGTTGCCCGAGGGCAAGACTTACGAGCTTTGGGTGATCCCGGCGAATGGCAAGCCGCCTGTCCCCGCGGGACTCTTTCGTCCCGATGCCGTGGGCACCGCAAACCTGGTACTGCCGCAGCTTGCTCCCGGCATCCAGGCCAAGGCCTTTGGGGTGACGATCGAGAACGCTAGTGGCTCCGACGTTCCCACGTCTCCGATCATTCTCTCCGGAGCCCCCGCCGGAAGCTGACGCACGTACAGCTCGTCCCCGGAGGGCTGGGTTCTGATGCTTTCTATCACGTCGACGTTACAGGCTGAGAAAACACTCATGCTTTGTACCAGGGCACGACTTCAGTCGGGCCGCACAGACGCGCCTTAATGAGGGCTTTAGAGTCTGCGTGAGAACTAGAAGACACACGGCAGATCCCTCCTATCGCCAAGGCCCGGAGGGCCGACCGTTCAACGTCAGACCAGCCGGGCAGAGTCTGTGAGAACGCCAAAGACAAACTCAGTCCCGTAGGGACGGCTGAAAGTAGCCCAGGACGCTAGTCCTGGGTTTGGCGATGCGAAACGGAAAAGTCCCGGCTAGGGACGGCTGAGAATTCCCCAGGACGGCAGTCCTGGGTGAGCCTGGACTATTGGAGAATGGTTAAGGGCGCCCAGGACTACATCCTGGGATATTTTCAGCCGTCCCTACGGGACTAAGTTTGTCTTTGGCGTTCTCACAGACTCTGCCCGGCTGGCTGACGTCTAGCGGTCGGCCCACCGGGCCAAGGCGCTTGGAGGAACCGAAATATCTCTTCTAATTCTCACGCAGACTCTAAAGCCCTCATCAGACTGTTGTGTACGGCCCGACTGAAGTCGTGCCCTGATACAAAGCATCAAAAGCCCGGCTACGGGGAGATTTCGAAGAGGCTCCCTCGCAGACGCTTCAGGCCGAACTCAAATGCTGAAATGAGTTCAGGTTTCGCCGCTGAGGATGATTCCTCGACAGCACATCTCCGCCACTGGGAATGGACTGAAGGAGAATTAGCCTTCAGTACCACCTGTCCCTGTATGCGTGGAGCTGCTGCACATCCACACGAAATGCCCTTATTGCTTGCGCTTTACAGCGGCCGCGGTGCCTGCGTAACAAATAGCGCCGAAACCACACGGTGCTCCGCTACCACTGGCATGACTGAGATTGATTGCGTTCGTAACCGTGCCTGCAGTGGCGCTGTTGGCCGCTACCGACTGGGTGCTGGTATGTACGTCCACTCCGTTGCCATCCAACTGAATGGATGCAGCGACCTGGTCGGTGTCGGTGCGAATCACACTCATGTAGGGCTGATCAGACGGCAGAACATAGATCTGGCCGTAGGGAGTACTGAAGGTGGACGCTATCGAAATCGGGTGACCGGTCACCGGGATGGTGGCTAACACCTGGTAGTTGGTCAAGCTCACCACGCTCACCGTGCTGTCCTTCTGATTGGCGACGTAGACACGGCTGCCGTCGCGCAGAATAGTCAACGTAGCCGGCCCATTGCCCACCGGCACCGTCACCGCCTGGCCGAACAGCGGCCCGTCGTTTCCAAACTGATCAAGGCTTACATTGATAATCGTGATGGTGTTGGAATCGTAATTGGCCGTAACCAGCTGGGCCGCGGGGGCGTAGTAGTCAGCAAACACCGGGCCGGCTTTGAACGCAGTAGCCGCGACGCCAGCGGGCGGCGGCAGCGTGAGCGTGCCCGTGGCCGAATCAAAGTTCTGCCGGTTTGGCGTGGTATCGAGCTGGTTGAATGGGCTATTGATAACAGTGACCGTCCCGCTGCCGCGATTGAGAATAAACGTCCGGTTGTTGTCACTGGAAGCGATGCCATAGACGGGACAGATGCCGACCGGCAGGGTGCGCGAGATGGTCACCGTCGAGATCTCAATCGACTGCACCTGGCCGGGAGTCGTGACCGCTGAAGGCGTCTCGCAATCCCCGAAAGCAACCGCACCGGTGCCGTTGTCCTGCGTGATGGAGTAGACGCGGGTGGCACTGGAGTTGCCCGCCACGTTGATCGGACTGGCAGGGACCGGGAGCTGTTGCGTCAGCTGGTAAACACCGCTCGAACTATTGGTGAGCACCGCGACTGCCGGGATGTCGGGTTCGGTAATGAAGAGATTGGTTGCGGTGTAGAGCAGATTCTTGGGCGCCGCAGGCTGCAGCAACGTGCTGCTCTGGATATTTTTGGTCTGCAGTGTGGTCGAGGGGGTGAAGGTGTTGACGGTGCCGTCCGTATTGGCGGTGGTGGCCGAGGTGCCGCTGGAACTCAACGCGAGGGCCAAAGGTCCATTGCCCAATAATGCCTGGGTCAGCAGCGTGTCACCCGAAGCGTCAAAAATATTGGCCAGGCCGGGCGTAGTGGTGGTGGCGGTGGTGGTCACCACGGCGTAGCTCTGCGGCTGCGGCGCAGGCCCGGTAACCGCTACCGGGGTCACTACCGGCCGGTAAGTCTCACCGCACCCGGCCAGCATTACGGCGATGCCCATCGCCATAGGTAGACAAGCCAGCCTGCTCAACCCCAGCCCTGAAAACAAACGCGGCTGAAAGCTACGCGAACCACAGTCCAACGTGACATTTCGTTGGAAAACCCTGAACACAAACTCCCGCAAACGCACACTCCGCCGGCTCCATATCTGGAGCCATGCAACGCTAAGCACCCGTGAATACCTCACAACGTCTCATTTCCTGGTAGAAAGATGATTGTAAATGGGACCGCGTATCTGCGATACGCCGGATTTCCTGTGAAGTTTGCTGGCGTTGATGAAACTTCATGCGGCTTTCTTCACGGAAAGCCGCACGCGCGGCCGTTGCTTGGGCCCGCGTACAGGAAATCCGGGTACGCCGGCCGCAAAATGAACAGTGGGCGTTAACGATCAGCGGCTGCGGTGGCAATCCTGGCTCGTGCTGGCCGCGGTGCTGCCGTGGTGCGCGATGGCCAGCCTGCGCCATGCCATGGCTACCTGGAACGGCGCGACGCAAACCGCGCTGGCCATCAGTCTGGGCCTGGCGCTCCTGGTACTCCTGGCGCGGGCGGCAACCCCGCTGGCTGCGCTCACCGGCGGAGTGATCACTAGCGCCCTCACCCTTCAAATATCCCCATGGTACCGCTCAGCACTGCCGGTGCTGCTGACCCTCTTTGTGCTTACCTGGACGGCGACCAGATTCGGTCGAGCCCAGAAGCAGCGGCTGGGCGTAGCGGAAGACAAACATGGCCGTAACGCCGCCCAGGTAGCGGCGAATTTGGGAGTCGCCGGATTGGCGGCGGCCGTGGCGCTGGGCCACAGATCGCCTGGCACGTGGTGTGGAGTGGTGGTGGTAGCCGCCTTGGCGGAGGCGACCGCTGACACCCTGGCCAGCGAACTGGGAGAGGTGCTAGGTGGTCCACCGTTACTGATTACGACCCTCCGACGCGTCGCACCGGGGACGGACGGAGCGATCAGCCTCGCCGGTACAGTGGCGGGAACCGGCGGAGCCGTCGTAGTGGTGTTGGTCGCAATATTCACATTCGGCCTGAAGATCGACGATGCAGTTGCCGCAGGATTGGGCGCGGTCGGCGGCCTCTTTGTCGATTCCCTGCTGGGTGCTACGGCAGAGCGCCGCGGCTGGCTCAATAATGACGCGGTGAACTTCCTTTCCACCCTGGCAGCATCAGCACTCGCCATCGGAGCCTCGGCTCTCCAATAATCCCAAGGCCTTCGCCGCAAGAAAGGAACGCCCTAAGCAGCAAAGCACAGTCAGTGGATCTTCATACGCCACAGCGTATAGCTGAGCATCTCGTGCATCAGCCGCATGGCAGAGTCCCAAAAGCCCAAGGGCCGCGCCTCGAGGCGGGGAGAGGTGACCACATTCAGCCCCATGCTGGCGCTCAACGCATGAATGCGAAACAGATGAGTTCCGTCAGAAACAGCAAGGATGCGGTTCAGATGATTCTTCCGGGCAATCGCGGCCAGCCGGGCGGCAGATTCTTCCGTGTTGGTGCTCTGCGTTTCGGCGATGATCTGGCTCTCCGGGACCTCGCGGGCGAGAAGGTAGTCATGGCCCACGCCCCCTTCGGAATCCCGCGGGCCGCCCTCCCCCCCACCCAGGGTAATGATCAATGGAGCCAAGCGCTCGCGATAAAGCACCAGCGCATGGTCGAGACGGGCTCGCAGCACCGGCGAAGGCCGGCCGTCGTATTCCGCCGCGCCAAAGACGGCGATGGCGTCGGCCGGACGCGCCAGATCGTGGGTAGCGTAGTAATGGATCTGCCCGTATAGCCAGAGGAACCAGCCCACAGCGGCGAGCAGGCCCACGGCCAGCAAGATGCGCAGCACACGCCTCCCAGTCCCAGGTTTCGTGGCGAGGTTAGTGGCGTTGGCGAACTTCATCCGGCTCTCCTGAACGCGAAAGCCCTGTTCAGCGCTGAAGCGTTAAGGCAATCTCGTGGGTAGGAATGGCTCCCTCCCTAAGAATCTTCCACAGCCCATCGCTGGTGGTGAGATCGACGATGGTAGTGGCCACGCTACGGCCTGTGGGGCCGCCGTCCACGATCAGCGGGATGCGGTCGCCAATCTGGTCGCGCACGCAAGCCGCATAGTTGCACTCGGGAAAGCCCTGCAGATTCGCGGACGTGGCCGTGATGGGTAAGCCCAATTTCTCCACGATGGCCCGGGGAATCACAGCGTCGGGCACGCGCAGCGCCACGTTGCCCGTGTTGGCGGTAGAACGGAGCGGCAGCCGCGAACCGGCGCGGACAATCACGGTCAGCGGACCGGGCCAGAAGCGCTCCGCCAAAAGATCCAACCGGGCATCCACTTCGCGCGCCAGCCCGTAGGCCTGGGCCGCGCTTGCGATCAGCAAAGACAGTGGCTTGTGCTTGAGCCGGCTCTTGATCTCGTAAATGCTTTCCACGGCACGAAGGTTCACCGGGTCGACTGCCAATCCATAAAAAGTATCGGTGGGAATCCCCACTACCTTCCCACTTCGCAGGCAGGAGACGATGTACTCAACCCGATCCTGTTCCGGCTCGTCCGGATGAACACGCAGAATTTCTGCCAACAAGGAACTCCACCCTAGGACAAAATTGGGGCAATCTCAACGAGAGTACCAGACCGGCGCAGCTGGCTCATGCCGCAGTCTAATGCCTTTTAGGCGCGAAGAATATAGCCGGCTGCCGGCGAGCCTTTCTTGCCATCTTTGCTCAAGATAAGCCCGGACGGGGAGGACGCATCTTCCGGCCTGACCCGCCGGAGCTGCATTTACAATCGCCTTTGAGCTCACGAACCATGAAGCCTGTTGCCGAACGTGGTCCGCGAAGGGTGGAAAGCCGGCAAAACAGCCGCATCAAAGAACTGCGCGCGGCCTTGGCACGGGGCGCCAGGACTCCTCATATCGCAGTCGAAGGCCTGCATCTGATCGAAGAAGCAGTAAAGAGCGGACTCAAGATGCACACTGTCTTTATCCGCAGCGGCAATGAGGGACTGCTGGAACACCTCGATCCAGGGGACGCCGAAGTGTTGATCGTGACCGAGGACGTTTTCCTGAGCGCCACTACCACCGAGCATCCTCAAGGCATCGCCGCCCTGGTGGAGGCGCCCGAGTTCACCCTGCAAGCGATGCTGCGCGGCACGCCCCTGGTGGTCATCGCCGCCGGCTTGCAAGACCCCGGCAATCTTGGGACCCTGGTCCGCTCGGCCGAAGCCTTTGGCGCCACGGGCATGATCCTGCTCCCCGGCACCGTAAGCTTATCGAATGCGAAAACGCTGCGTGCGTCCTCGGGATCGGCCTTCCGTCTGCCCGTAATCGCGATGCCGGCAGACGATGCGTTTGCCGCCCTTCGCGAAGCGGGCGTGCAGATCTTCGCCGCCGTAGCGCGGGATGGCGCCAGCGAAGCCGACTGGCGCGGCTCCTGCGCGCTACTGCTGGGCAATGAGGGCTCCGGCCTGCCCGACGCATGGATCGCAAGCGCCGACGCCCGGGTCACGATTCCCTGCCCTGGCGCGGTCGAGAGCCTGAACGCCGCAGTCGCGGGCAGCATCCTGCTGTACGAGGCCATGCGGCAACGACTGCGGCTGCATAGCAATAACGGAAGCGCATGAGCCTCTTTAGCCAAATTCCGGAAGAAGGTACGCTGAAGAAGCCGCGCACCGCTCCGCTCGCCGAGCGCATGCGTCCCCGCACGCTAGAGGAATACGTAGGCCAGGAACAGCTGCTCGGTCCCGGCATGCCCTTGCGCATGGAGATCGAGCGCGACGACCCGGGATCCATGATCCTCTGGGGTCCGCCGGGAGTGGGCAAGACCACCCTGGCCAAGATCATCGCCGAGGCCACGCAAGCCAGTTTCATTGAATTCTCCGCGGTGCTGGGCGGCATCAAGGAAATCAAGCAGGTGATGGCGGACGCGGAAAAAGCCGCCGGCTTCGGATCGCGAACCATTCTCTTCATCGATGAGATCCACCGCTTCAACAAGGCCCAGCAGGATGCCTTTTTGCCCTATGTCGAGCGGGGCACGATCCGCCTGATCGGGGCCACTACGGAGAACCCCTCCTTTGAAGTGATCGCGGCTCTCCTCTCCCGCTGCCGCGTCTATCGCCTGACGCCGCTCACCGATGAGCAACTGATTCAGTTACTGAAACGCGCCCTGGCCGACAAGGACCGCGGGCTGGGCGCCATGAAGGTCACAGCCGACGACGAAGCCCTGGAGATGGTAGCCAGCTACGCCAATGGGGATGCGCGCTATGCCTACAACGCTTTGGAGACCTCGGCCAAGCTGGCGGCTGAGAGTCACACCGCAATTACCCGTGAGGTGGTGCAACATGCCTTGCAGCAGCGAGTGCTGCTCTACGACAAGCAGGGCGAAGAGCATTTCAACCTGATCTCGGCCCTGCACAAGAGCGTCCGCAACAGCGATGCCGATGCCTCACTTTACTGGCTGGGGCGCATGTTGAAGGCAGGGGAAGACCCCATGTATATTGCCCGCCGCTTGGTCCGTATGGCGGTAGAAGACATAGGCCTGGCGGCACCGGAAGCGTTGAACCTGACCCTATCGGCGCGCGACGCGGTCGACTTCCTGGGCTCGCCGGAAGGCGATCTGGCTCTCGCCCAGGCCGCGGTTTACCTGGCGTTGGCGCCCAAGTCGAATGCGCTGTACACCGCCTACGGAGAGGTATCGGCAGAGATCGAAGCCCATCGCGCCGAACCCGTGCCTCTGCACTTGCGCAACGCCCCAACTAAGTTGATGGAGCAATTCGGCTATGGCGAAGGGTATCAGTATGCGCATGATGTCGAAGCCGGCGTAGCCGATATGGAATGCATGCCCGACAATCTGCGCGGCCACGCATTTTACCATCCCCGCGCCCAGGGCCGGGAGAAACTGCTGGCCCAGCGCATGGAAGAAATCCGCAACATTCGTGCCGCAAAACAAGCTGGCAAAAAACCACAATCATGACCATGGAAGGCCCCGCCCGTTCGCTTTTCGGGCCGGGAATTTATCCTCACCTTAAAGCGACGGAATCATCGTGGGCTTTAACCTCTCAGGAGCAGCATGGATCAACAAGCGGACCCGCAGTGGCTGAGTTGGGCAAAACGTCTGCAGGCGATTGCCCAGAACGGGCTAACCTACACCCGCGATCACTACGACCATTTGCGTTATGAAGAACTGCGCGAGCTGGCCGCCGAGATGATGGCAGCCGGCGCCGGCATGCCCGACTCACAGAAAGTTCTGGATCTCTTTCGCGGGGAAAGTGGCTATCGGACGCCGAAGGTTGAGGTGCGCGGCGCCGTGATACGCGAGGACCACATTCTTTTGGTGCGCGAGCGGGAGGACGGAGGATGGACCATGCCCGGAGGTTGGGCGGACGTGGGCGAGACCCCAAGTGAAATGGTGGAGCGGGAGGTGAAGGAGGAGTCCGGTTTCGACGTAAAGGCGCGCAAGCTGGCGGCCTTGTTTGACCGCAACAAGCATCCTCATCCGCCCGGGCCATTGCATGCCTACAAGCTGCTCTTCCTATGCGATCTGCTCGGCGGGGAAGCCACGCCCAGCTTTGAGACAACGGAGGTCGCGTTTTTTCCGCGTCATGCCTTGCCCAAGCTCTCCATCGCGCGCGTAACCGAATACCAAATCGAGCACATGTTCGAGCACGCCGCTCACCCCGAATGGCCAACAACCTTCGATTGAATATCTTAACGAGGGGTTGGGTCAGAGTCTTTGCGATCTAACCGCCGCTGCCGAATCGAGTCCCGAAGAGCCTGCCCTGAGCTTGTCGAAGGGCACGGCTAAGAATGCCCCAGGATGTAAGTCCTGGGTTTCGTTGCACCGAATCGCGAACAGTCCATTTAGGAGATAGAAACACCCCAGGACTGCATCCTGGGGCATTCTCAGCCGTCCCTACGGGACTGGTCTCGGTGGAGATGTGTACCCAGGACTGACGTCCTGGACTGACGTCCTGGGCTACTCTCAGCCGTCCCTACGGGACTCAATCTGGACGGCTTAGTTGTCGCGCAGAACAGCAAATCCTGGGTACTTTCAACCAGGAAAGATACAGAAGTAATGATTCAAAAGTGCTAAAGCCCACGTTGTCCCCAGCAATGTAGAACAGGCCGGAGGCATCCCCCGTGAAAACTCTCTTAGTCACACTTATCCTTTGCTCCGCAGCCTCGGCCAAAGACAGATCCGGCCCGGCGTTTCGGAGCGCCATTTTCCAGGAGACCCACGCAGAATATGTCCGCATGAACTGTTATGGGTCCGGCTATGGAAGTAGCATGAATACCTGTCATGACGCGCAAATGCTCGTCTACACCGTGAAAGCTGGAGAAACGGTCTACACGCTCACACCTTACGGGACTGGTCCTCGTCACGAGTCTCTCTGGAGGCAACCCGCCGGCGCCGCAGTGGCCGTCTGGAACGATGGAAAGCACATGCACATCCGGACGGGGGCGAAAGAGTCCCAGTACGACATCATTGGTGAGAGCGCCGAGGACGCGACCAGATGATGGCGTTCACCAGGTACTTGCGGGGTTCCAAATAATATCGTGGACCGCTGAGCGGAATCACCTTCCATCCTCCTATACTGATTCCGAGTGTGCCTGCATTCAGCAATGAGCATGCTATCGGGCCCCATACTCCAATTGATGAGGACTCGTGAAGACGACGCCCCTGCCTAGTGCCCATAGGATATTGCTACGGTTACATTTGGTTCTAGCTTGCTTCCCGTTCCTGATAACCGCACCGGCCATAGGCCAATTGCTAAGCGGCTATTCTCTGCCACCAAAAGTGCTTACAGGCCCTGTCCAATCGCTGATCGCAACTGATCCAATTTGGGTCGCCGATTATCACACACTGGTCATCGATTATCGCGCCTCCGGCCATCTGAACCCGGCTGTCGCCGTGCTCACTCTGCGGCCCGGCAGTGTTGGCCCAGTTACTCCGCGAGCGACCAATCCTGAAAACCCTTTCGTCGAGGGAGGAGACATCATTGCCGTTCGCGCAAGCGACCTGATCTTTGACGGAGAGCCTCACCGGCTAAGCGTCGACCTCCGTAGCAAAATCAAAAAGCCCCAGGTAGATGCGCTGCGCCTCGTCGTGCCGGCAGGCGCAAGATTAAACATCACCAGCATGCATTTTCTTGCCGACCGGGAACTCTTGCCGTGTGCCACATCGACACCGCCGCCGATGCCGGTGAAAAGCACTCCTCTTTCGGTCCACGGGCCTCTTACTTGTGACGGTGCGCCGGCAACATCGTTGCGCGGGCGAGAGTCTATTTCTATCGATGCCGCGGGAAAGCAAGGGGCGACTCTCTACCTGGATCTGCTGGCTTTTGCTTACCTGCCAGGGTTTATCAGCTATGATGCCTCGGCGCCTCCACGCTCCGCCGCGATCAGTGACCCCAGCCTGGTGATTGCCACACTGCGTTATGCCGGCCAGCCTTCCGCAAGCGAAGAGCAATTCCCCCTGCTGGTCTCTCAACATCGACATGAGCTGCTGAATCAGAAGCGGTCGTTGTATGCCCTGCGGCTTGATCCAACCAGACGACTACTTTCCGTCGAGTTGACCGATCGCAGTGCCCACGCGCAACTGGTCGTATTTCGAGCTGCCATTTCCGATCAGGTGGAGACGAGTACCGATGAAGAGACGCCAATTCCCAGTACGGCCATGAAGGCGCAGTGCGAGACTACGGCCACACTCGGCGACTCCGAATGGTTTCACCTTGCGGATAGCACTGGTAAGCGGGTCGACAACTTGAAGGCCGTGCTCCACAAAACTCCTTCGCCTCACGGGCTTGATCTTTCGCTGGAGGTGACAAACACCAGCGATCAGGACGCGGATGTTACGCTCGCCTTCCCTTCCCTGACAATCCATGTCTCCAGCAATTCCCAGGACGTTTCCTACCTCTTCCCGCAAGGGGTCGCGACCATCTCCTCCGACGATGCGACTCTCTCCGCGGAATACGGGCCGAAGTTTCTTCTGCAATTCACAGACGTCTTTGCCCCGCGCGCCGGTTGTGGCGCAGCGGTGATCATCGAGGATACTTCCGGGCTAGCAAAGACCTTTGTGCTTAAGAAGGAAATGGATTCCGTTACGGATCGAACCGAATACCATATTCATCTTGCGGCACACCAGACTTACTCAGCGCCGCCCGCCGCGGTGGTTTTACACAACGGCGATTGGCGCCCGGGTTTCCATGCCTACCAACGCTGGCTGAGCAGTTGGCAAAATCAAAATGCGCCACAGCCGGAGTGGCTGCAGCGTTCTTTCTACATGCGCCGCGACTATCCCATAGGCGGCAGCGGCTTACTCTTCGATGAGGCCAACAATCGATATACATTCAACCGGCTGCTGCAAGATGGCCGATCCTTCGGCGGAATCGACTTTATCGATATTTCCGGGTGGGCGCTGTCGGAAGCGAAGGGCCGGGTCGGAGACTACCCCATTGAACTCGGTGGACCTGCGGACCTGCGTGCCAACATTGAGCAGGCCAAGCGTGAACATGTGCCGACAGGACTGTACTTCGAAGGTTACCTGGTCGACACTAATTCCGATGTCGGACGCGAGCATGGCGCACAGTGGCAGCTGATCGAGAAGAACGGGAAGGGCAAGGTGTGGCCCAATAGCCCGGAGATCTTTCTTTGCCCGCATGTTTCCGCGTGGCAAACCTATCTCACCGATCGTGTGGCGAGCGTGGCAAAACAGACGGGTGCCCAAGCTGTCTACCTGGATGAGTTCGGCTGCGACAATTGGCAATGCTATGCGGCCGGGCACGGCCATCCCGCTGGAGCGAATATGTTCGGCGGCCAGATCGGTATGGCCAAGCGGCTTCGCAAGGTATTGGATGAAGAGGGCCTGAAGCAGACAATTTTGTACACCGAGTGCCCGCAGGTAGACATTGCCGCGCCCTATGTAGATGGATCGTTCACCTATGCGCTCCCATCGTCGGTTCCAGGGGCGTATGGCGCGAAGCTGAATCTGTGGCGCTTTGCCTTTCCCCACGTGCGCCTCTGGGACATGCTCAGCTCCGGTGTCGAACCTCATATCTTATCGCCCGAGGATTTCCGTTTCTCGTTCTGGCATGGCGACGGTGTATGGCTTAAGGGCCGCTCAGATACCTGGTATGGGCAGGATGTTCTTGACTTCTTGCGCTGGGCGCATCCCTTGCTACTGAAGCACGCAGCGGCGTTCGCCGGGGAAGCAGAACCTCTGATCGACTCGCCAGACCCCCACATCCTGATCAATCAGTTTCGCGGCGGCGGCGAAGTGGTCTATACCCTCTTCAACAATAGCTATGAGACGCGCCGGGTAACCTTCCGTGATAGAACGGTCACGCTGCCCCCGCGCGGGGTTGACTTGATCGCTGACTTTACGCGGGGTACGGAGCGGGCGCCATAGCGTCTCTCAACACGGACAAACGCAGGAAAGCAATCTGCGGTTGCTGCTAAGGTACAAAGCATGAAACGACGCTCAATGATTCTGGGATCCGCCCAGCTGGGGTTGCTCTCGACACTGCGCTGGACAGCGCCGGCCGTCTTCGGCGGTTTGATCCGCAACGCTTCGAGTGAATCCGCTCCGGCCACTCCGCGCGCGATTCCTTCCCCCGATCAGGTAGCCTGGCAGGATCTGGAGTTGGGCATGTTCGTGCACTTTGCGCCCAACACCTGGCAGGATGTCGAGTCCGACAACCTTTCCACTCCGCTCTCCCAGATCGATCCCAAGAAACTCGATACCGACCAGTGGGCTAAGACCGCGCTCGCGCTGGGAGCGAAGTACATCGTCTTCGTGGCCAAGCACCAGGGTGGCTTCTGCATGTGGCAGACGGAGACTACCGACTACAGCATCCGCAACACACCATGGCGAGGCGGGCACGGCGATGTGCTGGCGGATGTCTCCGCCTCCTGCCGCAAGCACGGCCTCAAGCTGGGCGTTTATGTCTGTCCTCGCGACGACCACTTTGGCGCAAAAACGGGAGGCATCTGTAAAACGCCCGAGCTGCAACTGCGCTACAACGCGATGTATCGCCGGCAACTCACGGAGGTGTTCTCACGCTATGGAGAGCTGGTCGAAGTGTGGTTCGACGGATCCACGGCCACGCCGGTGAGCGATCTGCTGGCGAAGTATCAGCCGCACGCCATGGTGTTTCAGGGACCTGCGGCAACCATCCGCTGGGTCGGCAACGAGGATGGCTTTGCGCCCAATCCCTGCTGGAATGGCATCGACCGGGCAGACGCCAAAACCGGAACGGCGACTTCGCTGAACAGCGATCCCGACGGAGATGTCTGGATGCCCAACGAGGTCGATGTTTCGATACGCCGTCCCAATTGGTTCTGGAGCACGAAGAACGCTAACAAGGTACTCACTCCCGGGCAGCTGCTCTCTGTTTACTACCGTTCAGTCGGACGAGGCGCGCAGCTGCTGCTCAACATCCCGGCGAATCGCGATGGCTTGCTGTCGGACCCCGATTGCGCCTCGGCGAGCGCCTTCGGCAACGAGGTTCGCAAGCGCTTTGCAAAGCCGCTAGCGGAAACCGCGGGACAAGGGGCTGAGCTGACGCTTACCTTAGCCGGTCCCACGCGGATCGATACCGTCATCCTGCAGGAGGAGATTGCCAAAGGCGAACGCATACGCAAGTACCGCATCGAGGGACGTTCCGGTGGAACGTGGCGTCCGCTTGGCGAGGGCACCTCGGTCGGCCACAAGCGCATTCAGCCCGTCGGGCCGATGACCGTGGACGCGCTACGCGTCGTGACCACGCAGAGCGTCGGGACTCCAATTTTCCGCACCTTGGCCGTCTTCAATACCTCGCAGCCTGCGCCCAGCGACTGGAATGAAGCTCCGCAAATTTGGGCCGCCAACCTCGCCGGCCGTTGGCGCGACCATGCCTTCTCGCTTGACCTGACCTCCAAGATCAAGGCCGCGAAACAGTACCGTCTTCGCTTCGTTCCCCTCGCGGGAACGGTCACGGGACTAAAGAACGTTGTCCTCCGTCTCCATGATGTGCCGGAGCCCAACCTGGTGAAGCCCGTGACCGGCAAACCGGATGAGCTGATCCTCGACATCACCGGCGTTGCCGAAACTGTTCGCATTAACGGACTAGTGGAGGGGGCGAGCAGCGGAGAGATTTTGTTGCAGGAACTCTAAGTCCTGGCCGCGGGTTATCCCGCCCGACACCAAAAACCCTAGAATAAAACCATGAACAAGAAAAAGCTTGGCAATTCGGACATGGAACTCTCGCCCATCGGCTTCGGTTCCTGGGCGGTCGGCGGTGGCGATTGGCAATTTTCCTGGGGTCCGCAGGACGACAACGACTCAGTCGCCGCGATTCACAAGGCCTTGGAACTAGGCATCAACTGGATTGACACCGCGGCCGTCTATGGCCTGGGACATTCCGAAGAGGTGGTCGCCCGGGCCATCAAAACAACCTCGCATAAGCCATACATCTTCACCAAGTGCGGCCTGGTGTGGGATGAGAAACGCGAAGCCAACAATAGCCTGAAACAAATACGCCGCGAAGCCGAGGACAGCCTGCGCCGTCTCGGCGTCGATACCATCGATCTCTACCAGGTGCATTGGCCTAAGCCGGAGGAGGAAATCGAAGAGGCATGGGGCGTAATGGCCGACCTGCAAAAGCAGGGCAAGGTTCGTTGGATCGGCGTCTCCAACTTCAGCGTGGAGCAGATGGAGCGGGTTAGCAAGATCGCCCCCATCACCTCCAATCAGCCCCCGTACTCCATGTTGAATCGCGCCGTCGAGCCGGCCATCCTGCCCTATTGCCAGAAGAACAATATAGGCGTGATCAATTATGCCCCGATGCATTCCGGCCTGTTGACCGGAGCGATGACCAAGGAGCGTGTGGCCAACCTCACCAGCGACGATTTTCGCCGCAAGGCGAAGAACTACCAGGAGCCTCTGCTCTCGCGCAACCTGGCCGTGGCGGACTTCCTCAGCACAATTGGCAAGAAGCACAACGTGAGTGCCGGTGTGGTGGCGATTGCGTGGACCCTGCATCACCCGGCAATCACTGCGGCCATCGTCGGCGGCCGCAATGCAAAGCAGGTAGAAGGCGTCATTCCCGCGGCCACCTTCCGCTTATCGGAAGAAGAGTTTGCGGAAATCCAGGCCTATCTCGCTGAGCACGTCGCCTAGCGCATGCCAGTGCATCGCACCGGGCACCACTCACGGAGCGGTACCGCGTAGCCGGCGTGCAAGGTTAACGAAGTTGCGGACGAGTGGATCCGTTTGGTCACGCTTCCGCCACGTCAACCCGATCTTCCATTTCGCCTCGGCCAGATGCGTGTCCAGCAAACGTACGTTCGGTACACGCATCCGGCTGGCTGAGCTGGGGACCAGGCTGACACCAGCGCCAGCCTGAACGAGAAACAGGACGGTCAACAGCTCGTTCACTTCCTGAACGATGCGGGGGCTGAATCCAGCAGCTCCGCAGGTTTGCACCAGGTGATCGAAAAAACTGACTGAGCTGCTACGGGAGATGACCACAAACGGCTCGTTGCGAAGATCGGAAAGTCCCTTGCGATAAGACATGCCGCGGGGAATCGCTGTGACAAGCATCTCCTCGAGCACCGGCACGGTGACCAATTCCGTACTCTCTACGGGAAGCCGGACGAAACCAACATCGATGTCCCCCTGATGAAGCGCCTCGATCTGGTTCGGGGTCGACATGTCGCGCATGAACACTTGTACCTCTGGAAATTGCTGCCGGAACCGCATCAACATGTCCGGCAGGCCAGCGGCCAGGGAGCCGATGCCGAAACCTATCCGCAATACTCCAGCTTTTCCATTGACGGCCAAGCGGGCCATCTGTTCCGCAACCTCGGCCTCCCGCAACAGGCGCCGTGCACGATCTCGCAAAATCTCACCTGCCGGAGTGAGAGCTACCTTTCGATATCCGCGTACGAGCAATCGGCCAGAGACTTTGGCTTCCAACCGCTGTATCTGTTTGGTGAGCGCGGGCTGACTCACATGCAGCACTTCCGCCGCGTGACTGAAATGGAGGTGGTCCGCAAGGACCACGAAGGCACGCAACTCAGAGAGCTCCAGAGCCATTCCTCTAAGTTATCAGAAGGGCGCTTATTACATATTGGACAGAATGCTACGCATGCTGCAGCCTAATACAGGGAGTGAGTCATGGACGGCGCAGCCCACAAGGTTGAAGAGCTAGCTGAGGTCGCGGGCGAGAAAGCCCAGTGGCCTAAATGGGCGCTTGCCTCGCTCTTTCTCGCCAATGGAGTCGGGTTTGGAACCTGGGCGACCCATGTGCCGGTATTTAAGGAATTCCTGCACCTTCAAAACGGGTCTCTCACCCTTGTATTGACCAGTTTTATCGTGGGCGCCATCGTTTCCATGCCGGTCACAGGGCAACTCGTTGCTCGTTACGGCAGCCGGCGCATCACTCGCATTGCGGCGATTGGCTACGCTCTGATGATCGGACTTCTTGCCCAAGCCTCAAGTTTCTTGTTGTTTCTGATCTTTGCGGGCTTGCTTGGCGCTGCCAACGGAGCCCTGGATATCGCCATGAATGCGAATGCGGTGACCATCGAAAAGCACTATGGGCGGTCGAGCATGTGTCTCTTTCAAGGCTGCTGGAGCGCCGGAGGATTGCTTGGCGCCTCCGCGGCAGGTCTCCTGCTTAAACATCAAGGCACCGCTCTCACCGATCTTTCGCTTATCGCCATCTTCCTCGGGCTTGGTTGTATCGTGTCTCTGCCCATGCTTGTGGACGACGTGGCGAGACCGGCCAGATCTAAATTTGTTTGGCCAGATACCGCACTATTCCGCATCGCGATCCTCGCCGCCTTTGGCTTATTAGCCGAGGGGGCCATCGCTGACTGGGCCTCGGTCTACCTTCATTCGAACCTCGGTGTTACCCTTCCCCTGGCCGCCGCGGGTTATGCTGCGTATGCCATCGCCATGACTGTAGCCAGGTTCTCCGGCGATTGGCTTACCAGGCGCTTCAGCGGAAAAAACATCTTGCACGCGAGTGGCCTGCTGATAGCCATCGGCATAACTTGCACCCTCCTTTCTTCTTCCTGGTGGCCTGCCGTTGTTGGTCTGGTGCTTGCCGGAGCAGGCATCGCAAACATTGTTCCCGTTGTCTTTGGCATGGCGGGTCACGATACTCGCATGGGATCCGGACCCGCCATCTCAGCCGTCGCTACGATCGGCTACTTCGCCCTGCTGACAGGGCCGCCGATGATTGGGTCGCTCGCAGTCCTGGTCGGCCTACGGCGGGCAATGATCGTTATCGTGGTGGCCGGAATCATCGTCGCAGCAGGACCGATGTTCTTTCACTTGGCTTTAACATCACCAGTCGCCAGAGAGGAAACCTTTGATCACTCTTAGCTGTGACGCAATCCTCTTCGACATGGATGGCACCCTGGTTGATTCCACTGGGTGCGTGAAGACAATCTGGGGGCGTTGGGCGCAAAAGCATGGAATCGAACTGAGCTATATCTTGCAGCACTCCCATGGAAGAAGAACCATCGACACCCTCAACCAAATTGCTCCCCACCTTGATGTTGCGGCTGAGGCGGAGGCGCTCGAAGCAGAAGAAATAACAATACGCGAAGGAATGGTCGCCATTGGCGGCGCCTTTCAACTGCTAAGCAACCTTAAACAGAATCAATGGGCGGTCGTGACTTCGGCGGGCAGACGGCTGGCGACAGTAAGGCTTGAGTACGCGGGCCTTCCTGCTCCGCCGGTTCTGATCACAGCAGAGGACGTTCTTCACGGAAAGCCCGATCCGGAAGGATATTTGAAAGCAGCACAGCGCCTTGGAGTTTCCCCCAGCCGTTGCGTCGTGGTCGAGGATGCTCCTGCAGGTATCCTCGCGGGCCGCAACGCAGGCATGACCGTTCTAGGTATAACCACAACCTTTGCTCCCGAACATCTCTTGGGAGCCGCATGCGTACCAGATTTCACAGAGGTAGAATTCTCCATAGCGTAAAAATGCATTGACCAAGCAGCGCGTAGCCGACTTAGCAAGGCCAGAAGGAACAGGAAGGGTGCTCCAGCTTCGCCAAACCTTTCCCGGCTCGCTGTCGGGCGCACGTGGGCCGAAAACGATGTGCGTAGCCTCATAAGCGCTACCTTTAGGATGTTTTTTCGTCGAAACTCCCGCAAAATCGTCATTCTGAGAGCCTGTGACTTCATAGATCTTTCGCGTGAAACCCTCGACCTCAAACAAAATCGTCATCCTGAGCGAAGCGCCTCACGGACGTATCGCGTGACACAGTGCTGTAGCGCGGAGTCGAAGGACCCCGGCGGTGCTTATCCTACTTATGGTGCTCGGAGCTTTTCGACACCGAGGCCACCGGGCAGATTCGCCAAGATCTTTTCGGGGGGCCGAGAACCAAGAACGGAGAATGATTACAGTGCATGAAATGAGGTACCAGTGACGATCAAGTGCGTACTCAGCCGACCCTGTTGTCAGGCTTCGGTGGTTGAAAAGCTCCGAGCACCATGGGTAAGATCAGCACCGCCGGGGTCCTTCGACTCCGCGCACAAGGACAGTGTCACGCGATAAGTCCGTGAGGCGCTCCGCTCAGGATGACGATTTTGTTTGAGGTCGAGGACTTCAAGCGAAAGATCTATAAAGCTACAATCTCTCAGCGACTGTCGATTTTGAGATGCTAAAAATCAGCGTCTTCTCAGATTTCTATCGGACGCCAAACAGGTTTAGCGCTTTTGGGGCTTAGCCCCCACGATCGCATTTGTTGAATCCCGCACATCGAGCCTTGTATCGCAAAGGCATTCAGAACTCCGAGAGATCAGGAGTTTTGCTAGCATAACCAAGGAACCAACAGGCCCGCCTCTACGTAGACCCTAAGAGAATGCAGGAACACTACACGTGGTCATGGATCGAGGCGCAGGTCGCTCAGACCGTCGAGGTTTGGAACACTGGCGCGGCATGCTCCGCGCACAATGGCCCGAGATACACCCCAGAGCAGCAACAGGAGCGAGAGAAAGCCTACGACCAGGGTTTGCGCACAGTCGAACGGGAGGCGAAGCGGGCACCACGAACCAAGGCACAGCGCCTCAACACTCAGGACCGTATCGTGGCCTCCTTCGCTCAATTCTCTGCTACCGCGCTCGACCTACAGGCGGAAACTGTCAAGCTCCTCACCGACGATTTCTTGCCCGTGGGTACAACGCTCGCCCGCTGGGCAAGACAATTCGACGCCACCTTAAGCATGGCCGATATTATTCAGGCGTGCCGCAATGCCTGGACTGCGTGCGGCTTGCAGCCCCTGCTTGGCGAGCGCGTAGGAATCACGCCGGCCATCCTGGGCTACAGCCTCCTCTATCCATACAGCGACAACTATCTGGATCGCGAAGACGTCTCGTCTGCAGCGAAGCTCCGCTTTTGCGACCGCTTTCGCGATCGCTTGCGTGGCGAAAGGCTCGCAGCGCAGGACGATCGCGAGGTCGCACTGTGGACCCTGGTCAACTTGATCGAAGATCACTATCCTCGGATGCATTATCCTCAAGTCTTTGACTGCCTGCTGGCCATACATCGCGCACAGGAGGAGAGCATCGCGCAACTACGGAGCGGCAACCAGTACGGTGACGCCGAGGTGCTGCGGATGAGCGTTGCCAAGGGTGGCAGCTCTGTATTGGCTGACGCTTGCCTGGCTCATGGCTGCCTCAACGCCGACGAAAGCCGATTCTCCTTTGAATGGGGTGTGCTGCTGCAACTGGGAGACGATTTGCAGGATGTGCGTGAGGATATGCGGCGTGGTTCCGTCACCCTCTTTACTCGCAGCGCTACGCAGGGCCGGTCACTGGATTCCCTCGTGATTCAGCTTCTAAACTTCAGCGAGCACGTAGCCGCCCGCATGGACCAACTGCCTAACGGCACGCAGATGCTTAAGAACTTGCTGAGGATGAGCTGGCGATCGCTCATCATCGGGGCCATCGCCAACTCACACGAATTCTTCTCTTCTGGGTTCCTGGGGGAAGCCGAGCGCTGGTCTCCGTTTCGTTTTGAATTTCTGCGCGCACGGAACCAAAGATTGACCAGCCGGCACGGTCTATACGCGACGCTCTTCGATGCCTTCCTCGAGGCACGTGACCATGGTGGCGAACTGCCCTTGCCCAACCACGAAAAACTTTCCTACCCGGGAGCCGATGCGGCGGCCATACGATAGAACCCTGCAAAAACAGGCTGCACGGATCCGCTGAACGGCAGTTAATCAAAAAAATCGGAACAGCTGTCGATTTTCGGTCTGCCCAACGACTATCTAATGAACTACGGCCTCTGAGCCACAGGAAATAAGGAGGATTCATGAAATACATCTGTTTGGGGTACATCCAGCCGGGCAAGTTCGAAAACATGTCTGAGGACGAGCGCAACACCATGCTGGACGAGTGCTTTACCTACGACGACAAGCTGCGGGACAACGGACATTTTGCCGCCGGCGAAGCACTTCAGCCCGCCAACACGGCGATGACTTTGTATTGGAAGAACGGAAAGGTGGCAGTGACAGACGGTCCGTACGCGGAAACGAAGGAGCAATTGGGTGGAATTCTGGTGCTGGAAGCGCGCGACCTGAATCACGCAATTCAACTCATTTCCCAACATCCTGGAGTGAAGAATGGACCGTTCGAAATACGTCCAGCCGCGGATCTGAACGAAATGATTAAGGAGAGCGAGCAGCGGCGGCAAAAGCAGGCCACGCGGTGAGTCGGCGACGAATCACTTCACATCAACGTTCGCCCCAACCTGATTCGAAAACGAGGAGTCTAGATGTCAAAGGTTCGTGTCGCGGGATTTGGTGTTTCATTAGACGGTTTTAGCGCAGGAATAGAGCAGAGCCTGAACGATCCGCTGGGCAAGCGCGGCCCAGAGATCTTTCAGTGGTTCTTCCATACCAGGACCTTCTGCGCCATGCACGGGAAAGAGGACGGATCTGTTGGTGTGGACGACGTCTTCGCACGGCAGGCGATGGAAAACTTCGGCGCCTTCATCCTTGGCCGCAACATGTTTGGTCCGGTTCGTGGCCCATGGCAAGACGACTCGTGGAAGGGATGGTGGGGGCCCAACCCGCCATACCATGCGCCGACTTTCGTCCTGACGCACTACGAGCGTGAGCCACTCGTGATGGAGGGCGGGACGACCTTCTACTTTGTCAGCGGCGGAATCGAAGAGGCGCTGAGGCTTGCGAAACAAGCAGCGGGTGACAAGGACGTCAAAATCGGCGGCGGCGTTTCCACCGTGCGCCAGTATCTGCAGGCGGGGCTGATCGATTCCATGCACTTGGCACTTGCGCCTGTTGCCCTCGGTCAAGGTGAGGCACTCTTTACCGGTATCGACCTGCCGGGGCTGGGATTTTCTGTGACGGAGCGCCAGGTCACAGAGCACGCGACACATGTTGTGCTCGCGAGAAGCCTGTTGGGTTCTGCTTCAGAATGAGACAGTCTTGCATCCCCCGAACCTTCGGTCGCCAGGCCTTCGGTCGTGATCCTGGCGGCTATCACGCCGCGCGGCCCGCATATCCAGAATGGGTATTTGATGTCCTATGCGAGCGATGTGGTCTCACGCCCAATGCGGTTACATTCGAGATTGGCGCCGGAACAGGAACCGCGACTCGTCGATTGTTGGAACTGGGCGCCAACCCGTTGCTTGCCGTAGAGCCCGATCGTCGCCTCGCAACATTCCTTCGCGAGACCATTCCAGACAACGCACTCACAGTCGTTGTCGCACCGTTCGAAGAAGCCGTATTGCAAGAGGCCGGCTTTGACCTCGGTCTCAGCGCCACTGCCTTCCATTGGCTGGCCGAGGACCTTGCCTTGGCAAAAGTGGCCAGGCTGCTCCGCCCGGGCGGCTGGTGGGCGATGGTCTGGAACGTGTTCGGCGATTCACATCGACCCGATCCATTTCACGAAGCGACGAAATCTCTTCTCAACGGTTACTCGAGCCCTTCGGCTGGTAACGGCGAACTGCCTTTCGCTCTCGATGCCGAGGCCAGGGTGGCAGCGCTGGAACGGACCCAAGCGTTCGATAACGTTGAGCACCGAACCACCGCATGGTCCCTTGCTCTCGATCCTGATCAAACTGTGGCTCTTTATGCGACCTATTCCGACATCAACATTCGCCCAGACCGCGAAGCCGTACTGACCGAACTGCATCGCCTGGCGCGCGATGACTTCCATGGCCGCGTGACCCGTAACATGGTCACAAGCCTATACATTGCGCGACGCCGGACTTAATCCTTCGCCGTTACGCTCCGTTGGAAGCGCCCTTTCTCGCAAATCCCGACGCGAAGGCGCATACTTCCCCCCATCTAGCCGGGAGCTATTGAATATAATCCGGAGCTTTCTTGAGACGATTAAAAGTCGCCGGGTCATGTTCGATCCAGAGCTGCGCTCCGCTTTGTTTCAGGTATGCTTCCATCGCCGCGCGGCTGGCCAGCGTCTCTTCCTTGTTTGCCTCGTCCCCGGGTGGCCTGGAAGCTGTTCGCTCTGCCGCATAGTGCCAAAGGTCTCCCGCGATCAGGACCGGCCCAGTCTTGGGCAGCTTCAACGCCAGAACCTGGTGGCCGGGCGTATGACCTGGAGCGGATTTAATGACGACGGTTCCGTCGCCGAAAACATCGTAATCCGTGTTGGTGAGGATGATCGTCTTGCTGTTGCGCAGCTGGCTATAAGTCGCAATGTGCTGGGCACTGGCAGCAAACATCGCATCCCGTTCCGCGGCATGGACCAGCCATGTAGACCCGGCGAAGGCATTCGCATTCGCCGTGTGATCGAAGTGATAATGCGAAAGGGCAATGTAGGTGATCTTGTCCGCGGGATAACCAAGTGCTGCCAGCTGCGGCAACAAGGGCTTGGGAGAACTCACCGTATCGCCTTCCTCCGTCACCGGCTTACCGGGCGTTAACGCACTGTCTGGAATCACACCCACATCCCACATCAGCGTGCCTTTGGGATGAACGATCAGATAGCACGGCACCACCATGTCGGGATTCTCCACGTCCCCTTTGTTCAATCCGTAGTTCAAGGGGTCTTCCCCTTTGATCAAGCCGCAGTCGAACAGATACACGCGCAGGGAGGTCACCGGCGCGGCCGTTTTCTGCGCGGCAGACAATGGAACCGCAGCCGCAAAGACGAGAAGCGACACAATCGCTGCACAAGTTTTTCCCAACAACTTCATGATGCCTTCACATTGAAGCCGCATACGCTACTCCGCAAGAAACAATTTTTTGATGTCTGTCGAGCCACACCTGCTATCCAGCCTACTGATCTCTTCGCAGTATTGGAATCAGTGCGCGATGCCATGTTGATGCAGGCGCCGATGCAGCTCACCGCGTGCATCCCGGAAAAACCGCATGATTCGTTCGAATCTTTCCGAGTCAGGTCGGGTGGCCAGCGTCTCGGTCCAGAGCTGAGCGCCGTCCATGAGGGTGAGAAAATAAGCAGCAGCCGCCGGCGAAAACAATTCCTGGCCGGGAACCACGACATAGACCGGTGAAGTGTGCGCAACCAACCCCTGAACTAGTCCATGGCCGGAAGCGCTCAAGCGCGACGAGCATCGTGCCGCAAGCCATCCGGGTCCAGGTACGCGCACTCGCTCCTTCAGCATCATGTCTCGTCTGCCCTCGGGCTCTTCGCGGGAAGCCACAACACGGCCGTTGAAAATCACTTCCAGACGATGGAAGGGAAAGAAGCAAGTCGCATGGGCTTGCACCTCCACCTCGCCTCCACCTGCACGAAAATGGATCTCGTCGCCGGGCACGTGCCCATCGGCTTGGAATAACAGGAACGGGCCCGAGGTCATGAAGGTGTTGCCCTTGCGCACCGCCTTTGACCAGTTCGCGAAAGTAAACTCCTCATCTCCCAGATAGGCGTAGCATCGATTGGCCCCCACGGCTTCATAGGCGCCCATCTTATCGGTGCCACCGACGGCGGGAAGGCGATAGCCGCAATTCAAGTAGCGATACCAATCCAGGAAGCGCAGGCTGTTAAATTCAGGCGTGGGAAATAACTCGACCGCGTCGATTTTGCCCATGACCACATCGGCTGCAATCTCCGCGGTGGGGTAAGGAAAATGCGCGGCGACCGCCAGGCCCCCTTGCGCCCGGCACTTGTCGGCCCATTCCGCCATACTCTCCCATACCGGGTCGCCCAGGTAGCTCTCCTCCGGGCCTCCCGCCGACATGGGGTGAACAGGAGCACCCAGCGCCCCAAGGTGACCCAGGAGATGCTGCCTGTTTTCCGTGCCCATATAGATCACCGTCTGACCATCTTTGGAGGTGAGAGGTCGTTGCGACAGGTCACCCACATTGGTGAAGAGATCTCCCCACTGCGCTGCCAACAGATGGATCAGATTCAGCCCCTCTGCCTGACCTTCCAAAATCGCGGTCGAAGGGGAAAGGAAATGCACATGTGAGTCGGCGCTCACCCAGCCTTTGGCCTGCAGGCCGGCAATGCGCGGCATCTCGAGGTTCAGCTCCCGCTGCCCAGGCTTGATCTCCAGCTTCTTGCGTACAGCCTCGTACTCAAAGCCCTTGGTCATCTCCAGGTACACCTCGCCTACGGGCAACTCCACCTGAAACGTTCCATCCACATAGGCGAACGACGCATTCCCTAACTTCAGATCGGCGCCGTAATCTTCGAACCAGGCATCGTTGATCTCCGCCCGATGACCGTAAGGCGGAAGGTATCGCCCGTCTTTGGATCGGAAGGCCAGCCGGACTGGTGTGGGCGATTGTGTTCCTGCATCCACTACTTTTGCATGCAGCCAAACCTTCTCCGCTTCAATGAACTCCACTCGCCCCTGTCCCGACTGAGGCGCTAGTTCACGGCCTGGAAGGAGATGCTCGAGCGCAAATTCGTAGCTTTTGTCGTTGCTTGAATCGCGTAACGTAAGCGTTGCAGACGGATTCGCCGCAACCTCCGCGTAGAGGTACGGCTGTGCGGTTTGGAAATCTTCCCCCAAACCTGCTCGCGCAGAACCGAGCCAGGCCGGAGCATCGAACTCATTCAGAAAATAAGTCCTGGCCACCACCCCGAGATCAACGCCGACCTGCCATCGGTTTCCATCTCCGGCAGTACCCTCCGGCAAGGTAAATCGATAGGTGCGTAAGCGCTCCCGGCGAAGAGGATTCACCTCCCGGTGGAAGAGAGTCAATCCGCAAACGACGAAAGGATCCTCGCTCTTCGCTTCAAACCTTATTGTTTCGACGGTATCCTGCGGACGGGGATTGGGCAGCGCGCAGATCCACGGAGCGCGGAACGAATTCGACGTTTCCCCCGTTTGCAAGCGCCCCCACAGCGACGCATCCTGCAGAGGTCCATGCAGATTGGTCGCAACCTCATCCTTGCTACCCAAAGCAGCAAAACACAAGTGCCCCCAAGCGACCAGTGGCGCGTCCACCTCGAAACGCCGGCGCAGCGGGATCTTCTCCTCCCTGCCATCTGCGTAGGTTAACGTGGCCTCCGCGAGGATCTGCCCAACTTGCTCGATAACATCCGCGCCGGGTTGTGGATCCTCATTCGGATCCCAATCGCAAAACGCTGCCAGACAGACAAAATTCGCGCGCCGGTGTACAGGAATCACCACGCTCCGTGCCGCCGTCTGGCTCGCTCCCGTGCCGATCACGAGCCAGCGCTTCTCTTCCAGGCCCTCTGCTCCCAGCCGAAAAGGAACACCCCAAAAATTCCGTTCTCCAGCAGGTGTGCGGATGAGGCCCTCGCTGCCCATCTCCCGAGCCTGCGGGCGAGGGCCGAAACTCCGGGGCGAAGAATTGAAATACTGGCTCAGATCCAGCGGCGTGAACTTATCGCTGTCGTATCCCCCCTGTGGTGACTCCCCTTCCCGTTGGGCGTCTATATGGGCGCTTTCACCCACGAGACTCAGCAGAGGGACACTGACACCAAAAGTGCGTATGAACGATCTGCGGGACCAATTGCTCCTCTTAGGGCTCTCATTCTTCTTCACGATCTATTCTCCGGATGCATTGCCCCGATTGATATTCGGGGTGGAACCAGTCGAAAGCGCCAGGCAAATCTCTTTGATCCCGATGGTACCCGAAGAAGCCTGCTGCGCCTCCACCGCAATAAACTGTGTCGAAGGATCCCCGGCGGTGCTTGTCTTACCCATGCCTCTCGGAGATTTTCAACCACCGAAGCCCGCACCGAGCGGACCCGCACGGTCTTTCCCTTCAGTTCCCGAGCCCAGGATGGACCAGGCCCCCAAACCGAATTCCTACGTGCAGTTCTCGTGCGAAGAAACGGCACATCCAGAACCCAGAGGACCTTGCCGTTATGGAGCCTCTTGGGTCAGTCCTCGCGCAGAGCTACCATCGGTTCCACAGCCATCGCATACCGGGCAGGAAAATAGCACGAGGCGAGGGCCGCGATGGCCAGGACAGTCGCCACGCCGATGTAGGTCGCCGGGTCCCACACACTGACGGTTACGAAACCGCGCACAGCGCGCACAACCAACAAAGCGAGGGCCAGGCCAAAACCAAGGCCAAGAGCGATAATGGCGACCGACTGGCGGTAGATCATACGGAAGACAGAGCTGCGGCTGGCGCCAAGCGCCATGCGCAAACCGATCTCGTGGATGCGGCGGCCCACCGCGTACGAAACCACGCCGTAAAGGCCAATCACCGCCAGCGTTAATCCCAGACCACCCATGATGGCGGCCAGTGAGGCGCCAATCTGAAAGAGCAAGATGCCATTCACGGTGTGGAGCGCCTGGCGCATCGTCTGCACTTGAAAGATGGGAAGCTGCGGGGCCAGCGAGTGGATCGTCTTCATCGCCATGGGGGTAAGAGAAAGCAAATCCCGGTTTGACCTCAGCTGGAAGATCATCAGCGTGTTGCCTTTGATGTGCTGAGCGTAGGGAAGGTAAACGTAGGGCAGCGACTTGGCCCCTCCAAAGATCTGGAATTCGGCATCACGCGCGATGCCGACGACCTGCAGCTTGCGGTCTTTCTCACTTGCCATGCGGAAGGTGCGGCCAACGGGGTCTTGATGGGGCCAGAACTTTCTGGCCGTGGTCTCGCTGATCACGGCCACATCTGGGCTCTGCTCTTTATCGGCTTCTGTAAAGGTGCGGCCGCGAAGAAGATCAATGCCCATCACGCTGAAATATTCAGGCGAAATCACGTTGTAGCCGGCGTTCAAATCGTTAGGATCGGCGGGAACCGGGGCTCCATCAATCACCATTCGGTCGCCGCCATTGTTGAAGTAACCCAGGGGAACCGAGCCAGCGTGGCTCACATAGTCCACCCCGGCGAGCTGGTGCAAACCTGCCGTAATGTTGGCCGCCAGGTCGCGGGCTTGGCTATCGTTCATCCCGATCTGATGGGAATCGATGCCGAAATTCATCACGTGATCCGGCTTGAATCCAAAATCCATGGTCTGCATGGCGGAAAGACTGCGCACGAACAGCGCAGCGACCACCAGCAACACAAGCGAACCGGCAATCTGCAAAACAACCAGACCGTCGCGCAGCCAATGCCGTCCACTGGTCACGCCGCGGCTGCCCTCGTGCAAGACGTTGTTCACGTTAGCCTTGGCAATGCGCAGCGCGGGCACAATGCCCACCACCACCCCAGCCAGCAAAGCGACGGCGAAGGAATAGCAGAAGATGCGCCAATCGAAGTCGAACACAAACTTGACCGGAAGATCCGCGTGCAGGTCGAGATGACTAAGCGCGCTGCTGGCCCACATGCCGAGCACGACACCCATGCCACCACCGATCAGCGCCAGCATCACGCTCTCGGTGATCATCTGACCGATAAGCCGGGAGCGCTCGGCCCCCAGCGCGGTGCGGATGGCCATCTCGCGCTCACGGGCCGTAGCGCGCACCATGACCAGGTTGGCGACATTGATGCAGGCCAGAAGGAGCACCATCAGGGCCAGCGAAAGAAAAAGCCCGGCAATGACGAACATGGCGTGGGGATCGCCGGCATTGATGCGCACCTGCGGCTCAGGAAAGGCCTCAATGCTGAGCTTCTTTTCGACATCCGGGTGCAGGCGAATGATGTCCTGGGCAACCACCTTCAGAGCGGCGCTTGCCTGCTTCACGCTGACACCGGAGCGGAGACGCCCGTTGACGATGAACATCCGGGTCTGCCAGTTATTGATAGCGTCGACCGGGGTGCCGGCGATGGGCAACTGCGACAGGGGCAGATACGCCGCCGAGTTCAGGAAGGGTTGCATGCCACTGAAGCCTTTGGGCGCCACGCCGACGATGGTCAAGGGATGTCCGTCGAGCGTAACCGGGCGCCCTATCACATTCGGATCGCCGCCCAACCTTTGCTGCCAGTAGTCGTAGCTGAGCACAATCACCCGGTCCCGGTCCAGGACCTCCCCTTCACTGCGCAGGAACAGCCGCCCGACCGCGGCGTTCACTCCAAGCCCGGCAAAGAAGTTACCGCTGACGTACGTAGCCACGATGCGTTCCGGCTGCTGCCCCATTACCGCCAGGCCGTCGAGGTTGATAGTGTAGGCGAAGAGATCGCTGAAGGAACGCCCGCTCTGGGCGCGGACGTACTTGTATTCGTTCCAGGAGAGAGTCTGTTGCACGGGACCGTTATTTTCGCGGAGAGCCAAGGTCGTGATCTGTTCGGCATTTGGCACTGGGAGCGGCTTGACCAGCAGTGAATTCACCAGGCTGAAGATAGCCGTGTTTGCGCCAATGCCGAGGGCCAGCGTCAGCACCGCGGTGGCGGCAAAACTCGGAGCCTTCCGCAGTTGACGAACGGCAAAGCGAAGATCCTGAAACAAGGTCCCCATGAAACCCTCCGCGCACAAAGATTATCCGCGCTCATGGTTGCACGTTGTCTGCCCAACAAGCCGGGTCCTAACGCCCTTCATTTGCAGGTAAAGATTGGCGGGAAGGCATGCCACGCGAAGAACACTTGTCCGCATTCGAGAATCATTGTCCGGAAGCGAACAACGCGATCGTAGCCACGCAGCTCTGCTCCGCTACAGAGCCGCGAGGACCTCCCGGTAGAGATATTGCGCCCCCTCCACACCATCCCACGGACCTCCTTCGTATTCGAGTCCAAAGACGCCCATGTAATTCGCATTCAGCATGATTCTGACGTTTCGTTGAACATCCGGATTGGGCCAGCGATCCCAGTATTTGGCGTGCACATGGGTATGAGCGTAAGGAGCCAGGGCTTCCAAGCCATGGAAGAGCAGGTATTCGTGCTCCCAATTGCAGAAGTCGGGAGACGCTTCGCAGAAAGGGCTATTCACCTGTTCCACGATAATTCGAATATTGATTGGGTTCGCTGCCACTCCCCAATGATTCTCGATCGTTACCTTGATGCCGAGACGGCCCCCGTAGTCAGCCATCTCTTTGTACGATTCGATAGCGTTGCGGAGATACTGCACCAGAGCATCGTTCCTCGGATAGCCGGAGACATCGCTAAAAAGTCCTCCTTTCGCTCCTGGTGGACTCTTGAATGTGCCGGCCTCGGCCACAGGCGGCGGAGCGATCGTTGGACCACCGGTGTTTACGCGCATGGACTTGGCGCCCAGGATCGCGGCCCCGTCAAGCCACTTCTTCGCTACTTCCACACCTGCTTTACGCCGCTCCGCATCCGGTTCGCAGATGTCACGCGGGGCATCGTTCGATATGTGATGGCACCGCGTTCCTGTGGTTACTTGTTTGTTCGCCATCTTCTCCAGCCACTTGCGGCCGGATTTACTGGATGGGTCGAATTCTGTAATGGTATGCGGGCCGCCTTTCCCGGTGACGGTCTCGTTCACGAACATGCTCGGATCATCGCCATCGCCAAAAAAGCTGGAAATAAGGTCCATCTGGTACACCCCGGGTAAGGTTTCCTTGGTGAAGGTGGGAACGTCCAGCATGGTAATCTCGCCGTACTTCTTCTTCATCCTGGCGACTTCCGCCGGCTCCGTGGCGACATCACTATTCAGCTTGAAGAGATAGCGGAAGGGCCAGCAGTTCGATGCGATCCGGTCGAGCTTTTCCTTTTCCGACAAAGGACCCATTACGCTCGAGTGGTCGATGGATTCCGGAGTGGCTTGCGTTTGCGCGGCCCCGGGCGATGAGGTTGTGAGTAAACCGGCCGCCAAGCCGGCGCCCGCGCCTTGAAGAAACTTCCGCCTATCCATGCTGCTAGGTATTCCATCCTCTAAGCTCATCTGCCCCGCCTGACTTACCAGAATGTTGTTACTGCAATTTACTTGATAACAGGCGACAGCGCGATCGAGGTCAGGCCCAGCAGAAAAAAAAGAAACATCAGCGCGAGATAAAGCCGGACGCGACTGCTGGCCCCGCGGAATTCCTTCCACACGAAGACTCCCCATAACGCGGAGATCATGGTGTTGCCCTCCCCCATGGAGAAGGAAGTTGCCGGGCCGATCATGGGCACATAAGAAGCTACGAAATTGGCGATGGTTCCGACGCCCCAGATAAGTCCGCCGGCGATGCCCCAGGCATGTAGGTTCCAGCGCCCGCTCACATAATCTTTCCAACGCAGGGAAGAGCCGGCGATGGGCCAGCGCATCAGCATATAAATCATCGGCAGCGCTGATGCCGCGGCTCCCAATGAAAAGACAACGTTCACAGTGTAAGGCTCTAGATGCCCCGGACCGGCCAGCGACTTGGCCACCAACGGATAGAAGAGCCCGGCACCAATGCCTCCAATGACGCTGAGAAGAATGCCTTTCCCAGTTTTGCCACCGCCCTGCGATATTCCCTTGTAGGCCAGGGCATCGAGCGCGATCGCGATGCAGACCAGAGCAATTCCGGAGAAGATGAGTACCGGATTGCCTGCCGGAGAAACAATGTAGTTGAGCACTGCTCCTAGTACCAGCGCCAGGCCGGCGCCAATGGGGAAAGCTACCGCCATCCCGGCCACCGAGATTGCGGCCACAATCAGAATGTTGCCCACGCTGAAGACAGCTCCTCCGGCGAAGGCCAGCAAGAGGCTTCGCTCGCTCGCAGCTCGCAGATTAAGGAAAAAGCTCTGCGGCGAGGTGGGATCCGTTTGCCCCAGGGTGAGGCCGAAGATCAGGGAACATACAAGCAGGCCGACCGTGTAGTCGAAGTAGTAGAGCTCGAAGGGCCATTGGCGGGTGATCTTTTGTGTGTTGGCCCAGGTTCCCCAGCAGAGCATGCTGAGCGTCATCAGGAAGAGCGCAGTGGAATAGGTTTGCGGGGTGAACATGGCACTCCGTTCCCTGTCATCCTACCGCGCTCGAGTGAAATGGGTGGTTGCTTTACTTGATGTAGTAGCCGCTCACGCGCCAGTAGCCCTTGGCGAAAGCCAGCGTCACCGTCTCCTCCGCCTGTTGCCGGTTGGCGAAGCTGGCGCCGTAAATCAGCACCACGTACTGGCCCTCTGGACCTCCCGGCACGGTAGTGCTGTAGGTGGTGTTCATCAGTTCGCGAGAGAGCAGCGCGCCAACCCCGGCGCGGGCTTTCTCCAGCTGTTTACTATAGGCATCGCGGTCAAGCTGGGCGCGAATCAGCATACCGGTGTAGGCGTAGCTATCTGCGAAGCGCTCGTGGTCAAGGTAGCCAAGAAACCCCAGAGCCTGGCGCTCCGCCGCCTGCTCCTCCGCAATATGCGGATCGGCGGCCGGTTGCGCCTGCTGCATCTCTGCTGGTGGGGGCGCCTGCGCGGCGAAAAGACGCCCACCCATCAAGCCGGCTGACACTGCAACGAGCAGCATGCCGCGCAAGCAAACGAGAATCGATCGCCTATTGGGCGTATTTAACTGAGCATCCATAAGGGCGGGTGTAGGCAGTCTGCACCGGTTGACCGGTCATGGCCTGGGTGAGCGCTGCAGATACATAGTTTTTCGATGACGGAATGTCTGAGACCTCTGTGGTGGCATGATCGTCGATGGCGCCGGCGTAGATCAGCTTCCCACTGGGGTCAATGATGAACATGTTGGGCGTGGTCTTGGCATCGTAAAGATGTCCGATAGCGCCGCTGGGATCGAGGATCGCTGCAGTTGGCTTTGCCCCCATTTTCTTCACATAGGCATTTTCCGCTGAGGCATCCACATAACCTTGCGTGCCAGGAGCGGAGGAGATGATGGTGAACCACACCACACCCTTCGCGGTCCACTGCTTTTGCAGGGACTGCATGTTTCCGCTCTCGTAGTGCTTCACCGTATAGGGGCAGTCGTGGTTATGCCATTCCAGAACGACATACTTGCCCCGGTATTGGTCCAGACTCTGGGGCTTGCCGCTGGAATCGGTTCCCTGGAAGTCAGGCGCCTGGCTGCCGATCTGGGCGGCACGGGCGGAGAAGGCGAGGACGATGGACAGGGCTGCGGCCAAAATTGCGGCCATGCGGACATGGACGATATTTTTCCGGGTCATCGGCTGATCCTCTCAGGTTACGGCTGCCCGGACTTTCTGCCGCGGACTACCAACCAAGGGCAGCGAGTGAAGGTTAATGGCCTGGCTGAGCCCCAGCAGGAAATCCGGGGTCCATCAAGGCCTGGCCGTCTGGCTTGAGCCGTGCTTCCTGTTTCTCCTTAGGGCGATTATGGAGCTGGTCAAGCGCCCCAAAGACGATGCCCGGTGTGAGCACCTCAGGCAGCGTGATGGCCTGCTGGCCCGGAAGGTAAAAAACGTAGGTCGGCACGCCACTGCGTCCGAGTTCAGTCAGCGCCGATGCAATCGCTTCATCATGCTTGGTCCAGTCGGCGCGGACCAACACGATTCCAGAGTCTTGCAAGCGCCGCCGCACATCGGGCCGATTAAGCACAACACGCTCATTGACCTGGCAGCTCAGGCACCAGCGGGCGGTGAAGTCCACAAATACGGGACGCCCCTGGGCACGGTATTGCTCAATGGCTGCGCGGCTGTAAGGCTCCCAGCCAGCTTGGCTGGCTCCGGCGCCCGACCGGGCAGTGGTGGACTCGGCCGCGGGAAATTGCCATAACGCGTAGAGCGGCGTGGCCACTGCCAAAACGATGACTGCGGCGGCAAAGACCGAGGGAATCCTGCGTGCGGGCCAGCGGCCAAGGATCCATCCCGCAATCCCCAGCAACAGAAACGCCGCCAGCAATGCGGTAAGGGCGTCCACGCCGGCCGAGGACGCAAAGAGCCACACCAGCCAGATCACGGTGCCGAAGATAAACACCGAGGTGGCTTGCTTCAGCACTTCCATCCAGGCGCCGGGACGAGGCAAATGGCGCATCCACACGGGATGGAACGTGAGCAATACATAAGGTGCGGCGAGCCCCAGCGCCAGGGCGGTGAAGACAGCAAAGGCGACAGCTGCGTTTTGCGCCAGGGCGAAACCGATAGCCGCGCCCATGAACGGGGCAGTGCAAGGCGTAGCCACGACCATGGCCAGGACGCCGGTAAAGAAGCTGCCCGCGTAGCCGTGGCGCGAGGCCAGGCTGGAACCGGTATTGGTCACGGTCAACCCGATCTCAAACATGCCGGCCAGCGAGAGTCCCAGGAAAAAGAGCAACAGCGCCATGACCGCGACAAAACCGGGCGACTGGAACTGGAAGCCCCAACCCAGTTGACGTCCGCCCGCCCGGAGGCCGAGCAGGAGAGCCACCACCGCCCAGAAAGAAACCAGAATTCCCAGGGTGTACACCAGGCCGTGAGCACGGACCCGGCTGTGCTCATGCCGGGACGCCTCCACCAGGGAAAGACCCTTGATGAAGAGGACCGGGAAGACGCACGGCATGAGGTTCAAAATCACTCCGCCGACGAAGGCCAGGGAGATAAAGCGTAGAAGCTTGAGGAAGCCGGCGGAAGAGACTGCGGCGGTGGCCGCCGGCAATGGGCCCGGAACCGCGTGGATCTCATAGGCTGTTCCATCGCCAAGCAGAATAACCCCATTCAATTGGGCCAGTTGAGTCTTGAAGTTCACGTCTCTCTTGAGAGAAATTTGTACCCCGCCCTCCACGCTCTGGACAGGCTGGGGCGCAGCATTCTCGATCAGGCTTTGATCCAGGGGAAAGAACTGGGCGTTGGTGGTGGGATGACCGGTAAGGGCGAGGGCAAAACCGCTTGGAGTCGTCCCAAAAACGGCCTTGGCAGAAGACGGCAGTGGCTGCGGCAAAAGGCTGCGGAAGCGATCGAAGAGCGCCTGCCGGCTGGGGTCGGTGGGCCCCTGTTGCGCCGTAACCTGCAGCGGTAGAGCCAGGTCGGCCTTACCGGGAATGCAGACTTCGCGGCAAACCAGCCAATTGACGTGAGCTGCAAGCGGGGCGGTAGAGGGTACTTTGAGCGTTGAGTCCGCGCTCAAGGTGATGGGGAAGAGCACCTCGTCTTCGTAGCCAAAATCCATCAGCGGACCGAGCGGCAAGCGGCGGGGCGCGGGAAACTGCATGGCTCCGGCTGTTATGCCCGCTGGGAGCGTCCACTTGATGGTTGGCGGTTCCCCCGAGTCGCCGGCGTTGATCCAATAGACGTGCCAACCCTTATCCAGGGTGAAGTGCAGACCTATGAGGTCAGTGCCCCCGGGCTGGATCGAATCGTGAAGAGGAAGCAACTGGACCGTTAGGTGCTGCGCTCGCACGGGTCCAATGACCGGGTCGGCTGCGTTCGCAGCCGGGACGATAGCCAAAGTGGCGGAGAGTAATAGCCAGAGGCAGTTCCGAAACAAAGCGCGTTGGCGAAACCTAGGCATAGGAAGGTACAGCGGTCCGTTTATATTGTAGCGGCTCGCAGGGTTTACCGGGCTCTTCACCCGCTACGCCCGCGCGAGGTGAGCGTGCTCCTTATAGATACAGCGATCCATCACCACCAGGATGCCGTCAGCCTCGGCCCACTTCACCGCCTCCTCGTGGCAAACGCCTTCCTGCAACCATAGATAGGGGATCTTGAGCCGCATCACGTCTTTGACGACTTCAGGGACATACTCGGAAGCGCGGAACACATCGACGAGGTCGATTTTTCCCTCTACGGCATACGCATCATCCAGCGTTGGATAAGCCTTTTCGCCCAAAACCTTGGTTACTGTGGGATGGATTGGGATGATGCGATAGCCTTCCTGCTGCATGTATTTGGAGACGTAAAAGCTGGGCCGGTCTGGCTTGTCACTAAGCCCCACGACAGCGATCGTTTTGGTCTTTTCCAGGATGGTGCGAATGGTTTCAGGCTCGTTCAATGCGTTCCCTCTCACTGCTGATTGGATGCTTTATCGCTTGCGAAAAACTCATGCTTTGTATCAGCGCCTGACTCTCCCGGAAAGGCATGGTGGGAGCCCCGTGCTTCAGCAGGGGGAGCGGCGACACTTCAGCGTCGCGAAAGAGCCGCAAACGCAGCCCTGTTTAGTCGACGTCGGCGGATTCTTCGATCGCCGCAGGCACGCCACCCTGGCGGCGCATGATCAGATAGCCGCGGATGAACGGGTCCAAGTCGCCATCGAGCACGCGGTCGACGTCGCCCACCTCCACGCGTGTACGCAGATCCTTGGCGATGCGATAGGGCTGCAGCACATACGAGCGAATCTGCGACCCGAAGTTGATATCCAGCTTGGAGTCTTCCAGCTTCCTGGAAATTTGCTTCTTCTTCTCCAGCTCGTATTCATAAAGCCTGGAGCGCAGCATCTTCATCGCCTTTTCCTTGTTCTTATGCTGGGAGCGCTCATTCTGGCATTGCACCACAATGTTGGTGGGCAAATGGGTAATGCGCACCGCGGAGTCTGTAGTGTTCACATGCTGGCCGCCCTTGCCGCCAGAACGATACGTGTCGATGCGCAGTTCCTCGGGCCTGATATCAATGGTGATCGAATCATCAATCTCGGGCGAGACAAAGACACTGGCGAAAGAGGTGTGACGCCGCTTGGCCTGATCAAAAGGCGATATACGCACCAGCCGGTGAACTCCCGTTTCCCCCGACAGCTGCCCATAGGCGAACTCGCCGGTCACGGTGAACGTTGCGGACTTGATGCCCGCCTCTTCGCCGTCCTGATAGTCATTCATCTCCGTCTTGAAGCCGTGGCGCTCGGCCCAGCGCAGATACATGCGCATCAGCATCTCCGCCCAGTCCTGCGACTCCGTGCCCCCGGCGCCAGGATGAACAGTCACGATGGCATTCAGCGGATCGGTTTCTTCGGAGAGCATGGTGCGGGTTTCGAGTTGCTCTACGAACTCGCTTAAAGATTTGATCTCGCGTTCCAGTTCAGGCTGGACTGCCTCGCCCTCGCCGGCAAGTTCGAAGTAGGCATCGATATCCCCAGTGCGGCGCACCAGCTCGTTTTCCATGGCGAGCTGGCCCTCGAGACGTTTGCGCTCGCGCATAAGCACTTGTGACTCGGATGGGTTGGACCAGATGGCGGGATCGGAGAGTTTGGACTCTAGGGTAGCCAGTTCCCTGTCGATGCGTGCGTGGTCAAAGATACTCCCGAAGGTCGCGAACCTTTTCGCGAACCGGAGCATAGGCAAATTCGAGTTCATTCGACATGAGGCTTAACCGTTTTCTTAGAAATGCAGCCGCTGCGGACGACGCACGTCCCGGATTTCCTGTACGCTGCGCTGGGATACGGCCGCGTGTGCGGCTTTCATTAAGGAAAGCCGCATGAAGCTCGCCAACGTTAACCAGATCCTCAGGAAATCCGGGTCCAAGCGCGCCCTGCGGCGGCAAGAACACCAAGGCTGATTATCCCACAGAGGTAGGCGAAGAGGTCACCGTGCACCGTGTAGAAGGTCAAGTCACTGCGATAGCCGTACTTGGCGGCTAGCGAGGTAAGCATGTGGCGTGGGATGCTGGCGGTGAGCCTTCCGTAGGGATCGATGATGGTGGTCAGGCCGGTATTGGTATCGCGCAGCACCCAGCGGCGATTTTCAACCGCGCGCATGCGCGACATGTCGAGTGTTTGCCAGGGCGCGCAGGTGTCGCCGTACCAACCGTCATTTGAGATGTTCACCAGCACCTGGGCGCCGCGCTTCACGAATAACCGAATCTCGTCGCCGAAGATTTCTTCGTAGCAAATGAAGACGCCGAAGCTGTGATCGTCGGTCTTAAAGATGATGCGGCGCCATCCATGGGTCATGTCGCCGGCCTGCTGGGTCAGGTTCTTGGCGAAGGAGAAAAAGCGCTTATAGGGTATGTATTCCCCCCACGGAACGAGGTGGATCTTGTCATAGCGACCCGCGACTTCGCCATCCGCGCCCACGAAGAGCGCGGAGTTGTACATATCTGCGTGGATACCATTGGGGTCCAGAGAAGTGGTGCCCGCGATCACCGGCGTCTGCATGGAAAGCGCCAGCGTGCGCAGAGCGGCAAGCAGGCGCGGGTCTTTGTCGAGGAAAGGCGCAGGCGATTCCGGCCACAGGATGATAGCGGGAGTAATCGGCGCCACTGGACAGTCGGGGGTAACCGGATAGGCGTCGAGCTCGGGCGTGCCGGCAAGGTAGGGGCCGCAAGTACGGGAGCTGAGCTTGATGAATTGGCTCATGTGTTCGTCATACTCTGCGCCGGGCCAGCTGTTGTCCTGATTGACGTTAAGGTTCTGTTGCAACAGGACCGCGGTTGCCTGCACCGGCGCTGCGGGCGGCGCAAAGTGATCGCCATTCTGCAGCACCAACGCCAACAACAGGCCACTGATGAAGATGAGGAGACGTCGCTTGGGGGCGACCAAGCCCCAGGCAGTGAGCGCGTTGCCCGCGATGAGCACGAAGCTGAGGCCGTAGACGCCGGTGAACGGAGCCAGCCCGCTAAGCACAAAGTTATCGACTTGCGAATAGCCTAGTGAATCCCATGGAACCTTGGTTAGCCGGGCTGACAACACTTCGAGGCCTGCCCAGAAAAAGGGCGCAGCCAGGAGCGCGTAATGGGAGCCACGGAACGCCCTTGCCGTAACCGTGAGCGCCAAGCCGAAAGCGGCAAAGTAAAGTCCCAGGATCAGGCTGTAAGCAATTAGGATGCCGGCCGAGATGAAGGGAGGCAGGCCGCCGTAGTACAGCATGGTCTGGTAGATCCAGTAGCAATTGCCGGCAAACCAAAGGACGCCCATGACATAAGCAGCGAAGGTTCCGCGCAGCAAGGCCTTGGGATGGCGCAGATTTTCGCCTGAGAGCAACCCGTAGAAGAGCGGCACAAAGGCTATCCAGGCAAAGAAGGTTCGCCGGTAAGGCACCGGCCCGATAATCGAAAAAGGCAGCAAAAGCAGTACGGCGGAAACGATACCGAACAGCCAGGGTTGCCGGGCCAGCTTTGCCATGGCGGAGAGTCTACCATCTCGTGTGGGATGAACTTCTTACATCCTGCGCGACGCAGAAAGAGATACAATCGTTGCCTATGCTGGTTGCGATATTTTTCATGCGGCTCGTCGAGGTCATGTTTTTCGCCGGGATCGCCGGATCCGCGGTGGTGGTGGTAATTAGTTTTATCGAAGATTTGCAGCTGCTGGTAGGTGAGTGAGGCCCGTTATCTTCGTTGACGCTGGGCGGCAACCAACATAGACTCAGGTCTGAGCTTCGATCCAAACCGCGACTGTCCCCGGTCCCGGGATTGACACCCTAGCCTATATCGAATGGCTTCCGAGCGAACAACCAGTGCACCATCCGTAGCCTCCAACCGGGTAAAACTGGTCGTCGCCTCTTCGGTAATGCTCACCTTCATCTCCTTCTGGCGTGCCGCCGCGGTGGTGCTGAACGACCTTGGCTCCTCCGCCTTCTACGCCGGCGGCATTGCGGAAGAAGCGGTGGGCAAGTCCGCTCCCTGGTTCATTCTTGGCGTGATGCTCTTCTCCTTTGCGGTCCGCGCCGTGTATGTGGAGAGCTGCTCGATGTTCACCCGCGGCGGCGTATATCGCGTGGTGAAAGAGGCTCTGGGCGGCACCTTCGCCAAGCTCAGCGTTTCCGCGCTGATGTTCGACTACATCCTCACCGGACCGATCTCGGGCGTTTCCGCCGGACAATACATTACCGGCCTGCTGAACGAGTTGATGACGGTGGCCGCCGCCCACAGCTGGCTGCCGGGAGCCATGCTGAGCGGACACCATGTGGCGCCGCAGCTCCCCGTGGACCTTACCTCGGCGGCCTTTGCCGCAATTGTCACCGTGTACTACTGGTGGCAGAACCTGAAAGGCATCGAAGAGTCGAGCGATAAGGCCCTGGAAGTGATGAAGATTACTACCGTCATGGTGGTAATTCTGCTGGCCTGGGGAATCTATTCGGCGTTGCATGTGGGGGCCCACCTGCCGCCGTGGCCCACGCCATCGACCCTGCACTTCAGCAAGGATGCTCTCGGCTTCCTGGCCTACACGCGGTTGCCGTCGATGCTCGGCTTGTTTGGCATCATCATGGCCTTCGGCCATTCCGTTCTGGCCATGAGCGGCGAAGAGACGCTGGCGCAGGTCAATCGCGAGATCGAGCACCCCAAGCTCAAAAACCTGAAGCGCGCCGCGATCGTGATTGCGATTTACAGCTTTCTATTTACCGGGCTGGGTTCGCTGCTGGCGGTGATGTTGATTCCCGACTCGGTGCGGGTGCCGATTTACCGCGACAATCTGATCGCGGGCCTGGCGATGTACATGGTCGGACCGCAGGTGTTGCGGATCATTTTCCGCGTATTTGTGGTTCTGGTCGGCTTTCTTATTCTTTCCGGCGCTATTAATACCTCGATTATCGGTTCCACCGGCGTACTGATGCGCATTGCCGAGGATGGAGTCCTTACGGACTGGTTCCGTAAGCCGCATCGCAAGTTCGGCACCAGCTACCGGATCGTGAACCTGGTGGCAGGGATGCAGATCTTCACCATCATCGCCAGCCGGGGAAACGTTATCGCACTGGGTGAAGCCTACGCGTTTGGCGTGATCTGGAGCTTTACCTTTAACAGCCTTGCCATGCTGGTGCTGCGCTGGAAGTACAAGGGAGAACGCGGCTGGAAGGTGCCGCCGAATCTGCGCATCGGCAAGCGAGAGATCCCGATCGGCTTGATCTCAGTGTTCATGGTGCTGCTGACGACGGCGATTGTGAACCTGTTCACCAAGTCGGTAGCCACGGTCAGCGGCATCCTCTTCGCTACCACCTTCTTTATCATTTTCACTTTCTCTGAGCGGGACAACCGGCGGCGGAGAACGACGACCGAGTTGCAAATGAAAGAGCACTTCCAGCTGGAGCACGAGGACACGGTGGGCCGTGACGTGCTGCAGATCGATCCTGGATGCGTCGTGGTCACTATGCGCGACGCAAATAACCCCTTTGCGCTGAAGTGGACCCTGGCCCGCACCAACACCGGCGATCAGGATGTGGTCGTTTTGACGGCGCGCATGGTGGGCGCGGGCGGACCGGCGTTGCTCTCCACCTCGGACCAGCTGTTCAGCGAATACGAGCAGATGCTGTTCACCAAGGCGGTTTCAGTGGCGGAGAGCTTTGGCAAGCACATCTCGCTGCTGGTGGTGCCGGCTGGAGATATCTTCGCGGCTCTGGTGCAGACTGCCAATTCGCTCGAAGCGGCGGCGGTGGTCTCAGGACTTTCCAGCAAGATGAGCGCGCACGAACAAGCCTACCGCGTGGGCCAGGCTTGGGAAGCACTGCCCGAGCCCAAGAAGCAAATCACCTTTTACGTGGTGTCTCCCAATGGTGAGGCGGAGTCGTTCCACATCGGCCCGCATGCACCATCACTGCAAGCAGATGATGTGGAACTGGTACATCGCTTGTGGCTCAACTTCCGCCGCGATCCCGAGATGCAGAACCTGCACCATAGCGACATTGTGACCCACGCCCTGACCCGGCTGGCCGCCGAGTATGCGCGCGATAAGCAAGAGACGCTGATCGGGCTTCGCCGGCGCGTGCAGGAGGGGACCCAGGCCGCCCGTCTCGGACAAGGACGCGCCCAGGGACCCCAGGCCGGAGTGGATTACGCTGTGCGTGCTCCGGGGCAGGACGACGAAGAACCCTGAAGACTAGTTCACCTGCACGATCAGCGGATGATCGACAACGCTGATGCTGAGTGTGCTTACATTGCTGTAGGTCGCAATCGGCGTGGTGCCGATCATTGGATCGTAGACTGCCACGTTGGCAAATGTCGCACCGAGATTAACCGTCACGGAATAAGCGGGGGCGGGGATATCGACGCCATTCGTCGGATCGTAAACCGTGGCATCAATCCAAACTGCGATATCGAAAGCTGTACTGCTGCCGAGCAGAAAGGTGTGCCCTGCCGCGGGCAATCCGCTGACGCTGTAGTTCAACGTGGTGGAGGCAGTTCCACTTCCGGCACTTTTCAGGACAGTGGTTAGATTGTGGATCGCAGTGGCGCCGGCTTTTGGTGTCCAGTCATTATGAAACTCTCCAAAGTGATCTTCGGCATTCGTATCCGTCGCGGATGAGTTTTCATCGACCAACTCATAAAGATAGGTTCTTACGATCCCGTTCAGTGCATTTTCAAAAAGCGTGTTCAGGTTGTACTTAGCCGCCGTGAGCTCATCCACATGGCTAGGAGTGGTCGGATATCCGGTTTCGGTGATAACCGTCGGCACGCCCGGCGTAGCTTGTTTGAGTATCGGGAGCCAATGGAGCATGTTTCCTTGCCACACGTTGCAACAGTCATAAATATGAGCGTTGCCATAGGTGACGTAGGGAGCGAGGTCGCCAAGCTCCTCCTCGCCTGCAGTAACACCGGTGATTCCGTAAGACAGTGTCAGCGCATAGATGGGAACCGTTTGAAGCGACGGGTTGCTTTGGACCGCAGTCGATAAGTCCTGAGTGACTTGTACGCCCGCAGCATAAGTGTCGGTGATGCCCTCATAAGTAATGGGCCACGCATTGATTTCGTTTGGTCCCTCGATGGCTGCAATCGAACCAGGATAAGCCTGCTGGAAAGCAGCCGTCCCTGCAATCGTGTCCGTGATATCGACAGGACCGTTTCCAACCAGGAGAGCGTCGAACCGAACCCCGGCAGCAGCTACCGCATCATATGCGGCTGTCGTTGTCGGATCGGGGGTGTAACCGGGCGGCTGATCGCGGATGGTGTTGATGCCTAGATATTGCAGAGCCGAGATCACGCTCTGCTGCTGGCCGTAATAGGTCGTACGGCCATAAGCCAGGTGAGTATTGATCCCGAGACTTTGCACAAAGGTGGAAACTCCTTCTGGAGCCGGAAGCGCGACCGTACACATGGAAGTAGTTCCACTATTGCTGCCTGTGCATTGCCAGTTCCAGGGGCCGGTGCCCGTGACCGCCGAGGCTGTACCCGCGCTGCAAAGACCGGCGCTGGGCGCGACGGTCGAGGTAGTGCCGTTCGCCGGCCCGCAGGCACCGTTTACGGGTGTGGGATCGAGGGAACTCCCGGCATTGACCGTGAGCGAATTGAGCGCCGTTGCTGACGTATAGTCGGTCGCGTTGGACGGTGTGAAGGTAACTGTCAGCTGTTGCGTGACCGCGGGTAGAACGGTGCCCGCCGCCGGGCTGTAGGAGAAGGTCCCGGGCACATTTGCTGTCGCATTTAACTGTGCTCCGCTGAGGGCGGTCCCTTGCTTAATGGGGGACAAGGGGGCCCAAGTGATTACCGATGCAACCCGGCTAACCGTAAGTTGCACGGTCGCAGTAACTGCCGAATAACTGCTGGTGTCTGCGGGGGTAAAGATAGCTGTCAGCTTCTGGGATCCTGCCTGGAGCACTGCACCGGCGGCAGGTGAGTAGACAACGTTACCCGGGACGCTCGCCGTCGCGGCCAATTGGACGCTGCTCAGGGCGGTGCCGTATTCGATGGGCGCCGGCGTGTTCCAGGTGATGGTAGGAACGCTAGGGTTCTCCGCTGTAACGGTAAGAGAGCTGTGTGCTGTTGCCGGCTGATAGTCGGTCGTGTCGGACGGTGTAAACGTGGCTGTCAGCTGTTGTGTACCCGCCGGCAGAACGGTGCCCAGCGCGGGACTGTACGAGAGGATACCTGGTACATTCGCGGCCGCGTTCAACTGCGCTGTACCCAGGGCGGTGCCTTGCGGAATGGGGGACAAGGCCGCCCAAGTGATCACCGGGGTGGCGCGGGTAACCATAAGCGGCACATTGGAAGTAACTGTGCTGTAAGTTACCGTGTCGGAAGGCGTGAAAGTTACAGTGAGCTTCTGGGATCCCGCCTGGAGCACTGTTCCAGCGGTGGGTGAGTAGACAAAGTTACCCGCGACGCTCGCCGTCGCGTTTAATTCAACATCGCTCAGCGCGGAGCCATACGGGATCGTCGCCGGCGGATTCCAGGTGATCGAAGGGGTGCCTGTCACCGGCGATGTGCCCGCCGGGGCTGTGCTCGCCGGGGCTGTGCCCGCCGCCATTGACCCACCACCGCAACCCACAATCGGAATAGAGAGGACACCCAAAAGACAGAAAATGAGCCAAGTCGTACAAGGTTTACTCATACATCCCCCGAGAAAGCCGTTATGGCGAAAAGCACCAGGGGGAAAGAGCCGTACTCAGACCGCAGATCTTCTACTTGAGAACTTGCGACCGGCTACACAATTGATGGTGGATCGGATACCACCAGTAGGTCAATCGAATCCCACTTATGGGGGATTACACCCGTTCAAACTACTCGAATTGATGAGTGAATAAAGTTGGCCCTACGGTAAGTAATCGCTCTAGCGGCACGAGCGTGCCTTGCTGGAATAGCAGAGAGATGCTTAGTCTGCCAGGCTATTTGCCCTGCACGATCAGCGAGTAATTGGTAACACTGATGTTGGGTGTGCTGGTTACTGTACCTTTGCACTTGGGGTGGGTATCGATCGTCGGATCATTAATTCTCGACGTCGATAAACGGAAGAAGAACGCTAATTTGACACTTTGTCTGTCTCATATGGCAAGAATCGTTTCCGACAAGCACACTTGCCGAAGGCTTTTCATACGCTGAAAGCCGGCGGACCGGTGGTGGACTAAGCTTTAACGTGTGAGCCTTCCCCTCGCGACCGAGATGGTCGCACCGCACATCGTACGCAGTCCCGGGGCCCGTTACCCGGAGGGTCCGCGGTTTATGCAGCGTCTGCTGTCGGGGGAGTTCTTCCGCCAGAACGCGGCCGACTTCATGCTGCGCAGCGCCGGCAGGTTTGGCGACCTGAATCACTACACCGGTCTTGGCCGGCACATCTTCCAGTTCAACCATCCCCAACTGATCCAGGAACTGCTGTTGCGGGATGCGGTCCATCACCACCGCGGCCTCGTCATGCAGCGGGCAAAATTGGTTCTGGGTGAAGGGCTGCTGACCAGCGAGGCCCCTTTGCACCTGCGCCAGCGCAGATTGGCGCAGCCGGCCTTCCACCGGCAACGGATCGCCTCCTACGGACAGGTTATCGCCGGTTATACCGCGGAGATGACCTCCCGCTGGGAGAGCGGGAAGGTCATGGACCTGCATCCGGAGATGTTGCTGCTGGCCTTGCGCATTGTCGGCAAGACCCTTTTCGATACCAACGTCGAAGGCGAAGTGCAGCAGATTGCGGAAGCAGTGGATTCGTTTATGGGCTTTCTTCCGTTAGCGTTTCTGCCTTTTCCTGAAGTGGTGCTTCAACTTCCCTTCCCACTCATGACCCGCATTCGCCGGGGACAAGCCTACCTTGATGGCCTGATCTACCGCATGATCGCCGAACGGCGCAAGGATCCTGGCGACCGCGGCGATCTGTTGTCGATGTTGCTGGCCACAGTCGATACCGAAGAGGGCACCGGGGGGATGACTGACAAACAAGTCCGCGACGAATGCGTGACCGTGATGCTGGCCGGACACGAAACCAGCGCTAACGCGTTGAGTTTTGCCTTGTGGGAGCTAGCCAGAAATCCCGAGGTGCAGGAGCGGCTCTACCGGGAATGTCGTGCGGTGCTGCGGGATCGCTTACCGGCCGCGGAGGATTACTGTCAGCTGGGTTACGCCGCTCAGGTATTTGCGGAGGCGATTCGGATGTACCCGCCGGTATGGGTGACAGCACGCACAGCGGCAGCGGAATACGGTTATCGCGGCATCACGATACCCAAGGGAGCCATTCTGCTGGCGCCGCAGATTGTGGCCCATCGTGACCCACGCTTCTGGGACGACCCACTGCGCTTCGACCCCGAGCGGTTCACTGAAGAGAAGAAGGCGAGGCGGCCACGCTTCTGCTACTTCCCTTTTGGCGCCGGCGCACGGCAGTGCATTGGCGAAGGCCTGGCCTGGATGGAAGGGGTGCTGATTCTGTCCTTCGTGGCCCGCCACTGGAGGCTCTCACTGCCCAACGGCGCAACCCAGGAGCTGCGGATGCGGCCGGCGATTTCGCTGCGCCCCGAAGGTGGAGTGCACGTGCGCTTGGATCGCCGTCCGGCATAGAACATTTGACCCTACGAGCAGAGGGGAGTACGCTGGCTTCATGAGGCGAACAAATGGCGAAGATCACGAGAATCTTGAACTCTTCCCGATCCTGCCCAGCTTACCTGCCCTCGACGGCGAATCTGCTTCGACTGGGCCCCCTTGACGGGTACTCATTTGGCCGGTGCTCATTTGACCGGCATTGCCCGGCTGGCGGCCGCTTCCTCCGCTGCCGGCGAGGGGCATGGGCTGGAGGTACGGTCGCTCGGGGTTCGGTCGATCCTGAACCGTAGTGTCTCCCGGAGAGGGCTAAGCTTTACCTGGACCATCAATCCTTATCGCGGATGCGAGTTTGCCTGCCGCTACTGCTATGCCCGCTATACCCATGAATTCATGGAGCTGCCGCCGGAAGATTTCGAGCGACGGATCTTTATCAAACAGAACGCGGCGTGGCTGCTGGAGCAGGAATTAAGGCAAGTGCGGGCGCACGAGGAGATCGCTCTGGGGACGGCTACCGATCCCTACCAGCCGGTCGAACGACGGGCCAAGATCACTCAGTCGCTGCTGGAGGTGCTGGCCAGGCAGAGGGGCTTGCGCATTGGGGTAGTCACGAAGTCGACGCTGATCGAACGCGACATTCCTTTGCTGCAGAGAATCGCGGAGAAAAATACCTTAGTGCTGCACCTGACGATTACTACCCCGAACGCTGCGTTGGCTCGGCTGCTGGAACCGCGGGCGCCCCGGCCTGACCTGCGGCTGCGGACGGTAGCCCGCCTACGCCAGGCCGGCCTGAGCACCGGCATATTGTGCTCACCGCTGTTACCGGGCATCACCGATACGGGAAAAGCGCTGGATGGGATGGCGAAGAGAGCAAGGGACGCCGGTGCCAGCTTCTTCTGCGCCCAGCCGCTCTTTCTAAAACCCTGCTCGAAGGAGATTTACCTGGGGTTTATCCGGGAGCATTTTCCCGCGCTCGAGCCCATGTACCGGAAGCGATTTGATAGTGAGGCGTTTGTCTCCAAGGCTTATCGCAATCGAATTGAGGAGTTGGTGAAAGCGGTCTGCGCCAAGTACGCACTGGGACGGCGCATGGATGCCTTGTTGACGCGAAAGATAGGGGAGGGTGCGCAACACGCCGTATGGGGTGGAACGGGCACCCTTGGTTTACGCAGCTAGTTGACCTGTACGATCAACGGGTGGTCGGTCACACTAATGCTAAGGCTGCTTACGTCGCTGTAGGTCGCAGTCGGCGTGGTGCCGATCATCGGATCGTAGACAGCAACATTCGCAAACGTCGCCCCGAGATTAACAGTTAGGGAATAAGCGGGGGGGGCGATTTCGGTGTCGTTCGTCGGGTCGTAAACCGTGGCGTCAACCCATACAGCGATATCGAACGCCGTAGTGCTGCCGAAAAGAAACGAGTGGCCCGTCGTGGGTAACCCAGTCACGCTGTAGTTGAGTGTGCTCGAGGCCGTTCCGCTTCCAGCGCTTTGCAGAATGGTTGTTAGATTATGGATTGCCGTGGCGCCGGCCTTCGGCGTCCAGTCGTCGTTAAACTGTCCCATATGGTCATCTGGATTTGTATCCGTCGCAGATGAATTAAAATCGGCCAGCTGATAAAGATAAGTCCTAACTATGCCGTTTAGCGCATTTTCACAAAGCGTGTTCAGGTTGTATTTAGCCGCGGAGACCTCATCCACACTGCCGGGCATAGTCGCATATCCCGTTTCCGTAATAATCATCGGCTTACCCGGCGTATCTGCCTCGAATATAGGTAACCAATACGGCATGTTGTAGTCCCAAACGTTGTCGCTCTGGGAAGCATAGATATGCGCGTTGCTATAGGTAACGTAAGAAGCGAGATTGCCGAGCTCCGCCTCCTCGGCTGGAACGCCGTCCTGCCCTCCCGCTAGCGTCAAAGCATAGATCGGTACCCCACTCAGTGATGTATTAGCCTGGACGGCCGCCCACAGAGCCTCAGTCACTTGTACACCTGCAATATAGGTGTTTGTGGTGCTCTGGTACGTGATAGGCGCGGTATTGATCTCGTTTGGCCCCTCGATCGCAGCGATGGAACCTGGGTAGCTTTGCTTAAAAGCAGCCGTGGTGGTAAGCGTGTCCGTGATATCGACCGGCCCGTTTGAACCAACCAGGACAACGTCGAACTTAATGCCCGCTGCAGCTAATGTATTATTCGTCTCCACCGTATTCGGATCGGTTGTGAAAGCGGGCGGCTGATCGCGCACCGTGCTGATCCCGAGATATTGCAGAGCCGAGAGTACGTTCTGCGTGTGGTCGTAATAAGGGGTCCCGGGAAAGGGGACGTGGGTATTGATCCCGAGTGACTGCACAAAGGCTGAAACTCCCTCTGGAGTCAGAGGTGACACCTTGCAACTTGACGTTGTTCCACCGTTGCTGCCTGCACACTGCCACGTCCACGGCCCGGTTCCCGTGACCGCCGAAGGGGTGCCTACGCTGCAAAGGTTTGCGGTCGGCGCGACGCTCGAAGTGGTGCCATTCGCTGGTCCGCATGCACCGTTGATCCCGGACCCTGTCGGACTTCCGCTGTTGACCGTGAGAGAGTTAAACACCATGGCCGACGAGTAATCAGTAGCATTGGTAGGTGTAAACGTGGCTGTCAGTTGTTGTGTACCTGCCGGAAGAACGGTGCCCGCCGCGGGACTGTAGGAAAATGTGCCCGGCACATTAACGGTGGCGTCCAACTGAACTCCGCTGAGGGCAGTTCCCTGTTGAATGGGAGATAACGGAGCCCATGTGACGAGCGGCTTGGCCTGCGTAACCGTTAACTGCACGGCTGCTGTCGCTGTGGAGTAGGTGGCCGTGTCGGACGGGGTGAAAATCGCTGTGAGCTTCTGGGTACCAGCCTGGAGCACCGCGCCGGCGGCAGGGGAGTAGACAAAGTTACCCGCGACGTTGGCCACGGCGTTCAATTGAACACTAGTCAGTGCGCTACCGTACTGAATCGGCGCCGGAACGTTCCAGGTAACGACAGGACTGCTCGTAGACGCCGCTGTAACCGTGAGTAGGTCGTGCGCCATAGCTGGCGTATAGTCGGTTGCATCGGACGGTGTAAACGTGACTGACAATTGTTGGACGCCCGCCGGAAGAACGGCGCCCAACGCCGGACTGTATGAGAAGGTACCCGGCACATTGGCGGTGGCGTCCAATTGCACTGCGCTCAGCGCTGTGCCCAGCTGAATGGGGGACAACGGGGCCCAGGCGATCATCGGACTGGTCTGGCTCACCGTTAGCTCGACGGCCGCGTTAGCTGCGGAGTAAGCTGTCGTATCCGACGGTGTAAAGACTGCCGTGATCTTCTGCGACCCAGCCTGAAGCACCGCGCCGGCCGCCGGTGTGTAGGCAAAGCTCCCAGGCACATTCGCCACTGCGTTCAATTGAACACTGCTCAATGCTGTGCCGTATTGGATAGACGACGGCGTATTCCAGCTAATGGAAGGAACGGTCCCACCAGGAGCGCTGGCCGCCCCGTTGATGGTCACCTGTGCCGATGCACTTAAGTCCACCGCCGGAACATCCGTCCCTGCCTGTCCAGCCGGTAGGACGGAAACATATGCACCCTGGACGCTCAGAGTACCGGGTGCTTTAGAGGTAAGTACCCCATTACTCAACGTCGCCAGGGAGGAGTTCGACAGCGACCATCGCGTACTCGAAGTCACATCCTGGGTTGTACCATTCCCGAAATGCACGACCGCATGCAGAGTTACCGCACTACCCACATTTACTGTTGCCGGAGTCGCTGTTACAGCAAGGAACTCCAGACTTTGGGCCGAAGGGTTCCCGCATCCCCCGATCAAGCTTAGGAGGCCGCACACGAGTCCCGCAATTGTAAGTGGCGAAAGGAGAATACGCATAGTCGCCTTGAGAAGACGCAACTACGAAGCATCTGACCTGGAGAAGTAGTCAGTTCCAGTGACAAGACCACCGGCCTGAATCTCCAAGACGTCATACCGCAGACTGCATTCACTCTCCGATTGAAGCTAAGTATTCGTGCAACCATGGATACCAACAATGACACGGAAGGAGCATTACATAAGTTTGTGAAGATGTGCCGTCTTCGAACCGACGTAGCGCGCATTTGGCGCACCCCCGGGGCGGCGTGATTACTTGACTTGCACTATCACCGGGTGATCGCTAACGGTGATCTTGACCTTACTTAAGTTACTGTAGGCCGCTATCGGCGCGGTGCCCACCAACGGATCGTAGACCCTTATATTCGAAAACGGGGTGCCGAGATCGATGCTTGCAGAATAAGCTGGCGCGGCGATATCCGCATTATGCTGCGGGTCATAAACCGTGGCATCAATCCATACGGCGATGTCGAAGGACGTATCGCTGCCCAGCAGAAGCGTGTGGCCCGTCGAGGGTAGTCCGCGCACGCTGTAGTTCAGCCGGGCGGACGGACGACCGCTTCCCTCGTTTTGCAGGAGGGTAGTTAGATTATGGATCGCCGTGGCGCCCGGTTTCGGGGTCCAGTCGTCGTGAAACTCCCCCAGATGATCATCGACGTTTGCATCTATCGCCGATGAGTTCATGTCAACCAACTCATAAAGGTAAGTCTTCGCAATTCCGTGTAATGCATTTTCACAAAGGGTGTTCAAATTGTATTTAGCCGCGGACATCTCATCCACATTGCCAGACATAGTCGCGTAGCCGGTCTCCGTAACGACGGTTGCCTTGCCCGCGGTAGCTTGCTCGAACACCGGCAGCCAATAAGGCATGTCTCTTTGCCACACGTTATTACTACAACAGGCATAGACATGTGCGTTCCCGTAGGTAACGAAGGGAGAGAGGTTGCCAAGCTCCGTTGCACCGGCGACGGCGCCTGGTATACCGATCGAAAGCGTCAACTCGTAGACAGGAACCGCACTAAGCGCCGTGTTGCTTTGAACTGCTGTCCATAGGTCGTGGGTAACTCGCACCCCCGCGGAGTAGCTATCCGTTAGGCCCTCATAGGTGATACGTTCGTCGTTGATCTCGTTTGGCCCTTCGACGGCGGCGAGGGCACCCGGGTTAGCACGCGCGAAAGCCGCCATGTTCGCAAGGCTTCCCGCAAGATTCACAGGCCCATTTCCCGGAACCACGGCATCGAATCGAACCCCCGCTGCGGCCACAGTACTATCTGCTGTAGCCACCAGCGGATCGCTGTTGTAAGCGGGTGACTGGTCACGGATGGTCTTGATGCCGAGATAGTGCAAAGCCGAGATTACGCGCTGCGCCTGATCGTAATAAGGAGTGCCCGGATAACCAAGATGGGTATTGATTCCAAGTGACTGCACAAATGCTGAGGTGCCTTCCGCCACAGGCGTAGGAGCCACTCCCAGAGTTCCATACGGGTTAACGGCGAAGATATTATGCGCCGCTGTCGCAGCTGCTATGAGTATTATGAGACTACACAGGACGCCGATAACCACTCGTAGGGCCCGGGGAACGGCCGATCGCCGCCGTGGGAACAAAGGCTTTCTCGAAAGACCTGGGTAAAGAGTCCGCCTCATGGCGCGCCCTTCACTTTCTCTTTTCTGGTTAATAAGATAAGTGCCACCGTAACCCTACTCCGTACGATCGAGTGTGCAAGATGACGGTGGGAAATCGTTTTATCAGCTCGAAGACGGACAATCCGCGCGGCGCTACGCTCCCGCGTTGCAGGATGTCGCTAAGCCGCGATGACACGCGAGGGTTCGTCTGCTGTTTTCGCTGCTACTATGCCTTTGCGGTTCAGGAGCCAGCGCTGACCCGGCTTCTCAACCAGGCGTTGTACCACCAGAGCAGCGACCAAAAGCAGCGGAAGGTATAGTAGGAACTGCCAGTCCCTCACCGTATTTGCATTACTCACGTGGCGAAGCTTGTCAGAGACAGCTCGAAACATGTGCCACAGGGGAGCCTGGAGAATATAGACCAGGTAGCTGAGGCCCCCAAGGAAAGACAATGCTTGGGCACCCATAATCCGGCTGCTAAGGCTTCGCGGATGCGAATATGCCAGCACGATCACCGCGATCAGCGGAGCGGCGCCGCCGTTCACGAAGAAATTCCCACCCGGTGCCGGCGGCAGACCGCACAGGAGTACAAGTGCTGCAAGGGATACCACCGAAACCGAGGTTGCCACCGCGTCGGGTACCTGGCTCCATCGGAATGCTAAACGATACGTCGCCATTCCCAGCAAAAACGTCGGCAGCCAGAAAAGTGGTTGATACATAGTGTATCCACCCCAAATCTGCTCGCCTATCAGGTTGTGCAGATGCGCCTCCGTCAATGACATCATGGCTAACCAGAGTACGCCGAGCGCGACCATCAGGGGAACGGAGCGAATTCGCGCTATTCTCGGCAGCACTACTGGAAACAACATGTAGAAGAACGCCTCAACGGACAGGGACCAGCTCGGACCATTCCACGCCTGTGAGAGAGGCGTCCACGCTTGCAGTGCTAATAACACCAACGTCCCGCCCAGCACAAAAGTGCGCCCCCCATGGCTCTGACCGACGGCGGGATGGCGAAGGTATTTCTCGACAGCCATGGGCAGAAAAAGCAAAAATGCCGCCAGGTAAGCGGGATAGAGCCGAGCGAATCTTGCCAGGTAGAACCCTCGCTTCTGCTGTAACGTTGCTACGCGGCCGGTATAGGCGTGGGTTAGAACAAAGCCGGAAAGCAAGTAGAAAAATGGAAGTGCAATCGCACCATTGCCTGCCACGTTTTGCAGGAACTGCGGCAATCTAGGGAAACCTTCCGTCAGCGTTCCGTAGTGATAGCTAACGACTGCGGCCGCAGCAAAGATTCTGAGACCATTCAATGCAGTAAGATTTTGCCGCAAATTGACTCCTTACCACTGCTCGATGACTTACACTTTCGGTCACCACAACCTTTGGCGACATTGTGCTTACGAGGCGTTCCGGTAGGAGTCCGTCGTCGCATACTCCTCTACTGTGCCGGGCCTTCTCCTAGCCTCACTCGACCCTGGGTCGCGAGATACATCTACCGGCTTCCGGAGTACCAGAGTCGCATAGCTGCAAAGCTGCGGAACGGGATGCTGCAAGAGATACTTGGCCTTACTTTGCTCGATGCGGTCCAACCATTGCAGTCGGTTCCTATAGTATTCGTGGCCGTAGTAGCCTATGTATTCGAGAACTTCATATCCCAGGGCTTCGAACCGGGCAATCATGGCCTTACTAGGACCTCTGCCCCAGCTGTAGTAAGCCTTGAACTTTCCATGTTTATGCTCGTCGCGCGGGGAAAACGTGCGCAACAAATGATCCGTCACGAAATCGGGAAGGATACGATTGATCGCAAAAGGGAGGGTCCCCAGCGTTGAAAAGCAGTGAACTGCTATTCCTCCGGGCTGCAGCACACTGAAGATGTTCTTGTGGTATTGCTCACCATCTTGTATATGTTCGTTCACCATCCGGGAAAAGACGCAATCAAATTTGTCAAGTAGCGCAGTATCGATCGTTTTAGAGGAAAGGTCGAGCACAAGACGCTCAAACACATCATCCGCCTTCGCGAGTTCGCCCGCACTCAGGTCGCTAGTAACATAACGAGCGCCATGGTCACGGACATATTCCGGAGCCAGGGTCGGGTTTGCCCCCGAGCCAACTTCGAGGATGCTGCGGCAACCATGCTCAGACAGCACAGACTTTAGATAGGCTGGCGCCTTTGTCCAGCCCCTAAAATCCTCCCAATACTCAAAGCCGATTTTCATTAGCGCTCTCCTAACAATTTGATGTTTGTTCGAAGGACATGGGGGATTTGGATGACGTGTAGTCCCAACACAGGCGACTAAAGTCGAGCTCTAAAGCCGGAGGGAGCTTTCACGCCTTAGGGGAATACTAAAATCTAGCTGAAGCCGACTCGAGAGAGTCGGCATAGATGTCATCTATCGTGCGCCAAAAGTCAGTCGCGATGCTGAGTGCCTGCCATAGCCCTCATGAAATCCCCCCCAGCGTCGGAGACGCGCACTGGAGACTGCGCAGTAAATGTTCCGCCGGATTGTCTGGAAAGTTGAAGTATGTAGGAAGGGTCAATTCTTCCTGCCAGTAGGTGGCAAAAACCGAGCAAATTGCCGGTAAAGCGGCCTGTCCGATCGTTACGGTCACTCGGGATTTTGATAAGAGCCCTGCGACAATTGTATGCGATATGAGGCAACCAATGATGGAAGATAACCCTAGGCAATCGAGGCTTTCTGTTCTTCCTCCAAAGATAGAGCGGATTAACGATCTGAGAATAGCCGAACCTTAGTCCCGAAGTTCGTCCAGATGGAGTTGCCATGTGCGCAAAGCAAGTTTCGGTATTCATGATAATTCGGCCATATCGAAGGCAGTTTGTAGCAAAATCAAGATCTTCGAGCAGGCCATACAACGGCAGATTTTCATCGAAAAGCACTTTATCGAATATTGCCGTCCGTACGAATACGTTTTGTCCCTCTTCGTGATCGTAATTACTTTCCTTTCGGACGTAGTTCAATGCACAGGCCTTTGCCAGGTCACGATCTAGGCCTGTATCTCCCCGTGCCCCATCGACTACCAGGAATCCGGTTGCGGCAATCGCACCATCGGCTTCCCCCAAAAGGCGCTCCATACTTTCAATGAAATTCGGGGCAAGCTCTACATCATCGTCCAGAAACAGCGTGTACGGTGTGCGAACCGACTTAGCGGCCACATTCCGCTGAACACACGTCCCCTGGATGCTGCTCAGGACGACACGCACCGCCGGGTGAGCCCTGGTGCTGGGCGCCACGTGCCGTTGATCGAATACTGAGACAATGACCTCTCGAGGAGGCAATGATTGCCCGCGAATGACCGAATCTATGGTTTCAGCCAGGATCTGCGGTCTATTTGCCGAGCAGATCACGACAGTAGTGTTCAACAGGAGCCTCCTCTATCAGCTCGGATTGGGGAAGAGTTGCTTCTTTAAGCGGTTGCACTTATCGCTTCCATCGCAGGTTGAGCATCCTCATCCGCGATGCTGAGAGCCATGCAGAAACCTATGCTGGTCCAGGTAAGAAAGCCGGTTGGAGTGGCAACGACAGCGTCCAGTCCCGCCTCAGCCATCATTGCGATGAAGACCGCCTGCATAGTGTGGGTGGCGACCATGTCCACGCTGCCTCCGCGAAACACCCTTCGTGCGATGGGGAAAAGCGAAAACACCAATACCAGTCCGCCCGCCAACCCCGCCGTGGTCATAACCGTAGCCACAGTGCTGTCCTGCAGATCAGAGTTCCAGCCGTCATGGATAACAAACTTTGCTTCTTCCACGGCCGGCGTTGCCCCCATCCCCAAGCCGAACGGGTTGTTCAGGAAGCCGCCAAACAGCAACTGGTAACCATTGACGCGGTCCATAAAGCTGCCGTCTTTCTTGACATCGGAGAAGCTATCAAACCGTGATGAGAGAACCTTCTCCAGATCGGGGTTCTGCAACGCGAAGATGAGCGCAACAGCCGCGACCAAACCCGCAATTACCAGTTGAAATCTTTGCCGCTGCGGCAATTTCCATAATAGATAGAGGATGCCCGCTACTGCCGCCACCCAACCGGAGCGAGCCAGCGAAAGCGCCAGGCACAACAGGCCCACGGGAATGGCGACAAAGCGGATCCTGAATCGCGAATTAAACGCAGCGATCAGGCCGGTAGCCAGGAAAGAGGCCAGAGTCTGCGGTGCATTCATGCTGCTGAAAACCCGGACCTCAGTAGGCCTCGGGTTGCCGATGGAATCCATAGTTATCTGTCGCATCCAAAAGGCATCCCACGCGGGCATCAAAAAGAACTGCGCGACACCATATGCGCTGACAGCAAGCAATCCATAGATGAACGCCTTCTCGAAGGCGCGAAACATGTCCGGGGCCTGATCCCTGTGGTGAATGATAGTGAAGGCAAATATCACCGGTGCGGCCCAGGTCAGTAGATCTTGAAATACGAATCTCGGAGCGAAATTCAGAACGCCCATAAACCCGGCGTAAACATATGTGGCTAAGACGCAGAGCATAGGGGCCGTATAGGGTCGAAGCACATTGCGCCACCCAGCAAAGAGCCATATCGCGGGTGGACAGAGTGCCAGCGGGGGAGCCAGCAAAATAAGCGCGGGCCTGGCAAAACCGACGTGGTAGTCCACCATCCGGCGCAGCAGCGGGGTAAGAAACCAAAGCCAACACACTAAGGTTACATAGTCGACAAGGTTATTGCGATAAAGGTAGGACGCCACAAGAACCGTCATGACGGGGAAGATGTATAACAGCACGCTGCTTGCCGGCGACAAGAGTAGCGCGACCGTTACCAATGCGAACGCGAAAAGGGCCCAGCGGCAGTCGGACCGGCGGGGGGTGCCGGGCAGATGCTGCGTACGCTCAGCGATGGCCGGAAAAGATGGTTCCACGGATGTCGAGGCGCTCAACTTGCGGTTCCGTTCGGCGCCGGCAACCTCTTAAGCCGGTGCAGGATGGTCTGGATGTCAGAGAAGCGCGGCATCAAGTCAGGCCGGGGAAGCCTGAGAATGAAACTGAAACCAAAGTAGACGAAGAGGCAGCGCGCGAGGGTCGACGCGAGAAGCGCCGCTGCAGCTCCGTTGATCCCCCACCTCGGAATGAGCAAGATCATCATGGGGATGCTGAGCGAAAGCCCGATCGCTTGCATGGTAGTCACTATGCCGGGCCGACCCACTGCCATGTAGGCTTGGGACAAGACATACACAGCGCCAGAGAGCGTGACCTCGACCAAAAGGAGATCAAGCGTGAGCGATGCGCCCGAATATTCGCGCCCATAGAGGACCCTGAGCAAGAACGGGCCGACCAATGAAACTGCTACCGAGCAGCCACCGGTGATGAGCGTGCTCACACGGGTGGAGTATTCAGTCATGTTAATAATGTCGTCCTCGGTACGACCGGAAGCCTGGGGAAACAACACGCTCGCGACCGAGACGTGAAATAGAGACAACATGCGCGAAAGGCTCAGCGTCACGCCATAGATGCCCATAGCGGCAGGGGCCAGCATCCGGATAACCAGTACTTGGTCCAACTGGAAGGCCAGCGCACCCAGAATGTCCACCCCGTAGGAGCGAATGCCGTAACTGAACAGCAGGCGCCATGCAGCGAGATCCATGCGCCAGCGCCCGATGCCGAGGTGGCGCACCTGCGACAACACGATCACTAAACTGGGCACCGCGGCAAACGTATACACGAATCCGGCCGTGACGGGAGTGAGGTGGTGGACAGCAAGCAGGCACAGCAGCATGGCGAGCGTTGCCGCCGGTTGGCTCGCGCGTACGATGTTCGATGCCAGGAACGATCCTGACGCCTCCAGCACAGCCCGTCCCGCTTCGATCATGCCGAATGCCGGAGTAGTCACCAGGCAAAATTGAGCGGCTCGAATCAGCTCGTGGGAGTAGTTGTGCAACCAGAAGGGCAACAAAAACGCGCTAACCACCGCAGCAATGCAACCGAGCAGCATGCTGGCAATCAGCCCGGTTGGAATCAGGCGCGAGCTTTCTTCTTTCTGGCTTCGCAGAAGGTAGATGAGCGCGCGAGGCATCCCCAGAGAAGTGATATAGGCTAGGAAGTAAGGCCACAGATTGATCGCAGCAAGCTCGCCGCGTCCCGCCGGTAGTAGCGCCCGTGCTGTCAGGATGCCCGTCGAGGCACTGATCAGCAGGATAATTCCACCACCAACCACGGTTTGAAATACAGACCAGGAGGGTCTTTGGCCCTTCGCTACGATCGAAACTGCCTCGACCGCAGTGCCGTGCTCCATCTCAACTGAGGCCTTGTTCAATGCTTCCCTCACCGCACCAAAGCTTTACTGCCAGACGATGGCGACGGTCAGCCTCGCCTGAGGGCGAGCCTTGCGTACGCCTTCTCCAGGGAGCGCTTGTGGTCTCCTAAATGAAACGATTGTGGCAAAACGTCTATGGAAAGCCGCCCTGTGGCGACAAATAAGTCGAGAAGTGCGCGGCTTCCATATAGCGGGAAAAAGTCGCAAGCCTGTTCTGTGGAACCAGGATCATGTCTCCCGCCTGTAAGGGCATGTCACGCTCAAGGTCGTTTTTGTTCTGTATCTTGTGGAGGTTCAAGACCTTGACTTCACCCATATTGGAATCTATGCGGCGATAGACGACGATGCGCGTATCTCGAGCAGTGGGCTTGAAACCGCCGGCCAACAGCACGGCTTGCATGGCGGTCATGTCTTGCCTGAGATCGAACTTTCCCGGCGTCTGCACGTCACCGCCAACCACCACGTAGGGATGCTGGAAATCTTTGAGGACCAGGTTCAGCTCAGGCTTGTTCAGAGGGACGGATAGTTTCTGGACTATCATGTCGTGCGCCTCATCGAGCGTCAGCCCACTTACCTTCAGCTCGCCTACGAGGTTCACGTTGACATAACCATCCGGCTGAACAGTCAGCGACTGGTTGTACTCGGGCGTAAACCTGAGAGCGAGATCAATCGTATCCCCCGGATGCAAGGTGTAGCGGGGCCGCTGTTGCAGGGTCTGGCCTACTGCGTAGACACACATGAAGACTGAGAGCACAGACCACAGAGCAGGTATCTTTTTTACCACTTTGCCTCCGCAATCATTTAGAGCCGTTTGAAGAGCCAATCAGGGACCATGTACTTGCGTTTGTTCAATAAGTATCCGAGAACCTTGCCGTTTACCATCTGGATCTGCCGCTCCGCATTCGCAACCTGGGCTTTGTGGGTCTCGTTCGCAGCCACCACAATCACGATTCCGTCCATGTGCGGAGCTAGACTCAACGCATCGCTCCCGGCGGAAAGCGACGGGCAGTCGATGATCGAGTAGCGGTAGCGCGCACGCAGATTTGCGACCTTGCCTCGCCAATCTTCCCATGCGATCTTGGGCGCCGCCTCCTCCCGCATAGGCCCACCGGACCAACCGCCACCGCACAGGTCCGCCGAGGATAGATGAATCGCCGACCCTGAACTGCTAGTGGAGAGCTGGGATGCAATCTTATTGCTGACATAGGTGACACCCTCACCGGAGGTGGCCGAAGTAAATGCGATCACCACGCCCTCCCCCGACTCCAGGCGATGGAAGGCCGAATGCAATATACCCTGGAATGCGAGGTCTTGTTCTCTTTCCGCTGTCAATATACTGTTCAACTTCAATTCACCCCGTGTGGCTCAGTTTTCGCTGGTTGACCGGAGGTAGGCAAGGCGTGCTTTGACGGAGAGTTCCGCCTCTGCTTCGTTGCGCGCGCTGCGGCCGGTCAATTCAAGCCTCGAATTATTCTCCGATTCTCCCGGCGCAGTCCATGGAATTGTGGCCAACACCGGATAGCGCGACCACCGCTCCAGTTCGGCAGCAGCACCTACGGTGTCCCGCATGGACTCCATGAGGAAGACCGCGATCCCGCCCAGTAGGAAGGCCGTGATCAATCCCAGGAAAATATCGCGTACAGGCTTCGGGTGCACCGGAGCCAACGAGTAACTCGGCGCCTGCACTACCGCGAAATTCACCAGATCCTGCTGATCCATGGAGTCGGCAATCTCAGCTTCGTCGCGTTTATGCAGATAGGCTTGATAGTTGCTATCGAGTTCCTCCACCTTGTGTTGCAAGCTAGTGAAGGTCGGGGTAAGGCCCTCGGTCGCATTCAGCGCTGTCTGCGAGCTGGTGATCTGACTTGAAAGCGCACCACGGCGTGCCCGGAGGCCACTCAACTGCGAACGCATCAAGGCCAGATCATTCTGCAGCTGTTGCCATGCCGGATTGATGTCAGTCGAAGCTTCACGTGACTTAGGGGAACTAGCCGCCTTGATGCCGGCTTCGACTTCGAGTATCTGCAGCTCAATCTGCCGCACCGCGCGGTCGGTTGGCGGGTACTTATTAATAGCTCCGTCTGCTGGTTCTTGAGTGCTACGAGCTGCGACGTCAATTGGTCCAGGGCGCCAGTGAGCGGCGTCGTTCGCTCCTGAGTCGTTTGCCGGTTGGGCAAGGTTTCCAGCAACGATGTATTCGCTTCGATCCGCTTTTCCAGTTCGCGAATCTGCACATCGGCATCGCGGCGCTGGTTCTCTGCATTTGTTACGTTACTGGATAGCGTCGTCTCACGCTCATTGACGTTCACCAGATTCTGCTTGTTCTGGAACTCCGCCAACGCCATCTGGGCCTGCGCCAGGTCTTTCCTGTAACGCTCAGCTTGCTCGGCGAAGAATCGTGCCGCGCCGGGGGGCCGGCTAATCTGCCGCTGCCGCGCCATAAACGCCGCGATGAGACGTTGCATCTCCAGCTGTGCCTGTTCCGGGCTCGGCGCGGTGATGACAGCTTGCATTACATTTGACTTGCGCACGACAGTCGCGTCCAGCCGGCGCATCAGGTTGGCCAAAGCCTTTTCGTGGTCGAGCAGCTCAGTCCTGGAATAGGCAGCAAGCGGCTTTTTGTGCCAACCGGGCTTTAGGACTTCGTCGAGCAGATCACGGCTCGTCAGGACTTCCAGGTCCGAGTCCAACTCTTCTTCGGTGAGCTCCCTCATCTCCATTGGGTTGTCGGTATTCCCCGCGGTAATGACTAGATTTCTGCGGGCATTCTGCACGAGAATGCTGGCATGGGACTCATACTTGCGTGGCGTGCCGAAAATCCAAAATAGCGCGGACGCGAAGACCAGTCCGGATACCAACAAAAACAACTTCAGATGGCGGAAGAAGACCTCCACCAGAAGGAAGAGCGATAGCTCACTGCCAGCAGGTTCCGGAGTAAGACGGGTCGGCCGTATCATCAGGTCGGTTGTCAATAATCACCTATCGGATATGCAGGGTTAAGTGGCTTGCAGCACTAGGCGGGGAGCTAGCTGACACGCCCCGCGATAGATGAAGTATCTGGTGTTTGAAGATCGATTGCAAGTTCTAATTCGTAAGTCGACGGCAGTATCCGCGCGTAGGTTACATCACGACAGATCTTTAGTTACTTTCTTTTTTGAATAGTACTTACTGTTGGTGTCGTCACTACTGGAACACTCTCCAAGTCCTAGTTCACTCTTCCCAATTCCCACGTATTCGCGACAACCGGCCGCTAGCAGCACTCGCCGTTCTGCGCTGCTATTTCCAGGCATCCACGGTAACCAACCGCAGGCCACTCGTAGCCCACGTTTCCAAGAGCTTCTCAGTCGCCGCGAGTGTGACGGAGCGATCAGTTCCGACTTGTCCATGGCCGCCATCGTGCAACAGGACGTTGCTACCTCTTTGGCGGGTCCGATTAAGATGAATCCCGGCTTGTACAAGCGCCGCTACCGTGTCCGGTTGCGTGGCATCCCAATCGTGGCCCCAAGCGTTCCACATTACGGGTGTCAAGCCAAGTTCCTCCGCCGTACGCAGAACATCGGGCCGCCGGGCGCCGAATGGGGGCCGAAACCATTTGACCGCTTCGCCGGCTGCGTCCTCAATAGCGGCATTGCAGTCGGCAAGCTCTTGCCGGACGCGCCACGGCCATTCCCAGAGCAGTGACGGGTGGTTCATGGTATGGTTCCCGAGCAGATGGCCGGCTTGATGTATCGCCCGGGCGATGTCAGGACGACGGCGCACGAAGCCGCCGATCAGAAAAAATGTTGCTTTAACTCGATAGCGCGCTAGTAGATCAAGCAATCGTTGGGTGTACGGATCGTTCGGTCCGTCATCGAAGGTGAGCGCGACTTCCTCGATATCGGAACCGGCAATAACCGTGCGGCCGAAGACCCAATCTCTGGCCGCGTGGCGCACCCGCTCATAACGGTGTTCCTGGATCTGGATATCAAAGACCATGCTTCGTAACTCCTGGTAAAGGGGCACGCACCATGTCAATAAGCACCATCTGCCTGCACTACGGCTTGAAAAGTACGCGCGAGTATATACATGTCCATCCAGATCGACCAATTGCGAATGTAGTACTCGTCGAATGCGACACGTTCCATGTAGGTGGTATTATTGCGGCCAGATACCTGCCATAGTCCGGTGAGACCGGGTGTGACACGCGTATATAAGTCGTAGCTACCCGCGTAACGCGCAATCTCTGAGTGCACAATGGGCCGGGGCCCCACAAGGCTCATGTGCCCAGTGAGGATATTTATCAGTTGTGGAAGTTCGTCAAGGCTGTATCTCCGCAACCACCGGCCAACCGTCGTAATGCGCGGATCGCTTTTGAGCTTGTGGTCGCGCTGCCACTCGCCCAACAGCTCTGGATGACGTTCCAGATAGTCGCCTAGTATCCGGTCGGCATTGGTGACCATCGTGCGAAATTTAAGCGCGCGAAAAGCCTTTCCATCTCTTCCATAACGAAGATGGCCGAAGAACACAGGGCCCTTCGAGGTGAGCTTAACGCCTATGCTGATGAGCAGAAACACCGGGAGGCATAGAAGAAGAAGCGTCGAGCTGACTACCACATCCAAACAACGCTTGGTCACTTTAGGAGCCAGAAAGGATAGCCGTTGAGGAATCTCCAGGCCGACTTGGCCCCCAATCTCGCGTGCTGATATTCCCAGGCAGCAAATTCCGGGAATATCGGTGACGATAAGGATGTGATGAAACCTTCTGCAATGCTCCTGGATAATCTGCCGTATCTCCTCCTGTGAGCGATGTGGCATCGCCAGTATGGCGTACCGGGTAAAGCCCCGACCACTAATCGCCGGAGCGTCTGATATGTGACCCACGATCGGCGGCAGATCCGCATCCCAGAAGGAAGCGGGGTCTTCGAGTAACACTCCGGTGATACGCAGGCCTAGTTGAGTAGTGGCCAAGCTTCTCGCTACCTGCTTCGCGGCTGGGCCGGACCCAAGGACAACGGCAGAAACCGGCCACCATGACATCTGCCCAAGAAGCTTTCGTATCAGACAGCGGCCGAGAAGTACAGCCGGAGTTCCGAGGGCCCAGGCGACGAGGAAGATATAGCGGGAGTATTCGGCTCCGTTCTTCAAAAGAAACGTGGTAGACACCAGTACGAGAAGCACTGCGGTGATCGAGTGGAAGACGCGCCGCATTTCTTCCGCAGGATGCAGAAGTAATGCCGGATATAGCCCCTGGGAAAAGAAGACCCCGAGAAATATAAGAACCGCAGGAAACATCTCCAGATAGAACTTGAGGTCCAGGTCGGAGTTCAACGTAAACTTGCTCCAGACAACGAGCCAGAACACAACTGCTAATGCTACGAAATCGGACAGCATCAGGCACACAGATGCGTTCGGGGTATACGCTACCGTCGATCTGGTGAGACGGGCCAGTTCAGGTGGGTTGAGTACTGGATTTGCGCTCATAGCTCCTCCAGGGGTAGGACCGCCATGGGATCAAGAGATGGCTCTGCTACATTCGATCGACGGGGCCTGATTCGCGCCGCCAGAGCGTCATATGTCAGCGCGCTCCAACGTGAGTAGCAGGTAGCTGACTGGAAGCCGGTTTGAAACACATCCAAGGCCACTTTCCCCATGCGCCTCAGTTCAGGCTTTGAGAGTTCGCGCAATACGGTTATCAGGTCGGAGGGTTCATCGGGGTTAAACAGGCGGCCGTTGACACCATCGATCACCAGTTCAGCCAAGCCTCCTGTCCGGCTCGCGAGCACCGGTTTCTCGTTGCGCATCGCTTCCAGCGCCACTAAGCCGAAGCCCTCCCAACGCGACGGGACCACCACCGCATCGAAGCAATTTATATAGCCATCCATCTGATCGTTAGGCACCCAGCCGATCAGCTTTATGTTGTCTTGGTCCGGGATGGAATACTTGTGGCCGAGCGTACTGTCGCCGATCAACCACAACGTAATGTGACTTAATTGCGGATCAGCAAAAGCACGTAATAGGAGGTCCAGTCCCTTTTGACGATCAAATCGGCCGACAAAGACCAAGTTAAGCCGATTTGGATCGACCAATATGGGCGCTGCTACAGGTTCCTTTCTGCGAGGAACACCGTGATAAATCACCCGGTGCAGCGGAGCAAGAACGTTCGACTTCACAGCCGCATCAAACTCGGAATACGAAATACTGACGACAGCATCGGCACGGGGCGCGAGAACTCTCTCAACCAAGGTATAGAACTTCTTTTGCGCGAACGATAGCTGTTGGGTAAAGGCCCATCCATGGGCACAGTAAATAGTGGCCCACGGTACGGCTTGTCTTTTTAACAATAAACGCCCGTAAAGTCCCGGAAAGGTGCTGTGCAGATAAACAACGTCGGGAGCAATTGACCGCAGTTGCTGTTGGAGGCTCCGCGACACCCGCATCAAATGAAGCGCGCTACGGCTACTCTCATACTCATGGGTCATCGCCGGAACTGCCTGGAGCATATCGCCCATACGGCGACGATCGACCACTAGATGTACTTCTCCGATCCGAGGATCCTGGTGTTGAGCCAGGATAAGATCCCTCACGGCGCTCCCCACGCCACCTTGGCAACCCTCTACAACATGGGCCACGGTAAGAGGCATCCCGAATCGGATGACCGCATTTTGATTTGATCTGGACATGAGGGTGATGATGGGCACGGCAACTTCTGTGAGCAGTGCGAGCCTGAAAACACTTATGACTCGATGAGAATGCGATAGAGAAATTAAGGAGCTGCGTTCGTGGTACGGGCACTGGAGGTGAGCGGCTGACGCAAGTCCTGACGGTGCGCAGTTTGGGCACGGCTTGTAAGCTCTTTTAGGGCTCTAAAAAAACGCTGCCTCTGTGCGGAGAGTATTGCGGCAGAATAAGTTTGTGCCTTCTGCAAATTGCGAGCAGACATTCGTTCTATTCTCTCCGGTCTGGAGAGAACCTCTTTGAGCACTTCGGCAAGCTCAGCGGGGTTATCAGGAGTGACGAGATCTTCCTCGTGCAACAGCTCGGGAATGCCGCCAACGGCGGATCCTATGCAGGGCAGACCACGAGCCATTGCTTCAAGCATTGCCCGCGGAACCCCTTCTGCCCGCGACGGCAGCACGAAAAGGTCCGCCTGATCAAGCTCCCGGCGCACAGGCTCTCCAGCAGTAACTGACCCCACAAACTCAACCTGTGCTTCGAGGCCAAGTTGGGAGCACCTTTTTTGTAGTGCTTGCATTCGTGCTCCAATCCCGATAAATCGTAGCTGGACGGGGACCCCCTGCATCCTACAAATACCCACAGCCTCGAGAAGAACATCAGGGCCCTTGTAGAATGACTCAAGGGTTCCTACGAATACCATGCGGAGGCAGGAGGGATCATGAAGACTCTTGCGCGGGTACGATACGAAAGACTGCGGTGAAAGGCTCACGTCTGACACAGCCATGACACATTGCCGCATATCGCTGCCGCTACCCCCCGAAGCTTGTTCCGTTGGGCTGTGGGCGAACGCTGGCGGATATCTGTTTTGCAGATAAGTCTGGGTTACGTAAGACACCGCCACGGCACGCTGGCACTGCCGCTGAAGCCGACGCGTAAAATACCGGCGGGCAATGGGAGCAACTGGATGCGAGTTGGCAGCCGGACTAAGCACGTCATAAGGATCGGCTGTCACTTCGAGACCGTATGGAACGCCACGGCGGGTGAGCCAGACTTCTACCGAGTTCGCAACTTGGCCATGGACCCGCAATATAACTGCGCTTCCGTCGGGAACAGCTTGCCTTGCCCGCTCGCGGACCTTAGCAAACTGCGCAAGAAACCCAAAGGGGCCTTTGTAACTCGGCATTGCATAGAATTCCACGCCGGGACCCTCCACCGGGAGAAAATTGGGCTCGGCTTGCGAAACAGGAAAAACACGTGCGATGACCCGGACGGAGTCAAATACTTCGAGATATTCGCGAAAAAATTCGTAAGGACACTGTGTGATGGTCCACACACCCTTATCCGGAGTCTGAAAAAAGCGATGTTCTAAGGTCAAGCAAAGTTTCATTGTCATCTTTCGCTAGGTGCCGAGGATCGTGGTTCGATCAATTACTACTCGTATCGAGGTCTGTAAGCGGGATGTTCCAGGAGGGACCGCAAAAGACGCTAAGAGAATAGTTGCTAGGGGGAGGGTCTTGGAGATCTGATGCAGTGAAGGCGACATACCTGTTCGTCAGAAACGAGCCAGCGGTGACGATCTCTTCTGCCGCCATCTAGTTAGCACGGCTAATTTCCACGTGCGGGAAATGAACAGAGATCATTACACCTGCGAGAAGAGAGAGGTTGTATCAGGCCAGCCGCTCAAACCGAAAGCCACTTAACGGAACCCTCAACGATCTCTGGATAGCGCCGACCGAGATTATGATTTCCCCACGGCCCGTAGCTGCCGTCAGAACGCCTTCAACACCCTCCAGAAAGCCGCCACGGATGCGAACTCTCTCTCCGATCGCCGGAAAAGGGCCCGGCTCATAATTACCGTTGCTTTGGACTAGCGCTCGTACTGTTTCAATCTCCTGCGTTCGGCACAGCGACAAGCTCACGACCGCTGGTCACAAACCGCACCATGCCGGGAAGACGCAATACCTTGATGAGCAACTCCGGCTGCGCTTCCATACGCACAAACGTGTACCCGGGAAAGAGCGGTGACTCGACTAACTTGGTACGGTCGCTCCATCGCCGCGTCTCTAGCTGCATCGGCGCGAAGGACTCGAAGCCTTCATCGCGCAGCGCCGCGTCCACTTTCTTCTCGCACTGATACCGCGTCTGCAGCGGATACCATGCTGGCCCCGAAGCCCTGAGTGATCCCATGAATACCCGGTTGCTGGTGGTTTGTTGGTTGGACATAGCTTCGCCCTGTGAGCCACATGGTGGCTTTCGCAATTGGAGGAGTTCATGGCCCTTGGTGAAACTGACGGACAAAAAGGGGAGCAAAGGATTTCAGGCATCCTTTGCAGGGAGAAACGGCATCGCTCAAGCAAAGTTAGCGGGAGTCCCCGTCCCCGGCAATAGAACTAATCTCCCGGTCAAGGCAGAACTTTTGTTCCAAGAGAATGGGCCCGGAGCCGTTTTTTGGCGAACCGCCCTCAAGTAACAATCGAAGTAACCTACTGTATGCGAGTCCTGTACATTAGCCACAGTGTGCTTTCCCGGCACTTTTTCACGCCACTGTGACGCACCTTGAGGGGAGACGGCGGGCTTGAAACGGGGGCTGTAGTCAGATCTGAGTAATGACCGGATGGGTACTAAGGTTATACATCCAAATAGACCAGAAAACGTACTGTGTTTAGGGGACGCTGTTGTAGAGTCATAACTGCAAGTGAAACCCGGGTGGACCTGAAATACCCGGTTTAACTTGCGTGAGCCAAGACGATTAGAACTCCTCCGTTTTGATTATTCAGAGTCTCACTGAAAGCTCGTACACCCTCCCTCTGTAGCATCTTATTTTTATTCGAATCTACCGGGGAGACTGCGTATGTTGTCTGTTCCTGCCAGAGTAATTGTTTATGACAATAGTGTCCTGCAGTGCCAGTTGCTGACGGCCGGATTAGAAAGCCTTCGACTGGGGTTTGAGATAAGATCCGCAAGCGACCTGGAGTCGTTGATCGAGTTGCTTTCGATCGATCCGGACTGGGTGGTGATCATCTCCGATACCAGTATCAGCGGCGCCCCCATTGCCCTTGCTAAGCACTTGCGCGCTCGCTTTCCTGATCTACCATTTGTCTTCCTGTTAAAGGAAGGGCGCACCGACCGCGTGATCGAGGCGTTCAGGGCAGGCGCTCGAGGCATCGTGTATAGCAATGAGACCCTGTCTGAACTGGCAAACTGTATAACCCGGGTTTGTCAAGGTGAAGTCTGGTTACGGGGAGTCGACCTCGGCATTATTCTCGACGGGCTGGTTAAGCCTGGCTTGCGAATGACTGACGTTACAGGGAGAACCCTGCTCAGCCCTCGCGAAGAAGAAATATCACGGCTGGTGGCTGAGGGGATGAGCAACCGGGAGGTTGCGCGCGCCCTCAAAATCAGCGAAAGCACAGTAAAGAATTCTCTATTCCACGTCTTCGAAAAACTCGGCATATCGAATCGTGTAGAACTGGCGCGTTATGTAACTGGGGCCGCGGAACATGAGGGGCGTGCTATCCAATAGCGGCCGCGTTTCGGCCCCGCACCGAAAAGAAATGCCCTAGTGATTCGGTCCCGAGTCAGCTCCCGGTCCACCTCCAGGCCCAGGCATCGGACCGAAGCGGGGAAAGTGGCCGCGGGGGTCACCCTTAGGCACATCTGCCTGCAGAGTCTTCCACTGATCCGTAGTGAGCACCCGGCGCAGCCCAAGCAGCATGCGGGCGTTGACCTTCTCCAGTTCAGCTCGAGCCTGGGCGACGCGGTCAATCTGGGCTAGGATCTTTCCCTCATCCGGCTGGTCGGCAGCGAGCAAGGGCTCCATCGCGGTTTCCTCTTTGCGCAGGGCAGCGCTAAGGTCCATCAAGCTCGGTCGGCTTTGCTCAAACACCTCTTCCATTTTCTTTTGCTGGTCCGGGGTAAGACTTAGCTTTTGCACCCACTCCGGGTTGTTCCACCAGCGGCCATGGGGTCCCAGATGGAAAGCGCGTTCCATGGGAGGGCGGCGGCCTTCCATGGGGGGCGGTCCCCCGTTCTCCGGCGACGCGTTTTGTGGCGGTGCGCCGGCCGACTGTCCGATCGCGGCACCCGAAGCGCAGGCAATCCACAGCACGCCCGCCAGGGCAAGCCACCGTACCGTCCTACCCGGCCGGATACTAGTTTGTCTGGGCAATGTGTTTGCTCCCAGCTACGACCGTTCCGTTGCGGTCCTCCGTGGTAACCAGGTGGGTCAGCGACTCCATGGACGAGGGGACCGTAACGGAAATCTGTTGATCCACCTGCTCCAACAAGGCATCGTCACTGATATTTAAAGCGGTGTGGACCGGCCGCGTGCTCGAAGAGTAAAAAGAAACCAGCGCAAAAACCAGCAGCAAAACTGGGAGCACGGCGGCAACCGCCCAACGCAGGGCGAGCACGGGAAACCGTCTTCCGGCAGAAGGATTCAACTGCTGCGGGCGCGCCGCCAGACACTCTGAGCTCCACTCCACGGCGGCGCTGCGGAAGATCGCCACACCATGCTCCAGTCGAGCCACCGCGGCCCGGCATGCGGCACATTCCGTTAGATGGCGAAGCATTTCCGGAGTTCGCTGGTTTAAAACGTACTCCTCCTGCTCCCACGCTGACAGATGGTTCGTTTTCATCTTGTTCTCTCCATCGCCTTGCGCACCGCGGCAAGCGCACGGTGCAGGTGGCTCTTCACCGTTCCCACATGCAGCCCCATGGCTGTTGCGATCTCGGGCAATTCCATCTCTTCGACAAACCGCAGAAGAAAGACGCTGCGCTGTTTGCCGGGCAGATTCTCCACGGCATCCCACACTCCGCGCAACTCTTCCCTGACCATCAAGAAGGTTTCGGGGGAGAGCCCCGGCGAGCGCAAGCGGTCGGCCACGGCGCCTACCTCGGCCGCAGTGGAAATCGCCGCTTTCCAAAATTGAAACTTCCGGGATCGGGTTGAATCGCGAATCAGGTTGGTGGCGATCCGCGTGAGCCAGGTGGCCACGCTGCAGTCCCCGCGAAACTCCTCCCGTGCCCGGTATGCCCTTAGGAAGCAGTCCTGGGTCACCGTTTCTGCCAGGTCGGGATCCCTGAGCGACAGCAAGGCGTACCGATATATGCGAGACCGGTAGGTGGCGCAGAGCGTGTTTACGTCTGCAAGCTCTGCAATCATCCGGTCTCGCAGGGGCAAAAGCTCTCCAGCGTAGATAAGCTGCTCCACTGCTTCCATAGACGCGCCTTTCTGGGCAGCAGTTTACGCCGAAAGACCTGTTCCGGCACCGTCAAGGGCCAGCCGGATTTGGCACCACCGACCGTTCATCGCATGGGTCCGTGCCCAAATCCGCCCATCATGTGCTCTTCTTCCAGCTGAGAATACTTGGTCTTCTGGTCAGCCGTCAGAATTGCATAGAACTGGGCGCGGGCAAGGGCGTGGGCGGCCATCATTTCGCCGCTCATTTGACCCAAAGTGGTCGCGGTCGTCTGAATCGTGGCCGTATCATTCGCCTTGATGGCAGCCTCCATGGCCTGGTGCGCAGCGTGCTCGCTGGCTCGTGAAGTCTGCTCCGTGGTGGCTTCGGTGGTAAAGATAGCGGTGGCTTGCTCCACTTGATTCGCATTCAGAGTGAGCAGTGTGGTGTAACGCTGGACTTGCCGCTGGGCGATCGCTGCGGGGGTCGGCGGGGTGTGCGGGGGTGGTGTCTGCGCCTGGGCCATCGGTAAGAGCCCCAGGACTGCGAATAGCGCAAGCGACAACTTCATACTTCCTCCTTGACGGTCGAGCTGGTCGGGGGGCAAGCAATCGCCGCTCCTGATTCCAAACCTGCTCGCCCCAATAGACGGAGGCCATCGCATCTCGGTTTACCGTGGCCTTAGGACAGGGCGGGAAGCAGGCAACAGCACGAATACCGCCACGGCGCCGCTCCACGAGCCAACGGCGCAAGCCAGCATTACCAGGCGGAAACCGGCCAGAAACGCCCCATCGAGCAACGCCGCAGCCTCCGCACGCTGCCCGCCCGAAAGGCTGGCCGGGATGGGTATATCGTGCAGCCGAGCCCGATTATCCACGAACTGAGCCCGCACCTCCGCCGGCAAGCCGGAATGGGTAAGCTGGGTGGTCAGGTTGGCAGCGAATCCGTATGCCAACAGCAAAGCCAGCAGGGATACAGAAACCAGCCCGGCCAGCCGGGAAAGTGTGTTGTTCACCGCCGAAGCAATGCCGGTCTGGTTCTCCGGGACTGAAGACATGACGGCATTGGTAAGCGGCGCGACGCAAAGCGTCATTCCACAGCCCAGAATCAGGACCGGCGGCAGCACGGATAGGAAGTATCCGTGCAAGCTGTCAAGCCAGGCGAAGGCGGCAAATCCAACGCCGGCCACGCCTGCGCCACAGCAAAGCAGGAAACGCTCGCCCAACCTCGGCACCAGCGCCCCCACCCGCGCCGAGAATAGGAACATGAGTGCGATCAGCGGCACAAACACAGCGCCGGCCGCCGCTGGAGGGTAATGCCGCACCTGGATCAGATAGAAAGGAATCACATAAAGAGAACCAAAAAGCGCCCCATATAACAGAAAAGTAAGCAGGTTAGCCGCCAGGAAGCGGGGTATGCGGAAGAGCGAAAGGCGCATCATGGCGTTGCGCCGGTTTGACTGCGAGCGCAGGAATAAGACCAGCAGGACCAGTCCCCCGACCAGGGGCCAGGCCACCCACCGGTTCTTCCAGCCGAGTTGGGAGGCAAACGACAGAGCGTAGACGATGGCCGCAAAGCTGAGCGTAGCCAGCGCGGCGCCGAGCCTATCCAACGGCTGGGCCGGGGCGCCGTCATCCCCAGCGCGGCTCTCCGGAATGCGCGGCGAGAGAAGAGCGATTACCAGAACTACGGGAAGATTGAGCAGGAAAATCAATCGCCAGGAGTAGACCTGGATGAGCCAGCCCCCGACCACCGGCCCAATCGCGGCAAAGACAGTGGTCCAGGCCGACCAGGTGCCGATGGCTTTGCCCCGTTCCTCTTCTGGGAAAGATGCCGACAGAATAGAGAGGCCCTGGGGAATCAGCATCGCGGCGCCCACCCCCTGGATGCCGCGGGCGACTATGAGCTGGCCCAAGGAAAGAGAGGCGGCACAGGCCGCCGAGGCCGAGGCAAACAGCGCCACTCCCCATAGAAATGTCCGCCGCCGCCCGTAGCGGTCTCCGATAGCGCCTCCGAGCAATAACAACGCGGCCCCAAACAGCGCATAGGCTTGCACCACCCACTGGATGGCCGCCGACGTGGCGTGGAAGGCGGACTGCAGTGCAGGCAGGGCGACGTTCACCACCGAGCCGTCCATGAATGCCAGGGACGAGCCGAGGATGATGGCAATGAGAATCCACTTGCGGTCCGGCGGAGCACAGGGCGCGGCGGCAGAACCGGCGCTCACCTGCGTACATGGCGGGACGACGTGAGACTTAGCAACGGCTGCCACGGGTCCAGTCACACTGAGTGGATGCGCGCGAGGACAAACAATGTGCATGAAATTCCCGCCGCCCGTGGATCGGGTCTTGCGCTTCCCCACCCTGGCACACGAGCAGCTCTTGCAAACACCTCCAGGTGATTCCCGCGATCTAGTTTTACAAACGTCCACGCGCTCGCTACTGTGGCTACTGTGTTGGGACGACACCGAACCGATGATCCGCGAATCCAGCGGCCCGTTTGCCGGCAGCAGATCGTTTTCACATGGGAGAGAACGCCGCAATGAGGACCATATTCGTAGCAGCCTTTGCGCTATTGCTTTCGACATCGAGTGCTATCTGCCAAAGCTGGACCATCGGGAATGCGCAGATCGAGAGAAAAATCACCTTCGATCCTGCATCCGGGCTGTTTACGTCACGGCTAGGTGATCTCTCGACGCACTACGATTTCATCTCCGCTGAGAAGCGGACCGCGCCGGAATTTTCGTTTGCCTGCAACGGAGAGACTTTGACCGGGTCTAGCTCGGCTTTTCAACTGCTGCGAGCGGACGAGAGCAAGCTGGAACATGGTGCGTCGCTCACCATTCATCTCCGGAGCAAGACCTTCCCCCTTGAGGTCGCCGTCACATACCGGGTTTATAACGGGCATCCAGCAATACGGAAATGGCTGGTACTGAAAAATACCGGGTCCGCCACATTACATTTGTCGCATATGAACATCGAGGCCATCGCACCGTCGGTCGGCCCTCCCAATGAAACAGTGTTGAACGCACAATATGGCACCATCCCAAGAGAGACCTTCTATACCGGCCGGTCAGAAGATGCGGGTCTTTTTGTGGCCAATGCGCGCACCGGCGACGGGTTTGCGATTCTCAGCGAAGTTCCCGGCTACATGAAGCGGACAGAGATCAATGCCTGGACCAACCCCGGTCGAGTTGGGGTTATGTACGATACCGATCTGATGCCCTTCGAACGCTCGCTCGCCCCGGGAGCGGAGTTCAAAACCGCCGCTGTCTCATTGCTGACCTTTCGCAACAACGATGGTTTTAACGATCCGCATTGGATACTGCCGTCCTATACGGCCGCTGTTCTCGAGCGAAAGCTTGATGCCCGCGGCGCGCCCTGGATCTACAACACCTGGGAACCCTTCGAGAGGACCATCAACCGGGCGACTACCCTCGAGTTGATCGACGTAGCCGGCAGGATGGGGATGGATATCTTCACCATCGACGACGGGTGGCAAGAGGAGTATGGCGAAAACACAGTAGATCCCACCGCTTTTCCCGGCGGCCTCGATGGCATTCAAAAAGCGGTGGAAGCGAAGGGCATGCGCCTGGGATTATGGATTCCTCTGGCCGCCATCGGACAGAAGACAGCGGACTACGTCAACCATCCCGACTGGGCGTCGCTCGATCAAGCTGGAAAGCCTAAACTAACCTCCACCATGGGCGGGTCCAAGGTCGTGATGTGTTTGGCGAGCCCCTTTCAAGACGCAGCGGCAGACCGCATAAACGACGCCATAGAACGCTTCCATCTCGCCTATGTGAAGCTCGATCTGACCACGATCTTCAACGCCTACGGGGAAGCCCCTGGCTGCTGGGCCAAGGGTCACTATCACGGCGATTGGGCCGAGTCACTGAACATGATCTATGAGGGCATCAGCCACGTCACCCGCAAGGTTTATGAAAAACATCCCGACGTTCTTCTCGACCTGACCTTTGAGCTTTGGGGTCAAAAGCACGTGATCGATGCCGGCCTGCTGGCGGCCGGCGATCTCGATTGGATGAGCAATGTCAAAGATGCTCAGCCCGATGCAGCAGGGACCGTACAAGCCCGGACCCTGCTGTACCATCGGGCGGCTTCGATGCCCGTCGACGCCATGCTTATCGGGAACCTGCACGCGGAAATACCAAACGCCCAGGAAGTATTTGCCACCGCCATCGGCTCCGCTCCCCTTCTGTTGGGTGATTTGCGCAAATTGAGTTCCGCGGATCAGCAGTGGTACAAGGACCACATTCGATGGTTTAAGCAGCTCAGGCAAAGCACCAATATCAACGAAAGCTTCTTTCCTCTGGGCAATTGGCGCCAGCCTTCAGCGGCAGAGTGGGATGGCTTCGCCCGCCTGTCGCACACCGGCAACGGCGTAATCGCAGTCTTTCGTAACCAGTCGAATGCTTCCACGGCAAACATTCAACTGCCCACTATGCCGGCCGGTACGTTCAAGGTTCACTCCGTCGTTACAAACAAAGATCTGGGTACATTCGCGAAAGACGACTGGGCCCGCGGAGTTCCGGTCGGTCTTTCCGGGTCTCAATCCGTCGAAATTCTTGAAGTCAGTCCCGCCCACTGAGTGTTATGTTTACGGGTGCGGCCTAAGCATGTCCCTGGAAACACGGAGAACAACTCAGTGATGCAAGGAAAAATTTCTGCTCTATTAGGTATTAGCGCAATCGCGATCACCAGCGGCTCGTTGCTGATTGCATCTTCGCCGATCCACCATGAACTACTAGGAGCTGCTACGACCCCGACCACAGTTTCCTTCAATGTAGAACGCCTCGACCCGGGCTTGAATTCGATCGTGCCCGCCAAGCCTGTTCTGGAAAAGGTCGCCACCGGGCCGGGCTTCAAATGGACCGAAGGACCGGTCTGGATCCCAGCCGGTTACCTGCTATTCGCTGAGATCCCCAGCAACAGCATTCGTAAGTGGACGCCGGGCGTTGGGGTAAGCGTCTTTATGCAACCCAGCGGCTACAAAGGCTCTGCTCCCTTTACCGGCCCCGAGCCCGGCTCGAACGGCATGACGCTCGATAGCCACGGCCGGCTCACTGTGTCAGGCCACGCGCAGCGAGATGTATGGAGGCTGGAGCAGATGGACCCCAAGGCGCAGGTGACAATTCTCGCCGACAGCTACCAGGGCAAGCGGCTCAACAGTCCGAACGACCTGGCCTACAAATCGAATGGCGACCTCTACTTTACCGACCCGCCTTACGGACTTCCCACGCTGGACAAGGATCCAACCAAACAACTGCAGATCAACGGCGTCTACCGCATACCCGGAGCCACTTCTCAGAAGCCCGGCGCGGCGCCCGACCGGTCGCAGTTACAACTGCTGGTGAAAGATCTGCCTCGTCCCAACGGAATATGCTTCTCACCGGATGAGAAGTATCTCTACGTAAACAACTCCGAGCCGAAGAAGTTGTGGATGCGCTACACCGTCAAGGCCGATGGAACACTCACGGACGGAAAAGTTTTCTTTGACGCCACCTCCGATACCCGTGCTGGAGCGCCGGACGGCCAGAAGGTTGATCAGCAAGGCAACTTGTATAGCGCAGGTCCGGGCGGAGTTTGGATCTTCTCCCCCGAGGGCAAGCATCTCGGCACACTCGACATTCCGGAGCGCGTGGGCAATGTCGCTTGGGGAGGGGCCGATCACAAGACGCTTTATGTCGCCGCAAGCTCAAGCATCTATCGCATCTCCCTGAAGATTCCGGGGGTCTATCCCGGCGTCCACTGATCGGCTCTACGCCGGGGACCCAGGCACGTTTATGTCGGTCATCATTCGAGCCGCTGCTGCATCTGACATGGATGCAATCGCTGATATTTATGCGCATCATGTAAGCCACGGCACCGGGACGTTCGAAACCGAACCTCTGGACAGCAGCGAAATCGGACGGCGCTGGACCGAATTAACCGCAAGAGGCCTACCGTGGCTGGTTGCTGACGATGATGGTGACGTGGTTGGGTACGCCTATGCGGGACCCTATCGTTCGCGCGTTGCGTACAGCCATACGGTAGAGGATTCCATCTATGTCCGGGCCGACCGCCTAGGCAACGGTGTGGGCAGGTTGCTGATGCCCGCTCTCATCACGGCGAGCCAGGCGTGCGGTATGCGTCAGATGATTGCCGTCATCGGCGACAGCGCCAACCAGGCGTCGATCCACTTGCACCGTCGCTTCGGCTTTGAGCATGCGGGGTTGCTGAAAGACGTCGGCTTCAAGTTCGGGCGTTGGCTCGATACCGTCTTTATGCAACGCAGTCTTCTCTAGGTAAAGAGGGGTGACTGAAGATTTTCCGGTTCATGAAAATTGCTTAGACCGACGCCCACCAGGCGAAAGCGTTGCCCCGCTCCGAGAGAAATGCGCTCTCGCAGTGAGAGAGCGATGGCTGTCAATTCCTCGCACGATGCCGGAGGGATCGTAGGCGTATGGCTGCGGGTGAGAATGTTGAACTCGCTGGTCTTGAGCTTCAGGACAACCGTCCGCGCTACGCGCGATTCCTGGCGCGAAGCTGACCAGACCTTCTGCGCCAGTCGTTCGATCAAACTCCCCGTCTCGGAAAGCGGGATATCCCGCTCGAAAGTATCTTCGGCAGAGATCGACTTGGTTGGTCTATCCGGAATCACCAGGTTATGATCGATCCCCCGGGCGAGCTCATACAAGCGAATCCCATACCTTCCAAACCGTGCTTCGAGCACCTCGGCTTCTAACGCCTGTAAGTCGCCCACGGTCTGCACGCCTATCTGTTTGAGTCTGTCTTGAGTAACCTTACCAACGCCGGGAATGCGTTCCACCGGCAGGGGCGGAAGGAATGCGGATACATCATCAGGCTGAATAACGAATAGGCCATCCGGCTTCCGCCAGTCGGAGGCAATCTTGGCCAGGAACTTATTTGGCGCCACCCCCGCGGACGCGGTCAAATGAAGCTCCTCTCGAATCTGTTGGCGAATCGCTTTTGCGACCCGAGTCGCCGTGGGCAATCCAATCTTGTTTTCTGTTACATCCAGGTAGGCTTCGTCCAAGGAAAGCGGTTCAATGAGATCCGTGTAGCGATGAAAAATCTCCCGCACGCCACGTGAGACGGCCCGGTAGCGCACAAAATCAGGAGGAACAAAGATCGCCTCCGGGCACAACCGTTCGGCGCGAAGTGCCGGCATCGCAGAACGAACTCCATAGCGTCTTGCCTCGTACGAGGCCGCACAAACGACGGAACGATTACCGCGCCAAGCCACCACGACAGGCCTACCACGCAATTGCGGATCATCGCGCTGCTCGACCGAGGCATAGAACGCATCCATGTCCACATGGAGGATCTTTCGAACCATCCCTCATGATAAAGCCTTCGATTTCCTGCAACTGCTTTGCGAACGCGGATACAGCTCTAGAACGCGTGGCGGCTTAGGATTTCGCGCGTGACCGTCAGCATCATGATCCGAAGGTCAAACCAGACCGACCAGTTCTCAATGTAAACCAGGTCGCAAGCTACCCGGTTCTCTATCTGCTCGACGGTCTTCGTTTCACCACGCCAGCCATTTACCTGGGCCCATCCAGTGATCCCAGGCTTGACCCGGTGACGGAAAGCATAGTTCGCTACTACATCGGTGAACAGCTTATCGGCCGCCTTGGTGTTGGGCGGATGTGGACGAGGCCCGACGAGGGACATGTTGCCTTTCATGACATTGAGTAATTGCGGCAACTCGTCAAGACTCAGGGCGCGCAGCCATTTACCTATCCTTGTGACTCGTGGGTCATCCCGCGTCGCCTGTCGATCGCCCAACAGGTCGGTCATCCCGTGGTGCATGGTGCGGAATTTGTAACAAGTGAATAGTCGATTATTAAAACCGAGGCGCGGCTGCCGGAACAGGATCGGCCCTGGGCTATCGAAGCGAATCGCCAAAGCGATCAGGGCAAGAAACGGCGAAAGGATAGCGAGCACCAACGAGCCAATGACGAGATCGAAAGCAAACTTCTTTCCCGCCCGCCAGTCCTTGAGCGGCCGCTCTCCGATCAACACCACGGGATTGGCGCCAACGGAGGAAATCTGACTGCTCCTATACCGGAAACCCGCGAAATCAGTGGTCAGGCAGATATCAGCAACCGCGCTCCCGATCTCTTCGAGAATCCTCGATATGCGAGCCGCTGCTCGCAAGGGGAGCGCAATGACAATTAAGTCGATCTGCTCTTCGCGGCTGCGCTCCAAAAGATCGCGCACGGTGCCGCGCACTCTCACCCCTTCCTGTACTCCCGGAATGCGTGAACGCCGGTCATCATAAAGGCCCACCACGGTATAGGCGTGCGGCTCATCGCGCAGCCGTTCAATAAACTCGCGGCTAAACTCACCTGCGCCGATCACTGCGACCCTGCGCGCCAGCCTGCCCGACTCTGTCCACCCCCGAATCAGCCGTGACAGATAACATCGCGACGCGGTAAGCAGAACTGCGCTAAGGAATAACCAGACGAAAGGCCATTCCCGAAACACCCGGCTGGCGTCACGCATCAGGAATAGGCAGACGATCATGCTGCCTCCAGCAACCAGCAGCGGCAGGGGCAGAATCTGGAGCGGTTTGCGCGGCGGACTAAGGGAGCGCAACTGGTAAGCGCCGGCACGCGAGAAAAAAACAGTAGCCACGACACTGCCTACGCATGTCGCGAGAAACAGTGGGCCATCGGAGCGCAGCCAATGGTGCGGGGTCAGGATGCCTTTGGCCAGCAAGCCGCTGAACAGCAGCAATAACACGTCGGACGCTTGCACAATGTGCACGATGACCGCCGACGGCATCCTGTGTTTGTCACCACGCGATTCCCGTCGAGCAGGCGATCTTCGTTCAATGGAAGTTGCGGCGTTATCCACCGGATGTTGGATAACCGGGTCAACGAACTTCGCCTTCTGCTGAACGGGAACCGTCGCTAGATTGGTCATCCTTCGCGTCCGTCTATCGCGGCGCGGCCAGGAATTCTTCCGCCTCGGTTCCCGTGTCGTTGATCGGCCATCCCGGGAGCATCAGCGCGGAAAACCGTGCCCTCAAGAGGCAAGCCGTCTTGCCGAGGTCGAAAGGACAGTACGGAACCTATGTCTCGGCTTGGCATCGGAGCAGTATGTGCACGCGTTTTTGAGCCGATCCTGTTGTGGTAAATCAGGAGCGCTTGCCGGAGTTGCTCCTGCAAGAGCCTCATCTGGGAGGAGAGTTCCGCGGTATCCAAAGTCATAGTGCTCATGGTGTCCAGCATCCGCAAGAGACCCGCATCCTTCTCCTCGATGCCATTCAGGACTGCATCCTCTTCACCCGCATCCGGTGAGACACGCGAGATCCAACGGTCGAGTTCATCGGAGAATGCCACGACTGCGCTTCTATCTTTTAGCGCCGGTCGATAGACCGGTAAACCCAGCCGCGCTTCCCAACGCTGGACGGTGCGGACACTGCGCCTGATGTAGTTGGAGATCTCTTTCCAACCATTTAGAATCTGTCGACTCATTGGGCCCTTCCACAATTCCGACACGCGCTTGCAGCCATATCTCGCACCGGCCTTCCGAACGCTAGCGCAGGGAGAAGCGGAGCTTCCAGAAAATTGCGATGGCGATGATCAGCGCTGCCTCGAAGACGAAAGCCCAGATCACTCCGCGTGCGCACCCCAACTTGTTTTCGCTGTAGAGTAGCTCCGGGTCAACAGAACGAACATTACTGACCTGAGGGGAACCCTGGGACTGTTCTACAAACACCGGAAGAGCGCGAATGCCCTGGTGCAGCGTATCGTGCGAGGTCCTCTCATTGCGGACATCATTCGTCAGGCCGAGCTGGTCTTGCACTCCATGGTGCAAATCTGTTTCATACCGGTACATCCGTCGCATGTCGAATGCTCCTCGCTCCGCGTAGTCCGTGAACATTCCTGGCTGCCAAGCTTCGCGGCCTGGAGTTGCCGTCATCTCCTACATCGACTGTTTTTCCATTGCCGATGTACCACCTTCGAGCCATAGCTGCAGCCGTCCCCCCAATACGAGAGGAGTGCGAGCTACTGCCACTCGAGGCGAGCGACCCGATAAACGATTCGTAACGGAGGAGAACTTAGCTGACGGGTGTCAGGTTGCGAACAAGACTGAAATGGAAATCATCCTGGGAAGCGGAGATATCCGCTCAACTACTGGAAGTCCTTTAGCCCTCAATCACAGATTTGAGCTTGTTGCCGAAAAGCTGGGGCAGACTCGTCCAGATTAGCTTTTTCTATCGTACGATTTGGGCAGCACTAGCTGAAAACAAATCAGCTATCAGGGCAGATCGAGATCACTCCCAAAGAGACGGCTGAGCATCAGACTTGTCCAGATTAGCTCTTTTCTATCGGCCTTTTGGAGCACTTGAGGAAAACCAAATCGGCTACGCCTGTGATTCTTTCAGCCACTAGCCACTTCCCCCTTGAAACGCCACGCCACCCTTGTCATCCCGAGCGTAGCCGAGGGACCTGCTGTGCGCCCTTCCCCAACGCAACTGCGCTGGTGAGTCACCTGCACGCCAAGCCCGATTTATTCGCTAGTTTTGGACAGCTCTGGCTGAGAATGTCCCAGGACTGGTCGGCAACCATCCAACCGAGTCTATGGGGGACCCACATGCCATCAACGGACGACCTGGACAGCAACTCCGGTCTGTTCGCTAATTTAGACAGTTCTCGAGGAGTCAACCGTCGCCTGTGCGATCGTTAGCGCACTAATCTTTTTCGCTAGACCCAACTGGCCCATGACCCAGATGCCGTAGTAATTCAAGTCAAACTCATACCAGGCCAGACCGTGGCGGGCCGAAACTGGGTGTGCATGGTGATTGTTGTGCCAGCCCTCACCGCCCGTAACCAGAGCGACCCACCAACTGTTCCGTGAGTCATCGCGGGTGTCAAAGCGTCTGGATCCCCACATATGGGTTGCAGAGTTAACGAACCAGGTAGCGTGCAGCCCAAGCGTCACTCGGAGGAAAATCCCCCATAGAACCAACGGCCAGCCGCCAATTGCGAGCAGGAGAAAGCCTAGCACCGTGAGTGGAAGCCAATGATAGCGATTCAGCCAACGATAGAAATCGTCCTTCATTAGATCTGGAGCATACTTGGCAAGCAGCGCAGGTTCAGCGTTTGCCCCTGACCCGTGGATGACCCATCCGGCATGGGACCACCATCCACCTTCGTGCGGAGAATGAGGATCTCCGGGCTGGTCGGTATGCCGATGATGCACGCGATGAGTGGCAACCCACACCAGCGGTCCGCCTTCCAGACTCAATGTGGCGCATACCGCCAGCAGATACTCCATCCACTTCGGCACTTGATAGCCTCGATGGGTAAGCAGCCGATGGTAACCCATGCCGATTCCGAAATTGATCGCAATGATGTGAAGAGTAACGGCGACAAAAAGCACGGACCAACTAAAGAAGAAAAGCGCAGCGACGGCTCCAAGGTGAAAAAGAACCATAAAGCCCAGTATCAGCCAATTCACCGACAGCGTTTGTGCATCGCGCGAGAGTGCGAGCGTCACCGGCTTTGCGGACACGATTGGACTGTCTCGAACCGGAGACGGCGGGCTAACGTCGGCGCAAACACGCTCGTTTTGAATCATAAAGGGGGATGCTAGTCACCATTCTAGTCCGATGATCTATTTGTGCCGTTTCGTTCGTCATAGTTTTGTAATGACTCGAAATCACGCACATCTTGGCGAGGCCCGAGTTGTACCGCTCTGCGGAAAGCTGGTTACTCTAACGAGCGCGCTGCTAGAATCGTTGCCGCGAGAAGCTTAGCGCCGCGCCATGGGACTCTAGATTCATGATTGAAACCACATCGCTTGCGACCAGGCGACGCTTTCTCAGCTCACTGCTGGCGGATTTTGCGAACATGATGTCGAGATTGTTAACGGGTCGCGTTTGCCGATGGCTGTGTGCCCCGGCTTTATTTCTATTGCCCGGCGCTCTTCTGTCCGGTGGAGCCGGGTCGACCGTCCGCATTCCGGTGAGCGTGCTCACGCAGCATAACAATGCCGAGCGCACCGGGGCCAACCTGAATGAAGTCACCCTCAACCCATCCAATGTAAACACGAAGCAGTTTGGCATGCTCTTTCGGAGAGTAGTTGACGATCAGATTTACGGCCAACCACTGGTTGTGGCGAACGTCAAATTGCGCGGTGGAACGCATGATTTGGTATACGTCACCACGGTGAGCAATAGCGTATATGCGTTCGATGCCAATGATCCTTACGCTTCTGAACCGTTCTGGCACGTCAATTTTGGTACGCCCCCGAATGTCTACGATGGCAACTACGGCTGCACTGACATGAATGGGAACATGGGTATTATCGGAACACCGGTCATCGATGCCCAGGAGGGGACGCTCTACGTAGTGGCTGCGACACGGGTAGGCGATGCTTTTCTGCAGCGCTTGCATGCGTTGGACCTTGCGACCGGCGCAGATCGCGCAGTGAGTCCAGTGACGATCACCGCACCCGGCTTTGCTCCGCTCATGCAGAGCCAACGGCCCGGTCTGCTTCTCTCACGAGGAAAGGTATACATCGGTTATGCGTCTCATTGCGACAAGGAACCTTATCATGGTTTCCTGCTCAGCTATGACGCGAAGTCACTCCAGCAGACCGGAGTGTTCAATACTTCGCCGACAGGACAAGCGGCGAGTATTTGGCAGTTTGGGCAGGCTCCTGCCGTGGACGCGGAAGGAAACATCTACTTTGTAACCGGCAATGGAAGCTGGAATGGCAGCTCCGACTTTAGCGAAAGCTTCCTCAAACTCGACTCCAACCTCAAAATACTGGACTGGTTTACGCCGACCGATCATGCCCATCTCGACTCCATCGATGCAGACCTCGATTGTTCCGGCGCTGTTCTAATTCCGGGCACCGATGTGGTCATGGATGCGGGAAAGCAAGGAATTCTTTACCTTGTCGATGCTCATCACATGGGCCACCTGGGCGACAGCCAGGCAGTCCAGCATTTTCAAGCAACCAGTTCGCAACTCCCCAGCCTGGTTTATTGGAACAGCGCGAAGAATGGTGCGCTGGTTTATATGTGGGGGCAGGCAGATCGACTCAAAGCGTATCGCTTCAACGGCGCCACGCTCAAGGAAGCGCCTTTCGCCACGCGGCCGGAGATAGCTCAGGGTCATCCTGGGGCAATGATCTCGCTTTCGGCAAACGGAAACAAAGATGGAATTCTCTGGGCAGCCATTCACGCGAGCGGAAGCTCATGGCATGAGTCGAGACCCGGCATCCTGCACGCCTATGATGCAGACAACATCACGCATGAACTCTGGAATTCTCTCGATAATCCAGCCCGCGACGATTGCAACAACTATTCCAAGACGGCGCCTCCCACCATCGCAAACGGTAAGGTCTATCTCGCCAGCTTCGGAACGAAAAATACCGGAAGCGGCCAACTTTGCGTCTATGGATTACTGCCGGATGGCCCTCCCCCATCACCGCCGTCAAGCGTGCAGGTCTCCGGCGGAGATGGGCAAGTCTCGGTGTCATGGGCAGCATCCCAAGACGCCAGCACCTACGCTGTGAAGAGATCGATTAAGAATGCTGGGCCATTCGAAACCATCGCGAGCGGTCTGACATCGACCAGCTTTGCCGACATAACGGCAGATAACGGAATGACCTACCGGTACACGGTGAACTCTGTGAACTCCAACGGAGAGAGCGGGGCCTCCAGCGTTGGTATCGTCTTCCTGCCAAAAAGCCCGGCGCAAACCAGCCTGTTGCCGCCAGGGCCGGGACGTGACCTGACGGAAAAAGTCTGCTCTGGTTGCCACTCGCCTGGGTTAGCGGCCAAAGAACAACTCACTCCGCAAAAATGGCACGACCTGGTGCGCCTAATGGCCGCCCAGGGTGCTGTCGCCACCGATGACGAACTCAACCAGATCACTGCCTACTTGGCCAAATCGTTTCCCGACCGGACCAAGAAGGAAGACAGATAACACCAGGAAGGAAAATAAATGACCGTCTTTCGAAGAGATTTTTTAAAGCTGGCAAGTACTGGCCTGGCGGGGGCTACGGGGCTGGCGAGTGTTTCACTCGGCGCTCAAGCGCAAACTGCGATCATACCGGGGGCGGGTACAAATGCAGTATTCGATGTGAAAGCCTATGGTGCGCGCGGTGACGGCGCTTCGATCGATACTCCTGCGATCAACAAGGCTATAGACGCGGCAAGCGCCCAGGGAGGAGGAACGGTTCGATTTCCCGCGGGCACCTATGCTTCCTACTCAATACACCTCAAGAGCAATGTCGTGCTCTACCTCGACATGGGAGCGACGATTCTGGCCGCAAGTGTTGCGCCAGGCGGCAGCACCAGCGGCGCATGCTACGATCCCGCCGAGCCCAATAAGCCCTGGGAAGATTATCAGGATTATGGCCACAATCATTGGCACAATAGCCTCATCTGGGGTGAAGGCCTCCACGACGTTGCCATCGTTGGGCCTGGATTGATCTGGGGCAAAGGTCTAAGCCGCGGCGGCTCAGAGGAGCCGCGAGCCGAAGCTCCTGGCATGGGGAACAAGGCGATCGCGCTCAAGAATTGCCGCAACGTCCTCCTGCGCGATTTCTCAATTTTGAAGGGTGGTCACTTCGGCGTCTTGGCGACAGGGGTCGACAACCTGACCATCGACAATCTCAAGATCGACACTGACCGGGATGGATTGGATATCGACTGTTGCCACAACGTCCGTGTCTCGAATTGCAGTGTTAATTCGCCCTGGGACGATGGCATCTGCCCCAAAAGCTCCTTTGCCCTGGGTTATGCGCGCGCCACCGAGAATGTGACGATTACGAATTGCTATGTCACCGGAGCCTATGTGCTGGGGACCATGTTGGATGGTACGTATAAACGCTGGCCTGCCGACTTCAAAGTGGCCCCCACCGGCCGCATTAAGTGCGGTACGGAATCGAACGGAGGGTTTAAGAACATCACCATCTCGAACTGTGTCTTCGACGGTTGTCGTGGTTTTGCGCTCGAAAGCGTGGACGGTGCCTTGCTGGAGGATATTACTTTTACCGGAGTCACGATGCGTGACTGCACCAACACCCCATTGTTCCTCCGCCTGGCAAGCCGCATGCGCGGTCCGGCTGGAGTTCCGGTGGGCACACTGAAACGAGTCATCATCAGTAATGTTGTCAGCTACAACTCAGCATCACAGTTCAGCGGTGCCGGACTCATCATGGGCATTCCCTCGAATCCGATCGAAGACATTAAGATCAACGATCTGTATATGGAGCATCGCGGAGGAGGAACGCGCGAAATGGCAGCACGGGTGGTACCGCAAATGGAGCAGGGGTATCCCGAACCGTATAGGTTTGGCGACATTCCTGCGAGCGGGTTCTTTATCCGCAATGTGAACAATATTGAATTGACGAACGTTGAGATTTCCTGGAGCCAGCCGGATGCCCGGCCGGTCTTTTGCCTGGACAACGTGAAGGGCGTTGATTTCTTCCGTATCAAAACGCCGAAAGCGATCACCTCCACCATATTCGAGCTCAAAGACGTTCAGGATTTTAGCGTCTCCTTATCGCGAAACATCAAAGACATAAATCTGGAAAAGGTTGATCAGAAGGCAATTACGAATTGACGCTATCTGGGGGGACCGGTGAAGAAGGTTCAGGTCTTGCGTTTTCGAAGCGGGACCCTCCAGAGTTTGCTACTATGCTACCCATCGATACTTTCCTTTGGTGGAGGGAGCGATGCGCCTTATAACTCTTGGTCTGTTGTTCTGCGCTGGAACGACGGCACTTTGTCAAACCAATGCGCCGTCTCCGATAACCCCTGATGGTCTGTGGCAGGGGCCACTCGTGGTCACTCCGCCTACCCGGGATTTCAGCAAGCTTCCACCGGGTTGGCAATCTTCGGCCGTTGTTCCGCCGCGGGTCCTCACCCAACCTGGCATGCCGCCCAAAGCACAGGCTGGCAGGCGATTGGGCGATGCAGAGATCGATCCAAAGATTATCGTTCATCCGCCACAGTCGAGCGTTGGCGTCATTCCGCCAGGCACTCCAATGGCGCAAACCGAGTACCCTCATCTGCAGATGCTGCCGATTGAGGCTGCCCCACCTATCCAGGAGAAGTAGGGGCTGACGCTGCTCATTGCAAACGCGATCACATCCTGAGACCGAGAGTTGTGCCTTATGAAGCGTTATGGTCAAGTCGTTCGACTGAAACCAGAGAGCAGAGACGAATATCTTCAGCACCATAGGGCCGTTTGGCCCGGCGTCTTAAGAACAATCGCCGGCTGCAATATCCGCAACTATTCCATCTTCGAACACGGGGAGTTGCTGTTCGCCTATTTCGAGTATCACGGAAGCGACTTTGCGGCAGATATGGCGAAGATGGCGGCATGCCCGGAAACGCAGCGTTGGTGGGCCGTTATGTTCCCTATGCTGGAGAAGGTGCCACCTGAAATACAGGGCCAACGTTGGACAGATCTTCCTGAAATTTTCTTTTTCGAGGGAACGTCCTCTGCCGATCCCTCTTAGTCAATCTGAAGTCCCTCAGGCCGATGGATCTGGATCGAGCATCTTCCCCGAGAATCCCCCACATGACATCAAAGGCTCACGCATGGGCACTGCGCCTTGCCGCATCTTTGTGTGCGGTAACGAATCCAATCAAGTAGCGTCCATCGGGGCGAAGGAATTATCTGGAAAGGATCTCGTGTCTAAGGTTTGGCTTATTACCGGCAGTTCTCGCGGTCTCGGCCGCGCATTTACCAAGGCGGTGCTGGAGGCAGGAGATCGTGTGGTGGCGACCGCCCGCAAGCCGGAGCAACTCGCCGACCTTCAAGCCGCCTATGGTGGAAACATCCGTCCTTTCACCCTGGATGTCACGAACGAATCCCAGGCCAAGAAAGCCTTTGAGACGGCACTCTCGAGCTTTGGGAGTCTCGATGTGCTGGTGAACAACGCTGGATTCGGGAACGTGAGTCCAGTAGAAGACACTTCCCTTGCAGAATTTCGTGCCCAGATTGAGACCAACCTTTTCGGCGTCATCATTATGACGAAAGCAGTGCTCCCTTACTTCCGTGAGCGCAAAGCCGGTCATATCATCCAGGTAACGTCAATCGCGGGGCGCATCGGACCAGCAGGCCGCGCACCCTATGCGGCGGCGAAGTTTGGGGTGGAGGGGTTTTCGGAATCGCTCTCCAGGGAGGTCCGGCCCTTCGGGGTTAAGGTGACAATCGTCGAACCAGGTGGCTTCCGCACTGACTTCGCCGGGGCCTCCACGAAACTGAACGAAGGCCGCGTCGAATATGACTCAACCGTTGGTGCTTCCGTTCGCTTTCAGAGGGACTATCACGGCAAGCAACCCGGCGATCCGGCGAAGGCGGCGGCAGCACTTCTTCATATCGTTTCTCTGCCCGAACCACCACTGCGGCTGCTCCTCGGGCGCGATTGTTACGCATTAGCAGAGAAGAGTGCCCTTGAAAAGCTGGAGTCCGATAGGATGTGGAAGGATCTCAGCACATCGACGGACTACGTGGCAGTAGACGGTCAAGGCGAAAGCACCTAGTGGCACGGAATAAGCAAGTCAACACCATCCACAATCTCACTTCGCTGGACATCGCAATCATGCTGCCGCTGAATAACGCCCATGCGAAAGAAACGTCAGTACTCGATGACGCCAGTTTTACCGCACTGCTCGACACCGCCTTTTACGCCCGAGGCATAGACCGAGGTGCGACTGCATTCTTAATCGCCCTCGATCAAAACGCCTCCTACGAAAGTCCGAACTTCCTTTGGTTCAAGGCGGCTCGTAGGTCATTTGTCTACATTGATCGCATCATTGTCTTGACTTCTGCGCGAGGCCGGGGGATTGCCCGGCTTCTATATGAAGACCTCTTTGCCACGGCTAAGAAGGCTGGACATGATCGGGTTGTTTGCGAGGTCAATACTGACCCGCCAAACCCCGTGTCCGAAGCCTTCCACGTAACGATGGGCTTCGAAGTCGTAGGGGAGGCCACCATTCACAATGGAACCAAGACCGTGCGCTACCTGGAAAAGGCCCTGCGTTAACGTTGATCCAGCGGTTGACTAGCCAATCGGAGTGGTTGAAATGGAAGCCCGTGCAGAAACATGTGAACTATACAACTATGCGAGCTAAGACTTGTCCCAATTAACCTCTACAGTTTCGGTAGCGAGGGTTTGGCGCTTTGTATCAGGCACGACTTTACAGCTTGCGGAAAAAGTCTGGTTTTTGAAGGGTACGAGCTTCAGCTCGTACGTAAGTGTTTGCAAACAGGTCCGGCTTTAGCCACTGAGGGATGGTTTTTTCTAGGTTCACCGACTTTTTCCGCAACCTCTTTAGTCGGGCCGCACACGCTTAGGAGAGAATTGGCTTTAGCCCCTGCTACGGCGCATCCCCCACGAAATCTTTGTCCGCGATAATTCTCGGCAGTGCACAATGTTTTCCGCCGGAACTCCAAGAAAATGCCCCGGGGGCCAAAGCCCAGTTTTGCTGGACCTGTCAGTCCACGCGTGATGCGGTCTGCCTGGGAGAAGTGATATTCTCCCGCAAGGAGTTCGCCAATGGAACCCACGAAGCCCAAACTGCCCAGCGAAGCTGTAGAACTCTACAACCTTTTTATTCATGGTGAGATTACGCGTCGCGCCTTTATGGATGGCGTGCAGCGGTTTGCGATAGGCGGCCTGGCGGCAGCGACGATCGTCGAAGCGTTGATGCCAGACTACGCTCGCGGACAGCAGGTGTCCCGGACCGATGACCGCATCAAAGCCACCTACGAGACTGTGCCCTCGCCTCAGGGCAACGGAAGTATCAAAGGATATCTCGTGCGGCCTATCAGCGCCGACACACGGTCTGAGACGGTGACGAAATTGCCAGGTATTATCGTCGTCCACGAGAATCGCGGCCTTAATCCACATATTGAGGACATCGCGCGGCGCATGGCTCTCGCCAATTTCATGGCGTTTGCACCGGACGGACTCACTTCGCTGGGCGGCTACCCGGGCGACGACTACAAAGGCGGCCAGATGTTCGCCAAGATCGACCACAACAAAATGGCCGAGGACATGGTGGCGGCTGCCCTGTGGCTGAAAGCGCGCTCCGACTGCACAGGAAAGATCGGTGCCACAGGTTTCTGTTATGGAGGCGGCGTCGCCAATATGCTGGCAGTCCGCCTGGCTGGCGATCTGGGGGCGGCAGCGCCATTCTATGGTGGTCCTCCTGCCGCGGAGGACGTCCCGAAAATCAAGGCTGCCATTCTGGTCCACCACGGGGAACTGGACACGCGTCTGGCCTCGACCTGGCCGGCGTACGACCAGGCCCTGAAGGCGGCAAATGTTCCGCACGAAGGCTACATCTACCCGGGCGCCGTTCATGGCTTCAATTGCGATGCGACGCCGGAACGCTACAACAAAGCCGCAGCCGACCTAGCCTGGCAGCGAACGATCGACTGGTTCAACAAATACGTGCGCAGCTGATTCCGTCCTCCCGGCGCCGCGCAATCATGGCAACTACTCTGTTACACGGCTCGTAGGATGTATTGCCCAGTTGAGACGCTTCCCAACGACGAACTATTTATGCAGGAGGGCCTATGTTCCTGAAATTTGCGAAGAATGCGTTGCTGTTTTGTCTGCTCCCCACGACCATAGGCGAAGCAGTGAGAGCGTCGATGCATGACTTTTGTCACTGACTCTCCCCGCCAGTATGCGACGCAATTACGCTACCCCTCGCAAACCGTATAATCGGGACATGGAACCTAGGCTTCTTCACCGAGGACCAACCAGTCATTCCCTACTCCGGAGGAGATAGCCCCATGGCAACCGCAATTCAATCGCCACTGACAACCAATAAGCACTTGATTCGCTGGGTGGAGAAGATGGCGGACCTGGCCCAACCTGACAAGATCCACTGGGTGGATGGATCACAGAGCGAATATGACTCTCTTTGCCAGCAACTCGAGCGCACCGGAACGTTCGTGAAACTAAATCAGGATCTGTGGCCGGGATGTTTCTATGCCCGCACAGATCCGGGCGATGTCGCCCGCGTCGAAGAACAGACCTTCATCTGTTCTCTTTCCAAGGACAACGCCGGCCCGACCAATAATTGGCAAGATCCATTCGTCATGCGGCGCAAGCTGAAGCAAATCTTCCGCGGGAGCATGCGCGGGCGTACGATGTACGTCCTGCCGTTCAGCATGGGGCCGATTGGATCTCCCATGGCGCAGCTGGGTATTCAGCTCACTGACTCTCCCTACGTCGTGGTCAGCATGCGCATTATGACTCGCATCGGGCAGGCCGTTTTCGCCGAGATCGATAAAGGCTTACAGCGGGTCGTGCCTTGCATGCACAGTGTTGGTGCTCCGTTGGCTGAGGGGCAGGCGGATGTGCCTTGGCCTTGCAACAGTGAGAAGTACATTGTTCATTTTCCAGAGAGCCGGGAAATCTGGAGTTATGGTTCTGGATACGGCGGGAACGCCCTTCTCGGAAAAAAATGCTTTGCTCTGCGTATCGCCTCGAACATTGCCCGCGACGAAGGCTGGATGGCCGAGCACATGCTCATTCTGGGCTTGGAAAGCCCGGAGGGCGAGAAGACCTATGTCGCCGCAGCCTTCCCCTCCGCCTGCGGCAAGACAAATCTTGCCATGATGGTCCCACCCAAGGGGCTGGAGGGATGGAAGGTATCGACGGTCGGGGATGATATTGCGTGGATCAAGCCCGACGCCACCGGACAGCTGCGGGCCATCAATCCCGAATCTGGATTTTTCGGAGTGGCCCCTGGAACATCCGCGAAGACCAACCCTAATGCGATGGCCACGCTGCGCAGGAATACGATCTTTACCAACGTCGCGCTCACTCCCGACGGGGGAGTCTGGTGGGAGGGCATGACCGACACTCCGCCCAAAGAATGCCTCGACTGGCGTGGCCAACGGTGGACTCCCGAGATTGCAAAGCAGACAGGAAAACCCGCGTCCCACCCCAACGGAAGATTCACCGCTCCTGCCAGTCAATGCCCATCGATAGACGACGCATGGGAGTCGCCGGACGGGGTTCCCATCAGCGCCATTGTATTCGGGGGCAGACGCTCCACGCTCATGCCTCTTATCTATCAGGCATTCAACTGGAGCGCGGGTGTCTATGCCGGCGCCACCATGGGTTCGGAAACCACAGCTGCCGCAGCGGGCGCTATCGGAAAGATACGCCGTGACCCAATGGCGATGCTTCCCTTTTGCGGTTATCACATGGGCGACTATTTTCGGCACTGGATTAAAATGCAACGCACGTTGAGCGTTACTCCACGGATCTTCCACGTCAACTGGTTCAGGAAAGATGCTGAGGGCAAGTTCCTATGGCCGGGCTTCAGCGAGAACGTGCGCATCTTGAAGTGGATCGTCGATCGAGTACGAGGAAGGGCGCAAGGCAAGGAAACGCCAATCGGCTGGATTCCCGATTACGAAAGCATTTCGTGGAACGGCCTTCAATTTTCCCCCGAAAAGTTCGATGAGCTGCAAGCCGTGGACCGCCTGAATTGGAAATCCGAGGTAATCGAACACGAAGGGCTCTTCATTGCGCTCCATGATCATTTGCCACCAGAGATGATCTATGAACGCGAACTGCTCATCTGCCGCTTATAAGAAGAGCCATCATCGGGACGACTGAGAATCAGTCTTATTCAAATTAGCCGCTTCAACTTTTCCCGGTGGCCAGGCTCTGGAGGCTTTGTGTCAGCGCACGACTTTAGTCGGGCCGTTGAGATCAAAAAGTCTGGGCTTTAAGAGTCTGCGTGAGAACTCCACAGACAAAACTCAGTCCCGCAGGGACGGCTGAAAATCAATCTTGTCCCAACTAGCCTTTTTTCGACTCTCTCCATCCACCTCCAACCATGCCAAGGTGCGCCATCACCCTCAACTTTTGTCATCCCGACCGGAGCGTAGCGCAGTGGAGGGACCTGCTGTGCGCCCTTCCCCCTAACAACTCCCTACGTGCTGTCCATCCCCTCCACGAATGCCAAGGTGATGGACGGAACCACTGCCGCAGCAACCAACCCTATTTCGCTTGCCCACGTTCTCTTCCACGCATTCAGCAAGTTGCGCCGTCCAGAACGCCATATGCGCGCTAATTTAGACAGCTCTGGCTGAAAATATCCCAGGACGGCCACTTTCAGCCGTCCCTACGGGACTCAGTTTTGGAGAGTGTGGTTCTCACGCAGACTCCTAAGCCCCTGGTTTTTGTTGCGTCCCGATGGAAAACACCGTTGCGCCGCTGCTATTTATCCGAAGACCCAAATTTCGTGCCGGATTCCGCCGTAGCTGGGCTTATAGCCCAATTCTCTTTTAGTCCTCCACGGCTCGACCAAAGTCAGGTCCTCGTACAAAGCAACCAACCCCAGCTCTGAACGCCGAGTGCCTAAGCCACGTTGGGGAAACTCATATCCGATACCAGCGTTCTGCATTGGTGCGGAAGAGCTTTTCCCTCTCCCCCTCGCTAAAACCGGCTACACAAGAATGGTACGCGTGCCATAGTGCCGAATACGAGCCAAAGAGACGATCAACAGGAAAGTTTGACGCGAACATGCAGCGATCGATCCCAAAACAGTCGATCGTCTGAAGTACATATGGGCGAATGCTCTCGATCGTCCAGGCATGATCGATCATGCCCATCCCAGAGATCTTTACCACCACATTCGGGTTGGCTGCCAGCGCTCGCATGCCGTCACGCCACGCCTGCCAACCAGCTAACGTATCCCGATCGACGAACATTCCTGTGTGGTTCAGAATAATCGTTGTGCCCTGATTCTTCCTGGCAAGCGCCGCTGCGTCGGGCATCTGCGACGGGTAAATCTGCAGGTCGAAGGATAGATCGAACTTGTGTAACAGCGTGAAGCCTGCCTGCCAGGCAGAATCGTGCATGAAGTGATGGCCGGCAAAATCATAAAACGGCTCTTGGTGCACATTTAGGATCTGCCGAATGCCGCGTACATTCGGAAATGTCCTGTGTCCTTCCAGTATCGACTCGACATCGGGTTTGCTCAGATCGGCGGCAGCGACAATGCCGTTTGGCCGGCCGCCTGATTCGGGGTCGTCGGCCGTCGACTGGGCCCAGGCGGACTCGGGAATGCGGTCGCCGGGTTCAGCACCGTTTTCAATGTGAACGATCTTGAGCACTTCAATTTCACCCGCCTCACGCAGAAAATCAGACAATTCGTGAGTCTTGGCGAGTGAGTGATAAGGGCCTATAAACCAATCTGCCCGCGGACTTGTCAGCCACGGATAGCGCAGCGTTGTCAGATTGTAAAGGTGCATGTGCGGATCAACGATCTTCATGTTCCCTGTCCTTCAACGATTGAGATCGCGAGCAGAATTTGAAAACGGTAGACTTGGTATCGCCGATGTGTGCAGCAGATCGCGACGTCACGGAATCGAGTAGTCCGCATAACCGAGAATCGCAATTGCCAGAACCATCACACCCACGCCGAGCGCCATGGTGGATTTTGCGGCTGCCGGCGAATTTCGCCACTCTCCAGAAACTGCACCTGCTGCATTGCCCGTCAATATAGACACAATTAACATAATTGGGAAGCCGAAGACTGGTCCGAGTGTGCCCTCGAGCGAGGCCCCACGCCCATAGACCACAATACCGCCCGCCCACAAGGTACCCATAATGAGAGCCCATCCCCAATACCGTCGAGTCAGCGGCGCAAAAAACTTTCCCAAGGTTCGCTCGCGGAAGCTCTTGAACACGCAATACACCGTATTCACGAGAAACCCCGATGTGAAGACTAATGCCCAGACAGCATTATTCGCGGTTCCTGGATCGAGACCGCGATCGATGGCCGGTTTCGCGATGGGTGCGCCAAATATCAACGCGAAATTTACGAACGCAGATAGAAAGCCGGCAGCGATACAGTAAATGAGCCCGATCCCATAGCCGGACAATGACGACCTTGCTTTCTCCGCCCTCCTATTCCCGCTCTTCAAACTGCCGGCGCGAGCGCAGACGACTAGTCCAATGACCATCGTTACAATCCCGATGATCAAGATTTTGCCCGAGCTGCTGGACAGTTGATCCCTGTGCAACAAAATCAAAGGAACGACCGAACCACCAATCGCAATCAGTCCCATGATCAGAGATGTACCGAGCGCGAGACCGACTGAGGAAACGCCTAAACCGAAAAATAAACCTCCGAATCCCCAGCCGGCGCCGAAGACGACCGCCAGCACTATCGTATGGAAAGGGACTGCGGAGTAGAGATCTCCGAGGTGCGGTACCGTCACCAGCGCCAAGGGCCACGGAACCAGGACGAGAGCGACCAGGGAACCAGCCCCCCAGATGTTTTCCCAGGACCACTTGGGCGTGAATTTCATGGGAAGCGCAAAGAGACCTTCCATCATTCCGCCAAGCACGATAAGCAGCAACCCTGTCGTGTGCATAATCCTCTTTGTCAGGCCACACGATTTTCCAGTTGTCCGCCGCGAATCGCTCGCACCGCCTCTTCCGCAGCCATGCGCTGGAGTTCCGGCACGCTCAGCTCGCTGTACCAGGACACATGAGAGGTCAGCAAAGCATTTGCACATTGCTTCAAGGGGTGATCGGCCCCCAGCGGTTCGTGTTCAAAGACATCGATGCCCGCACCGGCAATCTGACCATTTTCCAAAGCGGCAGCCAGCGCAACCGTGTCCACCAGGCCTCCGCGCGCTGTGTTTACAAGAATCGAAGTGGGCTTCATTTTAGACAGGCTTGCCATGTTTATAAAATGGTGCGTATCGGCGGAAAGGGGAACATGAAGGGAAAGGATATCGGCCGTTCCAAGAGCCTCCTCCAGATCCAGTCTTCGGATGCCGTCCGAAAGTTCGGACCCTGGTGGAAGATACGGATCATACGTCGCCAAAGTGAACTTGCATTCCTTAGCGCGCCCCAGGACCGCCCGTGCGATCCGTCCGCATCCGATGGTGACAAAAGTCATCTGCCGCGAGGCAGGCATCGGACGAGGCGGCACAATCTTCCAAACCCCTTGCCTTACCTGGCGGTCAATCGCGGGAAGCTGGCGTGCGAGAGAAAGAGCAAGGGCAAGCGTATGATCCGCGACTTCGTCGATACAGTAGTTGGGCACGTTGCACACGGCAATCCCGCGGGTGCGCGCGGCCTCAAGGTCGATGTTGTCGATCCCAATTCCGTAGCGAACAATGACTTTGCATTTCCCCAGACCTTGTACCACTTCTCGCGTGATCGGGGCCCACTGCACTATCAGCGCATCCGCGTCCTTTGCCGCCGCGATCACATCGCTCTCGCTCTTGCAGTGAAATGCCGCCAGTTCCCCGCCGGCAGCCTTCTATGATCTGGCGCTCGATGGCAACTGATGGGAATCCGTAATCGGTGATGACCACCTTCGGCACGTAAAGCAAAATAGAACTCCTCGGGCGACGGTTTGTCAGGACGTAAAAACATGCCCATCCAAGGGAAGTGCGGCCCTAATCTTGATCCTTTCGTACACCAACGACCGCAAGGTCAGCCACCCTCAAAAATAGAGAGAGAGTACTGTCTACGACCGCTCTTTCGCTGCAGCGCCGATCATCTTCTTAACCAAATCTGCTTGCGCAAACTGCCCTACAGAAGCACCCGCAAGCGCCATGGGCACTGCCCAGATCACCAGATTTGAGTAATAGTCGTCGCCCCATTGCGGTAAACCTGTTTCTCCATTGATCAGACAGCGTTGGTTCCAGGGGGATCGGTTCTTGATTGCGACAGCATCGTAAAGCCGGCGCGCGACTTCGAGCCCGGCATCACGCCGGCCGAAGTAGAGGAAGGTCATGGCCGCGCACAGATTCTCCCCGACAAAGATATTCTTGCCGAAGTCATTAGAACGATCCAACTTCGTATCGAAGGGCTTTCCGTCCGCGGTGACGCCGTTGGTTAGCCCATACGATGTGGCTTTCATGTTCAGCCGCTCGATCGTATCAAGTGCTGTGTTAATGTGGGCGGCTGGTAGCGGATCCCGCAAACCCATAACCCGGGTACACCATACAGCCATTAACTGGTTAGCCAGGCAGACTTCGCTCACCTTGCCCGCTTGCTTGTCGTTCCACAGCCGATAGTACGAACCATTCCAAAGGTTTTGTTCAAAAGTATCTTGCGCTTTGCGGAGCCGGTTCGTGCATTCCGTTGCGAAGCTGCTATCTCCGTCAGCCGTAGCCAGAGCTACGCCCGCACTGAGCGTCGCAAGCCAGGTGCCGGCAACGTAACTGGATGTGCCTTGCCATGGCCATATATCGTAGAACTGGTTTGCCGGCCACGGCTCACCCGGCAGCGCATGAGATTGATCGTGGACCAATCCGCAATCATCATCGTCGAGCAGGTATTGATAACGTATCGCTTGCTTGCTGGAGTCGTAGAATTTCGATAACACGCTTCGATCGCCTGTCCGCAAGTACAGCTGGTAAACCATTTGCGCATATTGGCCTGAATTGAGCGGGTGCTGGCACGAGTATCGCGGGTCGCGCATACTGGTGAGCAGACCAAAGGCAAACGGAATCTCTCCGCTACTGATCTGGAAATGGCGAAACCCATTCAACGTTGTCGCTTCAAGTTCAGGAAAAAAGAACAGCAGAGCGAAGTGGCCATGCATTCGGCACACCATGGTTTCAACAATAGGGCAGCCGGTATGGCTTTCACTGTGCGTAAACCAGCCGTCTTCTCCCCACCAATCGTCTTTTCGTGTACGCGCAATCCAGACAGAGTTCTTGGCCAGGCTATAAAACCCCTGCACCAGGGCATCCTTCAACCAATCGGGCATGTCCGTTTGGTAGATCTCGCTCTGCCAGGCGAGCACGCGTCGAAGTAGAAGCTCCCGGTTGTGCATACCGAACTCGGCAACTTCCGCTGCACTCCGGAAGCGTTGCGAATACCGGTTTACGTGCGGCTCTCTCCCGCTATCTCGCCACGTCGGGGCATACCAGCCCACGGCAAACTGAACTCGCTTGGACCCGTTCGCGGGAACCGTGGCGGGCAGGCAGTAGAGTCCATCCGCCGTCGCCTCCTCCACCACGCCTTCTCCGCGGACTGCTAGCTCAGCTCCCTTAGGGGGAGGCGGAAGTTTCAAATGGAGATTTAGCTCTAAGGACTTGTCAGAAAGATTTCGGAGTTCCAGATCAAACAACGCGACCGGCGTATTTGAGGCCGCCGCATCACCGACAATAAATGGCGTAAACGCTCTCATGCCAATTTCGAGCGGCACTTCTCCCAGGCGTGCAGACAAATCGGCCACCGGGTAATGACCCCAATAATCGATATGTGCCGCCGACAAGGGAATATTCCTGGTTCCCGCCTCCACGACTAACCAGTCGGCAAAGAGTTTCTGAGGAGGCACGAGATCATTGAAAATGGAACTGAACCCCAGCTTTCCATTGCCCTCAAGGGTGAGATAACCGGTTCCGAGCCCGCCTAGCGGAACGCCGCTCTGCAGGAGCCCTCCCTCAAATACGTATCCAGGCACCGCGGCAGTGAATCCGTCGGCCAGGATGTTTGTCCACTGGTTCAAGACAACAGGTCCGCGGAACGGCCATTTTGTCGGATTTTCGCCGTCAGACACTTCCGCAGAGGATGCTGTTTTGTAAAGCCCCGCCGCAGCAAGCCCACCTAGTCCACTCAGCATCTCTCTTCGGTTCATTGCTCATCTACCTTTCACTGTGCTGCGAATGTTAGCCGGCGGAACGCGTCGCTCGATCGATTCTGTCACGCCCCTTTTCCCTGCCTGCGCTCAAACGCCATCCTGAAATTGCAGGATCGCCTTGATCTTATTTCCCTTCCCCCGCAACATATCTCGAAATCCGGTTTCTCCTTCGTCCAACGAGTATTGCGTGGCCCAACTTGTCGCAAAATCTCCTGCAGCTAAGAGCTGGGCCGCTTGGCGCAAGTCATCGATTGAACCAGAGTAGGAACCCGATACGCACTTCTGTCCGAGAGTCAGAGCATAGCTATTCAGGTTGATGTTGTCCTCGTGCAGTCCGACCCACACCACCATCCCTCCGGGTTCAACCAGATCCAGGGAAAGTAGTTTCGTCTCAGCGCTGCCGACCGCATCGATTACAAATTCAGCACGTTCGCCTGACCAATATCTCCGCGTCTCGGTTTCCAGATTCTGGTGCAAAGCATTCACCGTCAGGTCCGCCCCTAGTATCCGGGCGGCATCCAGTCGCTCCGGAATCCGGTCGGAGATCACAACGTTCGATCGATGCACGCGCTTAGCAGCGAAAAGACACATAAGTCCGATGGGGCCGGCACCAATTACCAAGACTCTCGATTTTCTGGCAGTGGGCCCCTGCCGCATCGCATTGATACCATTTGCGAGCGGCTCAGCAAACACCGCTGCAGCGGCCGGAAGGCCATCCGGCCATGGAATGAGAACCCTTTCCGGAACCGCCACATACTCCGCGAATGCGCCTGGCCGATGCATTCCGAAAACCTGGCGGCGTTCGCAGAGGTTGGTGTCGCCTCTCAGGCAGGCTGAACATTTCCCGCAATGAACCAGGGCGTGGGCTATCACCCGCTGACCTTTTAACCCGTTGGCCCCCGCCCCGCCAACTTCTGTAACCTCACCACAGAATTCGTGGCCCATGATCAATGGCGGCTTCCGCCGTATGCTCGCCTCTCTGAAGGTTTCCAGTTCCGAACCACATACACCGCAGTTAGCTACACGGACCAGCACCTCTCCGTCCACCGGCGACGGCATTGGTACATCTTTAACCTCAAGCTTTCCCCAGGCTGGGTAGTGCAACGCCTTCATTTCGAGCTCCCCGTTGTCAGCCGGATCACCATAACACATGCAAGCGCTTAAGCGAAATAGGAGAATGATTGACGACCTGACACCACCTGTTTTCCTTCCAAAACCCCCTATCATCCTTCGCTATCCCCCGTGTTCCTCCGCATCCCCAGTCCTAACAGCACTAGCCGTGGGGTCCAATATTTACGCCAGTCTGGCCCGTTTGCACGACCGGGAGCTCTTGCCCCGAAAAGTTCGAAATTGGATGTTGACAAGAGAACAAGTCGTCAGGTAGTTTTTCATCGCTTAGAGGATTAAGCGCTTAGGAGGTCCATAATGAAGCGACTTGCTTTACTGATTGCCTTTGTCACTGCAGCCACCCAGATGTGGGGCCAAGGGGCAGTAGGAACCATTCTTGGACGCGTAACCGATCCCGCGGGGGCCGTAGTCGTAGGAGCAACCGTCGATATCACAAACGAAGACACCAATGTCTCGCAAAGCACAACCACGACCTCAGATGGCGCCTTTTCCATTCCTTATCTGAAGCCTGGACGTTACAGCCTGAAAGTGCAGGCGTCAGGGTTCTCAGCGACGCAAGTACAACACATCAATTTACTCGTAGACCAGTCTGCTCGCGTTGACGCGGTACTCAAACCGGGAGCCACGACGCAACAGATCGTGGTCTCGGGTACGTCCGTACAACTTGACACGGAAACGGCCAGCATCGGTCAGGTAATTTCGGAAAAGCAGGTCAGCGATCTGCCATTGAATGGGCGGCAATTCACCTCGCTGATGTTGCTTCAGCCCGGAGCCGTCCAAATGACTGGATCGGTGAGTGGAGAGCAATCTACCCGGCCCGGCTCGGGCGACTCGCTCAGCCTCGGTGGGGGAAGGGCATCCGGAAACCAATATCTCGTCGATGGCGTGTCTATTAACGACGTAATGTATCAAACGCCGGCCTACCAACCCTCCATCGACGCGATTTTGGAATTCAAAGCGCAAACCGATGACTATTCCGCCGAATATGGCTCCAGCGCAAATCAAATCAACATAAGCTACAAGTCCGGTACCAACGCGCTTCATGGAACGGCGTACGACTTTCTTCGCAACAATTTCTTTGACGCTCGCTCCTATTTTGACTCTACGGTTCCAGTTCTGCGCCAGAATCAATTTGGCTACTCCCTCGGGGGGCCAGTCATTATTCCCAAGATCTATAACGGGAAGAACAAAACCTTCTTCTTCGCGAACTACGAAGGTCTTCGCTCCACCGCGTATGCGACGGATTTTACGTTGCTCCCTACGCCGGCCGAGCTGGCAGGCACCTTCACTACACCGGTCATCGATCCTTTGACTGGGAACCCCTTTCCGGGTAATCAGATTCCCCAATCCCGAATTGTGAACTTCGCAAATGTAATCAACACCTACTACCCAACTCCCAATACAAATACCCCACAGGGTAATTACGTGGCGTCGGTTGATAGTCCAACCGTCACTGACCAACAGAACTATCGTATCGATCAGAACTTTGGCTCGAAGAATTCAATCTTTGGCCGCTATTCGAGAGCCAATAACTCCTACATCACAGGCGCGGTGCCAGTGACCGCCGGATATAACCATCCGATTGATACCTGGAATTATCAGCTTACCTATCTCCGCATCTTCAGCGCCTCGATTGTTGACCAGGTACGCTTTGCTCACTTGAACACGGCAGCTGATCAACTTGGCATCGCTGTCCCTCAATCGGTAATCGATTCCTTGAAACTGACTGGCGTCTACTCATCTACCCCTCATCCGACACTGCCGAACATAGCTATAACCGGTTACGGCACTCCCGGAGGAGCGGTTAATACGCCTTGGCTAAACGATCAAACGACCAACGATGTCAGCAATTCGACAACGATTAGTCACGGAGCCCACACCTTTGTCTTCGGAGCGGAAATCCGCTGGTGGGTATTGGCCAACAACACTACGACCGGATTCGCCGGCCAGTGGACGTTCAATGGTGACTTCTCTGGAAATCCCATCGCCGATTACTTGCTTGGCAACCCTCAAACTGTCTGGGCCACTCAGCCGACCGCCTATTCCAGTGCGTCCAACCCAGGATCCCCAGTCAACATTCACTACAATTCCATCGCGCCGTTCTTTCAGGACGACTGGAAGATTACGCCAAAGCTGACCCTCAACCTCGGCCTACGTTACGATTGGTCATCGGTTCCGTTTGAAGCGAAGAATCACTGGTCCTGGATGGATCCAAATATCCCGGGAGGAGGGCTTTGCGTCGCGGATAAAAGCATCATCACCAGCGGACTCGGCGGTGACCTCTATGCTTACTGCGGTTCACGCACGGCAGGTTCGTCTCAGAAGGACGTTCTCGCCCCACGCTTTGGGTTCGCTTACCGCCCCTTCGATAAGTGGGTAGTCCGCAGCGGCTACGGTCTTTTCTACGATACGGCAGAAGCCTTTGAGGATATCGGTTCTGGAAATATCTATCCCTATACCATTCGTAGCACCTACACCGCTATACCTGGCCAGAACCTCCTGAGCACCGACAACCTGTTCCCGGACCTGGCCACCCCGGGACCCGTCCAGGTAGCCGATCTAAGCTTTTATGAGCCACAGGCCAGAAAACGATACGACCCTTATGTCCAGGATTGGTCTTTATCCGTTGAGCGCGAGTTGGCTAGAGGCACAAAGCTCGAGGTGGAATACGTAGGTTCGAAGGGAACACACCTCGATTCCAGAATCGAGTCTAACCAACCATTTACCTATGATCCGGCGAATCCTTCTCCGCCAACTGCGCGGTTACCGTATCCCAATTTCGGAACCATCGTAGAGACCTATTGGTCGGCGTACTCAAACTACAATGCATTCAACGTGAAGTTGGAATCCAACATTGGGAATCTCCATCTTTTGGCTGCCTACACCTGGGCAAAAAGTATGGATGACAAATCCGCCGCAGCTTCTATCGGTGGGGATGCCGCGGGCTGGGCCGGCCCAATGAATTCGCATGATCCAAACCTTGATTATTCTGTCTCGTCGTATGATGTGCCACAACGTTTCATTTCCAGCTTCATCTACGCCCTTCCGTTTGGCCGGGGTCAACGGTTCCTTGGCGGCGCGGGACCGATTACCAGCCGAGCGCTTTCCGGCTGGCAATTGAATGCAATCACAACCTTCCAGTCGGGTTTTCCCTTCACCGTCTCAGCTTTAGATATCGACGATTACAATGAAGCCAACGGACAACGTGCCAACGTGGTCGGCAATCCTTATCCGCAGGGATTTCATCGAACCGTGAGCGAGTGGTTCAATACTGCGGCCTTTACCAATCCCCCGCTGGGAGTCTACGGCGATTCGCCACGAAATTTCCTGCGCATGCAAGGGGTCAACAATTGGGATATGTCATTATTCAAAAGCACCCAGTTGGCTGAGCGGCTTTCTCTAGAGCTGCGGCTTGAGGCGTTCAACGCCTTCAATCGCGTGCAGTTTAATTCACCCGATCCCTATCTTCCCGATCCCACCTTCGGCGTTGTGAGTTCAGCCGCTCCGGGGCGAATCGTTCAGATTGCCGGCAAGTTGATCTGGTGACGAAAGCCCAGGAATGACTCAGTTCGCTTAGACCGTGAGGTCTTTAGTAAATGCTCTGAAGACTGTAACCGTAGTCCAGGGAAAGATTGGAAAGCGAAGAATGACCATAACGAGAAGGGACCTACTAGCCGCAATCGGGGCGGGAAGCGCACTTATTCCACTTGAGTTGAGAGGGCAGAAACTTGGTTCGTTCCTCTCAGCGGAGTTGCTGGCTAATTTGTATGGCGTAAGCGATCAAGCCGGCAGCTCCGCTACCCTGCCCCTGGACAAAACTCTCAATGCAACTCCCGCATGGTCGCTCGATCTTTCCGGAACCTGGAAAATCATAAGGGACCCCGACAACGTCGGCAAGAACGCCGGGTGGTATGACAGTGGACCCCGTCCCGGTTCAGTCGACCAACAACTGCCCAACCCGCTGGAGCTCGCCTTTCCCGGCTATGATGGCGTCGTTTGGTACTGGCGCTCTTTCAATGTAGCGAATCCCAAAAGCTTTGATGACCTGCGAATACACTTCGGCGGGGCGGACTATTATGCCGAGGCGTGGTTGAATGGGCAGTACCTCGGGGGGAACCAAAGCGCACTTCTGCCCTTTGCATTCGATGCCGGGAAGCAGATAAAAGCAGGAGAGAACAAGCTCGTAGTAAGAGTCATCGATGCGTGTTATGCAAAAGAAATAGATGGCTTTCTATTGGGAAACGTTCCTGGTGGAAGGCAGCATGATAACCCCTGGGAGCCCGGCTTTCGTCACTACAACTACGGGGGCTTGCTCTTGCCCGTCTCCGTCCAGGGGTTTCACCGGCCCTGGATCGCGGACGCATTTATCAAGCCGAATATTGAAGATGAGAGCATCGACGTCGAACTGATCCTGGTGGGAAGTGAAGGCGCCGAGTGGGCAGCCACGGTCCAGCCCAAAAGCGCGTCTGCCCCGTCAACCCGCAAGACAATTCCTATCCATCCCGATGCTTCGTCCGCCGCTTCATTCTCGCTGAAGATCACGCAACCCCATTTGTGGGACGTCTGGGAGCCGTTCCTCTATGAGCTGGAATTGGCCCCAAAAGGAAATGGAACAATATGGCGCGGCAAGTTCGGGATGCGGGAGACGTCTATTATCAATGGCAGAATCGCCATCAATCGCAAGCCAATTCTTCAGCGATCTTACCTTTATAACCAGATGTGGCCCGCTACGCTGGGAGTGCCCTACAAGGATCTCGCACGGCGCGATATCGAACTCACTCGCAAGACCAACGCAAACATGTTGCGCTGCTTTAGCAAGACACCCTTGCCTGCGACGGTGGAAGCCGCGGACGAACTCGGCATCCTCCTGCAGCACGAGAGTCTCGGCTCTTGGTATCTCAAGAATGGCAAGGAACAAGACGAGCGGCTCGGGAACATAACGCAAAGAGCCGTACTTGCGTATCGAAACCATCCCAGCATCCTGTGGTGGAATGTGCTGAATGAAAACGCTCCACAGATGGATCCAAAGCGAATTTATCCTGCGGACGACTTCACCCTGGGCCCCTATGTTCTTCAGACCGTTCTGGGGCAAGTCCATGGTCTGGACCCCACTCGTCCCACGATCGCAAATGATCCCATATGGCATGATGTGGATAACATCTGGGAACCCGGCAAGGATAAGCCTTCCCTCCCCCTGGTGCAGGACCACTACTACCAGTTTACGGGGCTCGAAAATAACCAGGATTCCTGGGAGAAAGTTCGTCAACGCAAGTGGGGCGTGGCGAGCAGTCCGGATGCCCTGTATTTGGGGATCACCGAATGGGGGGTGAATTCATCGCCCGAATGGACCCGGCTGATCGATTCCTACAAGAATTCGGGCTTGCGAGAAGATGCGGAAGATTATGCGCTCTATCGTAAGATGCGCGATTTTAATCAGCATCGTTATGAAGAATCCCATATAAAAGACCAGGGATTTCCTACCTTCGAAAGCCTTCAGGCGGCAAGCAGAGACCACGTGGCCTGGCGTTATCACGAGCAAATGACGTTGTACTGGGGAAATCTTCACTCTGTCGGTCATGGGCTGACCGCATTTGAAGATAGCAGTTATGAGGTGTCTGGGGTGGTCGACATTTGGCGTGTGCCAAAGCCGGTTGTATTCGATACCATCACAGAGCTCAACCGCCCGCTTCAGATCAACCTCTGGGTTCGCCCTACCTCACTTTATGTTGGGGATCAGCTCGGCTTTGACGCTACCTTGGTCAATGAAAGGCAGCGCCTTGCTCCAGGAAATTACCAGGTTAAGCTGCAGCTGCTCGATAGCAAAAAGCGCGCGGTCTTTGAAAAGCAATACGACCACGTGACCGGTAGCGAACCGATTGAACACCTGATCACCGACTCTCTTACACCCCAGGTCGGCCACGGAGAGTTCAAACTTGTCGTGACCCTCGACGGCGGCGGTCACCAACTACGAGCCGAACGCGACGTCATCCTCTTTCCGCGCAAGCCAAAAGCTCTTAAATCTGACCACAAGGTCTGGATTTGGGATCAGGATGAGATCCTCAAAAAGTGGCTCGCAGAACGTTCTGTCACCGGCGATACTGGAGACGCCTCCTCTGTGCGTCCTGGGGACGTTATGCTGATCATGAAAGCCGATCGGACACAGTTGCCTGCCCTCCAGGCTGCTATACGCTCCGGGGCCCGTGCAATCATCTTCCGTCCGGAAGTGTTGCTGAGCGGCGACATGCCCAGCGTCCCTGCCCCGGATGCAAACTACAGCAGTCTGCTCGAGCCGGTAAGTGGTAAATGGAAGCCGGAGCTAAGGAAGATCGACTGGTGGGGTGCGCCCGGCGCCTGGGGTTATGGCCGCACAGCCCTTGCCTTGGAACATACATATCTTGCCGGCTTGCCCCAGGGGAAAGCCTTCGAAGCGCAGGCTGTTTATCAGCGAATTGCCCCCGGGTATACATGGCTGATGGACGGTCAACCGGCCGACCTGGTCGTTGGGCATGCTGTGCGCGAGAGCAATCTGGCTGTAGACATTCCTTATCCCTCGGATCTTTGTTCGATGACAGCCGGTTCGGGTAAACTCGTTTTGACCTCGCTCCGGATCGGAGAACACTTGAACGAAGACCCCGCCGCGGACACCATACTGGAAAATATATTGGCCGAACTGATGGCAGGCGACACCAACCATGCTGGCGAATAAGACGATCCTTATCACCGGCGCTGCCGGGGGCCTGGGCGAAGGGATCGCCAGGGTGTGCCATCGTGAAGGCGCCAATGTCGTAATTTCTGATATTCGAAGCGAAGGCGCCGAAAAGGTCGCGAAAAGTCTTGGTAGCCGGGCATCGTCCTTTCGTTGCGATGTCCGTAAACCGGAAGACCTCTCGAAATTGGTGGAGCATGTTCTGCAACGTTTCGGCAAGATCGATGGACTCGTGAACAACGCGGGCATGAACTTTGTGAAGCCCTTTCTCGACACCAGCATTGAAGAATGGGAGCAGGTCCTGTCCGTCGACCTGCGTGCAGTCTTTCTCCTCTCCCAAATCGTTTGCCGCCAAATGCTGAATCAATCCAGCGGTGGGAGCATCGTGAATATTTCCAGCGTTCACAGCCACTCCGTTTTGCCCGGCTCTGGCCCCTACGATGCCGCCAAGTGGGGAGTGGTCGGGCTGAGTAAGAGTATCGCTGTGGAGTTAGCGAGACACGGCATCCGGGTCAACTGCATTTCGCCTGGCTTGCTCGATACACAGATCTGGCAAGACATTCAGGCCGCAGCACCAGATCCAGCGCTCTGTACCGAGTATTGGAATGCAAATATTCCGATCGAACGTGTGATTCAACCCACAGAGATAGGTGAACTCGCCGCCTTCCTTCTTAGCGATCGAAGTCAGTGTATGACCGGAGCAAACGTCTTCGCAGATGGGGGTATGACCAGTCAACTGATTAGCCGGGAGCCGTATGCTTCAAAAAATCTAACTCCAGTTGCCGAGCAGCGGTAAGGGAACCTGGTTCTAGCCCTGCCGAAGCTTGCGGGCGGAAATAATCCCTGCGCCCTCTTTGATAGAAATCAATTGGTCTACATCTACCGGAGGTGTTGATTCCCATTTCCCGCTCGGCCAGCGCACATCGATGGCAGCTTTCAATTCCTTTCCCAGACCAAAGTGTAGCCGGGGATCGTTTGCGGAGAGAAAACTGGATTGGCTGTGCAATTCCTGGGTATGTGTGCTATTCCCTGCCCTCACAACGACACGCGCTCCGATAGCGCTTCGATTGGAAGTACTTCCAATGAGTTTTACCTTCAGCCAATGGTTGCCGCCGGACAGATCGTTTCGCAGCAAAGATGGAGGCTCATTCAGATTGACAATTAATATGTCCAGATCTCCATCGTTGTCGAAGTCACCGAATGCACAGCCTCGGCTTACATGAGGAACCGCGAGTGCCGGGCCGGCCTGGTCGAGCAACTCCTCAAAACGACCGTGCCCCAAACTCCGAAAGAGCAAAGGAGGACTAGCTAACGGACTTGCAGGAAACCGTCGCTCGAGTTCGGGATACACGTGACCCGTCACGATGAAGATGTCGGGCCAACCGTCATTGTCAAGGTCACAGATTCCGCCGCCCCATGAGACAAAACGGTTGTCAACCGATAACCCGGCGTCACGGACAGTATCCTGGAACATTCCCTTACCGACATTTCTGTATAGGTTGGGAAGATCGTCAGCGAAGTTGGTCTTTAGCAAATCCAGACGACCATCGAGATCATAGTCCGCGACCGCCACCCCCATCCCTGCCTGCTCCCCGCCGTCCTCGCTATAGGCGACTCCTCGGATGCCTCCTTCTTCGCGAAAAGTACCATCATGATTGTTCATGAACAGCAGGCTGGGCGTTGAGTCGCAGGCAACGTAAATATCAGGCCAACCATCATCGTCAAAGTCGGAGGCGATTACAGTAAGTCCATACGATCCCTTCGCCGCGGCAATCCCTGAGGGTTCACTTACATCAGTGAAGGTTCCATCGCCATTGTTCCGGTACAGGCTATGCCGTCCAAAAGGAAATCCTCGAGGACCGCAATGCACAGGCATGCCTTTGTAGATGCACGTCGATTTCTCACCTGGCTTGGGAGCCTTAGCCAAATCGAACTGCATGTAATTGGACACAAACAGGTCAAGAAACCCATCCCGGTTGTAGTCCACGAATGCGCAGCCAGTTCCCCACCGGCCCGCTGCATTCGTTAATCGAGCCTCCCGCGTGACGTCCGTGAAAGTGCCATCCCCATTATTCCGGTAGAGGACGTTCTGGCCCCAATAGGTTATAAATAAGTCTTCAAACCCATCATTGTTATAGTCGCCTACGCAAACGCCGCACGCCCATCCTGTTTTAGTCAGTCCAGCTTTTGCCGTGACATCGGTAAAGGTGCCGTCGCGATTGTTTTTGTATAGTCGATTACTCGCCATCGAAGGCCCGGCATCCAGCCGCGTACCTGACAGCATCAAAACATCGAGCCAGCCGTCATTGTCGTAGTCGAGGAAGGCGCAGCCACAACCAAGAGTTTCCAGAACGTAGGTTTTATGATCCACGGGCCCGTAAATCACCGGTTCGTTGAAGCCCGCAGTGGCCCCTATATCGACGAACGACGCGGCAAATGGAATCCCCGAGGGCTTACCGCGGCCCTGCGTGGGCGCTCGGTGGGGGATAATGCCTTGAGCCCAGGCGGCGCCCGCGGACCCTGCCATGCCAAGCAGAAAAGCCCTTCTCGATTGCCTATGCGAAATGCGACTCACCTCTTGGGCCCTTGTTGATGGCATTACTTCAGGAAGCTAAAGCGGCCTTCGCTTAAGCTTGCAATTACTACCACGACGTCTATGATATTCCAATGTCCGTCAAGTATAGCTGCCGGTCAGCGAGATTTTTGCCCTTCGTTCTGGCGGCTTTCATAAGTCTTTCCACTTGGATCGGAATGCCCTCGTTACTGGGCCAGGACACGCCTCTTGCCGCGAGCGCCCAGTCTGCGCTCGAAAACAAAGACTACCCGAAAGCAGAACAATTGTATCGAGAAATGCTATCCCACTCAGAAGCATCGCCAGAGATACTCACCAATCTCGGTATCGTTCTAGAGTTGGAAGGAAGATCCAGCGAAGCAATGCATGCCTTTGAAATGGCATTGCGTCAGCGCTATCTTCCCGGAACGTACGCCTTATTGGCGGAAGAGAAATGTAAGATGCAGGACCTGGCTGGTGCGCGGCCGATGCTGGCAAGAATTCTCCTGGAATCGCCGCAAGACACAAAGCTGCTGGCTGTCGTTGCGCCGTGTTACCTCGAAGCGGATGAGCCGCTTCAGTCGATAGAAGTCTATCAACGCTTGCTCTCCAACCCGAGGTTTCCGGCAGACATCGCGCTTATTCAACTTGCTAAGTCATATATGGCGGCATCGCACTTCTTCTTTGTTCGCCTGCAGGCGGCCGGTCCCGCCAATTCGCCATATATCCAGGCGATTCAAACCGCCCGCGATCAGGGGTCAACCAATGCGCGCTCTGCCTTTCCAGAGGCAGCAAGAGCATCCTCATACTTTCATGCCGGCTCCTCATACAGCCAAGCGGAAAAACTCTGGAAGCAATATCCCAAAGATCCAGCTCTTCTCTATCAGCTGACGGTGCTGAGCGGAGAGGAGAGCATGAAGCAATTGGGCGAGTGCGCGACCCGCTACCCACAATCCCCAAATTTGCAGCAATTTCAAGCAGACGTACTGGTCGAACAAGGCCAGGAAGAAGCGGGCCTGGAGAGATACCAGCAACTGTTGCGTGATTATCCAAATCTTCCTGATCTCCGCTACAACTTAGCGATGCTTTATCGCAAGCGCGGGGAATGGGACAAAGCTTTAGGCATGTTCAAGGATCAATTGACACAGACCCCCAACGACGAGCGCACCGCGGCACGCGTCAGTGAGTCATTGCTGGAACTCAAGCGATATCAGGAACTACATGACTATCTGGAACCTCTGTCAAGAAAGCAAAATGTTCCACTGTGGGTCACACTGGATCTGGCGGAAGCACTACAGGAGCTTAGCGACATTCCCGGCGCCATCAAGTTGCTCGCCAGCTCAGAAAAGAGCAATCCACTGAACAAGACCATTCACTACAGGCTCATGCGGTTGTACGCCCTCAACGGCGATTCCACCGAAGCAACAAAAGAGAATCAACTGTTTCGTAGCGCTAAGTAGCAACGGTTCGTTCTCGGCCGGCACTCCAGTCCACGGTCAGGTAGATGGCCTCGACTGGGACAGCATCGTTCAAACGATCTCAGACGGTGGTGGGCATCTAATTCCCAGAGAAGCCTCCCGACCGGGGAATAGCGAAGTCACTGGATAAGAGACGGGACAGGCGGACTGATTGCTGGGAGAAAGGGGGACTTAGCTTGCAGCTCCATGCTAAAATCGTCGTAAATCTATGGGTTCGCCTCAGTTAGGAATGACACACTCGCAGCCAGATCTCCTGCTCGTGAAGGACAATCTTGCTGCGTACTTCCGGCAGGAAATTATTAGCGGGCGGCTGGCGCCCGGTGAGAAGATTGTCGAAGTAAGGTGGGCCAAGGTTCTGAAGCTTTCGCAAACCTCCGTCCGCGAGGCTTTAAATATTCTTTTGGCAGAAGGATTCGTTCAGAAAGGGTCAGGACGTACTGCCCAGGTAACCCGGCTCACAGACGAAGACATAACCCATAGCTATGAACTACGAGCAGTATTGGAGGGTTACGCTGCACGTATCGTAGCCCAGAAGAAGGTTCCACTCGGAGAACTTGAACAGTCGCTCTCTGACATGCGCTCCGCAATCGAGTGCCGCAATCTCAAGGCCTTCTACGAACGCGACCTGCAATTTCATCTTCTGCTCGCGGAGAAAACCGGCAACGGTGTCCTGGTGCAAGCCCTGAAGCGTATTATCCTGCCGCTATTCGCCTTTGTAGTTATCCGTGTTCAGGGAGCGCGCACTCAAGAGGAGCAGTGGGTCCGAAGCCTTGAGCAACACCGGCGGATCATTGATGCACTCAAGACGCACGATCCCGTCTTCGCTGAACGTCTCGTTACGCAAACCGTCGGCGCCTTCCTGGAAGAGACCAGAGACGTCGTCGAAGCCGGTCGCTAAACCCGATTGGCCGCTCTCCTCACCTGAATTTGGAAAATCCAACGTAATCAAACACCAAGGCGCTTCATTGCGCTGCATGATCATTTGCCACCAGAGATGATCTATGAACGCAAGTTACTCATCTGTCGACTTTAAGAGCAGCCATCACTCATTCGCGGCGTACGCATGACATACCAGCCTGTTACGACCTGCTCCGTCGATAGCCGGGTCCATGAAGTGTGGACCAGGCAACTCCTGCCTACATGCAGGTAAACTGTACAGCTAAACTGTATATCAGATATACTCACACCATGAGCAAGAGGTCCCCCGTCCCTGAGTCCGAAACCGCGTCGGATCTCGCTGCACAAATTCGGACCATCCTGAGCAGGCTGAAGCGTCGGCTGCGTGAGCAGGGGGGGCGAGGTGATCTGACGCCATCCCAGGTCTCCGTGATCCTTCGACTTGAACAGGATGGTGCTGCCACGGTGTCGGGCCTGGCCCGCGCGGAGGGGATGCGCCCTCAATCGATGAGCTCTATCATCACCTCTCTGCAGGATGCTGGCTTAGTAGGCAGCTCCTCCGACCCGAACGATGGCCGCCAGACTCTGATGTCGCTCAGCAGCAAATGCGAGAAGTGGCTTCGCGAGGGCCGTGCTGCAAGGCAGGATTGGCTCACCACCACAATCCTGCAAAAGCTATCGGCCCAGGAGCAGCGGAAGCTATCTGCGGCCCTCGAGCTTCTTAGCCGCCTTGCCGAAGACGGGCCTCCTTCGTGAGGCCATGCCCGTTACTGAATCGCTTCCGAGGAGAAGAGCCGAATGCCAGTCACAACAATCGACGCTAAAACAGCACTGATCGTCGTCGATCTTCAGAGAGGCATCATCAACTCGCCCTTTATCCACCCCATCAGGGGTGTCATCGAGCGTTCCTGCGCGTTGATCGGTGCCTTCCGGCAGCATGGTCTTCCAGTTGTGCTCGTCAATGTGGCAGGCGGTGCTCCCGGGCGTACGGAGCAGCCGCGACGTCATGCGACGTTCCCTGAGGGATTCACCGACTTGCTCCCGGAACTGAACAAGCAGCCGGGCGACATCGTAGTGACCAAGCAGACATGGGGCGCATTTCCTAGCACGGATCTCGAAAGCCAACTGAAAGCGAAAGGCGTCACGCAGGTTGTCGTTGTGGGCGTGGCCACCGGAACAGGCGTCGAAGCCACCGCACGTCAGGCGTATGAGCATGGCTTCCATGTCACGCTGGCCATTGATGCCATGACCGATGCGCGGCCTGAAGCGCATGCCTACAGCCTGGCGCACGTCTTCCCTCGTCTCGGAGAAACCGGCACGACCCAGGAAATTATCGATCTGATTGCGCAGAGGAGCTCTCCCAAATGAACTGGCTTCATCTCGTTTCGTACTTCTTCGGTGGCATCTTTCTGGCAAACGCCGTCCCGCATTGTGTCAGCGGCATGATGGGACGGTCCTTCCAGAGCCCCTTCGCAAAGCCCCCAGGACGAGGGCTCTCTTCCTCTACGGTCAACGTTCTATGGGGATTCTTCAACGCGGTCATCGGTTACATGCTCGTGTTGCGTGTCGGATACTTTGATGTGCGATCGACGAGCCATGTCCTCGTGCTGACGGTGGGTGCGCTGCTTATCAGCCTTAATCTTGCCCGGCACTTCGGCCAGTTTCATGGCGGCAACACGCCGGAGAGTTGATGAAGAACCCTATGGCGGGCGCTTTCCGTGCCCTGAGTCGTTTCAACTATCGGGTGTGGGCAGCGGGCTCCCTGGTGTCTAACATCGGGACATGGATGCAGCGCATTGCCCAGGATTGGCTCGTGCTCACGCAGCTGACGAACCACGACGCTTCCGCCGTTGGTATCGTCATGGGCTTGCAGTTTGCCCCGCAGCTGCTTCTGTTGCCCTGGACAGGCCTGGCCGCAGATCGCTTCAACCAGCGCAAACTCCTCATGCTTACGCAGGCGACGATGGGCGTGCTTGCGCTCATCCTGGGAGTACTGACGATCGAAGGTGTCACTCGACTCTGGCACGTGTATGTGTTTGCATTTCTGTTTGGTTCTGCTGCGGCGCTCGATGCCCCAGTACGCCAGACCTTTGTCGGGGAGCTCGTGGGCGACGAGCATCTTGCCAACGCAGTGGCGCTCAATTCCACCTCCTTCAATGCCGCTCGGATGATCGGCCCCGCGCTAGCCGGTCTGCTTATCGCAAAGGTCGGTACTGGTTGGGCGTTTCTGCTCAATGGGATTTCGTTCGTCGCCGTTCTGACTTCCATGTCCTTCTTCCGCGTCTCGGAGCTGCATCCGAATGTCCGGGCCCGCCGTGCCCCAGGTGGATTCATGGAAGGCTTTCGCTACGTTTGGGGGCGCGCAGACCTCAGGGCCATCATGATCATGTTGTCTCTCATCGGCACGTTCGGATTGAATTTCCCCATCTTCATCTCAACCATGGCCGTCAAGGTATTTCACTCCGACGCGAAGGGATTCGGGCTACTTTCTTCCATCATGGCGGTTGGTACGATTTCCGGAGCATTGTTCGCCGCCGGTCGGGAGAAACCACAATTCGGATCCTTACTCATCGGCGCTGCTCTTTTCGGTATCGGATGCACACTCGCTGCCCTGTCTCCGGGCTATTGGTGGTTTGCCGGCTCCTTGGTGGTGATTGGTGTCGCCGCTTTGACGTTCACCAACACCACCAACGGCATGATGCAGCTCTCTGCCGAACCTGCAATGCGCGGGCGAGTCATGGCACTTCGCCTGGCCGTTGCACTCGGCGGTACCCCGATCGGCGCACCCATCGTCGGCTGGGTAGCCAATCACTTCGGCCCGCGGTGGGCGCTTGCGGTTGGCGCCGCATCGGGATTTGCTGCCGCCATAGTGGCCGTTCGGGTTTTGACGCAACCAAAAGCATCCATACCCGAAAACGAGCCGCGGCCAATTTGAAGCGCAGTGAAGAGGCTGTCTAGATCGGATCAGGAACGATAAGTTGTGTGGAGTCCGTTCGTTTGTTAGTTTGACGTGCATGCCGCAGAATCTTCCCCAAGAGCTCAGCAGAACCATAGAGACGCTCTACCGCTCCGAATCCGGCAGGATTCTCGCTACGCTGGTGCGCCTGCTCGGAGATCTTGATATCGCCGAAGAAGCCATGCACGAGGCCTTCGCCGCTGCTTTTGACTCGTGGCCTCAGGCCGGCATGCCGGATAAACCGCGCCCCTGGCTCATTTCAACCGCGCGCTTCAAAGCGATCAACGGAATCCGCCGGCGGGCTCGCTTCGACAGCGCACAGAAAGACCTCGCGCTCTACCTCGAAGCGCGCATCAACGAGGCGCCTGACGAAGAGGAGGAAATCGAGGACGATCGCCTCCGTCTCATCTTTACCTGCTGCCATCCCGCTCTGCCATCCGAAGGACAGGTAGCGCTCACGCTGCGTGAAGTTTGCGGCCTGACAACAGAGGAGATTGCCAGGGCATTTCTCGTTACGCCGGCGACGCTCGCGCAGCGCATCGTGCGCGCCAAGGCCGTCATCCGCGATAAGGCTATTCCTTACCAGGTGCCCGTATCGCAAGAATTGCCGGCAAGATTAGGAGCCGTACTTCAGGTCGTCTATCTGGTCTTCAACGAGGGCTATTCCTCAGGGACGACAGGAGTCGAACTGAGCCGCGAGGCGATCCGCCTGGGCAGGCTCCTCGTCGACTTGCTTCCAGAACCCGAAGCGGTGGGCCTCCTGGGCCTCATGTTGCTGCAGGAATCGCACCGCGCCGCCCGAAGCTCTCCTGAGGGAGACTTGATCCTGCTGGACCAGCAGGATCGCTCTTTGTGGAATAGAGATCAAATCGCCGAAGGCATTTCGTTCACCGAAAACGCTCTTGCCTCCCGCCGCTTCGGTGCTTACACCCTGCAGGCCGCCATTGCGGCGGTCCATGCCGAGGCTTCCTCGTCGGCATCGACTGACTGGCGCCAGATCACCCTGCTCTACAACCGGCTGATTCGTATTCAACCGTCTCCGGTCGTGGAACTCAACCGCGCCGTTGCCATCGCCATGTACGAGGGGCCTGAGCATGGGCTTCGTCTCATCGACGCCTTGCTGGCCCGCCAGGAACTCGTCAGCTACCATCTCGCGCACTCCGCCCGGGCGGACTTGTGCCGCAGGCTCGGAAGGCTTGCGGAGGCCCGTGATTCGTATGAGAAGGCGCTGGCCCTGGTTCGGGGCGACTCAGAGCGCCGGTTCCTCGCAGGGCGGCTGAGGGAGTTGCAATAAGTCACGCCTATCCGCTACTCAGCGCGGATCAGGAGGAGGGTCGCTTATCCCTGGATAGGCGGGGTCAGCCAATCGCGCGCTGGAACGGAGCGACTCGGCTTCGAGGTAGATATGGCGAATGTTCGGATATCGCCCGCGGACCATGGCTTCGATGCGATCGACGGCCTCTTCAATCCCATTGCGGGCGAGCGACTCCGAAAAGCGAATATTCATCGTGAGCAGAATGCTGCCCGGCCCGAAATACATGGTCATGGGATACCCCGCAAGCTCTACTCCCGGTTCCGCCTGCGTGAGCCGGCGGATCTCTCGCAAGGTGCTGAAGTTGGCGCCTTCTCCAACCAGCAGCTCCTTGCTCTCGATCATCAGAAACAAAGCCACCGCCATCAAAATTGCGCCGATAGCGAGGGATGATATTCCGTCAGCGCGATGCCAGCCCAGCGTCTGGTCAAGAATCGTACCGAGAAAGGCAATGAATAAACCCGCGATCGCCGCAAAGTCTTCCACGATCACAGTAAACGTACTCGGATTCTTACTGGCGCGTATGGCCTGCCATGAGGCTGAGACACCTTCGCCCTCGCGAAATTCCTCTAGCCCAACGGAGAGAGAATACCCTTCGAACAAAGCGGCGGCCCCGAGCGTGACATAGTTCCACAGGTAGTGGTCCAGGGGTTGCGGGTTGCGCACCCTGAGGTAGCCCTCAACGATAGAAGCTCCGCCGCCGGCAAAGAAAACGAAGAGCGAAACCAGAAGAGTCCAGAAGTAAAGCTCCTTTCCATAACCGAAGGGATGGGTCTCATCCGCCGGTTTGTGGCTGCGGTGCAGACCCAGCACCAACAGCGACCCATTGCCCGCATCGACCAGCGAATGGATGGCTTCCGAAAGCATCCCCGAAGAATGAGTAAAGACCCACGCTGTTAATTTGGCAGCCGCGATCGCGAGATCAGAGACGATTGCGGTGAGCACAGCCTTACGCGATGACTTCATTCTCTTCCACGCCTCCAACGCGCTCTTGAGAACCGCGAGGAAATTCGAAAAATGCGGGGCGCGCCGAAGCGGCAGTTAGCTGGATTCTTTCGCCAGCTCTACAGGTTTTCCGTGCGGTGTATGTCGATAGGCGTCGGCCCAGGCGTCCTTGCGAGCAAGCATCTCGTTTGCATTGGAGAGTCCTTTCGCAGTCACCAGACGTTCCAGCGCAGCCAGCCAATATTCGTAATAGCGGGAACCGTCGTCCGGCTGCCCACGATCCGCCGCGGACTTGAGTTCATCGGCCAGCACCGCCGCCCACTCTTTCCAGGTGAAGTAGCCTTGCGCGGAAAGCCGCACCGCCAGCGCAAAGGCCTGTGCCTGCCAGGGCTCAGCAAACACGGGACCGCCTTCGTCGCGAGGGAGCGAGGGCAACGAAGCGAGCCGGTCTTGATCGGATGGCAATTCAGGCATGATCGAGATAACTATCCCACAAATCCAGGTAAACAGAATCGCGCGGCGAAGCGTCCTCTCCCCACAACTCCCGCGCCGCAAAACGAACTGAATACAAGTGCTGCGGCTGCTCGCCTAGAAAATGCGCGTTTGTATCCGGGAACACGAAGATGCCGTAGCTGCGAACAACAGTTCCCTGTTTGCCTCGCGCATACCGCGGCAGGCGCGTGTGGCCCACTGGATTCATATTCCGGGCGCGGACCGGCTCTCCCACTTCGAAGCGAGCCTTGGCGTCAGCTTCCGGTCGCATAAAATCCCCGCGGAACCCGGCCACGCCGGGTACAGCGGCGGAGGTAAGCGGCGGAGTTGCCTTCTGCGATCCCGGCGCGGGCCTGCTGGTTTCCATCTCCTCCCGCGTCACCAGGCCAGACGTCACCAGCAACTCCAGGTTGCGCGTTAGCCATTTCTCGTAATAGCTCATCTGCAAATAATCAGCGGGGTCAAGAAGCTCGATACCGTAACGGCCTGCATCGATATTCCACTTGCCCCACGCACCAAGCGCGCGGTTCATCGCAAACACACGGCCTTCCCACGGCTGGTGAAATACGGGTTCGTTTTCTTCGCGCTCGATAGGACCCATATCTTGCATGCCGCCCATATCGTGGATTCCGTTCATGCCCCGCCTCCTGTCGGCGGTGCAATCTTAGCCACCCCAATCATGGAATCCCGCGTAACCAGGGCCGCAAGCTCCTCTTCGGTCAACATTTCTGTGCCCGCCGGCCTTTCGGGCAACACCAGGTAGCGAATCTCCGCCGTGCTGTCGGATACTCGAACCTCTACATCCTGAGGCAGATCCAGCCCAAATTCGCGCAAAACGCCGCGTGGATCGATCACTGAGCGCGATCGATACGGCGCCGATTTGTACCAGACCGGTGGCAAACCGAGAATTGGCCAGGGATAACAGGAGCAGAGCGTGCACACCACCAGGTTATGCACGCCTGCGCTGTTTTCCAGCACGACCATGTGTTCGCCCTGGGCCGCTCCATAGCCCAGTTCGGCAATGGCCGCTGGGGCGTTGTCGAGCAGCCGTTCTTTATATGCCGCATCCACCCAGGCGCGCGCCACCACGCGCGCGCCGTTGCGCGGTCCAATCTTGTTTTCGTAAGCGTCGACCAGCGCATCCAATGCAGCCCGATCGACCAGGCCTTTTTCCACCAGCAACGATTCCAGCGCCTTGGTGCGCAGCGCCGGATCGGACGGAACTACCTGGTGGTCGTGATGATGGTCATGATCGTGCGTCGACATAAGTTTCAAACAGCCATGACAGCGTTCGGTTTCAACCGAGTCTCTGCCTTGGCAACCTCGATGGCGAAATCTTAACACCGAGCCGCCTTCGTTGAGTCTTGAAGGGTGGGAGCCCACCCATTTATGCGGATGAAGAAGCGCTTTAGCGTGTCTTCCAGCTGCAGCCTCAGCGTCGTATGAAGAATGATGGTCTAAGCCCCCGCATTTATGCGGGGGAAGGAGCGCTTAGCACTCCGTAAAAGACTTTTGACTCTGATCACGCGCTTTAGCCCTGGCATGGCCGCAAAATCGTCATCCTGAGAGCTTGTTACTATATGGATCTTTCGTGCGGAGCTCTCGACCTCAAACAAAATCGTCATCCTGAGAGCTTGTTACTTTATAGATCGTTCGTGTGAAACCCTCGACCTCAAACAAAATCGTCATCCTGAGAGCCTGTGACTTTATAGATCTTTCGTGTGAAACCCTCGACCTCAACAAAATCGTCATCCTGAGAGCCTGTGACTTTATAGATCTTTCGTGTGAAACCCTCGACCTCAAACAAAATCGTCATCCTGAGAGCTTGTTACTTTATAGATCTTTCGTGTGAAACCCTCGACCTCAAACAAAATCGTCATCCTGAGAGCTTGTTACTTTATAGATCTTTCGTGTGAAACCCTCGACCTCAAACAAAATCGTCATCCTGAGCGTAGCGCCTCACAGATCTATAGCGTGACCCGGCGCCGGTAGCGCGGAGTCGAAGGACCCCGGAGCGCTTCTCTTACCCACTGCTGTTCGGGGCTTTCAACCTCGGAACCTCGAGAGCCGGATCGACTGCGGTACGCGCTTGATGGTCACGTCCATCTCTTCATGCACGGTAACCATCTTCTAGACCAGGCCGTAACGTCCGCCCGGTGCGGGCTTCAGTGGTTGAAAAGCTCCAAGCGGCATGCTCGGAGCTTTTCAACCACCGAATGCCGGACGACGGCACTGGCGAACGGTGCGAATGGCGTCATAGTGCTCGAGGGCTTCCATCAGCTCGGCTTGCGCCTCCGGCTACCATACAACCGGCAGCGTCACCGTTTTTTCAAAAGACCAGTCTTGACTTGCTCCCACGGCAGGACGCCGGCAGGATTTTCACGATACCGCCCTTCACGATAATCCAACTCTCCACGCTGTTCGGCGCTGAGGGCAGGCAGATCGGATTCCAGGCTTTCCCAAAGTGCATCCAGCAGCTCGACTTTTTCCGCCGCGGAGAGGCGTTCAAGGTTGTAAGGCAAATGGCTCATACGCTCGTTCATTTTACAGGAAGCCCTAAGGGTGGAGGGCAACTACTAGAACACGCGGCTCCATTCGAGCGACTTGCGTACGTCGCTCAGTCTGCGTCGCCTCTGAGCCACAGCCGTAGGTTTCGTGTAATTCGGGGCACCAAAGGAATGTGCCGCGTACCGGCTAAGCCCACCCGGCCGTGGAATAGCGATATACACTAGCATCGGAGAGAAAACGATGAACAGACGAGCATTTCTGGCTTCCGTTGCAGCATTGCAGGGAGCCGCCATGTTTCCAGAAGCACTGGCCCAGCCCGGGGAACAGATTACTCATGTGGATACGAAGACCAGTGGGCCTTTACTGAAGAGCAGCGTGGTCAAGGCTGACGGCATTCAGCCCGAGGGCGCGGCGCCCGGAGCAAAAGCCTACGTTCAATTCAATGGTCCGACGGAGCAGCTCGCCGCGCTTGCTTCAGGGTTCGTGACCTTGGAGTTGGGAGCGCAACCCCATCCGCCCCATCGCCATCCCGAGGAAGAGATCATGATTGTGGGTGAAGGGGCAGGAGAGTTTTTCCTCGACGGCGTCACTACGAAGGTAAAAACGGGCGACTCGATATTTGCTGAAGCCAACGTGCTCCATGGCGTGCGGAATACCGGCCAGACCCGCATGACGTTTTACTTCATCAAGATGATGGGAAAGAATGCATCCTGATTGCCCACCTAATTCACTGAATTAGCTTCGCATGCAGCTTGGCGCGCGATTGCCCGACCTGCGGATACACCGCCGCCGCAGGCAAATTTCCGTTTCTCATTGGCTCTCGCGCGCCAGGTTTTAGACAAACGTTACCACCACGTCGCTCACTCCAGCCGCAGCGCCTTCGGCAATCACATTGTTGTTTGAGTCGACCATGTCGACCCCGAACCCGCTATCGGGAAATATGGCTTTGTGGAGCACCGTGTAGGCGGCACATGTGTTGAAGGTCACAGGTGTAAACGAGGCCAGCTCGGGGGCATCATGCGGACCGGTTTCGAGCGCCTCCACAATCCACTCCGCGCAATTTCCGTTCAACGTTATATGGTGCGGCGCTTTCGCCAGAAAAGCGAATCCGATTCCGCCGGTAACATCCGCCAGGAAAATAGATGCGGTATTAGGATTCGGCTCCCCGAAGAGCAACGCAGCGCATTGAACCATGCACGTGAACTCGTCGCCCACCTGAGGGTCCATGTTCTTTATCCAAAATGACCCTTTCGGATACCACTCCCACCAGGGACTAAGTTTATTTTCAGTCTTCTTGCCCGAAAGTTTGACGTCTGCATCGCATCCGGCCTGGAGTACGTCATCCGAGCCGAATCCATCAATCCCGATCCACGTCGACGCCGTATACCATATACCGCTTTTGGCTCCAGGGGGCGGCAAGGTTCGCGGGAGGTTCCAGTTGCCATCGACTGCCCATATCTTGTCGCCGGCCGCTGGGTTAGCAACGACTCCAGACCAGATGTTGGTGGTTCGCGGACCATGGCCGGCTTTTACGGAAGGGAGCTTCCGCGGCCTGACTTCCCTCTCTTCAAATTCTGGCTCAATGAAACGAAGCTTCCGCAAGGTCTCCGCCCAGCGTTTCTGCACTTCGCTGGAAGCGGAGGCAAGGCGCGGGAGGCCATAGAGTGCCCGTTCTTTGTCGGTGGCTCGTTCAAAGTCGAAGGCGGCGGGCGGAGCGGGAAAGGTAGTAATGGTGATTCCGTTGGCAAAAGTTGTCGTTTTTTCCATGACGCTTCTCCTCGTGGAAGGCGTCTCACCAACCGCCCTCACTCACTAATGCGTAACCACTCGGAAAAAAGGGCCATTGCCGTGAATGCGGTGACCATGATACCTATTCAGGATTAAGAGCTCAGTTGCTGCAATGGGTATCTTGTCGCCGCATTAAGTCTGCCGTGGGAGCCCAGTCCGGAAGAGTCTCTGTGGAACTGTCGAAAGGAGCCGTATGAAGGGCACGGGTTCACATGCTGCGGAAAAACTCATGTTTTGTATCAGGGCACAAAACCTGAGCTCTTTCGTAGCCTAAAGTCGTGCCCTGCGTACCAGTTTTCACACAGCCCGGAAGGGTTGGGGTATCGATGAAGGATATCCCGCAAGGCCCGCCTATCCCGCGTGCCGTGGAGCGCCGTAGGTGCTCTGCTACCCAACCTTATTTCGCATACCCCGTCGCGACATTTTTCAGTCGTTTTCTTTATTCGCTGCGCAGGACCTTAATGGGGTCAATCCGTGAGGCGCGGTATGCCGGCAGAAACGCGGCGACTAGTGTGGCAACCAGCAGAACGCCCACGCTGGCGACGATCGATGCGGGGTCCGCGGAGCTCGTTTCATAGAGCAGGCTGCGGATGGCGCGGGTGGCTGCAAGCGATATCAATAGGCCGAGCGCGATCCCTCCGCCGACGGGCGCCAGGGCTTCGAGTAGAACAAGCCGGATGAGCAAAGCCTTACTCGATCCGAGCGCAACGCGGATGCCAAATTCAGGTGTTCGCAGGGAGACGGAATACGACAGAACGCCATAGACTCCGAGGATCGCGAGGACTAGCGCCGCGATGCCAAACGAGGATAGAACGATTGACTGCAAACGCTCCGGGGCAAGCGACTGTGCCATTTGCGTATCAAGCATTTCGATGACAGGAATCGCGGCTTCAGGGTCAGCATCCCAGACCTGGCGCCGAATGGCCGGCGCGAATTCGTCGAGGGTACGCGAGGTGCGCACCAGGAAGAATACGGAGCTGGGAGGATCGTGCCAGAAAGGCAAGTAGACGACCGGGATGTTCTCCTTGAGATTCGCGATGCGAGCATCGGCGGCGATGCCGGTCACCGTGTAAATGCGCCCATCGAATTTGAATTGGCGGCCAAGGGCCTGCTTATCGGGCCACGCTGCTTGTGCCGCTGTTTGAGAAATGATTGCGCTCTGCGGATGAGAGCGTTCACCAGCTGTAAACTCGCGGCCGGCGATGAGCCGCGTCTGCATCGTCGCGAAATATTCGGGACTGACGTTGCGCAGGTTTGCCGTGGGAACTTCGCCCTCCGGCAGCGGATGGTCCGGACGGTAGATGCTGTGCACGGCCGCATCGCCGCTCAGGGGCATTGTGCTGGTGATGGCCGCGGACTCCACGCCTGGAGCCGAGCGAATTTTGTCGAGCACGCGATCAATGAATTCGGAACGGACGGAATCTCCGGATGCCCCTTCGTACCTCGGGCTAAGGAGATCCACCTCGGCGAGGACGACATGCTTCGCGTCGAAATCATGCTGCTGATTGAGGACACGGGAAAAGCTGCGCACCACAAGGCCGGTAACAATGAGGAGCACGACAGTGCATGCGATTTCAAAGGTAATGAGCACTCTGCGGGCGAAGGAGGCTTGGCCGGCGCGAATGACGCGCGTCGAAGATGACTGCAGCGCGCGCTGAGGATTGGAACGCAGCGAACTGAGAGCGGGAAATATGCCGGAGAGCAGGGCGATGATTGCTGAGACTCCGCAAGCGAACAATAGGACAGGCCAAGTGATATGGATTTCACGCAGGCGGGGAAGGTTCTCCGGCGCGATGGCTGCAAACAGCCGAATTCCGCCGAGTGCCACAAGAATGCCGGCAGATCCTCCCGTGAGACAGAGGACGATGCTTTCCATCAATGTTGCTTGAATCAAGCGAGTCCGCCCCGCTCCGAGTGCGGAGCGAACTGCGTTATCGCGCTCGAGCACCATGGCTCGCGCCAGTTGCAGGCTGGCGAGATTCACGCAGGCAATGAGCAGGAGACCAAGAACGGCCGCGAGAAGGAGCCACAGCGCCTTGCCGATGTTGGCTGTCACCTCCTGCGAGAGCGGCGCGACGCTAGCGCTCAGGTGTATGGGTAAGTGATTGGTGGCTGAATAAGCACTCAGCATGCCGGAGAGTTCCGTGGACGCTTGGCCGACGGTTGCGCCCTGCTTTAGGCGCGCGATGGCAAGGTAGGCGAAATCGGCGTCGTCTGAAGTGAAATCGTCTCCCTGGGGGACGAGTGGCTGGAACACTTCATATGGGGACGTTTGATCAGGGCTGGCGCCACCGCGCATTTCATTGATTACGGGGAATTCGAAACTACGGGGAAGAATTCCAATGACGGTTGCCGATTGGCCTTTGATCTTGACAGTGCGACCGACAAGGTTGGGGTCGCCGTGAAACAGATCCTGCCACGCAACCCAGCTGATGAGAACCACACCATTCTTGCCTGGCTGCGCCTCTTCCGGGCGGAAGGTGCGACCCACCATTGGCGTCACGCCCAACACAGCGAAAAAGTTGGGCGAGACGTTGAGTCCTTTCTCAATTCGGGGATGATCGCCGCCGGCCGTGACGGCGAAGGATGCGTCCTGAATGAGCGCTGCGTCTTGGATTGTGTTCGCATGCGATCGCAAATAAAGGAAATGGCGGTAATTGTCAGGGACGGAGGGATACTGTTTGACGACTTCCTGCACCACCTCGCGCCAGACCACGATCTGGCCGGGATCGCGGAAGGCATAGGGGCGAAGGAGAACCGAATCGATAATACTGAAGACCGCTGTGCTGGCGCCGATGCCGCATGCCATGATGAGCAGGGCGATAAAGGTGAACCCCGGAGACCGGCGCAGTTGCCGCACGGCATAGCGAAGGTCCTGCAACAAACGTTCCATTGGCATCCAGCCCCAAGTTTCGCGAGTCTGTTCCCTTATCAAGGTCGCGTTGCCGAAAGCGCGCTGGGCCGCGTATCGCGCCTCTTCCGGTGACGACCCGCTTTCCCGTTGCTCTTCCTCTTCTAACTCAAGATCGGAACGCAACTCGCGCTCCAGGTCCGCGTTCCTTTTCTTCAGTTGCCACCATCTCATCTCAACGCTCCTCGGTGGCGGTCCGCATCACTCGTGACCCGGTCTCGGCCATCTACTCCGCTGCGATTCAATCGGGAGTGTTTGGATTCCCGATTTCTGTCTGCTTTTCCATGGAAGATATTCGACCCTTGATCTGGAAATCGATGGTAGATATTCGACCATCGCAAGTCAAGTGAGTTCTCAGCTGACGCCAACAGGCCAATGCGCTCATCGAGCCGGATAGAGGGTGATTCTCAAATTCCGGTCGGATCGTCGCCTACCCGGACAGCGGTCTTCCTTGTTATTTCGACTCAAGAACGGCAAAGTGTCCGGTGTGATCGATGAAGACGCGCCGGAAGAGCCCTATCGTCAGCACCCCGTCGAAACCCTTTGCAGCCGAATCCTTCTGTGAACCGGCGAGACTGAAGAACGGCACCCCGGTCAATTCGAGTGCGCCGACCTTCAGGTCCTGCGGCGGCAATGCTGAAAAGATCCGCTGCGCTCCATCCACACCGCTCCCGCGCACGGCCACGCTTTGAGACAGCTGCAGCGCCATATATTGAGAGGTGTTGTAGAGAATGGGAGCATTCGCGCCGGAATCGAGCATGAGGCGAACGGGCCGTGTCCCGTCGGTCAGATGGGCCGTGATGATGAGCAAACCGGGCAACACCGCGCCGTTCGCCGGCTCAGCCGAAGCCACCAGCGGGATATGCGTTCCCTTCACGCCGGCTCGCATCGCACCCGTGTCATCGAGGCAAAGCAAACTGTTTGCATTGTCGATCAACATGTCGAAGTGCTCGAGAAAATCCTCGCCGAGGATTCCCTGAATGTGCAGGTCGGCGGACTGCAGATTCTGCGGATCATAGACAACCACCCTCTGGTTGGCAACGGAGCGAGAACCCACTTCGAGCAGGTCCAACTTCGCGATGAAAGCAGATTGACGCGATCCCGCGCCAGCGACGATAGCCGCGCCCTGGGTTTCCAGGTGAAGTCCCGCGGCCAGCGAAGGGTCGACCATCGTGACCTGGGTGCCGGTGTCCAATTGGAAGTTGTAGGGTCCCGTGTGGTTGATGGATACAGCCAAAACAATCAAGTGGTGGTTGACGAAGCGGAAAGGTAGACTGGCGATATTTCCCGGGCAATGCGTTTCTGCCGGAAGCGCGGGGACTATGGTTGCGGCAAGAACCAGGAAAGCGAAACTCTTGAAATTTGTCATTGCAGAGCTCCTCAGCCGGGTAGGCTGAGGTCACTCTGGGCGGGTGGTTCCGCACGGTCTTGGCGGAACTATGACGAAATTCCGACCACCTATGGCGGTTTTATGACGGAGAGTAAGTCGCTTGTTTTCCGCTTCGGAGACGTGGAGATTCGCGAGCGGGAGTTCTGCCTGGTCAAGGCGGGCGAAGTTTCGCCGATCGAGCCAAAGGCGTTCCGCGTCCTTTTATTCCTTCTCCACCACCCACAAAAACTGATCACCAAGGAGGAGTTGCTCGACGCGGTATGGGCCGACGCCTCCGTCACAGAAAGCTCTCTCACCCGTAGCATCGCGAAGCTGCGCCGCGCGCTGGGAGATGACATCCGCGAGCCGCGTTACATCGCCACTGTAGCCACGGTCGGGTATCGGTTCATTGGCAAGGTCGAAGTTTCTGAGGAGCCTTCAGGGGTTCGGGAGAACGCCGAAAACCCACCTGGCTTGAGTGGCGACGGCAAGAAGAGGAGGCAAATGGCCGGCTGGGTGCTGGCCGTCTGCGGCGTGTTCGCTCTATGCCTGGCGGGCGCCATCTTGTACCTGCACCGCCCGCTGCCCCCGCCCCGCATCACGCAATACACCCAGATCACCCATGACGGCCGCCAGAAGGTTCTCGTAGGAACAGACGGCAGCCGCCTCTACTTCAATTGGATGTCGGGTCCGTTATCGCCTCAATCGATCGCTCAGGTCGCAATCTCGGGCGGAGGGATTGCACCGGTCCCCGTTGCATTACCCAACCCATTCCTGGTGGACGTTTCGCCGAATGGGTCTAGCTTTCTCGTTGGTGCGGACACAGGATTATGGAATCTGCGAATCCTGGGAGGCCAGGCTCGCCACCTGGGAGATACCTGGGACGCGTCCTTTTCACCCGACGGGAACTCCGTGGCCTTTGCTTCAGGTAGTGGCATCTACGTCGTGGGGAGCGATGGGACGGGAACGCACAAACTGGCACTTCCGGGAGACACCGTCAGCGACATCGCATGGTCCCCGGACGGCGGTGCGATCCGGTTTACCATGAAGGACCGGATTTGGGAGATGTCGTCGAGCGGTTCGGGGCTTCACCAGACGATGCCCGGTTGGCACGACTCCTCCGCTAAATGCTGTGGCAAGTGGACTCCTGACGGGAAACTCTTCCTGTTCATTTCGGATGGGCAGATCTGGGCTCTGGACCAGAGGCGCGGGCTGTTCCGCCGGCCCCCGGCGGAACCGACTCAATTGACGCAAGGCCCCATCCGCTGGGGCGGACCATTACCCGGCAACTACTTTGGCGGGGAATTCTGGGGAGGACCCGTTCCCAGCAAAGACGGAAGCAGGATATTCGCGCTAGGCTTATCACCCCGCGGTGAGCTTTCCCGGTTCGATGCGAAGACCAAGCAGTTCCAGCTCTTCCTGGGAGGCATCTCCGCCCAGGGTCTCTCCTACTCTAAAGACGGCAAGTCGATAGCCTATGTCTCCTACCCCGAGGGCATCCTGTGGAAGGCGAACAGCGATGGAAGCAACCCCGTGCAACTGACCGATCCTCCGCTCCAGGCTTTCATGCCCCGCTGGTCGCCAGACGGGAAACAAATCTCCTTTGCGGGCGATTATCCTGGACCGAATGGGGCCTTTTACCTTGTCTCCGCAGATGGCGGCAGCCCACGGAAGTTTCTCGCCCAGGACCCACATCTGGATGGGTTTCTTACCTGGTCTCCGGATGGACACCAGATGGCTGGCACTTCGACCGCCGCGGATGGAAAATTCGTTTTAGAAATTCTTAACCTCGATACTGGCCAGGACACAATCATTCCCGGATCGGCTGGCTTGTTTGAGCCACGCTGGTCTCCGGACGGCCGATACATCGCAGCCGCTGGTTTTGATAGCCTGCAGCTGAAACTATTCGATCTGAAGACAGGAAAATGGTCGGAACTTACGCCACCGGGAATTGCGGATTGTCCCGAGTGGTCAGGGGATAGCGAGTTCATTTATTTCAGGCGCGTGAGTGGCGACCCGGGACTGTTTCGAATCCGCATCAGTGGTGGCACGCCGGAGAAAATCGTCGGTCTAAAGGATTGGCACGACGCTGGATGGTTTGGAAGGTATATGGGGCTGGACCCCACAGACGCGCCGTTGCTGCTCCGCGACATTGGAAGCGAGGATATCTACGCCCTCACTTTGGATCAGAAATGACCTCCGGTGCGCATTTCGCGGCGGCAGGGATATCTGCGGTCATGCCTCTTTCAAATTCCACGAAGCCTGATGCGGGAATGCCGCACCCACAACTGAAATCGGAGCGACAATCTCCCTTACTTGACTGGTGACTTCGCATTAGTTGGTGAGCTCGACCGTGACACAGATTCTTGCAGGCTTCTCCCGCTTGCACTTCGTCACATTTGACTCATCCTGTGGTCTGTATCCCCGCAACACAAACAAGCAGATTAGAAAAGAGAAGGTGGATGCGCGCTCTCATTTGTTCTCCTTTGGCTGAACGCGCAGACGGGTCAGTTAATTTGGAAGGTTCGCCCCGTCGATCATTTCGCTTCTCTGGCGACGGCAACGCCACGGTATTACAAGGGCGTGGTGTATCAATCGTTTTCTTCTTTTGAAGAGCTAGTCAGCGGTGACCCCAAATACCAGTGCTGCACGTTTCGCGGCAGCGTGGTGGCTCTCAGTGCCGGCAAAGGCGATAAGTTGTGGCAAACCTTCACTATCCCCGATACCGCTGCGCCCACGCGCATGAGTACCGCCGGCACGCAGCAATACGGTCCATCGGGGGCCGCTGCGCAAACCGGCAAAATCGTGTGGAGCGCGCCGGCGGTCCCCTGCGACCCGAGCCGAACTGGCTGTTCGCCTGCGCAATCAGCCGCTGTGACAGCTATTCCAGGCGTAGTCTTTTCCGGTTCGGCCGACGGCCACCTGCGCGCTTATTCATCAGCCACAGGCACCATTCTTTGGGATACGGATACCGCACGCACCTTTTCCGCGGTCGACGGCAAACAAGCAAATGGCGGTTCGATGGATGTTGCCGGCCCGGCGATCGTCCATGGCATGATCTTCCTCAACTCCGGTTATGGCCAATGGGGCGGCATGCCCGGAAATGTGCTGCTGGCTTTTTCCGCACGGTAAGCGCATGCGGATCGTTTGGCCGGTTTTGCAATGATTGCCTTGACAACATGAAAATAAGGGGAAATCAGTCCGCATCTTCCATGGCGAGCGCGCGCGAGAGGCCCGGTTGAACGTAGTTTTGGCGTGGCCAGCTCTAACTGAAAACATCTCAATTCTTTTCATGATTCAATGGGGCTGTCGAGCCGGAGGAACCTGGATGACCCGTGAGCCAGCACTGTTGCCCCAAGGAGAGGATAACGAAGCACCCGGTGGAAGGTTCTTTTTCCTGTTTATGTTTCTCCTGATAGATATCGTCCTTTATCCCTATGCCGGCGATCGGGGTTTGCGCTTTCAGCTCTTTCGCTCGATATCGTTTTTTGTGACACTGGCGAGCGTCTACGCCGTCAGCTTTCGCCGCTCGACCTGGATCATCGCTCTGATCTTTGCCATCCCCGTCCTTTGGCATCGCGTGCTGACCATGGAAAGAGCGGACAGCAAGCTGACCTTGGTCGGTCTACTGGTCAGCTTCTCATTCGACGTTTTCATTGTCGTCGTGGTCTTTCACCGGGTCTTTCGCACGCGGGTCGTCACTTCCACGACGATCTTCGGAGCCGTTTCCATCTACCTCATGGCGGGATTTGCTTTCACCAGGCTCTATCAATTTCTCGCGGCGGTTCAGCCTGGCGCCTTCTACTTGGATCCGGTGCTGAACCATCACATCGTTCTCAGCCGCTTTGATCTGATCTATTACAGCTTTGGCGCTTTAACCTCCCTCGGGGCGGTAGGCATTGCACCCATAAGTGCGCAGGCGCGATCGCTTACCGTCATCGAAGCCATTCTAGGCATTCTCTATTTGGGAGTTCTCGTTTCTCGCTTGATCGCGATGTATGTGCCCCAGATACCGCAAAGTACTTCGCAGAAATCTTAGCCGGACAATCTGAGTATCCCCTTCTGCGATCTGATCTTCAAGCTGATGATGACCAGGGGTCGCTTTCAAGAAGATAGTGAAAGCCTGCTTTAGACCTTCACGGCCCGCGATAAACCAGGAAACGGAGGTGGACTGTGATCAAGGTAGTCGAGGTCCACCATCTCATCCATCGCGTCCAGATAAAGGCTGCGCCACGAGGCTGTTTCCGCCCGCTGCCGTGGGGCGCAGTTCCCTCCCGCCCGGAGAAAGCCACTTCACTTTGGATCGAAGATCACAAAGTGAGCGCCACCGCTAATAAAGACTCGCTGAAAAAGCACGGTCGGCAGTAAACCGTCTTCATGCTGCGTGGGGAGGTTCCTGGCAACGGACACAGGGGTCACGAATGAGATGCGGCTCAGGATGCGGTTACCGATCTGAACGTTCTGCGGCGGCACGACGGCAAAAGCCCGCTGCGCCCCGCTAGCGTTGCTTCCTTGAAGAACAGCTGACTGGACCAGTGCCCGGACCTCCAGCTGCCTGCTGCCGGGGTACAGGATAGGACCGTCGCTGCCGGAATCGAGTTGTAGCAGAATCGGCTGTTTTCCCGTCTCGGAGAGTCGCACCGAGATAACCAGCCGTTCCATGAATGCCAATTCATCCTCAGGATGTTGCGGGCGGACAAGGGGAATGCGCTCGCCGCGCACGCTATCTCGCATCGCACTGGTCTTGTCGAGACAGAGCAATTTGTGTCCATAGTCGAAAAGCAGGTCAAAGTGAGCAAGAAAACTCTCACCGAGAATCCCGCGAATGCGAGGATCGGCGGCTTGAATCTGTCGCAGGTCCTGGACTATGGCGGGTGATTTCTCAACCACTTTAGAGTCTGCTTCCAGCGTATCCAGAACAGTCGCGGACGCCTGCGCAAAACTGGCAACAGAGACGAGACCGACCCTGCCTTGGGCCTTGAGGCTCAGCTCCGTGGCCAACGATGGATCAATCACCGTAACCTGGCTGCCGGTGTCGACCATGAAATCGAACGGGCCTGACTGGTTGATTCTCACGGGAATAACAATGAGTGCGTGTTGAACAAACCGTGGGGTTACACTGGCGGTGTTTCCCGGGCAGCGAGGCTCTGCTTCGATTGCGGGAGGGATGGTCAATGCCAGGCTGACTGCGGCGAGCAAGTGAATGTGGCGAACGGATTTCATATCGACTCCGCCTCGCGGGGTGCGAGGTGAGGCGACATTGGTGCTTCGGCGGGGCTACCTCAATCGATAGCGGGTAAAATGCCGGTCAATGGAAGATCGAAAGAATATCCATTGCCTAACTAATTGCTACTCAGCGATTTAAAGAGGTCTCCCATAGCTCGGATGTAATCGGTACGGTAGAGATCGCGAGGCATCTGCCATGGCAGAGACAGCGCACCAGCTTCGACTGCTGCGATTTGGAGACTTCGAAGTGGACCTGCGCAGCGGCGAACTGCGCAAGGCGGGAGTGAAGCTGAAGTTCGGGGGCCAGCCGTTCCAGGTGCTGACCATTCTGCTCCAGCATCCCGGCGAGGTGGTGACGCGTGAGGAATTACAGAAGCGGCTCTGGCCGGACACCTTTGTCGACGTCGATCACAACCTGAATACCGCCATCAACAAGATCCGGGAGGCGCTGGGAGACTCGGCTGAGAGTCCCCGCTTTGTCGAGACGCTGCCGCGGCGAGGGTATCGATTCATTGGCGAGCTGCAGCCGCCAGTACTGCCGGTAGAAGAGCCGGTTCCAGAACCAGTAGTTAAGCTCGAACCAGATCGGGGCTCCAACTCTGGTCGAAGGTGGTTGAAGATTGCCACAGGCGTGTCTGTCATCTTGGTCGTTGCCGTTGGAGCCGTGGTTGTCTATCGTTGGTTCCATCCGCAGGGTCCGCAGGAGCAGCCGGCATTGATCGCCGTTCCGTTCACAGCTCTGACCGGACGGGCAACTTCCCCGGCTTTCTCTACCGACGGCTCCAGAATCGCTTTTGCATGGAACGGTGATGGGAAGGGTGGGGCTACGGGGTTCGACCTGTATGTGAAGGCCATTGGGAGCGAAACTCTTCTGCGCCTGACGCAGCACCCCTCGGAATGGATCAGTCCAGCATGGTCTCCCGACGGCACCCAGATCGCCTTTCAACGCCTGGCTGGCGCTGACACGGGCATTTACGTTGTCCCCGCGCTTGGCGGCCCGGAAAGGAAATTACGCTCCACCCGAGTATCCTGGGTACCCTGGGATTACCACCCAACGATCAGCTGGTCGCCTGACGGCAGGCGGATCGCCTTCAGCGATTGGCTGCCGGCGGACGATCATGCAGGGATTTATCTCATCTCCCCGGAAACGGGGGAAACCGAGCGGATTCCGAACGGCGCAAAGTGCCTTACACAAGTTCAACCTGCCTTCTCCCATAGCGGCGAGTACCTCGCATACTGGTGTTATCCAAGCGAGGGCGTAGCCGTTCTGTATGCCTTACCCCTTCAGCGTGGTGAGCCCAAAATGGTTTCGTTATTTCGGGATTGGCCAACCGGGTTGACTTGGTCGGCCAACGACAAGGAACTCATTTATTCCCTTTGGTACGGGAACAAGCTCGACGAAGTTACCTTCGCAAATGGTTCAGTCAGGACGCTTGCCTCCGCACTAAACGCCGAGCTGCCCACGGTTTCGTACACGGGCGGCAAGCTTGCCTACAGCTCTCTCTCCTATAACTTAAATATCTGGCGCAGAGACCTGTTTCACCCGGCAGCTCCAGCCGCGGAGCTCATCCCCTCTTCGCGGGGACAACACGACGCTCAATACTCTCCGGACGGAAAACGCATTACCTTTTCGTCTGAACGATCGGGCGTGCAGGGTGTCTGGATCAGCAATGAGGACGGCAGTAGCCTGGTGCAAATCTCAAACCCTGCGCGACCGAGTGGCAGCCCGCAATGGTCGCCTGACGGAAATAAGATAGCATTTGACTCGCTTTCCCCAGACGGCTGGGAGTTATATGTGGCCGACGTGGCCGAACGGGTGCCTAGAAAACTCCTCACTGGTATCTCCGACGTAGCTCAACCTAACTGGTCCCGCGATGGAAAGTGGATTTACTTCACCTCCCAGGAACCAGGCAGGATGGGAATCTATCGCAGTCCCGCCTCCGGTGGAGACGCGATGCTACTCTCCAAAGATGTCAATGGGAACAGTCCGCGGGAGTCTTTCGACGGAAAGACAGTATATTTTGCAAGCCACGCGGAGAAATCGATACTGAAGAAGGTAGCTCTGCCGGGGCAGCCAGGCACGGAATCAGAAGTGGAGGGGTTGCCTCGCCTGAGCAGCCCCAGCCTTTGGACCCTCTCTCCAGGCGGTATATATTTTGTTCCTGCCGATGCGCCCAGATCTCTACGCTATTTTGATTTCGCGACCAAGCAGATACGGGCAATCTTTGAAGGGGACAAGGATTTCGCTAGTGGCCCGTCGGTCTCTCCCGATGGCCGCTGGATCCTCTACTCGCTAGTCGGCGATACAAGCGGCGACATCATGCTCATTGAGCACCTTCACTAGCTCACGCCTCTATGGGCTTCCCCCGAAGGCCATAGGTCAAACGACGTAGCGATCCGGGACGCATGCTTTCCAGGCTGCGCCACGAGGCTCATTCCGCCCGCTGCCAAGGACCGCGGTTCTCTCCCGCCCGTCATCAGGGTTGCATTACATCCGTTCAACGGACCCTCACATGGCCATTAGACCGGATGGGAGACTGGGCAGCACTTCATTCAACTACAAAGTGAGGTCGTCTATCTGCGGTGGTTTTGGACGCCTACTCACGGCGCGTCATTGGTTGGGACCTGGGACGTATCTTGCATGCGGAATTGGCAATTCGTGCTTTGCAACCTCTGATCGGAGTGACGGACCAGGTCCTCGGCTTTCCTCTGCGAAGGTGCCCGGGCATTTTGCTGTTATTACCAAAACGCCAATCTACAAAGGAATACAGAAAACTATTGCCAAGCTCGGCTGCCCCTCGGTATAGTCGTTTATCGATATATCTATCATCGATATATGCCTCAAAGGAATGAAGTCGGTCTCGCGACAAGGAAGCGCTTGGTTAGGAGAATGGGGTTCGATCGCGACATTTCGCTGACCATGGCTTGCGGAATTCCGGGTGACAAGTCGGTATTTCGGACACTAGAACGCAGAGAGATTCAGCGCAGGAACTGTCCAACATCAGACTTGTCCAAATTAGCTTTTTTTCGGCTCTGTCCATCCGCTTCACTCATGCCAAGGTGGGCGACCGCCCTCAACTTTGTCATCCCGACTGGAGCGGACCCGGATTTCCTAATATCGCGGTGCCGTCCAAGGCGACGTATGCGGCTTTCCTTTAGGAAAGCCGCACGAAATTCGCCAACGCCTCTAACCTGGACAGGAAATCCGGGGCAGCGTAAGGGAGGGACCTGCAGTTTCGCTTGGACCGCACGCAAATGCCGGCAGGTGGTCCACAACCCGACCCGATTCTCTTTGATACCCATGCGCCTCCACACCATGCCAGGGACATTCGCTAATCTGGACAGCCATGGTCCAACATGCCCGCTTATCGTCCAGGCGGGGAGATGCTCTATGAAAAAGTTGCTGCTGTGTGCTGTAGCGTGTGCCGTGCTGCTAGTGAGCGTCGGCAGGGCGATGGCTCAGGCGCCTGATCCGAAGAACCTGACCGGTCAATGGCAAGGGACGGCGCAGGGTCCGCAGCAGGGACTGCGCGTAGTCTTCCTGGTGTCGAAGGCGGACGGCGCCGGTTGGAAGACAGTCTTCAACTATATCGACCTGATCGCTCAGGGAACCGGTATTCCCCGGGCGGCTAATCTGACACTGCGGAAATCGGTCGTACACACTCAGGTTCCAGGGAATGGCGGCAGCTACCTGGGTCAACTGAGCGCAGATGGCCACAGCATCACCGGGTCGTGGACGCAGGGTGGCCCCAATATGACCCTGAATCTCGTGCGCACAACCGTGGAGACGGCGTGGGAGATTCCGAAGCCGCCTCCACCTCCCGCGCCAATAGCGGCCAATGCCGATCCGTCCTTTGAAGTGGCGACCATCAAACCCAGCGACCCCAGTGATGCGGGCAAGGGATTCGGGCTTAGCGGGCGAAACTTTTCGACGCGCAACACCTCGCTGGATGACCTGATTGAGTATGCTTACGACGTTCATTTGAAGCAGATCGTAGGTGGGCCCGATTGGATGGACAAAGACGAGTTCGACGTTGCCGCGGTGCCCGACCAGGAAGGCAGTCCAAGCCATGAGCAGTTGAAGATAATGGTGCAGAAACTGCTGGCGGACCGGTTCCAACTTAAGTTCCACCATGAAAAACGAGAGCTTTCTGTCTATGTGCTTTCTGTGGCGGAGGGAGGCCCGAAGAACCTGACCAGGAGCGAACGTACGGATGACAAGTTCTCTATCCCGATCGGGCCTGCACCCGGCGGCCTCATGATGAGGGTCTTCAATGGGAACATGCGGGACTTTTCCGGCTTTGGGCTTCAGGGTGCGGTGCTGGACCGGCCCGTGCTGGATCAAACTGGACTTAAGGGCCGGTATGACTTCGTGTTGACGTGGTTGCCGGGTGGAACGGAGTTTGGCGGGAGGCTTCCACCATCGCCGCCGAGTGACAATCCTCCGCCGAACCTGTTTACCGCGATCCAGGAGCAGTTGGGGATGAAGCTAGCGGCAGTCAAGGCGCCGGCGGATGTTATGGTGATCGATAAAGCCGAGAAGCCTTCAGCGAACTAACGCAGTCCGAAACTGCAGGGTTGGCCCCCATACCGACACGGTTACAGTTGCGCTGACGATGACTCGATAATTTGCTGGGACCGGCAGAGCCTCGCCGTTCTCAGAGCGATAAGCATTCAATCATGTAAAAGAAATTGTGTGCTTTAGCCTGTATGCAGGAACAGTGAAACCGCTCTCCCGAAAAGCCTGGGACAAGGACATTCGCGGCTTGAGTGTAGATCCCGTTGACCAGGGCGAGGCCCACATCATTTCTCACTTCAGTCTCCCAGAAGTTCAACGCATCGGTTCCACTGCTGGTTGCGGATGCGATTTCCCGCATGTCACCTTGACAAAGGGAGCACGAGCCACCCGCGAAATGAGTGCATCCGCTGCAACGTACTACGCAGGCATATAATTGCGCCCACGGATGACCCTCATCTCTGGCACCAGACTCGGACCGTACGAGATTCAATCACCGCTTGGAGCCGGCGGCATGGGCGAGGTCTATCGTGCTTTGGATACACGACTAGACCGCATCGTGGCGGTCAAGATTCTTCCCTCGAGCCTTTCCGAAGACCCTGACGCCAAAGAGCGATTCGACCGCGAAGCGCGCACCATCTCTTCCTTGAACCATCCCTACATCTGCACTCTCCACGACGTGGGTCACCAGAATGGAGTTGACTATCTGGTGATGGAATACCTGGAAGGAGAGACCCTTGCTAGCCGCTTGCACAAGGGTGCCCTTTCACCCGATCTGGTAGTCAAGTATGGAATTGAGATCTGCGAAGGGCTCGAGATGGCTCATCGCACCGGCGTGGTCCATCGCGATTTGAAGCCGGGCAACATTATGCTCACACCGGCTGGCGTCAAACTGTTGGACTTCGGTCTTGCGAAATCTTTGCCCGCGAACCCGTCCGCCAAGGTGAGCTTGACCGAGACTCTGTCCAGCCCCGCCGCAAATTCTCCGCTTACCGAAAAGGGCATGGTCATGGGCACGTTCCAGTACATGTCTCCGGAACAAGTACAGGGAAAAGAGGTGGATGGACGCAGCGACATCTTTTCGCTAGGCGCGGTCCTGTACGAAATGGTGACAGGCAAGCGAGCCTTCGAAGGGAAAAGCCACTTGAGCGTTGCGGCGGCGATCCTTGAAGATGAGCCGATACGGATTGCTTCCGTCAAGCCAATGACATCGGCGGTGTTGGACCACGCGATCGTCTGCTGCCTGGCCAAAAATCCGGAGGACCGCTGGCAAACTGCCCGTGACCTAGCGCTCGAATTGAAATGGGCCGCCGAATCGGGCGCACAGACTGGGATGGTTACACCTGCGGTCCAACGGAAGGCCGGTCGACAATGGCTTGCCTGGAGCGTTGCGGCCTTGCTGGCCGCCGCTGTTGTGTTGACGACGTTCTTGTTTCGGGGCAAGAGGCCATCGGCAACCACATCCATCCGCTTTGAAATCAGACTGCCTGTTGGCGCTCGCACCTTCACCTTCTCGCCCGATGGTCGCCAACTGGCCTTTCTGGCTCCCGGTACCGACGGGCGCGACGTTGTTTGGATTCGTGCTCTTGATTCGTTGGAACCGCATCCGCTGCCCGGCACGGAGAATATCCTTGTCCCGGTCTTCTGGTCCCCGGATAGCCGGTTCATCGCATTTCAATCGGGAAGCAAGCTGAAGAAGATCGACATTTCCGGCGGGCCTCCGCAAGATATCTGCGATGCCTTCGCCGGGGTCTTTGGCGGCGGGTGGAACAGGGAAGGCACAATTATTTTCGGCACCGGCGGAAATGGCATTATGCAGGTTCCGGCCGCGGGCGGCGTCCCCGCTTTGCTTACAACCACTGAGGGGCGCAACGAAGTCCACACATTTCCATCTTTCCTGCCGGACGGGCAGCATTTTTTTTATCTGAGGGCACCTAACAATCCCGGTATTTATCTCGGGTCACTCAATGTCAAGCCCGAACAACAGAACTCCAGGCGAATACTCTCTACCCCAGTGATGGCGGTCTATGCGGCGTCCGCCGACGCCAGGGTGGGGCACTTGCTTTTTCTGCGTGAGGGCACATTGCTGGCCCAGGCATTCGACGAGAGGATCCTGCAACCGCAGGGTAATCCGATCCCTGTTGCCGAACGGGTCGGGAGCCTTTTCCTTTCCGGATTCTTTTCCGTCTCGCCAGGCGGCGCCTTAGCTTATAGTGCTGGACCGGGAGTGCTTTGGCTTTCTCAACTTAGCTGGTTTGACCGGCAGGGTAGAAAGTTGGGCAACGCCGGGCAGCCCGGAACTTATTCATACGCCGATTTTGCATTGTCGCCCGATGGAACGCACCTGGCCGCTGCGAAAATCGACCCGCGGATGGGACAGGGTGAAACGGGCATCTGGCTTCTTGATTTGCTTCGGGGTGTGAGCACCCGCTTAACATTCGATTTGTCCCCGGATTCCGCTGCGGTCTGGTCGCCGGACGGGAGCCGAGTGGCCTTTGCTGCTTATCGTGCCGGCGGGTATGGGATCTATCAGAAGGCTACCGATGGCGCCGGGAAGGAGCAGGAGTTGGTCCGCGCAACGGGCGACCCGAGATTCCCGGACGATTGGTCGCGTGACGGGCGATTCCTGCTCTACACCCAGCGGGATCCTCGAACTCATGGCGATCTATGGGTCTTGCCTATGGCAGCCAATGGAACACCTTCTGGTACAGCTGCACCTTTTAGCAATACGGAGTTCAGCGAGGGACAAGGACGATTCTCTCCCAATGCACACTGGATCGCTTATGCGTCGGACGAGTCCGGTAGATCCGAAATCTATATTCAACCTTTTCCGGCGCCCCCCAACGGCGGCAGCAAGACGGCGATCTCCCGTGATGGTGGCAGCCAGCCACGCTGGCGTCGGGATGGCAAGGAATTGTTCTATGTATCCCCCGACGGAAAACTGATGGCTGTGGACGTGAGCGACGGGCCTACATTCAACGCCAGCGTTCCTAGAACCTTGTTCCAAGTACCCATGGCTCAGATCGGCCATCCTGAAGTAAATGACGAGATGGGCAAAGGTAGCTTGCAGGTTCTCGGTTGGGACGTCGCTCCCGATGGCAAGCGTCTCCTTATTGACACGGCGACAAAATCGTCCGAATCAGTCACAGTGTTGCTGAACTGGACCGCGGAGTTGAAGAAGGAATAGCTGCGCGGCTCGACAAGTGAACGACCGCCATTGTTCACGGGCTAACGATTGTTACAAGAAACGTGCAGGACTTCGAACCCGCTAATCCGATGCAGGTACCGAATGATGCTCGTGCATTATGGTCCACTGGCCATCGATTTTTTTTAAGCCGATCGTCAATCGAAATTCCAGTTCCTGGCGCTCACCCTGTGGCCCGGGTTCAGTGCAATGCATTGTCGCTACGACAAAGGCGACATTACTATCGGCCAAAATGTCTATTGCGGTGATATCAAAAACGATCGGATCAATGGCGCAAGAGAAAAACAAGTCCCAAGTCTTCTTGTAGGCTTGGATTCCCTTGGATTGAAAAGGCGGGGGAACGTCGAACATCACGATATCCGATGAATGATTTTTTAGTATCCCTTCATAATCCCTACGACGTACGGCGGCTGCCCAGGACTCAACCACATTTCGAACAGCCAAATCCTCTTTTGATGAACTCCGTGCTTCATTCATTGAAATGCCCCCTTGGGCATTCAGATTGGCCAGGTCGACTCGAAGTTACAAGTTTTCACGAAATAACCCCCATCGAGAAAGCTCACCGGAATCCAAATCGGAAACCGGTGACAGGAAACCGGTGACAGACAGGATGTTTACCTCACAGCCGCGCACGAACGCTGAAACGTCCTGTCTGTCACCAGCTTTATGTCTTAACTCATACTTACTGCAGCCCATGAACCCTGAATTTTTGCAGAAAATTAGAATTCCGCCAGGCACAGGCGTAGACTACTGGGGGGCGCAGTTTGGGATCATTTGTACAACTCCGAAAGCCTTCCTGTTTTCCCTCTCCATCTGGAAAATCAGCGCCGTCTATTCCCGTGCGGGCGAAGCTTGGCATCGGTCCAGTCGAAGATAGCTTCGAGCAGGAAGCGGACCGCGTAGCCGATGCAGTCACGCGCGGAAGTGGTCCTGCAGTCGTCGTGCCGAGCGGCAGTGCTCCCGCGGTTCAACGATGTTCATGCGGCAAAAGTAGTGCTGGCGAGTGCGAAGAGTGCAAGTCGCAAGCGAAAGTTGTTCAGCGGGCATCCGCCGGATCGTCTTTTTCGGGCGTGCCCGCACCTCGATCCGTGCACAACGCGCTACGTTCTCCGGGTGCGCCGCTCGACTCAGGCACTCGCGGATTCATGGAACGACGTTTTGGCCACGACTTCAGCCGCGTGCGTATTCACTCCGATAACGAAGCCGCCGAGTCCGCGCGCTCGATCGACGCACTGGCTTACACCGCCGGACACAAGATCGTCTTCGCTACTGGCCAGTACTCGCCATCGACTCCTGCTGGCAGACATCTTCTCGCGCACGAGCTGACGCATGTCGTACAGCAGGGCAATGCACAAGACTCAACGCTCATTCGCCGTTCGGTGAAGTTCAAGACGCGGCACTTCGATCCCCGCGAGGACGTGATTCCCAAGGTGCTCGGAGGAAGTGCACCTGTGGCATTGACCACTCCGACGATCAACGGCACGGAATTACCAAGAAATAAGAACCTCACTCCTGCGGATGTGGAACACGCGCGATCGATAGTCCGTCAGGCGCTCACCCCATCAGCGAATGGATTCAGGTCAATTCCGGCGGCATCCCCAGCCCCTCCGGCAGGTGCGTCACCAGTTCCCGCGCCGGGAGGATCGCCTACTCCAACGCCTAGGACTCCAGCGCCGACTACATCTCCGGCGCCCACGCATAGTTCACCAACTCCGCCCACAAATGCCGGATCGGGTGTACCCGCGCCCGCACCGAATGCTCCGGCGCCTAGCGCGCCGAAACACGACGCGCCTTCGCAAGCGGGATCGAATGCTCCACCTCAACAGACTCCAGCACCGCAAGCTCCAGCGCAACAAACTCCCGCGCCACCGACGGTCTGCGCGTTCCAGGATTTTGACATCACGATCTCGGTCAATATGATGCTGCCTACTGAACCCGCCAATGGCATGTGGACGGGGACCATAGCCCCGTCAGCCCTGCCTCCCGGAGCTGTCTCTGCTGCGGCGATGCCAACGTGCACAGGCAGGAGCAGTATCGGCATCGAGATGACAGGCGATCCCAGCACGGCAGAGGTTTATCGATGGCTTCTTGCGAATGAAGAAGATCATGTAAACGATTTGCACGATGCCGCGGTCAACAACCTGACACCGTACTTCAACTGGCTGCTCGCTCTCCGGGGAAGCGGTGCGGATGATGCGGCGTGTCATGCTGAGCTGACCAGCAAGCTGAATCAACCAGAGGCAAATGGCAAAACGAAAATTGAAAATATGGCTGCCGCGTTTATCCAGGATGTAATCGACCATGTTGCCACCCACGATCCCACGGGCCGTCACAGCTTGAAGATCGTGAGGGCTCATGGTGAGCCTGACTGCTCGAAAATACATTTCACGGTCAAACGCAGAATCCCCTGACTCCAAGAGCCCTCAATCCGCACAAAAAAGAATTTCGCCGGAATGCTTGCGCGACCCGCTCACAAACACTTGATTTTGAGCGGTACCTTTCCAGCACGTTCAGCAACGGAGGTCCCGTCATTCGGGTTCCACTCTGCGATCAGATATTTGCTGGGAAACTCATTGCGGAGAGCCCAGAGGATCTCGGAAACCGGGAATCAGTCTTTACAGCCGAGCAAGCTATTTTTGAATCAGGGACTATCCTTGACTGCGGTGGTGGCTCCACAAATTGCCACTAGTACGGAGCGCCCACCGGGTGGCTAGGCGGCGGATTGCTCTTTCCAAAGAAGCCCCTGGGCAAGAGATGCGGGACAAAGAGATGCGGGACAAAGAGATGCGGGACAAAGAGATGCGAGGACAGAGATGCGGGACAGACGAAATAACCCCCAAATGGATGTCTAGGCGCGAAGCCAGACTAAATGTCTTTTAAGAATTCCGCGTGGCGAGCATTCATGCATTCGGCTCATGATCGACTTGCAGGGTCGCTGTATCAGGGAGCGCCCTTAGAGGGCTGGGGCACCCCGAAGCCGCGATATCGATGTCGCCGTGATCGGTGCTGCACAGGTCGTGAACTCGTGCGATTCGCTCGTGTTGTCGCTTTAGACGTTGCTCATCACATCACGCAGCGCGGGAATACGCGGCGCTTCATTCTGGAGACCGACACGGAACGCGGGGTTTACCTTGATTTGCTCCAACAAGGCATTCAGCGACATAGAGATGCGGGACAGACGAAATAACCCCCAAATGGATGTCTAGGCGCGAAGCCAGACTAAATGTCTTTTAAGAATTCCGCGTGGCGAGCATTCATGCATTCGGCTCATGATCGACTTGCAGGGTCGCTGTATCAGGGAGCGCCCTTAGAGGGCTGGGGCACCCCGAAGCTGCGATATCGATGTCGCCGTGATCGGTGCTGCACAGGTCGTGAACTCGTGCGATTCGCTCGTGTTGTCGCTTTAGACGTTGCTCATCACATCACGCAGCGCGGGAATACGCGGCGCTTCATTCTGGAGACCGACACGGAACGCGGGGTTTACCTTGATTTGCTCCAACAAGGCATTCAGCGACATGGCGTCGAACTCATCGGCTACTGCTTGATGTCTAATCACGTTCATCTCGTCGCTGTGCCCCAAAGCAAGGACGCCTTAGCCCGCAGTTTGAAGCAAACACATGGCCGATTCGCCTCTTATTGGAACGCGATAAACCGCTCCAGCGGGCACGTGTGGCAGGGGCGCTACTACTCCTGCCCGCTTGACGACACCCATCTCTGGGAAGCCCTGCGCTACACCGAGCTCAATCCGGTGCGCTCTTTTCTGGTGACCTCTGCCGACGATTGGCCTTGGTCTTCTGCAGCTGCGCACTGCGGTACCGGACCGATAGGTTCATGGTTGAGCTTCGATGCTTGGCAGCGCCGATGGTCACGCGACGACTGGCGAGCCTATCTCCAGGCCACCCAGCCAGAGTCCAGTCAGAAAGCCATCCGCGATAGCACCTTCAGCGGGCGACCACTTGGTTCGGAACTTGGGGACGGACGGGAAGTTTACCGATGCTTTCGTGATAGGCGAATCAGAGGGCATTAACCGAATCTAAAAATTACTTCATTCAAGATTTTCTTGCTAGAGTTCGAGTTGTGGCACGCCTGGCCCGAGTGATAGCCGTTGGAGTAGCGCACCATGTGACCCAACGGGGCAATGGCCGCCGTTTTCTTTTGGAGAGCGATGCCGACCGCCGGGTGTATTTGGATTTGCTGCGAGAGAACCTTGCGTTGCATGAAGTGTTGCTGATCGGCTACTGCCTGATGTCCAGTCATGTTCATTTAATTGTGATTCCGGCCGGTGCAGAGGGACTGGCATCGTCCATGAAGCATACTCACGGGCGTTATGCGTCTTACTGGAACGTGACTCACAACTCGGTTGGACACGCTTGGCAAGGACGGTACTTCTCATGTCCTCTGGATAGGCCGCATCTGTGGGAGGCGTTACGTTATACGGAACTGAATCCGGTGCGAGCACAATTGGTGGCCGAGGCGCACGCTTGGGTATGGTCGAGCGCTGCTGCTCATTGTGCTACTGCCCAGGCGGATCCGCTTTTGAGCACGGAACTCTGGCAGAATCACTGGACCCACTCTAGCTGGCAGGACTATCTTGCGGCAGGGCAAACAGAAACAGAGTTGGCCTCGATCCGCCAGTGCACGCATACGGGGCGGCCTTTGGGTACAAAGGAGTTCGTCCACACTTTGGAAGAGGCGATGGACCGACGGCTGGTTCCTCAGAAGGGGGGCAGACCGGCCAAACCGCGCCCGGATACCAGACAATCAGATCTCGATTTCGGCTTATGATGAGATGCTAGGCCAGAAGTTTAGCGACAACTGCCTAATGGTTGGCGAACGTCCCGTCCGTCCCCGAGTTCCCACGTCCCCGAGTTCCCAAACAAAACCGGCCAAGGTGTCACCGAGTTTTCTC
>CAWGPA010000004.1:0-455034 GCA_963824325.1 uncultured Acidobacteriaceae bacterium | reverse complement strand
TCCGCTCTCCAATGGCGGTTCACCTGGTCCCGAATGTAGTCCATGTCCTCTGCACGGACCAACACCTCTACATGCTCTATGAGGTCTACGACCCCGCGTCCGCACAGGCCGCGGGGAGCGCAGCCAAGGCCGGCGGTGCTGCTGCGGTACCGGCTGCCAAGGCGGGGATGCAAGTGTTGACCAGCATCGAATTCCTTCAGGGAACCACGAAGGTCTTCGAGACGCCGCTGGTTGAGGCCAACAGCTTGAATGTGCCCGGGCGTGGGGCGGTGGCATTTGCCTTCGATATCCCCCTGGATAAGCTGACGGCCGGCCTTTATATCTGCCAGGTGAATGTCATCGATGATACCGGCGGCAGCTTCAGCTTCCCCCGCCAGGCGCTGCTGGTCCGTGCCGCGGCGGCAACGCCGCCCGCCGTGCCAACTCCGTCTTCTCCTCCAGCGCCCGCGCCCTCTACCGGCGGCGCTCCTTCCGCTGGCGCTCGCGCGCCTTCCATATAATTCAAGTCGTTCCCAATGGCGGAGCATCTCATTGGCGGAGGTAGGCGATGAAGGCAGTACTGCTGCATGGCTATGGGGGCGTTGACCAGCTGGTCTACGAGGAAGTCCCAATCCCAATCGCCGGCGCCGGCGAAGTGCTGGTGAAACTCGCTTCCACGAGCATCAACCCCATTGATTACAAGATCCGTCGCGGAGAGATGAAAGCCATCATGCCGCTTCAGCTCCCTACCATCCTGGGCTACGACCTGGCAGGCCAGGTGGTAGCTCTGGGTGAGGGTGTCACCGGGGTAGAAGTGAATGCACTGGTGATGGCGGTGACCGACCATACCTACGCGGAGTATGTCACTTGTAAGGTGAAGGATCTGGCGCGTATGCCGGATGGGGTCAACCCCCTTGAGGCCGGTGTTTTGCCCCTGGTGCTGGAGACTGGAACGCAGTTGATTGAGTTGGGAGTACGCCCGCGTTCCGGCGAGCGGGTGCTGATTACCGGTGCGCTTGGCAACGTGGGGCGCACCGCGGTCCACATTGCCAAAAAGCATGGAGTCTACGTGATTGCCGGGGTTCGCGCCAGTCAGAAGGCGGAGGCGGCAAAGCTGGGGGCAGACGAGGTGGTCGCCGTGGACGAGGATCTCGGCAGCCTGAAGGAATTGGACGCGGTTGCGGATACTGTCGGGCGCGATGTGATTGATCGGCTGATTCCCCACATCAGAAAAAACGGAGTGCTGGCCACGGTCGTTGGCAAACCGAAGTCGGCTGATGGACGTGCTGTTCAGGTCGTAGAGGTCTGGGCGGTCCCGGATCCGCATCGCCTCGAACAGCTCGTCCAGGAGATAGCAAGCGGAGAATTCACCATTCCGATTACCAGGCGATTTAAGCTGGCGGAGATTCGCGAGGCCCATGAGGTGGCGGAAAAAGGAGCGGCAGGGAAGGTCTTGCTGACGCCATGATGTCCGGTCTAGTCGCTGGTTGAGCCCCCTTCGGATGAGCTCCGGTATGGACAATGCCGGCATCCCGAGTTGCAGCAGGTCCCTCGCTTCAAGTGATATTGCGCGGTAAACACAAGATAGGGACCGTCGTAGTAGTAATCCTCTGGTTGCAGCGGGGCCGCCGGATCGAAGAGCGGCTTGGCTGGCGAGGATTCATCCGGCATAGCTCATTTTCGCAGGCCTTTGGCATCCTAACCAAGGTCTATGGTTCTGGACCCGTCCAGGGGAGTGGGCTGGTTTGCGCAAGACACCCTAGTGTGCCGTCTGCGCCTGCTTGATCGCGGTGACCAGTTCGGCCAGGCGTGCGGGATCCACATCGCTGACCGCGACTCCTTCGAGGTCATTTGTGCTGAAGTTCACCACATGAAATCCTGCGTGTTCGGCCGGCGGTTGATCAGCTTTTGTTGCGCCGGGTTTCTCCTGGAGAAAAACGGAAACGCGATGCTTGCCTATGCTGTAGAGCAGCTGTGCCACGGGCTGGTTGTGAAGGTAGGTCAGGTTTGCGCCATCGAGCGCGGTATCTCGCGGCAGGCTCTCCGGCAAATTGAAGCTGAACGGCAGCTTGCCCTGAAACCATGGCTTGACCGTGTGCCTATCGGTGGAAACCACCTGTGGTGGCAAGCTGCCGGCAAGTGTGGCGACGTGCTGATCGAAGACCTCGGTTACTAGCGCGGCGTACTCGGCGGAGGAAATCTCCGCCTTGCGCGCGGTGCGTTGGACCATGATTGTGCTCGCCGAGACCAGCAAAAGGACGGCCGCAGCAACCCAGCCCCATGCAAATCGCCACTGTTGCGGGTACCTATGGCCGGAACCGGTCCCTGGAGCCTCCAATCCGGAGGATGCCAACCGGGTCAAGCGCTCCTGCAATTGCGGCGGTGGCGTATATCGTTGCCCAGCCTTCGCTGTAGCGGACTTAAGCAAGCTTTGGTAAAGGGCATTTGAGGTGCATGCCGGGCAACCCGCGAGATGTTCGTTGGCCACGGCGAGCTGATCCGCGGAGAGCTCGCCGTCGGCAAGCCCATTGAGCATGGAGGGAGATAGGTGGTCGGTCATGCGCGGAACTCCCTCGGTGTCGCGTTCACCTGCAGCTCTCCGCGCAGTGCGGTACGGGCACGTGCGATGCGTGACATGACTGTGCCAATCGGGATCTCGAGAACGGTGGCAATCTCCCGATACTTCATCTCCTCCACATCACAGAGGAGAATCACTTCCAGCAGAGGCGGTGGCAGCTTTTCCATGGCAGCGTGGAGCGCAGCGCGGTCGCTCAAGCGGATCAGATTCCTCTCCGGAGTTTCCCGGTCGATCGCGCCCTCCGGATAAAGAGCCTTTCCCGATTCATTGCGGTGGTCGTCTAATTCGTCCTCGAGTGCGACCGTGCGCGTGGCCGCTAGGCCGGTGCGCGAAGTCAGGTAGGTGTTTCTGAGAATGCGGAAGATCCATGCCCTGAAGTTGCTGCCCGGCTCGAAGGTGGTGAATCCGCGAAGGGCCTTCAGAAATGTCTCCTGCACCAGATCCTCTGCGTCCGTAGGGTTGCGGGAGAGCCAGAAGGCAACATTGTAGAGAGAGGGAAGCAGAGGCAGCGCCAGGTCCTCAAACGCAGTGGCTTGGGGGACGCTTTCGCGAGCCGCTCGCTTCCATGGCAACAGCGTCATCTGGTGCCCACTCTTCTTTCTCTCTCCAAAGATGAGAACTGGCGGCCGGCAAATTTATTCCCGGAATAATCTGCCCCTCGGATCGCCTCGCCCCAGCATCTTATCTCCTGACACTGGAAAGTCCTCATGGGAATCTTTGCCACCGACGGCCAGGGGTTCAAGCAGTTCCTTGAGCTGGGTACTGCATTCCTGTTATCTGCGGCGATAGGGCTTGAACGGGAAGTTCGGCACAAGAGCGCGGGACTTCGCACCTATACGTTAGTTGGGACCACAGCCGCTCTCTTTCTCCTCGTTTCCAAGTATGGCTTTATGGATGTCCTGGCGAAAGAGTTGGTCGTGCTCGACCCCTCGCGGGTCGCGGCTCAGATTGTCACCGGCATCGGTTTCATTGGCGCGGGGCTGATCTTTGTCCAGGGAGATCGGGTCAAGGGACTTACCACTGCTGCAACCGTCTGGCTGGTCACCGCGGTAGGAATGGCCTGCGGCGCCGGCCTTCTCCTCCTCGCACTCGCTGTGACGTTAGCCTATTTTGTCGTAGCTTTTGTCTTTCCTGTCGTGCTGCGTCTTCTTCCCGCCAGCCAGGCTACCGGCGTGGAACATGACTAACGCCAGGCTACCGAGGGAAACAGTTGGCCCTCGCCGCTGAGCGTACGAGTGAGAGACATCGAAACCCGAATTATTTTGCGGTGGAACCACCTGCCCCCTGCGGATCAAGCTGCGAATCCATCCAGGCGATTCGCGCGGTCAGCCAGGTTTTGAGGTAAGCCACCTCGCCCTGATAAGATCCGGCGACCTCGGCATTCGGAGGGACGTACTGCCCCAGAATTGGCCAGCGCTGGTAGTTGTTTAGCTGCGACTGAGTGAGGGCTGCGGCGTTCTCGTCAATATAGGCGGATAAGGTGTCGAGTTGCGTCGCCTTCACTTGCTTCCAGCGCTCTGCCACCGCGGTTGCAAAGGCCGGATCGTCAAAGAGCCGCTTGGTCCACTGGGTGTAGGTTAAATCATTGGATCGAAGCCACCACCCCGTTGGGTCATCGTTCCCGTTGTAGTTCACGTTTCCTGCGCCGATATCGAAATCCCAAACCGGGCCCATAAAGATCTTGCCGCTGCGATCTTTGTACAGCCAACAGCTTGACCAGAAAACCGCATCGTTGTTCTTGAAAAGCTCGTTGACCAGGTACCAGTTGATGTAGCTATCGGTGTCGAGATATTGGGTATAACCGGTCGCTGGGTCGGTGAAGTCAGCAGAGTACAGCGCATTCTCCGTGTTCTGGATGTAGTTTTGGATATAGGTGAGCTGTTGCGGCGTGGCAGGATCAGGGTCGTGAAGATCGAAGATGACTCCCCGCGACGTTTTGAAGAGGATATCGTCCGGGTCACCCCTGGTGTCGACTTCAAGCAGGTAGCCGCCGGTCAGTGACTTGCCTGAGTTGTCGGTATCGTCCATTTCAGGGATGTTGACGCGGTTCTTGTCGATTTTGATTTCTTCTGTGAGCTGGTAATTGCCTTCGTATTGACCGTTGAGGAAAAGTTCTACAAATCTGGAATTCGGCGTCCACGCCATGCCTAACCGACGCCCAACCTCGAAGGCGACCTGGTCACGGAGAAGGGACTTGTCGTCGTAGTTTGCCAGCAGGACCCAGGTCTTGCCGGCCGGCATGCCTAACAGGCCGGCTTTTGAGTCGAGCTTCAATTTATAGGGCTTCTTGGGCAGGATCCAGGTTGTGTTCCCGTGGCCCCGAATCTGCATCGTGCCCGAGTATGCAACATCCGTGCCGGATGGGGCCGGAGTGATGCTTACGCTGCCGCTCACGTAATTGACCAGGGACGTGATGGGCGCTGCATTATCGGTGGTAATTTCGAGCACCGGCAGGTCCATCTTAGCGGGGACAAAATTCGGGTTCGGCGAAGCGAGCGTGAGCTGGACACTCGCAGTCGACTGTTGCGCACCGGCCGTGGCCACGACGGTAATCGGGAAACTGAGCTGGGTTGCACCTTGGGCAAACGAGGCTGAGCCCGCAGTTGTGGCTGCCGTCAACACGAATGCCGCTTGGCCGTTACTGATCATCGACAAGGTTGGCGATGATGCCGTGACGCCGTCTGGAAGTCCCTGGAGACTAATCGAAATCGGCCGATAAGGATCCGCTGGGAGAGCTGCCGACACAACAATAGCCTGCTTGGAAATATTGTCTGGATAGAGAAGAATCGACTTTGTGGGCGTGGCCAGCTTGAGTACAGGAGACCCTCCGCAACCTGACAGGAGGCTGAGCGATGCAGAGGCAAAGATGAGCAGTCGAACGGCTCGCTTCAATCGGTACCCTCACTTTCCACCGTTAAGGGTGGATGAGTCTGTTACGCAAATGGAAAAGATAATCAGACGTAGGGTGACGCGAAAAGGACGCAAGCCAATTTCGCGACGTTTTTTTGTCGCCAGCAAGCAATCGTGATGCAGAGAGGGCTTTAGTAGTCCTCGCCGATTGGCATGCCAGGAGGCGCCTCGACCGGTGGCGCGGGCACGAACCGTGCTGGATCGCGCTCGAATTCTGCAATCCGCGCCAGCGCTGCTGCACGATGCGCCTGCCGTTCACGGGGAAGAGTAGTGGCGGCGGTGAGTTGCGTTTTTAAGTTGGCCACCTGCAAGCGGGCGATCGCACGGGCCTCGGGCGATGCCTGATTCGATGCCGCCAGGCCGAGCAAGCTTTCCAGCGTTGCCGATTCCACCGCTGACTGGGTTTCGGCCGCTAAGCCGGTGGCACGCGGCGCCTGCCAGGTGGCTTTCAGCACGCCGCTCAGGACTTCATCGAGGCCGGGATTGGCAGCGTCGCGCGCGTGGTACTCCACCAGGCGTGACGCGCGCTGGGGGTTGAACAGCAGGGCAAGCGTGAGATCGGCGGCCGATTGGGCAGCAGCTACTGGATCGAAGGCCAGCCCCGTAAAAGCAGAAAAGCTCTCCCGCGTGCGTGGATACCCAGGGGCCACCGGAGGCAGCAACCGCAGCAGTGGTTCCGGGAGCGTGAGCGTCTCGGGGGCGAGCGTGCGCAGCACGGCGGTAAGCGCCTTGCGCTGATCGGCCGGCGAAACAATGGTTGTTACTTCCTGCCCGTCGCCGCGCAGCGCATAGCGATAATCCAGCCCTCCTATTTCCTTGGCCGCCGCTTCCGTCTGGTAGCGATGCATCAGGTAGAGCGGCACCAGCACATCCGCGAGTTCCGACATCGGCGTTCCTACGGGAATCGCGTTTGGACCGAAGTGCTGCAACGCAGCGGCCCGCACTGCGAGCACGCGTTCCAGTTCTGCCGCGGAATCAGGTCCGTTGTCCCAAAGGTGCGCGTGGGGATGAGCGCTTCCCAGCGGGCGGGCATCGTCATCGGTGATGAAATAGAGGCCCTGTTTCTGCGCCTGTCGGAGCACCTCGGCCAGGTCAGCCGCTTCTTTATCCGCAGGAAACTCCGCATACCCATAGGTGATCGCCACTTTGTCCCACGCTCCGATGCCGGTAGCGTAGGCGTGGGAAAGGTCAGGCTTGCCGTCGCTGTTGAGAGTGATGAGGGGGTGGGGATAATCCATGACTGACGTCCCTTGGCCCAGCGCACTGGCGGCAAAGTTATGCGCCAGGCCTAGTGTGTGCCCCACCTCGTGCGCTGCCAGTTGCCGCACCCTGGCGAGGACCATGGCCTGCAACGCATTGTCCGCGGGCAGCGGCGCTCCATCGAGATAGGGATCGAGCAGCGATTGCGCAATCATAAAGTCCTGGCGCGCGCGCAACGATCCCAGCGTCACCTGGCCTTTGATGATCTCCCCCGTCCGGGGATCGATCACGCCTTCGCCGTAGGACCATCCCCTGGTGTAGCGATGCACCCACTGGATCATGTTGTAGCGAATGTCCATAGGGTCCGCGCCCTCAGGCAGCACCTCGACGCGGAATGCATTGCGATAGCCCGCGGCCTCGAAGGCTTGGTTCCACCAACGAGCGCCTTCGACCAGCGCGGTGCGAATTGGCTCCGGAGCACCGCGATCGACGTAATAGGTGATTGGTTCCACGGGATCGCTTATGGCCGCGGCCGGATCCTTCTTCTGCAGCCGGTGCCGGGTAATGAAGAGCTGGTCGAGCGGAGCCCCGAGCGGCGCGGAGTAATCCCGGTACACGGTTGGGAAGTAGCCTGCATTCGGGTTATACGCCCGCGGAGAATAGCCCGGTCCGGGCAATTCGATGAACGAATAGTGTTCGCGCACGGTGAGAGCGTGAGGATCAGGGGTCACGTCGGCAACGTAGGAGTTGGCTTCCGGGGCATCGCTGGTAAAAGTGAGAATGGCTTCGACTTCAGTGTTACGCGGAAAATTCTTCGTGCTCTCGGGCAAGATCGCCGAACGCGTGGGGTCGAGCGCGTATTTGCCCTGCTTGGCCTGGGCCAGACGCTCAGCGACTCCGTGGGCATCCAGAAGAAAGAAGTCGGTGGCATCCACCAACACGCGGCCACCCGGGGCCTCCGCCTCCACCTTGAACCCGAAGAGCACTGACTCGGCGAAGGATTGTTTTACCGCGGTGCGTTCGGAGTCGTCGGATGACGAGGACCGGAAGGCAAGGTTGGGTTCCACCAGCAGCACCTTATTTCCGCTGCGCATGAAATGCACAACACGTCCGTTGCCCAGTTGCCCGCGGTCGAGGAACAGATCATTCGATCCGATTCCGTAGGGTAGCTGATCGAGGTAGAGAAAATCCTTGTCGAGTGCGGGGATTTCGAGCAACAGCTTTCCTGTCTTCGCCTCCCAATACAAGGGGAAAAAGCCGTCCATCTTCTTGAGTCCGGCGGTCCGTGTTTCCAGGGTCGTTTGTGCGTCGGCGGGCGCCGGCTGAAGAAGCAACGATGCTGCGAAGAAAAGCGCAACCGGGAGGGAGCGGAGAAGCGAGCGCATAACGAAGGTTCTCACAGCCGGGGTGTCTGAGGCGGAATCCTTAAACTGCGCACTCGCTGGGAAGACAGATCAGCTATCACGGACTCGCGAAGCCACTGCCACAATGACTCAAGCCGTCAGCCCCGGGGTACACATTCCCACCGAGACCAGTCCCGCAGGACTCTGTGTCGTACCAGACCCCGATAGGACCCGGATGGGTAGGACGGGTGCTCCTCGTTCGCCTAAGCGTACCTCGGCCGAAAATAATGGGGCGTCAGCCCCACGATCGCATTTACGAAACTCGGAAATGCAGGCGGTTTTTACAGCCCATGACGCAGTCCCGTAGGGACGGCTGAGAGTAGCCCAGGACGACAGTCCTGGGTGTACACCCCGACCACGATCAGTCCCGCGAGGGACGGCTGAAAATATCCCAGGACGTTAGTCCTGGGCTTCAGCTACGTGATAAGCAATTGTGGGTTCCTGACTTTCGGTCCGTCCCCTTCGATAAGCTCAGGGCAGGCTCTGCGGAACTCATCTTTTCACGCGCACTTAAGTCCCGGTATCGAGGTGAAAGGTCTTATCGTAAGGCACCACCGGGTAGCCCTTTGCCTTCCACGCGGCCAGGCCGCCTTTAAGGAACTTGACCTTTGTTACATCTATGTTCGGCGCCAGGACCTGGGCCTTTGCCGCGATGGCGCGACTGGTCTTATCGCTGGGGCAGGTGCAGTAAACAACGAGCTCTTTATCTGCCGGGATCAGGGACGGATTCGCTTCCGCGTCCTGCGGAGAAATCCTCTGCGCTCCTTGGATGATCTCCGAGTCGGTCAACAAGTCCAGCGGCTGGCGAACGTCCAGAATCAAGACGTCATGGTTGGCAACGATGAGGTCGTGGAGCGCTTCGGGCGTGATGCTTAACCGCTCGAACGCACGCCGCGCCTTGACTCTTCGGATCCATATCACAGCCAACAGACCCCAGATGGCGATTGCAATGATGGTGAGGATCAGGTTCATCTACCGGCCCCCTTTTGCATAAAGGTTAGTGCTGGTTAGATTAGCAAGCCTGGACAAATGATTCGAGACTGTTATCAAAACGCAGTTGCGGCTAGGCCGGGCTCTTCCACCCTTACGGCGCCGCCAAGAAAAGTGACTGTTTTACCGGGAACAGCGGCCGGCCGTTCGCCCGGAACCACAATCCCTGCCAGGTTGAGGGGATCGGTCGCCGCCACGGTGACGGCCTCCTCCGCGTTGCCCTTAAGGCGGGATTCGCGCAGCGAAGCCACCGCCTCCGGCACAGCGAATTGCTCGCCGCCAAAACCGCTGAGGAATCGCCCTCCGCGCACGCTGCCCCGGGCCTCCAGCCGGCGGAACATACCCACCAGCTCACGCCAGCGGGGAATCGTCGTCTCCCGCTCCAGCAGGTCGCGGAACACCACGCCATAGCGCCGCAAAAGCATCCAGCAGGCGGACTCGAGCTCGGCCTCACGCCGCTCCGCCTGGGCGCCGGCAGTTTCAACCGCTCCAGCCGCCGGGTTGAGCAGACTCCAGCGCCCCACCGTGTTGCGCGTCCGCCGCACACTCTGGATCGCCTTGCGCCGGGGGTCGATCAGGACCCGCAAGCTATCGAAGCCGTCGGCAGTCACCAGGCCGGCTGCGACCAGCTCCCATAAGGCGCGGTTCACCTGCTCGGCCGGGGCGCCCAGCCCACGCACCAGGTCGCCGGCAAAGACTGCTCCATATTGCGACAGATGGGCCCGCGCCTGCCACGCCAGTTCGCTCAGGCAGGCCTGAAGAGCTGGCTCGGGAATCGCGCGCTCCGCCAGGCAGCGATCCATCCACAATGCCTCCTCGCGCAGGAAGAAGGTGACCGGAGCCATGCTGGTGGGTACCACGCGCTTGGGGGCGGCGAAGTCGCCCAGGGTCGAGAATGCCGGGTGGGGGGAGATCCGTCCCCAACCCACCACACCCTCCAGGCACAGAGTATCGAGCCATCTTGGGTCGTAGCCGGCAACGCGCTGGGGCAGGAGCGTCCGCTCCCATTCGATGGCCGGCGCCTCGAAACCCTCGAGCAGGCGGAGGGCTTCCAGTACTCCCGCCTCTCCGCTCAGTTGTGCCCGCGGCACCACCTTCTGCCAACGCATCAACCACTGCAGATAGACTGCCGGCGTGACCGGCTCGATCTGCTTGCGCAGCCCGGCCAGCGTCCTCTTGTGGATGCGCTGCAGCAGCCGGCGCTCGCACCATTCCACATCCTCATCCTGGGGAGCCGGCCCGACGCCCTCAAAGACCCCGCGCAGGATGGTGCCCTGCATCTCCAACACCAGCATGGTCGCCCAAACGGCCGCCGGCTCGATCCCCAGGCGGACGCCCAGGGTCCGCGAAGTGACCGGACCGAGTAGCGCCATCCATCCCTGCACGGTTTTGCGCACCACATCGCCGAAGAGCAATTCCTTCGCTTCCGGGGGGCAGGGAAGTGAGTGCTCGAAGGTGACCTCCGGCCACAGAAGCCGCAGGTGCTGCGCTCTCTCTGCTGCCACCAGATATTGCTGTCCAGCGTGCTCTGCCACCGTAGCTCGGCCCTGGGCCGCCAGCCGCTCGAAAAACACTGGCCAGTGGAGCGCGCCTGCGCAGGATTGAATCTCCGCCGGCACCACGATCAGGGAACAGAGCAGGTCATGCAACTCGTGCTCATCACGCACATCGGGCCAGCATTCTTCGCGCAGCTCGGCAATCGCCGCGGGGTCGAGCCGGCCGGCCTCGCCCAACAACTTATCCGGAACCATTCCCCGCATGCTTACCGCGCGGGCACGGCGCTCTTCCAGCGGCGCATCGTCGAGGAAGGCATAGGGATTGGCGTTGAGCAGCTCGTGGGCAAAGGCGGAGGGGGTTGCGCTGTCCACTGCAAGACAGCGAATCGCACCCGTGCGGATCCCTGCCAGCAGCCCGATCAAGCCCTCCAAATCCATAGCCTCGGTCAGCACGTCTTTCATCACTTCCTGGATGAGCGGGTGCTCGGGTATTTGGATATCGCCTTCGATGTTCTCCTGGCAGGCGGCGACCTGGGGAAAGACGCTGGCCAGCAGGTCATCGGAGCGGGTTCGCTGTATCTGGGGCGCGATGCGCTTGCCGTTATAAAACCGTAGCAGTTGCAGACTGCGTCCCGCGTCCCAGCGCCAGCGCGCGCGGAAGATGGGTGAGTCGAGCGAGGCCTGCTCCAGCAGGCCGGTGACCGTCTGCTCGGTAAGAAAATCGAAGACGTCGCTCAGCGGGAAGCTGTGCTGCTCGGCCAGCGAAATGTTGAGCCCGTTATCGGTGGCCGCCGCCTGCAGCTCAAAATTGAATCCCCGGCAGAAGCGCTTTCTCAACGCCAGGCCCCAGGCCTTATTGATGCGGCCGCCGAAGGGCGCGTGCAGAATCAATTGCATCCCGCCGCCCTCATCGAAGAAGCGCTCGGCAATGATGGTGTCGAGTGCGGGCACGGCTCCCAGCACCGCGCGGCCGGCGACCATATAGCCGATCATCTGTTCCGCGCCCGCATCGTCTACGCAGCATTCCTGCTTGAGCCAGGCAACCGTCTCCGCTACCTGGGGGTTCGATTGGCTGATGTATCCCGGGAGCACATCGTCCGTCCGCACGCTGATCTCCTGGCGCAAGGTGGAGACGAAGCGCGAGAGCTCCAGCGTCCGCTGCGGAGCTTCGCCACGCCAGAACGGCACATTGGGCGGCTGGCCGTGCGCATCCTCCACCAGCACCCGCCCGGCGCTCTCCACGCGCAGGATCCTCCAGCTGGTATTGCCCAGCAGAATCACGTCTCCGGCGGATGAATCGATGGCGAAGTCTTCATCCAGGGTGGCGATCTGTACTCCCTCCGGCTGCACGATGACGGAGTAGAGCGCGGTGTCGGGAATGGTGCCGCCATTGGAAACCGCGATGGTGCGCGCGCCCCGCCGGGACTGCATGCGCCCATTCACCCGGTCGCGCAGGAGATACGATCCGTAACGCCCGCGGCTGGCTTCGATCCCTTCCGCCAGCAGGCAGAGGATCTCGTCATATTCCTTGCGCGTGAGCTGGCTGTAGGGATGGGCGCGGCGCATGACATCAAAGAGCGCGTCCTCCTCCCAGGGCTCAGCCGCGCAGGCGGCGACAATCTGCTGCATCAGCACATCGATGGGGCAGTGCGGAATTTCCAGGCGGTCCAGCACCCCTGCGCGCATGGCCCGGATCAGCGCCGCGGACTCCACCAGGTCGTCACGCGTAGTCACGAAGAAGCGTCCCTTGGGAATAGCTCCGCGCCAATGTCCGGCTCGGCCCACTCGCTGCATGGCTGCGGCGATGGCACGTGGGGAGCTTACCTGGCACACCAGGTCGATGCTGCCGATATCAATACCCAGTTCCAGGGAGGCGGTAGCTACCAGCAGACGAATCTCACCGTTCTTGAGTTTGCGCTCTGCTTCCAGGCGAAGCTTCCTGGAGAGACTGCCGTGGTGCGCGGCTACGTTTTCCGGACCCAACCGTTCACCCAGGCAAAAGGCCAGCCGCTCTGCCATGGCCCGCGTATTGACAAAGACCAGGGTCGACCTGTGCTGCAAGGCCAACTCCGCCATGCGCTCGTAGATGTCGTCCCAGATGGCATTGGTTGCGACCGATCCAAGTTCGTCGCCGGGGACCTCGATGCCCAGGTCGAGTGTGCGGTGTTGGCCCACCTGCACGATCTCCACTTCGGGTCCGCGCCGTCCTCCCAGGAACCTGGCTACCAGTTCGATCGGGTTCTGGGTGGCGGAGAGTCCGATGCGCAGCGGGGGCTGCGCTCGTCCGCGGATCAGGGCTCCCGGGCTCAGCCGGTTTTCTCCGCAGACCAGCGCATCCAGCCGTTCCAGGGTAAGGGTGAGATGGGCGCCTCGCTTGTCGTCGGCAACCGCATGGATCTCGTCGACAATCACGGTCTCGACCGCGCAAAGATTGTTGCGGCTCTTCTCCGCGGTCAGCAGGATGTAAAGCGACTCTGGCGTGGTGACGAGAATGTGCGGCGGCCGCTTCAGCATGGCGCGGCGCTCCGCGGGCAGGGTGTCGCCCGTGCGCACCGCGGTGCGGATGGGTGCGCACAGGTAGCCGCGTTCCAGGGCGAGTTGTTGAATCTCCCGTAGCGGCTGCTCCAGGTTCTTCTGCACATCGTTGCTGAGCGCTTTGAGCGGGGAAACGTAGACCACTGCGGTGGACGGGGCGAGCGAGCCGTCGATCGCCTGGCGGATCAGTTTGTCGATACAGATGAGAAAGGCGGCCAGAGTTTTGCCCGAGCCTGTTGGAGCGGAGATCAGCGTCGGACTGCCGGCGAGGATGGGTGGCCAGCCCAGTTCTTGGGGAGACGTGGGGGTACCGAACTTGGCTGTGAACCACTCCCGCACCACGGGGTGCGCCCAGGCCAACGCATGGGCGTTGTCAACTTCGAGGAGCGTGGCCTGGAGGGGTGGCATGGGTCCATTTTAGGCCCAGTTTTTGCCTCGGCTTGCAGAGGGCGGCTGCACTACGCTAGCCCGGCTTGCCAGATGACAAATTTAACTTTGGGTCAAACCTTGAGATTTGTTAGGGGTGGGGCGCCTGGCATTTTGCGTGGGGTAAAGGCGCACAGCAGGTCCCTCGGCTTCGCTCGGAGCCTGTGACTTTATAGATCTTTCGTGTGAAACCCTCGACCCCCCAAAAAATCGTCATCCTGAGCGCAGCGCCTTGCAAATTTATCGCGCACACAGCGCTTGTGGCGCGGATTCGAAGGACCCCGGCAATGCTTATCTAACCTATGGTGCTCCGAGCTTTTCGGCCACCGAACCGCAAGAACAGGATCTGTTGCCGTACGCGCTTGATGATTACGGCTACCTCTCTACATGCACTGTAATCACGTTCCATCCCCTGGTCTGTGTAGATCCGTCTCGGCCCCAGGAAAGACCTCAGCGGGTCCGCCAGTTTTGGGGCTTCGGTGGTTGAAAGCTTCGAGCACCATAGGTTAGATAAGCATTGCCGGGGTCCTTCGACTGCGCGCCAAAGCGCTCAGTCACGCGATAACGCGGTGAAGCGCCGCGCTCAGGGATGACAAATTTAGCTTTGGTCCAACCTTGAGATTTGTCAGTGGAGTGGAAGGCTCTGACACTCGTTAACACCCAGGACGTCGTCCTGGGTGGCGTTGCGGAGTAGTAACTATCTTGATGCGCCAGCTCGCTTTGAGGGTCGGTGCGAACCGGCCCTGCAACTCAGAGGAAGCCGTGTTTCTTGTTGGCGTGCCAGTTCGACTCTTCCTTCTTGAGCGGCGGCGGAGTCGTTTTTCCCCAAAAAGTGTGGTTCCAGGTTACCGCCTGCAGGCCATCGTGGCTGGGCTGAAGGACCATCGGCGGATCGGTCGGTTTGCCCTCAACCTCGTCGAACTTGATGGTGACCTGGCTTCCAGCATCGCTCCAGTGTCCAAAGGTGGTGACCGCACCCTTGCCCAGATCCTGTGTCACCGTGGCCGATCCATCCGGACCGAGACTTATGCTGAACGCGGGCCCAGCAGGCCCGGAGGGCTCGCTCGAATCAGGCGCTTCGGAACTGTAGATGCCGGCATATTTTGAGGAGGCAAAAGCGGGAACTGCGACCAGCGCCAGTACAATCGCGGCGCCGGCTACTACACGATGCAGGTGGGAAAATCTGGTGCTTCTCATAACGTTCTCATCATTGCGCTAGCCTGAGGTGAAGGCAAGATGCAGGGAGAAAACGAAAGTTGTATGAAGCGTGTTGTCAATTTCACTGCCGCTGAACGCGCCCGGCGTGTCCGCTTGATCCTCTTCGACGTCGACGATCCGTGCATCGAAGAATTTCTCGATGAGCATAACGCCCCCCAGCGAAAAGGGAGCGTGACGGCTGGCTGGCGTATGCTATCTCTTTGGGTCCAAAGCTGAAGTCTCAGTCTTTTTCATTTTTTTTCAGGCGCAGGAGCGTGGGCAACTTGATGTGCATCCGCAGGTCCCTTTCTTTTCTGTTTCTTTTCCTTCTTATCGCAGGGCTCGGCAACCGGGCGACGGCCCAGACATTGAAGAACTTTGAAGCCGCGGTCAGTGTTTTCGGGCAATTCTCGGGGACATCGAATGGCAACGGCGTCCAGGACAGCCCAACGGACTCGCTGGGTACATTAGCAACCTTCCGCCAGTCTTTTCATCCCTGGTTAGGCTACGAGGTCAATTACAGCTATACCCGCTTTAGCGAGAGGTACTCCACGATTCCGTTCGGGGTGCAGAACAACGTGAACGAGGTTTCCGGTGCGTATCTGGTGCAAGGTCCCTCGTTTCTCGGTCTTCAGCCGTTCGGCGCCATCGGCTTCGGCGCCCTCATCTTTCTCCCCACCACGACAGGCGGGCAAAAATACAGCCAACAGACCCGTATACCGCTGCTTTATGAGTTCGGTGTCAACTACCCGATCCTTACTTCGCACCTCGGCCTGCGGTTGCAGTATCGAGGTCTGAGCTACAGCACGCCGGATTTCAATTCGACGCAACTGACAACGGGCGCCCGGCGGACAACCTCTGAACCAAGCGTGGGCGCCTACCTCCGGTTCTGATTCTCGAGCAACAAGAGGAATGATGATGAGGAGTCAATCCAAGTTGACGGCCAGGACGCTGTTCGTGGTGTTGAGCACCGCGTTGTGCATACAGCCATTATTTGCAAAGTCGGACCACCAACAGTGGGTTGGCACATGGGCCTCTGCCCCTCTGCTGGATGCGCATGCCAAGTCTGCAGACCAGCTCGTGGCTCCCGGTACGACCGGCGCTACCCTGCGCGAAGTAGTCCATGTGAGTATCGGTGGAGAGATGGTGAGGGTGCGCTTTTCTAATCTGTACGGTACCGATCCGCTGGTGATTGGGGCTGTACAGATCGCACAGACCGCCAAAGGCGCGGCTGTCGTTCCAGGTTCTGGCAAGCCGCTCACCTTTCATGGGCAGCCTTCGGTTTCGATACCGCCCGGCGCCCTGGTGGTTAGTGATGGCGTCCCCTTCAAATTTGCCGCCCTTTCCGACTTGACTGTGAGCTTCTATCTGCCCAGCCCATCGGGACCGATTACCGAGCATCAACTTGGCAATGCAACCAGTTATCACGCGCCTGGAAATGTAGTCGCCAACGAAACACTGGAGACGCCCTCCACGCTGACCAGCTGGGAATACCTCAACGGAATCGATACCCTCGCTTCGGCTGATGCGGGAGCCGTGATTACGATCGGTGATTCGATCACGGATGGCGCCAAATCGACCATCGATACCAACCAGCGGTGGCCTGACGAGCTGGCTCGGCGCCTGCAGGCGGACCCCAAGTATCGCCACCTTGCAGTGTTGAACGAAGGCATCAGCGGCAACAAACTACTGCTGGATGGAGCCGGCCCCAATGCGCTGGCCCGTTTCGATCGGGACGTGATCGCCCAGAGCGGAGCGAAATATCTCCTGATTCTCGAAGGCATCAATGACATTGGGCGCCTGCACACCGTTCCCGACGGCGCCACGGCCGCCGATCTTATCTTCGCTCTCGATCAGATGATCCTGCGCGCGCACGCCCACGGCATCGCGGTCATCGGCTGCACTCTGACGCCGTATCACGGCGCGGGCTATTACACCGAAAATGGGGAAGCCATCCGCAAGGCTGTGAACGACTGGATCCGTACCGGCGGCGCTTTCGATGGCGTCGTCGACTTGGAGGCTGCCGTCCGCGATCCGGCGCATCCCGACACATTCCTGCCCGCCGATGATCCAGGCGATCACCTGCATCCCAACGACGCAGGATACAAAGCGATGGGCGACGCCATCGACCTGAAACTCTTTACCGTGAAGCCAAAGCAGCCCTAACCCGCGGAAGCTGGCGTGAGCTCCCATATCGATCCGGTAACAACGTTCATTGAAGTGGCTTGCGTGCCCCGGCAATCTGATCACGGGTCGGGCAGACTCGAGCACGCCGAGCGCATTCTTGCACGCTTCCCGCAGGTAGCCACGGCTAATATCTTTACCGCCGCCATCCTGGCGGACGATGCTGCCGTGCGTGGCTTCCTTGCCAGCGACCCGAAGGCTGCGACTGCGACCGGAGGTCCGCACGGTTGGGATGCACTGACCCATCTATGCTTTTCGCGCTATCTGCGTCTGGACCAGCAGCGCTCGGAGGCATTTGTGCGCACGGCCCGGGTTCTACTGGACGCCGGAGCCAGCGCCAAGACGGGCTGGTACGAAATGATTGACCACCCCAACCCTCGTCCTGCGTTTGAAAGCGCAATCTATGGGGCAGCCGGGGTCGCACGGCATCTGGAACTGACACGTCTGCTGCTCGAATATGGAGCCGATCCGAATGATGAGGAGACTCCGTACCATGTCCCGGAGGGGTACGACAACGCAGTGATGAAGGCCCTGCTCGATAGCGGGACGCTGAACGATGAGAGCCTTACCACCATGTTGCTGCGCAAGACCGATTGGCATGATGCCAACGGGCTCAAGCTCGTGCTCGAGTACGGCCCCGATCCCAACGCGATGACAAGGTGGGGCGACAATGCGCTGCACCACGCTCTCCGCCGTGACAACCACATCCACATGATCGAACTACTGCTCGATCACGGCGCTGACCCGGCGCTCAAGAATGAACGCGATGGCAGATCGGCCACGGTCATGGGGGCACATCGTGGACGCGGCGACGTGCTCGCCCTGTTCGAACAGCACGGACTGGCGCTTGATCTTCATGGAGTCGACAGCTTAATCGCAGCATGTGCCCGGGATGACCGCGAAGCGATCCTCGCGCTCTCTGCAGGCGAACCAGACCTCGTGACTGAACTCATCGCGCAGGGAGGAACGCTGCTGGCCGAATTCGCTGGAGTGGGCAACGTTGCCGGGCTTCGCAACCTGCTCGGCCTCGGAGTAGACGTGGCCTCGCTCTACAAAGAGGGCGACCCTTATTTCGATATCGCAAAGAACAGCACCGCCCTGCACGTGGCCTGCTGGCGCGCTTGGCCGGCCGCTGTAAACGAACTGATCGCGCGCGGAGCGCCGGTAGATGCTTTGGACGCCGAAGGCCGCACGCCGCTGGTGCTCGCGGTCAAGGCGTGTGTTGACTCCTACTGGAAAGAGCGTCGTTCGCCCGATTCGGTCGAAGCGTTGTTGCTGGCGGGTGCATCTCCCCAGAGCATTAAGGTGCCCACCGGATACGACGCCGTAGATGCATTGCTCAGCAATCTTCCAAACCGCTAGCCCGTATTTTCCCCGCTTGAATCTTCGCCCTTCCTGGGTTCATCCAAAGAACAAACAGCAACAATGGAGAGTAGAAGACATGGCCGCATTTTGTGCATGCTGTGGAGCAGAGATCAAGTTGAAAGCCGAAGCGTGTCCTGTTTGCGGAACCCCTCGTCACGGCATGTTGCCGCCTGATCTGCGGCCTGCATTGGACAAGGGCGCGAACACCTCTCAAGAAGATATAGGCGCCGGCCGCAAGCTGCGCGGGCCGCGCCTATAAAGAGCGCCGGGAAAGCCCCGCCTGGTTGTCAGTTGAACAAGTGAGCGACCCGTCCCGTGCTGGCGTGCGCCCACGGTGTGTTTGAAGCCCAACCGAGTAGCAGAACAAGAGCGCCGCATCCACTCATGATCCACCAGATGGGGTGCGTTGCCTGCGTAAAATCCAAACCCTTAGCGTGGCTGGCGGCGACCACGGTGCCGGCTACCGCCACGCCCAGCGCTGCTCCCACTTGCCTGCCAGTGGATGCGATCGCTGCCGCCACCCCGGCTTGTGACAAGGGCATGCCGGCAACAGCGTTGTTGGTGATCGCCGGGTTGACCATACCAAGGGCAAGCCCAAACAACGCGTAGGCCAACAGCAATAGGCCAAGGGGAGTATCGATACTCAGCCGGGTGAGCATCAACGTGCTCAGCAGGAAGGCCGCGCCCGCGGCCAGCAAGGAAGGACGCGTGCCGTAACGGCCGACCAGCCGGCCGGAGAGCGGTGCGCTGACCATCATCAAGAAAGCCAGGGGCAGCGTGCAAAGACCGGTATGAAACGCGGAGTATCCGCGTGCCTGTTGCAGGTACAGCGCATTCAGAAAAAGAAAGCCGGCGAATGAAGCGAAGGCGCAAACTGCCAGCAGCGTCGCACTACTGAACGGTATGCTGCGAAAGAAACGTAAGTCCAACAGGGGGTCTTTACGCCGTGGCTCGTAGAAAACGAAGAGCGCGAGGGCGGCGCCTGCCGTAACAAACAAGCCCACGATCGTCCAGGAGGTCCAGCCCGTGTGTGGACCCTCAATCACCGCCGACGTCAACGATGCCAGGCCCACAAATACCAGCAGTTGTCCGACCGGATCAAATGCCCGTGCACGTGGCGCTTTGGATTCGGGTACGAACCTGGCAGCCAACGCCACGGCTGTAAGGCCGATGGGCAAGTTGATCCAGAAGATAGATCGCCATCCCACGGCCTGCGTCAACGCGCCGCCAATCAGTGGGCCAATCGCCAGCGATACGCCGGCCACAGCACCCCAAACACCGACCGCATGTGCCCGGGCCTTTGGCTCCCGAAAGGCGTTGGCGATGATGGAGAGGGCCACCGGGTTGAGCATGGACGCGCCCAGACCTTGAAGTGCACGGAATCCGATAAGCTGACCGATGCTATGCGCCATACTGCACAGCAGCGATCCCGCGGTGAACAGAACCAGGCCAATTTGAAAAACACGTCTGCGCCCAAAACGGTCCGAAAGGGAACCTGAGAGCATGAGCAGCGTGGCAACCACCAGCGTATAAGCGTCGAGGATCCATTGCAGACCGGAGAGCGTGGCGTGAAGATCTTGTTGAATCGCAGGCAAGGCCACGTTCACGATGGTGACGTCCATGCCCACGATCAACAGGCTCATGCAGCATATGCCCAGGATCAGGTTGGGGTGAGATGATCCGGGTGCATGGCCGACTGCTGTTACGGGGTTGCTCCCAGCGGATGTGCTTGTTGGTGTCTTCGCTTCCGGCAATCTGCCTCCAAAGAACAGATGCGGTCCCCGCTTCAAAAACTTCAAAAAAGCTGGTTGGCCCTGTGCTCAGTCAACTCCTAGCACCTTCACGATCACGCGTTTGGGCCGTTGACCATCAAACTCCGCGTAGAACACCCTCTGCCAGGTTCCGAGGTCGAGCTTGCCTTTGGTTACGGGCAGCGTGCTCTCGTGGTGCAGCAGAAGCGCCTTCAAGTGGGCGTCGCCATTATCCTCACCGGTCCGGTGGTGCTTATAGTCCGGCCGCGTCGGCGCAAGCTGCTCCAACCACTTGCTGATGTCCTCGATCAGCCCGTCCTCCAGATCGTTCACGTAGATGGCGGCGGTTATGTGCATCGGCGAGACAAAGCATAGTCCATCCTTCACACCGCTTTTCCGCACCACCTGTTCCACCTGATCGGTAATGTGCACCATCTCTTTGCGCTTTTTGGTTTCGAAAACGAGGTATTCCGTATAGCTCTTCATAGCAGGGGCTTCTCCTCAGCTTTTGGATGCTGGACTTTTTGAGATCTTGCTGGAAAGCAGACAAATATCGGGCCGCGACAGGGATACCCGCAGCCGTTAATCATAACTAAACACAGGGATGGGCAATACCCCTTCTGTGTCAGATCGATGACCCATGGCGGGACGATCGGCGCAAACGGCACAATTTTGGGTACCGGAGCGTCGAGGCTCTCGCGAAAAGGTAACGTCGACCTGCAACACGTCACATTGACTGTGCTATTTAAGGTCGATGATAATGGCCTTATTCGGCCACAGTTTAGCCGCTTTGGGGGTTCCCTTTTGAAATCTGCCTATGTGAACGGTATTCGTAAATTGTCCGATTTGAAGCGAGGCCAGATTGTCCGCCTGGCCGGCTCTGGCGCTGCCGTGGTTGAAGAGATTTGGACTCTGGGAGACAACTACTACGCTCGCTTCCGGTGTCAGGACGGCCTGGTCGTTCAGCTCACCGAAGCCGAAGAAGGCATGATTGGGACACTGACGAAGGTGAGTGCAGCTCAACCGCTCTAGGAAATACCGGCAGCACCGCACCGAGTCTCCAATCACGCGCCGATCACCGCCTCAACAGCGGTGCTTGCGGGTGTTCGCCTAAACAACATCCTGTGGAACGGCCGCGTCTTCCCGGCGCGTGCGAGGCTTCCCTCCGCAAGTTGAGCGGAGAAATGACATACTTCTGGAACTGCTTAGCCACGGCGCAGCGGCGAACTGATAAGGTGAGCCATGTTCTAGGAGAGGAATTCCTGGTGAGACTGGGGAAAGAACCGCTGTGGAGGCCTGTAACTCCGCCCCTGATTGGTCTGGCGTTGGCGCTGCTCTTCCACCCTCTGTCTTGGAGCGAGCCGTTATTTCCATTGACTGTTCAGCTGGATTGGATCGAGAACGCCCAATTCGCTGGACTGCTGGTTGCGAAACAAAAAGGCTGGTATGCGCAGCAAGGTCTCGACGTAACCATAGAGCCGGTGAATCGAACAACCCTCGATACCGTTGGACCGGTAGTCAAGGGGCGCAACGTAATCGGCTGCGCTGACGGGATGGTGCTCTTGCAGGCTCGCCGGGCACAGGAACCGATCCAGGCATTTGCGGCCACGTTACAGGCTTCTCCGTTAGGCATGATTACTCTTCGCAGCGGCCGCCTCGGGCGGGTCAAGGATCTCGCCGGAAAGACGATCGGTCTCCACGCCTATGACCTTCCCCAACTGGACATCATGCTCAAAGCCAATGGGCTTTCCCTTCAGCAGGTCAAGACCAAAGAAATAGGGGATGACACCACGTCGCTGGCTGCTGGTCAGATCGATGCCCAGGTCGTTTATCTAATCGATGAAAAGGTCGCCCTCGAAGAAAAGGGCATTGCACTCAACGTCTTTCCTGGTTATGCCAACAACTACAGCACGTACTCCCAGGTCTATTTCGCGCGCAGCGATTTCCTACGGGATCACCCGGGAATTCTGGCCAAATTCCTACTCGCTACCAACCGCGGCTGGAAGGAAGCCTTTGCGCAACCGAACGAGACCGCGGCCATGCTCGTCTCCAGGTATCTTCCGGGAAGAGACCTGAACTACCAGGTTCGCTCGCTCATCGAGATAAGCCACTTTGCTACCATCGAATCACCTCAGCTCGGGCAGATGCGTCTGACGACATGGCAGAAAAGTTGCGCCTTGTTTCATCTTGATCCCGCGCTGGCGGATCAACTCGCCAATTTCTCGATTTTGCGGGCTTTATATGGGAAAGAAGACGGGCCCTGAATCAAGACTGGGGAGAATGCAGATGAAAAAGATCGCCGAACACATCCCTGGATATTCGTACGGAGAAACCGGGGTCGCTCCCTCGCCAGTCTCGATGTTGGATTTGGAGAACCTGAAAATCAGCGCGGGATTCACCGAAAGAGGACGAGCACTACCTCCGGTTGGCGGGTGAGGTGCTCACCAACCAAACCAGGCAAGTAGTCGAGCACTGGCGCAGCCACATCATCGCCAGCATCCCAAATCTTGCCAGACATTCGCGAACGTCCCAGGGAAACCCGATCCCCGAATACCTGGCCGCGAGCAACCTTCGTTTTGAGCAATGGATTCTCGACACCTGCCTCCGGCCCTACGATCAGGACTGGATTAACTACCAGCAGGAAATAGCCCTGCGCCATACGAGCTCGAAAAAGAATAGGGTCGACGGAGTTCAATCGACACCCTATGTGCCCCTGCGCGACATCATCGCATTTACGGCGGTCATGAACGAGACCATCAAGCCCTATCTCGCAGCCAAAGGGAACTCCGCCGAAGATGTCGATAGGATGCATCGAGCATGGTGCAAATCAATTCAAATGCAACTGGCGCTTTGGGTAGGCCCATACGCTGACAGCGGGCAGCCGCCAAAGGAATGGTGACTATCCCATATCTCCTCCTGAACGGCACAGTCCCTGTGTGTATAAAGGAGCAAGCCTACTTACCTCTCATGATCATTTCTCGAAGGCAATTCACGCTCCGCTCCCTCGCGCTCCTGGCACTATCGTCTCAAGCCGCGCAAGCCCGGCCTGCATCGGTGCGCGTCCTCATCGTGGATGGCGTCAATAACCATGACTGGGCAACGGCGACGCACGATATCGCTGAGATCTTGACGGCGACCGCCCTATTTTCAGTCGAGGTATCCACCACCCCGCCGCGCGGGGCCTCCCAGGATGCCTGGAATTCCTGGAAGCCCGAATTCTCTCGTTACGACGTGGTCATCAACAACTTTAATGGGGGTCATCTGGCAGATGGAATTGAGTGGCCTCCCACCGTTCAGGAATCCCTGGAGAAGTTTGTCTCAGGAGGGGGCGGTCTGGTGGTTTACCACGCAGCCAACAACGCCTTCCTGAATTGGAAGGCCTACAACGAGATGATTGGACTGGGTTGGCGGTCGCCATCTTTTGGGTCCGGGCTGGCGGTAGCCGATGACGGTGAAATCATAGTCATCCCAAAAGGAACAGGGTTGGAGCCCGGTCATCCTCCACGGTTGGACTTTCAAATCCACGTGCGCGATACCCACCATCCCATCACTGCGGGAATGCCAAGAGTGTGGATGCATCCTTCCGAACAGCTCACGCATGGCCAACACGGGCCCGCGGAAGGCTTGACGATTCTCACCTATGCGCATTCGCCAGTGTCGAATCAGAACGAGCCCATGGATTGGGTCCGGAGCTACGGAAAAGGCCGTGTCTACACCACGATGCTTGGCCATACCTGGGCCGGTGAGCCAAATCCAGATCTTGACTGCGTGGGCTTTCAAACGCTCCTGGCACGGGGTGTCCAATGGGCTGCAACATCCACTGTGACGATTCCCATACCGGCGAATTTTCCCGGTCCGGACAAGGTTTCACTCCGCAAGCTGACCTGAGAGAAGCGTGTGCCTGGCCAACTCTACCCGCATCGTTGCTGGCGCCATTTCCGAAGGCGCAAAGAGCTGGTAACGAATCTCTTGCCACCTTTCTTCTTTGGCGGACGTACGGTTCGAGTTTCTGGACAGGTCGAGCAAGGCTGCTCCCCGTAGAAGGATTTGAGATGCAGGCAGAAGAGTTCGTGAGCTAGCAACGATGTATTCGGCATAGGTGCTGCCTCCTTCAAGAGCCAACAGTTTTATTAGAGGACTCTTGCCGTAAGGAAGGTGGTTTGAAGTCGTTAGGGATTTGTAAAGGCGAACGATTGCTTGTTCTGAAGCGATTACACCGCCTCCCGCCATGCGTAAGCTACGAAAACATGGAGCTTGGCGGGGGCTGAACATCGCGTCGCCGGCGGTCGCTACGTTCAAGCCGTAGTCCGCACTCTCCCCGGGAAAATCATGTTGACGAAAGTAGTCGGACTCCGATATAGTCGGATTCCGACATGAAATTCGAGACTGCCAAGAACGCTCCGCTATCGTCCGCAACCCTGCACATCCTTTTAGCGCTGGCTGGTGGAAACTTGCACGGCTACGGAATCATTAAGGAAGTCGCGCGCAATTCGGATGGTCACTACAGGTTGGGGCCAGGTACGTTATACGACAACCTCAAGAAGTTGATGGACGCTGGTTTGGTCTCGGATGCCCCTACATCTCCGTCGTCGAAACGTAAGCCTGCTGCTACGAAACAAGATGATCGGCGTTTCTATACGCTCACCAAGGAAGGAAAGGACGCCCTGGCCGCGGAGGTGGATCGGTTACAAACTGTCGTAAGCCAGGCCAGATCGCGTCTTCGGGAAGCGAGGGTAGGAAGAGCATGAACAGAATGGTTTCTCGTTTCGCCTATCATTGTCTGCTCCGCCTTCACCCAGCCTCATTTCGAGACGAGTTTGGTGCCGAGATGTTATGGATCTTCGACGAGGAGCGCCAAGAGGGCGGGGTTGCCCACTTGTTCCTCGATGGAACCATCTCTCTGTTACGCCAGCGTTGCCGGATACAGCCCGATCCTGGTCAGTTATCCATTACCTCCGGAACGATCATCACGGGTCCAGGGATCGGTCCCCTTCGCCTCCTTCAGGGCGGAATCACGTTCTGGCTGCTTTTTGTCAGTCTGATTCAGTTCTTAAGCCAACCCAACCTGCTCACTGTCTCTGTGCAATGGTCCGATCGAGTGCCTTGCTACACCCTCACATTTCGAGCGCCATCACACGCTGAGGTTGTCCTTAAACCCACGCCGTAGGAACTCTGAAGCCTGAGAGTAGCCATGTTCGAGGTTCGCAATCTCTATAAACGCTACCTCGGCATTCCGGCTCTGGACCATGTAAGCTTCATTGCCCGTCCGGGAGAAGTAACGGGCTACCTTGGTGCAAATGGTTCCGGGAAATCAACCACCATGAAGCTGGCCACGGGATTGATTGAACCAACCTCGGGAGAAATTCTCTTTGCCGGGCGGCCCATCAAGGAAAATCCCATGGCCTATCGGCAACGGCTTGGCTATGTTCCGGAAGAGCCTCACCTCTACACCCACTTGAGCGGCCTGGAGTACCTGGTGATGGTCGCCCAGTTACGGGACATGGACCGGAATTCCGCAAACCAACGCATCCATGGGCTTCTGCGCCTCTTCGGCATGCACGGTGATCGCGACGTGGCGATCTCGTCTTACTCAAAAGGCATGCGGCAAAAGATTCTTCTTACCGCAGCCCTGATGCACAATCCCGATCTGATCCTGCTGGATGAACCGTTCTCCGGCCTCGATGTCGGTTCATCGCTCATCTTGCGCAGCCTGATTAAAGAATTGGCGGCACGCGGCAAGATCGTGCTCTTCAGTTCGCACGAACTGGAAACCGTGGAACGCGTGTGTTCTCATGTCATCATTTTGCATCGCGGCAAGGTGGTCGCGGACGACTCGATCGAGCGCTTGAGAGTCTTGATGGCCGTACCCACCCTCGAGGAAATATTTTCCCAACTGGCCGTTGAAACGGATTCGGATGCTATTTCACGGGAGATAGCGGACTTGATCCATGCATAGAGAATGGGCCCTGAGAAAACTTCAGTTTCGTACTCTCTATCGCGTTTTCTTTCTCCGCGTCGTCGACCTTGATCTACTGTCGTCTGATGCCGACCCGGCCAAATTGATCGGGCAGTTTGCCGCCATCTTCTGCACCTTCAGCTTCCTGCTCATCATTCCGCTTCTGCTCATGAACGGGGACGCCCTGCCCATAACAAGCGCATGGATGTTTGAACACTTTTTCATTGAAACGTCCATGACCGTGGCCGGGCTCATCGCCGTGCTCAACTGGGATGCGGCCTTTCCCGATCGACGGGATCTCCTGGTGCTTGCACCACTGCCAGTCAGGAAGAGTACGTTGTTTCTGGCTAAGCTTGCCGCTCTCTTCGCCGCACCCGCTCTGGCGGTAGTTGCGCTGAACATCTTCTCCGGCCTTGATATGGCCGTTGATGTTTAGATCCACCAATAGCGGATTCCTCGGCATGCTGAGAGCGTTGCCTGCCTATTGGATTACTATCTTCGCGGCGGGTGCCTTCTTTGTATTCACCATTCTCACCCTACAAGGCCTGGCAGCGAATCTGCTTCCACGTCAGCTTTTTCTTGGTCTGTCCGCAGTCTTGCCGGCAGCGGTCATGTGTACCTTGCTAAGCGTTTACCTCCTGGAGCCATCGCTGGAATCACCAGCGGCGCTTACTTCCCCGCAGAATCAACGCCTGCTTGCGTGGCTCCCGTCCTACTGGTTCCTGGCGCTCTTTAACCAGCTCAATGGATCGATGCATCCCGCGCTTGCTCCCCTGGCAATACGCGCATGGATCGGCTTGGGTGTCTCCGCGCTCGGAACCTGCGCGGCATTGCTTTTGTGTTATTTCCGCTTGATGCCAAAAATAGTCGAGCAACCTGACATCCTTCCCCAGACGCGATGGTTCCCCTGGCCACCGCACTTCGGTAGCTCACTCACTGAAGCTCTCACTCTCTTCAGCATGCGAACCCTGCTGAGAAGCCGTCAGCATCGCATGATTTTCAGCTTCTATTTAGGTCTTGGAATCACCATCGTTATCGGTTACGTGAACATCGTCCCCGCCGGAATCGGATTTGGGCGAGCTACCATCAGCAGCTCGTTCCTCTTTGCCAGCCTTGTAATGATGATCCTCGTTGTCCTGGCATCGCGCGTGGTAGCTTCGATACCCATTTCGCTGCAAGCGAACTGGATGATTCGCATCACGCAAGTTCGTACTGCGCGGGATTACCAGAAAGGCGTTCGCTTTTCATGGCTGGCATTGGCCGTTGCTCCTGTCTTGCTGGTCATCGGCGCCTGCCTTGTGGTCTATCCCTGGCGCGCCGCCGTGGGGCATTTCACTGTGATGCTGGGGCTGGGGATTTTTCTGGTCGAAGTATGCCTGTACACCTTTCCCAAGATACCCTTCACCTGCTCTTATCTACCTGGGAAAGCGCAAGTTCATTTTGTCTTCTTTGGTGGCCTGATGTTCTTCCTACGCTTGTTAAGTAAAGCAGCCGAGCTTGAGGGACGCTTGCTCAGTCGCCCGTTTGCTCTCCTGATGATGATTCTGGCCGTTGCTTCAGCGGCGCTCGGTATGCGCTACCTTAGCGAATTTCGTGCAGCATCGACTGAGGATCTGTTGTTTGAAGAGGAGTATCCCGCCGGCATCACGACCTTGAGGCTGAGTTAAAATAGGCGCTCCTTGGACAGTCGCATTCAGGAGCGGCGCGTATCGCCCCCACCATGCCAACCAGCACCACAGCCCTTCCCGCTTACACTCTTTCAGCCACTAGCCAATTCCTCATGGAAGCACCACCCCACCCTTGTCATCCCGAGCGGAGTGGAGGGACCTGCTGTGCGCCTTTCCCGTACGCAACTGCCCAGGGAAGACCTGCGGTTTTCCTGGTTCTCACGCAGACTCTTTAGCCGGACGGTTTCTTGGCAAACTCTAGATCCGCCTTACTCAGTGAAGATGCTCTCAATGGGCAGCGCAAAAAGTCTGGACAATTTGAATGCCAGCGGAAGGCTGGGATCAAACCTGCCGGTCTCAATCGCATTAACCGACTGCCGGGAAACTCCGAGTTTCTCGGCAAGATCAGCCTGGCTCCAATTCCTTTCGGCGCGGAGCATGCGAAGAGAGTTTTTCACCGGTAGCTCCGCTGCAGCAGCCGGAAAGCGATCCCCGTTGAAGCGAAGAAGAGGTCCGCGTTCAATATGGTAAGAGGAAACGGGCGCGGGTCAACGCTCATCAAGACCCCGGCAATCGCATCACCCGCCATGGTCACGGCAAAGCCCCAGAGCAACGATCGCACGACCAGCGCGCGGATGAACTCATCCGGCTCGGCTTTCAGATAACGAGCCGCCACCCACACGGCAAGCAAAACCGGCAACACGGCAAGCGCCGAAAGCACCCCGAGCAGGAGAGGAGAAGGGTGCGCATTGTGCGCGGCGAGCTGCGAAAGCGCAGGAAACAGGTCGACCAACGGGTTGGGAAGGCTCGGGGTAGTGAGATTGGTTATTACCGTGAGGAGCATCGCGCTTCCCATCAGCTGCGTCGAGCGGCGTTGAAGTGGCGTCAGATTCTTCGAGCAAAGTGACATAAAGAAGGCTCCCTCGCATGACAAGCAAACTTTACATCGGGATTTCGCCTGATGTCAAGTGTACTTGTCATTAAAATTTATAAGAATTTCAGCAGCTTTCGGCGACAACAACACGGTTACAAAAGCAGCCGGAGTTGCTCAAAGATTCTATGGATGTCATCCTCAAGAGATGAAGAGAGAGAGAATTTTAGGATTCGTGCTGGCCTGCTGTGTGTCGGCTGCGGCGCAGGAATTAGGACCTTGGCGCGCAGCAAACACTCCAGCTGTGTCCATCACCGGCGACGTGGCGTTTGCTGAGACCAAGCTAGCGATCGACTTTTCCAGCTTCCCCATCGCCCGCATACGTGATCTCGAGCCGGGCGAGGTTAGCTCAGTCTTCGATGTAGACAGCAGTGTCGGTGCGCGCGGCAGCCTTTACCGGCTGAGCATCCCAGCATCAAAAAAGTTTTTGCACAAAACTTCCATTTGTGGGTCCGAGGATACTCAGTGGGTCGCGGCTTTCGTCTCCGGGCGCAATTTGCACCTTGCCTTCTTCTCCGGAGAAAAAATGCCGGTGTTTAAGCCCGAGGTGATCGCCAACTCAACGGATATGTGCGGAACGTTTCTCTATGCGCGCTGATCGAGCCTAAACGTAGCTTGGCATGAGCGTGATCTTGGGCTGCCCTCGACTTACGGTGGGGGATCGAATCCTATTGCAAGAGCCGCTGCATGATCAGCAACCGCAGCCATTCTCCAAATTTGTTCCCAGCTTCGGGTAGTAAACCGACCTGCTGAAACCCTAGCGACGCATGCAGAGCAACCGAGGGTACGTTGACTCCGCAGATGCAGGCAATCATGGAGTGGCATCCTTTCGCCTGGCATTCTGAAATCAGCTTAGCGAGGAGCGTCCTGCCCACTCCGTGGCCGATACAATCCGCGCGTACGTAAATTGAGTCCTCCACCGTATAACGGTAGCCTTCGCGAGGACGGAATTGCGTTGCGTAGCAAAAGCCCACGACATAGCCCTCGAGCTCTGCGACCAGATAGGGCAGATCGCGCTCCAGAACGGCCCGCCGTCTCCTCAACATCTCGTTCTCGTCCGGAGCTACGATTTCGAAGGTTGCAGTGCCCATAGTGACGAACTTGGCATAGATAGCGGTGATAGCTGGTATGTCTGCTGAGGTTGCGGGACGAACCAAGCACTCCGACGCGGTGGCAGTGTCGTCTACCCGAGCGGTGGCTCCCAATTTCAACTCCCTTTTGGCCTAGACCCGAAATAGCCGTCGCGCGAAATGGATCGCGTGTTCCCGCTCGGTTCGAGCAGGAACAGGTGCTCACTTCTCCCTCTATTACAGGATGAAGTGCATAAGGAAAGAATAAGATTGGCAGTTTTATTTAGGCGTAGTTGGCTAAGCTGACCTTAGGCCGGGGCTAAGCACCAGATTCAGAACTCGATCCCGGAGGGGCTGTCTCTCGTTCCCGTCCTTCCTCAGGGAACGAGAGGGTAGTTCTCATGCAGCCAAGCGGCTATTTCTTGATTTCGACGCTCACGGCTTCAAAAGGCTGGTCGCTGAGGTTCTGTTCCGTATGCTCAATGGGCGTTCCCCAAGCAACGTCACCGGCTTTGTGTTCTACCGTCGCTACCTTGCCTGTAGAGTCTTTGGTGCGAAAATTCTGGTCAGTGAGGAAGACGGTTACGCGATCGGTCGCATGCGCGTGCATGGGAGCTACTCCGTGTGGCGGGATCTTGACCCGTAGAACGCGCACTTGGGGGTTCTCAAATTCCAGCTTGTAGTCGCTCGGGTCTACTTTGAGTGGGTCGAGGTCCCCGGTGATCGCCTTGTCTGTCCCTGGAGTCTTCAATTCGATCTCGACGATATCGAAATCATGATCGAGGACTTGCGGCGAGTGCATCCCGGTCGGCGGGCTCCAGACCACCTGACCCGCCTTCCAATCGAAGACCGCTGGTTTCCTCCCGTCCTGATATTCGAATCGTTGCTGGCCGGACTGGAGGTAGATCATCACCCGGTTCATATCGTGCTGGTGGAACTTTCCCACCACTTGATTTTTCTCGAGCGCGCGGGCAACTTTCACTTCATTATTCTCCAGCAGCACTGCTGAAGGAGCTGTCGGGATCGAGGCCAAGGCAGCACCCAGTAAAAGCAATGCGGGATGAAGTGTCATTTGCATGAGCCGGAGCATAGCTCATCGTCTATTGAAGCGCAAATCACCAGATGGGCGTGCGATTTATTGATCCCGCAGCAGTATCAACGGATCGGCAGACAGTGCGCGCTGAGCCGGAATCCACGTGGCTGCCAGACCCAGCATCAGCATGGCCAGAACGACACCGGCAAGCACCAACGGATCGCGGGGTGTCGCCTGATACACGATCAATGAGAGCACTCTCGTCGCCATAATCCCCAGAAGAAGACCTGCGGCAGACCCGATCACCAGCAATCGCGAAGCCCGGCCCAGCGCCGCCCGCAACACCTCCTTGCGCTGCGCCCCCAGGGCTATGCGAATCCCAAACTCCCGCAGCCGCTTGCTCACTGAGTACGAAGCCATACCGAAGATGCCTGTCGCCGCCAGCATCGCGCCCAGCACGCCCAACACCCCGAGCGATATCATCGCCACCCGCGAGGCAAACAACGCTGAGTCCAGTTGTCTGTTCCACGTCTTGACAGTAAAGGGCAGCCCCTCGTCGAGGTTTCGTAAGGCGTGCCGCATCGCGGCGGCCAGCCGTTGCGGATCGCCGTTCGAGCGCACGACCAGCCAGGTCGAGGTGGACGGCGACTGCAGGATAGGCATAAAGACTGCCGGTTCCGAATCTTCCGTGATGGTTTTGTATTTGCCGTCTTCCACCAGACCCACCACCTGGACGCGCGTCCCGTCCATCAACTTGAAATATGCGCCTACTGCGCCCGTTTCCGAGCCTAAGACCTTGCGTGCAAACGCCCGGTTCACGATGGCCACGCGGGGAGCACTCTTGTCGTCATGCCAAGTGAAGGCTCTTCCTGCCAACAGAGCTGAGCCCGCCGCATGAAAATATCCGGGAGATATACTTTGCATTCCGGCTTCTGCGGCTTCATTCGACATAGTCAGGTCGACCGTGCTGTCTTTGAAGACGGCGCCGTCGTTCCAGTCCAGGCTCAGCGGCAGCCGATCGACCAGTCCCACGGCCGTCACTCCCGGAATCGCCTCCAGGGTATCGAGCATGCGTCGCTGCATGGCGGGAACACGCTCGCGGCTATATCCGGCCATGACCAGGTCAGTATTTGCCAGCACCGCGTTCCGCGGCTCGAAACCGAAATTGCTGTGCAGTGAGCGCACCATGCCACGTACTGCCACCAGCGATGAAGTCACCAGCACCGCGCAGACCGCAATTTGCAAAACGAGCAGGAAGTCGCGAACCGTAAACCGCTGACCGATGGCGCTGGTCGATCCCGATTTGACGATTTGATACGGATCGGCTCGCAGCACCTGTCGCACCGGAACGATGCCGAAGAGGAATCCACTGGCCAAGGCGAGAAACAAACTCACTCCATACACCTTCGCATCGGGATGCACGGGTATATTGATCGGCAAATCGGTGAGTGGCTGCCAGGCGCTCAGCCAGCGCAGCAACGCTACCCCACCCAGCAATCCGGCGGCGCCTCCTACCATCGAGACCAATACCGCCTCTGTCAGCAGTTGGCGAAGAATGCGTTGGCGGCTCGATCCAAGCGCGAGACGAAGAGCAATCTCCTTGGAACGGTCCGCGGCGCGGGCGGCAAACAAACTGCCCAGGTTGGCGCAGGCGGCCAGTAGAATCAAGCCCGCCAGCAACATCAGCCCGGTAACGAATGCGCGTACGGGACGGCCCAGCATATTACCGAGGAGGCCCGGCCGTACCAGGGAAAAGGTCGCTTGTCCATCTTCCTTGGGATAGGTCTTCCCCAGGTACGCAGCGATAGAGTTCAGATCGGAAACAGCCTGCGCGGGAGTTACTCCCGCTTTCAATCGCCCCACCAGCCAGGTACCGCGGGCGTCGCGAGCCTCCAGCTCGCTTTCCCCTGCCACCTGTCCCATGTTTACGATCGGCACCCAGATATCTGGATTGAAGTACAACTCGGTGCCGCGAAACTGTGGTGGCGCCACTCCGAGGATCGTGTAGGGATGTTTGTTCACCTGAACGGAGCGGCCAACCACGCCGCCATCACCCTTGAAGTGACTCTGCCAGTACGCATAACTCAGCACAATGTAGGGAGCGCTGTTTGGGCCGCGCTCATCGGAACTGTGAAAGAAGCTCCCCAGATAGGGCTGAACACCCAGTACATCGAAGTAGTTTCCGCTCGTCTCGTAAAGCCAGACGGGAGACGGACTGCCCCCTGTGTCCAGGCCCGCGTTATCGATGGCGTATGCGATCAGCCCGTCAAAGCTCCGGTTGCGGTCACGCAGATCCCGATAGTCGGGATACGACTGCATCGGAGAACTGTCCTGAGCCCCACTGCGTTGTCCGCGTTCGAGCATGTAGAGTTTCTGCGCCTGCGGCAGATTGAGCGGCCGCAAAATGAGCGCATTCATCACCCCAAAGACCACCGCGTTGGCCCCGATACCAAGGGCCAGCGTCGCCACCGCCACCGCGGTAAAGTTGGGCGACTTGCGCAGCATGCGGACGGCGAAGCGCAGGTCCTGCAAGAGGGTCGCGAAGAATTGGCCGCCGGAAGCTTCGTGGCTCTCCTCCTTGTACCGCACATAGCCACCAAATTCGATCCGTGCGCGGCGTTCTGCCTCTGCGCGCCGAATGCCCGAACGCTCAAGATCATCTGCCCGGTGCTGGATGTGAGAGCGAAGTTCCTCCTCCACATCGCTGTCAAACGCAGAACGATCGAAGTGGGAAGCAGCAAGCGAGCGAAGAAAAGAGAGCAGTCTCATATTTCCTCCGGTTGCGCTGCGAGAGCGGTGGCCATGGCCGTGGTGAGACGATTCCACCCTGCTGTTTCTTCACCGAACCGCTTACGGCCCAAAGCGGTAAGTTCGTAGAACTTCGCGCGGCGATTGTTATCCGACGTGCCCCAACTTGACTTCAGAAATCCGCGTCGCACCAGGCGGAACAATGCCGGGTAGAGGGCTCCCTGTTCAATCTCCAACGCGCGGCCGGAGATTTGCTCGATGCGCAGAAGGATGCCGTAGCCATGGAGCGCGCCGAGCGAAACCGCCTTCAAAATAAGCAAGTCGAGAGTTCCTGGAAGTAGCTGAGCCTGCTCTTTCACCTATCCTCCTAAGATCATTAGGAGAGTAGCGTGGACTCTCCTAAGTTGTCAAGGAGAGCAAAGTTCAACCGGCAGCTTTGCATATCCCAGGGATATGCGGATCAATCGGGCTTTGCTTGACTGTGTCCATCCGCCTTGGCACGGGTGGAGCTGGATGGACAGAACCACCACTAGGACTCGCTCCTGGTGTAACAATCGATGTGTTGGGCCGTCTCATCATTCATGAGGTGAGTGCGATGGAGAAACTGCTGCAGGATATTCGTTACGGCGCCCGGTCGCTCGTGAAGTCTCCACGCTTTACGGTTGCGGCAATTCTCACGCTTGCGTTGGGGATTGGCGCGAACACCGCCATGTTCAGCGTCATTCGATCCGTCCTGCTGAAACCCTGGCCTTTCCAGGATTCCGGGCGCCTCTTGTGTGTGTCGCAAAGGCAGGCAGACGGGAACGGCAATCTCTTTTCTACGCAGGATTTTCTGGATTGGAAACAGCAAGGGGGCCTGCTGGCCAGGATGGGCGCCGATGTCCCCTGGCAGTTCAACCTGAGCAGCATCGGAGCTCAGCCGGAGCGGGTCTCGGGTGGCCAAGTGTCATACGATTTGTTGCCTGTCCTGGGCGTTCAACCGATTCTGGGACGGTCTTTTTCTGTCCAGGAAGACGTGGCAGGATCCGGCAACTTTGTCTTGCTCAGTTCTGTGTTATGGAAAGGCCGCTACGCCGCGGATCCGCACATTGTTGGTAAGCCTATTCAGCTTGACGGAGCGCCATACACGGTTGTCGGCGTCATGCCGCCTGCCTTCCATGGCTTTGACGGAAAGGAACTGCTATGGACGCCGCTCCAACTTCGCCGCGACAGCGGAATCGGTTCGTCCCCGAATTTCCATTGGCTTGGCGGCACTATTCGCCTGCCGGATGGGGTAAGTCTGCAGCAGGCGCGCAGCGAGCTGGATGCCGTCGCGACTCGTCTGCATCGCGAAGATCCGAGCGGCGACGTGGGTTTTGGCGTCTACCTGCAAACCCTTAACGATGCCTTCACGAGCGACGTACGGCCCGCGCTGCTCATGCTGATGGGTTGCGTCGGCCTTGTGTTGCTGATTGCCTGCGCCAATGTGGCCAATCTATTGCTCGCTCGCGGATCTGCGCGGCTTCGGGAAATGGCAGTCCGCACCGCACTCGGCGCTTCGCCCTGGCGGCTATTCCGCCAGTTGCTTACGGAGAGCGTGCTCCTGGCGGGCGTGGGCGGCGCAGCTGGCGTTGCGATCTCCTTTCTTCTTTTGCGCGGAATGCTCGCCATCCATCCGCCCCAGGTTCCTCGCATCGAGCAAACCGGCATAGATGGAACGGTCCTGGCGTATTCGCTTCTGGCCTCGGTCGTGGTGGGTATTCTCTTCGGGCTCGCGCCCGCCATTGAGGCGGCCCGCATCGACATCAATGACGGTCTGCACGAGCATTGCCGCTCCAGCAGTCGCGGATCTGGGCGTCATCGTTCCATGCTCGTGATCGCCGAAACTGCATTGGCCTGCATGCTGCTGATCTGCACTGGGCTGGCGCTGAGGAGCCTCTGGTCCCTAAGAAACGTGGAACTCGGATTTGTTCCGAAGAATGTGCTCACCTTCCGCATCGCTGCGCCCCGGCAACTCACAGGGCCGCGGATTTCAGAGTTCTACCACCAGATTGTTGAGCGTATTCGCGCCGTGCCAGGAGTGCAGTCGGCAGCAGTCGCTCGCAATCTTCCTCTCGCCGGCACCGACCCTTCGATGCCCATCCTCACCGAAGGCAAAACACCGGCTCCGGTCCAGGGAGAGATCAGTCACCCGATTCCGAGCTGTTGGCGACGGTTATTTCCGTACCCTCGAAATCCCTGTGATCGAGGGCCGCGCCTTTAAGGATAGCGACACGGCCAGCTCCCCCGCTGTGGCCATCGTGAGTGAGAGCCTTGCGCGCAAATACTGGCCCGGAGAGAGCCCGGTCGGCAAACGGCTCAAGCCCAAGTTTGCCGGTAGCTCATGGTGCGTCGTGGTCGGAGTGATTGCTGATGTCCGTCACTGGGGCACTGATGTGGCCATCGAGCCGACCGCCTACTATCCCTATACCCAGATTCCCGACAGCATGCGGTCCCTGATCGAGGCGGACATGGGAATTGCGCTCCGCAGTAGCCTGGCGCAAAGCGATCTCCTCCGCTCCATCAACGCCGCAACGGCAGCCGTCAATCGGAATGTACCCGTGTACGACGTTAAAACCATGGACTCGATGTTGGCTGATTCCGGGTCTTTGCGTAATTTCGATCTCTCGCTCCTGGGGGCATTTTCCCTACTAGCGCTGTCACTGGCCGCGGTCGGAGTCTACGCAGTCATGGCTTATTCCGTGTCGCAGCGCACCAGAGAAATCGGCATTCGCATCGCGCTCGGAGCGCGTTCCCGCGATGTTCTGCGCCTCATCCTTCATCAGGGCGCAAGGCTTGCGATTGCCGGATCAGTCATTGGCGTTGCCGCCGCATTCCTGCTGCGGAAAATCATGGCCAGTCTCCTATACGGGCTGAGCGCTAACGACCCCCTCATCCTGTCGATTGTCCCCTGCGCAATGGTTCTCGTCCTCCTGCTGGCTTGCTGGCTGCCGGCTCGTCGCGCCGCCAGGATCGATCCAATCATCGCTCTGCGCAGCGAATAAGTGGTTGGTGCAGTATCGATCATGTGGAGACGCGCTCGATTACTGATTGCTGATTTGACTCTGCATAGTTAACGAGCCGGCAACCATGCGGCGCGTCGGCTCATCTCCTAACAAGCGGGAATTCGTCCGACGAGCACCGGTTGCCGACTTTGAGCGCCGGCTTTTGTCATGCACCACATTTGGGGCTATTCATAGCCAGAAGGAAAGTAACGATGAAACGAAACATCGGAGCAGGATTCATGATGGCAGCACTGTTGATAACAAGTGCTGCCGCGCAGGACTGGTATCACGATCGCGATGCACGCTACCAGGGCAACCAGTGGCGACCCCAGGTATTCACGGAGATAAAAACCGATCTTGACCATATCTGGAGCGCTCGCGGGGCGAGCGACAAGGAAAATCAACGTCTTGAGAAGACCAAAGAAGAGCTAACGAAAATGCAAATCGACCTCGATCAGGGCCGCTTTGATAACGGGCTAACCAACGACGTGATTGACTCCCTTAAAAAATCAGCCAATGATGAGCGCCTGTCCCCTCGGGACCGGGCTGTCTTAAGCGATGACCTCAACCGGCTCCACGACTATCAACAAAATCACAACAATTGGAAACACTAGTCGGCCGTCATCCTTTGGTAGACCCTGGGGCGGCACAATTGCGAGCGTGCTTTGCAATGCTATTCGTATCGGATTGCCGTCATTGGTTCAATTCGGGCCGCTCGCAATGCCGGCAGAAGAGTAGCTGCACTGGCGATTGCCGCCAGTGCAGCGATGGAAATCATGAGTACCCACGGATCGCTTGGCGACGTGTTAAAGAGAAAGCTCGCCAGTGTGCGTGAGGCGAGAAGGGCCGCGATCAGTCCTGCCATCGAGCCGACGGCCGCAATCACCACATTGTGCCAGAAGACCATTCCCATGATTCCTGCGCGCTGCGCTCCGAGAGCCATGCGTATGCCGATTTCACTTGTTCGCCGCGCCGTTGAATATGCCAGAGTCCCGTAGAGGCCGATTCCGGTTACGAGCAACGCGCACCCGGCAAAGAACACAGACAAGATCGCCATCATCTCCTCAGCGGCGATCGATCCATTGAGCACATCGTTCATCGTCGTGACTACCGGCGCAGGGATCGTTGGAGCCAGCCGTGAGGCAATTTCACGCGCCGCCAATGCCAGCGGTACTTGCCCGCCGTCCATCCGCACCACCGCACTCAACGACGGCTTCTCCTGCGGGTCTTCCATGATTGGCACATAGGCGTTTGGTGGCGCGGATTCACGCAGATCTTGATACTTCGTATCGCCCACTACAGCCACCACCTGATACGAGGTTTTGTCCCAGGCGTTCATCACCTGCTGCCCCAACGCTTCGCGGCCGGGAAAAAGCAGCTTCGCCGCGGACTGGTTCAGGATCATCTTAAGTCCCGAAGCCTTGGTATCGTTCCACTCGAATTCACGCCCCTGATAAAGCGGAATGCGCATCGTCCCGAAGTAATTTGGCGCCACGCTATTCATGTTGAGTCGGTTGGGGCCTCCACCCGGCGCAGAGTATAGTCCCGTCCAATGACGGTGAGAAAGCGGCACGATGGACTGAAAGCTCACACTCCTGACCCCCGGTTGATGGTTCAGCTCGTCACCCAATTGCCGATAAACCCGCATCAGCGCATCGCCTGTCAGCGGCTGCTTGTCCATACTGAATCTGATATTGAAAAGTCCCTTGGGATCGAAACCGATTCCCGACTTGAAGAGTCGCACCAGGCTGGTCGCCAGCAGCCCCGCGCCGACCACCAGCGTCATCGCCACAGCAACCTCCGATGCCAGCAATGCCGGCGTCAAAATTTTATGAAACCTCTGCCTTGCGTGCCGCCCATCCTTGATGTGATCGATTAGGTTGCCCGACGTGGCTTGCAGAGCAGGAATCAGTCCAATCAGTAGCGTCGAAAAAATCGCAATGACCGCAGCGAAGCCAAATACCCGGAGATCGATCGAGGTGTCGATGCCGCCATTTTGTATAAAACTATCGCTGCGCATCATAAACGCAGCCAGGGACCGGCTTACCAGCGAGGCCGCCACTATTCCACCGGCCGTTCCCAGGAGCGCAATCAAGAGGCTGTCGGTCAACAGTTGTTGAATCAGCCGCCGTCGCGTCGCGCCCATCGCCAAGCGCGTTGCTAACTCCCGTTGCCGCACTGCGCCGCGCGCCATCAGCAGGCTTGCCAGATTCAGGCATCCCAGAAGCAGGACTCCTCCGCACATGGCGAACATGGCTATGAGTGGCTTACGGAACACGGAGCGGACGTAGGCATAGCCACGCGATCCGGGCTCGGCCACGAAATGGAAACGGGCCTTTTCTGCCTCCGCAATGTAACTCGCATCGTCAGCAGTCTGGCTCAGGATCGGGCCGGATACTGTGAGCAAGCGCGCATTTGTTTCTTCCAGGGTTACACCGGGTTGCAGTCGTGCAACCACCGTGATCCACCACGCGTGAATTCCTGCGGAGATATGGTCTCTCGGCGCGTCGATAATCGTGTCGGCCGACAGCGGAGCAAATAGCATCGGCCTTTGCGTCGGGTCGGCTCCAATAAACCGCTTAGGCATGACCCCAACAACTGTGAATGGCGTGTTGGCGATCACCATCTTGCGCCCGACAACGTCCGTTGCGTGATTGAACCAGTTGTTCCAAAAATCTTCGCTGATTACCACCGCGAAGCCTGCCGGACTGCCTCCCGGCTGGTCGTCCTGCGGTGTTAGGTAGCGCCCCAACAATGGCGGTGTTTCCAGCGCCTGGAAGAATTGTCCGCTGACCACCATTCCCTGAATATTTTCGTTGCCCGAACGACCCTGTACTTGAAACGTATCGCCGTTGTAGGCAAAGACACTCGAGAACACGTCGTGCCTTTCCTCCAGGCCGCGGAAAAACGGCGTACAAAACGCGTAGTTGGGCTCGGGGCCGTCCTCATCGATTCGAAGGACAACCAGCTGTTCGGCGTGAGGCACGGGAAGCGGCCTGAGCAGCAACCCGTTAATCAACGAGAAGACCGCCGCGTTCGCTCCCACACCGACAGCCAGTGTCAGAATTGCAACTGCGGTAAACCCCGGCGACTTCGCCAGCAGCCGCGCTGAAAATCCAAGGTCGCGAAGAAAATTTTCCAGCGTCTTAAACTGCCATAGCTCCCTGAGCCTCTCTTGCCAACGGCTTGCGTTGCCAAACGTCCGTCGTGTCGCCAAATCGACTTCGAGTGGTGGAACTCCTTGCCGCAACAGCTTGTCGCGCAGCAGGCCCTGATGAAACTCCAGTTCGTCGGCCATCTCACGATCCATGCGTCGTTTATGAAACAGTGCCCACAACCGTTTCACAAACTCATGAAGACTGGGAGTCATAGAGTTTCCTCAGGACGCTTGCATCACGAAAGCAACGGCCGCCGAAAGCCGCGTTCCAGCGCTGCGATTCGGCATTCAGCCGCTTTTTGCCTTCAGCTGTCAGTCGATAAAACTTCGCACGCCGATTGTTATCGGAAAGCCCCCACTCTGCCTTGAGCACACCACGCAATTCCAGCCGGTGCAGTGCGGGGTAAAGGGCCCCTTCTTCCACCTTCAACACTTGCTGTGAGGTCTGATGGATCCACTCGGCCACTGCGTACCCGTGCATTGGCCCACGTATCAATGCCTTCAAAATCAGCATCTCCAGCGTGCCCTGGATCAATTCTCCGGTCTCGCCTTTGTCTTCCATAAGCGTCTTAGGGTAAGAAACTACTTAAGCCGCCTGTGGATTGTCAAGGGTGGTTGAGACAGCTCGTTAGCTCCGGGTTCCCTCGCGAAGGACGGGTGGGCCATATCTCGCTCGTTTTTCGCGAGATGTGGGATTCCACTGGTCTTTTCCTCTAACTCCCGATTCACCCGACTCACTTAACAGGCAACATCGTGGTTTTCCACATCTCGCGAAAAACGAGCGAGATATGGAGCACTGTCCTTCGCGAGGGAACCAAAGATGGATCCTTAGGACTTCCTGCAATTATGGGAGCGTCAGATTGAGCGCGTGGAAATCCCAGATGCCGGCGTCTCGGATCAACAAAGGTGAATCATCGGGAGCAAGACCAAACCAATAGCCGATTAGAAATGGCGCCCCGTGAAAATTCTTCAAGTCCACAACCTCTTCGACCTTGTGGTTGTTGAGTGAGACACGAAAGACCTGGTCTCCTCCGGCCAGATGGTTCAGGAAGAAGATGGAGTCTCCGCTATGCGACCAGACCGGGTAACCAATGGAGGCCTTCGCGAGCTTTGTCCACGCGCGGGTGCTGAAGTTGTAGACGAATAGTTCGGTGCCGTCGTTCGACATAGCCGCAAGACGATCGCCCATCGGTGACCAGCGTGGCGACCAGAGGCCCTCTGACCCGGGCACAACCGTGACTTTGCGCGTTCGCAAATCAAGCAACCGGATGGCATTCACGCTGGCTGCATCTTTTTCCGCTACCGCCTGGCCGCCAAACGCCAGCGAACTTCCGTCCGGCGACCAGGAGGGATCGGCTTGGTCGCGTTGGTCCGGTATGAGTTGCTGTGCGGAGCCGCCCTGCGCGCTCACCATATAGAGTTGCCACGGCTTGCCCGGCAACTGGCCCATAAATGCTATCTGGCTTCCGTCGGGCGACCAGCGTGGCATGTAGGCCAGTAGCGGAGGGTAGGTCAGCTGCGATCGTTCGCTGCCATCGGGCCGGCTCCGCCATAAACTCCCGTCGGGGTAGCTCATATAGGCGATCCATTTTCCATCCCGGGAAAAATCCACGCCCGTTCCTTGAATGCCGGGGGGTGCGCCCGGAAATAGCGGGCGAAACTCGCCGGATTTCACGTCGTAGCGCGTCAACTGCCCGCGCGGCTGGATCGTCCGCACAAAGATCTGATTCCCATCTGGACTTGGCAACGGGGCGAACGTGCTCGTGGGCCCAGACGTCAACTGGACCGGTGAGTGGTTCACTCGCTGGAACAGGCTGCCCGCTTCGCGCATGGCCCAGATATCGGCTACCTCGCCACGCGACGACTGGAAGACGAAGTATCTTCCATCCGGCGTCCAGCTGCCGCAACACTCCGCCGGCGGAGTATTCCAGCCGGTCAGCATTGGATGGAGGCCGCTTCCGTCCGCTGCCATTTCCCAGATGGCCGGCCCGTTGGCGCCGTTTACGGTGAAGCGCAACCGGCTTCCATCGGGAGACCATCGCGGCCACGAGGCAGGACCGTCCGAGGTCACCAGCCGGCGAGGTTCAGTGCCGTCGCTTTTTGCGATGTAGAGATCCCTGCCCGACGTGTAAGCCAACCTATCTCCGTCTGCAGACCACGACGCATCAGTTGCCACCACATTGCCCAATCGGCGCGCGGTACCACCCAGAACCGGCACAGTCCAGGCCGCGTTTCCCTCCGGGACGAAGCTCTTATTCAACACCAGCAGCCGGGCGCGATCGTGTGAGATGTCGACGGGAAATATATCGTCCACGGACTCGTGTATGGGAACGATCTCTCCTCCGGCTGTAGAAACCTGGAAGATCTGTCCACTCTCAGAAAAGTAAAGCCTGGCGCCATCCGTGGCCGCTCCCGATTTTTCCTGTCCATCCGTAGTGACCTGTAGCGAGCTGATCACTCTCGGAGGAGGCAGTGTTGGCCTCAGGACAAAGGCAAGCGCAGTCAAGCCCGCGAGTGCGCAGACGCCGATAACCGGCCATCGCCAGCGCGGAGCAGCTGTAATGCTTCTTCCATTTGTGGATGTACGAGTTGCTGTTGGTCGCGGGGCGCCGCTTGGCGGATGTGCGGGGGTTGCGCTTGCAAAGGCCGCGGTCGCGGCGGTCAAACGGTCCAGGGTGAGGTCCCGCTTCAATCGCTTCAGATCGCTTCTCAGCTCAGCCGCACTCTGGGCCCGCAGATCCCGATCCTTCTCCAGCGCCTTACTGATCATTCCTTCCAGGGCGAGTGGCGCGGCTGGATTCAGGCTGGTGATGGGTGCGGGGTTGTCGTGCAGCAGAGCGGCGAAAATTTGTGCCGAGGAGTTGCCATCAAAAGGCACTCGGCCTGTCGCCATTTCGTAAAGCACAACGCCAAGGCTGAAGAGATCGCTTCGCGCATCGATTCGTCTTCCACAAGCTTGTTCGGGTGACATGTATTCTGGCGTACCCAAAGCAATGCCGGGGCCGGTAAGCCGATGGGTTTCGATCGGCAGGGTCGGCTTCTCCTCAAGGAGCACAGCACCAGGGCTGGAAGACTCTCCCGCAGCTGAGCCAGGTTGCGTTTCCTGCGTCGCCCCGATCGATTTCGCCAGGCCAAAATCCAGAACTTTTGCCTGCCCGCGCGCCGTGATGAAGATGTTCGCCGGTTTAATATCCCGGTGGATTATGCCCCTCTGATGCGCCGCATCCAGGGCATCTGCTATCTGAATAGCCAATTCCAGCAGGTCGTCCGTTTCCATGGGGCCGGCCAGGAGCCGTTGTCGAAGGGTCTCTCCCTCCAGATACTCCATCGCAATAAACGGCTGCTGGCCGAATTCTCCCACTTCATGAATGGTGCAGATGTTGGGATGGTTGAGCGCTGAGGCGGCGCGGGCCTCGCGCCGGAAACGCTCGAAAGCCTGAGGATCGTCAGCCAGTTCCTGGGGTAAGAACTTGAGCGCGATCATACGGCCGAGGCTGAGGTCCTCGGCCTTGTACACTACTCCCATTCCTCCACTGCCCACCTTGTCCAGAATGCGATAGTGCGAAACCGTGGTCCCGATCATGCCGCTAGTAACTTATGTGCCATGGATGCTGGATGATAGGCGTCCGCGTAGGTACGAGTCAAGAAAGCACCGGCACTCTGCGAATCTTCTTTTTCCCTTCGCTCATCAACGGTTTCGATGAGCGAGCCGCACCCTCGCGTTACTGTTACTCTACCGAAGCAAACACCTGAAGGAGATCAATGGCCCGGGAGACGATCCACGCCGAGAAACATCACCCCAGCAGACTGCTTTTGACTCTCGACCTTCTGGGGACCTTTGTTTTCGCCCTTGAGGGCGCATTAGCGGCGGTCGAGGGCGATCTCGATTTGCTCGGCCTGATGGTGCTGTCGTTCGCTACGGCGCTCGGCGGCGGAATCATCCGTGACGTTCTCATCGGCGCAATCCCTCCAGGTTCGATTCGCGACTGGCGTTTGGGGTCGGTTGCATTCCTCGGGGGCGCCATCGTCTTCCTTTTCCATCAATTCGTCCGGCAAATCCCGAACCCGCTGATTCTCAGCCTGGATGCTGCCGGCTTGGCCCTATTCGCCGTCTCCGGGGCCAGCAAGGCGCTGGCCTATGACATCCACCCTTTCATCGCGGTCCTGATGGGCGGCATAACGGGGGTAGGAGGCGGCACGGTCAGAGATGTTCTGCTGGCACAGGTTCCTACTGTTCTTCGCTCCGACGTATACGCATCTGCGGCATTGGCGGGTGCGGCCGTGACAGTGGTTGCCATTCGAATGAAGTTGCCAAAACCTCTGGCTGCGGTGTCGGGAGCGATTGTCTGTTTCACGCTGCGGATCATGAGCGTGCGGCACCATTGGAATCTGCCTCATGTGCACGTCTAAGAGAGCTGGCGCTTCTGAGGACGGCTACTCGTATTTCAATGCGATCATCGGATCGACGCGCGAGGCGCGGCGGGCTGGAAGATAGCATGCCAAAACAGACACGCCAACCAATACCAGCGACACGGTCATGAAGGTTATCGGATCGCTGGTCCGCACCCCGTAAAGCAAGCGCGCAAAGCTCGACAACAGCCGGGTAAGCAGGAGTGCGCCCGCTGCCCCGATCAGGAGGCCGGCTACCGCCAGCCGCAGACCCTGTCCGATGACCATCCTTAATACATCCCGCCGCGCTGCGCCGAGCGCCATGCGAATCCCAATCTCCTGTACGCGCAAAGTCACCGAATATGAAATCACGCCATAGAGTCCGACCGACGACAGCAGTAGCGCCAATAGGGCAAACGCCGCCAGCAGAATCATGGGAAGCCGCTGCGACGCCATGGAGCCCGAAGCAATCTGTTGCATGGTTTGCACGTCATAGACCGGCTGGTCCTTAGCGGCTCCGTAAATCACTTTCGTGATCACCGGCATCATGTTTGCGACATCGAGCTGCGTACGAACAGCAACTGACAAATTCCTGGCAAACGTCGGCACCCATTGATCGGGAAGTTGATAAAAGGAGATGTAGATCTGGCTTGGGTTATAGGTGCCGGGGTCGTCGAGTCCCCAGTGCCTCACGTGGCCCACGATTCCAATAATTCGTGCAGTGCGCCAATGCGCAACAGTAATGGTTTGACCTATCGGATCTTTGTCCGGGAAATAAGTGTGAGCAAGAACACTGTCGATGACAACAACCGGCTCTGATTCGCTGCTGTCTGCCGCGGTGAAAAAGCGGCCGCGAAGGAGCGGAATTTTCATCGTCTGAAGGTATTCCGGACCGGTCTCAAAATAGAGTGCATGGGGAGCATCCTGCATGGAGGTGGACTGCTGCGCACCGATCCAGAAGGGGCCACCGTTGTCCTGCTCACTCAGCGGCACGATATTGGTAAAATCCGCCGCCTGTACCCCGGGAACCTGTCGAATGCGCTCGAGTAACTGACGATAGGCAATGCGCGTGCTCGATGCTGTCCTCGTCAGCGAAGGCGAAAGCCCCACCTTGAACGTAATGACATGCTGCGAATTAAAGCCCGGATCGACATTCCATAAGTGCCGTATCGTGCGCACCAGCAGGCCGGCGCCGACCAGCAACACCAGCGTCAGCGCCATCTGAGCGATCACCAGTGCGCTTTGACCGCGACCATGGGCTCGCGTAGAACCGCGATCTCCTGTCTTGAGCGAACCTTGCAAGTCGGCGCGCGAACTCTTGAGTGCGGGTGCGAGACCGAAAACAATCCCGACTGCCAGCGAAATGCCGGACGCAAAAAGCAGGACGGGAAGATTCAGTCCGATATTCTCGGCAAGCGGCAGGCTCTCTGGCATTATCGCGAGAGCCAGGCTGATTCCCAATTTTGCCAGGCCCAAGCCGAGCACTCCGCCCGCAAGCGCCAAAAGCACGCCTTCCGTAATTAACTGCCGCACCATGCGCGCGCGGCTCGCACCCAGCGCCGCGCGAACGGCAAACTCGCGTGTCCTCGCGGCGGAGCGAGCCAGCAAGAGGTTGGCGACATTCGTACAGGCAATCAGCAGAACAATCCCCACCGCTCCCAATAGCAAGAGAAGGGTTCCGCCTGTATCCCCGACAATCATCTGCTTCAGCGGAACGATATCGATTCCCAGGTTTCGATCCGCGGCGGGATAGAGGCGGTCCAGATTTTCCTGCACCGCGCTCATTTCACCTTGTGCCTGCCCCATGCTCACATCTGGCTTTAGGCGCGCAATGCCTTCGATCCCATGGATGGTGCGATCGCTATAGAGCAGAGGCTCACCTTGCCCCAGCGACGTATAAACCTCTGCGTCGTTCCAGAAACGAAATCCCGGCGGGAGAACGCCTATGACCGTGAAATCGGCTCCGTCCAGGATGACGGACTTCCCGAGCGCCTGCGGGTTCGATGCAAATCGGTCTTTCCACAATCGATCGCTGATAATGACGGCGGGAGCCGCGTGTGGCCGGTCTTCCGATGGTGAGAAATCACGTCCCAGGATCGGCCTTACGCCCAATGTGGCGAAGAAGCCGGAGGAGACTTCGATGCCGTTCAAGTGCTCCGATATTCCGGGGTGGGTCAGATCATAATCACGCCAGTTGAACGCGGCCATCTGTTCGAACGAGCGGGAATTGCGCTGCCAATCCTGAAAGTCAGGATATGTGATCGACAACTGCTTAACATTCGGACGGCTCTCACTCACCATCACCAGGCGATCTGGGTGTGGGTAAGGCAGCGGAGCCAGAACAACACTTTCCACCACACTAAAGATGGCTGTATTAGCGCCGATGCCCAGGGCCAGGGTCGCTACCGCGATCAGCGCAAATCCAGGACTCTTCCTCAGCGTTCGGGCGCCAAACCGCAAGTCCTGCAGCATCTGTTCAAGCCAGGTTACGCTCCACACGTTACGGTCCTTCCTTGATTGGGTCACATATCCATCATCGTGTTGTGATTTTCAAGTGCGTATCATTTTCCATCTTAGCGAGTCCCAGGACCACGCGAGTTTGCTGTGAAGACAATTTTCAGCAATGGAAGAAGCGCAGAGGCGAAAGCCCTCATAGTTGTGGCTTCCTACGGCCCGACTTTAGTCGGGTCGCAAACGATTGAGAACACGATGGGCTAAAGAGTCTGCGTGAGAACTACCTCTCCAAAATCGAGTCCCGTAGGGACGGCTGAAAGTAGCCCAGGACGTAGTCCTGGGTTCAAATGAGTGCGAAGGAACAGTCCCGAAGGGACGGCTGAGAATGCCCCAGGATGCAATCCTGGGGTACTTCTACTTCTGAAACGGACTGTTCGCGAGTCGAGGCAGCCAGCCATGTTGCCGATCGGCATTCACGCGCGGCCCAGGTTCAACCAGGACTGTGTCTTGGGCTACTTTCAGCACTTTCAGCCGTCCCTACGGGACTGAATTTGGAGAGTGTAGCTCTCACGCAGACGGGCTAAAGCCCCTGAGGTTTTCCTTTCCCGCCCGGTGCAGAGAGATGGGTAGTTGCCGGGAACCAGCGGCCGGCTCCTTTCGTACTGCAAAGCAGGTCTGACGCGATAGGAGAGACGAATGCTGACAGATTTGCGCGATGCGCTGCGACAACTGCGGAACGCGCCGGGGTTTACCGCCACGGCCGTGATCACGCTGGCACTAGGGATCGGAGCGACGACCGCGATCTTTACCCTGATCCATCAGGTAATGCTGAAATCTCTGCCGGTGACGAAACCGGAAGAGCTATGGAGGATCGGAGATAAGATTCGCTGCTGCAACTGGGGTGGGTACGTCCAGGGCGAAGATGGGGATTTTTCTCTTTTCTCATGGGAGGCATTCAAGAATTTTCGCGCCCGCACACCGGAGTTCACCGACTTGGCGGCGCTGCAGGCCGGCAATGCGCCGCTCGGCGTCCGTAGAGCGGGGTCACAGGCCGCCGCGGATACGCGCAATGGAGAGTGGGTCTCCGGAAATTTCTTCAGGACCCTTGGCGTGCAGCCATGGATCGGCCGCCTCATGACCGACGCCGACGATCAGGAAGGCGCGCCCCCGGTGGCAGTCATGAGCTACCGCATCTGGAAAGAGAAGTACGGCTCCGACCCTTCCGTAGTGGGTGCGGCCTATCAGATCAACGGGCACCCGTTCACCGTAATCGGCGTCGCTGCGCCAGGATTCTATGGGGCCAAGCTGGCTGGCGGAGGCATGCCGGATTTTTTTCTTCCCTTGACCACGGAGCTGCTGATCGATGGAGCGACTGCACGGCTGAAGAGGCCAAGCGGCAATTTCCTGGACCTCATCGGGAGAGTGCGTCCGGGTGTGAACCCGAAGTTGCTCGAAGCCGAGCTGAAGGTTGAGTTTCACAACTGGCTGGCTAGCCATGTGCCAGATATGGAGCCAGGCGAGAAGCAGCTCTGGCAGCAGCAAACACTGCATCTGACACCGGGCGGCGCCGGAGTCGCAGCCCTGAAGGATCAATATCAGGATGGCCTCAAGCTGTTGCTGGTCGCGGCAGGATGTGTGCTTCTGGTGGCTTGCGGGAATCTCGCGAATCTGATGCTGGCCCGTGGGCTGAAAGACCGCGCGCAGACATCCGTTCGCATGGCGCTGGGTGCTTCGCGGCAGCGACTGGTGCGCAAGGCGCTGGTGGAATCGGTTCTGCTGTCATTCATCGGAGGAACCCTCGGCGTCATCGTGGCCTACGCCGGAACAAGGTTGATCTTGTATCTGGCCTTTCATGCTGGCGGTCCCATTAACTACGTGCCCATCGACGCCACGCCTTCCTGGCCGGTACTGCTCTTTACCTTGGGAATGTCGCTGTTAACCGGGATAATTTTTGGCATTGCGCCGGCGTGGATGACTTCGCATGCCGACCCGGTCGAGGCACTGCGCGGAGCCAATCGTTCTGTCAGCGGAGGGCGCTCGTGGGCACAGAAGTCCCTGGTCATCGGGCAGGCAGCAATGTCTTTGATACTGCTCTCTGCAGCAGCGCTGCTCGGCAGGAGCCTGCGCAATCTGGAGCACCAGGATTTTGGATTCGAGACCGAAGGGCGTTACATCGCCCAGATCAATCCCATGCTGGGCAATTACAAGGCAGAGCAACTGGAGCCTTTGTTCCGGCAAATTGACGATCGTTTGCTCCAGATTCCTGGCGTGCGGATGGTGGCTCCAGCGCTCTATGCACCCATGACGGGTGACAGCTGGAACGATGGCATCCGCATCCAGGGCAGGCCGGAGCCTGGGGCTAAGGAAAATATGAGCGCGGGATGGGCGCGAGTGATGCCACAATTCTTCGAGACGTTAGGCACAAAAATCGTCTTGGGCCGGTCCATAAAAGAGGAGGACACTGCGTCGACACGGAAGGTAGCCGTGATCAACGAGGCCTTTGCCAGGAAGTTCTTCAAAGGCCAGAACCCGATCGGACAGCATTTCGGGCCGGGCAAAATCAAGTATTCCTCGACCTACGAAATCGTTGGAGTCGCGAGAGACATGCGGTACATGACCTACGACTACAAGGATCCGGTGGGCGCAATGTTTTGGCTGCCAGAGGCACAGACCGTGCAGTGGGATGATCAGGCTTATCAGAGCGGTGAGATCTGGTCGCACTACTTGTACAACATCGTGATCTGGGCGCCAGGGAACCCGCCCGGCATGGAAGAGCGGGTGCGCAAGGCGCTGAACAGTGTCGATCCCAACCTGGTGCTCTACGGGGTTGACCCGTATACCAGAATTGTCAGCGCGGACTTCGAACAGCAAAACATGATTGCCACGTTGACCACACTCTTTGGAGCCCTTGGACTGTTGCTGGCAGCGGTCGGCTTGTATGGTGTGATGGCCTACATGGTGGAGCAGCGGACGAGCGAGATTGGCGTGCGCATGGCGCTGGGCGCGGATCGTGGGAGTGTGGTCAAGATGGTGCTGCGCGGTGCTTTCTCCCAGGTAGGGATCGGTCTGGCGCTGGGCATTCCGGCGGCGATTGGGGCCGGCAAGCTGATGAGTGATCAACTCTTCGGGGTTAAGCCCTGGGACCCCGTCATGCTGTCACTGGCAACGTTGCTGCTTGCTCTGGCCGCGCTGCTGGCATCGGTGATCCCCGCGCGGCGCGCGGCTGGAGTGGAGCCGATGGTGGCACTGCGGAACGAGTAATCTACTCGCGAGCCGCGTGCAATAGTTTCGCAAAGGGTTCGACGTCACCGCGGGCTAAGCCCAACGCAGTTACTCGGACCTCAAGGCTTGCATTGGGTCGGCAGACGCGGCGCGGCGAGCAGGAACGAAACAGGCCAGCAGGGCTGCGATCAATAACAGACAAGCAGCCGCGGTAAAAACGGAGAAGTCCATCGCGCCAACACCATACAGTATGCTCCGCATGGCGCGGCCAGTCAGATATGCGCCAATCAGGCCGAGGGCTGATCCCAGCGAGCACAGGATCAACCCTTCTTTGACGATCAGCGTAACCACGCGAAAACGTGTAGCCCCCAGCGCCACACGAACGGCCATTTCCTGCGAACGTTGCGCGACGGAGAAGGCCATCACGCCATAGATGCCAACGGACGCCAGCAGCAGCGCGACCACCGCGAAGCAAATGAAGAGGAGCATCGTAAACCGATCGTTGGCGAACATCTCGTCCCGCACCTCATCCAGGGTGCGCACTTCCGTCAGTGCCATCTGCGGGTCCACGGCATGCACTGCCGCCGCAATGCTCTTTGTCATCGATGCCGGATCTTCCGCGGTGCGCACGCCGATGCTCGCGCTGTCCCAGGGTGTCTGCCAGAATGGGATATCCATTTCCGCATCATCCCGGCGCGGTCCAAAGCTGCGCACAGTTTGGTAGACACCGACAATCTGCCACTCGACGGCGGGGCCAAGCTTAGTGACACCGGGGATGAACTGCTGCATCACCACCCGTTGCCGTAACGGATCGGCGCCTCTCAGAAAGTGGCGGACGAAGTCCTCATTCACCATCGCCACCTTCATGCTCGTCGCGTTGTCCTGTTCAGTGAATGCGCGCCCTTTCACCAGCCGTACTCCAAACGTCCGGAAATAATCCGGCGTAATTTGTTGCACAACTGCGTCCGGCCGCTGCGCAGGGTCCGAAGCTTGCCCTGCGATCGTGAACGGCATGCTGAAGCCGGGAACATCCAAGGGCATCCCTGACATGACGGTGGCGTGAGAGACGCCGGCAATAGATCGGAGGCCGGAGAGAATCCGGTGGTAATAACTGACGATCCGCTCCGGGTCCTTCGAGCGCGTCTCCGGAGCGACCATTACGAAAGTCAGAACGTGATCAGTCTGGACGCCGAGATCGACCTGAACCAGGTTCCAAAAGCTGTGGATCACCAATCCCGCTCCGGCCAGTAACGTCAGCGCAAGAGTGAACTCGCTGAGGACCAGGAGTCGCCGTAATCGATGGCGAGCCATCCCGATGCCGGTCCGGCCTCCTTCTTTCATCGCTTCGCAGGGGTTGACCCGCGAGGCAAACCATGCCGGAGCACACCCGGATAAAATTCCGGCAGCCGTTGCGATGGCCAAGGTAAAGACCAGGACAGGCAGGTTCAACCGTAAATCCGCCTGGGGCGGAAGAGTGTGCGCGGGCATCACAGCGATCAGGCCCTTCAGCATGGCATCGCCGGTCGCGATTCCGAGCAAAGCTCCCGCGAAGGCCAGCAGCAGACTTTCCGTCAGAAACTGAGCAAAAATCGCTGCCCGCGAACCACCCAGTGCGAGCGGACCGCAACTTCCTTCCGCCTCGTGGTGCCATTCGCCAGCAGCAGGTTGGCCACATTCACGCAAGCAATTAGAAGGACAAGGCAACCGCGCCCAGCAGCAGGCAGAGCGTCGACTTTCGGCTCGCCGGGAACGGAGGGGCTCTTGAGTGGTTCCACCGTAACGCTCCATCCCTGGCTGGATTTGGGATAGGCCTGGGCAATACGCTTTGCGATTACATTTGTCTCGGTCTCTGCCTGGTTAATGTTGATACCGGGTTTGAGGCGCCCCACGACGTTGATCCAGTGGTAGTCATGGTTGAGTTGGTCGGAGGCGAAGACAAGCGGCACCGAGATGAGCGCGTCTTGATCGCGCGGACTCGGCGAGAGTACGCCCACCACTGTATAAGGCTCTCCATCGAGATCGATTGCGGTGTTGAGTATCTTCGGGTCAGCGCCCAGCCGCTTCCACATCTTGTAACTCAGGATCACGACGTGGTCTTTGCCTATCACGCCTTCTTCAGAAGCGAAATCGCGCCCGAGGTAAAAGCGGTCTCCCCTCATGCGATAGAAGCCAGTGGTGACGCGGCTGGCGAAGACATTTTCAGGCTCCCCCTGAGTAGCGATGTTGAAGCCGCCTTCCGTCCAGGCATTCATGTCCTGGAAGGTCTTGCTTTGCTCTCTCCAGTCAAGAAAGTCTCCGGCCGTAACCCAGTCGCGGTGGCCTTGGAATGTCGATTGGATCGTCACCAGTTGCTCTGGGTGGGGATACGGTAGGGGAGCCAGGAAGACAGCGTAGTCGATCGTGAACATCGCTGTATTCGCGCCGATACCCAGTGCCAGCGTCAGCAGAATCGTGATGCTGAGGGCGGGATTCTTGAGCAGCATGCGCAGCCCGAAACGAAGTCTTCGGCCAGCACGTTGCAGCCACAGAATCGAACATTCACCCCAGCTCGAGTTTGGACGTACCGCGATCGCCATTGCGTGGTGCCTACTCGTACCGCAGCGCTTCTATGGGTTTAGCGGAAGCCGTGCGTCGCGCCGCCAACATGCAGGCTACCAGAGTGCAAACGGCCAACAATACACTTGCTTCAGGAAGATAAAGGGCTTCGGACCCACGGCTGTCCATCCAGGTTCTTAAGAGGTGGCCAGCCATAATAGCAGCAACACTCCCAATCGTTAGACCCACCGCAACACTAAGAACTGCGGCCCGTGCGGCAACCCAGAGAATGTGAGTGCGGGACGCGCCCAATGCCAATCGAACGCCGAATTCCATTGTTCTCTGCGCCACGCTGTATGAGACCACACTGAATAATCCGGCCAGCGCAAGCAGTAACGCCATCGCGGAAAAGACGCCGAACAGAACAGAAAATAACCGTTGCTTGGTCCATTGGGGATCGCGGTCAATGGCCTCCTGGAGGTCGTAGGCGCCATTGGCAACCTGCTGATCCGACGAAACCGACGCAACGGCTGCACGGATAGCATGCAGAAGCGACAGAGGCTCTCCCTGGGTTCGAATATCAAACTGGGCGTAGGGCGCCATCAAAGTCGTATAAGGCACGTAGATCGCGGGAAGCACTGGCATATCCACACCGTTGTTGCGCGCATCGCTGACTACGCCGACAATCTCGCGCCAGCCGGCGCTGTCGGAAGACGTAGCGACGAGCGACCCCACGGGCTTCAGCCCGGGAATACGAACCTGGTGGCCAATGGCGTTTCCCTGTGGCCAATAGAGTTGCGCGAAACTCTTGTTAATGACAGCTACCGAGTCGCCCCGCATATTTTCCGGCTGATCCCAAATTCTGCCGCTAAGCAGCCCAATCCGAAGCGTGGAAAAGTATTGCTGGCCTATGAAATAAGTCCGAGCTTGTTGCGGTTGCCCCGATGGTTCTCCCATGACTTCAAAAGTCTCATCGCGGCCGAAATTGGGCGGAGTTGCATCGGTGGCCACGGCGACCGAAACGACGCCGGGAACGTTGGCAATGCTCTGCCGCACGCGCTCGATGAAGGCCGCCCGGTCTGTCCGGGATTGAATGCGGCTCCAATCTGCAGGGTTGTCCCAATGCATGACGATGCCCACCTGCATTACGTTCTTTGGGTCGTAACCCAGAGGCGCCCTCATCAGATGGAGAAATGCTCCCATCGCCGTCCCTGCTGTGGCCATCAGGAGCAGCGTCAAGGCGATCTGACCGGCGATGAGCAAATGAATTCTCCGATTGTTACCACGGCTCGCGATCCTTTGCAGGCTCGACTGCATGGGACGAGCCAGGCCAGGACGAGATAAGCGTAGTGCAGGAGCCAGGCCGCAGAGGATCCCGGATAGCAGGGCCAGGCCCACAGAAAATCCGAGGATCGGGAAGTTGATGCGGATGAAAGATTCAGATGGGAAGGAACCGGGAGATAATTCGAACGGCAATTTCGCGAGCCACCAGGAGGCGGCAACACCAAGTACGGCTCCGGTGAAAGAAACCACAAGCGATTCGATCAGGAGTTGACGGATGATTCTTGAGCGACTGGCGCCGAGGGCGCTGCGCACGGCTAACTCATTCTGGCGCGCAGCCCCGCGGGCCAGCAGAAGGATTGAGCAATTAACGCAGCCGATGATGAGCAGAACCGAGACGCCCGCCAGAAGCAGGGCCAACGTGCGCCCTGTGTTTTGCTCAAAGGGGACGATAATCGGTTGCAACTGCAAGTGAAACTGCTTTGGGTAACGCTCAGGAAATTCCTTCGCAAACTGGTGAACAATAGCGCCGAGTTCAGCATCTGCTGAGGCAGTGCTGACGTCTGCTTTCAATTTGATCCACGGAGTGTAAGGCCATTGAATGGGAGGGTTCGTGCTGTCGTGCAGCAGGCTGCGCGGAAGATAAATATCGCCAACTCCGAGCGTGTCGTTGAATGCGAAACTGCGCGGCATGACGCCAACGACAGTGTAGTTCGCGTGGTCGAGTTGAAGAGTGCGCCCAATCACCTCGGGATCGCCATGAAAATGACGCTGCCAGAAGCGAAAATTCAGCACCACAATCGGCTGGCCGCCGCCCTGCGCATCGGTGAGCTGAATCCCGCGCCCAAGAAGAGCGGGTACACCAAAGAAACTGCCTGCGTTCTCCGTAAGGTAAATGGCTGCGACATCCTCTGGAAGCTCGTTGCCGGTGATTTCCAGGTTGACATTCCGGAAGCCGAGCAAGCTCTCGATCGATTTGGCCTGACGGAGTGTCTGGAACTGCGTCCTGGTCATGGCGAACCATCGCGGCTGTTGCGGGTTCAGCTCATCGATGACGACGGGATTCATGATCCGTTCGGAATCCGCATAAGGAAAGGGATGAAGGAGCACCGCATAGATCAGGCTGAACATAGCCGTGGTTGCGCCAATGCCCAGCGCGAGCGACAGGATGGCGACAGCCGAGAACGCCGGTTGTTTCCCGATGGAGCGCAAGCCAAAGCGCAGATCACCTCCGATTTCGTCGAACAGACGAAGCCCGATGGCCTCCCGGTATCTCTCGTTTTGCGTTTCTACCTTACCGAGTTCGAGGCGTGCTCTGCGTTGTGCTTCTTCTTTCGATACCCCGCTCCGGATCAGATCTTCGCTATACGCGTCCAGATGGAACTGGAGTTCCGTCTCCACCTGTTGGTGGACTTGGCTCCGGTGGGTGATGGCGTACCACCAGCTCCGAATCAGCGCCAGAAAACTCATGATTCCCCCGGAGACAGCGAGCCCTGCTGGATTTCCAGGCGATCTCCGGAAATCTGCTGAATGCGGAGGAGGATGCCATATCCATGCAAGGACCCGAGAGAGATCGCCTTGAGGATGAGCATTTCCAGTGCGCCCTGCGGTAGATCGACGAGGTTGGGCATCCACTCTCCTAGTTGAGATAGGAGAGTACACCCGCGTCTCCTTTCCGGTCAAGGAGAGCATTCATGCGACGGGTTTAGGTCGGCGTCGAATGGCTCGGATCCGTGTGCTGGTTCTTGGCCCACTTGATGTAATCGAGTGTGGGCGGCTTTCCGCCGTTCTCGCGAATTTTGGTAAGGCACTGTCCACGATGGTTCTGGCTGTGCATAACAACCTGAGTCAGGCCCTCGGCAACCGTAGGACGTGACTTAAAAAAAGGTAAATCGAATCGCCGGTCGAGTTCACTTTCCGTCAACCCGTTGACGAAGGCGAGTTCCTCTGTGTGTGTGTCTCGGAAGAGCTGAACTAATTGATCGAACGATTCGGGGGGTTGGGACTCTTTCGCGCGGTCGAATGTTCGGTCATGGAAGAAGGACAGGAAGGCTCTTTGCACCATGACGATATGGTGCAGAACTTTGTACAGAGCTTGATCGCCCAGAGATTCCGGATGGCCTTGGACTGCCTCCAGCAGGGAATCATCTGCCCACACCTGGTGACGGACGAGGGAGCGAAGTAAATCGAGCGCGGCGCAACTCATGGCCAAAAGGATAGCACCGGGCACCGCGGCCCGGTCTGGGGCAGATCTTGCTTCTGCAGTTGAGTGCTCTTTTAAAGCGGAGAGAGGTTTCTCCTCTTCATGAACCGGCCCCTTCATCCAAGTTCATGAAGAGGAGAAACCTGGACTGGCGTCCTGGGCTACTCTCACCCAATCTTGTCCGAATTAGCGTTTTTCGACTCTGTCCATCCACCTCCAACCATGTCAAAGTGCGCCACCACCCTCAACTTTGTCATCCCGAGCGTACTCCGGATTTCCTACTACACGGCGCTAGTCAACGGCCACGTATGCGGCTTTCGGTAGAGAAAGCCGCACGGGATTTATCGACACCACGAAGCCTGACAGGAAATCCGGAGGTAGCCGAGGGACCTGCTGTGCGCCCTTCCCTCTAACAACTCCCTGCGTGCTGTCCATCCGCCTCCACGAATGCCAAGGTGATGGACGGAACCACTGCCACAGTAACCAACTAGCGCAGCCATTACTCTCAGCCGTCCCTCAAGACTGTTCGCGATACAGCCTGAGGGTGATTCGTTGCCCACGCTCATGAACGGCCCTAGGAAATGTAGCGAATGGCAAACCCGGTCTCATCGTCATTCGCGATCTTCACAAGTGCAAGTGCGTCTTCACGCACGGCGGTCTCTGCGGCTTGCCCTCCGCCAAACAGCACCCCGTAAACATATCCGCACTCGTCTTCGCGGAAGCTTTTGACGATGCCGGTCTCGCCCGTCTCGATCACCTTGACGATGTCATCGTGTGCAAATTTTCTGGATGGGCTCATGGCCATGAAGTGTAGCAGTACCAAGAGGGACTTGCCGGAATGACACTTCGGCCTTAACCGCCGCCCAGGTAGCTACCATACGTGATAAAAACAACCGCGACGACCAAAGTTGCGAAGGAGCCGCACAAGGCCAGGTGAGTACTACGGCGACAGCCTTTCCACTCCTTCAGGAAAATTCCCACGAAGGCGCTAAAGAGCACCAGCATCGACATGTGCAAAGCCCAGCTGGTGAACCGGTACAGTCCCATGTAGGTATGTGCCATGCCATAGAAGAAGAACTGCCCGTACCACAGCAAGCCTGTAACTACGGCAAGGGCGAAATTCGCGGCCAGAAGGTTGCGGGCTGGACCGTCCGCAAAAGACACATATTCGCGCAGCGACCCTTCTTTCCAGTGAAGGTACAGACAAAGAATCGCAGTGCTGACAAAAGCTCCGCCGCAGGCGAAGATAAGAATGACATTACCCTGGAATTTGCCGGCGCCATATCGTGCAGCGACATCTGCGATTGGCTGTCCAGCGGCTAATGCCAAACCGAAGACTGCAGAAAGCACGCCGGCTACCAGGGCGAAAAGTAGGCCCTTCGTCAAGCCAGTCCGCTCCGCAACAGGTACTGTTATCGATCTCGCCTGATCCGTGTCACGCAGCTTTCCAGCGACTCCAGAGGCAAAAATGCCAATCGTTGCGATCGCGATGCCGGAGAAAACCCATACGCCTCCCGTCCGTTGTAACAGGCCGGCAAGTTGGCTTGCCAAGAGTGGGGGTAGGAGCGTCCCCAGGATGCAGGAAATCCCGATCGAAAGGGCGTATGTCATCGAGAACCCGAGGTAGCGGATCGCCACCCCAAAAGCAGTTCCACCCACTCCGTAGCACAATCCGAGCAAAAATGAGCGCACCATGGCATCGCGCGGAGACTCGTGAAGCACGGAGAGTAGATGCGGCGTAGTCAAGACGGCAACCACGACGGGCAAGATGAGCCAACATACCGCCGCCTGAGCCATCCAATAGGTCTGCCAGGACCACGACTTCGTTTTCTTCTGCGGGGTGTAGCACAGCGCCGAGCTGAACGCACCGATACTGTGCAGGCCCGCACCGAGAATTGGGTTCGTCATGCCTACAGCTTACGCGACTGTCCTGCTCTACACGATGCTCGACACGCGCAACGGCTTTCGCCAGACGCGGTCGTCGTCGATGCGATCCCCTAGCCTGAAGGTGCAATGTCCCACTTCAGAAAAACCATGGCGGGTGTAGAAACTCTTGGCGCGCTCATTGTGATCGAACACGGTCAAATAGACTTCTGGTGCCCCGTCGCCGCGTGCTGTATCGATCGCCCAATCCATAAGTTGTTCTGCCACTCCTCGCCCGTGCCATGGTTTAAGGACGTAGATCTGTTGCAGCTCCATCGCGCCGGGTTGCGGCGCCGGGGCAGGCGCTACTAAAGGACGGAGTTTGGCATACCCGATTGGCTGGTTGTCGGCGGCGGCTACCCGCCAGCGGATGGAAGGATCGGCAAAATCGCGCTCCATCTTGCCACCCGGCCCATAGGCGTCATCCAGGAATTGCAGGAATGGAGCCGAGTCGTACAAGTGCGCAAAAGCATCGGAGAACGCCTGACGTGCCATCAAGCCGAGGGCAGAGGAAAATTCTCTACTTGGGGTATAGAAGTGAATTGTCTCGCTCATCATTTTCTCCATCAATCGTAAATCGACAGGGGGATGGATCTGACGGCAAGCGCCGATTCCTGCTTCCACCATTACTACCTTCAGTTACCACAAGTCCCCTCTCGATTACTCAAGATCTATAGCAACCCCGGTCGAAGGCAGTATGCTCTTTTCAAGCCGCGATTCTCCAGGAACTCTTTCATCGATTCTTTCGGGGGAGGGACTTTATGGAATGGAACATGGAGGATCGCAGCTCGAATTTGTTCTATCCCGCTTGCAACTAATATTGTGACAGACGGCGCGGAACCCGAAACGAAACGGGAAGGGTCTGCAGAGCCTTTTTTGGTGGTTTAATTCCATCCCGCGCCTCCATCCAATCGCATCTCCGCCAATCTTCATGCTGACAGTGGCAAACGGGCCGCAACTAACGGCTTCGCAGTGGCTTCGCTGCAAACCAAGCTGCAGCGATCAAGCACACCGTGATCGCGATCGAGAAAACAATAGGGATGACAAAGAAGTATCTCCAGCTCAAAACCGTGATGGCGGCAAAGCAGAGGGGGAGCGCCCACACGACGCCGCGTATCATCGCCAAAATCTCTGCCGGAAGGCCGCCTAGCTGCCACGCTAGTACTGCCGCGAGGAGAAGCAACACGGTGCCGAAGAGTCCGAACCCAACATAGAAATCCCAATAAGTTCGGCTAAACCCCAGGACGTCGAAGTGAGTTGACTGCATTGAGCCAAGATCTACGCCCCATTTGGGATCGGACCAGGGAAAACCAGCTGTGTGCCCGAGATCAAAGAGAAGCATAAGAACGGCGGCGATTCGATAAAGCGCAGACGCTTTCATATTCTGCCTCCAGACGTCGTCTCCGCCTCACTCTAGCTTCTATATTGAGGAGATTGGAAGCACTTTCTCCATTCCAGTGAGCCGGAACAATTCCTGAACACGAGGGCCCACGCCGGTAATGCTCAGTCGAATCCCTTTGCTCTGACACCGGGTGTAATGGCTGGCCAACATGCCGAGGCCCGTCGAATCCATATAGGGCACTCCATTCAGGTCAAAGATGTGTGCCGATGCGAGCTCATCGCCCGGTGCCGATTCGAAGATGTTGCGAAAGGCATCAGGAGAGAGGGCACTGTACATATCCCGCGTGGTCAACGGCCCGGAGAATCGAAAGACCGTTCCCTGCGTTTCGTTTTTGCCGCGTTCAATTGTCAGTCTCGCGCTCTTCCATATCTGAGGTTCGATCGTTGGCATGGTATTTTCCTTCGAAACCAGCTCCAGCTGAAGGTAGGTGCAGGCGTTCTTTCTTGCAACGCCTGCGCGGAGTAGAAACGCTCTAGCTCGGCTGGGAAACGAACCTGAGGTAAGGCTTGGGCGCCTTCCAGCCGCCGGGATATTTCTGTTTAGCTTCCTCGTCCGAGACCGCCGGCACGATGATCACGTCTTCGCCGTGCTTCCAGTTCACCGGGGTTGCAACCTTGTGTGTGGCCGTGAGCTGAATCGAATCGAGAACCCGCAAGACTTCGTCAAAGTTGCGTCCTGTGCTCATCGGGTAAACCAGCATCAGCTTGATCTTCTTGTCCGGGCCGACCACGAACACGGTGCGTACCGTGGCATTGTTCGCCGCCGTGCGGCCGTCGGACGTGGTTCCCGCATCCGCCGGCAGCATGTCATAAAGTTTTGCGACTTTGAGTTCCGGGTCGCCGATCATGGGGTAATTCACCCGGTGGCCTTGCGTCTCTTCGATGTCGGCTGCCCATTTTCCGTGACTGCTCACCGGGTCGACACTCAGCCCGATGATCTTGCAGTTTCGTTTCGCGAATTCGGGCTGCAAACCGGCCATGTAGCCAAGTTCGGTGGTGCAAACGGGAGTAAAGTCCTTGGGGTGCGAAAACAGGATCGCCCAGCCATTGCCCATCCATTCGTGGAAGTTGATCGGGCCTTGGGTAGTCTCGGCGGAGAAATCAGGGGCTTCGTCATTAATTCGTATACTCATTCGTTGTCTCCTTCGGTGATGGAAGTCTGGTAGTGCCAAATATCAGGGCGCAGCGGGAGCCAGGTTGAGTGAGGCGGCGTCCCAGGCCGCGAGGCCACCGGCCATCTCGACTAAATTGGTAATCCCATATTGATGCAGGATGCTGGCGGCGATCGAAGACCGGTACCCGCCCGCGCAATGGACCGCAATCCGCCGGTTGCGTGGGACTTCGGCGATGCGCGCTTGCAGTTGGTTGAGGGGCACATTCACGCTGCCGTCAATGTGCCTGGCCGCCCACTCGCGCGGATTCCTGACGTCCAGCAGCACAGGCGGATCGGTGCTCGCCATCTCTTCTGCCACCATGGCGGCGGTCATCCGCTCAGTCTGCCACACCAGGTCCGGTCTTCCGGCGAGCGCTTGCATGCCTCCCTGCAGATAGCCCTTGACGTGATCGAAGCCGATCCGGCCCAGGCGTACGGTGGCTTCCTGCTCGCGTCCAGGCTCTGCGATGATGGCGATGGGCTTGGTGCGATCCAGGAGCGTGCCGGCCCAGGTAGCAAACTGCCCGCCGAGTCCAATGTTGATACTGCCGGCGAGGTGCCCGTTGGCATATTCGGAGGCGTCACGCACGTCGATGATCTGAGCGCCCGCGTCTCCCATCCGCAGCACTTCGGCTAGATCGACGGGATGGAGAACCTGCTCGAGATTCTTCTCGAGCGTTGCGTGCTCACGAGTATTGAGGATGGCGTCGTAGGTGAAGTACGGTGGAGCGTCGGGTTGGTCGGCCGTAACCAGGCGAATGAATTCTTCCTTTGACATTGGCTGCAGGGCATAATTCAAGCGCCGCTGAACTCCGAGGGAGGAGACGGTGTCGGAGGAAAGCTTCTTGCCGCAAAGAGAGCCGGCGCCGTGCGCCGGGTAAACCAGGGTCTCGTCGTCAAGCGTTAGGAGCTTGCTGTGGAGTGAGTCATAAAGGTGTGCGCCGAGGTCGTTCGCGGTCCACCCGAGCGAAGCGCGTAGGTCGGGGCGCCCAACATCCCCGATGAAGAGCGTATCGCCGGTAAGGACGGCGGAAGGTTTTGCCCGGTCCTTCTGAAGATCGAACACCAGGATAGAGATGGACTCGATGGTGTGGCCCGGCGTTTCGAGAACCTGTAGGCGCAAATTCGGGAAGTCGAGGGTATCGCCGTCCTGCATGGCTACGAAGGCGTATTCCGCCTTTGCGCGCGAACCCAGATGGATGGTCGCGCCGCAACGGTCGCGCAGTTCCAGATGGCCGGCGACGAAGTCGGCGTGGAAGTGGGTTAGGAAGACGTGTCGGATCTGAAGGCCGAATTGCTCGGCGTCGGCCAGGTACTGCTGAATGTCACGCTGAGGGTCGACGATGATAGCAGTGGAACTGGCCTCGTCTCCAAGCAGATAAGACGCGTGGGCCAGGCACCCCAGGTAGTACTGTTTCAGAATCATAAATTCTCCATCGGCATTACGCTCATGGCGTGATGAATGCCCTTTCTGATTTGTCAGTCTGGTGCGGACGATACACTCATCAAACCCTTCACCTCAAGTAGGTTGTCTTTGAGCACATACCCGCATGCGCCTGCATGCCGTGCGCTTTCGCGTATGGCGGTGTCTCCATAATCGGAAACGAGCACAATCCTCGCCGCTGGATCCATTGCCTTGATCTGCCTGCATACTGCGATCCCATCCAGGTCCTTCATCCCGGTGTCCATAATCACGAGATCGGGCCGGCTGGCCGCATAAGCTACGAGTGCGTCAGAGCTATCGGCGCATTCCTGGATCCAGGTCCCGGGCGACGCCACTAACTGCCGGATTAAACCACGGACGGCGGTATTCTCTTCAACCAGCAAGACCTTCATCGGCTTGGGCTACCCATGGCACGAACCTAAGCCCCGCGGATGCAAAAGGAAATAGCGGCGAACCCACAATTCATCTGTGTGCTACCGCACAGGTACGAGTACCTCGTTTCCTAACGAAGGACGAGTGAGATCTGCCCACCCGTCCTTCGTTAAAGAACGAGAAGCACCTGGCGGTTCTTACGCAGACGCTAAAGCCCGGGCTATACATCCCGGGCTATAACTCGGATTTGTGCTGAAGCGCGAATCGCAGCAGGCTATTAGTTCCCCGGAGCCCCAGTTTCTGGCAAATGTTAACGCGGTGGTTCTCGACGGTGCGGTAATGAATGAAGAGTTCTGCGCCGATCTCCTTGCTCGATTTATTTTCGGCGATCATGTGCAGAATCCTGCGTTCCGAGGCCGTTAACCCTTTGAGTCCGGGTTCGCTCTCCAGCAAAGCCTGCGATCGGTTGCGGCGATGGAGAAGGTAAGCAACCAACGGGTGGCTCACGTAAAATTGCCCGGCCGCAAGCGTGTGGATAGCTTCAGCTACTTCGATGAGTGCACTGTCCTTGAGAATGTAGCCCTTTATCCCCAGGTCCATCGCGGCATGGAAGATAGCTTCCTCGTTGTGGATGGTGAGAAAGATCACATCAACCGGGATTTTTCTCTTGTGGATTTCTTTTGCTACCGCGAAGCCATCTTGTTTCGGCATATCGATATCGACGATTGCGATTTGCGTCCGGCTCGACTCAATCTCCGCGAGTAAAGCTTCTCCATCGCCTGCCTCCAGAACCACTTTTATGTTCGGATCGGCTTCAAGTACCTGGCGGAGCCCTTTGCGTAGAAGTGGGTGATCGTCGGCAATCGCAATACGGATTTCAGCGGCCATCGCGCAGCCCCTTAGTATCGATGTCGATGTTGATTGTAGCGCCCTTCATGGGTACCGATTGGATTTCCAATTTGCCCGCGAACAATTGCACCCGCTCGGAAATATTGACCAGTCCGAAGCCACCCTTGCGCACCTCAGTGGTGCTTCCGCTGGGGGTGAAACCCTTGCCGTTATCGCTAACCGACAGTTGAAGTCGAGTGCCACTACGCCGCACAACTACTTTAGCTTCACTGGCCTCTGCGTGCTTCAGAATGTTACTAAGACATTCCTGCGTAATGCGATAAAAGCCGATCTGAAACTCCGGCGTAAAGAGATCGTCGATGTCGTCGATCGAAGCCGAAAATGCTGTTGGCGAAGCCTTGCCGACGCTGTCGACCATGGATCGCAGAGCCTTTGTCAGGCCCAAACGGTCTAGTTGATAAGGCCGCAAATCATGAGAGATCTCTCGTACTTCCGTTATGGCCGAAGATGCTTCGGTGCAAATCTCTTCAACCTGTTCCCGCTCCACCACGTTGCCATTCAAACTCTGCAGCCGCAGCAGAGCCAGGTTTTTAATAACCACCAGCCGTTGTCCGATGCTGTCGTGTAATTCCGCAGCGATGCGTTTTCGCTCACGCTCTTGGGAAGCCAACAGTTCCCGCGAAAAGGCTAGCTGTGTTGCTTGCCGCTGTCTCCATTGTGCGGTCCGCAGCTGCCATATTAAGTAGATCAACCCGGCTACGCTTAAAGCGCTCACCAGACGAAACCACCACGTGCTATAGAACGGTGGTAGCACTTGGAGCGCCAGGCGTGCTCCTGTCTCATTCCAGATTCCGTCACTATTCGCGGCGATCACGCGGAAGGTATAAGTGCCTGCAGGGATGCGCGAATAGTAGGCGGTTCGCCGGCCGCCAGCGTTGATCCAATCGGGGTCTAAGCCGTCCAGTCTGTAGCGAAAACGAATCTGCTGCGATTTGACCAGGCTCAGCGCTGTGTATTGAATCTCCAGATTCTCCTGCCCCGGCTTGATCTTCACGCCGGCGCGGAAATTCGTCGCATGCCCGTCCACGGTTAAATCTTCGATCACGACCGGCGGTGGCTGCCGATTGAACCGAACTGCTTTCGTATCCACGACCGCTAACCCCTGCGTGGTCGGGAACCAGAGTTTGCCATCGCGTGCTTTGAAACCGGTGGGCTGGCCTTGACTGCTGCACTCAACGCTCAGCAGGCCATCTCCCTTTCCAAAATGGGAGGAGGTGATGAGTGAAATGCGGCCAGCCGAGAAATCGTTGAGGTCCTGTTTCTTGATTCGGTAGATGCCCAGGTGACTGCTCAGCCACAGGAAACCCTGATCATCTTCCAGAATCTGAAATACCCCGTTGTTGAAGAGCCCGTCCTTCTCCGTATAGCGGGTGAACGTTTCGCCGTCCAGCCTCGCCAAGCCGGTATCGTAAGTCCCGATCCAAAGCACACCCGCAGCATCTTCATGCAGCGCCGTGATATTCAAATCCGCCGCCGCGGGGAGCATGGAAAAACGTCCCCCACTCGAGCGCGCAAGGCCGCTTGCTGTTCCAATCCAGAGTGTGCCCCGATGGTCTTCAAAGATCGTCTGCACGTACGGACTATCACTTACCAAGCCATCCACGCGCCCGAGTTGCCTGCAATGACCGTCGTGAACTCGATACAAACCCTTTTCACCGCCTACCCATAGATCGCCGGCACGGTCGCGAAAGATGGCGTTCACGCGGCCCTGGATCTCCGCGCTAGCGGGTTCTGAGACAAGATGCGAACCCTCTCGCTTGGAGAGACCACTCCATGTGCCGGCCCAGATCGTCCCGTCCCGATCCTCATAAATTGCGGATACGATGTTGTCCCAGGCCATTCGCTTGAATGCCTTATCGACGTGGTAGAAATTCTCGTACTTGCCGTTCTGCAATCGAAAGAGTCCCAAGCGACTGCCGAACCAGATACTGCCCGCCCGGTCTTGCATCACCGGTTCCACCACATTCCATTGCGAACCGTTTGGATGCTGAACCATGGCGATCGCCTGAGGGTCCGCACGAAAGAGCCCTTCTTTCGCCGTGCCGATCCACAGCGTTCCTTCCCGGTCTTCCAGCACTCTGAAGATAAACGGCGTGGAAAAACCGGGGAGAGCCGTGGAATGTCCGTCCTTCCAAAGCCTGCTGCGTCCGGCTGGATTCGTTGCCCATAAGTTACCCAGGCGGTCCTTATACACAACGAAATCTTCGGCAGAAATGCCCGTGTACTGGCTCAGTACGCCGCCATCGACGCAGTAGTACACGTTTGGGGTGTCGGCCAGCTTGTACCAATACCTGTGTTGGGAGTCTTCGATGCTCGATAAGATATGCAGTTTTGCGGGATCCTTCAATGGGAAGGGCAGGGGGAAATGCGACCAGTGTCCGTAAGCGAAACGCTGCCATCCGTGCGCATCCATGCGCCAAAGGCCGAATAAATATCCATCCGCACCAATGTTGTAATTGGATGCCGTGAGGTAAGGATTGAAGGGTGATCCAGGTTCCGGAGCCACACGGATCAAGCGGCCGTTCTGCCATTTGGCGAGACCGGGATTCGTATAGATCCAAACCGTTCCTGCCTCATCTTCATCGATCCGCACCACCGTGTTATTCGGCAGGCCCTCCTTTACCGTGATGGAAGTAAAGATGCCGTTGCAATAACGGATAGCGCCGCCGGTCAATGTGCCGGCCCACAGGCAGCCTTGCCGGTCTTCAAGCAAAGCGAAGAATGAGAAGCCGTTGGTTGTAAGCGCGGGTGTATTTTGCCGATTAAAGATTCGAAAACGGAGCCCATCGAAGCGCACCAACCCATCCAGCGTAGACATCCATAGATAGCCGTCGCGCGTTTGCAGTAATGCCTGAATCGAGTTTTGGGGAAGTCCGTTTTCCGTGGTCCAGGAAAAGAAGTGGTACGGCGGCTGGGCCGGAGAAGCATTCACCAGAAAAAACAATAGGTATGCGAAGAAGGCTATTCGGCGCGCAAAGCTTCGAAAGGTGCGGCACATACGCTTCGCTTTCTCTTTCAGCCTATGTGGGATTACTTCGAGATAGTCTGAAAATGGCCTCGCGATCGTTCATTGCAAAAAGGGTCCACTCAATCCGCACGAATTAACCAACGGTCTTTTTGCTTGCCGCTGCACGGCGTCCTGCAAAGTGCTCCTTGACGCGGTGATGAGCGACGGCCGGACGTGGGTCTGCGAGGGCCTCGCGCACCTTGCCGCGAAACCACTCATCGTGCGCCGCTCCGCCCGGAGCGACGGGAAAGGGTAGAGCACCTTCGTTGGCGGTACGGGTAAGCAGAATGCGGACCGCGTCCGAAACCGTCATTCCTATCTCTTCCAGGACGGCTGCGGCTCTAGCTTTGACCTCCGCATCGATTCGAGTTTGCACAAGCGCATTCGCAGGCATGCAGGTCCCTCACATTTATTGTAATGCATCTGCATGACAATAGGCATTCCTTGCGCTTCGGCGACGGACGGATTCGGTGCCGCACCCGACGCATGAGGAGCAACCATAAGCATGACGCAACGATACTTCGAGAAATCGGATCATCCGTCAGGAATTGTCGGGCCATTGTAAGGCGCGTGAGGGTGAGGTTATGCTTCGAGCCATGCATAGTATGGGGAATCAAACGGGGCTTGTTCGGCTACTCGCCTCTGTCTGTCTTGCGTTCACGTCGATTGTGGCTACTGCCCAAGTGCGCCAGGCTGAGCCGCCTCTTCACACCAGTGGCCATGACATTCTCGATACAGCGGGTCATCGAGTGAGGCTGACGTCAGTCAATTGGTACGGCTTCGATCAGCAGGACTTTGTTGCCGGAGGCCTCGACCATGCTCCGCTGGCCACCATTGTGAAAGAGATTGCCGACCTCGGCGTGAACTCCGTTCGCTTACCTTGGGCCAATGAGACGCTGGAGCGTAATCCTCTGGTGCCGGATTATGCGTTGAAAGCAAATCCACAGTTCAAAGGCAAACACGCGATGGAGGTGATGGACGCGGTCATTCACGCGCTGGCGGACGCCCATATCATGGTGATCCTCGATAACCATGTAAGCAGAGCGGACTGGTGCTGCAATGACACCGATGGCAATGGCCTTTGGTACAACGCTGAATATCCAGAGTCCCAGTGGCTTACGGATTGGCAGACGATTGCCCGTCGCTACAAGAGTGAGCGCTGGGTTGTGGGCGCAGACCTGCGCAACGAACTCCGTAATCACGCGGCTTGGGGAGGAACGAATCCCAAGCTAGACTGGCATGCCGCGGCGGAACGCGGAGGCGACGCGGTGCTAACGGCTAATCCCCTCCTGCTGATCATGGTGGAGGGTCCGGAGTACTCAACCAACTTCGTTGGATTCGACAAACTTCCGGTACGACTTAAAATTGCTGACCGGCTGGTCTATTCGCCTCACGCATACAACATTTCCAGTCATCCATTCGCTAGCTACGACGAGTTGAAGCAGCTCTACGACGCGCGCGCCGGATTTCTGCTGCATACCGAGCCTGGCATTCCACTGTGGGTAGGCGAGTTTGGCACTTGCCAAACATTAGACTGCGGCGCCAACTCCGATTGGTTCGTGATGTATATCCGCTACATGAAAGAGAACGATCTTGCCTGGGCCTATTGGGCGCTCAATGGCGCCCAATCGAGCGGGGCCAGCCGCAAGTACGATTCAATTGAAGATTATGGATTGCTGTCCCCTGACTACCAGCACATCGCAGCACCCAAGCTCGTCGAGCTGTTGCGGACGATCCAGAACTAACGTGTCCATCGAAGAGCCGCATACACCGGCCGATTTGCACTGCACTCGTTGAAAACGAATCGACTGTCGGCGTCTATCGGAACCAGTCCCGAAGGGACGGCTGAGAGTAGCCCAGGACGTACGTCCTGGGTATACATTGCCCGCTCAGACCAGTCCCGCAGGGACGACTGAGAATGCCCCAGGATGTCAGTCCTGGGGTGAACCTTGACCGCAAAGAATGCCGAGGGGATCATGAGAAGCCAACCCGATTCTCTTGGAGATGAATGCGTCTCCATACAATGGATTACCTGCACACCAAGCCCGACTTGTTCGCTAATTTAGACAGCTCTGGTTCTCAGCCGTCCCTTCAGAACTGATTGCGATACGGTCAGAGAGCCGATTTGTCTTCAACGCGGGATCTTCGAATCGGCCGATCGACACTTGCGTACCTTCGGAAACGAAGGACTTGGGCGCAACCTCACTTCCGGTACGGAACGGCTCAGTGCACGTCGGCGTCGAAGGCGCCCGTCTCTACCGTGTTCGCGTGCTTCATCTGAATGAAGATGCGATACCGGCCCGGTGAGGGGAAACCGTAAGGGAACTCGACGACCGGCCCGATGTTTTCTGCTGCAGCATGTCCATCCATGTCCATGCCGGCCATCGAGGCGCTACCTGCCATTTCATCGGAGCCGCCATTGGCGAGCGTCATGGCTTGCATAGCAGCAGAGCCCTCCGGATGCGTATGGGCAAAGACCGTTCCGTCCGTTTTGACGAAAGCTGCGTGTCCGGCCATCCCCAGGTACGGCCGCGCATCGGCTGCAGGCTGGCCCGCCGCGTCGAGCAGACGGAAGCGAAAGCTGTAGCCGGTATTAGCGCTGAGGTCGGCGGGGCGATCCCAAACCATGGTGTAGCCGTCGGGCAACTTGTAGGTTGTTCCCAGTTCACCCTGCGACAGCGCCGGCGGCGCGCCTGAGGCATCTTCTGACGCCAGCGGAGCGGGCGGCAGGTTGGGCGGAACGATCAGCTCCGCGGTAAGCGTTTCCGGGAAGCCGTTGGCATGAACAATGTCCGCGTAGAGCCGGTAGGTGCCCGCGGGCATCGTGGGCAGGGTCATCCGCAGATCGCCGGGCGAGACCATCGCCGGGTGCAGGTGAAAGACGGCGTCCATTTCCGGCTGCCGAATGGCGTACAAGTGCATCAGGTGCCCGTGATCAGGCAGCAGGTCGTTGTTGGATCGCGCCCGGAAGGTGTGGCGGTCGTCGCTGTCATAGCGCCCGATCTTCAGATCGAGGGTGTTGCCACGGAGCGCCGGGCTCAGGCTGAGCGGATGGTAAATGTCCGCGGCGTAGGCAGCCGCTTCGACGTTCCACCACTTGTAACCGCCATAGACAAGCAACGCTGTGACCGCCAGGGTGATCAGGCCGGCGACAAGCGCCCGGCGGCGTGCTGCTGGGCCGCCCGCCACGCCAGGGCTGAGACGCGATTGACCAACAGCGGCCGCAACAATGCCTACAATTCCGATCATCAGCAGCACGCCCAGCACTGCGAGCATGATGCCCAGCGAGCGCTGCATGGGCAGAATGGAAAGCGGCATCGCGGGTACGGGAATGCTGGCGTTGGTCTTACCCGAGGCCCCATCGATATCAAAGTGCACCTCCCACGAGCCGGGAGCCATCAGCCAAAGCGAGCCGGTAAAGAAGGCCGGATCGTCCGCCGATGGCTTCATGGCGTCGGAGCTGGGCGGGTGTTTTGCGGCTTCGCCGGTCAGCGGGGTGGGGGTGATGCGGATGGAGCTAACGGCCGCGCCGGAACTCCGCACCTCAATGGTGGCCACACCCGGAATCACGCTGGGCGTGCGAATGGTAACAAAGAGCTTGTACGGCCCCGCGTTCACCTGCTCGTAGACATCCTTGCTCCCAATGTGCGCGTGCGCAGGCAGGGCCAGCGCAAGACGAAAGAAGCAAGGTAAAACAGGGGCGCCACAACTTCATCGCTGCACACCACGCATCCAGCGGCCGAACAGCAGACCCAGCCAGGCGGAGATGGAAGCGTAGATAGCGGCTCGCAATAGACCGGCGTAGAGAACCAACCCGTGGTCGGGATGAAACCACCGCCGCAAGCGGTCGAAGCCATCGGCGCGCGAGTTGTATTGGAAATAATTGGTGCCGAAGAAGCGGTTCTTGCTGGCGTCCGAAAGCAGGAACCTGGCAAAGTTCCATTCGACAGCCGTAAGGACGGCGATAAAGAGTACGCCCGAGACCAGGGCAATCTGCCACGGTTTCCAGTTCTTCGTCCGCTGCCAAAGCAGATCGAGCGCCAGCGCCGCGACCACGATCAGGACCGGGAACTTTGCTGGAACGAGATGCGTCACTGGATAGAACACCGGCCCTAGTTTGGGTTGAGCGGGGAAAAGCGGAAGGATCAGGATCTCGGCAATGACGAATACGGTATAAACGGCAGCCGTCGAAGTCGCAGCCCAGGCCGATCTCGAGGCCTGCGAGAGAAAGGCAAAGAAGAAGGGCAAACCAATCCCCATAGCGATGTAGGCAGCCGCCTGGTGCAGTTCTATGTCCCAGGTGTACTCCTGCAGAAAGAACATCTGGCCCATGATCGCCAGGCCGCCCACATAAAGAAAAAGGCGTTGCAGGCGCTTGAAACTGACCGCATCTGCATCGGCGGCGCGATTCATGGCTGCCAGGATAAGGAACATGACGCCAGTAGAAATGCCGCGCAATCCGAGGATCAGCAACGCATGAGGCGGGCTGACAATCTTGACGTCGAGGCCATACGCGTTATGCCACCAATTATCGAAAGGAGCCGAGGTGAGCATGGCGATGCCTCCCCAGCCGGCGAGGAAGACGCCCAGCGGGGCGCGCAGTCCAAAAACACTGACCGACGCGGCCGTGAGCTCAGGGTCGCGGAAAAAAGTGCACTTTACCACCAGCCACGCGCAGATGATGGCGGCGAGCACACCGCAGGCCTGGATAGCCATGTGCGCCGGGGTCCAAAAAGTATCGCGGCCGATGGACCGGTGCCAGGAGACGTCCCAGGCGCCCCCGATCGAAGAGGAGGTAATCGCCAGCACGCCCGCCCAGATATACCAAGGAATGGCAGCGCGGCGAGCCTGCGCCTCTGCGCCGGCGACGGCAGCGCGAGAGGCGAAGAACGCCGGACGCTTGGCGGCTGTGGACATGCTTCCTCCGATTCAGAAGTGCATAAGGTCATGATACGACGCCCTATATTGCCGGGTTCCGTTAGCGTTTTGACACATTGTTTCCTTATTGATATTGTTCCGAGCGTGAAGGTGCTTTCTCTTGTGGCGCACATTTGCCTCGGTTTGGCAGCTTCATTGCTGACCGCGGCCCAGTTTCAAGCTCATGCCCAATCCACCGGCGCCGCCGAATGGCCGACTGGCAGTTTCGACCAGCAACGCGACGGTTGGCAGAGGAACGAAACCAAAATCACCGTCGACAACGCCAAGAACATCCGCCTGCTTTGGAAGCTGAAGACCGACAACAAGGCGATGGGGATGCAGTCGTTTCGCGAGCCGATCATTGTCGCCGGCGTGAATGCGGCGGGCGGCTCCAAAACGCTGGCCATACTTGCGGGTTCCTCCGACGATGTCTATGCACTCGATGCCGCGAGCGGCGCGTTGGTCTGGCAGAAGCATCTGAAGTGGGCGTCAAACAAGCCCGAAGAGCCGGGGCAGGGCGCGGGCTTTATTTGCAACAACGCGTTGACCGCGACCCCGGTGGTTACTCCGGCCGGGGCAGCGTCAGCGCTTCGTCTACGTGCTCACCAACGATGGCTACCTGCACACCCTGGATCTGGCAACCGGCGACGAACCGGACGCGCCCATCCAGATGATGCCCGCACCCTATGGCAAAGGCTATGGCCTGAACCTGGTGAACAATGTTGTCTACACGGTGAGCGGGCAAGGTTGCCATGGGGTTCCCAATGAGCTGTATGCCGTCGACCTGGCTACCAAAAAGGCCTTTAATTCCACCCCACCCCAGGGCGGAATCTTCGGCACCGCCGGTCCCGCGATTGGCGCTGACGGAACCATCTACTTTGAGACTGGAGACGGCGCGTACGACGTCGCAACCGGTAAGCTATCGACCACGGTGCAGGCCTATACCTCCTCCAACGACAACTTGACGCTCAAGGATTACTACACCCCCAGCAACCATGAGTGGCTCACCAAACGGGACCTGGATATGAACACCACGCCCGTCGTCTTTCCCTATAAGGGTCGAGATCTCCTGGTTGGCTCGGGCAAGGAAGGCCGCTACTTCCTGATGGACAGCAAATCGCTGGGCGGAGCGGACCACGAGACTCCCCTTTATCGCAGCCCGCTGGTTTCGAATAAGAACGTCAATTTTCAGACCGAGGGCACCTGGGGTAGCTTTGCCAGTTGGGAGAGCCCCGACGGCACGCGCTGGGTGCTGGCGCCCATCGGCGGGCCGGTGGCCGTGGACTTTCCCGTTTCCTACGGTCCAACGCCCAATGGCGGCGTAATCGCGATGAAGTTGAAAGACACCGCCGGAAAAATGGAGCTAACCCCGGCCTGGGTTTCACGCGACATGATGAGCGCAGAGCCTCCGGTAGTCGCCAATGGCGTCGTCTTTGTGCTTGCGGCGGGTGAGTTCACCGCCCAGGCGGATGATGTGCTGGGCGGGCTCTACAGCTACGAATCGCGGATCAAGCATTCCATTCCAGCCAAGCTTTACGCTCTCGATGCGATGACCGGGAAGGAGCTTTACTCGAGCGGTGAACAGGTGACCTCGTTCTTGCACCAAGCCGGCATCGCCATCGCTGGGGGCCGGGTGATCTTTGGTACCTTCGATGGGACCATTTACTGCTTTGGCTTGGAGTAAAAACTCCATGAGAACTGGGGACGATGCTTGGGGGACTACAAATTGATGCGTAGATTGCTCGCCATGCCCATGACCCTTGGTTTTGCGGGCGCCATGTTGGTGTCAGGTGTGGCTCGCGCGCAGGGTACCCCGCGTGGGTTCTGGACCGTGCCCGATGCCACCCCGGCGCACACCGGTTGGCAGAAGGCCGAGACAGGAATCACCACCGAGACGGTTGGCAAAGATTTCAAGTTTCTATGGAAGCTCAAGCTGGGAAGTGGGTCCGCGAAAGCATCCTCTTTCAGCGAGCCCATTCTCTTTCCCGGCCTGATTACCGGCCGCGGCTTCAAAGACCTCGCACTCTGGGCCGACGCAAACACCTTGTATGGTGTCGATTCCGAACTGGGACAGCTGGTTTGGCAGAAGGACTTCAAGATCGCGCACCAGGCATGCGGCGGTTCGAACATCCAGGTGGTCGCCGAGGCGCCACAGGCCATTCGTTTTGGCGGGCCCAGGCCGGCTACTCCTCGTCCGGCAACGCCGCCTCCACCTGCTGAACCACTCGACCCTTCGGCGCGCCGGCTGGGCGCTGCTGCGGGGGGCGGATATTTCGGCTTGCGGGGAGTCTACGTTCTTACCGGCGATGGCTACCTGCATGAACAGATCATGGCCACCGGGCTCGACTATGCACCACCAGTGAAGTTTTTCCCCACGCCGGGCGGCAGCTCCTTCGGCTTGAATATCAACGACAAGTTCGTCTATACCTCCGCGGGCACGGGTTGCAAGAATGTTGCCGATGCGGTTTGGTCCCTCGACATGAACACGCCGGACTACACCGTGAGCAACTATAAGACCCAGAAATTGAGCCTGGCTGGCTTGACCGGGCCTGCGATCGGCCGCGACGGCACAGCGTATATCACCACCGGGAGCGGCGTGGATGATCCCGCTGCAGGCCTCTACGCCAACAGCGTGGTGGCGCTCAACCAGAAAGATCTGAAGGTGAAGGACTGGTATACCCCTGCAGACGCAGCGAAAAGCAAAACCCTCAGTGCCACTCCGGTAGTCTTAGTCCTGAAGGATAAAGAACTGATCGTCGCTCCTGGCAAAGACGGAAGTCTCGTTTTACTGGACAGCACATCGTTAGGCGGATCGGATCATCACACTGCCCTGGCGCAGACGGATCAGGTGGCCAAATCCGCCAAACGCGGCGCTTGGGAGAGCCTGGCCACCTGGCAGGATAAATCGGGCGCTGCCTGGGTGTTCGCGTCGATCGTCGGTCCGGTGTCGCCCGCTGCGAAATTTGCCACCAACAACGGAAGTGCGCCGCATGGCAGCATCGTGGCCTTTAAGCTGGAAGACAAAGACGGGCATCCGGTGCTGACCCCCAGTTGGATCTCTCGCGATCTCAAGAATCCGGCGCCACCGGCGATTGCCAACGGAGTGGTCTTTGCTCTCGATGGCGGCAGTAGCTCCGCCCACGCCACGCTCTACGCTCTCGATGCCTCTACCGGCAAGGAACTGTACTCCAGCGGAGACGCAATCGGAACTTATACGCACCTGGCCGGGATGTCTGTTGGCGACGGTCATGTATTCTTCACCACCCACGACAACACGCTCTACTCCTTCGGCATCCCGCTGGAGCACTAGTAGGCGCGATAAGGCGAGTCAATGCGGACCAGAGCCCAGATAAAAGAAGCTATCGATGCCGGCGCAGGCATATTGCGATTGGAACCCAGCTGGGTTCCACGATCGTTCATGATTCCCGGACGCCGGTTGAAGCTGCACCCGGACGATCTCTACGCCTTCGGCGGCCACCGCGGCGGCATCAACGAGCGCTGGTTTTCCTCGACTACCAAGGCATCGAATGGACCGGACACGCTGCCGGACGAGGGACTGAGCTACGTCCGGCCCAAAAGCGGTGGCAAATTCCTGTTAAAAGAAGCGGTTGAGGTTGCCGGAGACCTGTTGCTGGGCGCCGACGTGATGGAGCGCGAAGGCGGATGGAACCTGCTGTGCAAGTTTTTTGACAACATGGGCCCCATTCCGCACCACATGCACCAGAGCGACGCCTTTGCCAAGCTCGTGGGGCACAAGGGAAAGCCGGAAGCCTATTACTTCCCTCCGCAATACAACCAGATACAGAACAATTTTCCCCACACCTATATGGGGCTCGAGCCGGGCACGACCAAGGAAGACATCCGGCGCTGCCTGGAAAAATGGAACCAGGGCGACAACGGAATTATTTTTCACGCTCGCGCCTATCGTCTGGAGCCAGGCGCAGGGTGGCAAGTTGATCCCGGCATTCTGCATGCTCCGGGATCGCTCGTGACCTATGAGCCGCAGGTGAACAGCGATGTGTTTGCCATGTTCCAATCCGAGGTGGAAGGCCGCATCGTCGGTTGGGACTTGCTGACCAAGGACGTCCCCGAGGCGCATAAGAAGGATCTCGATTTTCTGATCAGCATGCTCGATTGGGATGCCAATGTGAATCCCCGGTTCGCGGAGAGCAACAAGACCTTCCCCCGCCCGGTGAACGCGGTCGAATCCATGAATGCGGAGGGCTACGTCGAGAAGTGGATTACCTACGGCACGCCTTACTACTCGGCCAAGGAATTGACCATCCTGCCCAAACGCAGCGCGACCGTCGTGGATAGCGCGGCCTATGGGGTGATTGTGACCCAGGGCTACGGGACGATGAGCGGCCAGGCGCTGTCGACTCCCTCCATGATTCGTTTTGGAGAGATGACGGAGGACGAGGTATTCGTCACTGCGGATGTTGCTAAGGCAGGCGTGCGCATCGAAAATCCCAGCGCATCGGACCCGCTGGTTATGCTCAAGCATTTCGGGCCCGGTAACCCGGATGCAAAACCGCTGATTAAGAAATAGGCTGAGGAATCATGAGCACACCCAGTCAGCACAAGCACCCGGCAATCCATAACGCGATGTGGCCTGGCCTGGTGGGCAAGGGACCGGACTCGGAACCATTCATCGACCTTGAAACCATGCTGGACCTGACCGCGCAAGCCGAGGTCGATGGCATCCGCTTCGATGGAGTCGATCTGTTCTTATCGTTGCCGCACACCAGCATTGACTCCACCGATGACGAGCTGAAGCAGCTGGCCGACAGCATTGCGAAGCGCAATCTTGTGGTCGGTTCCGTGGTTGCTCCCGTCTGGCCACCGACAGGCGGCGGCTCTGCCATGGGTTCAGAGCAGGAGCGGAAAGCATTTCTCACCCAGGTGAAGAAGGCCTGCCGCATTGCCCGGAAGCTGCGCGAACTTGGCATTCGCCGCTACGGGGTGATTCGCATTGATTCCGCGGCCTCGCCGACGGAGTGGGACAAGGATCCTGCGGGCAACACCAAGCTCATCGCGCAGACGTTTCGTGAGGCCAGCATCATCGCTGAAGGCTACGGGGAGCGCCTCGCCGCCGAGGGCGAGATCTGCTGGGGTGGCATGCATAGCTGGAAGCGAATGGTCGAGTTGCTGGAGATGGTGAACCGGCCCAAGACCTTGGGCTTTCAGGCGGACATGGCGCATTCGCTCCTGTACACCCTCGGGTACAACGCGGAGGAAGACCGTCTGCTGCCGGAAAACTTCGATTGGTCGGATCAGGACGTCCTGATGGAGGCCCTGCGCAAAGTGACGCATGCCCTGCGCCCCTGGACGATCGACTTTCACGTGGCCCAGAACGACGGCACGGTCAGCGGTTCGGGTTCGCATGATTTGACCGGGCGCCACTGTGTGGTCGGCGATCCCAAGGGCAGGATGGATATCATCGCCGTCGCCGGCCTCTGGATGCGCGATGAAACGGGAGCACCGACCCGAGCCTACGAGCACATCTGCTGGGATGGTTGCATGTTCCCCAATGCAACCATGATGGCCCCGAAGACCTGGAAGGACATTCTGGGAACGCTGATCGCCGTGCGCAACGCCCACGGCTGGGACTAGGTAGCGCAACAAATGAAGGGGCGTGACCAACTTGTTTTCGGCGACTCTGGCAGTGCAACAAATGAACGGGTGCCCCACATCTCGCTCGTTTGTTGCGAGATGTGGGATGCCCCGAACCTCGATGGAAAGCTTTGAAGGCCCACTATGGCGCGGAAGAATCTGAATGTCGGCCTGATCGGATATGGCTTGATGGGGCGCGCGCACTCCAACGCGTTCCTGCAGGCGCCACGCTTTTTCGATGTGCCCTACCAGCCTGTACTCAAGGCCGTTTGCGCGCGCAACGCAGAGCGAGTAAAAGGCTTCGCGGAAAATTGGGGCTACCAATCCGTGGAGACGGATTGGCGCGCCCTGATAGCGCGGAAAGATATCGACCTGATCGATATAGCCAGCCCCAACAACACACACGCGGAGATTGCCGTTGCCGCCGCCAAGGCGGGCAAGATGGTGATGTGCGAAAAGCCGCTGGGACGCACCGGGGCAGAAGCGAAAGCCATGACCGAGGCGGTCGAGGCGGCCAACGTTCCCAACATGGTTTGGTACAACTATCGCCGCGTGCCGGCGGTCGTCCTGCTGAAGCAACTGCTCGAGGAAGGACGCTTCGGGCGTATCTTCCACTACCGCTCGAATTTCCTGCAGGATTGGACCATCTCGAGCGACTTGCCGCAGGGTGGTGAGGGACTGTGGCGCCTGGACGTTTCTGTCGCAGGCAGCGGTGTCACCGGTGACTTGTTGGCCCATAACATCGACATGGCCTTGTGGCTGAACGGACCGATCGTCGAAGTAACGGCCATGACGGAAACGTTCATCAAAGAACGCAAGCACAGTCTCACCGGCAAAGTTGAGCCGGTGGGGATTGACGATGCGTCCGCGTTCCTATGCCGCTTTGCCAACGGCTCGATGGCAATCTTTGAGGCCACGCGGTATGCGCGCGGTCACAAGGCGCTGTTCAGCCTGGAAGTGAATGGTGAGAAGGCCTCCGCCGGTTGGAATCTCCATGACCTGCATCGCCTCGAGTATTTCGATCATCGCGATGAAGGCCGGCTGCGGGGATGGAGAAGCGTGCACATCAGCGATGGCGATCAGCCCTATATAAAGAATTGGTGGATACCTGGGGTGCAAATCGGCTGGGAGCATACGTTCATTCACCAGGTAGCTGACTTTCTGCAGGGGACCGGCAAAGGGGAGAAAGTCGCACCTACCTTCGCTGACGGCACGGCCACGGATTACGTAACCGACGCAGTATTGAAATCGGCAAAAACCAGGCAGTGGGAGAAGGTTGTTGGAGTGTGAGGAGGAAGTATGGCACCCGGATCTGCTGAGACCGCCCGTCATGGCTTTGATCTGTTTGTTAATGATGTATCCACTTCCCGGAAACCAGGTCGCTGCCCAGCAAGCTCCGGCCCATCGTGCTTTCCCCGGTTTTTCGCAACCGGAACCGATCGACTTCAACGATCACAGTGGATTTACGCAGATCTTCGATGGCAAGACGTTGAACGGGTGGGACGGCTCCTCTGAAATATGGCATGTGGAGGATGGCTCCCTGGTGGCCGAATCGAGCCCCGAGCATCCTTCAGGCACGACGAACATTATCTGGCGTGGAGGCCAGCCGGCCAACTTCGACTTGAGAGTGGAGATGAAGCTTGAGGGCACGGGCGCCAATGGCGGGATCCAATACCGCAGCCTCAACATTCCGCCGACACCGCAGCAGCTGCGCAACCCGCTGGCGCAGAAATTTGCCAAGTGGAATATGAAGGGCTACCAGGCCGATTTCGATTACGGCAATAAGTACACTGGCCAGCTTTACGAGCAGACTAGCCCGCGCGGGATTGTCGCATGGCGAGGCCAGATGGTCGAAACCGATCAGGGCAAAAAGCCGCGCCTGCTGGCCACGCTAGGGAGTTCCGATGATCTCAAGGCCTTCATCAAAATAGGCGACTGGAATCAGTTCGAGGTAATCGCCGATGGAAACACGTTGATCCATATGGTCAACGGACATGTGATGGCTATTCTGGTCGACAATGATCCGACCTTCAGCCAGTCCAAAGGGCTGATCGGCTTTGAGATCGAGGGCCCGGGAGTAGTGAAGATCTTGCACCGCAACGTGTGGTTGAAAACACTGCCTTAGCGGTCTGCGGAAATTCGCACCGGGTGGGAAAGAAACACCCCGGGGCCGGAGAAACTCAGTCCCGCAGGGACGGCTGAGAGTAGCCCAGGACGGACCCGGATTTCCTGTGGAGTTTGCTGGCACCAAGAAATCTCGTGCGGCTTTCCGTGAAGAAAGCCGCATACGCAGGCCTCTCCAGAGCCGCGTGCAGGAAATCCGGGGTAGTCCTGGGGAGGATTGACACCCCGGACCAGTCCCGTCAGGGACGGCTGAGAATATCCCAGGATGCAATCCTGGGCTTCAGCCGTGCCCTCGTTCAATGAGTTTTTCAACAAGCATGTTAGAGGTGTCTCCTGTGCCTGCCACGATCTTTAGAGGCCGCCAAGCGGTGGCGATTGAAAATGACCATCTGCGCGTCACCGTCTTGCGAGAGGGTGGCCACATCGCCGAGATTTTTGACAAGGTCGCTGGTGTAAGCCCTCTCTGGATTCCTCCGTGGCCTTCGATCGAGCCTTCCACCTACGAACTCAGCAAGCATCCGGAGTATGGATCGGACTCCGAGGCTAAGCTTCTGGCCGGCATCATGGGCCACAACCTGTGCCTCGACTTTTTCGGCGGACCGTCCACGGAAGAAGCTGCCGCTGGGTTGACGGTGCACGGTGAAGGTTCCGTGGTCCCGTATGAGTTCACGGAACGCGACGGAGTCCTCGTAGCAAAGGCTCACCTCCCGCTGGCCCAACTTAATTTCGAGCGCTCCATCGAATTGCACGATCGCTCTTTGAAGATCCGGGAATCAGTGGAGAATCTTGCTGCGTGGGATCGCCCTATCGGATGGACGGAGCATGTAACTTTGGGTCCGCCGTTTATCGACGCGGGAACAACCCAGCTGCGGGCTTCTGTAACCCGGTCGAAGGTTTCCGCGATTGACTTCGGAGCCAATATGCATTTGAAACAGGCTGCGGAGTTCGATTGGCCAATGGCGCCTCTTTCCGCGGGAGGTGTCGCCGACCTGCGCACCCTGAGCGCTGCGCCGGCTTCGAGCGAGTACACCTCACATCTCGGCGACAGACGGCGCGAGGACGAATACTTCGTTGCCTTTTCACCCGCGTTTCGCCTGGCGATCGCATATATCTGGAAGCGTGACGACTTTCCCTGGTTAGGGATGTGGCAGGAAAATTGTAGCCGCGACACTCCGCCCTGGAACGGCCGGACCATCACCCTGGGCTTGGAGTTTGGCGTTTCTCCCGTGCCCGAATCACGCCGTGAAATGGTAGAGCGCGGCCGATTGTTCGATGTACCTGGTTACCGCTGGATTCCCGCCAAGGGACGATTGGAAGCGGAGTACTGGGCCCTCACGCAAAGTGCTGACCAGATTCCGGAATTCATTTCGTGGCCGGAGTGAGAAGTTCATGCCCAGGACTGGCATCCCGTGCTGCCGTCAGCCAGAGCTGTCCAAATTAGCTTTTTTCGACTCTGTCCATCCACCTCCACCCAAGCCAAGGTGAGCCACCGGCCTTAAAATTTGTCATCCCGACTGGAGCGTAAGCGCAAGGGAGGGACCTGCAGTTTCACTTTCGGCACAAGCCGATGTGTGGTGGTTCACCTTGGCTTGGGTGGAGGTGGATGGACAGAGTCGAAAAAGTTAAATTTGGACAAGACTCACTTTCAACCGGCCCCCGCGGGACGCCATGTTGGTCGGGCAAGTTCTTGCTTGGACACGCAAGAGTCTGCTACGCCGCACTCTGCAGATGCGGTTAAAAAGCCAGGCTGTCCTTCTTGGCATCCAGCTTTTTGGCATCCACGTTGGGGACTTTCTTGAGATCGTCCAGGGACTTGAAGTCGCCGTTCTTCTTCCGATAATCAACGATAGCTTCGGCCTCAGTCGTAGAAAGTCCGAGCCCACTCTCCAACTGCGCCGCTGTGGCCTGGTTCACATGGATAGTCGTTGCAGCGGGGAAGTTCTTTGCCAGGTAGTCCAGGATCTCGGTAAATTCCTCGTCGCTGGCTTCCGCGCCAAATCCCGCCATCTTGGTGATGGTATTTTCCCAGCCGGCGCGGTCTTGCCCGTTCGCGATTACATTGTCGGGGGAGTGACACTTGCTGCATACGCGGATCAGAGTGTCTTTTCCCGGGCCCGCAGGCAATTCGGGATACTGCGGGTGTTGCGCCGGTTGCGCGGGAGCCGCTTGTTGCGCGTACGACGGCATACTCGCGCAGCACAAAAACATTCCGCCGACCACAGCCTTAATCAGAGCGTTTGCATTTGGTTTCACGAATACTCCTGCGATTTCCAGTATATTCTGTTGCCCGCGCGGTTGGTTAGGGGCCCACGCCCAGGGCGGAGTAAAGCTCTTGCGGCTTATAGAGAACGCTATAAACCGGCCATCGTGTCGGTGCCATCTTCCATAGGGATTCCTGCTCGATACATCATTCCGATCAGCTCCATCATCCTCGTAAACGACTGCCGGTAGCGCTGCTCCATCCCCTGGGGCGGTAGGCGCGCAGCAATGGGCTGGTAGCCAAGCGGCATCTTTCCCGTCGGCGTCGTCATTTTAGGAAGTTCCCCAGATTTCGCCGCAAACGCGCTGGAAATTCGCACCCAGCACTTTCTCAATCACAGAGGAGGGCTGGCCTCGACGGGCCAGTTCTGTGGCGATGATCTGCATGTGATCCGACCCATTCAAATCGGGTACATAAGGAAAACGATCCTCGCCCGGCGCCCCGATGCCGAGCTTCTTGCGCTGAGCAATATCGGCGTCGAAGTCGGCCCTTTGCGCGGCGGTCAGTACCGTCTCCTGAATCGCACCGTCGGAGCCGATGCCGACGTGATCGGTGCCGCATACATCGATGGCGTGCACCAGGTGGTCGAGTACGTGCTGGCGAGTGGGAACGGTGGGCGAGGCAACCAGGTAGGGCATGAGATAAACGCCGAAGTATCCTCCGCGATCAGCCAGCGCCTTGAGAATCTCGTCGGGCTTGTTGCGCGGGTGCGCATAAACGGCGGCGCACCCGGAGTGCGAGATCAGCACTGGCTTTGCAGACGCGGCGATGGCTTCGGACGTGGTCCGATAGCCGCTATGGCTCAAGTCCACAGCCACCCCAATCTCATTCATTTTCTTCACCGCGGCGATACCGGCCCTGCTCAAACCGGCATTGCCGGGCTCCAGGCAGCCATCGCCAAAGGCCGTGCGCACGTTATAGGTGAGCTGCATGATGCGCACGCCGAGATTGCGGAACACCTCGATGCGCTCGGGCTTCTCTTCCAGAAACGCGGTGTACTGAAAGCCGGGAATGATGCCGAGCTTGTTCTCGCGCTTGGCACGTGCGATGTCTGAGTATTTGCGAATGATGGTGAAGGCGTCGGGATATTTCTCCACTAACGCTTCCAGCCAGGCGAGCGTGTTGATCGTGCCCTCGAAGGTAGTATCGGAGACCGTGTAATTGACCGCGGTGATTCCCGACTGCTGAACCACGGCAACTAACGCCGGGCTGGGAGCAGTCACCTGGTCGAGGAAAGGCGAACAAAGCGAATCGATAACGATCGCGCGTTGGTAGAGTGTCGCGTTATCGGGGGAAGCACTCGCATGCGGGCCGCGCAGCAAGCGTGGAGCGAGCACTGCGAACTTGATAAGAGAAAGTTGAAACTCCCTCCGGTTCAAGACACGTCCTCGCCAGCATGAATCAGCTGCCTCTTCTCTCGCCACTCGTCCGCGGTGATCTCCCATATCTCGGTCAGCAGTCTGCCGCAGACATACTCACGCTCCTCGGTGGCAATCACGCGCATGCCGGTCTTCTCTGATATGCGCCGCGAGGCGATATTCACCACGGCCTTGGGAACCTGCAAAGCGCCGAAACCGAGGACATCAAAGCAATAGTCATTCACTGCGATTGCCGCCTCCGTCATCAGTCCCTGACCGTGCCATGGTAGTCCCAACCAGAACCCGCGAGTGGCGTGTCCGTCCTTGGAGATCAGGCCGATGGATCCGATAGGTTCTTCCGGCGATTGCCGCAATCTCAAGGTCCAGTGCCACTGCTCTCCACGCTCCATCGCGGGCAGCGCGACATCGCGATAGTAGGCGAGTGCTCCATCGGCGGGGTAGGGCCAGGGAATCTGCTTGTTCAGGAACTTGACTATCTCCCATTGGGGAAACAGGCGTTGTGTCCGCTCGGCATCGGCGAGTTGGAGCGGCTGCATCAAGAGCCGCTTCGTCTGGAGGGTGGCAATCACAGTCACCAAGATAACAACGGGCGGGGGCTGAATCGAGTCTTAAGTCGAATCACTTATTCCGATGCGGTAAGATTCGCCTTGCATCGAAAGAGTAAAGCAAGACATCTGATAAGACGATGAAGCGGGTCCGCAAAGATCTGGATCTTCCCGAAGAGCAGTTTCACGCGATTTGCCGCGCGCTCGCGGATCCTCGCCGCTTCGCCATTCTGCAGCAGGTTGCCGCCGCGGATGGATTAGCCTGCAGCTCATTGCAGGAACACGAGGTTATCAGTCCGGCGACGATCTCCCATCACCTCAAAGAGCTGCACGAGGCCGGATTGGTGGACATGAAACGCGAGGGCCGGGGATCTAATCTGTTTCTTCGCCGGCCCGTCTTCGAAGCCTACCTGAAACGCCTCTCCTCTCTCTAAAGTTGGTTCCCTAACGCAGGACGGTCCCCCATATTCGCTCGTTTTTCGCAAGATGTGGGATGACCACTGCTCTTTCCCTCTGACTCTCGATTCATCCGAGAAACTTAGCGGTCGACGTGGCATCAAGCAAGCCACGTGTGCGGCTTTCGTTAAGGAAAGCCGCAGGAAGTGCAACAGCGCCACCAAACTTCACCGGAAATCTGGGATACAGGGCCCACCCGTCCTTTGCGAGGGAACGAGTAGGGCAAGGCTCTGAATCCAATTCAAAATAGCAGACATCTATTCGATATCCGTCGAACTATTCGACAGAGATCTTATTGAGGTGAAGAGATGGGAAAGCTGAGTGGTAAGGTGGCCGTGGTTACCGGCGCATCGAAGGGGATCGGCGCCGGCATTGCACAGGAACTTGCGGCGCAAGGTGCGTCGGTGGTGGTGAATTACGCTTCGAGCAAAGAGGGGGCCGACAAGGTGGTCGCAGGCATTACCAAGGCCGGAGGTAAGGCAATCGCTGTGGGTGGCAGCGTAGCCAAAGCCGGGGAGATCGATAAGCTCTTTGCGGAAACGAAGAAGGCTTTCGGCAAGGTGGACATCCTGGTGAACAATGCCGGTGTCTATGCGTTTGCGCCGCTGGAACAAATTTCAGAAGAAGAGATCGCACGCATGTATGACACCAACGTAAAGGGGCTGCTTCTAGCGACCAAGGCCGGCGTCGCGCTGTTCCCGCAAGAGGGTGGCAGCGTGATCAACATCGGCTCCGTTGCCAGCGAACAGACGCCGCCCATGTCGGTGGTCTACAGCGGCACCAAGGGTGCGGTCGACGTCATCACACGAGTGCTGGCTAAAGAGCTGGGCCCAAAGAATATCCGCGTGAACGCGGTGAATCCCGGCCCCGTCGCCACCGAGGGCTTTAAGTCTTCGGGCGTTGAAGGAAGCGATTTCGAAAAGCAGATGGTGCAAAGCACGCCGCTGGGCAGGGTCGGCACTCCTGGAGACATCGCCACGGTAGTGGCGTTCCTTGCCTCTGACGATGCGCGTTGGATCACCGGATCGCTGCTTCAGGCCGCGGGCGGTATGCGCTAACGCATTCCGTATGCAGCAGAAATGAAAACGCTTTAAGCCTGAGCCGCGGCCGCTGCTGCCTTGCGGGCGATGAGACCGAAGCCCTTGTCGCGTGCCACTTGTTCGAGCGAGGCCAGCTGCTGCTGTGCAGCGGCCTTGTGGCCGGCTCGAATTTCTAATTCGGCTGCAGCCGCCATGGCCTCTAATTCGACACCCTGGAGGCCGTGCGCGCGAGCTTCCCTGGCAACCTGTTCCAGCCGTGGTTTGGCTGTTTCGGGATGATCGGATGCGAGCAAAACGCGCGCGAGCTCCAGCTCATACTCAAGGCGGACCAGCAAGTTCTGGCTCTTTGCCGCGAGATCCTGCGATGATTCGATTTCGGCCCGCGCTTCCCCTGGCTTGCCCTGGGCCAGCAAAGCCCGGGTTAAAGCGGTGGAGGCCGCGAGTTCATCGTCGGCTTGCCGCTCCTGATGGAACTGTTGCTTCCACCCCCGAAGAGGTTTCTCGACCTCGGCCGCGTGTCCCTCTTCTATCGAAAGCTGCGCCAGCCCAACCTGGGTCTCCAACGCCAGCTGCTTCTCGCCTACCTGGTTGCGCAGGGCCAATGACTTCTCGTACGACGCGCGAGCCGCCGCCAGTTTCCCCTGGTCCACAAGAACATCCCCGAGGCTGCAGAAAACATAGGCGACCGCGGATTTATCGCCCGCCTCCTCGGCTGTGGCCATGGCTTGCTGGTAGGTAGTCTCCGCGACCTGCAGCTTTCCGTTCTGGCGGGACAAATCCCCCAAAGTATTGAGACTGAGCGCTAACCCCTCTTTATCTCCAACCGCTTGATAGTTGGGAACGGAGTCTTGCAGCGGCTTTCTGGCTTCGTTGAGATTTCCTGACGTAACAAGCGCGGCGCCAAGGTTGCTCATAGCGGCGCCCACACCATCCAGGTTTCCGACTTCCTGGAACTCTTTGATGGCTGCTCGAAACATTTCTCCTGAACGCGCCACTTCCCCCTGTTGGTAGTAAAGGGCTGCGAGGTCAGTCGACATCATCGCCTCGCCATTGCGATCTCCCGCAGCCTCGGCGCTCTGGCGGGCGAGCTCGCAGTCGCCGACGGCTTCATCCATGGAGACACCCAGCCCAACACCCTGTTCGCATAGAAAGCCGTAGGTTCGGGCTACGAGCACGGGGCGTCCCTGGGCGCGGCCTTTTTCGATCGCGGATTTGGCAGCGGCGCGCGCCTTGTTCAGATCCTGGCCAATCCACGCGGAGGCCTCCGTCATATCGATGCGCGCATCCACGCCCGCCGGCGCGGGCAGGCGGCGAAGAGTGGCAAGCGTCTCCAGGGAAGCCGCCGGTTGAAAGCCGATTTGCGCCGTCGCCAGGAGGAGGCCGTAATCAAGGCTGTCAGGGAAGAGCTGGAAAAGTGTGCGATAGGCTTGCACTGTCTTGGCCGAGTCGCCCCTCGCGCGCCAGTACTGACCTTCGATCAGAAACCGGTCCTCTTCCGGGAGATCCTGTGAGAGTTCCCGTGCTCGTTGCGCCTCCTCACGCGCTTTGGTTTGATAACCCAGGTGCCACCAGGCTTCGGACAAGGCGGAGTGCGCCAGGGGGAACTCGCTGTCGGCGGCTACCGCCTTCAGCAGCAGGTCGCGAGCGCCAAGAAAATCGAAGGCCCAAAGTCTGGCCCGGCCGCTCACATACAACCGTGCGCTCTGTTCATCCGAGGGAAGCGCCACCCGCGCCTGGTTGGCGTCTCCTAAGGAATTGGCGGTGAGGCCCAGCCGATGGCGAAGCCGGGCGCCCGCCTGGGCGGCCAGGGCGAAGAGGTCGTTCCGGTCGCCGGTGATTGCCTCCTCGGCGATGGTTTCTCCGTCTGTTGTATCCTGCACCCGCAGATCGAGCCGTATGCGCCTCTCTTCCTTGCCCGGCAACGGGGTATAGGAGCCGAGGACAACCACATCCGCTCCCGGGTTCTGCCGCAGCCGCTCCAGGGTACCCTTGGCCAGGGTGCCTTCGACGGTGGGCGGCAAGTCATGCTTGACCCTGGCAATATCTTCCGCGGAAACCATCCGCAAATCGCCACGCGAGCCCAGTTCCGTGTCCAACATTTCGGAGAAGACGGGGGATAGCCAATCGTCCTCATGGCGGCCCGGCAAATTACGGAATCCCAGCACCGCTACCGAGCGGCGCAGCCTTACTGGCGCCGCTGCGCTGGCTTGAGGCGGGGACGTAACGGGAGGCTTGGGATAGAACCGGAAAAGCAAGCCGGCAGCCAGCAGGAGAAATGCCAATCCTGCCGCCAGCCAGTAAATCTTGTGCCGCGCAAAAGCGGGTTTCGCCGCAACCGGTGAAGCGTTCGCCGGAATCGGTGCTGGTGTGGCCTGAACCGGCTGCACTGTCAGCTCAACCTCTACCGGCTCCGCCCGGGTCTCAACTGTCACCGGCGCCACGAACCGATATCCACGGCGCGGGATGGTCTCTACGTACTGGGGCGCGTCGGCATTGTCGTTGAGCGACTCACGCACCTTGCGGATGGCGACCCCAAGGCTGTTGTCAAACTCGACGAAGGTATTTTGCGGCCACAAATGCTGCCGCAGTTCCTCCCGGGTGACGACTTCACCTGGCCTTTCGACCAACATGACCAGGAGCCGGTAGGGAAGATCCTGGAGCCGCACGCGTATGCCATGGCGCGCAAGGGTGCCTTCAGCCGGGTCCAGATCGAAGGGCCCAAAGCGATAGCGGGTCACTTTTAGGGACGTCTCCGGCATACCTCTCCAGTGGCAAACCCCTTAGCACGGGTAAGAGCCATTGTAGTCAGTTAATGACAGCGCACAAGTGACTCCAGGGAAATGACTTTGTGGTTAATGCAGACTTAAATGCAAGTTCTGTTGACCAGCCCGCAATTTTCCCGCAAAGTCGCGGGGAAATGCAGCCACAACAGCAAGCAAGAAGGGTCGTTTTACTGCGGACGGCGGTCATTGCGGCTTCCTGCTGGTGGCCAATGGATGCCGGCAAAGCGGCGGCGACGAGACCAGCGGCCTGGGGAATCCCAAGGCGTGGCCTGGCTTCTCTTCTGTTCCTGGGCCGGTCCTGGTCGGCCACACCCTCAAGCTCGCTGAGATGACCGAAACTGAGCGGCGATGGGGGATGGCCCCCAAGCGTGGGGCAGGGATTGTTTACCAGGATGACATCATCCTCATGGAGCATGGCGACCAGGCGATTCGTTCCTTCGCCTCCAATGGGTTGTCGTGGACCTTCGATGCGAATGCTCCGCAGGTAAATGAAATCCAACCGGGCAAGATTGTCTTTGCCACCGGGCGCGCGGTCGGCAGGGTGCTCGCCGTCCAGCGCAATGGCGACCAGGTTTCCGCCATTCTGGGGCCGGTGCAGCTCACCGACCTGGTGAAGCAAGGCAAGTTCCTGTACGACCAGCCGCTGGATCTGAACTCGGCGATTGCGATTGCTGCTCCAGACTATCCAGGGGCGGTCAACTCAGCGGCCATGCAAACCCGCACGCCGGGACCCCAGGCCACCATCGAGGGCCGTTCCGGTACGTGGCATATCGCGCAGTACTTCGTGGTCTCCGATACCGGCAAATGGACGCCCATGAGGACGGTTACGGGCTCGGGCGCGCGTGTGCGCAAACCAACCTTGCTGCGCAGCGGCTTCCATCCGTCAACCCGGTTGCGGCCCATGCAGGCGGGAGCCGTGCCGAGCGTCCCCCCCACCATTCCCGGTACCTCGATCCCCGTACCTAATCCAAACCTGCCTCCAGGGGTTCCCAGTCCGGGGAATTTGGGGAACCTCAACACCTGGGCCGATTCCGACTCCAAAGATTCCGATGATTCCGCTCAATGGTCTGCAGGCAACGCCCTGCGTCGATTGCGGAGGCCTGGGTCTGAAGATGTATCAGGAAAAAGACGGCCTCCGTGTCTGGGTTACGATCGTCTTCCATCTCATCCATCCCCATGTCGTCTTTTGCGCCTCGATCGACAATGGCAGCATTGAGGCCAATCTTCAGCTGGCGGGAGGCGCGGGAGTCACGGTAACCCTCGACGCCGCGTCCAGTCAGGAATTCACCGGGGGCAACATCAAGGAGACCGGCCTTATTCCGTTGGATATTACGGTTCCGATCGGCGGCATTTTTCTCCCGCTGCAAATCGACTTGAGCCAGTCGATCGATATGGCCAGCGCCTTCAGCGCCAAGACGTCGCGCCTGCATGGAGCAGGGGGCATCGACCTCACCGGCGAAATAGCGGCCGACTACCACAAAGGGGCCTGGGAGATTACCCCGCCGCAAGGCCAGGTAAAGCAAAACCTGGCCGGCATGGTCACCGGGATTTCGGTAGGAATCAACTCCATGGTATTCGCCATCAGCCAGCGGCTCATGGTGGGCGTAGGCGCTTTGAGTTTCGCCACCGGGCCTTACGTAGACCTGATTTCCTCGGTTACGTCGCTTAAGGGGTCATCGATAGGCACCACGCTCTTGAATCCGGACACCTATCTGCGCCCAGGGAACCTTCAACATGAGCCTTGGCGCCGGAATCGGCTACAGCATGCCAAGGATCGTGGCAAGTGTACTCAACACTGTGCTCGGCTGGTTTGGGGTAAAGCCTGTTCCTCCCTGGGGAAGTATTGTTGCCCTTCCGCACAGAAAGACCTTGATCGATCACAGGGATGAGATACCGGATGGCTGCGCAGGAAGATGAGGATGATCAGGATGATCGATGCGTGTTGCCGCGTGCGATGGGGGAGAAAGCGTACTCGATCCGCGTGGTCCAGATCTTATGGGGAGACGAAGCAGTGATCTTTTGCACCAGGTGCGGCCAGAAGATCGAAACGGGTTTTCAGTTCTGCGCAAGTTGTGGCGCGCCGGTTGGCGCGACTGCGCAGCCTGCGGTGCCGGTGGCCGTCCAGTCACCGGCGCCGCCCCCGCAAGCGTTCGCACCAGTGAAGAAGCGTAGTGGCTTGGCCCTACTGCTCATCTTTCTCGGCATTCTCGGGTTGATCGCTGTGATCGGCATCGGTGGCGTAGTGTACGTCGGCTACAAGGTCAAGGAGAAAGTGACTAGCGTCGCCAGGGCTGTTACGAATCCTGCTCCGAATCCAGGCGGGAATAAACAGCCCGGGAAGAGCGACAACAGCGACTTATCCGCAATGTTGGGAAACCTGGGCAGCATGCTTGATAAGGGCGACGATGACGGAGACCCCGTCGAAAGCATTTCAGTGAATGACCCGGTGACGCCCTGCGCGACCGCTTCCTTTCCTTCGCAGAGCGCGGCGCAAATCCCTTTGCAGGAAGGCACGGTCATCACCACTGCCTGGGGCATCACCAATGGCGATATAGAAACCCGCAATACCATCCTTTCTACGAGCCCGGCTTCGTTCGACATGCGACACAACGACGTTAAATGGAAAGATGAAAAGGGTAGCGACCAGCACTCGTCCAGTACCACCAATAGCACATGCAACCAGGATCTTTTGTCGGCTGATGCCTATGCCACCGTGGAAGGAGCCAACATACCTCGCATCCTCCATGGTGTAACCAGGGTGAGGCTCTCCAGCAAAAGCTTTGACGAGATCAAGTCCCAGGGCAAAACTTCGATTCGCTACTTCTATAACTTTGACGTCGATCAAGCTATCAAGCCCGCCTATGTGGGTGGTTTGTTCACCCGGGTCGAGCCGCAGGACGTTCCCTATCCCATGATCGTGAATGATCAACGGCTCAATCTACCCACGATTCATCTGGCGGGAATCGTGGACCCGGTGGGGAAAAACCCCTTCCCGAAACGCTTACGCCCCGCGCATAGTGAAGCCGAAATCTACGTGATCGACGATCCTCTGGATCCTATGGTTCTATTGCTCAGAATCAAAGACCCCAAATGGTACGACGGCAAGTTCAGACTCGAAACTGTCAAGATCGATTACAAGGCTAAGCAGCCGGTGAATCTGGTTGAAAAGCAACTTACCGAGCAGAAGCACGCTGTGACCTGGGGTATCTACTTCGACTTCAACAAAGACACCATCAAGCCCGAATCCGCGCCAGTGCTGAAGCAAATCGTGGAGGCGATGACAGACAATCCGGACTGGAAACTTACGGTGGAAGGGAATACAGACAACATTGGCGGCGACGCCTATAATCTGGACCTCTCGAAACGCCGCGCCGCAGCAGTCAAAGAAGCGCTGGTGACGCAGTACCACATTGCAGCTGATCGTCTATCCACCAATGGATTTGGCGCGTCGCACCCCATAGAGACCAATGACACGCTTGAGGGCCGTGCACGCAACCGGAGAGTGGAGCTTACTCGTGAGTAAGGGGAACCTATGAGCTTTTGCACTAAATGTGGCCAGAAGATCGAAGCAGGTTCCCAGTTCTGCACGAGTTGTGGCACGCCCATTGCAGCGACTGCTCAGCCTGCGGTGCCCGTGGGCGTGCAGCCACCGGCTGCGCCGTCATGGCAACCCGCGCCGGCTCTGCCTCCGCAAGCGTTCGCGCCGGTTAAGAAGCGCAGCGGCCTGGCGTTACTGTTCGTCATTCTCGGCGTGCTCGCCCTGTTAGCCGTGATCGGCATCGGCGGCGTAGTTTACGTCGGCTACATGGTCAAGGAGAAGGTGACCAGTGTCGCCCAATCCGTCGCGCATCCCGCTCCGGTTCCGGGGCAAAAGAAGGCTTCATCACCCGGGACAAATAACAACGACGACGGCAACAAAGACGTGTCGGCGATTTTGGGCAACCTGGGCAACATGCTCGGGGGCGGAGACGATGACGGCGATCCAGTGGAAAGCATTTCGGCGAAAGATCCGGTGACGCCTTGCACTGCGGCTCCGTTTCCCGCGCAGAGCGCGGCGCTGGTTCCCTTGCAGCCGGCCACGACGGTCACGACTGCCTGGGGGATGAAAAACGGCGATGTGGAAACCCGCATGTCGGTCGCCTCCACAGACCCGACGTCCGTTGTTCTCGCCGCCGCCGCCGACGCCTACAAAGACGACGACGGCCATGAATGGAAAGCTTCCGGCTCCTTGCACACCGTTTGCAATGCGGATTTTGCAACGTCCGACACCTACGTGACCGTCACTGGCAAAAAACAGCCTCAACTGATTCATGGTCTAACCCGGCTCAGGTTGTCGGATAAGTCCTTCCAGGAAGTGAAGTCCACCGGCAAGACCAACCTGATTTACTTCGACATTCACGACAGCGGTCAAGACAGCGTACAACCTGACCACGAAGGCGGTTTACTTACCCGGGTCGAGGCGCAGGATGTTCCTTATCCCATGATCGTGAACGATCAGCGTGTCAATCTGCCCACCATCCATCTTGCGGGCGTTATGGAGTCGGTAGGAAAAGATCCCAGGCCGAAGAAAGACCGTCCATCGCATACCGCAGCCGATGTGTATGTGATCGATGATCCTGTGGACCCACTGGTTCTGATGCTTAAGCTGAAGGACCCTGTACTGCATGACGGTAAGTTCAGAATTGAAGTCACGAAGATCGAATACCGTGTGCCGCGCCCGGTGAATCTGGTAGAGAAACAACTCGCCGAACAGAAGCGCGCCGTGACCTGGGGTATCTACTTCGACTTCAACAAAGACACCATCAAGCCGGAATCCGCGCCAGTGCTGAAGCAGATCGTGCAGGCGATGACAGACAACCCGGACTGGAAGCTTACGGTGGAAGGGAACACGGACAATATTGGCGGTGACGCCTATAACCTCGATCTGTCGAAACGCCGCGCCGCCGCCGTCAAAGAAGCGCTGGTGACGCAGTACCACATCGCGGCGGATCGTCTATCCACGAATGGATTTGGCGCCTCACACCCCATAGAAACCAATGACACCCTCGAAGGACGTGCGCGCAACCGGCGTGTAGAGTTAACGCGTGAGTAGGCGGGCGAGTAATATCGCCGGCAAATGAACGAGAGAGATAGATTCACTGCGTGAAGGAGAAAGACAATGGCTAAGTTCTGCGGTAAGTGCGGTTCGGCATTGATGGATACAGCGGTTTTCTGCGGAGGGTGTGGAGCAAAAGTTCCCCCTCCATCGCCTGCGGCATCGCCCGCGCCGTTTGCACCAGCGCAAACGGGCTGGGCGCCGGTGCCCTCGTCCTTTGACTCTACGCCGGCGACCCCAACACCAGATGCCGCTGCCTTCAGCCCCGTGCCGGCCGGCTTTACGCCAGTTGCGTCGACACCTGCACCAGAGGCGGGGGCGTTCACGCCGGTGCCGGGGAATTTTGCTCCGGTTCCGGATAGCTTTACGCCAGTTGCGTCTGCACCTGCACCAGCGGCGGGGGCGTTCACGCCGGTGCCGGGGAATTTTGCTCCGGTGCCGGGTAGCTTTACGCCAGTTGCGTCTGCACCTACACCAGCGGCGGGTGCGTTTACTCCGGTGCCAGGGAATTTTGCTCCGGTGCCAGGTAGCTTTACGCCAGTTGCGTCTGCACCTACACCAGGGGCGGGGGCGTTCACGCCGGTGCAAGGGGGTTTTACTCCCGTACAGGCAACATCTGCGCCAGTGCAAAGCTATGCTCCGGCACAACCGGCCTATGCACCCATACCGCCAACTTACACGCCGACACCCGGCGGAGCTTACCCGGCCGCCGGCGCGAAGAAATCAAACACTCTTCTGAAGGTGATCGTCGCGCTCGTGCTGGTCCTCTTTGTCGGAGGAGCACTTGCGCTGGGCGGACTTTGGTACGCGGCACAGAAAATCAAGGAAAAGGCGCACGCTGCTGCAACCCAAGCGCTGGCCGGCAAGGGGCCGGGGAGTGCCGGAATGGGTGAGTTCTTGAAAGGCGTTGCAGACCTCAAGGGAGATTCCAGCAGTGACGACAGCGCAGGAGGCTTTAAAGGAGATCCTTGCCGTTTTCTGAGCAAGGAGGAAGTCAGCAAGGCTGTGGGCATACAGGTCATCCGCGTTGAGGCGAAAGACGAGGGTTGTAGCTACATAGCCAAGGGCGATCCGGCGGACGTGACCTCGAAGCACATGGCTTCCATGATTGGCGGGCTGGGAGCCGATGCCAAGACGCAGAAAACCATTCAACAGGTGGCAGGCGGTTTCTTTGCGCAACAGGAAGCAAGTGACAAATCCCTCCGAGCGGAGGCCGCTACCGGGGAAATTCCGGTGCTTGTTGTCAGTTTCACCTCAGGAAACGCACAAGCGGAAATGAAGATGAATCGCGGCGCGTTCAATTACGTGACCGGTGGCTCGGGGACGGCGGCCAGCAGCGGAAGCGGCAATTTGGATGGCATAGGCGATGAGGCGTATCTCGCGGGCGGGAGCATGATCATCTTCCGAAAGGGAAATTCGGTAGCTCACTTCATGTACACCAGTTGCCCGTGCAACACAGACAATATCAAGCCGCTGGCCAAGCTGGTGGCGAGCCGGTTGTAAATGTTCTGATCTCAGTTACAGAAAGGAAGTTGCTATGGCCTATTGTCAGTCGTGCGGAGCCGCCTTTGCGGACGGCGCAACCTTTTGCCCCACGTGTGCCGGGAGGGCGCCGGCGATGGCTGCACCGCCGGTTGCGAATTCCGGCCTTCAGGCTAATACTGCCGGTGCACTGGCATATCTTGCCGGCATTATCAGCGGCATTATTTTTCTGGTGATTGATCCATATAAGAGCGATCGCTTTGTCCGCTTTCATGCCTTCCAGTCGATCTTTTTCAACGTTGCATGGACTGCGCTCTGGATCGGCTGGATGATCGCCGGCTTGGTGCTAAGCGCGGTCACCAAGGGTCTTTTCTTTTTCATTCAATTGCCGATTGATCTGTTGCTCATGGTTGGTGGGTTCGCGTTATGGGCGTTTCTCATGTACAGCGCGTACCAGGGCAAGATGACGAAGTTGCCCATAATCGGTGCCCTGGCCGCAAAGCAAGCGGGCGTCTAGCGTGCGCATGAGAACCGCAAGGATTCAAGGAGGAGGCCGGATTTGTGCCGGTACACGACTTTACAAGCTACGGGAAACTCATGCTTTGTGTCAGGGCACGACTTTACAGCCTGCGGGAAAACTCGTTTTTCTGAAGGGTACGGCCTTCAGGTCGTACGTAAGTGTTTAAAAGCAGGAACGGCTTTAGCCGCTGAGGGGACGATCCTTGCCCTCAAACCGACTTTTTCCGCAAGCTGTTTAGTCGGGCCGTACAGGGCCACAACCGTGAGGGCTTTAGCCCGTGAGGTACGTCTTTGCTTTTTTTGTTTCTTGTTAGGGCACGACTTTACAAGCTACGGGAAGACTCATGTTTTGTATCAGGGCACGACTTTAGTCGGGCCGTACAGGGGCTACAACCGTGAGGGCTTTAGCCCCTGAAGTACGTCTTTGGCTTCTTGTTTCTTATTAGGGCACGACTCTACAAGCTACGGGAAGACTCATGTTTTGTATCAGGGCACGACTTTAGTCGGGCCGTACAGGGACAGCAAAATCTGGGCTTTAGCCCCTGGGCTTTTGCTTTACGTCGTGGGAGGAAAACGCCGTGCGCTGCGAAAGATCGTGAACAAGCATTTCGTGCAGGATGCCTCTTCGCAGGGGCTAAAGCTCAATTCTTTTTAATGGTGTGGGCCCGGCTAAAGTCGTGCCCTGAAGCCCTGACTGTCGGAGCGATCGAAGAGGTTCAATTGGGCAAGATGACGCTCAGCCCTTTCTGCGGAGTTGAGTTCTTGCACAGGGTCAGTTAGGCCGGAGTTATATCCAGATTTTGCGGGCCTTCGCCTTGCCGGAATTACTCCGTCCAGGATTGAGCCACCCGAACGTCTGAACCAATACGCAATAGGGGCAGTAACAGTTACTTAAAAGGAGATCGCAATGAAGACACCATGGTCAGTCCTTCTCGCCGGCAGCTTGCTGCTACAACCTTTCGCCTTTGCCGATGTCACCTACCAGGAGACTACCCAGGTGACGGGCGGCTCCATGATGGGGATGATGAAGATGGCGGGCGCTTTCAGCTCACAAGCCAAGCAGGCACTCGCGCCCACTACCTCAACGGTCATGATCCATGGCGCCCGCATGGTGCGGTCCAATCCGCATAGTACGGAGATCATCGATCTTGATGACCAGACGATCACCATGATCGATCACGATAAGCGCACCTACTCGGTGATGACATTCCAGGAAATGGAGAAGGCCATGGCCGACGCCGCTGCCAAGGCGAAAGGAGCAAAGCCCACTCCTACAAACGGCTCCCAAATGAGCTTCAACGCTCACATTTCCAATAGCGGAGCAACTCGTCAGTTGGACGGGCAGACGGCTAACGAGGTATTGCTCACCATTACCATGACCCCAAACTCGGGCGATGCCAATGCTAAGGGAGGCATGGCCGCGACAAGCGAAATGTGGCTGATCAAGGACGCACCGGGCATGCCCGAGATGCGCAGCTTTAATGAACGCATGGCGAAGGAGCTCAAGGTGGATATGGCCGCCTCAGCGATGACCTCCCTGATAGCCGCTGAACCGGGAGGGGCGCAGGCATTAGAGGAACTGAAGAAGGAGTCCGGTAAGGTGAGTGGACTTCCAGTGCTGCAGGTGACTCGCGTAGGTATGACGGTCGATGGTCAGCCCCTGGCCGCTCCTTCGGTCGCACCTTTGCCGCCAAACCAAAGCGGGAACCAAGGGTCGACGGCTGGTGCTGTGGGCAAAGAGGTGGCTACGGGTACAGCTACACAGGAAGCAAATAGCCAGGTGTCTCGACTGGGTACTTTTGGTCGCGCGCTGGGTGGCTCCAGCATGGGTGCTCTGATGCACCATACTTCGTCGACCCCGCCTCCAAGTCAGGCAGCGAACACTGACCCGGCCACCGCGGGGGTTCTGATGGAAAGTCAAACAGAGACCTCCGGCTTTTCCGTGGCCCCGGTCGATACCACCAGCTTTCAAATTCCAGCAGGATACAAGGCGGTTCCTTCTCCGCTGGAGCATAAGTAGGGGATTGTGGCGCTCCCCCTGCCACAAATCATAGGGTAGCCCCACATCTGGGGGATGTGGGGTACTCCATGATTCGCATTCTGCTACACTCTCCGCCGAGCAACACATCCAGCTAAATGTGTCCACTCAGGGAAGTGAGCGATGAGCTTTTGCACGAAATGTGGAACCCCTCGTGTGGCTGGAAGTAAGTTCTGCACTGTTTGCGGCGCGGCCCACCCTCCCACCGAGCCATTACCTCAGGCAAGTGCCGCGATGCCATCGCCCGTCGCACCGCCGGCCTATACGCCCGTTGCTGGGGCCTATGTATCGGGCAATGCTCCTTCTCCCGCTCCCCAAAAATCAAACACACTACTGAAGGTGATCATCGTTGTACTGGTCATTCTTTTTATCGGAGCAGGACTGGCGCTCGCTGGACTCTACTGGGCGGCGCAAAAGGTGAAGGAAAAGGTCCATTCGGTGGCGTCTCAAGTAATGACCGGCGTACCGCCATCGGCCAACGCTCCATCGAGCCCAAGTGGGCCGCCACCCCCGCCCGCACCATCCTCTTTTCCCGGTTGGAGCCCGGGTTCTGCTTCGACGCCGAATAGCAATAACCCGGCCCCTGCGAAGACAGGCATGTTGGTGGTCACGGCCATCGCAAGCCCGCGCGGCGATTACGAATCAATGAAGCAGATTGTCAGCATGGACGACAGCGGAATCACCCTCTCCTACCGCGCGGAAGGTCCCAAGGCCGCGGCGGCAGGAGCAAGTAATGCGATATCGGTCGAGCGCTTGGTGTTGGCGCAAGATCTGAATGCTGCTCACGATTATGCTGAGGTGTTTAATAGCAATGCCCCTCGATCTTTCCCCGGCACTACGGCGATTACCGCTTCCCGAGAGGTGCTTGCGGAGCTCAAGCAGAAGGGCTCTACCGCGTTCAGTTTTCGCCCGCAGGGGCTCGCCGGCGCGCTTGGTTCGCTGGTCGGTACAATCTCCGCCCTCACCGGAACGGATACCAAAGATGTGGGCGGCGTTTCGCTCGACAAGTTAGGAAAGCAGGCGTGCAGCCTGCAAAGAGAAGGCAATGGCTTGTTCGCATTTCCTGTTCTCTTGAATGCGCAACCGGTGACGCTGCCTGCTCTGCGAGCCACCTGTACGACTGACGATGGCCGCGCGGACTTCTATATCCTCGATCAGCCTGACTATCCTCTGATGCTAGCGTGGAAGCTGGGAGAAGGTTCGCAGCTACAGGTGATCAAGATCACCTATCCACCGGCGCCGCCAGCACAGAAAACCAATCAGCCCGCGCCTCCGAGCGCAATTGAGCAGCAGCTCAAAGAGAACAAGAAGGTAGACATCTACGGCATCTACTTTGATTTTGCCAGTGACCAGCTCAAGCCCGAGTCGACTCCAGTACTGGAAGAGATTGCCGGGGTGCTCAAAGACAACCCGGACTGGAAGCTTACCGTGAGCGGCCACACGGACAACGTGGGGGGCGATGCCTACAATCTTGATCTCTCCAAACGCCGCGCCGCGGCAGTGAAGCAGGCCCTGGTCACGCAATATCACGTTGCACCCGAGCGTCTTTCGACAGATGGCTTTGGCGCCTCGCGCCCCGTCGATACCAATGACACGCTGGCTGGCCGTGCGCGCAACCGGCGTGTGGAGCTGACGCGGGAATAGATTTTGCCTTGCCGTGCTCTCCTTCGGGCTGCATGATAGTTGCGTGCAAGAACTGAGTGCAGGTACGCTTCTTGGCCACTATCGGGTCGTTCGCCCGCTGGGCCAGGGTGGAATGGGTGTTGTCTACGAGGCCGAGGACCAGAAGCTGGGCCGGTCTGTCGCCATTAAGCTACTACCCGAAGCAACACGCCGGGACCCGCTGGCGCTGGAGCGTTTCTGGCGCGAAGCACGCACTGCTTCTTCCCTCAACCATGCCGGCATCTGCACCATCTACGAGCTGAACGAAAGCGGCGACCAGCCCTTCATCGTCATGGAGCTGCTGGAAGGCCAGAGCCTCGATAAGGCCCATTTCCGCAGACCTATGCCGTACCCCAAGTTGCTGGACTTCGGGGTGCAGGTGGCAGATGCGCTGGACGCGGCTCACCGCAAGGGCATTCTGCATCGCGACATCAAGCCGGGCAATATTTTCCTGTCGCCGTCCGGGCATGTGAAGATACTGGACTTCGGCTTGGCCAAGCTGGAAGCCGGACAAACGTCGTCTAACGGCGCAAACGCGGACAAGGCAAACGCCACCATGGCGGGACCCTTGCCGCAAGACTTGCTTACTAGTCCGGGAGCGGCGGTGGGCACCATTGCCTACATGTCCCCGGAGCAGGCGCGGGGCGAAACCCTGGATGCACGCAGCGATGTGTTTTCGCTAGGCGTGGTGTTGTATGAGCTGGCGACCGGACAACATCCGTTTAGTGGTACCACCACGGCGGTGACCTTCGATCGCATTCTCAACTATGCTCCGACGGCGCCGATTTCTCTCAATCCAGAGCTGCCGGTGGAGCTTGAAGAAACACTTAACAAGACACTGGAGAAGGACCGTGAGCTGCGGTGCCAGTCTGCAGCAGAGTTGCGCGCCGATCTGAAACGACTGCAGCGCAAGAGCAGCGGCGGGTCTTCGGCGAGACCCTCCGGCATGGCGGGCGGCGCGAGTATTGGCTCGAGTCCAAGTAGCTCGGGGAGTGGCCGCGTACCCCCACCGGCAACTCCGCCCAGCGGCAGCGTGAACGGAGCTTCGGATGTTCTGTCTCCCGGATCCAGCCCAGGCAGTGCTCCTGGGAGTGCTCCCCCGGCAAAGAAATCCCCGATGCCGTCCATGACGCTCGCGATAGCCTTGGGTTTGCTCGTGCTGCTGGCGGCCGCCGGCTTTGCTGCGTGGCGTTTCTGGCCCCGCGCGGTGCCGTTTACTTCGATTTCTTTGAGCCAGATCACAAATACGGGAACCCTGGAGAACGTCGCTTTATCCGGCGACGGAAAATTTCTGGCCGAAGTCAAGAACGTTGCGGGCGAGCGCACACTCTGGATCCGGAACATCGCCACGAACACTGACACCCAGATACTGGCCGCGTTCCCCAGCGATTATGTCGGGCTAAGTTTCTCGCCCGACGCCAACTACCTCTATTTCGTGCGCGGAACGGCCGAGAACACTGCTGTTCGTTCTCTTTTCCTTATGCCGACCTTTGGCGGGACACCGCGCCAGCTCATCCGCGATATTGATAGCGCTCCAAGCCTTTCGCCGGATGGGTCTCGCTTTGTTTATCTGCGCTGGACACCGGGACAGAATGACCGCTACTCAGAGATTCACGTTGCGGATAAGGACGGCGCGAACGATCAGCTGGTTTACACCTCTAAAAACATGGCCGAGGCTCCAGCCTGGTCGCCGCAGCCCAACCAGATTGCCTGGATCGAGCAGACGGGACCTGGGGATTCTGTTGTTAATGTTTTAGACCTTGCCTCGAAGGCAAAATCATCCATTGCTCAACCAGCAGGAAGTTTGTTTGGACCCACTCGGTCCGGTTCTGACCTGGCATGGCTGCCCGACGGCAAGCACCTTCTGGTGCTGTACTACAAGGCGCATTCTGACCGCGGGCAAATTGGCATTGTGGGCTTGCCGGCCGGTGATTTCCATACCGTGACCAACGACGTGAATGCCTACAGTCAGCTTGCCGTGTCGGCCGATGGAAAGACGCTGGCGACCGTGCTGACGAACCAGGACTCGGGCCTGGCCTACTACAAAGGAGACGGAGGGGGGATGATCTCGAGTACGCCCCTGCGGGTCACTCCGACTATGGTGACGTGGGCGGATGAGGGTCACCTTCTGTTGATCACGCGCAGCGCCGGCGTCAGCAAAGTGGAACGCGCTACTGGAAACTTGCAGCCGGTCGATACCGGCGATATCGATCCCGGCATATTCATTAACACCTGCCCGAATGGGACGGTGCTCTTCACCGGAATTCCAAAGGGTGGAGCAGAGACGCGCCTTTTCCGCATGAATGCGGACGGAAGCGGAATCACTCAAATCACGAACGCGGGCATTGCACGCATGCCCTATTGCACGCCGGATAGTCAAACCGCCTACTTCACGCTGCGTCAGTCTGGATCTGCCGCGGCGGCAACCTTCTGGTCTGTGCCGGTTTCAGGGGGAACACCCCACCAGGAGCTGAAAGGGTTATCCGATGGCCGTTTCTTCAGCGTGTCGCGCGACGCAAAATTGGCTTCGGTGGTGACGATAGGGAGCGGCGCTGTGGATTCGTTCACCGCCTTCATCACCGATATTCATACCGGGCAGGTTTTGCATCACCTTACGCTGAATATGAGTGCGCTGGGGATGATCAGCTTTAGTCCAGACGGGAAAGCCATTGTGCGCAGGGTCGTTTCCAACGGTGGCAATGCCCTGCAGGTCCAGCCGATCGACGGTTCGCCGCCGCATTTGTTGATCGGTCCTACGCCTGAGGATCTAACTGATTTTGACTGGTCGCCATCAGGGAACCTGCTGGCAGTGTTGCAACTGCGCAGGAGCTCCGATGTGGTGGTGATTAACGATCTCACCGGCAAGCAGCCGCACTAATCGATCGTCACGGCGGTGGTGGGAGCCCCGCATATATGCGGGGGAAAGAGCGCTTTAGCGCTCTGTGAAAGAGTCTCGCCTCTACTCACGCGCTTTAGCGCTGGCAAGCCCGATTTATTCGCGAACTTGGACAGATTTGCGCAGAGATGGTCCGGGCACGCTCATTCCTGGTGGCATGCGTTTCGCGCTTGCCGCGTTGCGCCTGCCGCTGCATGATGGTTGGGTGCAAGAACTGACTGCCGGTACCCTGCGGGGCCACTACAAGATCGTCCGTCGCCTGGGCCAGGGCGGAATGGGCGTGGTGTATGAGGCTGAAGACCAGAAGCTGGGCCGCTCCGTCGCTATCAAGCTGCTGCCCGAAGCGACCCGCCAGGACCCGGCGGCGCTGGAACGCTTTTGGCGCGAAGCGCGCACCGCTTCCTCTCTCAACCATCCCGGCATCTGCACCATTCACGAATTAAACGAAAGCGGCGATCAACCGTTCATCGTGATGGAGCTGTTGGAAGGTCAGAGCCTGGACAAGCTCTACTACCGGCGGCCCATGGCGTACCCCAAGCTGCTGGATCTGGGAACGCAGGTGGCCGATGCGCTGGATGCGGCGCACCGCAAGGGCATTCTGCACCGCGACATCAAGCCGGGCAATATCTTCCTGTCGCCCTCAGGGCAGGTAAAGATTCTGGACTTCGGCCTGGCCAAACTCGAAGACGGATACGCAACCCCAGGCGCGCGCTCAGACGCAACGCAGGCCGGGAGCGATTTGCTGACCAGTCCGGGGTCGGCAGTGGGCACCATAGCCTACATGTCACCTGAACAGGCGCGGGGCGAAACGCTGGATGCACGCAGCGATGTTTTCTCGCTGGGCGTGGTGTTATATGAGCTGTCGACCGGGCAACATCCCTTTAGCGGTGCGACGACTGCGGTGACCTTCGATCGCATTCTCAACTACGCCCCGACAGCACCGATCAGCCTCAATCCTGAGCTACCGCCGGAGTTGGAGGAGACGCTCAACAAGACGCTGGATAAGGATCGGGAGCTGCGCCTGCAATCGGCAGCCGAGTTGCGGGCCGAACTGAAACGTTTGCAGCGCAAAAGCAGCGGTGGCTCTATGGCACGGCCGATTGCGGCCGCCGGTGTGAGCGCGAGCTCCCCGGGGAGCTCTGGTGGGCCGGGTTCCAGTCCGAGCGGCGCGGGGAGCGGCAGCGTTCCGCCCCCGGCCGCTCCTTCGAGCGGAAGCGCGGCCGGTGCGGGAGGCTCCGGCTCTGTGCCTCCAGGCTCCGCTCAGCACGCAACGGCGGGGGTTGTTTCCGCAGGCGCCGTGCCCCCTGCTCCCGCGAAGAAATCGCGTGCGTTGCCGATCGCACTCATTGTCCTCGCGCTGCTGGCCGCCGCGGGATTCGCGGCTTGGCGGCTGTGGCCGCGTCCGGTGCCGTTTACCACGGTGGCGCTCAGCCAGATCACGAATACCGGGACGTTGGAGCGGATTGCCTTATCCGGCGACGGCAAGTTCCTCGCCGAGATCAAGAACGACAGCGGCCAGAGAACGCTGTGGGTCCGCAACATCGCAACCAATACGGATACACAGATTCTGACTGCGTTCCCCAACGAGTATGTCGGGTTGAATTTTTCGCCGGATGCGAACTACCTCTACTTCACCCGGGGAACAGCGGACAATGTCGCTCTGCACTCTCTTTTTGTGATGCCTGTGTTTGGCGGCACGCCACGCCAGCTCATCCACGATGTAGACAGCGCCCCCAGCCTGTCGCCGGACGGCAGCCACTTTGTCTATCTGCGCTGGACGCCGGGTCGCAAGGATCAACTTTCCGAGGTCCACACCGCGGACAAGGATGGCGGCGACGACCAGCTGCTCTACACCTCCGCCAACCAGGTGCAGGCCCCGGTCTGGTCGCCGCTTGGCAACCAGATCGCGTGGATCGAATCGAGCGGACCTGGCGATGCGGCCATCAAGGTCTTCGACATCGCCTCGAAAAAGACAGTAACCCTGGCTCAGCCGAGCGGCATGATCTATGACTCTAACTTCGACGGCTATACCAACCTGGCATGGTTGCCTAACGGGAGGCATCTGCTCGTCCTGTATACCAAGGCCCATTCCGACCGTGGGCAAATCGGCATTGTTGGCGTTCCTGACGGCGCCTTCCATACGCTGACGAACGATGTGAACGCCTATAGCCAGCTGGCCATCTCCGCCGATGGAAAGACCATGGCCACCGTCCTCACTAACGTGGACTCGAGTATTGCCTACTATAAGGGCGACGGCGGGGCCATGATCTCGAGTACACCGCTGCGCATCACTCCCACCTCATTGGCCTGGGCGGACGAGGACCATTTGTGGCTGGTCACGCGGGGTACGGGCATCAGCAAACTGGATCGTGCATCGGGAACCCTGCAGCCGATCGATACCGGAACGCTGGATATCGGCTCGTTCATTAACACCTGCCCGGATGGCCATGTTCTATTTATCGCCATCCCCAAGGGTGGAGGGGAGTCGCGCCTGTTCCGCATGGATGGAGATGGGAGTGGTATCACTCAGCTGACTACGTCGGGCATAGCACGCGCACCCTATTGTGCTCTGGACAGCCAGACGGTCTATTTCACTATCCGGCCCGAGGGGAATATCCTCGGGGTTGCCCTCTGGTCTGTTCCGCTTTCGGGAGGGACTCCCAGGAAGGAACTCGAAGTGGAGAGCTTCGGCGTCATCCCGCTCTCTCGTGACACAAAGTCTGCCATGTCGATGTTTAACAAAAACTTACTTTACTTCCTTCAGATTTGGGACGTTTCGACCCGCCAGGTGCTGCGCCAGCTTCCCTGGGATACGAGTGCCATGCTGGAGGGTGCCTTCCCCAGCTTTTCTCCTGATGGGAAAGCAATAGTTCTGACCGTCATCTCCAAAGGCAGCTATGCGCTTGAGTACCAGCCCATTGACGGCTCGCCCACGCATCTGCTCACCGACCCCACGCACGAGATGCAAACGGGTTTGGCCTGGTCGCCGTCAGCCGGCAAGCTGTCCGTGTTGCAGTCGCGGAGGAGTTCCGATGTGGTGTTGATTACCGATCTTGCAGGAAAGCAGCCGCATTAAGTCATAATGACTGTATTGAATCTTCGACGCTGGTTCCGTGATCCACTTTTCCTGCTAGCCTTGGCCGCCGGTCTCATCGCCTTCGTGGTGCAGTCCGGTGAGTTGGGCAGCTGCTGATACAACCCATCGCCTGCAAACCACGCATTCCTTGTGGACGGGCGAACCGGAGGTGTTTCCTAACGAATTTCCCGAGTTCGGCGTCCACGGCCGCGGAGGGAAGCTGCAGAGCTGGTATAGCATCGGCCAGTCGCTGCTCTTGTTGCCCCCGGATGTGGTGGGCGCGTATGTCGCGCGCCTTCCCATTTTTGCTAACTACGACGACACCGATCCCAGCGTGCGCGACATCATCGTCACCTACAGCACCAACATCCTGGTAACGGTGTTGACGGCGCTGGTTTGCTTCCGCTTCCTGCGACAGTTGAATTTTGGAGTCACGCAGTCTGTAGTGGGCGTTCTGGCTCTGCTGCTCGCAACAACACATCTGCATTACACGCAGAACATGATGGAGAACAATTACATCTTCCTGTTGACGATGACAGGATTCTCCTATCAGTACGAATGGTTGCGCACCGGTGGGCGGCGGGCTCTGTTGATCGGCTCAGCTGCGTTCGGCCTCAATCTGCTGACCCGCTTGCCGACGGGTTTAGATCTACTGTCGGGAGGGTTGTTTCTGTTGCTGGTGCTGTGGTTCGAAGGGGTGCGGGGGCGCGCTTCTTTGGGATCGCTTCCGTAGCTACATCGCGACCGCTCTGCCGGTTTATTTGTTTTTCGGATTGCTCGATCGCCTGTATCAAGTCTACCGCTTTGGATTTAAATCAGTCTTTGTTACCTACATCACGATCATTGGCCGCGAAACCAGGATGCGGAATCCTTCGCTGCCTCCCAATTATCCCTTCGAGACTCCCTGGCATGTCGGGTTTTTCGGGGCGCTCTTCACTCCGGAGAAGTCGATCTTCCTCTTCGATCCTTTGATCCTGCTGATGATTCTGCTTTGCTTCGTCGCGTGGAAGCGATTCAGCCCGGATGTGAAGGCGTACGCCATCATGAGCTGTCCCTTGCTGTTGGCGTATATGAGTTTCTACGCTCGCTATACGGTGTGGAGCGGCGACTTTGCCTGGGGCGACCGCTACGTCTCAACTGCGGTTGAATTGGCGTCGCTGCTCGCTGTTCCTCTGCTGCTGCGTCATCGCCCCCAGTTGCCAAAGCCAATTTGGTTCCTTGGATTGACGTTGTTGGCGATCAGCACGCTAATTCAGGTGATGTCGCTGGCCTTCTGGCTGCCGCTCGAAATCTACCAGATGGAGACCCTTGGCCATCCGACCTTCGTGATTCTGCTGCGCGCGAAGAATATCGTTGCTTTCGCTCTGGGAAAGATGGACGCCTGGGGCCTGAACAACCATGCCATGACCGAGGATCCGTGGGACTACGCTCACATCACCGAGTGGAATTTTCTGCCCTTCGTTCTACGGCGAGTCGGCGTGGCGCCCATGTGGGTAGTACATATTGCATTCGTGGTGTGGAGTGTCGGACTCGCTGCGTTGGCGGCCACCTTATGGCAGCTCCGCAGAGTTCTCAACCGAGTGGGTCAGGGTACTTCGCTAGCGTCCTGAAGCATCTCCCAGCGTTGCAAAGCAATCGGCACATTGCCGTTGTTCCAGACAAAATTGTTGAACTGCAGTATGGAAAAGTCTTTGCCCTGGGCTCGGCGGGCATCGGAGAGCAGCTGCGTGATCTGGAGCTTTCCGATCTGGTACGAGATGCCCTGGCCTGGCGTGCTGGAGAACATGGCCGCCTCGCCGAGCGCGGTTGCTCGATCCATGGGGACGGTGCGAGCGAGGTAATCAGCGCCCTGCTGCAAGGTGAACTCGCCCAGCGCTAGCTTTACGTCCACCTCCACGCGCAGTGCGCGCAGCCGCATGAAGCTATAGATAGTTGCGCGGGTATGCGGGTTGTCGTCAAAAAATCCAGCCTGCAACATCATCTCTTCGGCGTAGAAGCCGAGACCTTCATTGGCGCCGGAGTCGTAATAGTGGCGCCGGATCGGGTCGGGGTTGTGCCAGCCAAGACAGAGTTGGAAGTAGTGTCCCGGCACGCCCTCATGAACGAGGATGGGCCGCGGATCGTGGGCCTGGGAAAGCTTGAAGAAACCCAGGTCCGGTCCCGGCACGTGAATGTAGCTGGTCCCATCCTGATCGAGGCGCGAAGGTCCGGTGAGGTCGTCGTTTTCTCCCATGTCCTGAAAAGGTTCCAGGTAGGCCGGCAGAAGCAGGTTGCGGTAGTGCTTCATCCACGCAGGCACGCTGAGAATTTTCTGGTCGACGAGAAAAGCGCGAACTTTCTCCTCATCGATCTTTTCGGCTTGCATCTGTGCCGCAGCACTGGGAAAGAAGGGCGAGGGTGGCACGCCGGCAAGACGAGCCTGCTGGTAGGTCTCAAATGCGACCGCTCGGCTCCACTCCTGTTGGCTCATCGCCAGCAACTGCTCAGGTGTGTAGGGAAGCAGCGCAACCTTGCTCAGGAAAAATATGTAATTGTCGCGTCCAATGGCCGTGTCTTTACGCGCGGTGGGCAATTTGCCGGTGAGCCACGCGCGGTATTGCGTGAGCGCTGTTGCCGCGGCGGGGGTGGCCTGTTGGAGCGCCTGGTTGTTGGCTGCCGTGAGCTGCGGTGCGAGCGCTTTCTCGCGTGCGTTGTAAGCGGTCGGCGACCTGGTCCAGGGAGTCGATGGCCAGTTGCACGAAAGGCTGTCGTAGATCGGTCAGGTTCTCTTGGGCTGCCTGCAGAGTGGCCGGAATCTGCTTGACGCGGGCGACGATTTCCTGCTGCCGCGCTTCGGAAAAAGGTGGCGGCGGCAAGAGAAGAATGAAGACGGAGCCCAGCGTCTGGTCTACGTAGAACTCCGGATTGCGCTTCCAACTTTGTTCGATACCTAGCTCCCAGCGCACGCGGGCCACCGCTGAGCCCAGGAGCCGGTAGTCCACCTGATCGTGAATCGGGGTTTGCGCTGAGGGAGCAAGTGCCTTCCATCGCTGCTCAAAGCCGTCGAGTTGCTGCAGACGCTGGGTGATGGTCTGCGGCGACCAGTCGATTACCAAGCCGGCGGGGCGTTCGATGCGCGGGATATCGTCATCACTGAATGGCTGCTCCTGCGCTCTCCATTGCCAGAAGCTATCGCTCAGTTCAGCCAAGCTGTCGGCGTGCGCAGAGATGCATTGGACAAACAGCAAAGACAGAACAGCCAGATAGCGCAGGAATGTCAAGAGCAGCTCCTTCTTTGTTATAGGGGCCAGTGTATCCGAGCTCTACCATCCTGGCGCAAAACCGTCCGGAGAGGAATCTATCCGAACCACGGACCGACGGGTGCCCCATATCTCGCTCGTATTTTGCGAGATGTGGGATACCACGGCACTACCCCCGAACTTTCGAGTGCCCGAAAGAACTCCAAATCGACACCCGTGGGATCCCACATCGCGCGAAAAACGAGCGAGATGTGGGGCGGTTTGACAGAAGCTGGCTGCTCCCTTAGCGTTTGGCATTGGTTGGTCCAAACAAAACTGAGGTCAATATGGAAACACTCAAGGGACGGACTGCGCTGGTTACCGGTGCTTCACGCGGGCTAGGCGCGGCGATTGCTCTCGAACTGGCCGCTAGAGGGGCGAAGGTAGCCGTCAATTACTTCGCCAAGCGAGACCGCGCCGAGCAACTATGCGCACAGATCAAGCAGCAGGGCGGGGAAGCCACTGCCTACTATGCTGATGTACGCCTCGAAGCAGATGTCGCGCGGATGGTCCGGGCAATCAATGACACCTACCATCAGGTCGATATCGCCGTGATCAATGCCACCGGTCCGCAACCCTTCCTGACCATCGAAGAGCAGACGTGGGAACGATACATGGATCAACTGGAGTTTTTTGTGAAGTCTCCGCTGCTTGTTCTGCAGCAGGTTGTAGCCGGCATGAAAAGCCGCGGCTTCGGAAGAATCATACAAATCGGAAGTGAAGTGTTCGAGATCGGCAATCCGATGTTCGCCCACTACGTCGCGGCCAAGGCCGCGCAGTTGGGACAAACGCGGTCCTGGGCGCGCGAGCTGGGTCCAACCGGCATCACGGTCAACCTGGTCGCTCCAGGCTGGATTCCCACCGAACGCCATTTGGGCTCTACCCAGGCGGAGATCCATTCTTATACCGAGAGGGTACCCATGAAGCACATGGGCACTGCGGAAGACGTGGCCAATACGGTCGCTTTCCTGGCCAGCGATGCGGGCAGATTCATTACCGGACAGAAGATCTCGGTGAACGGCGGCAACACCGTCGAGTAGCCTCAGGTCATGGTGTGAAGCGTCGGGCTGACGATCAAAGGAGCCTCGGTCGCTGCCTGGACCTCGGCAACGGAAACGCCGGGAGCAATCTCGTCGAGCACCAGCCCATCCGGCGTGACGCTGATCCACGCCAACTCCGTGGCGATGGAATCGACCACACCCACACCGGTCAACGGCAACCGGCAAGCATTGAGGATTTTCGGGCGGCCATCGCGCGTGGTGTGCTCCATGGCCACGATGACACGCTGTGCGCTGGCCACCAGGTCCATCGCGCCCCCCATGCCTTTGACCATTTTGCCGGGAATAATCCAGTTGGCCAGGCTCCCGTGGACATCGACTTCCATGGCGCCCAGGATGCTGAGGTCGATGTGACCTCCGCGAATCATGGCGAAGGCATCGGCACTGGAAAAAAATGAAGTTCCGGGCAGCACCGAGACCGTCTCCTTGCCGGCGTTGATCAGGTCGGGGTCCACCTCTTCTTCCAATGGATAGGGCCCGATTCCCAGCATGCCATTCTCCGATTGCAGCACTACTTCGACGCCGGGCGGAACATGGTTGGCGACCAGCGTGGGCATGCCGATGCCGAGGTTCACGTAGAAGCCGTCGCGTAGCTCTTTTGCCACCCGCTTGACGATGCGATTACGCTTCTCAATCTCCTGCATTCGGTTTCCTCACAGTCCGGCGTTCAATGCGCTTTTCGCAGGAGCCCTGGAAAATGCGTTTGACGTAGATGCCCGGGGTCACAATCGCGTCCGGATCCAATTCTCCGGGCTCTACCAACTCCTCCACCTCGGCGATGGTGATGCGCGCGGCCGTGGCCATCATGGGGTTGAAATTGCGCGCTGTGCGGCGGTAAATCAGGTTGCCCTGGCGATCTCCCTTCCAGGCCTTCACCAGCGCGAAGTCTGCTTTGAGCGCCTTCTCCAGGACGTATTCGCGCCCATCGAAGGTGCGCTGCTCTTTGCCCTCGGCGACCAGCGTGCCCACTCCGGTGGGGGTGTAGAAGGCGGGAATGCCAGCTCCGCCGGCGCGGATCCGTTCCGCCAGCGTGCCTTGCGGGACCAACGACACCTTCAGGGTGCCGGCAATCACCTGCTTTTCCAGCAGCATGTTTTCGCCTACGTAGCTGCCGGTGTGCGAGGCGATCATACCCGCCTCCAGCAGCAGGCCGAGGCCGAAGCCGTCGATGCCCATATTGTTGGAAATGGTGTGCAGACCGGTCACGCCGCGGCGCACCAGGGCGGCAATTGCGTTTTCTGGAATGCCGCATAGCCCAAATCCCCCCAACATTATGGTTGCGCCCGGGGGAATATCGGCAACGGCTGCATCGGGAGTAGCGAATACTTTATTCATAGCTGCGCACGGTGAGTCTACCCAATCCACCACAAAAATGTCTTGCTAAGCCAAGGCTGGCCTCAACCATTTAGGATCTAGCTTGTCACGAAGGGAACCACGTGGGTACTGAACATCAAGCCTCCCCGGGAGCCCGCTTCCGGTCCGCGGTCAAGCAGGAGCATCCATTACAGGTGATCGGCGCCATCAACGCCTACACGGCGCGCATGGCGCAGGCGACGGGCTTTCGCGCACTCTACCTTTCCGGTGGAGGCGTGGCCGCCAACTCGCTGGGCATGCCCGATCTCGGCATCAGCAGCATGGAAGATGTGCTGATCGACGCCCGCCGGATTACCGACGTCACCACCCTTCCACTGCTGGTCGACATCGACACGGGTTGGGGAGGCGCTTTCAACATCGCCCGCACCATCCGCTCCATGGAGCGTGCTGGAGTCGCCGCAGTCCATATCGAAGACCAGGTAGGCGCGAAGCGCTGCGGCCACCGCCCGGGGAAGGAAGTGGTTCCGGCGGAGGAGATGGTCGATCGCATCAAGGCCGCAGTCGATGCTCGCACGGACCGGGACTTCGTGATCATGGCGCGAACCGACGCGCTGGCTGGCGAGGGACTGGCGGCTGCGCTCGATCGCTGCGCCGCCTACGTTGCCGCGGGCGCGGATATGATCTTTGCCGAGGCAGTCACGGATCTGGCTATGTACGCCGCGCTTTAAGGAGAGGGTGGGCGTGCCCATCCTGGCCAACATTACGGAGTTCGGTCAAACACCTCTCTACACCACGCAGCAGTTGGGCGCCGCCGGAGTGGATATTGTGCTGTTCTGCTGCTCCGCCTACCGGGCGATGAATGCCGCGGCGCTCAAGGTGTACCATGCCATCCGGACGGAAGGTACGCAGAGCAATGTGCTCAGCCTGATGCAGACCCGCGCCGAACTCTACGAGTTTCTCGGCTACTATGCCTACGAGCAGAAGCTCGACCAGCTCTTTGAGGCATCCAAGCGTAGTTGAAATACTAGGAGAAGCGACAATCATGGCCACCACCGTTGACCCGCAGCCCGCAGCTTTCAAACCGAAAAAATCGGTTGCCCTCTCCGGAACGCCCGCCGGTAATACGGCCCTGTGCACCGTGGGACGAACCGGCAATGACCTGCACTATCGCGGCTATGACATTGCTGACCTGGCCGCCCACTGCGAGTTTGAAGAGGTGGCCTACTTATTGCTGCGGGGTAAGCTACCGAATGCCACCGAACTGGCGGCGTACAAGCAAAAGTTGAAGCGGCTGCGAGGGCTGCCGGCCAACGTGTGCATGGTGCTGGAACAGTTGCCCGCCGCGACCCACCCCATGGACGTGCTGCGCACCGGCGTCTCTGCCCTGGGCTGCACGCTGCCGGAAAAAGATGACCATAACCCCGCCGGCGCTATCGAGTGCGCCGATGTACTGCTCGCCACCATTGGGTCCATGCTGCTGTACTGGCATCACTTCAGCCGCAATGGAAGAAGCATCGATGTGGAATCGGGACAAGACACGCTGGCCGGGCACTTTCTCGAGCTGCTTCATGGGGAGGCCCCGAGTGAGCAGTGGATTCGCGCCATGCAGGTCTCGCTCGTCCTTTACGCAGAGCACGAGTTCAATGCTTCCACGTTTACCGCGCGCGTGATTGCCGGCACCGGCTCCGACATCTACTCCTGCATCACGGGTGCGATCGGCGCGCTGCGCGGGCCCAAGCACGGCGGTGCGAACGAGGTTGCTCTGGAGATCCAGCAGCGCTACGCCTCTCCCGATGAAGCGGAGCGCGATATACGCGCGCGCCTGGAAAAAAAGGAAGTGGTGATCGGCTTTGGTCATCCCGTTTACACGGTCAGTGATCCGCGCAACGCCATCATCAAGAAGATCGCACTCGAGCTGGCTGAGTCCACTGGCGACTTTGCCATGTACCGCATTGCCGAGCGGCTCGAAGCCGTGATGTGGGAGGCCAAGCGCATGTTCCCCAACCTGGATTGGTTTAGCGCTGTCTCGTATCACCTGATGGGTGTGCCCACGGCGATGTTCACGCCGCTTTTTGTTCTGGCCCGTACCTCTGGTTGGAGCGCTCATATCCTCGAGCAGCGAGCCGACGGCAAGATCATCCGCCCGGCAGCCAACTACACCGGGCCTGAAGATCTTCCATTCATTCCCATTGCAAAACGAGCCTAGGGATTTCTCCCGGAGATAAGAATGTCCGTCCATGCCACGGGGGAGCGTCCCCCTTATGACCAGGTTCTGGTCGATATTGCCGATTACGTCTGCAATTACACCATCGAGAGCGAACTCGCTTACGTCACCGCGCGCAACTGTCTGATCGATACGCTGGGCTGCGGCCTCGAGGCGCTTGAGTATCCTGCCTGCACCAAACTGCTCGGGCCTGTCGTGCCGGGAACCATCGTGCCCAACGGCGCCAAGGTTCCGGGCACGGCTTTTCAGCTGGACCCGGTCCAGGCTGCGTTCAACATCGGCGCCATGATTCGCTGGCTCGATTTCAACGACACCTGGCTGGCCGCTGAGTGGGGGCACCCGTCTGACAACCTGGGCGGAATCCTCGCCGTTGCCGACTGGCTCTCGCGTACCGCCGTTGCCGGTGGAAAGGCTCCGCTCACGATGCGCGCGGTGCTGACGGCGATGATCAAGGCTCACGAGATCCAGGGCTGCCTTGCGCTCGAGAACTCATTTAACAAGGTTGGCATCGATCACGTAATTTTTGTCAAAGTAGCGTCGACTGCGGTCGTGGCGCAGATGCTCGGCCTCACCCATAGCCAGATCCTCGATGCGCTATCCCTAGCCTGGGTCGATGGCCAGAGTCTGCGGACTTACCGTCATGCGCCGAATACAGGTTCCAGAAAGAGCTGGGCCGCCGGCGATGCAACCAGCCGCGCCGTTCGTCTCGCCCTCATGGTGCGCGCCGGCGAGATGGGCTATCCCTCGGTCCTGACTGCGAAGGGTTGGGGATTTTACGATGTGCTCTTTCGCGGCCGGCCCTTCGCGTTCCAGCGGCCTTACGGCTCTTACGTGATGGAGAATGTGCTTTTCAAAATCAGCTACCCGGCCGAGTTCCATGCGCAGACCGCGGTAGAGGCGGCCATGGCGTTGCGCGCGAAGCTGCTCGCTGCAGGCAAGTCCGCGGAGGATATTACTTCCATCGAACTGCGCACCCACGAGGCCTGTCTGCGCATCATCGATAAGAAGGGGCCGCTCAATAATCCTGCCGATCGCGACCACTGCGTCCAGTACATGGTTGCCGTTCCGCTGATCTTTGGGCATCTCACAGCTTCGGATTATGAGGACTCCTTTGCCGCCGACCCGCGTATCGATGCGTTGCGGGAGAAGATGCGCTGCAGCGAAGAGCCTGCCTTCACCGCTGACTATCACGATCCGGAAAAGCGCTCGATCGCCAATTCACTCACGCTTACTCTTAGCGACGGCAGCACGTTCACTGAGACGGTCGAGTATCCGCTGGGCCATCGCCGGCGCAGAAGCGAGGGCATCCCTCTGCTGGAAGCGAAGTTCCGCACCAACCTCGGCCGCCGGTTTTCGCCGCAACGGCAACAGACAATACTAGAGGCCTCGCTAGATCAACAGGCGCTCGAGCGCATGCCGGTGCAGGAGTATGTGGACCTGTATGCAGTGTGACGGCACGGAGTGACTATAATCCCGCAATGCCCTTGAGCCGAAGAGCCTTTGTATCTGGATTGCTTGCCACTCCGCTCGCAGCCGCCTACTCGTCGTTTGCCGCGACCGTTGCGCCAATGAAGATCACACGGGTTGAGACGGTTTACTGGAAGTCTCCGGAAGATGCTCCTTTTCGGCCGAATTGGACCTGGATAAAGATCGATACCGATGCGGGGATCTCTGGCATAGGAGAAACCTATCCACGAAACGCGGTCGAAGCTGCGATGGTGCATACCATCGCCCCTTCATTGATTGGCCGCGACCCTCGGGATATCGAAAGAATCTGGGCCGACCTTTACCGCGCATTCGATTTCCAGATTGCCGGGGGCACAGAAATGCGCGTGTTGAGCGCACTGGATCTTGCCTTCTGGGATCTGCTGGGAAAGTCGTTAAATGCGCCCGTCTACCGGCTGATCGGCGGCAAAGCGAATCCCCAGGTCCGCTTGTACAACACCTGCTTTCCCTATAAGTACGATTTCAATCTCGAGCCGGATAAGATCATGCGCGAGCTGATCGATACCCGCGGCATCAAAGGTATCAAGATCTGGCCGTTCGACGGCGCCGCCTTACGCAACAGAAACGAGTACATTACCTGGAAGGATATCGACGAGGCCCTGGTTCCGGTAAAGAAACTGCGCGACGGGTTCGGGGATGAGATTGAGATCGCCATCGAGTTTCATGGGCAATGGAATCTCACTTCCGCCATTCGCATCGCCCATGCTCTCGAACCGTATAAGCCCATGTGGCTGGAAGATATGTTGATGCCGGGTAACTTCGATCAATATCACCAGCTCGCGATCGCAACCCCTTTACCGCTCATTGTCGGGGAACGCATGGCCGGCAAGATGCAGTTCGAGCGCTTGCTTGAGTCGCGGACGCCAAAGTATGTCATGTTCGATGTCACCTGGTGCGGCGGTTTGACCGAGGCGCGCAAAATCGCTGCGCTCGCTGATGCCCAGGAACTGCCGATTGCTCCACATACGGCAGGAGGTCCGCTATTGTTTTATGCATCGACCCATCTCACGACTGCGTCACCCAATGTATGGATTCAGGAGAGCTGCCAAAGATATTATGAGCACGACTGGCCTCTTATGCTGGAAAATCCAATCCTTCCGAAAGACGGTGCTGTGCAGGTTCCCGAGGAGAGCGGCTTCGGCATGCGGATCAAGCCGGAGGCATGGAACCATCCGGCTTCTGTTCACCAAGTCACGGGCCATGCTTAGGTAGCTACCGGGACGAAGGTCGCGATATACGCCATACTGTTCCTACCAATGTTGACCAGTCGCAGGAGGAGAAACGTGGGCCGAGCTGTCGCTGCACTACTCATTTTTACGCTTACCAGCGCTCTCACCGGGCAGCAAGCTGGTGCCCCACTTGCCGGCTTTACAGCTCAAAGTGAGCCGAGCGAAGCCAGCCTGGAACAACGCTTCAAGGCCTTGCCCGATCCCCAGCGCATGCGGGCCAACATGGAGCGGCTCAGCGCGCGTCCCCATCATGTCGGTTCGCCATACGACAAAGAGAATGCCGAGTGGATCCTGGCGCAATATAAGCAGTGGGGATGGGATGCTCACATCGAGGAATTTCAGGTTCTCTTTCCGACGCCGAAATTGCGGCTGCTGGAGATGGTTGCGCCCACTCAGTTCACCGCCAAGCTGGAAGAGCCTGCTGTAGACGTCGATCCAACCTCGAAGCAGAAGGACGAGCAGCTTCCTACGTACAACGCCTATTCCCCCGATGGAGATGTAACCGCGCCCCTGGTCTATGTGAACTACGGTCTGGTTGCCGACTATGAGGAGCTTGCCCGTCACGGCGTCTCCGTCAAAGGAGCCATCGTCATTGCCCGCTACGGAGAATCCTGGCGGGGCATCAAGCCTAAACTGGCCGCGGAGCACGGCGCCATTGGCTGCCTCATTTATTCCGACCCCGCCGAAGACGGTTACAGCCAGCAGGCCTTCTTTCCCAAAGGACCCATGCGTCCGCCTGAGGGGGCGCAGCGGGGCAGTGTGCTGGATGCTCCGCTCTACCCGGGCGATCCCCTCACTCCCGGAGTGGGCGCAACCAACGAGGCCAAGCGGCTCAAGCTCGAAGATGCCCAGTCACTGGCCAAGGTTCCCGTGCTTCCTATCTCGTATGCCGACGCGCAACCTCTGCTTGCCGCTCTCGAGGGTCCGGTCGCACCCGCGAATTGGCGTGGTGCATTGCCCATTACCTATCGCCTCGGACCCGGCCCAGCCAAGGTTCATTTGAAGCTGGCGTTCAACTGGGATCTAAAACCCGTGTACGACGTGATCGCCACCATGCGCGGTGCGGAAGAACCCGACCTCTGGGTGTTGCGTGGTAACCACCACGATGCGTGGGTGAACGGAGCCGATGATCCGGTCTCCGGCCAGGTGGTATTGCTGGAGGAGGCGCGCGCGCTGGGCGAACTTGCCAAACAGGGATGGAAGCCGAAGCGCACCATTATCTACGCCTCCTGGGATGGTGAAGAGCCCATGCTTCTCGGTTCCACCGAGTGGGTAGAAGAGCACGCGGACGAGCTAAGGCAGCATGCCGCCGTTTACATCAACAGCGATTCCAATGAGCGCGGATATCTGGACGTGGAAGGGTCGCATTCGCTGCAGTCGTTTATGAATGGCGTTGCCAAGGATGTCGAAGACCCTGAAGCGAAGGTATCCGTCTTCAAGCGTCAGCAGGCTTATCTTCTGCTGCATGGGACACCCGCGCAGCGTGCGGAAGCGCGGGCCGGCGGCAACCTGAGCATCGGCGCTTTGGGATCGGGTTCGGACTTCAGCTCCTTTATCGACCATGTCGGTGTGGCCACGATCAATCTAGGATTCACGGGAGAAGATCCGTCGGGCAACTATCATTCGATCTATGACGACTTCTACTGGTACACGCATTTCTCCGACTACGATTTCGTCTATGGCCGTGCGCTCGCGCAGGCGGCCGGCCTAAGCGTCCTGCGCATGGCCGACGCCGACATCATGCCTTACGAATTTGAGGGCCTCTCGCACACGGTGGCTCAGTACATCGACGAAGTGAAGGCGCTGCTTGAAAGCCGTCGCAAGGAAGCGGAAGAGATCAGGCAGAATCTCAACGATGGCGTGTACGCGGTGGCAAACGATCCGCGAAACCCCACCGTCGCGCCGCCATTGGAAGAGATCCCGCCGTACCTTAACTTCGCGCCCCTCGATAACGCAGCCACCGCACTGAGCCAGGCGGCCATGCATTACAGCAAGGCACTCGCGAATAGCCAGGGCAAGCCTCTCCCGCAAGATCGGTTGAATACGCTGAATCAGGACCTTGCGCTGGCGGAGAGAAAACTTATCACCGCGCAAGGTCTCCCACGGCGGCCCTGGATGCAGCACGTGCTCTACGCCCCTGGTTGGTACACGGGCTATGGCGCCAAGACATTGCCCGGGGTAAGAGAAGCCATCGAGGAGGGCCGCTACACGGAAGCAGATGAGCAAATTACGCAAGCCGCCCATGCGCTCCGGGATGAGGCTGCTTGGATCGAGCAATTGGCCAAAGAGGTTGGCAACTGAGCCGTTGTTGTATGCTAGCGCATCCGTCTCAAAGAGACTTTACAGATCTCTCGCGTGAAGTCCTCGATTTTAAGCAAAACGTCATCCTGAGAGCCTGTGACCTTATAGATCTTTCGTGTGAAACCCTCGACCTCAAACAAAATCGTCATCCTGAGAGCTTGTGACTATATAGATCTTTCGTGCGGAGCTCTCGACCTCAAACAGAATCGTCATCCTGAGAGCCTGTGACCTTATAGATCTTGCGTGTGAAGTCCTCGACTTTAAACAAAATCGTCATCCTGAGAGCCTGTGACTTTATCGATCTTTCGTGTGAAACTCTCGATCTCAAACAAAATCGTCATCCTGAGAGCCTGTGACTTTATAGATCTTTCCTGTGAAACCCTCGACCTCCCAAAAACTCGTCATCCTGAGCGCAGCGCCTCACAGACCTATCGCGTGCCACCACACTCCGTGGGCGCGGAGTCGAAGGACCCCGGCGGTGCTCATCTTGCCTACTGCCGCTTGGAGCTTTTCAACCGCTGAAGCCCACACCGGGGCGGATGCGCCGCAGTGTAGCCTGAACGTGATGACAGTACATGAAAAGATGTACCCGTGACCATCAAGTGGGTACCGTAGTCGATCCGGTTCTCCCAGGCTCCTTAACCGAAAAGCTCCAAGCAGCAGTGGACAAGATGAGCACCGCCGGTTCATAAATGGAGCCGTCACCTAGATATGGAAGCCCGCTGCCTCATCGATGCGCTTCGTCACACCAATTGGTGCTCACGCATAACCTGCCTGGTATAGGTCAAGTCTCTGCGCATGGCCGCAATCAATTCCTCTCTGGGAATCGTGAGTGTCTTGTCGCCGTTCTGGGCGCCCCCAAGCCCAGAATACTCAAAGTGGAGTTGCACCGGCCCGGAAAAGCCGTTTGCTTTGACGATGGCAAAGAACCCAGAAAAATTAACCATGCCCTCCCCCATCGGGCACCAATGCGGAACCCAGGCTTTTGCGATGCCGAGCGACTTGTCAAACGGATCGTGATTGGTATTGTTCCCCTTGTTTTGCTGCCAGGTAAAGTCCTTGAGAGCGATGCCTCGCATCTGGTCCTTAACCAGGCGAGAACTCGCGATCCAGCCACCATACCCGCCTTCGACAGTCGCATGACCGATGTCGTAGTTGACTCCAATCCATCGTGGATCGAGACCCTGGAAGATCGTCCAAAGATCCCAAATAGGAGCGCCCACGAGTCCCGGTCCGGAATGCGTGTGGTACATGCCGCAAATCTGGTGTTCCTGGTTTAGTTCGGCCAGCGCTTTCATTTGCGGTTTCAATGCATCGAGCCTTGCGCCGATGCCCTGGTTGGCCGGATAGGTTAGCCCTCCCCAGCGATATTGACGGATGCCCAACTGGCTAGCCGTTTTCAACATGGCTTCCGCATGAGGGGTCTGCACGCTGGCAATCTCCGTCGAGATCATCGGCACCGTGAGACCGGCGCGGCGAACCGCCTCCACAGCCGCTGGAAGTTCAGTCTCCACCTGTTCGGGCAAAACGTGACCGCCGGCGCGAACCGTAAGATCGACGCCATCGAATCCAATGTCTCTTGCGATGGAAGCCGCCTCAGCAACATTGGTCCACTGCAAATGTTTGGAGAAGACGCAGATCTTCAGCTTTTCCGGTGTTCTGTCTGTGGTTTGGGGGGTGTCTTTGGCCAGCGCGTGGAAGGCGCCGGACATAGCCGCGCCCATGAGAAGCGTGCGGCGCGACATAAAATTTGGTGCGGAATCACTGATCATGTGCAGTCCTCAATAGGAGCGTTGCGTCAGCAGCAGAGGTGTATAAAACATATGGAGTATTATCACTCTCCAAATTACATAGCAATGGCGGGGTAAAGGATGCAGGTTTCTCTAAGCGGCCAGGTGGTCGTAATTGTTGGTGCTTCGAGCGGTACGGGCCGTGCGGCTGCGATGCTCTTCGCGCGCGAGGGCGCGAACGTCGTGGCAGGTGCGCGCCGCGAAGACCGGTTGCAATCTCTCAAGGATGAACTGGCGAAGGAACAGCGCGATATTACCGTGCGCCGAGCGGATGCCTCCAGCGTAGAAGATATGCAGCACCTTGCGCAGCTAGCGCTGGAAAAATTCGGCAGGATCGATATCCTGGTCTTCGCCAGCGGGACCAATACCAAGGAGCGGGCGATGGAGCGGCTCACCCCGGAAATATGGAACTCGCTCATCGATACAAATCTCAATGGAGCTTTCTACGCTACGCATGCGATTTTGCCCTCCATGCGCAAGGCGGGCGCCGGCCATCTGATCTACATCTCGTCGATCAGCGGATTACTGGCGGACGTCTCCGGCGCTGCGTATCAAGCCTCCAAGCGCGGAGTGGTCGCACTGGCCCATGCGATTCGCATGGAAGAGAAGCAGAACGGCATTCAGAACATGCGCCATCTGTCCTGGTCTCATCAATACGGAATTGCTGGACAAGAGGCCGGTGAAGCCATCCCCCGAAGTGCTGGCGAAGGCTTTGCAGGCCGAAGATGTTGCCGAGGTAATTTTATTTGTCGCGAAATTACCCGCCCACGCTTCTGTACCTGAGATGCAGGTGTCTGCCGACGTTTCAGTAGCTACTATTAGAAAAAGGCTCGCATGGATTTGCAAGGAAAGGTTTGTCTCGTCACCGGGGGTACCAGCGGTATTGGGGCCGCCACTGCGCTCACCCTTGCACGGAAAGGCGCTCACATCGCCATCGTTGCCAGAAGGGCCGCGCCGATCCCAGAGGATCTCCTCTCTGCTGTCGAGAGCCACGGCACGACGGCGCGGTCACTCGAAGCAGACGTCGCTGATCCTGAGGCTTGCCGTAAAAGTGTCGAGCAGGTAGTGAAAGACCTTGGCCGCCTCGATGTGCTCGTGCACTCGGCCGGTGGGCCTGTGCCGGGAAGTATTTATTCAGTGACGGATGAGAGCTGGATGAACGCCTTCGCGGTTCACGTTCACTCCATCTTTCACCTTACCCGGGCTGCCGCGCCGCACATGGCGCAGCAGGGCGGGGGAGCGATCATCCTGCTGGGATCGGCCGCCGGCCTCCGCGGTTGCCTGGGCGCTGCGGCTTACGGAGTGGTGAAAGGCGCGTTGCCACAATTCGCCCGCGTGCTGGCCCGCGAACTTGCCGAGCAGCGCATTCGTGTCAACTGCATTTCTCCGGGTGTCATTCGCACTCCTTTTCATGATGCTCTTTCGCCTGAACAAGCAAAGAACAATATCGAGAATCGCATTCCATTACACAAAGAAGGCAAGCCGGAAGATGTGGCTGAGTTGATCACCAGCGTGGTTGAAAATGACTTCATCACCGGCGAGAACATGGTCATCGACGGAGGAATGACCATGCGCATTGTCTAAGACAATGCCGGTGCGAGCTCTTCGGTTTTGGGCAGCGTCCATACCAGCCATGCGGAGATCAACGGAATGATTCCGAATAGTACGAACGTTGGCTGAAAGGAGTATCGCTGCACCAGCCAACCAGTCACCAGGCTGAAGATCATGCCTCCAAAGCCTGCGCCCATGCTGGCGAAGCCCCAGATGGAGGCCACCGCTCCTTTGGGAAATACATCTCCGGGAACGGCGAGCAGGTTCGCGAGTGCGCCGGTGTAACCAAAGGTCGCCACCGATATCAGCGCGATGCAGCCGGCAGCGCCTTTGCTTTCGCCCACGAAGACAGCAGACGTCATCAGCAGAGAAAAGATAAGAATGGCAACGCGGCGTGTGGTGGCTGTTGTTCGACCTAAGCGCAGCAACGCGGTGAACACGAGGCCTCCCGCCACGTTGCCGAGGGCGGCGGTGAGGAAGGGTATCCAGGCCGTCTCGCCAATCCGCTTCATGGAGAAACCGTGGACAACCTTCAGGTATTGCGGGACCCAGAAAATATAAAAGTACCAGGCAGGATCGCTGAAGACTTTGGATAGAGTGAACTGCCAGAGAAATTTGGATCGCAATAGAGTCTTAAGCGGGAGACGGTCTGTTGCATCCCGTTGACCCACAGCTTTCAGTCCCGGGTAAAAGCGGATCCACGCCGCCAGCCAGATGAAGCCGAGCAGACCCACGGAAAGAAACGCTGTTCTCCACCCGGCGCTCAGCAGGATCCATGCCAGCAAGGGAGGGGCGAGAATCGCTCCCACCGATGAGCCGCTGTTGAAGATACCCGAAGCGAGCGAGCGCTCTTCCGCGGGAAACCACTCCGCCACCAGCTTCACTCCAGCTGGATAGTTGCCCGCCTCTCCCATGCCGAGCAGAAAGCGGAAGATGCCCAGGCTGAGAGCTCCGGCGGAGAGTGCACAGAGCATCTCTGCAGCCGACCACCAGGCAATGGTGCAGTGCATAACCGGTCTTGGTTCCCAGGCGGTCCAGCAGCCGGCCGGAGATGCCATTCGCCACCGTGTACGCAAGCATGAACGCGGAAACGATGTAGGAATAGCGTTGCGCAGAGATGTGAAATTCTTCCAGCAGCACGGGCGCCATCACCGACAAGGTCTGCCGGTCGAGGTAATTGATGACTGTCGCCAAAAACGCAAAGCTCAGAAGCAGCCACTTGGTTCGGTCTCTGGCGATCTGGTATCTGCATTGCTTGCAGTTTTATCCGCACGTTCGTGGCTACAGTCCAATACCGCGCATGCTCGCTGCGTACATGCAACTGCTCACTCCGCCCGTAATGCCTCTGTCGGATTTACGGAGGCTGCTCTCCTTGCCGGCAGTAGCGCTGCACCGAGAACGACAGCCAAGAGTGAGCGCCATTGCCGCGAGGAAGCTAACTGGGTCGAGAGCGTTAAGCCCATAGACTTGCGTGCGCAGCAGGCGCGAGACAGCAAAGCACAGGGGCAATCCGACGACAAAACCGGCCAGCGCTATCCACAGACTCTCGCGCAGAACCATTCCCAGTACCGTCGCTCGCGTGGCTCCCACGGCCATACGCACGCCGATCTCTCCTCTCCTTCGCTGGACGCGATAGGCGAGCGTTCCATAGATGCCGGTAGCCACCAGGAACGCGGCCAGCAGGCCAAAGCCGACTGCCAGTCGTGAAAACAGGCGAGGCGTGAGGTATGACTCTTCAAACTGCGCCGCTTGGGTCAATGGCTTTTGCAGCGGCATGTTGGGGTCCAACTCGCGCGCGGCGCGTTCGATCGCCGGCAGCAGTGCTGTCGGGGAACCTGCGGTGCGCACCTCGACCGTGAGCTCTCCCGTCATGCCACGCTGAGCGAGTGCATAGAAGACCATCGGCACCGGCTCTTGATCCACTCGGGCGTATTTACTGTCCTTTACCACGCCTACGATCTCTGAGCCTGGATGATCATCGATGCGGTGTCCTAAAGCTCCGTTCTTGAGGAAGCGCCTAACGAACTCCTCATTCACCACCACAACACCAGGCCTGTCCGCTGTATCAGCGTCGCTAAAGCCTCGGCCTTGCAGCAGCGGAAATGCCCATGGTCTGAAAGAATCCGGGGCTCACATCGTTGTAGTGGGTTTCCATACGAGAGCCGGATGTGTCGCGCGGCTCCACTCCGTCCAGCGTGAAGCCTTGAGTGCTTGACCAACCCAAGCCAGGCCTGCTGCGGACCAGCGATGCGGCCTGCACGCCGGGAATCGCTTGCATGCGGTCGAGCAGACGGCGATAGAAGAGGACTGCCTGCGCATCGCTGGAAATATTCTGCGGGGTGACGTCGAACACCAATAGGCTTTGCGCCTGCATGCCGAGGTCCTGCCGCTCGTAGTTCAAAAGGCTGCGTACGGTAAGCGACGAGGCCGCCAGCAGTGCGAGGCACATGGCGATTTGCAGCGCCATGGCCGCGTTGCCGCCTCGAACCCGGCCGCGGCTTTGGCTCATGCTCTGGCTGTTGCTCTTCAGTTCCTGTTCGATGGCGATGCGCATGGTGGCGCGCAAGGGAACAAGCGAGAAGGCGAGAGCCGACAACGACGCGACGGCGATGGTAAAGAAAAGCACATGCCAGTCTGGCGAAAGACCGGCATCGATCCGGGCCCATGCTGCCAAAACCCGCGTTGCTCCCACGGCCAGCGCCCAACCCAACAAACTCCCCGCGCTTACCAGCAACACACTTTCGGTAAGCAGTTGCCGGAAGATGCGCGAGGCTCGCGCACCTACCGCCATGCGCACCGCGAACTCACGTTGGCGAACGCTGTTCCTGGCTGTGACCAGCAGCGCCACGTTGGTGCATGCGATCAGCAGGACTAGCCCGACCAGGGCCATCATAATTTCGAGCGACGCTCGATAGTGGTCGGCAGCGCCGGGAATTCCACGGACAGGGTCAAAGCCGAGATGAGCGGGCCAGCGCTTGGGATCCAACGTGCCAATACCCTCGCTCGCAGCCTGCCAGAAGGTGGGCTGTAAGATCCGTTGCGCCTGACTCGGCGGAATACCGGGACGTAGTCGCGCCAGCATGGGTATATCCCACCATCTCGGCGATCCTAGCCGCGCATTATCGGAAGCAGGCTCTCCCCAGGCGTTGAGTTCCGGACGGGTTTGCAGGGGAATCCAAAAATCCATGGCCCCGCTGTAGCTGACTCCAAGGAACGAAGGCGCGGTGACGCCGACGATCGTGAATGGCACGCCCTTGACATACATTGTCTTGCCGAGGGCTGCCGGGTCTTGTGCGAACGCTTCCTGCCAGAAACGGTAGCTGATCACGGTGACCGGGCTATGCTGGCTCTCCTCCGCTTCACTCAAGCCTCTCCCCAGCGCCATCGGAACTCCCAAACCAGAGAAGTAGTTTCCGCTGACTTCCTCTCCGGCCTTCTCCGTGGGCGTGTCGCCCAGGCGAACCGGAACCTTGCCGTAGCCGAGCGGAATGTGCGCAATCAGGTCGGTTAAAACATTCGTGTTTTGCCGCAGTGCCTGGAAAACCGGATAGGAAAAGGAGGTATTGCCATAGCCTGTGCCCTGAGTGTTCGGGGGCTGCGTGCCGCCGTCTATCAGCAGAACGGTATAGAGCTCCTGCGGATCGCGGACGGGAAGCATTTTCAGCAGCGTGGCGTTCAAGGCGCTGAAGATTGCGGTGTTGGCGCCGATTCCCAGCGCCAGGGTCAAGATAGCGGTCGCGGTAAAACCGGGAGCGCGACCTAGTTGTCGGAGGGCGATGCGGAGATCCTGAGCGAGCTCGACCATTTCAAGCCTCTCTTGTGCGCGCAAAGTGTCTTTCAGAGGTAACTATAAAAGACTCCGGAGAAAGTCCGGACGCTCAAGTGAGGGTTCTCTTGGCCTTTGATGATGCCGTCCAAGCCGCACGAAATTCGCCAATGCCACTGAGCTGGACAGGAAATCCGGGGAGCGTAAGGGAGGGACCTGCAGTTTCACTTGGACCGCACGCAAGCGGAAAACGAATCGACTGTCAGAGGTTATGAGAACCAGTCCCGCAGAGCCTGCCCTGAGCTTGTCGAACGGGGACGGCCGAAAGTCAGAGCTTGTCCAAATTAGCCGAGCATCGGCCTTCTGTACCTTCTATCTCGCTGAACATGTTAAGCGACCATGCGCCACCGACCCTCAACTTTGTCATCCCGCAGCGGCAACTCCGTGATCTACCTCCTACCGGCGCCAGTGAGCGGCCACGTCTCGGCTTTCGTAGAGAAAGCCGCACGGGATTTGTCGACACCACGAATCCTGGACAGGAAATCCAGGGTAGCGCAAGGGAGGGACCTGCAGTTCGCCCTTGACCCCACGCAAGCTGAAACGAACTCGACTGCAGCTGTTATGGGAACCAGTCCCGCAGAGCCTGCCATGAGCTTGCCGAACGGGGACGGCTGAAGTCAGAGCTGTCCAAATTAGCGGAGCAACGGCCTTCTGGACCTCGTATTTTGCTGAATAGGTCCAAGCGACCGTGTGCAACCGAGATTCGAGTTGGTTGCTGCCGTGGCAACTATGTCCATCCACCTCCATCCATGCGAGGTAGATGGATATAGTCGACAAAGCTAATTTTGGACAAGATTGGCCGAGGAAGTAGCCCAGGACGCAGTCCTGGGTTTAATTGAGAGTGAAGGACCAGTCCCGAAGAGCCTGCCCTGAGCTTGTCGAAGGGGACGGCTGAAGATCCCCCAGGACGGACCCGGATTTCCTGTGCAGTTTGGTGGAACCAAGGAGCCTCGTGCGGCTTTCCGTAAAGAAAGCCGCATACGCGGACCTGTCTAGAGCAGCGTGCAGGAAATCCGGGGTCAGTCCTGGGTGAAGCTGGACCGCACATGAGTGCTGACTGGCCATCATCCGTAACAAGGAAGCCTAGTAACTACGAGATAACTACCCCGCCATCCACATGTTTTTGCCGTGGGACCATGGACGGCAATTGCGGGACGCTATAGCGTCGTAGTTATCCCCTGATAACCAAGAGCCAGGCGCGCTAGAGATGTGTGGCCCTGGCCTCTCTCACATTTCAGGAGCCATCTATGCCCAAAAATAAAGTAAGCGACCCCATCACCGATCAAGAAATGGCCTTCGCCCGCCTGGTTCTCTCAGGCGGCATGACCGACCGTCAAGCCGCCGAAGCCGTCGGCCTCAACCCCGACTCCGCCGCCTACACCAAATCCAAACCTCTCGTCCGCGACTACATGCTCGAGCACCGCGCCGCCGTCCAGCAACAACTCGTCCAGCAAGAGGCGGACGGACAACACCGGCTGAACCTGGACCGCGAACGAGTACTGGCCCGCCTCTGGGAAATCGCCGACCTCGGCCCCGAAATGACCCGAGGCAGCATCACCGGACAGGTCAAGGCCCTCTCCATGATTGTCTCCATGCAAAACTTCATTCCCGACCGTCGCGCCATCTCTTCGCAGAAATCCACCCCTGCGTCCAGCTCGCAAATCCATACTTCAGCGGGGTTTCGCCGGCATGAGGCTCCAACCACCGACCCGGAGCCAACCCCGGCCCCGCAAGAAGAAGCATCTGCACGTCCCGCCAGCCCCGGCGCGCCCGACCTCGCTTCTGGTTCGGCGGAAGAGGTGCCCCTAAACCCTGGCGCCAGCCAGTCCACGGTTGCCAACCGCTTTACCCCTTCGGAAGCACCGCCACCGACTTATATCCCCCTGTTCAATTCTGTTCCAGACCTGGGAGTCCCTTTACCCATAAAGAACCCCTTTGTCCGCCCCCGCTGAGCTGCCAATCCTCAAAAGGACCGAAAAATATCGAATTTTATAAATGGCTGACCAATGAAGTAATGCTGGAAAGGCCAATTTGGACAAGACTCACTCGCAGCCGTCCCTGCTATGACACAGGGGACTCGTCCGATAAGCCGAATAGATTTGTTTTTAGCGAGCGCTCTTCAATCGTCGGATAAAAAAACTAGTTTAGAAGAGACTCATCTTGCATAACCCATGCCCGCCAGCACTCCTCGCATATACGCGAAGCTGGCGATAACGCCGGGCATCGGATCGTCCCCGTGGACCTCGTACTCCAGGTCGACAAAGCCTTTGTACTTCATCGCGATGAGGGTTTCAAAGATGCGCCGCATGGGCATCGCGCCGTCGCCGACAGCAACCTGGCTTTCCTTGGCTGTGAAATCAGTAAGGTCCTTGGTGTGCATGTTGAACAGCCGGGGGCCCACCTGCTTGATTGCTTCCACCACATCGGTGCCGGCCCGCACCGTGTGCCCTATGTCGATGCAGCATCCCATGCGCGGATCCATATTGCTCACAGCCTTCAACACGTCTAACGGCGAATGCCACAACTTATCTTCCGGCCCGTGATTGTGGATCGCGACCCGTATGTCGTACTCTTTCACAAATTTCTCGATACGAGGAAGTGTGCCCGGGGCCGGGTCTCCAGCGACGATTACCGAGACACCCGCTCGCTTGGCATATTCGAACTTGCTGCGGATGTCGTCATCTTCGTCTTTAGGAAAGTAAACCGTCCCGACGGCATGCAGTTGAATACCCGCGGCATGGTAGTCGTCGAGCGCCTTCGTCTCCTCCGCCGGATCCATTGGGAGATGGTCTTTGACGTCCTTCGCATTCAGCGCAAGCACGTTGAGCTGCTTCATAAAGCCGATCAATTGTGCGCGATCAAAATTGCGAAACGTATAGCTGCACAACCCCAAATTGACGGGCGATGCGTGCTCAGTGGACCCCGCGGTGGGTGCAGCCTGCGCTGCGAACGGCATAACGCTCGAGGTTGCATACGCAGCCGCGGCGAGTGCGCCGGAGCCAACAAAACTACGACGGGACAGAACGACTTTTCATAAGTGAATCGGCCCTCTGGCAGTTTCGCAATTGATCTAGACCGAAGCGATTGGCTTTGTCGTGGTTTTCTCTCAAGGAAAACCACACCTCGCGCTCTTCATCAGGCCACATTAATTGCGAAACTGCCTTAAATGTGCGGAGCCCAGCCCTTCTCATACTCCCGGCCCCACAATTTCATGGCCTCGGAATCGCCCTTGATCTTTCCGTCTTTCTCGTCGAGCTGTAATTCGCGATTGACTTCCCAGGCGATATTCGAGAGCTGCAATATGGTCACGGAGACGTTTCCAACAGCAATCGGAGCGTTCAGCTTTTCTCCCGTGCGGATGCCGGCGATGAAGTTTGCGAAATGGGCATCGGTCATCGAATCGGCGCCGAGCAGATCATACGACGAGGTCTTATTCCCGGTCTTGAATTCGCTCGTCTGCTTACCCTTGAGATCGTAAATCTCGTAGCCATCGCGATCCATCACCACCGTCCCCGTGGTGCCCATAATCGCTGCGCCGCGGTCGCGATTGTAAAACTGCATGCCCTGGCAGCTCTTACCCTCCCACGAAATCATCTTGTCCTGGTAATCGAAGCTGGTCACCAGGGTGTCGTAAAACTGCCAATCATCTTTGAACTGGTATCTTCCTCCGGTCGAAGTGACCCGTTGCGGGTAGTCGACATCGAGGGCCCAGCGGCAGACATCGACTTCGTGGGTTCCATTATTGAGCGCCTCGCCGGTGCCATAGATTCTGAACCAGTGCCAGTTATAAGGCTGCACGTTGTCGGTATAGGGTCTGCGCGGTGCCGGGCCCTGCCACAGATCCCAATCCAGCTGGGGCGGTATGGGCGCCGGCTTGCCGTACCCAATCGACTTTCGGGTATTGCTGTACCAGGCCTTGGCATAGTAGGCCCGGCCAATCAGGCCGTTGTGAATCTTTTCGACGACCTCGATGGTGTGGGGCGACGAGCGCTGTTGGGTGCCCATTTGCACCAACTTGCCGTATTTCTTTTGCGCCTCTACCAGCAGAGCCCCCTCGGCGGGGTTGTGGCTGCAGGGCTTTTCTACATAGACATGCTTACCCGCCTGCAGTCCGGAGATGGCCATCGGAGTATGCCAGTGGTCAGGGGAGGCAATGCTGATGGCGTCCACGTCCTTCTGGTCGAGAATCTTGCGAAAATCCTTCTCCGCCGTGGGCGCTGATCCCATCGCCTTCAGCGTACTGGCAGCGAATTTATTGAGGATATTGCTGTCTACATCGCACACATGAGTGATGCAGGCCGCCTTCTCATTCGCCTTCAGCGCCGACAGGTGTGCATAGCCGCGACTGTTGAGGCCAATGACGGCGAAGTTCAGGCGACTGTTGGAGCCGAGAATCTGACCATAGCTCTTGGCGTTGGCCCGGATGGCCAGCCCCGCCGCCCCTACTGCAAGTGCATCGAGAAACTCACGTCGATTGACCATAGTTCAACCCTCGTGCCGAAAGAGTGCTTTTGATGTTATACCCGCGTTCTTGCGGTCGTCGCCCGCCCTATCCAAAGACGTTGGTTTGGCGGGCTGGGCCGCATATCCGGAGGGTTTCTTTCGACGCGAGGTTCTTTATTCTTTCTCGGCGATCCTGGAAGCCAAGCAATATCAACAGTCTACGGCGGCATCCGAAGGGACCTCGATATAGGCTTGGGGTTCCGCGTTGACAGTCGTTAGCAGCGGAGACTAGCGTTAAAGGTCCGACCTTTTGTTGGGGAGTATCTGCCGCTTGGCCCGGAACATAGCCTCGTTAAAGCCGACGTTTTTCCGTTGGGCTGGCTCATTGGTAATGGGCACGGCCTTGCTTGCCACCACTGCGGGTTGCAACAGCAAGCCCTCCGGCTCCGCTTCAGCGCAGCAGCATCTTGACTTTAACCAGGATGTCCAGCCGATCCTGGCCAGCAACTGTTTTAGCTGCCACGGTCCGGACCCGGAGATGCGCAAGGCCAACCTTCGGCTCGACCTGGAAGAGTCCGCCTTCAAGAAGCGCCCGGGGAAGCCGGATGCCATTGTGCCCGGCCATCCCGAAAAAAGCGAATTGATCCGAAGGATTGAATCCAAGGATCCGCACTACCTTATGCCGCAGACTTCGCTGGGCGAAGCAAAGCCAATGAAACCCCAGGAAATTGCCATCCTTAAACAATGGGTGGCGGAAGGCGCGCACTACCGGCCCCATTGGGCGTTTGAAAAGCCGGTACGCGCGGCCGTGCCTCAAGTGAAGGTAGCGGGCTGGGCTCAAAATCCGATCGACGCCTTCGTTCTGCGCCGCATCAATAAGGAAGGGTTGCATCCCTCTCCCGAGGCGGATAAGCACACCCTCATCCGCCGCGTGACTCTCGACCTGACCGGTTTGCTGCCCACGCCTGAAGAAGTCAATGCTTTTGTCGCAGACAATTCGCCGCAGGCCTACGAACATCTAGTCGACCGCCTGCTCGCCAGTCCGGCTTTTGGCGAACAGCGGGCGCGTTATTGGCTTGACTATGCGCGCTATGCCGATACGTATGGATTGCATTACGACAACAGCCGTTACATTTGGGCGTACCGCGACTATCTGATTAAAGCGTTCAACACCAACAAGCCCTTCGATCAGTTTGCCAAGGAGCAAATTGCCGGAGACCTGCTGCCTCCGCGCAGCCTCGACCAGGTCGTCGCCAGTGGATATGTCCGTTCCGGGGTGAGCAGCAATGAAGGCGGAACCATTCCCGAAGAGCTGAGAGTCAACATCGCGAGGGAGCGGACAGAGGCCTTCGGGGCAACGTTCATGGGCCTGACAGTGGGTTGCGCGGTCTGCCACGATCACAAGTACGATCCCACGACGCAGAAAGATTTTTACCAGCTCAGCGCCTTCTTCAACAATATCGATGAACAGCCGTTCAATGGCGATAAGCCGAATTGGGCGCCGGTCGTCCACATTCCAAAGCCGCAGAATGTGGAAGCGTACAACCAGCTGATGGCGAAGCGAGCAGAACTTCTCCGCCAATTGGATGCCTCGCGCTTACAAGAACGTAATTTGGTTGAGCATTGGCTGGTTTCGAAACAGAACCCGGCGCAGCCGGTTTCGACCGAAGAGTTGCGGCTTCGCTTGCGGCTGGATGAAGGCGGCGGCGAAGTGCTGAACAACAGTGCCCCCAATGCCAACCCGAAGAGTTTTCCCATCGGCAAATTCAAACCGCAATGGGGAGAGACAACCTGGCTGTGGCCGGATTTCCGCATGGACACCAGCACGCGGGTCGTCCTGGGGCAGACCGGAGACTTTGAATGGAACCAGCCGTTTTCCAGCGGCGGTTGGTTCATGCTGCGTTCCGCTCCCAATTTCACTTCGTCGAGCGTGTCGGGTGTGTTGGTTTCGAAGATGGATGCGACGCAGCATAATCGCGGCTGGGAGCTGACGACGGAGAAGGGCATCATCAGCGTCATTTTGGCTGACCAGGCGCCGAAGGAAGAACCGATTCCTGATAAGCCTAAAAAGGGCGCCAAAGGCGCAAAGAAGGAAGTTGCCAAGGCCGAAGCCCCGAAGGTGGTCACGCCCAAGGATCGAACGCCGATGCGGGGCATCAAGGTCGCGACCGTCACGCCTCTACCGACGGATGGTCACTGGGACCACCTCTTCTTTACTTATGACGGATCAGGCAGGGCGGCGGGGGTCAAGATCTACGTCAATGGAGCACCGGTTGCCACAAAAACCGTCTCCGACACGATTGCGCCGTAATAGCATCCGCACCACGGCGCCCCTGCAACTGGGCAGGGAATCACCGGATGAGCAACCGGCCCGCGACACGCGTTATCAGGATTTCCGGGTGTATGCGCGGGCATTGAACGCAGACGAAGCGAAGAGACTTCCCTTTGAAGACTACGTTGCGGAAATTACCAGCAAGCCCGCAAACCAGTGGGATCCGGATCAATGGCATGCGGTGAGCGAGTTCTATTTCACCGACGTCGATGAGCAGTCCAAGACCATCCGCACTCAGCTGGCACAAATGGATGCCGAACTGGATAAGCTTTCCAAGGACGGCGATGTATCGCTTGTAGCCGTGGAACGGCCTTCGCTTGCCTATGCGGATGTTCTGACCCGCGGCATCTACACCGCGCGCAAAGAGAGAGTGGAGGCCAATACGCCGCATTTCCTGCCGCCGCTGCCTGCCGGAATGCCGCACAATCGTCTGGCGCTCGCGGATTGGACGGTAAGTCCGGAGAATCCTTTGACCGCGCGGGTGACGGTCAATCGCATGTGGAATGAGCTTTTCGGCGCCGGCCTGGTCGAGACCACAGAGGACTTCGGCATTATGGGCCAGCGCCCCTCGCATCCGGAGCTGCTCGACTGGCTGGCCGTGGAATTTCGCGAGAGCGGATGGGACATGAAGCATATGTACAAGCTCATGGTGATGTCCGCTACCTACCGTCAGAGTCCGAAATCATACCCCGACCAGTTGGCCCGCGATCCCAAGAACCTTCTTCTGGCTCATGGGCCGCGCTTCCGCATGGATGCGGAGATGCTTCGCGACATCGCTCTCGAGTCCAGCGGATTACTGGTCAACAAGATCGGCGGTCCGAGCGTGAAGCCGTATCAACCCGAGAATGTGTGGGAGTCGGTTGGCTACCCCACCAGCGACACGACACATTACAAACAGGACCATGGCGACGCCCTCTACCGCCGCAGCCTCTACACTTATTGGAAGCGCATGGCGATGCCGCCGGATATGGACGCCTTCGACGCCCCCACGCGCGACACGGCCTGTACCCGGAGGCAGCGGACCGACACGCCGCTGCAGGCATTGGTAACCATGGATGATCCGCAATGGGTGGAAGCGTCGCGTGCGCTGGCGCAACGCCTCATTGAGCAGGGTGGTAAGCAGCCGGAGCAGCGGATCAAGTATCTCAGCGACCTGGTGCTTTCCCACGACCCATCGCCGCAGATGGAATCGGTATTGCAACAATCTCTGAGCCAAATGGAGCAGCACTACACGGCCGATCCCGCCGCAGCCCGCGATCTGGTTGCGGTTGGCGAAAAGCCTCGCGACCCCGCAATTCCTCCGCCTGAGCTCGCAGCATGGACCATGGTGGTAAGCGAGGTACTGAACCTCGATGAGACTTTGAATAAATAGGAGAAACAAGGTGAAGCAACATCCGCTGTGCACCGATCCTGATAACGGCCCAACGATCATGGACCTTCCCATTACGGAAGGGATGAAGTCCGAATGGGCCGAACTCGAGACACGCCGCCACTTCTTGGGCAAGGCGGGGAAGGTGCTTGGATGGGCAGCGCTGGCCAGCCTGTTCGGTGACCGGGTTCTTACCGGCGATGCGCGTGCAGCCGATGTCTCTGTCCCGCCTTCTCCGCAAAGCCTAAGGCTGCCCAATTTTGCTCCCAAGGCCAAGCGAGCCATTTATCTATTCATGTCCGGCGGCCCACCGCAGATGGACCTGTTGGATTACAAGCCGAACCTGGCTCAGCTCTACGACAAAGACATTCCCGACTCCGTCCGCGGGGCGCAGCAGCTCACTGGCATGACGGCGGGCCAGGCGCGCTTTCCTATAGCGCCTTCCCACTGGGCATTCAAGCAGTACGGCAAGACAGGCACGTGGGTGAGCGATCTGATGCCCTATACGGCTCGCATGGTGGATGACCTTACCATCATCAAGTCCACCAACACCGATGCCATCAATCACGAACCGGCGATCATGCTTCTGAATACTGGAAACATGAACGCGGGCAAACCGTGTCTCGGAGCCTGGCTTTCCTACGGGCTGGGCAGCATGAATGACAACCTGCCCACCTTCATGGTGCTGCTGAGCAAGCTGAATCCAAAGGAGAATAATCAGCCGGTATCTTCACGCTTGTGGAGCAGCGGCTTTCTTTCTTCGGAGTACGCGGGCGTCGGATTGCGTTCCGCGGGCGATCCTGTTTTGTACTTGAGCGACCCCAAGGGAGTGAATAGCGACGTGCGGCGCAAGATGCTCGATGCGGTGAACGAGATCAATCGCCAAACCTACCAGGAGCTGGGAGATCCGGAAACCAATTCGCGTATCTCCCAATACGAAATGGCGTACCGGATGCAGACCTCCGTGCCCGAGCTCACTGATATGAGCAAAGAGCCGCAGTCCACCTGGGATCTCTACGGTCCTGACGCCAAGGAACCAGGCACCTTTGCCTACAATTGCCTCATGGCGCGTCGCATGGCGGAGCGTGGGGTGCGCTATACCCAGATCTATAAACGCGGGTGGGATGTGCACGCGAATGTCACCGGCATACTGCCCGTTCTGTGCCAGGAAACCGACCGCCCGGCCTACGCGCTGATCACCGATCTTAAGCAACGTGGTCTGCTGGACGATACGCTCGTGATCTGGGGCGGGGAATTTGGACGCACTGTTTATAGCCAGGGCGGGCTATCGCCGGATAACTATGGCCGCGACCACCATCCTCGCTGCTTTACCACCTGGATGGCCGGCGGAGGTGTGAGGCCGGGAATCACCTTTGGCGAGACCGATGAATACAGCTACAACGTGGTGAAAGATCCGGTACCGGTCCGGGACTTCAATGCCACCATCCTGCATTGCCTGGGCATCGACCACAACAAGCTTACGTATAAATTTCAGGGATTAGATCAGAAGTTGACCGGCACGACTCCTGCCGCCGTGGTCAACGGTCTGCTCGCGTAATGAATAAAGGCCTCGGCATTGCGACTTAGTAAGGTTCTTTCGAACGGCCGGGCGATCAAGCCGGTCTGGGTTGCGTCGCTGCTGGCCAGCGTCTTGTTGGTGCTGCTGCCTTTGATCGTCCGGTTGGATGGAAAAACGCACGCCGACTGGCAGCAGTTCCTGGGGCGATTCCATCCCCTGGTTGTGCATCTTCCCATCGGCTTGATCCTGCTTGTTCCCGTGCTTGAGATTGCAGGAAGAGTTCGCCCGGCCTTGCTGGAAGCAGCGTCTTTCGTTTTGTCGTTGAGCGTTTTCAGTTGCCTGCTGGCATTGACCCTGGGTTACCTGCTCGCTTACGGCAGCGGGGATGCCGGTGCGGGCGTCGCGCGCCACATGTGGGGCGGCATCGCGCTGACGATCGCTGTATTGGGCTGCGTGTTGCTTCGCGAGGCATCCGGCAGCTTGCGTGGTATTTATCCGTGGATGCTGGCTTGCGTGTTGCTTCTGCTGGCATGGACGGCTCACCAGGGTGGTTCGCTTACCCATGGAAATAACTATCTGACTGAGTATCTACCTGGACCGCTGAAGCGTTTGGGCACGGTGCAGGCCAAGACATTCGCTTATCCCGACTCGTTTTACGCCAAGCATATCTACCCCATATTCGATGCCAACTGCGTTGCCTGCCACGGCGAGGGGAAGGTCAAAGCAAATCTGCGGCTTGACTCCTACGACCGCCTGATGAGGGGCGGAGAGGATGGCGCGGTCGTCATCCCAGGTGACCCGTCAAGAAGCACTTTGTTCAAGCGCATCACGCTCCCACCGGACGATAAGAAGTTCATGCCCTCGGAAGGCAAGCCCCCGTTGAAGGCGGAGGAAATTGCGTGGATCAAGGCCTGGATCGCTCAGGGGGCGTCGCCTGAACTAAAGACGCTTGCCGGCATCTCCGTGCGCGAGGAGGAACCACCTCCACCGCCGGTGCCGGACTACAGTGGAATGATGCCGCAAATCTCGCAGGCGGCGAAGGCTGCCGGAGTTACACTTGTGCCGGTGTCAAAGAACCTGAGAGATGGTCTTATTTTGAATACCGTCGATGCCGGAACGAAATTTGGCGATGCGCAGCTGGCGGGCCTGGAGAAATTTGCGCCTTATATCGTAGAGGTCGAACTAGGACGCACATCAGTGACCGATGCCTGCTTTGCTACGCTGGCGAAGTTCAGTCAATTGCGCGCGATTCATCTGGAAGGAACCGCTGTTACTGGAGCGGGATTGGCGAAGCTGACGCAACTGCCGCAGCTACGCTACCTCAACCTGAGTGGGACCCAGGTGACGAAGGCAGCGGTTGCTCCACTCTCGTCGATGAAAAATCTTCGTCACTTTTATCTCTACAACACGCCGGCCCAGCCTGCATTGACGGTGGCAGACGGCCAGTCCACTGCGAGGAAAGAACCATGAAGCGTCGTGATTTTTGTGCCATCACATCTGTAGCCGCGCTGGGCAGCCTGCTGGGCTCGCAAGCGAACGCGAATACAACCACATCATCAGAGGAGCGTCCTTTGGACTCATCACAGCTGCAGACCGGAAATGGAGAATGGACCTATCACGTGGTTTCAAGCTGGGGACAATTGCCCTCAGGAGAAGCCTTCGGCGGGACCCACGGCGGCATTGCCACCGACAAAGCCGGACGTCTTTATGTCAGCACGCAGAGCGCCACCGGCGTGCTGGTGTATGACCGCGACGGCAAGCTGGTGAAGACCATCGCCAATGACTATCCAGAGGTGCATTCGCTGGTTTACGCCGATGAGAATGGTGAAGAGTATTTTTACGCCACAGTGCAGAAGGGTACGCCCAAAGAGAACTGGCTCTTCATCAAGATGAAGACCGATGGAACCGTGGTGCAGAAGATCACGGCTCCTCCTGAGGCGGGGTTTCACACGCCCAATGAATGGCGCCTGACCGCGGCCGTGCCGGGACCGGATGGCTCCATCTACATTGCCAATGGATATGGAGACTCACGCATCTTCAAGTTCGACAAGGCCGGCAACTATAAAGCGGCTTATTCCGGGAAGGGAAGCACGGACGGCTTGTGCAACTGCAGCCACGGGCTGGCTGTGGACTTGCGTTACGGGCAGCCCCTGCTGTTGGTGTGCGACCGCGAAAACCGGCGGCTCACCCACTACGACTTCGATGGCAAGTTTGTCAGCAATGTGACGCTGCACATGCGTCGTCCTTGCCAGATAAGTTTTTGGGGTGACTACGCTGTGGTCTCGGAGTTGGAAGGGCGCGTTACCATTCTCGACAAAGATAATGTGCCTGTCGCCTTCCTGGGAGACAATCCCAACCATGAACAGTGGGCCAACTACAAGTTACTTCCGAGCGATATTGCTCGCGTCAACTTCAGTGCGGCTCATGGATGTTTTGTCGATCAGGATGCCAACATCTATGTGTCGGATTGGAATCAGTCCGGCCGCGTGACCAAGTTGGCGCGGGTCAAAGCCTAGAGCGTCTTCATTTCGATTCACTAGTTCGGCGCTGAGTAGACGCGAATGCGCGTCCAGAAGGTTCCGTTATCCCAGTTGATGCGGTTACCGTCGGTGGTGACGGTTCCCACGATGCTGGTCCCGTTCCAGTTGGTCGTCAGTTGCCGTCTGCCGGTGAACTGGCCGCTGGCACGGTCACCTGATTCGTTGTTCAACTGCAGACTGTTGCCACGCTGATGGATAGAGCATGACTGGGCGCGGTTCCCTTGGGCATACCAGGTCCCCGTCAGGTTTAGCCGTTGATGGCCGCCTCCTCCCCCGGTATCACACCGTGCCCAGAACGTACCGTTCGACCAATTAATCTGGCTGCCGTCCTGGTTGAGCGTCCCGGTTACGAATTGCCATCCCGGCGCCACAATGGCGTTCCGCCCCTGGTACTGCCCGGTGGAGGTATTGCCGTTCTCATTGGTTAAGGTGAGAAAAGCTCCGTTATCGGCGATGGAGGCCTGCTTAGTCGGGTCGCCCTGAGCACACCAGGCGCCGGTGAAGGCAGCGGACTGCGGGTTGGGCGGAAACTGGGCGAGCGCATTGCTTACGCCGAACATAAGGCTGAATCCGAAAACTGCAACGAACGTGAGGACGGCCGCCACTTTCCCACTTCTCACGGGTTTCTCTCCTGTAACGAATCAGTCGTATGGACCACAAAAGGTTACATGAGAAACCTGCGGGGCGGAAAAGCAGGCCGTCCCGAGGCTCGGAATTTGCTTCTAATAAAAGACTCGGAGCACTCGTGATTTGCGGCCGGGACGTGCGCCTGAAGAAGATGCTCTAACTTCAGTGCAGTTCGACAGAAAATCACAGAAGTCTCCTTCGTATTCGTTCCCGCTTAGCTCGCTTCGGTACGCGGAGACTATTACCATTGTGATGTGGGCTGTTCGATTGCTCGAACCGGTCACATAAGAGAAGGACGGTAATGCGATGACTCTCAAACCAACGGACATGCTGGAGATTCAATCGGCAATCGATGAGTACGAGAGAAAGTTCCCCGGCCGCCGCGCGCCCTCGGCGGAGGTGGCGCTGGCTTGGCGCCTGGGTAAGCGCGAGGCGGCGAGGATCCTCGGATCAGAGCAGCAAGAGAAACGCGCATCCGCGAAGGTAGAGGAGGCCGAGCCAGAGTTCGCGGAGCAAGAGTGCAGCCGGCTGGCGTGGGCCTGGGAGCGAATTACGCTTCAATGGCAGATATGGACCGCTTCCAAGGACGACGATTCCGAGCCGGGCGCCGGCTTGCTGCCCTGGGTCAAGGGCGTGCTGTTGGTCGGTTGGTGGGGTGCAGTTGCAGTGGCGGTCGCCTCAATCTTTTTCTTTGGAGCCTTCGTCGGCGGTCTTAAATGACTTCCAGGCAGGCTCTGTGGCGATCAGGCTGCGCGCTTGTTTTCGCCGGAAGCCTGCTAGGGGTGCTATACGCACAGCGCCCATTTCGTGAATACCCTTCGGTCGAATATGGCGAATCCGTGCCCTTGCCCCGTGACTGGCAGCGGCCCGCCGAGTGGGTGTTCGCGCGGTTGATGTATCCCCAGGGACCGTTGGACGGCTACCGTTTCGATACTGGCGACTGGCGGCAAGGGCTCTCGCTTTGGACGCAGGACTATCCCCGCGCGGATCGCTCGTTCGCGCAGGCGGTCAGGCGTCTGACCCGCGTGGATGCCCGGTCGGTGGAGCAGGCGGTGAACCTGGACGATGGCGATGAAATCTACAACTGGCCTTGGCTCTACGCCGTCCAGGTAGGGGAGTGGGGCCTGACGGAGGCCCAGGCAAAGAAGCTTCGCGACTATCTACTGCGCGGCGGCTTCTTCATGGCGGACGATTTTCACGGCCACGAGGAACAGGCCTACTTCGAAAAAACCATGAAGATGGTTTTCCCCGAACGGCCCATTGTTGATATCCCCAATAACGACCCGATTTTCCACACGGTCTTCGACATCGACGATCGTTACCGCATTACCGGCGCGGAGCACCTGGAAACGGGATACAAGAAGGACGGAATTGTCGCGCGCTGGCAGGGCATTTACGACGACAAAGGCCGCGTCATGGTGGCAATTTCCTTGAATTCGGACATTGGAGACTCCTGGGAATGGTCAGATACTCCGTCCTATCCCCTGAAGTTCTCCGACCTCGGCATGCGGCTGGGCGTGAACTACGTCGTTTACGCGATGACCCACTAAACAGTACCTGGTGTAGTTACTACAATTCACCCTTCTGTTACTCAAGAGCAATGGCTTATTTTTCCAGACCAGCTATTCTCGTCATCAAGCGGCGATTCTCCGCGAGACATTTCATCGATTCTTTCGGGGGAGGGATTCGATGAGGTGGAACAAGGAGAATTGCCGCTCTTACTTTGGTAACCCTACCTTTGGCTTTGCTCTCCGAGAGCAACCTGGCGATTGAACTCCGCAGACTGATTTCTTGCCACGCTGAGGGATCGCCAACGCTCCCGTGCGAAATGCTTACCCAGCATCACGATCTGTCCCACATGCAGCGAATAGTGCGCCACCTGGCGGTTGATGGCCTGCATCACTGAGTGTGCTTCTCCGCGGATGGTCACCGTGCGCGAGAGGTCGGCGTCGGAGAGGGGCTCAAGGGCCTGAAAGAGCCGGGCCCAACCATCTTCCCAGGCATCCATGAGCGCCTTGCGGGTGGGCGGCGGATCCACGAACTCCCGGTCGCGGTCACGGTTCGGCTTCTCCCCATCCGTGGTAAGAAAATCAGTCCAGCGGGAGCGCATGTTGCCCGAGAGGTGCTTGACGATCATGGCGATGGAGTTTGTTTCCGTATCAAGTGTGGCCAGGAGTTGTTCGTCGGTGACCTGCTCCATCGCACCTTCAGCAAGCCGCTTCTGCTGATGGAATAAGGCCAGGGAATCCTCTACGTACGAAGTGGTGAACTGGAGCGCCATGGTTTCAGTTTAATCGTGAGCGAAACGCCGGCCAACTTGTGCAATAGTTCCAGTTCTACGAACGAATGAATCGTGCGTGCCTGGCATTCCATCTTAACGATGCGCAATTGGCTTACGTCGCTTTGTTATTTCGCAGCATCAGATTCCCAGCAAACAGTCGAATACGAAAGGAAACAAATATGAGCAAGCTAACAGGTAAAGTCGCCGTTGTTACCGGCGCGTCCAAAGGCATCGGTGCAGGCATAGCCAAGGCTCTCGCTGCAGAAGGAGCATCCGTGGTCGTGAACTACGCTTCCAGCAAGGCGGGCGCTGACAGGGTGGTGAAGGAAATCGCCGATGCTGGTGGTAAGGCGGTCGCCGTAGGCGGGGACGTTTCCAAGGGTGCCGAGGCCCAGGGCATTATCGATGCGGCGATTAAGAACTATGGCCGTCTCGACATCCTGGTCAATAACTCTGGTGTGTACGAATTTGCTCCGCTGGAGAGCGTCACCGAGGAGAGCTTTCACAAGATGTTCAACATCAACGTACTGGGCGCGATCCTGACCACGCAGGCAGCGGTCAAGCATCTCGGTGAAGGGGGCAGCATTATTAATATCGGCTCGGGCGTAAGCCGCGTGACTCCTCCATATTCCACCGTTTATACCGGTACTAAGGGCGCGCTGGATGCAATCACCGGTGTGCTTGCCCGCGAACTGGGACCGAAGAAGATCCGCGTCAACACCATCAATCCTGGTGTCGTCGAGACCGAAGGCACGCACAGCGGCGGCATCATCGGTTCTGATTTGGAAAAGGATCTGATCGCTCAGGCGCCGCTGGGTCGCACGGGCCTGGTTGGTGACATCGCTCCCATCGCTGTCTTCCTCGCGTCGGATGATTCGGGTTGGCTTACCGGCGAGCAGCTACTCGCTACGGGTGGAATCCGCTAACACGCGCTCAATGAAAATTCGGCTGCTGCCTCATTCAGCGCATTGTCCTATGGTGCGATGAGTGGGGTGGTGGGTGCCGAAGGCAGCTTCTGACCAAGCAATGGCGCAGCCGGAAGAATAGCCGAGGCCACTCGGATTCCGTTGATCAGAACGAAATGGAACACCTCATGAAACATGGCCCTTCTCCTTGTTTGCCGGCTCTGTTTTCGCTGTTCTAAGAGAACCGCCGGCAAGCAAAGAGTAACCACGGACTCATAAACCAGATTGCAGGAAATTGCTGTCTCTGTGCACCAATGATCGCCGTTTGCAGACGAAGGCGCTGCGGCCCCTGTCCTAAACAACCTTGATATCGATACGCTTCCTGCCGAAGATGTGGGCGTCGATGGACCATGCACCAGGGCCTAGAAGCGCAAGGCTGATGCTGAGGATTGCCAGCAAGACATGCGTGGCGCTATTACCCGCGGGCGAAAAAGTAATCAGCAGCTCGATAACGGCTGCGATGCTAGCCATAACCGGCGTCCACAGGCCACAGAGCAGCGAGATTCCTAAGCAGACAAGAGCAACGCGCACCTCGAGACCGAGAGATTGGGGAATGACCCAAAGCATCGGAATCCTCTCGATAATGAGAGAAGTCCCAACCGCGAACCGCATCAGGAGCAAACCTGCTCCCGGCCTCCCGGTGGGAAAAGTGGAGAATAGACGCTGCAAGACACGACCTCTCTTTAGACGGTATCTGCGCTTACTGAAAGAAGAATGACCAGAGAGAGGGAGTAAAGAGCGACCCTTTGGGGGGACCGCTGCCTATAGTTGAATAATTCCGCGTTTCAGTCCGAGCATAACCGCGTGGGTTCGGTCGCTCGCGCCCAGTTTGGAAAGGATACTTTTGACATGTCCTTTGACCGTATGTTCCGCAATGGAGAGCTTATCCGCAATAAATTTGTTCGAATTACCGCCGCCAATCAACGCCAGTACTTCGACCTCCCGCGCGGTTAAGGAGTCGTCTCCGGCATGGTCTGCCAGGTCATAGGCGACCTCAGATTGAACGTGCTTGCGCCCGGTGTGCACGGCCCGGATCGTCTCCAGAAGATCCTTTCGCACCATGCCTTTCAATATGTAAGCGCGAGCTCCGGCCTTGAGTGCGCGGTGAGCGAGTACGTCGCCGCCATAGGTGGTTAACACGATGATGCGCGCATCGGGGAACTCGCCGCGAATCGCGATGATCGCGTCTATGCCGCTCATATCCGGCATTTGTAAGTCCATCAGGGTGATGTTCGGCCGGGTGGTCCGGAAGATTTCAATGGCCTCACGTCCCGACGAAGCCTCTCCCACCATGGTCATATCAGGCTGGGTCTCGATGAGCATTACGACCCCTGCGCGGAGCAGCGGATGATCGTCCACGCAGAGAACGCGAATTGGCTCGGAATCGATGCTCATGAACGCGGTGTCCCCTTTCTGCCTGCGAAGCGAGATCCCGGTGAGGACGGCCCCCCGTAGGCAATTAAGGCAGGTATGGTCAACTCTACCTCAGTACCGGCACCACCTTCGCTCCACACTTCCATTTTGCCGCCAAAGTTCTTAGCCCGCTCGCGCATGCCCGGTAGCCCCCAATGTCCTGCGCGGCTGCCTAAGAAGAGTACTTTTGGATCGATGCCGGTGCCATCATCCCGGATGCGCAATACGAAGCGCAGATCAGCGTACGTGATCTCTGCTTCTATATTGTGCGCGTGAGCATGGCTGTAAGCGTTGCGCAATGCCTCGCGGGCGAAGCGATAGACTTCGTCGCGCAGAATTGGGTCAAGGTTACGCGGCTTGCCCTCCACCAGGACACGAAATTTTACCGAGCTATTGTGCGCAGCGAGTTCCTCCGCCACCACCGCCAACGCTTCTGACAGATCGTCATGAACGGTGGTTGAGGAGCGCAAATCCTGCACTGCATTGCGAGCCTCGGCGAGCGCCTGATCACCCTGGTCGAGAACACTGTCCAGAGCGCGCTTCGCATCCTGCGGCCGTTCCGGCAGCATGTTTTGTGCAGCCTGGAGATGGAAGAGCAGCCCCTGGAAGCCTTGCAACAATGAGTCGTGGAGTTCGCGCGCAATGCGGGTGCGCTCGCCGATGCGTTCTTCTACGCGCATGTCAAACTGCCTTGAGACCTGATACATGCGCAGGCGATACAAGAGCCATGTGACGCATGCAAGAGCAAGTATAGACGAGAGCTGAAACCACCAGGACTGCCAGAATGCCGGCTCGATGCGGAAGGATACGACGGCTTCTGAGCCATTCCATAGGCCATAGCTGTTGGACGCTACCACACGAAACCGGTAGGTGCCCGGTCCGAGATTGGTGTAGATGGCCCGGCGAGACGACACCGGTTCGCTCCAGCTCTGGTCAAAACCATCCATGCGATACCGGAAACGAACACGATCAGGCACAGCGAAGCTAAGCCCGGTGTAATCGATGGAAATGCGTCGATGGGACGGAGGTATGTGAACCGCTGGCTCCATGGCAACAGGATTGCCATCGACCGAAACGCTCTCCACATGCGCGATCGCCGGCACGGCTTCTCCATCTGCGCGACTGGGAGCGACCACGGAAAGTCCTCGATTCATGGAAAGCCAGATGTTTCCATGCGGATCTGCAGCTACCGACCGATCGCGTCTAACCCCTTCGGTTCCGTGCAGGCCATCCGGGAGACCGTATTCGCGAATATCTTCATCGCGTATAACCCCACGCAGAAGCGCTGCCCGGCTGACCCTTAACACATGGTTCAAGGTAACGACCCACAACGATCCGTGATGATCCTCGGCCATGCCGAGGATTGATTCGCGTAACGAATCGCGCGTTGCGCTGCCCGCATACACGTGATCTGCTTTAAGGTATGCGAGCCCGCTCGTAGTACCGATCCATACAATGCCCGTGGAATCTCGCAGGATGCAACTCACGTCATTCGCAGGCAGGCCGTCCCTGGTTGTATACGTTCGCCAGTGATCCTTCACCAGTTCGCTCAAGCCGCCTGAGGTGGCAAACCACATCGTGCCGCCGGGAGCATCCGCAATCGAAGCGATCGAGTTAGCCGCTATTCCATTGGCCACGGTATAGGTTGTGATCTTTCCGTCTTTGAGCCTGCTGACGCCGCCGCTAAGGGTTCCCGCCCACACAGTTCCATCAGCACTTTGATGAACCGTGTAGACACTGTTTTGCGCCAGCCCATCTCGCTCGGTGTAGGTCCTGGCACTGATCGTGCCGCCGATGTTGCGGAGGTTTGTGAGTCCACCTTGCTGCCTGCCTATCCAGAGTTCATCCGGGCTCCCGGTGATGGAATAGACCACGTCCTGGTTGAGGTGATCGGTACTTATGCTGCCTACCTGTCCATTACGCATCCAGCTCAATCCGCCTTCGATAGGCCCGAACCACAGCCGATCTTGCTGGTCTATGTAGATAGGTCCGATACTTTCGGAGGCCCGGCCAGGGACCGCATAGGTCACGAATGCGCTGTCGCGAAGACACTCAATGCCGCGTGGAGTTCCGATCCACAGATTTCCTTCGCGATCTTCAAACAGCGCCGTGATCCTCCCCTGTTCTGGGGAGTTGACTCCTTTCGCAGAAACTCCATTAGCGGTTACCCTAACCAATCCGCTACCGGTGCCAACCCATAGGTTCGAGTCACGGTCGCGGATCAAGCTGAGAATCTGGCTATGAAGAAGCGAGGGCGGAACTCCTTCCAAAGTGATTTCGCTTCCGTTCCACCGCGCGATGCCTTTGTCCGTCCCGATCCACAACTCCCCCTTCTCTCCGGGGAGCAGGCAATTGATCTTGACATCGGGTAGTTTCATCCCGCTTGGGTAAACTCGCCCCTTGCTCATGGAAAAGAGCCCTTTATCGCGTGTTCCCAGCCAAGTGGCGCCGTCTGATGTCTGGGCCGTCGAGATGACCGCTGAGTTGGGTTCGGCGAAGCGGTGCGTCGCCACACCCGTCGCCCAACTGAGGCGGCTGGAAAGGTTATCACTGGTAGCGGTTGCTTGACTCTCTGCCGGGATGGTCGAATAGGCTGTGGGAGTGAGACTTTGATATTTCCCCGCACGGTATTCGAGCGCGCCGTAGGCAAGGGAGGATAAAAGTATCGTTCCGTCCCTTTGCCTGCTCGCTGCGGTGATTCCGAACTCTGCTTCCTCGCGGCCGAGTTCAAATTTCCCGTCGTAATAGCGCAAGACCTTAGTGCTCTGTAGAAGTATCCACAGGGCACCTTCCCCATCCACCACCAGTTCCTGAACCCCACCGATAGAGAAGGTGGTGGGCGTAGCCTGCTGGAATTCGCGGAAAACCGAGCCGTCGAAACGGATCAATCCTTTGTCGGTCCCAATCCAGAGGTAGCCATCTCTGGTCTGTGTAATGGCGGTCACGGAGCCAGCTGGAAATCCTCGATCGATGCCCCACTGATCGCTCATATATTGAGCCATGGTTCGGCCGGGATCGAGGGCACTCGCCCGCGGGGCCCAGAAACCACAAGCAAGCCCGGCAATGACAATGATAAGCAACTGCCGCAGCAACATATCTCCTGTCAGGGGAGGTACTGGAATTTCTCAATCACGACTTCATTTTCGTGTTGCAAGGGGTTTTTATCGCTGCCCACGACGTAGAAAAGGATTTGAAATTTCTCCTCGCCCGCAGTCGGCACGCCCGAGGTAAAGACGTGTTCAAAAACAACCGGCCCTCCAGCGCGAATCGAAGATCCGCGCACGGTCTTAAAATCCGCGCTCCCATTTACCCAACGAAACGAATGCGTCAAGGTACCGGCCGGCTGCGTATACCGGGCTAGATTGCCGGGAATGTAGAAAGGTTGAATAGCAAATTGAGCGTTGTTCTTGTCGCTTGCGTTGCCCCATCGGCTGGTCTCAACATCCAATTCGCGGAAATGTTGCTCACCTCCCCAATCATCGAAGGTATTCAGGCTTAAAACCGCCGCGGGTTCTAAATGGGAGGTGTCACGCACGGTGATGATGTAAGTTCCGAATCCGAGGCTTCGGGAAAGCACCACCTCCGCGCATGCCCAGCGATCTGCGCGTTTCTTGATCCGGAGGTGAAGGGCGCCGCTCGCATCCGTCCAGGCGTCATCTGCGTCGTAGAGATTGTTCAGGCCGCCTCGATCGCTGGCAATCGTACGAATATTCCAATCGTATCCGCTGAATTTGAGCGGCTTTGTGGGAGCCAACTGGACAGTGCCCACGCCCTTCACCGTCTGAACCATCGCAACAGCGCCACCTGCAGTGGGGGCCACATCCAGGGTCGAGGGCGGCGCATAGCCAGGATCGACCAATAAGGCGGCATACTCAAACCCGAGGTGCGTGGGGGTGCTCCAGGTGTGGTCTGGCTGGATGGGAATGAAAGGCTTTTCAGGCCAGGGCTGTACCCACCACGGTCCGGACCTGGCGTAGACGACAATTCGCTGATTGGGGCCTGCGCCCACGACCCGGCCGGAGATGACATCGGTTCTCTCCCGGCCACCTTGTGCCGCTGGTGGGATTTTGGTGAACTCGATTGCCGGGTGGGATGAATTCTGCGAACGGCAACCGCCCAGGAGAACAATGAGAAGCACCATGACAGCCGCTGTGGAGGCGGTGAAGATCCGATAGGAGCTGTGACGGTCGCGGATTGTGAAGGTGTCGTTGCTCAACAGGGGTCCTCAGAGTTCCACGTTTATTGCGACCATCGCGCATGGGCCCGGTGGGCACGGCCATTGAAAATTAGTCCCAGTAATCACAATTATGACCAAGTGCAGCCGCGATGTCTCCTTTCAGGGCAGGTACTGAAATTTTTCAATGACTACCTCATTTTCGTGTTGCAAGGGACTTTTATCGCTGGCAACGAGGTAGAACATCAGCAGAAACCTTTCCGTTGCTGGCGAAGGTACACCCGAGGTAAAGTCATGCTGGAAAACAAGGGGTGCGCCGGCGTGGATCGAGGAGCCCTTCACCGTCTTAAAGCTCGCGCGTCCATACTGCCAAAGGAGGGAATGGGTCAGGGTACCGGCAGGCGCCGCAAATGGGGTGAGATTGCCGGGAATGTAGAAAGGTTGAACCCCAAATTGGGCGTTGTTCTTGTTGGCGGCATCGCCCCATCGACTCATCTCGATATCCAGTTCGCGAAAATGTTGTTCTCCGCCCCAGTCATCAAAGGTATTCATGCTTAGGACTGCCGCGGGCTCCAGGCCGGAGGTATCGCGCACTGTGACGATGTAAGTTCCGTATCCGAGACTGCGGGAAATCTCCAACTCCGCACACGACCAGCGGCCTGCCCGCTTTTTTATGCGAAGGTGCAGAGCCCCGCTCGCGTCGGTCCAGGCGTTATCGGCGTCGTACAGGTTGTTTAGCCCGCCTCGATCCCCTGCAATGGTGCGAACATTCCAATCGTATCCGCTGAAGCTTAGCAGCCTGGTGGGAGCTAACTGGACAGCGCCTACACCCTTCACCGTCTGAACCATGACCACAGAACCCCCTGCAGTAGGGGTCACGTCGATAGTCGGGGGTGGGTCATAGCCAGGATCGACCAACAAGGCCGCATATTCAAAACCAAGGTGTGTAGGCGTACTCCAGGTGTGGTCTGGTTGGATGGCAATGAAAGGTTTGTCGGGCCATGGCTGCACCCACCACGGCCCGGACTTGGCATAGACGACGATCCTTTGACCGGGACCTGCACCCTCAACGCGGCCTGAGATGACATCGGTTCTTTCGCGGCCCCCTTGCGCCGCCGGGGGGATTTTGGTGAACGCAATCACCGGCGGGCCGGGCGTTTTCTGCTTTTGGCAACCACCGAGGAAAGTGATCAGAAGCAACACAAGAGTTGCCACCCAACCCGAATAGCTTCGACGGACGATCCGAGAATTGCCGGCGAGTTCGCCAAAGGTGAAGACGTTTTTGCTCATCAACTGAAATCGTCTCCTCGACAGCCGGTCCGATGCGTTTGTCTTTGATGCTCTGGCCGGCTAATGGTTTCCCCCAATTGTGCGGCTGGATTCCAACTCTAAATGGGGTATCGAAAATGCAGTCGAGGCTTCAGGATCAGAGTAAGGTGGCTCTTATGACCAGCGAAGCTTACCGTCATGGCGATCCTTCATGCGAACGACCTGATCGTTGGGGAGATGCGTGATCGTTTGAGCTAGCAGGCCGAGGCGCTTAGGGTAGGGCGGAGAATCGGGAGGGTCCAGGTACACCCCTAAAGAGGGGGGTGTTACGAGGGAGACTCCGGCACAGAGAAGGAGGGCACATGACTGCGACACTTTCGAATCAGCCCCACGGAGGAGGCGCGTTAGCGTCTGCCAAGAGTGGCGGCGAAGTATGTGCTACCGCCCCGGTGCGGCCGACACCCATATCGGAGATCGTGGCCGCGCTGCGCAATGTCGAAGGCCTTCAGGATCTTGCTGAGGACGAGTATTACTGGCTCGCCACCCACAGCAGTGAACGCATTGCGGCCGACCGGGCGGTTGTCTTCCGGGAGAGATGAGCCTGCTCACCATCTCAACATCATCCTCAAGGGGGAAATCTACGTCCATCGAAGAAATTCGGGCTCGGTGTCTTTGTTCATCGGCCGTACCGGGCAGATCACCGGCAAGCTACCCTTTTCGCGTATGACGGCCTGGGCCGCGGAAGGTAGCAGCTCCGGTTACTTGTGGGTCCTCGATATTCATGAAGATGCATTTCCTGAAATGCTTAGTCGCGATACCTTCCATGGCCCAGCTCTGCGTGTGGATCCTGCTCGATCGAACGCGCGACTTCACGCGTGCCGATCAGCAGGCGGAGAAGTTGGTTGCGCTAGGGAAGCTGGCGGCCAATCTCTCTCATGAACTCAACAATCCGGCGTCTGCAGCCCAGCGAGCCGCCATCAGCCTGTCATCGATGATCGACAGAGACCAGGAATTATGCACCCTGGGCCGCTTGTTCCGTTGCGATGAAGAGCTTTCCAATTACGTTGCATGGAGCAAGAGAGCACTGTTGGTGATCAAGGCCGAAGCCGCGGCGAAAACCGTTGCTCCGGGTTCCCTGTCAGAGGGCGACCGGGAGGAGGAGTTCATTGGTTGGCTGGAGGCGCATCGGGTTCCGTCCGCATGGGCCGTGGCGCCGGCGTTTGCGCGACGCGAATCTGCCGCTCCGGTTGCTCGATGAGCTGGCATCTATAATCAGCTCCAGCGCCCTTCCAGCTGCCGTAACCAGCTTCTCCACTTCTCTGGACGCAAGCAACATGGTCGATGCCGTCTCTGAGTCATCCGCGCGTATCTTCAGCATCGTCAGCGCCATCAAGGACTACTCCTACATGGATCAGGCGCCCATCCAGGAAGTCGACCTCGCCCAGTCGCTGGAGAACACTTTGGCGCTGCTTCATCCGCAGTTGCAGCAAATGGTGGTGAAGCGCGACTACGACCCGGGGATGCCTCTAGTTACTGGATACGGTGGGGAACTGAGCCAGGTGTGGACGGCGCTCATAGAGAACGCCATCGATGCTACCCATGGAGAGGGTACTCTTAAAGTGACCACCCGATCGCGAGGGGAAATGGCGTTTGTCGAAATCTGGGATGACGGCGTGGGTATCGACGATGCGCTTTCTACACGCATCTTTGAGCCGTTCTTTACCACCAAGCCTCTGGGGCAAGGGCTTGGTCTCGGCCTGGATACAGTGCGGCGAATCGTGAGTAAGCATTTCGGATCAGTCTCAGTACAATCGATACCGCGGGCGACTTGTTTTCAAGTGCGGCTACCGCTGGATCGTCCCCACATCTACTAAGCGCGCTTTGCCCGGAGGAAGCCTTGAGTGACACGGATACTGCCATCAAACAAGCAGAATTGATTCTCAAGTTGTATGAACTTCGAAGAGAGCCGGTGATGCGTTCCGCTCGCAGCTACGTTGGCGGCGAATTCTTACCGCGTTCGTTCGAAGATTTTCTTGCGATCATGTCCGCGGGAAATCAACACACGGCCTATGTCCTGCAGGTCTACGGATATTGGGACATGGTGGCTGCTTTTGTCGTTCACGGAGCTCTTGATGAAAGCCTCGTTTATAACTCCTGCACCGAGATGTACTACCAATTCGCTAAGATTCGACCGTATATCGAAGAGTTCCGCAGCAAGAGCAGCCTACCGGAGATGTTTCTCAACCTGCAGAAGCTGATAGAGGATAGCGAGAAAGGGCGGGCTCGCCTGCACAGTATGACGGCGCATCTTAAGCTCAGCGCAGGGTCATAAAAAGTTCGCGTTTAGAGCCGGAAGAGAGACCGCAGATCCCTCCACTGCGCTACCCCGGATTTCCTGTTGAGGTTGCTGGCGTTGGCGAGCTTTTCCTGGCTGGGAAAGTAAAAGCAATCGAAATACACCATTTTCGGCCCACGTACGCCGGGGCGAACGTGGGGCACCCGTCCAGTTTCTAATGAGTTTTGTTAGGACTCAACGGAGGGCATGCGGTTTCTCTTTCTGCAGCATCTCTCGACTCCGCCCAGCGAGGCTAAACCCGACTCCGCAGGACCATGGCCGGACTCACCGCGAGCTCGGGGTGTAAAGCTACAATGAGTACACCTCCTGGAGTTATGCATCCGTGGCGACCGCGTTTCAGAAGACAAAGAGCGGACAAAATCGCGATACCCAGCCCTCTCCTCGCATCTTCTATGGCTGGTGGATTGTGGTGGCGGCATTCCTCAACCTTTTTTTCGCGGTCGGAATTATCTTTTACGGTTTTCCTGTTTTCTATCCCGCGTTCGTGGCTTCTCTAGGGTTCACGCGAGCTCAGGTCACGCAAGGTTTTTTGCTCGGCTTTCTGGTGGTTGGGCTACCTTTCGGTCTACTGGCCGGCGCGCTGATCGATCGAATCGGCGCCCGCTGGGTGATTCTGTCCGGGGTAGGTTTTATCGGGCTGCCGCTGATTTTGATGAATTGGATGACCAGATTTTGGCAGTACGAATTGCTCTGCGTCGCGGAAGTACTGGGCTATACACTCGCCGGACCCGATTGCCAACCAGGTTCTTATCTCGCGGTGGTTTCGCGTGCGGCGAGGCCGGGCGATGGGTTATGCGTATTTGGGGCTCGGACTGGGGGGCGTTGTTTCTCCTCCACTCGCGAATTTCCTTATTCGGAATTTTGGATGGCGCCACGCGTTGGAAATGATCGGAGCGCTCATCCTGATCGTGCTCTTTCCCGTCGGATTCTGGATCACACGTTCGGCTCCCGCTGAGATGGGCCTCACGCCGGACGGTGCGTCCCCGGAAGCCAGCGGGATTGGCGAATTGGGGATAGCCGCCTCCAGCGGAATCTCGGCTGCGGTGCGCACGGCCAACTTCTGGCTGATCTTAGTTGGAGCCACACTCGTTATCGGCGCGATCAACGCCGTGATTCAACATTTCATCCTGTTCATGAAAGACCAGGGGTATTCGACAACAACCGCTACCCGCTTCCTGTCGATTCTGCTCGCATCGAGTCTCGGTGGCCGTGTGGTGGTGGGCTATTTCGCCGACCGCTTTAAAAAGAAGAACACCATGGCGTTGTTCTATCTGCTGATCGGCGGGGCGATCCCGTTACTGTGTATCGCGCGCCAACCCATGGCGGCACTGGCCTTCACCGTAGTTTTCGGCTTTGCGATGGGGGCCGATTACATGCTGATTCCATTGGTAACGGCAGAGTGTTTTGGAGTCTCCTCGTTAGGCAAGCTATTGGCCTTGATCATCATGGGATATTCCATCGGGCAATGGGTCGCGCCGTGGGCCACTGGGAGAGTTTTTGATATCTACCATGGCTACAGCCTGGCCTGGGCCATTCTGAGCGTGGCAGGTTTACTGGGCGCGGTTGCGATCTACGCAATTTCCGTTTCGTCCAGAACAGAATCTGGGAGCACATCGAATTGACAAACTTCTCGCGGATAGACTAATTTTTACAGAAATAGAACGTGTTCTACCAGAAAGAACATCAAGTCGACCTTGACCCATCGATTTGATAGCGAGGTGCTTTCGCGTGTCTGAAAATGACGGGTTATCGATTGTGAGACCAAGTCCTGAAGAAGGCTCTTTCAAGCGTGAGGTCATCTCCAGGCGAGAAATGGCGCGAAGACTGCTCGGAGTGACGGGAGCATGGTCATTGGGCGGATTGCATCCCGTCTGGGGTCATCTCTTGAACGAGACTCCTCTTTTTCGCCACGCTGATATCGACCTGGCCAATGCGAACTGGAAGCCACTGTTTCTGGCGCCGGAACAGAATGAGGCCCTGCAATCCTTTTCGGAAGCAATCGTTCCCGGATCCACAGCGGCGCTGGTGAATCGCTTCATTGACCTGTTGCTCAGCGTGGACAGCCCAGCCCATCAGCAAAAATTTCTCGCGTCTCTTTCTGCCCTACAGGCGGAGGGAACTCGGCAATTCGGTAAGTCTTTTCAGGGACTTTCTATGTCAGAGCGAAATTCCCTGCTGACTGCTGTTTCTACTTCCCCGGAAAACAGCACAACTCGAGAGTCTTTTGAAGACCTCAAAGAGTGGATTGTCGGTGCGTACTATTCTTCTGAAACGGGAATGAAAGAGCTGGGTTGGACGCCCAATCGCTTCTTTCCCAACTTTCCCGGATGTACACATGCGGAAGAGCACCTATCATGAATTCCAATCAGTCCAAGCAACTCTATGACGTTCTCATCGTGGGTTCCGGTGCGTCGGGCGGATGGGCCGCGAAACGATTGGCCGAAGCCGGCCTAAAAGTTGCATTGGTGGAAGCCGGACGTCCGCAATCGGATAAGAATTTTTCCGAGCACACTCCCCCATTCGGAGTGAAGTACCGCAACATGGCTCCGGAAATCATGCGCAAGACGCGCCCGATTCAATCCAAGCAATCTTCAGTCAGCGAGTACAACTATGACTGGTTCTGTAATGACATCGACGAACCCTACACCACGCCTGCTGACAAGCCTTACAAGTGGCTCGGGCGAACGCGCATGGTCGGGGGCCGCACCAACGTTTGGGGCCGCGTAAGCCTACGCTTTAGTGACTGGGATCTCAAAGCTGCTTCTCACGATGGGCATGGTGAAGACTGGCCGCTCAGCTATAAGGATCTGGCACCGTACTACGACCTGGTGGAGAGATACATCGGCGTCACCGGCATGGCCGAAGGCCTGGAAGGGCTTCCGGATGGGCAATTCCAGCCGCCGATGCCGCTAACTTGCCAGGAAACCATTTTCAGGAATCGGGTAAAACAAAAGCTCGGCCGCACGGTCACACTCGCTCGTTCGGCCAACCTCACCCAGGCGCAGAATGGCCGCAGCCCGTGCCATTATTGCGGCCCTTGCGAACGCGGGTGCATGACGCATTCGTACTTCAATTCCGCGTTCACCACGGTTCCTGATGCTATGCATTCGGGGAACTGCACGCTGGTTACGAATGCTATGGTGCACAAGGTTTTGATGGACCCGGACGGGGGCCGGGCCCGTGGTGTTTTGTATGTTGACCGAAACACCAAGCAGGAGCGGGAGATCTACGGACGTGTAGTTATTCTGTGTGCACAGGCGCAAGAGTCGGTTCGCATCCTATTGAATTCGGAAACCTCGCAACATCCGGGTGGGCTGGGCAATTCCAGCGGCGTGCTTGGCCACTACTTCATCTCCCATGCCGCGATGGCCGGCGGAACCGGGGAATTTCCGGCGCTGGGTTCGACGCCCACGATGGGAGGACCGGAGAGGCCGGTGGGCATTTACATCGCTCGCTTTCGCAATACGAAGAACCAGCCGGCCTCAAAGAATTTCCTGCGCGGTTATGGATTTGAGGGTGAGTCCGGTACGCAGTTCAACTGGCATGCCCCTGGGTACGGCGAAGCGTATAAGAAGGCGCTGCATGAGCCGCAGGTGGCGCTCCGCATCACTGGCTATGCTGAAATGCTGCCGCGGTGGGATAACTTCGTAGAGATCGATCGCAGCTTAAACGACGCCTACGGAATTCCCGTATTGAAGATTCATATGTCGAATGGTGAAAACGAAGCGGCGATGCTAAAAGACATTGGGGAATCAGCGGTCGAGATGCTGGAGGCGGCGGGAGCCAAGAATATTCGCATGCATACGATGCCAGCTGTGCCCTATTGGGCCGCGCATGAGGCCGGTATGGCGCGCATGGGCAGCGATCCAAAAAAATCAGTGCTGAATCAATTTCAACAAACGCACGATGTTAAGAATCTCTTTGTGATGGATGCGTCGAGTTTTACTTCCAATCCGTGCCAGAATCCTACATTGACGATTATGGCCTTGTGTGTTCGTTCTTGTGATTACCTTATGGACGCGTTGAAGCGGGGCGAAGTGTGATCCATGGTTGACACCATCCTCGATGAAAATCAGCTGGAAGATCGTCTAACTCTTCCGTCCGAACGGGATGTTGCCGCTGCGTCTCAGCTCGAAGGCGATGTAATTATTCTCGGCGCCGGCGGAAAAATGGGACCGAGCCTGGCTGTGCGCATGGGCCGCGCAATTCAGAGGGCTGGGCTGAAGCATCGAGTTATCGCCGTGGTTCGTAAAGATAGGGATGGTATTTTCCGGAGACTTTCCGGCCACGTCGATGTTTTGGAAGTAGACCTGCTTGATCCAAAGAGCTTTGATAGTCTGCCTGATGCACCGAATGTGGTCTTCATGGTCGGCCGAAAATTCGGATCAGTTGGGGATCTGCCTCTGACCTGGGCCACCAATGCCTGGACAGCGGGATTGGCAGCCCAGCGGTTTAAACGTTCAAAGATAGTTGCGTTTTCAACCGGAAATGTCTACCCGTTTGTCTCCGTGGATAGCCCGGGCGCCAACGAGCGTACAGCCGTAGCTCCGGTAGGTGAGTATGCTCAATCGGCTCTTGCCAGAGAGCGAATCTTCGAGTATTTCTCGAACGTTAACCGTACGCCGATTCTGCTGTTTCGGCTCAACTACGCCATCGATCTCCGCTATGGCGTTCTGCTCGATATCTGCGAGAAGGTCTGTTCCGGACAGCCAATCGACTTAACCACAGGCTTCGTGAACGTCATCTGGCAGGGCGATGCCAACTCCTATTGTCTTCGTTCGTTTGCTCTCTGCGAATCGCCCGCGCAGGTTCTGAATGTCACGGGTTCGAAGATGCTTTCCGTTCGTGAGGTTGCGGTAAGATTCGGTCATCGCTTCGGCAAGACGCCAAACTTCACGGGAACGGAATCGAAGAGCGCTCTACTCAGCGACGCGTCTCGATGCGTGGAATTGCTGGGTGCGCCCGATATCAGCGAGGAGCGATTGATCGAAATGACAGCCGATTGGTTCGCCGCGGGAGGGGTGACCCTTGGAAAGCCAACCAAGTTTGAGAGGCGCGATGGCAACTTCTAAAACCGCGACCGCATTGCTTGCAGCCGTCACTTTAGTCGCATCTTATGCTGTCTTCGTATGGCCGGCAGCCGTGTTCGGCGACGCGCGGAATGCGAGCTTGTCCATTCAAGATGACTTCAATTCAGACAGCTTGCATGCCTGGGAGCTACCCTTCTCCGAAGACTGGGAAATTCTCACCGAGGGCAACCTTCATTATCTCCATATGAAACGCTCCCGGCCGCCTGGCGTTCCTCGCCGCCCGTTGCAGTTTGCACGGTTGAAAGGTGTTAAGGCCGGCAGCTTTACTCTTAACGCGAATGTGCGCCGCGAAGGCGGTTCGATGATCATCGTTTTCAACTACGTGGACACGCTTCACTTCTACTACGTTCACCTTTCTAAAGATCCTGGAACCAAAGTAGCTGTCCACAATGGCATATTCATCGTTGACGGGGGAGAGCGCCGGCGGATCGCCGGATTGGATGCCTCTCCGGCGTTGCCTGATAGCTCCTGGCATGACGTGCGCGTTGTTCGCAATGTCAGCTCAGGCTCCATTCAAGTCTTTGTGGATAAGGAAACGACGCCACGATTTTCGGTGATAGACCACACCTTCACCAGTGGGGAAGTAGGACTTGGTTCCTTTGATGAAACCGGCGACTTTGCTGACTTCCGCCTGGATTCAGAGGACGCGCAGCGTTCCACTGCCAGAGCCTTTCCATAATGTCGGCTGACATGCTGTGTCCGATATCGTTGGACACAACCTGGATTTCCCGGGCTCTGCTCTTGTCAGGGGAAGCCGGATGGAACCAAAATGCGGCTGACTGGGCAGTCTTTTTGAAGCATGGAACGGTGCTTGGGTTCTCGATCGGCGATCGGCTGGTGGCAACCGCGGCGGTTCTTCCTTATGGCGACGCCTTCGGATGGATTTCGATGGTGCTGGTTAGCGCCGAATGGCGGCGGCAGGGCCTTGCTACGCGGCTCGTCGCAGCCTGCACATCGCTCCTGCGTGATGCGGGGCGAGCGGCTCTTCTGGATGCCTCCCCGGCTGGGACGGCCATCTACGCAGCACTCGGCTTCGTCTCTCTCGGCACGATGGAACGGTGGGAAGGTCGAGGCGGTGGGGAGAGCCTGGCTGCGACCGTTTCACCGAACCTGGTGCTCGACCAATCGGCGTTCGGGGCGGACCGATGCTTTTTACTCCAGGATTTCCTGTCGCGTCCTGGCAGTCTTGCCTTCCGTTCTGCGCACGGTTTCGCGATCTTGCGCCAGGGTTCTGCAGCCAGCCATGTAGGCCCCATCGTTGCGCCACCGTCGGAAGCGCATGCACTGGCGACGGAGGCAATCCGCGCAGCTGCGGGCCGTGTGGTGGTGGATGTACTGGATGCTGGGAGCGTGCTCATGCCGGCGCTTATCGCGCGCGGCTTTCGACTCCAGCGGCCCTTCACACGAATGGCTCTTGGCCTCGCGGCGCTGCCTGGTGATCCAGCACAGATGATGGCTGCCGCCGGGCCGGAATTCGGCTGAGTGGAGGGAAGTGCCCGTAAGCCCGGCGTGAGCGACTGCTAAACTGACACCGGAAAACAACGAATGGCCGCAAAGAACCACATCGATCTGGTCGTCAACACCATGGCAGTCCTTGAAACGCTGGCCAACAGCGAATATGGCAAACCACTCAAAGAGATTGCCGAGGAAGTTGGCCTGGTGAAGAGTTCTGCATTTCGCATCCTGTTTACTCTGAAACAGGCCGGCTACGTGGAACAACCCGAGACGAATGGGGTCTACCGGCTCACGCTCAAGACCGCGGCACTGTCGCGGCGTAACGCGAAACGCCTGGGACTAGCCACGGTCGCGCGCCCCCACCTCACGCAGCTTCGCGAGAAACTGGATGAATCGGTGGCCCTGGCAGAACGTCAAGACGAGGCCGTCATCCTCATTGATGTCCTCGAGACCTCACATCCTCTTCGGCTGACCTTCCATATCGGCGATGATTGCCCGATACACGCAACGGCGCTCGGAAAAGCGGTGGCGGCATTTCTCTCGCCGGAGGATCTTGCAAAGTTTCTGGAAAAGTCGAAACTCGCCCAGTACACGGAAAAGACCTATACCAAAGTGCGCGACTTGAAGCCTGACCTGGAGCGCACCCGTAAGACTGGGTATTCGTTCAACGATGAGGAGACGGTGGTAGGCGCCTTTATTGTGGGTGCTCCCATCTTCGATTCTCAGTCGGCTGTCTGCGGATCGGTCAGCGTCAACATCCCCACGGCCCGGTGCTCGGCAGCGCGAAAGAAACTACTGATCGCTTCCGTGGTCGATGCCGGCAAGCAAATTTCGGCTGACCTGGTTAGCATTGGGTTTGTCCGCTAGGCAAACTTCGCTCATCCCTCCTCAAGAGCCCTTCTCGTCAGGACAACCAACGATCCAGGTTTTCTTGAACGAACTGGTCGTCGATCAAATGCGGATACGCCGCTGTCACGCGATCGAGATCCTCGGCCTGGCCGGGCGACAGATCTTCCGCCGGATCCAGGCACCACCGGCCGGCCAGTAGTCCCTGTCTCCTGAGAATCTCGTTGACGCCTGCGATGCATCCATGGAAATGATGGGCAACGTCGAAGAGCGCGGCATTCATGTCCGTCACCTCTGCATTTCGTAGGAACCACTTCGGATCAATCGGCTCCTTCGACTGTACAACCCGATGGAGTTCTCGCTGCAACTCCACTGCGCGAGCCGTCCACACCGCCCAATGTCCAAGCAAACCGCCGGCGAAGTGAAGGGTTTGTCCGCCAAATTGGAATTCGGAGAGCAGGTCCAAAACAATGTGGTCGTCATTGCCCGTGTAGAGAGCAATTTCGCTTGCGCGGCCGGATGCGGCTACCCCGCGCATAACATCCTGGGTTGCGTAGCGATCGAAGGGAGCAATCTTGATCCCGATCACGCTCTCGATCTCGGCGAAGGCTCGCCAAAACTCAAAGGGAAGAGACTGGCCGCCGACAGCGGGCTGAAGGTAAAAGCCAACGACGGGAATGATTTCTCCAACCGCTCGCACGTGGGTGATCAATTCTTCAATCGACGCTCCGGATAAAGCACTGAGGCTGAGTAGTGCCGCATGGTAATGAAGATTGCGGGCGATCGTGGCTTCCCGTATTGCCTGCGACGTTTTCCCGCAGACACCGGCAATACGAATCACATCGCTGCCAAGTAGCTCTTCAGCAGCCAAAGTGAGCACGGGCTCATATAACCCAATCTTGGGGTCGCGGATCTGAAACTGAGTTGTGTGCACACCGACCGCGATTCCCCTGGCACCTGCCGCGAGATAGTACCTTGTGAGTGCGCGTTGACGCCGCTCGTCCAGTTTGCGCTTCTCGGTCAGCGCCAGTGGGTGGGCCGGAATGGCCGCGCCTGTTTTGAAAGAATCATGCCAGTTAAACGTAGAAGGTACCACCGCGGCCTTTCCAGTTTCTGCGGAAATTCACGAACCGAGAGTGCGTCCATGCTGCGACATTCAGAATCCCGCAAGCGAACCTATTCGCTAACAGAATGCATTCTACTTTATTTTCACTGGCGTTTTAGCAGATCCACGTTGGCAAGGATCCTGCGCACCTTTTTAGGCGAGATAGAGAGGCGCTCGGCCACGCGCGATACCTTTCTGCCTTCTCTGATCCATACTTTAGGTATCACCAGCTCTGCGAATTCTTCTGTAACTTCCTGGAAGGTTTTCTCTCCCGTGATGCCTTCAGACCATGCGCGCAACATCTCATCGACTCCCGTTGCCCGGATAATTCTGGCCTTGAGCACAATCAATTCTTTCGATAAATGGTCGAGGTCATCTTTTCCCAGCAGCTCGCCGGCCAGCGCGGCGAAGGTCTTCGCCGTTTCCCAATCCTGAAAAAATTCATTGGCCGCCACCGAGCTACGCGCGATGTAGGCCCCCGCGAGCAGGCGATTGTTTTGCGTCAGCTTGGCCAGAGCAATCGCATCTTCGGAATAGGTTCGGGCAAGATGACCATGCAGGGAGAGATCGGCCGACTCGCCCACCTGTTCTTCCGCTCGCTCGTTCTGAACCGTAGCCTGCAGAATGCGCGATCGGGCCATCAAAATGTGATCCTGCCGTTCTTCGCCCAGGCGGTAGGCTTTAGCCGCCTCACCCTCTGCTCGGTCGATATCCCCGCTATCCAGGTGGAGATGTCCGGCATTCACCAGAACAGATCCGGTGCCAGTGTGATGATGGTGGCGAGAGTAAATCTCGCCCGCGCGCTTGAGCAGAGCCAACGCATCCTGGCAGATTTCCAGGTACCGCGCATGGTCGGCCCCTCTCGCTTTACCTGACTTTGACCGATGCAGTAGATCCAGTGCGATCAAGCGCTTAACGTAAGCAGCATTGACCAATGCACGGGCCAGGTTGGGATGGTCCGGGACGGCGCCAGAATAAATGGCAACTGCTTTCTCAAAGTGAGCGAGAGCTTTCGTGTATTCGCCCGATCGCCGTACGAACCGCCCCCTGGCGGACTCAATGTTTCCCAGGGACAGAGCGTGCCCCGTTGATTTCAGCTCACTCTCTGCCAAATCCAGCAGGCGCATAGCCTCCCGCCGTTCACCGCGCTGAAACAGAAGCCAGCTTTCGTGAATGTTGGTAACGGCAACAAGCTTCGGAGCCTTCATATCCCGGGCCAGCCTCTTCGCTTCGCGGATATGGTGGAGAGCGGGCTCGTATTCTCCTTGCCTGCGGTGAGCCCGGCAGTTCCAAAAGTGTGCCAACACCACGAAATACGGCTCCATAATCGTGGTTTCTGTCTGCAGTACAAAGTTGAAGATCGATATTGCCAGAGCTGCGTCTTCAGCGAGAAATGCCAGGTGCCCCTCGACCATCCTGAGGTATAGATAATCGCAGATGGGCATCTGGCCTCGCCGCACGTTCATGAATCGTGCGGCGATACCGTTGAGATAGTCGACATTGCGAAATCCCAGATCGACCCATTGCGCGATGCAGAGCAGATAGCCTGCTGCGTGGGGATCCGTCGCCTGCAGGGCCTCCAGCTCTTTTTCAGCCCGGCCGAGCAACTGGAAGCCGTCTGCGATACGCCGGTCGACAAGCGCGGCGTTCAGTTTGTCCAACAAACCGTGGGAAAGGGTCATGAATCCATCGTATTTGAGCAGAGACATTCTGGACATGTAAAGACAATATTTAGTCATACGAATCGTCTTTACGTGCCCGATAAAGGCGTCAAAAGTCCACTTTTTTCAGGAAAAGTCCCAATTTAGCTCGTCGACCTATACGTCCAAATAGGACTCGTCCGAATCGGACGACCTGCATTTGTTTTGTGTAAATTCTGCCGGTAGTGTGGTTGCAGATCAACCGGGAAATGCTCTCGGCGGACGACGCGGTTGACCCCCTTCCCCAAGTCAATACAAATCCAGTTTGCGAGGTAACGCAGTGATGGAAGCATTGTCAGGCGATTCATCTCTTCCGGCGGCGTCCGGCCCCTCAGCGCTGTTCACGCTCAACAGCTCAATTGTGCTCGCCCGGCGTCTGATGGAAATCGGGGCGCTGGCTGCGAATTGCCGTGGGCAACTGCAGACCGCCGAAAGCGTTGACCGCTCCCCGTGCACATTGCTTTCCATTGCAGAGACCGTGCGTAGACTGAACGCGGCACGGGAGGCGGCAAACCTGCTCGAACACCCTCTGCACGTACTTGCCTGCACAGAAGCACGCAACGCAGCGGCTTTAGAAGACGATGACGATGTGCGCGACCGGCGATTCCTGAGCGGGATGAAGACCAGGGACAACTCTTATGTTTATTGTGGAGGTCTCGATGCGGCCATCTCTCGCGCGCTGGTGTTTGCCCGGTATGCGGATATAGTTTGCTTGCGCAGCCAAAGTACCGACCTTGCAGAAGCGGCACATTTCGCTTCTGAGGTGCAATCTTCGTTTCCCGGCAAGAAGTTGGGCTTCGGTCATATGCCGATGCCGGACGGAGTTCGCTGGAATGAGCTTGACCACCGGGCTTTCGCGGCGCGGCTGCGCCAGATCGGATACGACTTCTACTTTGTAACCCAATTTGGGCAAACGACCTTTCCTAATGCTCCGGCGCCCGGTGCGTGGGTTCTCATCGATGACGCGATGAGAGCCCACGCGATGGATGATGCGACACTGCTGGCTCCCACTGCCCATAGAATGCGTGTTCCCTTGGGAAATCCTCACGCCGCCGGTCACCGCGCGACGGTTGAAAGGTCACGGCGCAGGGCCGAATCGGCCAGGAAGAACTTCTGAACCCGCAACGGCCTTGTGTATTAGCTCGACTGGGGCACTTGGAAAGGTCAATGAGATGACTAGGAATGGCCGACACATTTATCGCTTCGGGAATCGCGCCCTTGATGGCGACGGGTCCATGCGCTCGGAGTTGGGAGGTAAGGGCGCGGGGCTGGCCGAGATGACGTTGCTGAGTATTCCTGTGCCGCCGGGCTTCACTATCTCAACCAGCGTGTGCCGCTACTATCTTGAACATAAGTCCCTACCGCCTGGCTTCGATCAGGAGCTGGCGGCCGCGGTTACGTGGCTCGAGGGTTCAGTGGGGCGCGCGTTCGGCGGCTTTGCCAATCCGCTCTTAACCAGCGTACGCTCGGGCGCGGTTGTCTCCATGCCAGGAATGATGGACACCATTCTGAATGTTGGTCTCACGCGAGAGAACCTGCAGGGTTTGGCGGCGCAGAGTGGCTCGCTCCGATTTGCGCTCGACTCCTACCGCCGCCTGCTGCAAATGTATGGGACGGTGGTGATGGAAGTTCCCAAGAGGGAGTTTGATCTCGTCATGGAATCGGTTAGGCCGAGCCACGTAGGTGAGGACTTCTCGGAAGCAGAACTGCAGGCCGTAGCGGAAGGATTTGAGCGGGCGATCAGAGGTTACACGAGGAAGGATTTGCCATTGACCGCGGAACAGCAATTGTCGATGGCGATCAATGCGGTCTTCGAATCCTGGGGCAACGAACGGGCCCAATGCTATCGACGCCTTAATAAAATCCCTGATGACTTGGGCACCGCGGTTACGGTCCAGGCCATGGTCTTTGGCAACGCTGATGCACGAAGTGGAACCGGCGTAGGTTTCACGCGAAATCCGTCGACCGGAGAAAACGCGATTTTTGGGGAATTCCTGGTCAACGCTCAAGGCGAAGACATCGTGGCCGGGTCGCGCACGCCGGTTCCTATCTCCGCGCTGGCAAACAGCATGCCCGAAATCTACGAAGAGCTTAGTGTCATCACGAGCCGTCTGGAGCAACACTTTCGCGAGGTGCAGGATTTCGAGTTCACCATAGAAAGTGGAAAGCTCTACCTGCTGCAGACAAGAACAGCGAAGAGGAGTGCGTTGGCAGCTGTCCGGATTGCCGTCGAGATGGTGTCAGAAGGGCTCATTACCCGTAAGGAAGCCGTCGCGCGGATCAATCCGGCCAGTGTGACGGAGATAACCGCTCAGCAGCTCGACTTCAGCCTCGGAGTTCCCCAAGTACTCACACATGGTCTATCGGCTTCTCCAGGGGCGGCAGTTGGCAGGATTGCGCTTTCGGCGCCTGCGGCCGTCGCCGCAGCCGCCGGGCGCGATAGCGATCCGGTCATCCTGGTGAGTCAGGAGACGACCGCGGACGACATCCACGGTATGGCCGCCGCCATCGGCTTCCTCACGGCTCGTGGAGGGGCTACAAGTCACGCTGCCGTGGTGGCGCGCGGCATGGGCAAGTGCTGCATCACGGCTGCCAAAGACATCCACGTCGATGCTGACGCAGGTGTACTGAGAATCCATGACCTCGTATTCCGGGAAGGAGATTGGCTCTCTCTTGATGCTTCCACCGGCCGTGTCTTCGCAGGAAAGCTGCCACTGCAAGTTGCTGAGACAGAGCACGAGGCTCTCGATACGATCGTAGGATGGGCCATTGAGCAAGGCTCGATCGCAATCCGTGCCAATGCCGATACTCCGGAGGATGCTTCGAACGCGCGGGCATCGGGAGCTCTTGGCATCGGCCTTTGCCGCACCGAACACATGTTTTTCTCGCCCCAACGATTGCCCCTCGTGCGCGCGATGATCCTTGCCTCTTCCACCGAAGATCGTAAACAAGCTCTCAAGAAGCTGCTGCCCATGCAACAGGACGATTTCGAGGAACTTTTCCGGGAGATGTCCTCGCTGCCGGTCACGATCCGTCTGCTCGATCCGCCATTGCACGAATTTCTACCTTCGTTGAAGGAAACAGAGACTGAGCTTTTTCTGGCGAAGGAAGCCAGTGACTTGCGGGCCATTGCGCAGCTGGAACAGCTGGCAACGCGCATACAGAGTTTGAGCGAAACCAACCCTATGATGGGGCATCGCGGCTGCCGGCTGAGTATCAGCTACCCGGAGATTCTGGAGATGCAGGTGGGGGCCATTCTGCAGGCTGCGCTGAAAGTGGCGGCTGAAGGATTCGTGCCCGTTCCGGAGATTATGGTGCCGCTCGTCGCCACTGCCGAAGAGATGCAATGGCTTCGCCGGCGGATCGACGAAGTCGCGGCAGAAGTTTTCGCGAATCATCGCGCCAGCGTCGACTATAGCGTTGGAACCATGATCGAGTTGCCGCGGGCTGCGGTTTGCGCCGGGGCGATTGCGGAATATGCCGATTTCGCCTCCTTCGGGACCAACGACCTCACCCAGATGACGTTCGGCTTTTCCCGCGACGACGCCGGCAAATATATCGACCGTTACCTTGAGGAGGGAATCTTGAAGGTAGATCCTTTCGTCACTCTTGACCGTGAAGGTGTCGGCGCACTCATTGCGATGGCCATCAGGCAAATGCGATCGGTCAAGCCGGGAATCAAGATAGGTGTCTGTGGCGAACATGGAGGAGATCCCTCTTCCATCGAGTTCTTCGTGTCAGCCGGCGTGGACTATGTCTCCTGTTCTCCTGCGCGATTGCCCGTAGCCCAGATAGCTGTGGCGCAGGCGAGGGGAATCACTCGCCGGTCAGGGCAAAACGTGGTCCGCATGTCGGCCGTCTAAATTCTCGCAAATTCGGAATAGATACTCGGGGAGGCTATTGATGATTACGACCTTTCAGCAACATATCCTTCAACAACAGCGCGAAGTTCCATATGCTTCGGGGGACTTCTCCTGGCTGCTTTCAGGAATTACCCTGGCCGCGAAGATGATTGAAGCCAAGATCCGTTGTGCGGGACTATGCAACATTGTCGGGACAGCCGGACAAACCAATGTGCAGGGAGAGACGCAGCAGAAGCTTGACGTGTATGCAAATGAAGCGCTGCTGCACTGCCTTGGCGTCCGCGATTCGGTCGCTACCCTGATCTCTGAAGAGAACGACGAGCCAGTCACTTTCGGCAGGGGACCGGATACGGGGAAATATGTCATCGTCTTTGATCCCCTTGATGGATCGTCGAATATCGATGTGAACGTGAACGTCGGTACAATTTTCTCCATCTATCGACGCAAAGGCGACTTCTCTCCCAGCGGCGTTGAATCCGTCTTGCAGCCTGGGAGTTGTCAACTTGCAGCCGGCTACGTCCTCTACGGTCCCTCGACTGTTCTCGTTTACACAGCAGGCCGCGGAGTGTTCGGGTTCACGCTCGATCCGACGATTGGCGCCTTTGTCTTGAGCCATGAACAGATGCAGATGCCGGACAAGGGCAAATACTATTCATGTAACGAAGCCAACATCAACCTGTTTCCCGAGCATTACCGCGCTTACATTCACGCGCTGCGGTCGCCCGCAGCAGGAGCGCCCTATAGTTCGCGCTACATTGGTTCTCTCGTGGCCGATTTTCACCGAACGCTCTTGAAGGGCGGTGTGTTTTTGTATCCCCCAACGGAAAGTCACCCCAGTGGCAAGCTGCGCTTGCTCTACGAGGCGAACCCGCTGGCATTGATTGCGGAACAGGCTGGTGGAATCGCAACCAGCGGTGAGGAGCCGATCCTGAACATCATCCCCGCGGGCATACATCAGAGAACCCCGCTGGTGATCGGTGGGCGCTCCGAAGTAGAAGCGTTTTCGGCGCATGTTCCGGCTCGCAGCCTTTCAGCTGTTTAACGCATTTTTGCTAATACTGTGGTCCGGTGGGATCAGTTGTGTGCGGCCATTCTTTCCACCCCAGGCACGCAAAGACCGCGTACCCGGGGACCCCGGGTTTGGCGGAATGGCCGCGTCGGGTTCAGTTTCCCGGTCTACACCATTAGCAAAAATGCTCTACAGGAGGACCTGGCGAGAGTAGTTCTTGCCAATTAGGCTGTTCACCGAACGAACGCTACTTGGAGTAGTCGTTGCGCACCACGGCGCCGCCTTCATTACGAATCGCACGTGCTCCAGTTGCTTGACATCTTCCAGCACATTTCCGTCCACGGCAATCATGTCGGCGACTTTGCCCGGCTCGATGGCGCCAATCTGATCTGTCCACCCCATTAAATCAGCAGCACCGATGGTTGCGGATTGAATCGCCTGCAAGGGAGACATCCCGTAGCGCGTCATCCATTCGAATTCGATCGCCTGGGTGCCGTGTGGAAAGGATCCGGCGTCGGCGCCAAAAGCGATTTTCACAGCCGCCGCAAGGGCTTTCTTGAAACTGACCTCATGGATGGCCATGCGGCTGGCTTTTCCTCCGGACATGGCGAGGTCTGCCTTCTCCAGCGCGCAACAGTACACGTAAAGCGTGGGCACGAGATAGATTCCCTTCGCCACCATCTTGCGAATCGCATCGTCATCCAGTTGGATTCCATGCTCGATCGAATCGGAGGCACGTAGAACACGTCGTATCCCTTTGCGCTGAGGGTCGACCCGGTCCACTGACGACCGCTACTATCTGCGCCCTGCGCTCGCGTCCGAAAAAAACACACTTATACCCGCCAGACTAAGGTGTTGCGGCGCTCAACCGATTACCTAAGTGCGAAGGCAGGTAAATCGGGATCTGCGGCTCCTCCGATACCACACTGCTGCTTCCGTTCTGGAGTCTCGGTTGAGAAAAGAGGCAGCCTTGCGTGTAATTCGCTCTCTCCGTGTTGGGCCATTCAGGAACGACACGATCTGCCGGCAAATATCTGGTTTGCAGGCGCCCTTACGCTGTGTCTTTTCTGCGCTCGACTGCGATTTTTCCCGGCTGCTACACGCCCCAATCGACTTCGCGCAAAAGACTCGGAGCTACTCGCTCGGTTTCGGGCGCCATCCAGGAGGTAGTTTTGTGAGTTTGTCTGTCCGGTTTCGCCAGGCTCTTTGCGGTTTGCTGGGCGTGATCTTCCTGGGCGTTTGCCAAGACGCCCAGGCCAGTTTCAGCCTGACGTTTCAGGGCCTTGTCCGAACCCTGCCCACCAGCGGCGGCTTCGCCCTCAGTTCCCCAGCCGGTATCGTTGTCGATTCCTCCGGCAACGTCTTCATTGCCGATACCGGCAACAACAGAATCGTCGAAGTCAACGCTCAAGGCACAGCCTCGGTCTTAACCATCAGCGGGATCGGTGACCCCCTGAGCTCTCCTTCGGAACTCGCACTCGATGGTGCCGGCAACCTCTATATTGCCGATACCGCGAACAATCGCATTGTGAAGGCCACCTCGTCCGGCGCCGGTTCTGTTATCTCAACGGGAAGCGTGACGCTCAGTGCCCCGCGAGGGGCCACAGTCGACCAGGCTGGGAATATTTTCATTGCTGATACCGGCAACAGCCGCATTGTGGAAGTGGTTTCTGGTGGGGCTGCCGCTGTTCTCGCGATCACTGTTTCCTCAGGCACGGCGACGCTGAGCAGTCCAAAGGGATTGGCGGTGAACAACAGTGGCAACCTCTACATCGCCGATTCGGGAAACAATCGTGTAGTGACCGTTGCCGCGGCCAGCACCACAGGTGTGGTGGTACCCATTCTTGGAGGAGTCACTCTTTCTGGCCCTACGGACGTCTTCACAGATAGCGTAGGCAACGTCTATGTGGCGGATACCAACAACAGCCGAATCGCCGAGATCGACCGCAGCAGCAATGGCACAGTGTTGTATACCAACTCCCAAGAGCTCGATGCTCCGCTCGGAATAGCTGTGAACCAATTCGGAACGGTGTATGTTGCCGATACCGGGGACAACCGTGTCTTAGTCGTAGACCCGCCGGTTAATGGAGACCTGACCCCAAGCGACCCAACCTATTCCCTGAACAAATCGGTCGTCGGGTTCGGCCACGTCCAGCTTGGTTCTTTGGCCACCGTTACACTCACCCTGCCGTTCACCACAGGATTCTCCTCCGGCTTGGGCGCCGTGAAGGTGTTTACGTCGGGCGTTCAGAACCTCGACTTCACCTCCGGGCCCGACACCACCTGCACCAGTACGACCGCCGCGAGCACCTACTGCCTTGTGCAGGTCAACTTTCTTCCCACTGCGCCCGGGTTACGGACCGGAGCTGTGGTGCTGTACGACGCGGACCTGAACCCGATCCTTACCCTTCCCCTGTATGGATGGGGTGACTCCCCGGTCGCAGTCCTGGCCCCGAATACCGGAACCGTGATCTCCACTGGAGAGGTGGCCTAAGTTTCCCCTTCCAAATTGCTCTGGACGGTGCGGGCAACATCTATGACGCCAATAATGGAGGCAATCTGGTCAAGATTCCGGCTGGTGGAGGCAGTGCGTCCGTGGTGTCCCCCAGCGGTTACACCTTCTCTGAAGAGGTCACGGGCGTAGCTCTCGATGGCGCCGGCAATTTGTTCGTTAGCGACCACCTGAATAGCCGCATCATCGTGATTACGCCGGGCGGTGTCGCATCCGTATTGTCCATCAATGGCCTGGTTCCCGCATTGGGCCTTCCTACGTCTCTCGCCTTCGATGGCGCCGGCAATCTGTACATCTCCGACTACTCGCGAGGCCGTGTCGTCGAAGTCTCGACTCTCGTGGTGGCCGGGTCGACTTCCTCGGGCATGGGAACCGTGATCGGGACGGGAAGTTACACCACCAGTGCGGAAGGAATTACCGGGGTAGCTGTCGACTCGATGGGAAACATCTATATCCCAGACGGGTACGCCGGCGCCGATCCCAGCCGCGTCATCAAGGTCACGGCAGCCGGCGTGGTTTCACTGTTGACTCCGGATGGGATTACCTTCAGCCAACCTGGAGGCGTCGCTGTAGATGGCATGGGCAATATCTACGTCGCCGATGGCGGCCACAACCGCATCGTCGAGATCACCACGGCAGGCGTGGCCTCGGTGTTGGCTATTAACAGCCTTTCCACTCCGGCAACGCTGGGTTCTCCCTTTGGGATCACGGTGGATCCGTCTGGGAACCTGTATATTCCGGACTCGGGTAACAATCGCATCTTGTTCGTAAACGTCTCGGGATCTGCCCTGGCCTTTACAACTACGGCCAGGGGTGCCGCCAGCGCGGCACAGACAGCAACTGTGACGAATCTGGGCAATCAGCCTCTGGGCTTTTCTACCAATCCAACCTACACCGCCAACTTCTCCGCAAACGCCGGCGACACAAATCCATGCACTTCATCGACCGCCCTGTTATCCGGTTTATCCTGCGACGTATCGGCGCAATTTACTCCGCAATCTGTTGGCGCTCTGAGTGCCGCTATCACGGTGACAAACAATACACTCAACGTCGCCGGCAGCACCCAGCAGGTGTCTGTCAGTGGGACATCCTATAGCTCGGGCGACACAACATCTACCGCCCTCACGATAAGCCCGATTTCCGTGGCGGACGGGCAGTCGGCGACACTGAACGCGGTCGTGAGCGATACGACCACGCCCGCGACTGTTCCGACCGGCGGCGTTAGCTTCACAGACACCGTGGGAACGACGGTAGTCTCCCTGAACGGCGGCGTGGCGGTACCGCTGGTTGCCGGAAGGGCGACGCTGCAAGTGACCCCTACCGTGATAGGCACGCATACGATCACGGCAAATTTTGTCGGATCCACTCCCGCGCCCAATGAACGCCTTGTCCCCCGGGGTGCCAACCCGGCCTTTGACCCCAGCAGTGCCACGGCGACGCTCACGGTCACGGCGATCGTGCCCACCTTGAGCTTCGCGCCGATCGCGGCCCAGACGTATGGCAATCCGCCCTTCGCGGTGGGCGCAACCTCTGCTTCGAGCGGGGCAGTGACCTACACCGTAGTCAGCGGACCGGCGACGATTGCGGGCAATATGGTGACGCTGACGGGGGCCGGCACGGTGGTGCTGAGGGCCAGCCAGGCAGCTAATGGGAACTATGCGGCGGTGACGGTCAACGTCAGCTTTACAGTGGCCGCAGCGGCAGGGGCGCCGGTGCCGGCGCTGAGTTTCGCGCCGATCCCGGTAGAGACGTTTGGCAACCCACCCTTCGCCGTGAGCGCAACGTCCGCATCGAGTGGGGCAGTGACGTACACGATCGTGAGTGGTCCAGCAACGATCGTGGGCAACATGGTGACGCTGACAGGGGCGGGTACGGTGGTGCTTAGTGCCAGCCAGGCAGCCAGCGGGAACTATGCGGCGGCGACGGTTACGGTCAGCTTTACCGTGGCGCCCGCGGCCGGGGCGCCGGTGGGGTTCACGCTCACTACCAGCGCCGGCTCCGGCGCCGAGAGTGTGCTGCCCGGTGGAGCGGCAGCCTTCAGTCTCATCCTGGCCCCGGGCTCCGGGTCCAACCTATCCCGACGCGCTGACCCTGAGTGCAACCGGCTTGCCTACGGGTGCGACTGTGACTTTCTCCCCGGCCACCGTTCCGGCGGGCAGCGGGTCGACGCCGGTCACCATGACCATCCAAACCATCAACCAGCAAACGGCGCAGGGTGAGATAGCGGGCGGGCCGCCGGGCGCGATAGCCCTGGCCTTGCTGCTGCTGCCGATGGCGGCCATCAAGCGGATACGCAGGCGGCTGCGCGCGATGCCAGGCCTGCCCGTGGCGCTGGCCGCAGCGGCATTGTCTTTGGGCGCCCTGGTCTGCATGAGCGGATGCGGCAGCGGTGGGTTTTTCAACCAGGCTCCCACGCACTACACCGTGGTGGTAACTGCAACAGATACGGTTACCGGTGCGCACAGCTCGACCAACGTAACACTCACCGTGCAGTAGGCACCAGTCGGAGAAGGCAATGGGTAGAGTTGCAGGATTGATCCTGATGATCGGTATGGGGTGGCACTCTGCCGGCGCACAGCAGGTGCCGGCGCCATCGCATTATGCGCCGCTGGAGGTTTCGTTTGCCTACAGTTATGCGCGAGCCAACGCCGGCCCTGGGGTGTGCGGGTGCTTCAACATGAACGGCGGCAGCGGCGAAGTCGCCTTCCACGCCTTTCGCGGACTGTCAGTGGCGGTTGACTTGACCGGCGAGCGCGCGAACGGTATCGGTCCGGCGGTTGGATTGTCGCTGGTCGCCGTCACCGTTGGCCCGCGTTTCAGCCACCCTTTCGCAGGCGGAAAATTCACTCCCTTTGCGCAGGGGCTGGTCGGAGCCGCTCATGGCTTCGACAGTTTCTTTCCCAGTGCGAACGGTTCGGCGTCTGGCGCCGCCTCCTCGCTGGCAATACTGGCTGGAGGTGGCCTTGACCTTAGAATCAACCGACACCTGGCCATCCGCGCCGTTCAGGCCGATTATCTGCGCACTCAACTGCCGAATGGCCAAGGCAACGAACAGAACCTGCTGCGCCTCAGCGCGGGCGTTGTCCTCCGCATCTGGTAGAGGCGCATATGCCCAACCACCCAACACGCGTCGCAGAGCGTTCTCTCCAACACCAGAGGCAGCAGACTGTCGCTGATTACGTGGGTGCAGTAAAGCCAGGTTGCTCCCCCAAAGTGCCTTGAGCCTGGTCTATCCCACGGCCAGAAAGCCCTCGCCGTTCCTGGCGCCTCCGAATGCCGGGCCGACCGACGATGTGCTGTCGCAAGTCAGCACGGGGATCGAGTTGACCGGCAGACGGAGAGGCGGAACCAGGTTTCCAATTCAGATCATTTTGAGCCCGCTGGATAGTTCCGAAGGGGTTCTGCCAACCGCCGCGATCCGCGATATCTCGGAGCGCATAGTCGCAGTGGAGACCTTGCAAGAGCGGATTGCAAATCTGCGAATCGAGGAGGCTTAGCGTCGACGGGCAGAGGATATGGCGGCTTCGGCACGCAAGGGGCCACGATCTTGCCCAGGAAAGGTGCTGAAATTTGCGCCAAGAATGCAACAAGACACGGGGAGGGAAGTAGCCCTAAGTTGTTGAAATGATTGGTGGACCTGATCGGGATCGAACCGATGTGTCCGCGATGCCGACTTTTCATCAAAGCGAAAAATCCCCCGTGAACACCAGCGCGTTCACGGCACCGATCCCATCTTTGGGAATGCCCTTGTGAGATCCGAGTGTACTTCCCGATAGCGTGACAGAAGTGAGATTAGATCGCTCGCTGGAGCATCTCTAAGATGCACGTCGAAGAAGGTTTGCACGCATGCATCAGCGATCTCGATACCACGGTTTTTGTCCAGCGACCCGATCACACCGACGGTTTGCAACGCCTTGATCATGACCGGACTTTTGGTGAACATCTGATCGCTGAACGAGAAGTGATTTGCACCATCAATCATCACTTGCCAGCGCGTCTCTGCCGGAAGCTTGTTATAAATCGATTCCATCTTGCCCTTTACGAGACGGGCTTCAGGCCCGGACTCCTTTCGGTGATCGCTGAGAATAAAAAAGAAGGGCTGATGCAGGCTATCCTGAACGACGCTGCCAAACGGTATTCCATCGATGTCGATTCCAGCTGTACATTGTGCGTCGTCGTGGCAGAACTGCGCCGCTGTCGCGCCTCCAAGCGAGTGTCCGACCACACCAATCTTCTGCAAATCAAGCTTGCCCTCGAATCGCCTGGTGGGGTCATTCGCGTTCAACTCCTGCAACCGCCGAAGAACAAACTCTAATCCTCTATCCAGACTCCCATCGCCTGAGTCGCGGCTTTCTCCGCCATCGTGTAGGGCATGCTGTCAAAATCACTCTGGCTGTTTCTGATTGCCACGCGACCATCAGGAAAGGCAGTAACGACTGTCCGGTAGGGAGCATCGAAGCTCACCACGACATAGCCGTGACTGGCAAGGTCCTCCGCAATCGATGTGTAATCCGAACTTAACGCTCCTCCGCCCGCTCGCAGGATAATTACGGGATACCGAGGCTTCTGCGGCGAAACAGCAGTGTTCGCTCCAGCTGTGGGATCTGACTCGGCTGAGATCCCTGCTGAGCAGTCGAGTCAGCACAACACCTTGATGATGCTCTAGGGCGTTTCTCCAATACTTCGGAAGATACTCTGCGGGCTGGCTAGACGGCGTTACTGCTGCGGGATACCAAAGCCAGACCGCGAGCTCTGGTTTGGTACCTGGGACAGGCGCATAACGATTCAATCGTGCTGCGTCTGTCCAATCGTAGGTGACCCGGCCTACCTTGTAAGTCCCGGTGGGCGCCGGGAGCATTGTCTCCCGACTGTGGTCCAAAAGAAGCCAGACAAGCAAACCAGTCGTACCGATCAGCGCGGATAGAACCAGAACAGCGACAACCTTAACAGCGCGTATGAGAATGTGTTTTAGCACCGACGGGCGTTCCTGTGTATTTGAATCGGCGGTCAGCTGATGGTTTCGCGTCTGTGGAGTCTCCAAAGAAGATACGGAAACCCTGCAAGCAGCAGAATCGTGGCGGCGTGAAGAATGCCCTGATGCGCGTCTGGGATCAATGAGAAGAAGTCGAAGGACATCCAGATGTGTCCAAAGCCCCCGTGGGCTGTCGCGCGGTTGGCATCGATTCGAGCTGTGCTGCCTATCCAAGCGACTAACAACAAGCTGGTGCTTAGCCAGAAGGCTTTCACTCGCAAACGTATCGCGATGACTTCGAGCCACCAACCGACAAGGACGGGGGCAGCGAAGTAGTAATACTTGCCGGCCTGGAAATAGAGGTTTGCAAATCCATGGGTTCTCACACCAAAAGGCGAATTCAACCCAGGCAGAAATATTCTCCAGCCCGCCCATAGAACCAAACACGCGATGGTGTAAGCACCAGCAAGCAACGGCACTGGCGCAAGGCAAAACACTGCCGAGAGCGCTCGCCCCCACCATGGACGAGCTAGGTACGCGACGAAGCACGGCTTCGTCGCGACTTTTTGTGTTGGGTAAATACGCTCCGCGAGCGCAGACCACGCTACTTCGAACGGCGTGCCGAAGCCGAGGGGTTCCGTTTCGAGAAGTGCTCTGAACTCTGCACCATATCGCTTTCTCCAAGCTGGTGGATACAATCGCGTTAGAAAGCGAGCAAATTTTGGATTCATATGGCTTCCAATCTCCGCAAACCAGCTCGCGCGAAATGTGCTAATGTCGTTAGTCTTGCGCGAAGGACCTTAACGCCTGGCGGGGTAATGCGATAGGGCTGGCGGCGCTCTACTGCAGGAAGCGGCTCAATCCAACCTTGCTGTTCAAGGCGGGCAATCGCGCCGTACAGCGTTCCCGGGCCTAAGCGGGTACCACAGAGGCCTTGTATATCCTCGATCATCAGGTGTCCATGCTTAGGTCCACTTGCCAGGCTGGCAAGCACAAGCAGGGGGGGATCAGAATACTGTCCCGATTCCAAGTCGGGCTTGAATTTAGGTACGCGGCGCGTACTACGCATGGCGTAGATATAGCTCAATCAGGCTGACCTGGCAAGAGACTATTTGCGAACGTGATCAGACTGTGGGTTTCACCCTAAGAGTAGGTGGGTTCGTTCCATCAAGTGAATCGGTTCGACCTAGCTCAAGATCCGGACGGCTTGCCGACTATTCGTATCGGAGCGCGACGATCGGATCAACCCTCATGGCGCGCCGGGATGGCAGGTAAAGTCGCGAACAGGACGATAGCGAGAAACAAGAACGAGACGCCGACGAACGACCGGACCGATTGCATCCATGAGCTGGGACGGGTCTGACTGAGTTCGGATGAGGATCGGGTAGTCCTGCATGCGGCCTTCGGGCAACGGCACGTAAGTCTCTCGGGAGTCGCTGCCATCCAGCTCAATGCCGCGTATATCGCGCGCGACACAGATGACCTGATAGGTGGGTCCATCGGGAACAAGATCGCTCTTGCGGTGGAACTGATTGTCTGTCCCCAACCGCAGGCTGCGGCCGATCGGGTTCTGATTGGGCCAGAGCTGATTTGCGGCGGATTGGCTGAGGATGGCGGAGGATGCAGGCTGGCCAGATTGCACATGAAAGCCGTGGCCAAAAAGCAGAGGAATGCCGAGGGTCGGGTAATAGTTAGGGTCCACGAAGGTGTAATAGAGGATGGCTTGCGTGTTGTGAGGCGAGGGCTTTTCCCCGTTGAGCGACACGTCGGCCGTTCGAATGCCGCCGCTGTCTTAAGAACCTAAGAAAACAAGTCGCAGCCTTCGCATTTTTTTCGCAGCGCAATCAATGTTGCTTTTTGTCATCACCTATCGTACCCTCTCCCGGATGCCGCGCCCCTTTGAGCGCGAGCGCGACGACCAAGGGATTTCTCCTTAGGCCCGCCAAAGATCATGTAGGAGTTGCCCGCCTTTTTTCACTACGTCAAAACAGGTTGCCTCTGAGCTTTCTTGAGCCGGGTGCAGTTGTCATCGGCGGTGGTTCAGAAGGGCTAGTGCCTCTGGTCGCGGCGCAGAGAGGTCTCGCTGGATCATAGCGAGCCGTAAAAAAGCAGTGGTGTACGCCATGAACTCTTAAGAACATAAGAAATAATTTTTTTATTAGCGCAATCAGTGTTGCTTTTTGGGCATCACCTATCGTAATCTCCTCGAAGGTTACTCGGCAGGCGCTCTTAAAGCGAGAGCGCGACGACCAGAGTATTCTCCAGGCCCTCCCCCCCCGTAAAACATGTAGGAGTCGTGCGCCATTTTGTGCCACGCCAAAGCAGGTGACTTTGAACTTTTCTGCTACAGGTGTAGTTGTCATCGGCGGAGGTCCAGCAGGTCTGGCGCCTCTGCTCGCGGCGCATAGACGTGGGCGTCTCGCAGAGTTATTAAAAAAAGGCGTCACGGTGGTGGAGCAGGCGGGCTCCGTTGGCGAAGGGACCATCGGCCACTGGTGCATCAACTCCGACAGTACTGCTTTCGCTTTTGCGGACTGCCTTGCTGGTCCAGCCGATAGCGAGCTTGCGCCATTACGAAACCATCCTCTCACCAAGGAGTTCCTGGAAGTGGGAGACGGCACAGTGCCGTTGGGGCGCGCAAGTGAGTTTCTAAGCTTAGTCGGGCAAGCGATGAACCACGTGGTCGCGACCTCATCCAACGGCCGCGTTCTTACGGGATTTAAGGCAATTTCAACGCGGCGCACAGCGAACGGCTGGCTCACGCTCATCAGAGCTGTGGATGATGGACGCGAGCGCATGATCGATTCCCGCAATGTAGTGCTCGCCACCGGCGCCTCGCAGCCGATAGAGCGCCTTCGGCGTGAGGTCGTGGCGGGGGTCAACTTGGTCGAGCGTTGTGGCGAAAGACTGTTGCAATCCGGTGACGTGGTGAATATCGAAGGTTTCCGAGCGGTTGCTGCCCGTCTCGCCGCTCTTGGGAGGCCTCCACGCGTTGTGATCGTTGGCGGTTCGACCAGCGCAGCTGCTGTTGCGCATGCCTTGTTGAACCGCATGCCAGAAGTCACGTTTGGTCCAGGCGGGCTCACCATCCTGCACCGGCGGGAACTGCGCATCTTTTATCCCAACGTGGAAGCAGCCCTGGCCGACGGATATACGGAGTTCGGGGCCGATGACATCTGTCCCCTCAGCGGACGGGTTTTCCGTCTGAGCGGATTCAGGCTGGACTCGCGTGAGTTGATCATGCGCGCGCGCGGTATCGGCGGCCGGCCACCGGAGCCTCGGCTGCAGTTACATCGCCTCGGCGTAGACAATGCGGCTTCAGTGGCGCTGTTGGACAATGCGGATCTGGTGATCGCGGCGCTCGGTTACCGGCCTCGCGCTCTTCCGGTCTTCGATGAGGAGGGGACCGCGGTACCCCTTCAGTCAGAGACCGGTCCGCAAGCGCGGCTCGTGGATAATCACTGCCGAGTGGTCGACGCCAGCGGCAACCCGATTCCTAACTTATTTGCCATCGGTCTCGCCGCCGGCTTTGTCCCTTATGGAAAGCTTGGTGGTGAGCCGAGCTTCAGGGGTCAGGCAAATGGCCTCTGGCTATGGCAGAACGACGTGGGCGCGATGATTGCCGATGCCATTCTGTCTGGCAGCTCTGCGCAAGCCTACGCACTGAAACCACCTGCGCCTGCGGGCCTAGGACGGATCAACACAACCCAGGGACTCGAGATATGAAGATACCGTTGGTTCGTCCCGCCCCGCCGCAGCTCTCGCTTGCGGTCGCGGAGCTGCAGTCGCTTGAGGAGAGCGGGATCTTCAGCAATTTTGGCCCCATCAATACACGCTTCGAACGGGAGATGCTGGAGCGCTTTTTCGATGGTGAAGGTGCCTGCACGACGGTTTGCAATGCGACCATCGGCCTTATGCTGGCGATCAAGGATGCAGTCGGCGAGCAGCCCTGTGGAGGGTTTGCCCTGATGCCGAGCTTCACCTTCGCAGCCGCGGCCCACGCGGCGCTTTGGTGCGGACTTACGCCCTTGCTCTGCGACATTGATCCGTCGACTTGGGCGGCCGATCCTGGAGTCGAATCGGAGATGCTCTCACGTCACGCTGGCAAGATCGCTGTGGTGATGCCCTACGCGACATTTGGCTACCCGATTGACTTGGGGCGCTATAAGAGACTTGCGTCGGAGCTAGGCGTGCCTGTCGTGGTGGATGGCGCAGCCTCGCTGGGCACCTGTAACGAGTATGGACGTGGGTTCGGGGCCGGCTTTACGGGCAGCGTTGTGTTTTCCATGCACGCCACCAAGTCGTTTGCTGTGGGAGAAGCGGGGTTGATGTACAGCGCGGATCCGGATCGTATCGTAAGGCTTCGCACCATGAGCAGTTTTGGCTTTGGTGAGCCACGCATCAGCCACCATGGCCGGCTTGAACGGCAAACTTAGCGAAGTGAGCGCGTTGCTGGGCCGCTTACGCCTTACAGATTACGACAGCGTGTTGGCGCACCGGACCGCGTTGTTCAATCGCTACCGCGATAGGTTGCCGGAATTGCAGTTTCAATTGCGGGCGCCAGGCACACAGGCGCATCAGTTTGTGCCGGCGTTGTTACCCGCTGGGCTGGGTGGGCGCCGGGCGGCTATCCGCGAGGAGTTAGCCCTCGGGGGGATAACGACGGGAGCTTACTTCAGTCCGCACCTGATGGAGCAGCCATACTTCCAGAGGGTCTGCGTAGGAGGTCCGTTGCCAGTCTGCGACGATGTTTCCGCAAGAATGTTGAGCCTGCCCCTCTTCGATAGCATGACTCACGATCAGGTTGACGAGGTGGTTGAATGTCTTCACGTAGTAGTAGGCGCAGAGCTGCGCCGGAGAAGGACAAGACGATCGCCTAGCGAGCAGCGCCTGCCAGTGGTCTATGGAAGTATGACCCGAGCGACTGAGGGAATTGCCGTTGAATAAGATCGGCAGGATCGAGGCGTTAGACTCGGTGCGTGGCATAGCCGCGCTTATCGTGGTTATCCACCACTGCTTTCTGGTGCAGCCGGTCTACTCCGATTTCTTCTTTTCCCACTGGAAAACCAATGCCAGCGGAGTGGTCTCGTCGATTTTTCTTTATTCCCCGGCTCGCCTTGTGTGGGCGGGGTACGAGGCGGTGACGCTGTTTTATGTGCTGAGCGGGCTCGTGCTCGCTTTGCCCTGGATTGAAGGACGCCCCGTCGAGTACAAGAAATTCGCCATAAGACGTATGTGCCGGCTTTACATTCCCTACGTCGTTGCCATTGCATGCGCCGCTGTGCTCAACGTTACCTTGATGCAACATGCTGACGTGAGTGGAGCGAGTAAGTGGGTGAATGAGATGACCTGGACCAATCCGGTCAACCCATTCGTGTTGTTCGATCAGTTCGCCGCGATCGGACACCATGCAACGATCAACGGCGTCACCCACACATTGATTTGGGAAATACGGGTGTCGCTTGTTTTCCCATTGATCATCGCCCCGATAGCTCGCTGGGGTGTGCGGGGTGCACTTGCCGTCTTAACTTGCCTCCTGGTTCTTATTGTGGGTATTCAGCTGCTTTACGGAAACATCAGCACGCTGGGTAACTTATTAAGTTCGATACCACATCAGAGTCTCGCCAACAAGCTGGCCATTGAACTGCAGTGGACAGCCTACTACGCCTGCCTTTTTGTCTTCGGGAGCCTTCTCACTACCCGGCTCCATGAAATCCGCATTCTTTTTGCGCGTGCCGGATCCTGGTTGGGCCTTGTGCTTCTGGGCTGTGGTTTATTTGTGTTTCAGGGGCACTGGTCGCATTGGCATGCCGTACAGGAGTCTATGGTGGCCGTCGGATCAGTTTTGATTTTGTGCGCCGCAATTGCCCCGGGCGGTGTAGAGACGATGCTCTTGAAGAGGTTCCCACGCTATCTCGGCAGGCTCTCGTTCAGCCTTTACCTCGTGCATGTTCCCATCATTCTGACGTTGACGATCCTTACCCATGGGACGCTATCCTTACCCCTGCTGATTCTGGTTGTGGTCCCTGCTTCGATCGCGCTTGCTGATGCCTTCGACTATGCGGTGACGACTCCAGCCGCGAACCTGGGGCACCGGCTGACACGGGCCAACCGTGACTCGCTTTTGGTGCCGCAGCCGATTCTTAGAGAGAAACAGACGCAACCGATTCTTAGAGAGAAACAGATATGAGCACCACTGCTGCACCCCGCTGTGCTGTTGTTTTCAAAACGTACGCTTGGGACGAGTTCGTTGCACGCCAGGCGCGGCGATTGGCGGAGTCGGCCGGGCGGCTGGATTTTTACGTCTCGGTTGATGAGACCAACGGCCCGGCCGGGCCGATACCCTTCGATCATGTCATCCGTTTCACCTGTGCCGATCTCGCAGCCGCTGGTATGCCAATGCGCTTCTCCGTGGGCGGCGTGCTGTGGTGGAATCCGGATTACGCACACTATCATTTTCTGGCGCAATATCCCGATTACGACTATTACGTGTTTGTCGAGTATGACTGCGTCGTGCAATGCTCGCTCGAGCAGTTTGTCGCCCGTGCCGTATCGAGAGGCGCTGATTTCGTTGCTTTGCCGATCTCGCGACCCTTCGACAAATGGCATTGGATGCCTTACCAGCGCGATGTCTATCCTGCCGACCACGTTAAGCTCTCTCTGCTGAATGTGTGTTTGTTTTCTTCTCCCGCGTTGAACCTGTTGTGTCAGCGGCGGCTCGCCATGAACTCTGATCGGTCCACACGCTCATGGCCCAGCAGTGAGGTGTTTGTACCGAGCGAGGTCGTGCGGGCAGGCATGACCTGGCTATCGCTTGCCGACTTCGGTAGCGTTTCTCACTGCGACTGGTTCCCGCCGATGTTGGAAGAAGATCTAACGCCAAGCGATCACGATACCTTCATCCACCCGGTGCTAGACCGGCGGCGTTACGTGTCTTCTATGCTGCACAACCGTGGTTCACTCGCACCCGGCGAGCTGAATCGTGCCCTGGCGCGTTTCCGGCGCGAGGAATACGCGAAGCTTATCTGGCCTGCGGCCCGCCGGGGCGCGGTGAGGCGGGTACAGCACAAGCTCCTCCGCTTCCGGCAAGAAGTGGGGTTGTAAGATTCCGTCCTGTCGAGTACACCAAAGTGCAACTTCTTTTTTCGAGTCTTATCGCGATCCAACTGTTCTGCTGGGGATGATGCGTCGGGAGTATGCTAGTCACATGATCGCTGCGATTACGATTCTTTCCGGCGAAGATGGCGCCTATACAGTGGTAAGCGGAGACGGGCGGGTCTGGCGCAAGAGGTATGCGTCCATGGACGATGCGACCAGAGAGGCAGCAGAGTTGCAGCTCATCGCGCCGAACGATAAGCAGCCTGCCTACATGTCACAACCTGTGGCAAACTACGCGCGAGGCTTTACTGCACCACCAGTTGAAGTCAATCTCCGCAAACTTGAAGCGCGAGACTTTTGTCTCGATGTCCGAGCATCGAATTATCGGCATGGATAAGCCCAACCATGTCGCTCGCCAGTTAAATCCAGCATGAACGTGAAGATCTTGGCTGCAGGTCTCTTTGTGTAGTGCGGATCGGTCACGAGTGGTTCAACACTGCGGCTTTTCAGCAAGCTCCTCCGTATACCTTCGGTGACGCCCCACGGTTGCATATCGAGTAACCCAGCCATGATCTTGTGAAACGTGTAGCTGGCAGCTGAACAGCGGGCTGCCGACCTCGTACAGCGTATGACTCTGGAGGAGGAAGCGAGCCAGCTTGTCAAGCAAGCGCATTCCGAGACTCAACGTCGCCGCCTACGACTGGTGGAGCGAATCGCTGCATGGCGTGATGGTCAGCGGCACCACAGCATCTCCTGAACCGGTCGGCCTCGCTGCCACCTTTGATACCGACCCCATTCACAAGATGGCCGTCATCGAGTTGCAGGTTCCTCAGTGCGGCTATTGCCAGTCGGGACAGATCATGCAAGCCGCCGCGCTACTGAAGGACTATCCGAATCCCACTGATCAGGACATCAACGCGGTGATGGCTGGAAGTCTTTGTCGATGCATGAGTACATCCGGATACGCAAGGCGATCAAACTGGCGGCGTCGAGGACACGAGAAGGAAGCGCCACGTGGGTCGCGGACTATCGTATTCTTAATTTGTGCCCTTGTTTTTCGTTTCGCTCTTCAGAACGGTTGCTGTAGCTCTTTGATTCGGCAGGAGTTATTTTGGTGGACCTGATCGGGATCGAACCGATGACCTCTTCCATGCCATGGAAGCGCGCTCCCAGCTGCGCCACAGGCCCACAAAGGGAAGAACATCCTTTATTCTGCTGGAGCATGCCTAATCCGTCAAACGCTCCGCATGGGACCACCGCTCCTCCACCGTCTTCCACGGGAGAAAGAATGTTCAGTCCCCCTCACTCGGCTCAAGTAGCTCTTCTCACCCTTTTGTTCCTCAGCGGCTCTGGCGCCGCAAGTGGGCAAGCAGCGCCACCCCCCGCAGCACCAGCCCAGGCTCCCGCCGCAGCCGCGCCAACCAGCTTTGCCATGAACAACCTGCGCCCGGCCCTGGCCAACGTGCAGAACGCCATTACCAACCTCAACGTCTCCCACTGGAAAGCGCCCAACGATATCCGGGTCACAACGCAGCAGGATATCAACTCCATGCAACGAGACCTCAACACTACGCTGCCGACGCTGATGGCGCAGGCAGACGTTGCCGCCGCCAGTGGTCCGGTCGCACTTTCCCCGGCTTTCGCCGTCTTCCGGAATCTGGATGCTCTTTATGACGTGATGCTTCGGGTCACGGAAACGGCGGGCCTGGCCGGCTCGGGGTCCGATGCCAGCAGCCTGGAAGAAGCCCGCGCCGGGTTGGAGGATGGCCGGGCCAAACTTGGCGCCTGGCTGCTGCAGGCTATAGGCGCACAGGACGCGCAGGTGGCCCGCGCGCAGACCACCGCCGCACCACCGCCTGCCGCACCGCCACCGGCGCCAACCAAGATTGTGGTCAACGATGGCCCTGACACGACGAAACCGCACAAGAAGAAACCGCCCCCGACCACAGCACCTCAGTAATCTCTTTTCCGGAACCGCTTATTCCCTGGGCGGTGTCTAAAGTAAAGAGAGAGTTCAAAACCGACGTGGCGCGGCGCCGGACGCCCTGCCCCGACGGACGAGTGCGCAATTGGGAGACGCAAGTGGACGCTTCCTGTTATGTTATGGAGAACTTTCGCATGCAGGCAGGCATAGCTTTGGGAAATATCGCCAGCGTCCTCAGTGTACCGTCAGAAGAAGCCGGAATTATCTCCGAACTGAAGGCCGGTTCTGAGGAGGCGTTTGCCTGGTTGATCGCCAAGTATCATCAGCCCATCTACAGCCTGGTCGCACGCACTATTCCAGACCCTGCGGATGCCGCTGATCTCACCCAGGACGTCTTCATCAAGATCTACCGCGGCATTGGCAGCTTCAACGGAGACTCCAGCCTGCGTACCTGGATTTATCGCATCGCGCTGCGCGAAGCCAGCAACCAGCGCCGCTGGTGGGGGCGCCACAAACGCCAGGAAGTTACCATCGAATCCGAGTTCGGCCAGTCTACCGACGGCCAGCCCCTGTGTCTCAAAGACACCCTGATCGACGCTCATGAATCACCCTTTGACCGCGCTGCCCAGGAAGAGGTGCGGGCGCGGGTAGAGGAGGAGTTGCGTCACATTCCCGAGCCCTTTCACGCCGTCGTGGTTCTGCGCGACATCGAGGGGTTTTCCTATGAGGAGGTGGCGGAGATTCTCGGTGTGAATCTCGGCACCGTTAAGTCGCGTCTTATGCGTGGGCGCGCGCATCTGAAGGAAAGGCTAGCTGGTTTCGCGGAGGCGGCGGCGAAACGGCCGAGTTCCGCTTTCCAACCAATCGAAGCGCTTTCGATGAGTGCCAAGGGGGCCAAGTGAGCAAGTGCACTGACTTACGCGAGCAGTTCTCCGCATACCTTGACGGCGCCGTGACCGGCGCAGCCATGCAGGAGATCGCTGCGCACCTTGAAGCTTGTTCCGGTTGTGCGGCTGAATTCACGCAGTGGCGGATTGCGCAGTCCCTTATCAGTTCGATCGGGCCGGCGAAAGCTCCTGACGACCTGGGTCTCCGGCTGCGCGTTGCGTTGTCGCAGGAGTCGGCCAACACCGCCCAGGAGAAATTTGCCCGGGGTCGAGTGCGCTGGCAAAATACCCTCCGTCCTCTGCTGTGGCAGATTACGGCTGGTTTCGCGAGCACCGTTGCGCTGCTCGGCGGGGTTGCTGTGCTCATCGGGATGTTTGCCTCCCCGGAGCCGCTGCTGGCGCGTGACGAGCCCCTTGGCAATGCCTCCAGTCCCCGCTTTCTCTATACTTCGCTTCAACCTGCCGGAGGGGTTGGGGATCTTGATCATCCAGTCGTGGTTCAGGCTTTCGTGAACGGAGAAGGCCGGGTATACGACTACGTAATTGTTTCCGGAAACGCGGATGCCAAGACCCGTTCCCAGCTGGAAGACACCCTGCTTTTCAGCGTTTTTGCGCCGGCGCAAGTCTTTGGACAGCCGGTGCGAGGCACCGTTGTTCTCTCCTTCTCGGGCGTTTCGGTACCCGGCTAGAAACAGTGCGTCCTGGGGATCTCTCCAAGGTATTGTCGGCTCTGTTTCCGGCTTCTTTCCAGGGTTTGACCCTCCCTCATGCCAATGCATAGACTTGGGGAGGGCCACTCGCCGCACTCTATGCAGTTTCACAGCAAGCATTCCGACCTCCAACCGAGACAACTGGCTGTGCGCCTTGCGGTCGCCTCCTTTGCGCTACTGATCTCTTTGGGCATCCCGTTCGCGCAAGCCCAAAACTCCGATTCACAAGCCTCAGGCGGCGGCAGGTCCGATTCCACAGCACTGGTGAACGCGACGGGTCCCGATATCAGCCTGCAGAACAGCGAGGCGCTTTTCTACATTGCCGCGGCGCTGAACGCATGCGGCTATGATCAGGGGCTCGCGGCTTCTGACCCGGTGCGCCAGCAGGTACGCGACCAAGTCAACCAGGCGCTCCAGGGTTCCGCGGATGCGCGGGACGCACACGAGCACATCTGCACTTTCATCGCGCAGCATCAGCTTTCCGATACTGGCGCCGATCTGGCGCAGTATATTTCGCTCGCCCTCTTCATCTCACCGCCCCCGGATCTTGTGCCCAGCGCCCAGGGCGCCGATATGCCTCCGGACGCCAGCGGGGTGGAAAACATTCTGCCCTTGCTGCGCCGCTTTGCTCAGCTGGTCGATCTGCACGTGATTTGGCTCCGTGTTCGCCCGCAATACGACAAGCAGTTGGTCCAGCTCCATGAGTCTTTGACCAAGATGATCGACGATACCGGCATCTACCTCAAGACGCCTGAGGGGGCCACCAGCGGCCGTCGCTTTCTGGTGGTGATCGAGCCGCTGCTGGACCCTGCGCAGACCAATGCCCGGGTCTACGGATCCGAGTATGTGGTAGTTGCCTCGCCCGTCAATGGAACCATCCACATGCGGGAGGTACGCCATGCCTATCTGCACTACCAGATTGAGCCCCTGTTGTACGCCCGCGCCTCAGCTTTGGACAGGCTGCTGCCGTTTCTAAAGACCGTTCACGATGCGCCCCTCGATTACACCTATCGCAGCGACGTGGTGGCCCTGACGATCGAGTGCATGATTCGCGCGGTGGAAGCCCGGACCATGGATACCGGCGTGACCATTTATAAGATCCCGGCCGATGTACGGCGCAGCGATCTCGAAGCCGCCACCCACGAGCACAATGCCTCGGTCGATGCAGCCGAAGCAGTCCGCCGTCACCTCGTCCAGGAGGATATGGCCGACGGCTACGTGCTTACGCAGTACTTCTATGACGCCTTCGCCTCCTTCGAACGCCAGCCGCAGAGCTTCAAGGAAAGCATCGGCGAGATGGTCTATGGTATGGATGTAAGCGCGGAGTTGAGCCGGGCCAAGCATACTACCTTCAACCAGCAGAGTTCCTCTGATGTGGTGCATCGGTCACCGCGCGAGCCGAGAGGCCTTGACCTGGCGGAAATGAAGCTGATGAAAGGGGACACCGATGGCGCGGGCGCCCTGGCGCAGCAGTCGGTGGCTGACAAGTCCGGCGATCTCGCGCGGGCCAACTTCATCCTTGCCCGGGTAGCCATCATGCACCGCGACGTGCCGGTTGCCCAGCATGACTTCGAAGAGACCCTACGGCTCTCCAAAGATCCCCGCATGTTGGCCTGGTCGCATATCTACCTGGGACGGATTTACGACATTGAGGACCAGCGTGACCAGGCTGTCAACGAGTACCGGGCAGCCCTAACCGTGCGCGACGGGGAGTCAGATACCAGGCTGGCGGCGGAAAATGGACTGAAACAGCCGTATGCGGTTCCCCATCAGGAGCATACCGAGCCTGCAGGGGACGACGATTCCGCCCCGGACGCCCCGCCCCAGAAGGGCGCCCAGCCGCCTCAGGGCACTCCTCAGTAACGGCATGATTTCTCTCGTCATGCAATACAGTAGGAGAGAGGGCAACGATATAGATGGCACAGGCGGCTCCCAATACGCTACAGGCAGCGTTGGGTCACACCTTCCGCGAGCAGGCACTGCTGGTGAAGGCGCTGACCCATAGCTCGCTGGCGTATGAGCAGACCATCGAGGGCCGGCAGGCCGAAGGAACCCCTAGCTCCCGCGAAGAAGATAACGAGCAACTGGAGTTCCTGGGAGACGCAGTTCTGGGCCTGGTCGTCGCCGAGATTCTCTTCCGTCGTTTTCCCGATCTCCATGAAGGCGAGTGGACACGTCTCCGCGCCAGCTTGGTGAGCCGCCGCCATCTGGCGCAAGTGGCCGCGGCGCTCGACCTGGGAAGTTATCTGCGCCTGGGGCGGGGAGAGGAACGAGGCGGGGGGCGGAAGAAGTCTACCCTGCTGGCGAATTGCGTCGAGGCCGTGATCGCGGCGCTGTATCTGGACGGTGGCCTGGTTCCCGTCGAGGCCTTTGTGAACGAGCACGTGGTCGCTCCCTACGTGAATGATTTACGCCAGGCGCTGGATCGTGGAGTCTCCCTGGGCGACCACAAAACAGCATTGCAAGAACTGCTGCAGGCTCAAAAAACCGGTCCGCCGGATTATGTTCTGAAAGCCGAGAGCGGCCCCGATCACCGCAAGCGTTTTCTGGTTGAGGTAAGAGTCGCGGAGGGAAGCGGGCCCAAGGCAATTGCGCGCGGCGTAGGCACTACCAAAAAACGGGCCGAGCAGGAGGCCGCACGCCGGGCTTTCGACAAGCTTAGGAAACAAAGTCCTCTCCGGGAGCCGTTGGCAGAAGGTAACGGTTCTTGACCCACCAACCACTAGCGAAGTTCTTCCGCGTGACCACGGAAGAAGCCAGCGTGGCCACCGCTTCAGCGGCGCCTGCGGTCGCGCCGCGCGCAGTCCACCACAGTCACACCCACCTGGTCTTTCCCAATCTGCTCGACACCTTCCGCTCGCTGCTGTCGATCATCGTCATCGCCCTCTTTGTGCTCACCTTTGTGGTGCAGCCTTTTCGCATTCCCTCTGAATCGATGGAGCGAACTCTGCTGGTGGGCGACTTCCTGCTGGTCAACAAGTCCGTTTACGGACCCCCGGGCGCCTGGCACTGGCTAATGCCCTATGAGCAGGTGAACCGCGGCGACGTGATCGTATTCCATTTTCCGCTCGATCCATCGGATCACGTCGTCAAACGCGTTGTGGGGGTTCCCGGCGACCACGTCCGTCTGCAAAACGGCGTGGTCTGCATCAACGGGGAGAAACAGAGCGAGCCCTACGCGATCTTCGAAGGCACGTATCAGGACAACTTCCGCGATCAATTTCCGGCGAAGCTGTACACCGATCCGGGAGTGGATACGCATTGGTGGATCCAGATGCGCCACGACGTCCAGGATGGCGAGTTGGTGGTCCCCCCCGGTTTATATTTCGTGCTCGGCGACAACCGCAATCACAGCCGCGATAGCCGCTACTGGGGTTTTGTTCCCCGCGCCAATGTCGTGGGTTTGCCCTTTATCATTTACTTCTCGCTGCACCAGCCTTCCGCTACCGAGGAGCGCACGCTTCCGGATGATAAACTCGGACACGAGAAGAGCCCGCTCGATACCGTCATGGACTTTGCGCGGTGGAGCCGGACGTTTCGCGTCATTCATTAGAGAGTTTGTTCCCCATCACCATGGAAGCCACAGAAACTGAGATCAAAAGCCAGCAGGCAACGGAAGAGACGCCGCTGGAAGCATTCGCTTCCATCTGTACGGTGTTGGTCATCGGGCTCTTCGCGCTGACCTTCATCTTTCAGAACTTCGAGATACCCTCGTCCTCCATGGAAAAGACTCTGCTGGTGGGCGACCATGTGCTGGTGGACCGCATCAGCCTGGCGCCGCGCACCAAATGGGCTCCCTTCGTCTACTACCGCGATGTGCGCCGCGGCGACATTATCGTGTTTTTCAAGCCGGGCGAACCGGACCTCTACCTGGTGAAGCGGGTTATCGGCATTCCTGGCGATCGTATCCACCTGCGCAACGGCGTGGTCTTCCTTAATGGGGAGCCGCAACATGAACCCCTGGCGGCCATGCCGGACTACGGCAACTACTTTCCCTACCGCGACGATTTTCCCGCCGTCGCTCCATCGCAGAGCGGGGACGTGACGCCTACCTGGGCCCTCGACCTTCCCAATTACATCCAGGGACAAGACCTCGTGGTTCCCCCGGGCCGTTACTTCGCCATGGGTGATAACCGTACCGTCAGCCTTGACGGCCGCTATTGGGGCTTTGTCCCGCGGGCGAACATTGTTGGCACACCGCTCTTCGTTTACTGGTCGTTCATCGAACCCGACAATCAGTATGAGAAAGAAGGAGTGGGCGACAAGCTCCAGTTCTATACCCACGTAATTCTTCACTTCTTCGACCAGACGCGCTGGCGCCGAACCTTCCATTTGGTCCGTTAGCATGGGTGGCGAAGAGAAGCGTCCTTCGCCCAGGCGCTGGATACTGCTGGCTGTCGCGGTGCTCTCAGTGGTTGCCTTTGTTTTGCCGCCGCTGGTCAACATCAGCCGGTATCAACACCGAATTGTCGACAGCATCAGCCGCAGCATCGGGCGGCAAGTACACATCTCTTCTGTCAAGCTGCGATTGCTGCCCCTGCCCGGCTTTGAGTTCTCTGATTTTTCCGTAGAAGAAGATCCTCAGTTCGGCTCCGAGCCCATCCTTCACTCCGACAGCGTGGTTGCTTACCTGCGCCTCTTGTCGTTGTGGCGGGGCAAGCTTGAAGTCTCGCGTATCCATTTCGACGACGCCAGTTTGAATCTTGTCCGGGAGCGCAATGGCGGTTGGAATTTTGCCTCAGTTTTGGTGCAAGCCGCGCACATTCCAAATGCCCCCACGGGCCAGCGCCACGCCGGCAGTGCTCCGCGCTTTCCTTATATTGACGCGGAAAACACGCGCATCAATTTCAAAGAAGGCAACGAGAAGAAACCGCTCTCGTTCCTGAATTCCGACCTCTCCATCTCGCTGGCCCCGGAGGATGCGTGGGAACTGCACTTTCGCGCGCAGCCGGTGCGCACCGATCTTGTTCTCGACCTTTCCGATACCGGGATGTTGCGCATCGACGGAACGTTGCATCGCGCGCCCTTGCTGGGCGAGATGCCGTTGCAGCTTAAGGTGGAATGGAACGGGGTCCCCCTGGGCCAGCTGAGCCGGCTCACCCTCGGCCGCGATATAGGCTGGCGCGGCGGCCTTGATGCGGAAGCCGTGGTGGGTGGTACAGCTGACCTGGCACAAGTCAACGCCAGGCTGAAGGTCGCCGGCTTGCACCGCTCCGAATTTACTCCGGCTCATCCGATGGATGTCGAGACTTCTTGCCGGGCCTCATTCCACAGAGAGTCAAGATCGGTGGATGGCATTGCTTGTACTTCTCCGGTCGGCGATGGAGCGCTGCTGCTCGCCGGCTCGATTCAGGAAGTGCAAACCGAGCCAGAGGCAAAACTCACGCTGCAGATTGATCGCGTTCCCGCCGCCGCGGTGTTGGCCGGACTGCAGGAAGTGCGCAGCGGCCTGGGCGCCGGGGTAAAGGCCGCGGGAGCCCTCAATGGTCACTTTCAGTACACAACTCAAAACGGACGCCAACCCTTGATTGCGGGTGAAATGGCGCTGGATTCGCTCAGCTTAACGCCGCCCGATTCCGGCAAGCCGTTCCTCCTGGGACCGGTGCGCCTCCGCTGCGAGAGTCCGGAGGCAGGGGGCGACCCAACGGGATCTCCCGCGTTGCTGCTGCAGCCGGTGCGGCTGGCGATGGGTGCGCCCGTCCCGGTGACCGTGGACGGCCGGTTTACGCCGGGTGGATTCGATCTCCACTTGAGCGGTGGCAGCAGCCTTGCCCGGCTGAAGACGTTCGGCAAGACTTTCGGATTGCTTGGCGGCGTGGGGACCGCCACGCTTGACCTTGGCGTGCGCGGGAAGTGGTTGCTGCCCGTGCCCGACTCCGAGCATCCTGTGATTGCGTCGACAGCCGAAGGTAGCATCGCCATCAGGAATGCGGAACTCACAACGTCCTACTTGTCGCAGCCGCTTAGGATCGCCTCTGCCCAGGCAATTCTTAGCCCCACGCAGATTGAATGGACGAACGCGGCCATAAGTTATGGAAAGCTCGAGGCCCAGGGAACACTGGAGTATCCGACGCTCTGCACTTCCAGCACGCCCTGCGCCGGGCATTTCTCGCTGGTCTTCCCCACCCTGGATCTGGCCGCACTTCAATCTACCTTGCTGGGTACCAGCGAAGGCGGTCAGTTGCTGCGACAAATTCTTAATCGCATCGACCGCCACTCCGTCAAGTGGCCCGATCTCTCCGGTACGGTCCGCGTTGGTGCTCTTTCGACCGGCAAGCTGGTGGTGCATGATGCGCTGGGCGCGCTCGATATCAGCGGAAGCTCAATCAAGATCCGGTCGATGAATGGCCATCTTGCGAACGGAACGATGCATCTTGCCGGGTCGGTGGACGCATCCGGTAGCCAGCCTGAATACCAGCTTGATGTGCAGGTGACCAATGCCGCGCCCAGCGCGCTTGGCAGTATCTTCGATGAGCATTGGGGCGGCGGCCTGGCGAATTTTTCCGCGCAAATCACCATGTCCGGCTTTGAAGCGCAGGATCTGGTCAATTCTGCCACGGGTAATCTGCGCTGGGACTGGACCAAGGGCGGATTAGCCGCGGAAGAACCGTTGCCGGTAGCCGCGCAGCCCTTCCTGCACTTTGATCAATGGAGCGCCGACGCGGCCGTTGCGGAGAGCACCATCACAATCACGCACAGCCTGCTTGCTCGCGGCCAGGAGGCAATTCCACTGTCGGGCACGATCTCGTTCGATCGCGAAATCGACATGAAAGGCGGATCGGCCGCCCACCCTTTCGCCATCACCGGAACCCTGCAACACCCCGAAGTAAAGGCGATCGAAGAGCAAGTAGAGAATTAACGCCTGCTTGTCCAAATTAGCTTTTCGGACGTTCGAGTACTCGTGGCCCTGATGCTTTGAATCAGGGCACGATTTTATAGGCTGCGGAAAACTCCTGTTTTGTATCAGGACCTTAGCGATGAGGGCTTTAAAGTCTGCCTGAGAACTACCCTCTCCAAATTTAGTCCCGTAGGGACGGCTGAGAGCCAGGACGTAGTCCTGGGTGGTGTACTCCCACCGGGACGAGTCCCGTAGGGACGGCTGAGAATACCCCAGGACGTTAGTCCTGGGTGAACCTGGGCCGCAGTGTGAAGCTGATTGGCAACATGGGCTGGCTGCCTCGAATCGCGAACAGTCCGATTCAGAGGTGGAGATACCCCAGGATTGCATCCTGGGGCATTCTCAGCCGTCCCTGTGGGACTGGTTCCTCAGTCGAATGCATACCCAGGACTACGTCCTGGGCTACTCTCAGCCGTCCCTACGGGACTAAATTTGGAGAGGGTAGTTCTCACGCAGATTCTTTAGCCCCTGAGGTTTGGCTTTCCTGCCCGGTGCAGAGTCTTTGAAGTGTACGGGCTTCAGCCGTACTGAAGTGGTTGTCAACCAGCCACTGGGGGGCACTCGCACCCCCGTCCCGATTTTTTCTGCAACCTGTTCATTTGCGCAACTACTTTGACGCTGCAGGAACGGCCAGCGTCTGCCTGTGCACACTGGCCTGCACTTCAGGAACTGTGCCGTTGTTCACCGCGACTTCCTCCGGCTGCCCCTGGAGCAGGAAGCGATGAGCTTATCCTCGATTTTGCGGGAATCCGCAAGCCTTTCAGTCACCGTGGTTGTGCCGGAAGAAACAGAGACCGGGACCTCCGCTTCGGCTGTTCCGCTATTAGACACATCCACTGCGACGATATAGGCGCCGGGCACGGTAGCCTTGTTGGGATACACGCCGGCAATCGAAAGGTCAGGAAGGCCGCGGTCGTGGTAGACCCAGTCCTCGAAGAACCACTTCAGATCTTTACCGCTCGCCCGTTCCAGCACCTGCTCAAACCCGCTTCCCGTCGTATCCGACCCCGGTTGATACTCACGCAAAGCGCGCGCCAGGGCATTTTCCCCGGCCAGGTCGCGCAGCATCCAGAAAACATAAGTCGCCTTGGTGCGGTAGTACACCGGATCTCTAGCCGCCACCAAAGCCTGCGATGGCGAAGTGGCATCGCCCGGCTCGGCCAGCGAGAGCGCGCCGCGGGAATTATCTAATTGCTGAATGGCAGCGCTCTTTCCCTGGTTTTGCTCCAGCCACAGAGACCCCATAAAAGAGGCACACCCTCCTGCAACCACGGGTAGGGTGAGCGGAAGTAAAGATGGGTCAGCGAATGGATAAGGGTGTCACCCAACTTATACGGTTCGGCGCTGCGCACATCGGTGAAGAGCACGGAGCCATCTTCGAAAGGGAGCGTCGCCCTGTTCCGGCAGATCGACGATATTGAGATCGCCGCGAGGCTCGGTGCCCAGCCAGCGATGGATCAGCGGGATCACCATCGTAGCGGCCGTCATGTAGGCCTGAGCATTCGCCACATCCTCGGTCCGCGCGAATACCGCCACCCCATTGCCCTCCTGCCGGGTGCGCGTGAGCAGAAACAGGCTGGGTGAGGCAAAGCCCAACCTGCGTGGGCGGCAGCGTACAAGTAACGATTCCAGGCACTGAGGCCGCAGGCTGCGTGGTGGGCGTCACGGTTAAAGTCTCGCCATCCAGTACGGCCAGATTCGGTGCTTCGCCGAAAAACTCCTCGGTCACCTTCATGGTCACCGTGGCCTGGCTTTGGCGTTGCCGTTCCTCCGCTGCTTCCGCAAAAAACTTGGCTCCGTCACCCAACAGCCACGGGACGGAGGCGACCGGGTACCAGGCTACGTTGCCGAAGCCCCGCAAGCCCACAAACTCGTCCGCAACGCGGTCCCAGTCGGAGGACTCTGCCACCTCCGCCGGGGTTCCGATCTGCTCCAACCGGGTCGAGGAAAGAGCCGCGGTTCCCTCGTAGGTAAGGTCGACCGCGATGGTCTGCTGCGGGGCAAGAGGCTGCGCCAGGGGGATGACCGCCTCATGCAGAGCCCCGGTATGGTCGATATCGCTGTTCACCAGTTGCTGGGAGAAAGTGGCCGGCGCATCGGCGATGCGAACGCTCTGTCCATTGCAGCGTAGAGGAAATCTGCAAGGGTAGACGGTGCAGGGGACTCTCCGAATCGTTACGCAGCAGGACGCGCGCGCGCACCGCCATCGCGTGCTCCGTAGGCCGCAGGTGAACATCGAGATCGTAGGAGAGGAAAGTGATCGCCTGCCGTTCCGCGTCGGTGGCCGCCTCGGCCGGTTTGGCTGCGGGAGTGGCCGCCGCCGGAGTATTGCCGCTGTCATCAACCGACCGCGACAGAATCACCGTGCCGGGATGCTCTGCAGGCGCCTGGGAGGGAACCGGTGGGGGGGAGGACGCTTCCTGGGCCCCGGCACAAGAGGCCAAGCCAACAACAACTACTGCCAACCGCAAAAACTTCATGAACCCAAACCCTTCTGCTTTTTCGTCCGCGCTGGCGCTGGCGCCGAACGGTCACCCCGCGCCATCTTCCGCCGCTGTCGCGCCGCCTCGTAGAGCACCACGGCCCCTGCGGCGCTCACATTCAGCGAATGCACCCGGCCGGCCATGGGAATGCGCAACAGGTGATCGCAGGTGCGCCGCACCAGGTCATGCAGCCCTGCGCCTTCACGGCCCAGCACCAGCACGCAGCCCACGGAGAAATCAAACTCGTCGTAGTCCATGGTGCCGCGCTCGTCCAGGCCGATGCACCACAGGTCGCTTCTGCTTCAACTCCTCCAAGGCGCGCACCAGGTTCACCACCCGGGCGATCTTCACGTGCTCGGCCGCCCCGGCTGAAGCTTTGACGGCCACCGGGCTAAGAGGCGCCGAACGGCGTTCCGTAACCACCACCCCGTCGACCCCTGCGCCCTCGGCCGTCCGCAGCAATGCCCCCAGGTTCTGGGGGTCCTCCACCCCATCCAGCGCCAGCAGCAAGCGGTTTTTCCCGCCGCCCTGCAGCAGGTCGTCCAGGTCGAGGAATTGCCGCGCCCGAACGATGGCCACCACGCCCTGGTGCGCCTCAGTCCTGGCCAGCTTGGTGAGCTGGTCGCGGGTGTCCATGCGCATTTTCACCCCTGCGTCCCGGCAGGCCTGGATCAGCTTTTCCAGCCGCGCATCCTGCCGCTCCCGGGCGATGCAAATGTGGTCGAATTTCCGCGTCCCGGAGCGCAAAGCCTCCTCTACGGGATGCAGGCCGAACAAAATCTCCATAGTCTTAAGTTTAGACGCTCCAGCAGAAATAGGATTGGTGTGTCTTGAGTAGCTAACGCGCTCGGCCTTTTTCATTAAGAAAAAGGCCACTTCTCAGAATCCCTGGAAGCCACGTATTCCTGTTTCTGCTCTTATGCGGGAAAGGGTTCCCACGCGTTCAGAGTGGCTTCAGACGCCCGATTCCTATATCCTTGAATGGATTACGGTCGTCCTGGCTTAGCTGCGGGACGGAGGAACAGCCCGATGGTCCTTGCCGCCAAGCTCAAAAAAGTGGTTGCCCAGGGGGTCTTTGGGGAATCAGCCCACGTCTCAGAGGGAGACATGCGCGCTTCTTCGATTACCCTTGCCGACCAGTCCTGCAACGAGAACAGCCTCGTCGCACAAGGGCTAAAGCGCCACGATCCGGAGTTGCTCGATCAGCTGATCGTCCAGTACCAGCATCGCCTGCTGCGCTACCTGCTCTACCTCACCGGCAACCGGGAGACTGCGGAAGATATCTTTCAGGAGACCTGGATGCGCGTGCTGAAGCGCGGCGACCAGTTCAATGGCAAGTCTCGCTTTGACACCTGGCTGTTTACCATCGCCCGCAACCTGGTCATTGACGTGCGGCGCAAGCGAACCATGAGCAGTCTGGAAGCCATGCGCGAGGTAGGAGAAGACGGCCGCTCCTTCGATGTGGCTGCCGATGGGCCCTCCCCTTTTGAAACTTACCAAACCAATGAAAACGGGCAGCGTGTCGCCGAGGCTTTGCTGACGCTTGAACCGCTGCATCGTGAAGTGCTGGTACTCCGCTTCCATGAGGAGCTTTCCCTGGAAGAAATCGCGCAGGTTACGCGCTCCCCGCTTTCCACGGTTAAGTCGCGACTTTACCGTGGGCTCTCTGCCCTCAAGCCTCGCATTTCAGCCCGGGAGGGAGAAGCACGATGAACGGGAAGCAAAAAGGGGGCCCTGACCGGGCCCTGGCAGACGTGGTGCGCTCTATTCCCTGGCTGGACGCCGACGCCAACCGGGCACTTACGCAAAAGACCCGCCGTGCGGTGCGCGATGCCGTCATTTCCACCCAGGAGAAGCGCACCTTGCAGCGCCGGAATATCGGTTTTGCCATTCTGGGTTTTATATCCATGCTGATCTTGCTGGGGCCTGCCATCTGGACCGGTGTGGAGGATCTGCTGGAAGAGGAACGTCTCTTCGATGTGCCTACACAGCTGGGCTTACTTATTGCTATGCTCTTGCTTGCCATGCTGGCGGCGCTCATCGCCGTGTGGAAAGGACAACGTCACGTGCACCACGATCGCCGCGGCTTTGAAACCTTTCCTCCCATTGAAAAATGACGAACAAGGTAAACAACGCCGAAGCGGCCTCCTCCTTCACGGAAGAGGTCAAGCTCATCCCGGGCTGGTCAATCGCCGCGGCTTCCCTGGTCTTCGTCTTCATGCAGTATCTCTACTGGGTAATCTTGCCGGCTTATCGGGTCGCCTACAAGATGCGTCCCATCGCGGCTCCCTTCGGTGTCCGCTTTTACTTCGCTCTTTCCTGGAGTGCCCTGGCCGCGTTGTACGTGCTTATGGTTGGTTATGTAAGCCGGGATGCGCCGCGCCGCAGCATGAGCACTCGTTTGTGGGTGGCGATCTGCCTGGCCATGCCGGGCGGTATCGGATCGGTGCTCTACTTTCTCCTGAGGCAGCCAGTGGTTGCGCTGTGCCCTTCTTGTGGGACCAGTATTCACACTGAGTTTCATTTCTGCCCCCAGTGCGCTTACCAGGTCTCCGCAGCTTGCGGCAATTGCTACCGTGGCGTGCGTATTACTGACGTCTACTGTGTCTATTGCGGACATAGTTTGGCCGCGGATAACATGCCTTCCCGCCTGCGCGCCTTCCAATCCTGAGCGAACCTCGAGCGACACGTTAGCGTTGAAGGCTCCCACGATTACTGGGGTTCCGCCGCGCCCTATATACTCAAAGTCGCTACTGAGATGTCCCTGCTGCGGCCCCACGGCAAGGCGGGGCAGGCGAGATGACAGCTTTCCTATGGCAATGACCGCTTTGATCGTCGACGATGAACGGCTCGCGCGCGAAGAGCTCAAATACCTTCTGGACGCGGCCGGAGGGGTCGAAGTCATCGCCCAGGGCGAGAATGGCATCGAAGCGGTCCACCTGATTCGCACCCACCATCCAGACGTAGTGTTTCTGGACGTGCAGATGCCTGGACTGGACGGCTTTGCCGTGCTCAAGAAGCTGCTGGAGCGGGTCGACGCCGACCGCATGCCGCAGATCATCTTCGCCACCGCATTCGACCAATATGCGGTGCGGGCCTTCGACGTCAACGCCATCGATTACCTGCTCAAGCCGTTTGATCGTGCCCGTGTGATGCAGGCCCTCGAGCGCGCACGTCAGCGCTTGCAGGAGATCCACCAACTCGACGCCGAGCCGCCCGCGGAGAACGGTGCGTCGAGCGATGTCAAGCCATCGGATGCGCGTCTCGATGCGCTGCTCCGCCTCATGGAACAGCAGCAGGCTGGTGTGCGTCCCCGCAGCGGAAAGATTATTCTGCAGGCGCACAATCGGCTCTTGCTGGCCGATCAGAAGGATATCTGCTTCGCCGCCATCGAGGAGGGCATCATCTCCGTGGTGACGCCCACGCTGGAAGGGCAATCCAAATGCCGGACGATCGAAGAGCTCCTCGAACTGTTGGATCCATCCATTTTCTGGAGAGCTCACCGCTCCTACGTAGTGAACATCAACCACATCAAGGAAGTCGTGCCCTGGTTCAAGAGCAGCTATCAACTGCGCATGGATGATCGCAAGCAAACGGAAATTCCGGTCAGCCGCGCGCAGACCCGGCGCCTGCGCGAACTCTTCAAGCTGTAGCTAGGGCTGCGCAAAACACTTGTCTTTGAAGGTACGGCTTCAGAGTCCGCGTGCCGTGCTAGGTGCTAGCATCCCGTGAATCGTAGGTTGCCGCCTCGCCGAAGTCAGCGTGCAGCCAGCGCAGACCAATCTGCTTAAGGAAGAGCAACTCTTCGTCCGTAGTATGTGGGACGGTTAGCTTGATGGCAATCTTTGTGCCTTCTGCATCAGCCTCGTCGAATGGCGCTCCCGGCGGAACAGGGAGCGCCATAGCAGAATGTGGAAGCAGACCATAGGCAGTGGCTATCGCCGGTAGCTTGAGCAGCTCACGGCGAGCAAGCTGTGCCGGCGCAGGAGGCTTTCCAGGTTCCTATGCTGACACACCACCTCCCACGGCTACTGCTTGATGACTGTGCCGTCGCGCTTACGTATCTCTCCCCATCCGCCATTAAGGTTATTTTTTCCCGGAGTAAATGGCGCCTTGGCTGCTGCCTTCTCATCAATCTCGATGCCCCAGCCAGGATTCTCGTTCACCCAGAGGTATCCATCTTTCATCGTCGGACAGCCGTGAAAGATCTCCTGGGATCGATCGTTGAAGGGTGAGTATTCCTGAATGCCAAAGTTATAGCTGACTAGATCAAGAGTTATGTTGGCCATGTGGCCTACCGGCGAAACATCGCCCGGGCCATGCCATGCTGTCTTAACCCCGTACGGTTCGGACAGGATGGCAATCTTGCGCGCCGGAGTGAACCCGCCAACCTGGGAAACATGCACGCGGATGTAGTCGATGAGCCTTCCCTCAATGAGCGGCTGCCATTCGTGAGGATTGTTGAATAGCTCGCCCATGGCGATCGGGGTCGCGCAGTTCTGTCGGATCTGCTGGAAATAGGCGATGTCTTCCGGCGAGAGCGGATCTTCCAGGAAGAACATGTGAAACTTCTCCGCCTCTTTGCAGAACTGGACCGCCTGGTTGGGCGTCATGCGTTCGTGCATGTCGTGCAGCAATTCAATTTCCTCGCCTAACTCCTGGCGGCAAACCTCCAGGAGCTTCAAGGAACGGCGGAAATCATAAGCCGGCTCGAAGAGTGGTTTATCGTGCAGCGACTTGAGCGTGGTGTCTGTACCGGTTCTGGAGCCGTAGCCAGACATTCCGGGAATTCCAACCTGGACCCGAACATTGCGAAAGCCCTTGGCGATATAGCCCTTCGCGCTTTCGACGACCGCTGCATAGTCAGGTCCGTCCGCGTGTCCGTAAGCGTCGACGGCTTCGCGGCATTTGCCGCCGGCAAGCTGATAGACCGGCATGCCTGCCTGGCGGCCCTTGATGTCCCATAGCGCCTGGTCGACACCGCTGATGGCATTATTCAACACCGGTCCGTTCTTCCAATAGGAGCTGTCGTAGCAGGATTGCCAGATATCCTCGATCCGGTCCGTGGTCTTACCGAGCAGGAAGGGCTTCAGATATTTTTCGACCGCGGGTTTAACCAGATCAGCACGCTGCGTGAATGTGGCGCAGCCGTAGCCATAGAGCCCATCCTGATCCGTCGTGATCTTGACCACCGTAAGGCGCGTGCCCGCGGGCTCACATTCAATCACGCTTATATCCTTGATGCGCGGTGTTGCCATTCCGCGAGTCGCGCGTGCAACCTGCTCTTGCGCGCGTAAGACAGGTGGAGCGAGGCTCAACAAGGCTGCGCTTCCCATAGACTTCAACAATTCACGACGTTTCATGGACATTTCCGAGCCCTCTCATTATTTTGCTGCGACATCCTTGATTGCCTTTCATCCCCACCAGTGTTCGCCTTCTGCCAGATGAGCCTTTACCACATCGGGGTTTAGCTCGGCCCCGAGCCCTGGCTTGTCGGTTACGCTGATGTGCCCACCCTTGATGTACGGGCCGTCGAGCAGCAGGACTTTATCCATCCAACCTCCCTGGCCCGTGATCGTTTCACAGGCGATATAGTCACGGATGGACGCAGCCCACTGGCAGTTAGCCCAGGTGTGCAATTGGCTCCCGGTGTTGTGCGTCGCCATCGGCAATCCAAATGTATCAGCCATATCGGCGATGCGTTTTGTTTCCAAAAATCCGCCGCTGTTGCGTAAGTCAGGATTCAGGATGTCACATCCCTGATAGATGATGAAATCCTTAAAGCCAGCCCTCCGTTCCAGATTCTCACCCGTACAAATAGGCACACGGGAACTGGCGCACAATCGTCTCCATGATTCGGAGTAGTCCACGGGAAGCGGATCCTCCAGCCATAGCGGTTTGATGGGCGCCACCGCATCCGCCAATTGAATGGAGGTGCGCAGGTCGTACTCCCAGTGGCAATGGACCATCAGGTCGTGATCCCAGCCGATGGCCTCGCGGCAATTCTCGAACCCCTGGGCGATGTCCATCAATTCTTTGGTCGTAAGCACGCGATTACCCAGATCCCGCGCGCTGTCGGTCGCCACGTCCGTATGGCGAAAGCCGATCTTGTGCGCGGTAAAGCCGCTGGGGTCTGCCTTGATCTTGTCTGCCCACTCGCGGCACGAGGCTTTGTCCAACATATTTCGAGGAGCCGCGTGATCGTAGACGCGCACCTGGTCGCGGAACTTTCCGCCCAGCAACGTCGACGTGGGAACGCCGAGGCTCTTACCTGCCAGATCCCAGAGAGCCATTTCAATACCGCTGGCCGCGCGCATGAGCGAGTGGGCGGAGCCATCCGTCCGCGTGCCTGAAAGCTCAGGACCTCCGAGGCCCATGTAGGTATAAATGGCGTCGATCTCCAGAGGATTCTTTCCCACCAGCAGCGGCTTCAGTGCTTGAATCTGCTCCTTTACTCCGATACTGGGGGTTCCGTAAGCCTCAGCGATTCCGTAGTGTCCATTGTCGGCAACCACCTTGACATAGACATAGGTGCGTTGGCCGGACAACGTCATCGTTTGGATATCGCTGATCTTGGTATGCGCTGTCTCCGCGCCGGCGAGAGGGAAGAGCCTGCTGAGGCAAGCCGCACCCCCCGTGACTTTGAGAAACTTGCGCCGCGACCAGTTAAGCCCGCTTGCCTCGACCACTCTCACCCTCAATCCCCGGCAACTAACTCTTGCTGCCGCGTCAAGAGTTCCCGTGCCACAGGTTGAATACGATTCTTCTGTTCCGGCGAAAGTTCTGAAACGAAGGGTGGAATAGGCCCAGTGGCAGCGACACCGGCCAGCTCCAGCGCATGATGCAGAACGCGGGCTGGTCCCCACGCATCCCGCAGGTCTTCGAGGGCCAGGAAACGGGACCGGACGCCTTCCGCTTGCGCATAGTCGCCCGCGCGGCAAGCGGAGAAGACGGCCGTACTCAACGCGGGAGCGAGGCAACCTGAACCGGTAGTGAATCCTTGCAAGCCCCATTGGCGAAGATGGTTGATTGCCGGGCGCTCGCCGATACCGCTGATCACCTTGCGCCGCTCAACCCGCTTCAGCAGCTGGTCAAGATAACGATCCTGCGAAGGATCTTCCCGCACCACCGCATACTTGATTGCGACGCAGACGCCTTCGTCGACCAATTGCGCAACGGTATCGAGGCCAGCCATCAGATCCGCGCCCATGTTCGTCTCTTCCTTGAGATAGAGCATCAGGCGAGTGTCCGCCGCGTGGGCAAACTCACGCAAGCCCAGTTCCAGTCCGGCGGCATCGCGCGGATCTCCGCAGGGAAGCGTCATCACGCAGGGGACGGCAAAGCGACGTAACAACCTGGCCTGGTCCATCAATCGGCCATACGAAGGACCTGCGCTCGGGATAAACCACAGCCCATCCTCTTTGATCGCCGCCTGCCAAGCGAGTAGCTGCTCGTACTCGTCCAGGGTTAAATGGTAGAGGAAGGCGTTGCCTCCATAGATGAACCGGGAAATTCCACCTTTGGCGATGTGGTGAACGATGCGCAAACTTTCTTCGAAATCGATCGCGCGGGCTTTTCCTGGCGCGCGCGCCAGCGGTGGAACAGCGAACACACCATCCAGCGAAATGAGATTTTGTGTCATGTGATCCCGTCCCTCTCCAGCTCCTTTACGTTCCCATCGACCGCCAGCCGGGGGGCCCTTGGCAACGCGCAGAATCCATCATGCGGAGAGGCGGATCCGGCGCCTGTGGGAACCAGTGGCCGAAGCGCCCTATAGGTCGAAGCGGCGCGCCCCATGCTGCCTCGCTCGCCGCCTTCAGATCGGCGCCCGATAACTCCTTACATTCGCCGTAGCCGGTTATGCCCGATTGCGTTCGGAGTTGCAGAACAACATAGGAGCTCCCGGTACCAGATAGTGGGACAGAATAGGCGCATACCCCGGAAATCGCTTGCGGACTAATCCTGCCCCCTGAGGACCGGACCAGCGGGGGAGCAAGTGCTTCCAATGCAAGAGTATTCCCTACGTCGCACTCAGCATGGAACCGTTTACACTCACAATCCAAGCGAGAGCGCCACGGTTCAGAACTTTTTCTTTGCACTGCAAGGCCTCGTTGGAATACTATCCGCCTGCCATAAATAGTCAATGATAGATCAACCTCAAAGGGGGTTTTCGTGAATCGGATAGGGAGCCGAACGTCCTTTGTATCAGTCACTGTTTTGCTGACGGCAGTCGCCCTAACCATCGCGGCCCAAACGGCCCAGACACCGAAGCCGAAGCGTATCAACCAGGCGATCGAACTCCTGGCGGAAGGCCAGCCTATCTACTACACCGGGTCTCACTCGGGAACTACCGGGACCTATGAGCAAGGTGTGAAGGACGCGCAGACTTATGCGGATTACATCAGCTACGACATGGAGCACGCTCCCTTCGATGTTAAGGGGTTGCAGGAGTACATGCGCGGCCTGGTGGCCGGCGGCCCCAGCAGAAGCGGTCATCGGACCCCGGCCGTGATCGTGAACGTGCCGGTGAATGGGATGGACGCCGAAGCGGTGCACGCCAACGCCTGGATGTTTAACCAGGTGCTGGCTACCGGCGTGCACGGCGTCATGCTTACCCATGCGGACGATCCGGGCGCGATTCGCGCCTTCGTCGAAGCCGTGCGCTTCCCCATCCATCAGGAAGGGGTAGGAGTCGATGGACTCCCCGAGGGACGCCGGGGTGTTCACGGGGTTGCAAATGCCGCTCAAATTTGGGGTGTCTCTCAGGAGGAGTACGAGGATAAGGCGGATCCCTGGCCGCTCAACCCCAATGGCGAGTTGCTCCTTGGCGTGAAAGAAGAAGACAAGTACGCGCTCGCCAATGTCGACGAGAACCTCAAGGTGCCTGGCATCGGCATGGCGGAATGGGGTCCTGGGGATATGGCAATGTCGCTCGGTGTCCGTGCACAAGGCGAGGCCGCCATCCAGGATCCGAAGATGGTTGCGGCACGCAGCAAAGTGCTTGCCGCCTGCAAGGCTAACCATATCTTTTTCCTGAACTCGTTGAGCGCGAAAGACGTGATTTCCATGATCAAGGAAGGCGTGATGGTAGGGCCAGCCAGCGCGGAGACTGCAGCCATAGGCCGCAAGTACACTAATAGGCCCCAGCCCTTCTAGCGCGCTGCGGCTCTTGGAGTCATCGTGGATTTAACAGTTCAAGGAAGGCTGGAAATATGAAACTCAAGAGACGAGATTTGCTCACGGCGGGCGTCTCCATTGGCGTGGGGATGGCTGCGACGGGCGTAATGGCGCAAGAGGCTCCAGCAGGCGGCGGTGGTCGCGGGGGACGGGGCGCCGGCGCAGTGGTGAACAGCAATACTCAGCCCTCCTCAGTCGACCTGAACTACAAGCCACGCCGCATCAACAAGGCGATTGAGCTGTGGGAAGACGGTCAGCCGATCTATTACGCCGGCTCCGGCATGGGACCGGGCGTGGATAACTACGCGCAGGGTATCAAGATGGCCCGGACCTACATGGATGCGATCAACTGTGAGATGGAGCATGGGGCGCTCGACTTTGCAGGGTTGCGCGAGTTCATGCGGGGTCTGGTGGACGGTGGACCGACCCGAAGTGGCCATCGTACGCCGGCAGTATTTGTGGAGACGGGCATTATCGGTCTCGACCCGGCCTATATGCGGGCGAACACCTGGGTCCTGGAGCAGTTGCTGGATTGCGGCGTTCATGGCATTCATATGTGCCACGCGCGCGATGCCGGGGCGATCCAGGTCGCGACCCAGATGGCGATGCGCTACCCGTTTGATTATCCGGGTGTTCCGAAGCTGGAGATGCGGGGTCTTCGCGGCTCGAGCGCCAACTTTGCGGCAGGTGTTTGGGGTGTCAATCACAATAAGTACCTGCACGTGGCCGATCTGTGGCCGCTTAATCCCAAAGGCGAGATGATCTTCGGCGTCAAGATCGAAGACACCTTTGCCGATGTGGATGTCGACAAGACGATCGCGCTGCCGGGCATCTCCATGGCGGAATGGGGCCCGGGCGACCATAGCTTTTGGCTTTACGGTCTTTCCATCTTTCCTGAAGATGGCACACAGGTGGACATAAGCGCCCGGCCAGAGATGGTTAAGGTAAGGCAGGCTGTTCTTGACGCTTGCAAGAAGAACAAGGTCATGTTCCTGAACGCAGGAAGTGCGGATCCGAAGAGCCCGGATTATGTGGTTAAGCAGATCCAGGATGGTGCGATGGTCCTTGAGGCGCCTGAGTCAGCCGCGATTGTCGGTCGCGAATACAGCAAACGGAAAATGCCGGTTTGATGACTCGTGTAAGGTGAAAGCGGAATTCGAGGAAACAAAATCGAGTCCGGAAACGTCAGGATGACGGTCGCCCGAAAAAAGTTCACCAGAGGTTGCCGGTCAGACGCAACCAGTTTAGCCGTCCGCGGCAGGAGAGTCGTATGAAGAAAGTGATCGTGGCAGCGGTAATCGTCTGCACAGCGTTGGGAGCTTCGGCTGCCTTCGCTCAGGTGAAGATGACGAAGGACCAAATGATGTTCTACACCTCGGACTGGAAAGGCGACCGCTTTCCTGATGGGCGCCCCAAAGTGCCCGACGATCTAATCAAACGCGCCGTGGACTGTACGATCGAGGATATCTGGGGCTTTCTGCGTCAAAAGGGCTACGCCAATCAGTTTGAGGGCGACTGGCAAGCTCTCCATATCGAAAAACCCTTTGCCGGCCGTGCGCTCACGGCTCAATATATGCCCACCCGGGCGGACATGGCCAAGGCCATTGCAGCGGAAGGCAAGGCCGAGGGACGCGTGAGCGGAAACAACAGCTGGCCTATCAATGAACTGCAAATTGGGGATGTGTATGTTGCCGACGGCTTTGGCAAGATCATTGAAGGCACGTTGATCGGCTCCAACCTGGGCAACGGTATTGCTGCTCACACCCATACGGGTTTTGTCTTCTACGCGGGCATCAGGGACCAGGAAGAGAACCGGGAAATCCCGAACTTCAACGGATTCTACAAAGGGTACGATCCCTCCGCCTGGGCTCAAATGGAGTTGACGGCGATCAACGCGCCCATCCGTATTGGGCGAGCCGTCGTGTTGCCGGGAGATCTTGTTCTGGCCAAGACGGACGGGGTTATCTTCATCCCCGCGATCTTGGCGGAAGACGCGATCAGCCACGCGGAATTTACCAGCCTCGAAGACGATTACAACTTTGAGTTGAACAAAGAGGGCAAGAACGGCGCCGAATTCGAAGGCGGTTGGACCCCCGAGAAATACCAAGGCCTCTCTAAGTGGATCGATGCTCATCCTGAGAAGTTGAAGATGCCGCGTTCTGAATTCGATGCGCTGATGGCGGAAAGGCTCAAGCCCCGTCCTCCGCGTACGCCGCCCGCACCCTAGCGCTCCTAGGAGAGGAAATATGCGAATCATTACCAGCTCTTCTTTAGTTCTGGGATTGGTCATTTTGGCGGGCGGCGTTGCGGCCGCCCAGGGCTCACCCAATACGCTTTCTGCGAAAGAAGCGGCACAGGGATGGAAGCTGCTCTTCGATGGCAAGGATCTGGATGGTTGGCAGCCGTACAGCACGTCGAAGCCGCCGGCCACTGGGGATTGGGTCGTGGCGGACGGCGCAATTCTCTGTCCCGGTACCAGCGCTGGATGGTTGGCAAGCAATGACTCCTATACCAATTTCGAACTCAAAGTGCAGTTTCGCGCCACCGAGAAGACAAACAGCGGTGTCTTCCTTCGCTCGACCAAAGAGGGCGCACCGCACAAGACCGGTTACGAATTACAAATCTGGGATTACCAGCCTGCTGGCTACAACACGGGCAGTTTGGTCGACTCCCTCAAGGCGGCGCCAACCAAGATCCTCGACGAGCAGTGGAACGACTATGACATCAAGGCAGACGGCGACCACTACGTGATCGTCCTCAATGGAAAAACCATCCTCGACGATCACGACTCGAAACACACCGAAGGGGTGGTCGGATTCCAGTGCCAGCCAGGAAACAAGATCGAATTCAGGAACGTCAAGATACTCCCCCTTAAGCAGTAACTCGCTCATCGTTCTCCCAAGCGCCAGTGAACGGAACCGTAGCTCTTCGCAGTGGAGAACTGCGGTTTCTTTTTTCTGCCTGCGCAGCTGTACGCCGAGGCTTGGCGGGAAATATGCCGAATGATATGGTGTTCGAGGGCAGGAGAGTCCTATGAAGAAAACAATTGTGGCTGCGGTGATGATCTGGACTGTGTTGGGGGCGTCGGCTGCCTTCTCTCAGGTAAAGATGACCAAGGAACAAATGATGTTCTACACCTCCGACTGGAAAGGCGACCGCTTCCCGGATGGACGTCCAAAGGTGCCGGACGATCTGCTCAAGCGCGCTTTGGATGTGTCGATTGAGGATGTGTGGGACTATCTGCGCGAACATGGCTACCACAATCAATTCGAGGGAGACTGGCAAGCTCTGCATATCGAAAAGCCGTTTGCCGGGCGGGCGCTCACCGCGCAATACATGCCGCTGCGGGACGGACATGGCGAAGGCCATTGCTGCTGAAGGCAAGGCCGAAGGACGCGTCAGCTTTAACAACAGCTGGCCTATCAACGAACTACAAATTGGGGATGTGTATGTCGCAGACAGCATGGGAAAGATCATCGACGGCACGTTGATCGGCTCCAACCTGGGCAATGGCATTGCGGCACACACCCACACCGGCTTTGTTTTCTACGGCGGCATAAGAGACCAGGAGGAAAACCGGGAGATCCCAAATTTCAACGGATTCTACAAGGGCTATGATCCTTCCTTCATCATGCAAATGACGTTGACGGCCATTAATGCTCCGGTCCGCATCGGACGCGCGATTGTGCTGCCGGGCGACTTAGTCCTGGCCAAGACAGATGGGGTTATCTTTATCCCGGCGATTATGGCCGAAGGGGCGGTGAGCCACGCGGAATTTACTAACCTCATGGATGCGTACAACTTCGAACTCAATAAAGAAGGCAAGAACGGCGGCGAGTTCGAAGGTGGCTGGACACCGGCTAAGTTTCAAGGCCTGTCCAAGTGGGTCGATGCCCACCCTGAGGTACTCAAGATGCCTCGCTCTGAATTCGACCAGATGCTGGCGGATGCGCTAAAGCCGCGTCAACCGCGCCCCCCGGCTGGCACACCTGAACCTTAGCCTGCGAGGCGTTCAAGTCGAGCTCCATACAAACCGCCGCGCCTAACGCAGCGTGCCGTGGGGCATGCTCTCGGGCCGGATGTTTGCCCCATCTCTATCCGTATCGCTCTAACTACAATCCTTCTCTTCGGCCCGAATCTATTTAATGACTTACAGCAGTGCATCTCAGATAGTGAGACCTTCTTGACATACTTCTCGCCGCAGGAATAGAGTTCATCCGCTTTTAACTTACAAGAGGTGTCTCATTCCAAAGGCTTTCCCGATCCGATGATCGGAGGCTGTTCGAGTTGTCCCTGGCCTCGCGCCGGCACGGCTTGGATTGAGTGGAACATGGTCCATAAGGATGTAAAGTGGATTTGTCGTCCCATGGCGCTCTTGGTTGTACTTGAAAGAGCGGAGCCCACGGCAGATCAAATGGCGACGCGATAGCCGATCAAGAGGAGAAAATTTCTATGAGTTCTGATTTTTCGAGAAGAGCCCTGATGAAGGGAATCTGTTCGACTGCCGCGCTGTCGGCTGCTTTACCGGCCGCCGCGGTATTGCCCGCTGCCGCCGCTGACGGAACCGAATACAAGGGCCCACACGGCCCGGGGATGCCCCAGGAAGGCCCCAACACGCCCAAGATTTGCGCTCCACTCAACGGACGAGAGATCACTGATGAATCCATGCGCATGGTCAAGCAAATCGGCGTGAACAACGTGCTCATGGGCGGCCCCAAGATGCCCTGGCAAGAGGCCGATCTGCAGGCCACCGTCGACAAGCTCAAGACCGGCGGCCTGACCGTGGGCAACATGATGATCGCGGGCTTTCCCAACTGCATTTACGGGCGCGCCGGAGCCGCTCGCGATAAGGAGATCGAGGACTTCAAGAGTTCCGTGCGCGCCGCCGGCAAGGTAGGTCTGCCGGTCGTCGAGTACAACTGGTACGCACATCGGGCCATTGAGGGTTACTACCTGGAGGAAGGACGCGGCGGCTCTGGATATACCGCGTTCAACATCAACAAGGTAGAAAATCTGCCCACGGTGCCCGAAGAAGGTGTCCATTCCAACGAAGAACTATGGAAGAACATCACCTACTTTCTGCAGGCGGTCATCCCCACGTGCGAGCAATCGAACGTGCGTTTGGCGCTGCACCCCAACGATCCTCCCATCGCCGTCACCCGGGGATCGGGACAGATTATGGCCTCTCTCGAAGGTTGGAAGAAGTTGATCACGGTGGTCGACAGCCCGGCCAACGGAATTACCTACGAATGCGGCGTATCGCGCGAGATGGAAGTCGATCCAGTCGAGGTCTGCAAGTACTTTGGTACCCGCGACCGTATCAATCACGTGCATTATCGGAATCCGGTCGTCAGAGTCCCTCATAACGACTACACCGAGACCTTTATCGACATGGGTGAAAACAATATGCTGGCCGTGATGCGAGAGCTGATCAAGGTGAAATACACCCGCCTGATCTATCCCGAGCATGAGCGTGCGTTGGACTACGACAAGGCGGTCGGCATCCGCAACCAGTATCCAGGGGGCGGCGGATACACCGGCATGGTGTTTGATATCGCCTACGCGCGGGCGATGTTCCAAGCCTCGATCATGCTGGAGCGGGGCACCGAGTGGAAAGAGTTCTAGGGCAAGACCAACCAATAGTCCAATACTGCTGCGGCTCTTCTTCGGGAAGAGCCGCACTTAGTTTCAGCCCGCGCAGATATTTTGCGGTCTTCTGGTGTGCCGGCGCTCAGCCGAGTCAATGCCTCAGCATCCTGTAAAATCAGGCGATCCCAGGCGAAGGCGCGATTTTGCGGCCAAAATGCCAGCATGGCTCGTTGAGCGTGGCTGGGTAGGATAATTTCGGGGTCGAGGTTGACGAGCAGATGGGGAAGTTCAGGGCGGCGGCAGTAGTTTTCGGGTTGAGCCTTTTTACCACCAGTTCATTCATGGCATATGGTGCGGCAGGTGCGCCCGCCGAAGGGCTTGACTGGCCGGCTTACGGGGGCCAGGACGGGACTCACTACTCCAGCCTCTCGCAAATCAACCGCGACAATGCGAAAAACCTGGTGGTGGCGTGGAAGTACGACACCGGCGAAAAGGGCGGAATCGAGGCCAGCCCGATCATCGTCGGCAAGGTTCTCTATGCCACCACACCGCGCCGCAGTGTCATTGCTCTCGATGCAGCAACAGGCAAGCTGATTTGGCGCTTCGAGTTTGACCTTCCGGGCCAGGTGTTGTCGAGAGGTGTCTCCTATTGGAGCGACGGCCATCAAAGCCGTATCTTCGCCGGCGCCCGCAACTATCTCTATGCGATCGATGCGACCACGGGCAAGGTGATCACCAGCTTTGGCGAAAACGGCAGAATCGACCTGCGCAAAGGACTGCGCGAACCCTATCAGCAACAGTCGGTCGAGCTCACTACGCCAGGCAGCATCTATAAGGACCTGATTATCGTGGGCGGCGCAAATCCTGAAACCCATCCGGCGCCTCCTGGCGATATTCGCGCCTTTGATGTACGCACCGGAGCCTTACGCTGGACCTTCCATACCATCCCTCGGCCGGGAGAGTTTGGCTACGACACCTGGCCCAAGGACGCCTGGAAAAATGCCGGAGCCGCCAACAACTGGACCGGGATGACCGTCGATGCCAAGCGGGGAATTGTCTATGTGCCTACCGGCTCGGCCGTCTTCGACTTTTACGGTGGAGATCGTATCGGTAACGATCTGTTCGCGGATTCACTGATTGCGCTCGATGCCTCGACGGGCAAGCGCATCTGGCATTTTCAGGGCGCGCACCACGATCTTTGGGACCGTGACTTTCCTGCGCCGCCGGCGATGGTGACGGTTACGCGCGACGGCAAGCGAATCGATGCCATTGCACAGACAACCAAGTCCGGCCTTCTTTTCGTTTTCGACCGTTCGACAGGGAAGCCACTGTTCCCCATTCAGGAATTGCCTTTCCCTCGCAGCAACGTCCCTGGTGAAGTCACTTCGCCGACTCAGCCCATTCCCACCGCGCCCGCACCCTATACACAGCAAAGCACAACGATAGATACGTTAACCAACCGTACCCCCGAGGCGCACGCCTGGGCCGTGAAGCAGTTCAACAGTATGATCGGCGGCGGCCAGTTCATTCCGCCCAGCGTGGACAAGCTCACCATCGATATGCCGGGATTTGCCGGGGGCGGAGAGTGGGGTGGCACCGCGGTTGATTCCTCCACAGGAGTGCTGTACGTCAACGCCAACGACACCGCGTGGCTGGTCGGCCTGACGGTTCCGCCGCCGGCGGGAAGTATGGGCGAGCGCGTTTACCAGAACCAATGCAGCGGGTGCCACGGCATCAATCGCGCAGGTTCCCCGCCGGCGATTCCCGCCTTGTGGGGCATCGAGGGAATCCTCACCGAACCGGAGATCGCAGGCATCATCCGGCAGGGAAGAGGCCGCATGCCGCCCTTCAACAGTCTTAGTGACGAACAGGTGCAAGCCGTGGTGCGCTACCTGACCAAAGCTCCGCAACAAGAGCAGGACCCACCGAAGCGGAAGGCGCACGCAGCGGCTGCTTCCGCTGACCCGGTTGCTGCTGAGGGCGCGGCGGGCGGCCATACGACGGACGACATGCCGTACAAGACGATTGGATTTCGTCGATTCACCGATCCTGAGGGTTATCCGGCGACCGCGCCGCCCTGGGGCACTCTGAGTGCGATCGATCTCAACACCGGCAAGTACCTATGGAAGATTCCGTTCGGAGAGTATCCCGAGCTGGTAGCCAAAGGCATGGCGAACACCGGATCAGATAACTACGGCGGCCCTGTAGTCACGGCGGGTGGGCTCGTCTTCATCGGCGCGACCGTCTTCGACCAGAAATTCCACGTCTACGACAAAACCACCGGAAAGCTGCTGTGGGAGACGCAACTGCCGTTCGCCGGTCTGGCCACGCCTGCTACGTACATGGTGAACGGAAAGCAATATGTGGTGATCGCCGCCGGCGGAGGCCAATCAAGCAGAAAGCCCTCCGGCGGTGTCTACGTAGCCTTCGCCCTGCCCTAGAGTTTGCGTGGAGATCTCGGAAGATGCTGTTTTTGGGCATTTCCTACTCGCCGCAAAACCGTCATCCTGAGAGCCCGTGACTTTATAGATCTTGCGCGTGAAGTCCTCGACTTTAAACAAAATCGTCATCCTGAGAGCCTGTGACTTTATTGATTTTTCGTGTGAAACCCTCGACCTCAAACAAAATCGTCATCCTGAGTGGAGCGCCTCACCGACTTGTCGCGTGACACCTCGCTCTGTGCGCGGAGTCGAAGGACCCCGAGGATGCTTATCCTGTCCATGCTGCTCGGAGCTTTTCAACCACCGAAACCCGCACGGGCGGAACGGCCACGGTCTTTCCCTGGACAAGAAACGGGGGTGTTGAAAAATGATTACCGCGCCCGTAAAGAAACGTAAAGATGTACGCGTGACCATCCAATGCGTACCGCGGGAAGATCCTGTTCTCAGGCTTCGGTGATTAAAAAGCTCCGAGCAGCATGGGCAAGATAAGCATCCTCGGGGTCCTTCGACTCCGCGCACGAGCGAGGTGCCACGCGACGAATCGGTGAGGCGCTCCACTCAGGATGACGATTTTGTTTGAGGCCGAGGACTTCACACGAAAGATCCATAAAGTCACAGGCTCTCAGGATGACGATTTTGTTTGAGGCAGAGGGTTTCACACGAAAGATCTATAAAGTCACAGGCTCTGAGCGGAGCGCCTCGCAGGTTTATCGCGTGACACAGCGCTTGTGGCGCGGAGTCGAAGAGCCTGTCCTGAGCGTGGCCGAAGGAACCCCGAGGATGCTCTTTTACCCATACTGCTACGAGCTTTTTAACCACCGACGCCCGCACCGCCGATTGCACCCTGCACAATGGAAGTGATGCCTCAGTCGTAGCGTTCGAAGATGATCTGCTTTCTCTCCCAACCCAACCCCTTCAGGCAGTCCCGGTTAGCCGCGACCATTTCATTCAATCCGCAAATGTACGCGTGAATGTTGTAAATGGACTCCCCGATAGGCCGAGGATCCACCGCGCTTTCGCGCGCATGCTCCTCGGCGATCCGCTGCACGAGTTCCTGCACATAGCCACGCTCGCCTTCCCAACCATCTTGAGCGCGGCTGAGCGTTTTGAAGTAAAGGAAATTTGGCTGGGAAGCAGCGACCCTCTCGAAGTAGTCCTCATAGTAGAGTTCCGACTCGTAGCGGGTGCCATACACTAACCAGATCTTTCGTCCCTGGCTACGGTCCTCGCCATTATCGGGGAAGAGGTGTTCAACAAACCCCCGCATGGGCGCGATGCCCGTGCCGGTGGCGATAAAAATGCTGTCGGTCAACGGCGCGCGCAACAGGAACAACCCGTGCGGTCCGTGCACCTGGATGGTCTGTCCCACCTCGAGATCGCACAGCAGGTTAGAGAAGAACCCGCCCTCCACGCGATTAACGCACACGTCAAACTGATTGGCTCTGGGCGCAGACGCAATGGAGTAGGCACGGGTCTGCTGCTTTCCCGCAGGGTCCACAGCTACAGCGGAGACAAACTGACCCGGCTGGAAATCGAAGTTCTCCAGCTCTTCTATGGTGAATTCAAGATGGAAACAATCGGCGCGCTCTGAAAGCAAAAGTCTACGCGTAAGCCGCGCAGTATAAAGTAGTCGTCCCAATATCCCTCACCTCGGATGGAATACAACTTGCCTTGCTATCAACTACTTATTCGACGGTCACTGACTTGGCCAGGTTTCGCGGTTGATCCACGTCGCAGCCGCGCCGCACGGCGATGTGATACGCCAGCAACTGCAATGGAACCACCTCGATCAGCGGCGCCAGCAGTTCTGGCGCCCGGGGCACGTAAATTACGTGCTCCACCAGTTCGCGAATCTGCTTGTTGCCCTCGGTAGCTACCGCAATCACGCGGCCCGAGCGCGCCGTCACTTCCTGGATATTCGAGATCGTCTTCTCATAGCGCAGCATGGATTCCGGACTGCCTGCATCGCTGGTAGCCAGCACGACCACTGGCAATGCTTCATCGATGAGCGCATTCGGTCCGTGCTTCATCTCTCCCGCCGGATAGCCCTCGGCGTGAATGTAAGAGATCTCTTTGAGCTTCAAGGCTCCTTCGAGTGCGATCGGGAAGTGAATACCGCGGCCCAGGAAAAGAAAATTCGACGCGGAGGCAAAGGCCTTAGCCAGTTGCCGGCACTCAGCGTCGCGCTGCCGCAGCACCTCTTCGATCTTTCCAGGAATTCGGCTCAGTTCGTCCACCATCGCCGCGCTTTCCGGGCCGGCAATCGTTCCCCGCTTCTGAGCCAGATGCAGCGCGAATAAGAACAGCGCCGTCAACTGCGCGGTAAATGCTTTGGTCGAAGCCACACCGATCTCAGGTCCGGCGTGAGTGTAGATCGTGCCATGCGCTTCCCGCGCCACCATGGAGCCCACTACGTTGCAGATGGCGACGGTCATCGATCCTTTTGCGATCATCTCCCGCTGCGCCGCCAGAGTATCCGCAGTCTCGCCCGACTGCGTAATCAGCATGCCCAGCGCGTGCGGGTCGGCAATCGGATCGCGATAACGGTATTCGCTGGCGTAATCCACCTCTACGGGAATTCGCGCCAGCCGCTCGATCATGTACTTGCCCGCCAGGGCAGAATGCCAACTGGTGCCGCAGGCTGCGATGTTCACCTGTGTCGCCGCACGAAAATGATCGTCGGTGATCTTCATCTCGCCCAGGAACACGTCGCCCGTTTCGAGCGATATGCGCCCCAGCGTGGTGTCGCGAACCGCCCGCGGCTGCTCCCAAATCTCCTTCAGCATGAAGTGCTTGTAGCCGCCCTTTTCCGCCTGGATCGGATCCCACAGAATCTTCTCCACCTTGCGCTCGACGGGCGCGCCATCAAGATTAGTGAACTTCACGCCCTGCGGAGTCAGGACGGCCACATCGCCATCGGCCAGAAAGTACATCATGCGCGTGTGGTGCAGAATCCCGGGCACATCCGAGGCCACGAACGATTCCCCCTCACCCACGCCGATCACTGCCGGCGGCCCATTGCGCGCGGTCACGATCGTATCCGGCGCATCGGCGGAGATCACGCTGATGGCGTAGGCGCCGGTCAGCCTGCGTGCTGCCCGGCGGACGGCGTCCTCCAGCAACATCGTCTTGCCCGAGCTCTCGGCCGAGCGCATTTCCTGCTCGATGAGGTGGGCGATGACCTCGGTATCGGTTTCGGTGACGAAGGTGTGGCCTTCCCCCGCCAGCTCGCGTTTCAACTCCAGGTAGTTTTCGACGATGCCGTTATGCACCACCACGATGCGCCCAGTGCAGTCGCGATGGGGATGGGCGTTCTCTTCGGTCGGCCTGCCGTGGGTCGCCCACCGGGTGTGGCCGATGCCATAGGTGCCCTTGAGAGGATGCTGCCGGATTACCTCTTCCAGGTTACGCAGCTTACCCGGGGCCCGGCGGAGCTCCAGCCCATGTCCAGCATTCCCGACAGCTATCCCGGCGGAGTCGTATCCGCGATACTCCAGCCGCCTCAAACCTTCCAGAATGACCGTGACTACATCCTTAGGGCCTACGTATCCGACGATTCCACACATAGACTCTTATTGTACGGTCCGTAGCCGGGCAGGCTTACTCTTCGAGGCGATAGGTAAACTCTTCGATGACCGGATTGGTCAGCACATCGCGGGCAATACGTTCCACTTCCGCTTGAGCGTCGGCTGTCTCCATCGCGCGCAGCGTGAGTTGGAAGTACTTTCCTTGCCGCACATCCTCGACCGCGGTGTACTGCATTCGTTTCAGCGCGCCATGGATGGTTTGCCCTTGCGGGTCGAGGACAGTGCGCTTCAGCGTGACGAAAACATGCGCCTTCATAGTGGCCGATTATAAATGGCCGCTGGCCGGCCGTTGCGCACGAACCCCGGCCGGGGCATGTAAGACGACCGGGAGAAAGCCCAGGTTTACAGCCCGCTTGTCGCGGGTAAGCAACTGAAAGCAGATGAGATGACGTAAACAATCCAGCTCGGGTGGGCGGAGCTTTTACTTGCTCGATCCCACGGCCTGCCTTTTCGCTTCAATGGTCTTCTTCAGAGATTCTTCCGCAAAGGATTGCAGAATCGGATCGACCAGCGCTCCCAACCCAAAAGGCACATCTCGGCTGAGCGTGACTGCCTCGCACTCCACATACACGCCGCCATCGCGCTCTTCCATGCGCCAATACGAGTCCATCGCCCACAGAAACCCGCTCCCCTCGCCCTCGGCGAGGTCTCGCTCTGAAGGTTTGCCGGCGTCCTCTACCTGCCGCACCGATTCGCTTCGTGATTGGATGGCAAGCCTGGTTGGCCCCAACGGCAGATAGTCGATCGCATGCACCGTATCCATTACCGCAGTCAGGACCTTTGTCTTCGTGATTCGATAGGAAACGACAAAATGGTTTCCATCGTGAGAGATCACTTTCACGCGGCTAACGTCGGGCCCATATATTTTCCCGTAGTCTGCGTAATCCTGATCGAGTCGTTCCACCTGCGCCAGGGTCGCGCCAGGGAGAAATACTCCGCCGATCCAGTGCTGAATCATGCCTCCAGGCACTGACAATGATTTCACCTGCTGGGTGACGATCTCTCCCCGGCGCACCGCCTGTTGGCGGCTCGCATCGCGGTCGATCCACAGGAAGCCGGCCTGCGCATGGTCTTGCGCCGCCATCTGTGAATCGAGCGCCGCTATGTATTTTTGGTACGCCGCGGTCGTTTCAGGCTTCAACTCCGCTCTTGCAGCCAGCGCTGCAAACAGGAGCAAAAAGAATGCGCAAACCTGTTTCCTGCTGACCCATGTCACTTTGCGGTTGGCGGCTACCATGCGTTTCCCACTGTCAGACTTGAGTCTACGGCAGTTCGCAATTGGTCTAGACCGAAGCGGTGGACCACTCCGTGGTTTTCTTCCAAGGAAAACCACACCTCGCGATCTTTATCAGGCCACGGTAATTGCGAAACTGCCTTACTTGAGCAGCCGCAGCGCATTCTCCCGGTACACCTTCCGCAAAACTTCTTCCGGCAGATGGATTCCATGGATCTGCCACCGGCCTTGACGTGACGCGTGCGAGGGATAGTCGAAGTACTCGTCCGCCGTTTCAAGAAACCGGAAGTAAAGACGATACATCGATTCTTCCGGCACCAGGTCGGCACCAAAGAGAATCCGGTCGGGGAACTCGAGAAAAAGAGCGCGCGAGGAATACGGCTGCCGCCCCAGCTCAGAGACCCGCGCGCTGAGGTCAAGGACGACGTTGGGATGGTTCTCCAGCAGCTGCCGGGCGCGACCCAGGTTTTCTCCACATTCGGCTATATGGGCTGCGACAAACGTAGTCTTGGGATGACGGGCAATGACGCGATCGCGTTGATCAAGCAGCTCGCGCTTGGAAAAATGCGCCCCATAAAAACCCCAGTCGGGGTGCGCCGCCAGCTCCTCATAGCGCTCGTTGTTTCCGTCAATGGGTAAGAAGAAAGCATCGGGATCCGCGATATGGAACATGACAGGGATGCCCAACTCCGCTGCTTTATCAAAGACCGGCGCGAGGCGCTCGTCATCCACCCGCAGCAAATTTCCGTCCCCATCGCGCACCGTCAATCCAAGGTCCTTCCAGAACTTGATCCCCTTGGCGCCGTGCTCCACCAATCTTTCCAACCGATCTAAAGTGACCTTCACAAAATCATCGCGCTCCACACCGGACCAGTCCATCCACCCGATCGTGGCAAAGCGCTCAGCGTCGGCGGAACGAAACTTACGCATCATCGCGATGGCCTCATCGCCTGTCTTCATGGTGATGTTGACGATGCGTTCGATACCACAGGCGTCCATGATGCGCAGAACTTCGCCCGGGTCGAGAGCGTCCAGATGATTGTGATAGTCAATTACAGGGAACCGCGCGCGCTCCAGATGGTGTTCCGCGGTCACCAGGGTCGATTTAGGTTGGAATTCTCCCAGCGGGAGAGTCACCTGGGCCTTCGCCGTGACCATGGTCATAAAATTGTCATTGATGCTTTTGCCTGGCTCACTCACTGCATACTCCCCTGGTGCGAAGTAAATAATTCGATCTAAATGATTCGATGCGAAACCGCGGCATTCCGGCCGGTTGCATTCATTCTCATCCCGGGAAAGAGTGCTGCGCAAGGAAGCGTTGCACCAGGCCGGGATCTCGGAACGCCTCCGTCCCCCCAACGCCCAGCGTTGAAAGCGCGCCGGTAATATTGCCTGCATACGCACATTGATCTGGAGGCCAGCCTTTGAGCCAGCCGAACAGAAATCCCGCATTGAAGCTATCGCCCGCGCCAATCGTATCCACAGGAGTTACAGACACCGAGGGGGCGGAAAACGTCTTTCCGTCCACCCGAACGATGGACCCGCGCGACCCGCATTTGACAACTACGCAAGGCACCCGCCGCCCAAGTTCCTCGATCGCCTCGTCCACGGTCGCCTTCTTCGTCATGCGACAGGCTTCCCCCTCATTGGGTAACAGAATGTCGACGTATGAGAGCAACTCGTCGAACACGCCACCCCACTCCCCACTGGGATCATCGTTGGTGTCGAGCGAAATCGTAAGGCCGGCAGCCTTCAATTCTTTAAAAAGTGCCGGCACGTCGGGCTCGAGAGAGTGCTGGAGGAAAAGCGACGAAAGATGAAAATGTTTCGCCGACCTCAGATACTCGATGTCGAGATCGCGAAGGCGCAAGTTTGCCATCGTTCCCGGATAGGTAAGAATATGGCGCTCCCTTCCATGAGGAAGGATCAGGGTGACGCCGGTGGCGGTGCTATCTTCGCTCATCCGGACCCGGCTCAGGTCAACGCCGCTCGCGCCCAGCCGTTCCAGGGCAACCTTGCCCAGCGCATCCCGCCCCACTAGAGAAATGAATCCAATGTGAAGACCCAAGACGGCGATATTGTGCGCAAAAATAGCCGATGAGCTGCCCAGGGTGAGTTGGAAGTCCGTGCCCAGCAGCTCCCTTTCCATCGGCATGACCTCAGGCAGTCCATACATGATGAGGTCGAGATTGAGTTCACCCGCGATTGAGATGTCCAAAGTTTTCATAGAGGCATTTGCCGCCGGGACCGTTTGTCAGAGCGGCATGAGATTTGAGAATATCCCATGCCGCAGCCAGGACGGCAAAAACTACCCTTCGCGTTGCAGAACTTTAAACCAGCACTTGGTCTAACAATTGGCTCACCGCCCGGCTGCTTTCTATGAATGCGTTCCGATGATCCATGGCGCCGGCAAGATCCGAGTGCGAGAATGCAATTCTTCCAAAAGTGCCGGCGCGGAGCGCCTCACGTGGAGCAGGATTGCCGTTTAGCCCAAAGAAAAAGCCCGGCTGGGGATTAATGAACGGGTGGCCCCACCGGTTGAGAACGATTCCTGCGATGTCCCGCTTCGCGTCGAAACCCGAAGCAGCGAACATGTCCGTCATCTGCTCACGTATCTGCCGTTCGTAATCCATGAAAGGGGTCGACAGCAGCTCAGCACGGCCCCGCATACCCTGCTCGGCCACCGGAAGTCCCGGCTTGGCAAAGTCCACAAAGAAGGTGAGCACGGTGGGAAAATCAGGGCCAACTAGCGGTGTATCCACCCCGAACTGAGCATCTTTACGTACGTTTACAAAGCGGCCGAACCCCTCGAACCAGCCGCCACCAGAGATCCCCAGATCATAGAGAAAGCGCCAATTGCGAACTGCAACGTTGGCCACCAGGTAAGGCGAATAGTGGAACTGGGCGTACCCATTTCGCCGCGATTCGTCCAGATCCCGCACCACGTGCTTCGTCATCCATCCGCCCCCAGCCATAACTACCGTCCTGGCCTTGATCCGTTGCAGGCGACCGTCCTTTACATAAATCAGCGAAACAAACTCCGACTTGTTTGGCTCTCCCATGTGCTCAACCCGCACTACCGTCGAGTTCAGTCGCAACCGGACGCGCTGCCCTGGCTGATCCAAGGCGCCGAAGTTGACCGGGTTTTTCCAAACTGCCTCCATGGTCCGTGGGCCATCGATGGCTGTTGGGATCAGAGTCTTAACCAGCAGCCGCGTCATGCCAGAGTTTCCACCGGGGAACATCTGGATGCCTGTCGCCATACTGTCATCCACAGTCGGAATTGTTTTGTTCCATTCGTAAATAAGAAAAGCCGACAGCACGTCGGGGCCGAGACCGAATCCCCCGGAGGTTTCGTTCGTAGTCAGCAGGCGTATGGTCTCTCGGCTCACGCCGAAAGTGCGCACCTGGTAATCTTCAATCGTCATGCTGTCCAATTGACGTGAAACCGCGTCGCCCGGATAGTCGTAGACCAATGGAGGAGCAACATGCCGTTCATGTTGCAACGCCAGCATCTCTTGACGGGTGGTCTCTGAGAAGGGGGTCCCCTCTAGATTATTTCCCCAAGGGTCCTTAACCCAAATGCCTGGCCGGTGACCGAATTTTGCGCCGAAGAAGAAGCCATACGCAGCTTTGCCATTGATGCTGCCTTCTCCGTATGGGCTCCTTGATAACGAAATCTTCGGAGAAGGTCCCTGCCACTCCTGGTAAGACTTGAACGCGCCCCAATCCAGCCCCATGGATTGGTAGACCCCGCTTAAGAAGCTGTCAGGATAAGGAGGCTGGAAGTGCACCGATGCCTGAGGAGCATAGAGACGATGCCCATCGACGAGAAACTCGTTGCGCTTTGCCACACCGCCAAAAATGCTCGCGTTGTCGAGGACGATACAGTTGCGATTGGCCTGTGCTCGTTGCTGGAAAAATAAGGCTGCAGACAAGCCGGAAAAACCCCCTCCGACGATGGCACAATCGTAGATCTCGCCGGTGTCAGCGACTTGGGAAGGGATGCTGTCATAAGCACCGTCGCGAACTGCGTGAGCATTGTGTACTACCTGCTCGCTGTTGCCGGCGGAGGTTTTGTAGTCGCCCTCGCCGGTGTATCCACTCCAGGCGGCCGCCTCGGCCACGTTTCCTTGAGCAAGAAGTTGGAGGGGAGAAGAGGCCGCTAACAATCCGGTTGAGGCAACCAGCGCCCCCTCTAGAAAGTCGCGTCGAGAAATCGACTCACTGAGACCAAGAACCTTGTCCAGGTGCGGGCAGCGCTTTGACACGAGATTCTCCCCTCTCTTAACGGGCGAACCCCCTTGAGCGGTTTACGAAGGCGTCCGCCACGGCGATTCTGGGTTTGCCGCAAAATTCGGACGCCCTGTCCTCAATAGTAGATTTTGAGCGCGAATTGGATTTCACGCTGGTCATTCTGACCGTCGCGTACCGAAGTGATTTTTCCGAAGTTCGTTGTGTTGAGGAAATTAAGTGCCCCCGGAGCGGCTACTACGCCGTTACCCGCAAACCCAGGCAGTGAAAAGTTGGGATGATTGGTCAAGTTAAAGAATTCCGAGCGGAACTCGACCCGCACTCGCTCCGTCACAACAAACTGCTTGAACAACGAGAAGTCGAAACGATGGAATCCCGGTCCGCGGAAATTGGCCGGCGACCCGCCCAGTGGGCTGTAATCTGATTGACCAATGGTAGTGGCTATCGGAGGGTTGGTGTACGCGTTCGGATTGAGCCACTGATCGACATTGTGAGGACCTGAATAAATATACTGACCAGGCACTTTGTCTGCATAGCAGCCAAAGCCTGAAGTCGTGGTGATCGGGCAGGGGACTGTTCCGGGTTGTCCGTCCTGGAGGGTCAGAATCCCGTTGGTATCCCAACCTCCGAGAATGGCGTTCATCACCTTACCCCCGTTGCTCAGGAAGCGTCGGTCATGGCCAACAGGCAACTCGTAGGTCCCACTCACGTGAAGCACCTTCTGGGTGTCGAACTCGCATCGCCCGAAGTCGCCATGCTTGCCGAAGCCAGGCAGAAACGGTGCACGATATCCTGTCAACGCGGTCTGATTTAGAACGTCCACGGCGTCGGTCATACAACTGGACCACGTGAGATTACCCAGTACATAGAGCCCTTGACTAAACCGGTGCTCATAATTTGTTTGCAGCCCGTTGTAGTGACTGTTGGTGCCAAAACTTGTGTAGGTCATTCCCGAAAAGTCGGGATAGGGCGAGTAGGCTAATGAATTCAATCCAGGAGGCAAAATCTGTCTCGGTGTGTTCGGGTTGACATAGCTCCCGAGGTGATGCACTGAGTTTCCTATATAGCCGACCTGGAGGGTGTCATTGGTCGTGAGTTGGTATTGCAACGTCAGGTTATAACCCTGGGTATTAGGGGTCTTCATGTGGTAGTCCTCACCCAGGAACCCTACGCCTCCGGGTTCGACTTGCGCTGAATTCAATGAGATCGCGGTGAGGCCTGTGGTGAGGGTACCAATCGCCCCATTGGAGAAGGTGATCGGCGCATTCGGCGTCATGTAAGGGTAATTCAGGTTGAATTGGAACGGGAAGTCAACGTAGGTCTCTACCACTGAATTCTCGAAGCCCCCGTAGAAGATTCCATATCCACCACGAGCCACTAACCTCGGCGTAACCTGGTAGGCGAATCCGACGCGAGGCGCAAAATTGGCTTTTTGCGATACCCCGAGCCCTGGTTGACTGGAGCAGGATATGTTTATGTTGTCCAGGGCTGCCGCCGCACGAAAGTCTGGAGAGAGCGGTGTGCTGCAACCCGCCTGAGCGATCAGAAACTCAGATGAGCCGTTCGCTCCTCCGCCCGGCAGAAAATTGGACTGTGCGCCGTTTTTTGCAATCAACTGTCCAAAATATTCGTATCGCACACCCAGGTTCAGAGTGAGCTTTCGCGTGACCTTAACATCATCCTGGAAATAACCCGCGAGGTAGTTATGTTTCATGGAGGTATTCGCGACGTTAGAATCACTGATGCTGTCGGCTCCTCCAACATAGTCCGCCGCGCCGGCTACGGTTCCGGGGATCGGCGTAAGCAGCATCTGGGCCAAGCCTGTGTTGCCTCCCGTGGTGGTGGGCACTTCGGTGTAGAGGCCGCTGAAGGTCCAGGCTCCCCTGCCATTCGGAGGCTGAAGAATCGCGAATCCCAGCCGTTGCCATTGGAATCCCACCTTGAAGGTTTCGCGTCCCATCGTTCTGGTCACGTTGTCCGAAATTTGCGTGTTGGTGCTTAGTTCGATCGAGGGCAAGTATCCACTGCTGCCAAGGTTCCCAAGTCCTGCGGGGAAGATACCGCCCAGGCCGCCGTTTGACTCGCCTTCGGGCACTCCCGGAATGCCGTACTGAGCGGGGATGCCAGGAGTACCGGCATTGGGTTGCAGCCGCGTCACGCTGAGCCGGTTGTAGCCCAGGCGAACCTCATTGACTAAGTTCGGTGAAAACACGTGCGTCTCGCCCAGTGCCGCACTGTAGGTTGTCGCTTGTTGGTTCCCGCTGGAAAATGATCCTCCGTCCGCTATCCCGCCGAACGGACCGGGAATGAATTGTGGATTGTCCACGTAACTGAAGCGCCCGAAAAGATTATCTTTGTTGCCGAACGCTTGGTCGACGCGAGCATCCATCTGGTCGACGGTATTCGTCGAAATCGGATTCGATCCATAGTTATTGAAGAGTCCCGCGTTGTTTGCGGCAGGATAGAGTTTTGCCAGGGCGATTGAATTGGCTTCCAGCCGGCCCGCAGGCAATATATTGCCGGCAAATATCTCGCGCGCATAGCCTATGTTCGATCCGGTCGTCGTACCCGAAGGGCAGGGAGCGGTAATTCCTGATACCGGATCCTGAACGCCGCAGGAGATAGCGCGCGTCGTGGAAGGGTCGAAGATCTGACCCAGCGCAAAACTCCGGCCGAGTATGTCCGATACCGTGCCTCCCTGACCCAGCAACTCCGAAAAGTTTGTAAAACCGCTGCTAACCTCGGTTGGGGTAGGAACAGTGCTGGTATAGGGGATCGCCTGGTTGGCACGCGTGCCTTCGTAATCTACGAAGAAGAAAGTCTTGTTGTGAATAATCGGGCCTCCCAGCGTGGCCCCGAACTGGTTCTGCTGAAACCTGCCTTTCGCCAGCCCATTCGCATTTTCAAAATAATTAGCGGCGTCCAGGGCATCGTTGCGAAAGAATTCCCATGCCGCCCCGTGAAATTGATTCGTACCTGACTTGATGGTGGCATTCAAAACGGCGCCGGCGGAACGACCGGTATCCGCGCTGTAATCGTTGGTTGAGACTTTGAATTCCTGGATCGCATCCACCGGAGGCTTAATGGCATAGTTGGTCCCGTTGAGAAAATCCACCAGGTTGGAATTGTTGTCGATTCCGTCGAGCAAGTAATTATTTTGCGCCGGACGCAGTCCGTTGGCCGAGAAAGCTCCGCTGCTGCCTAAGCCCCGCGTGTCTTGCTGGCCCTGGTTAACACCTGCTGCTAGTTGGGCCAGAAAGGTATAGTTGCGCCCGTTCAATGGCAGGTCGTTGATGGCCTGCTGCCCAATCACCTGGCCCACTGAAGCATCCTGCGTTTGCAGCGCGGGGGGCGCAGCGTCCACCGTCACCGTCTCGCTGGTTTTTCCCAAGGTCATCAAGAGATCGACTTGCACTTTCTGTTGCACGTCAACAGTGACATTGTTCTGTTGTATCTTTTCAAAACCGGTCATTTCCGCCGACACAGAATATTGCCCGATCCTCACCGGTGAGAACGTGTACTCTCCAGCCGATTTGGTCGTCGTCGTAATCGACTGCCCGGTGCCTGAATTCGTAAGGGTCACGTTGACGCCGGGTATCACGGAACCACTGGTGTCCCGCACCGTTCCGGATATCGAACCTGTATCCACCTGGCACAGGGCCATTGCGGGCAAGAGCAGACTCAACGAGAAGAAGGTAAAAAGGCGAGCCATTTTTTGCGCCTTCAGGGAAACGGAACAGAATAGAGCGGCAATTCCGAAGCAACAAAGAAGCTTCCTCGTAGTCATGGAGCTCTCCTGAAACCCTCGATCGATGGTTGTGCGAAAATTTGAACTGCATGTCCCGGGGCTTGTACGCTTGGGCGGTGCGGGGCCTTACGAATGCTGCCGTGTGAATTGCGAAATATAGCGTTTCGTAGGGTTGAAGTATTGATCGCTTGTTAATCGGAAGTCAAGAAGATTCTCACATACAAGCAGAGGCAAGCAATCGAAACCCCACCACGAACGCGGCCGCCAGGGCCTAAGAGGTCCGTTGGTCCTCTGATGGTATCGATTGGGTTGCTTTATGAAGCCGCGATGGGCACTAGAATCGACCGGGCCAGCCGTCTTCGATAGTTGTCAATTAATGCTTTGGCGTTTACGGATGCTTACGATATACTTCCGCAGCAACTCAGGATGGACCGCAAACGTCTGAACAGCCTCTTATCAGAATTAGTCAGGGAGTTCCCAGGCAATGCCAGAATCTCAATCAGTGGCCGCAGCAGTTGGCCGCCCCGACGAGCCCGCATATACATTGCAGGAAATTTTTCAGCAGCCCGTACTGTGGCCCACGACTGTAGCTCGCGTTCGCGCCGCTTCCGGGCAGCTGAACCTGGATTTCGAGAAGGCTCGAGTGTTGTTGACCGGTGCCGGGAGTTCGGCCTACGCCGCTTCCGCCGTGGCTTCCGCGTGGCCACGGGCCGTTGCCATCCCTACCACTGACCTGCTCATCGACCCGGAGCGATACCTGGTCGACGTGGATGCCGTTATCTCCCTCGCGCGCTCCGGCAATAGTCCGGAAAGTGCTGCGGTCGTAGAGCGGGTTCGCGCCCTTCGTCCCAACATTCTTCAGCTCGCCATCACCTGCAACCAGGAGAGTTCCTTGGTGCAATCCGGGCTGAATGGGCTCATTGTCCTCGACCCGCGCACCAACGATCGCAGCCTGGTGATGACCGGGTCATTTTCCAATCTTGTCCTGGCCGGACTCTCATTAGCGCAGCCCCAGATCGCGGCGCAAACGGCCGATTCGGCGAGTCAGCGTGCCCTGTCGTTGTTGCCTGTTATCGATAAGGAATGCCATCGCATAGCCGCCCGTGTTCGCGACCGTATCGTAGTGTTATCTTCGTCTCCCTTGTTGGGATGGGTGCGTGAGGCCGGGCTCAAGATATTGGAAATGACTGCGGGACATTTCCCCGTAGTTACCGAAACCTATCTCGGTCTCCGCCACGGTCCTATGTCTTTTCTCAGGGAAGATACACTTGTCCTGTGCCTGCTCTCGAGCGATCCTGTGCGCCGGCTCTACGAGATAGACCTCATCCAGGAGCTGCGAACGAAGCGGCTCGGCTATTCCGTAGGCATCGCCGGCACAGTCGAGAACGGCAGCCTGTTTGACGACGTTATCCCTGCCGTCCTTCCCGAGGCGCCAGACGATATGCGGACACCCTTTGAAATCCTGATTCCGCAGCTCCTCGGCTACCACCTGAGCCGGGGCATTGGCTTGAACCCTGACAACCCTAGTCCCAATGGCGTGATCACCCGCGTGGTTCAAGGGGTCACGATTCACGCTGGGCTTAAAGCGTAGGGAATTGCGAAGAGTCTGATTTTTGAGGGGTACGGGCTTTAATGGCTGCGTCAAAACCGTAGGTGTTGGTTTTTGTATCAGGGCACGACTTTAGTCGGGCCGTAAAGGACCAAAAATAGATTGGGCTTCAGCCCATGGGGACATTTTTTCGCCCCTTCTTCCAAGTTTTTCGCAGCCTGCAAGCCCTCGCTTGCAAGACCTGCGCACTCACCCTACGCCAATATCAAGTTGCAACCCAGCCCGCGCACCTTCTCTTGCATCTCTTCGCGCAGACCGGTGTCGCTGATCACGATATCAATCTCAGAAAACGGCGCGATACGCACCATGCTGCGTTTGGAGAACTTGCTGGCGTCAGCGACCAGGATGATTTCCCGCGCGATGCGCAGCATGGCACGATTCACCATGGTCTCCTCCAGGTTCGCGCCGCTTACCCCAAAGTCCGGATCGCACCCGGCGCCACTGAGAAACAGCTTGTCGGCGGAGAACTGTTCGAACATCTCCTCCGTTGAGCGCCCCACGATCGACGCTGAGTCGACGCGCAATGTGCCGCCTACAATAAATGTTTGCACTTCCCGCGCATCGAGCAGCTCCGCCGCGATGTTCACGCCATTCGTAATCACCTGCAGGCCTTGCTTATTCTTGATCTGGCGGGCAATCTCCAGCGTGGTCGTGCCGGAGTCAAGAATGATGGTTTCGCCATCGTTGATGAGGGTGGCCGCAATCGCCCCGATTCGCCGCTTCTCTTCCGCATGGGTCTTCAGGCGCTCATGGACTGGCGATTCGCGCAGAATCGTATCCGGAAGGACCGCGCCGCCGTGGGAACGTAACACCAGCCCACGCTGGTGCAGTTCGTTCAGGTCGTTGCGGATGGTAACTGCCGAACTGCTGAACCTGTTGGCCAGTTCATTCACGCGCGCCCGGCCCTCGGTGCGCACAATCTGCAGGATTTGCGTCCGCCGTTCCTCGGCCATCATCCCGTCCTGGGGGCGCGGCGGCGCGGAGTCCTCCGTGGCTAAGCCGTTGGGAAGGGTTTCTTCAAGTCCATTCGATACTGTACGGCCCTTCACCATTGCTCGATTTCGCATGCCTTTCGCTGTCTTGCGATTCACAGACAGTCTATCTTAAGCGTCAATAACCAAAAGTGAAGGACAAACGAGCCTTAGCACGCAGATTGCCCGCCATCGAGCGCCCATGTCCACGGAGTAAACGCAGCATAAAGTCACCCCAAGTGAAAGAAATAATTGACAAACCGTAATTAAACGATAGGATCATAGCTCATATCGATGGCGCATCGCGATGCGCCCTGCTGAGTCTGTTTCTGTCCGGCGCTTGCGCCGCCATCCTGCCGCCTGCCTGCATCGGCGAATGGCGTAAGAACATCGGTCAGGCATGTTACGCGGAGCCTACGATGCATCAGGTATTGCACGCGCAAGAGGCCACGGTAGCAAACACCGAGACTGTTGTTACCACCAAACTCCGTCCCCTCGACAACGTCACCGCGGTACGCAATCTCGCCGTAGATGCCTACCGTGGCCTCGTCATGTTGCTGATGATGGGCGAAGTGCTGCAGTTTACGAGAGTCTACGGATACTACAATCACAGCCTCTTCTGGAGGATTCTGTCCTTCAACCAGAGCCACACGGAATGGTCCGGCTGTTCCGTGCACGACATGATCCAGCCCTCCTTTTCCTTCCTGGTCGGCGTGGCCCTCCCCTACTCCATCAGAAGCCGGGAAAGAAAAGGCGCCGAATTTCCCCAGATGCTGTTCCACACCATCTGGCGCTCTCTGCTGCTGATCGCGCTCGGCATCTTTCTCCGCTCGACCCACAGCACCCAAACCAACTTCACCTTTGAAGACACGCTCACCCAAATCGGCTTGGGCTACACCTTTCTATTCCTGCTGGCTTTCCGGCCCACGCGCGATCAGTGGATTGCCTTTGGCGCCATCCTCTTTGGCTACTGGCTGGCCTGGGCGCTTTATCCTCTACCCGGCTCAAACTTCAACTATGCCGCGGTCGGCGTTCCGGCAGATTGGAATCATCTATACACCGGCTTCCGCGCCCATTGGAACAAGAACAGCAACCTCGGTCAGGCCTTCGATCTGTGGTTCCTGAACCTCTTTCCGCGCGCGCACCCGTTCGAGTTCAATGATGGCGGCTACCTGACGCTGAGTTTCATCCCCACCCTGGGCACCATGATCCTCGGCCTGTTCGCAGGAAAATGGTTTGTGGCTGCGGCGCCCAAGCAACCGATCCGCAAGTTCGTCATCGCCGGTGTCCTTCTGCTCGCGGGCGGCGTTCTTCTTCACGTGACTGGAATTTGCCCCATCGTGAAGCGCATCTGGACTCCAAGCTGGACCCTCTTCAGCGGAGGCATCTGCTTCCTCGTCCTGTCCGTATTTAGCTGGATCATCGATGTAAAGCAGAAGCGGGACTGGGCCTTCCCCCTGATCGTAGTAGGCACCAACTCGATTGCCGCCTACCTCATTGCCCACATGTGGGAGTCGTTCATCAAGGACAATCTCCTCACTAACCTGGGTTCAAAGCCGTTCTTTCTGCTCGGCCCTGGACTGCAGCCCCTGCTGCTTGGCGCCACGATTCTGTTCGTCGACTGGGTCTTCCTCTGGTGGATGTACCGGCGCAAAATCTTCCTCCGCATATGACGAATCACTAACAAAGGAACTCTCGTGAAATACGACTCATCCGACCTCCCTCTTCCGCCCAGCCGGCGGCAGTTTCTGCAGCTAGGCGCCATGGCGACCGCGGCCCTCAAGCTCGACAACTATGCCTTGGCCGATACGGAGCATGCGTCTCCCGGCCAGACCATGATTGGTGTCCCCTTCGAGGCCACCAAGGATCCGCGCATTGGCTTCATCGGCGTTGGCGGCAGAGGCACAGGTCTGCTCGGTTGGTTCCTGGCCCAGAATGCGAAAGTAGTCGCCATTTGCGATGTTGTGCCGGAACATGCAGAGCATGCAGGCCAATTGGTGGAGAAGGCCGGACAGAAAGCGCCTCAGCTATATACGAAGGGTCCGCATAACTACGAGGAGCTGACAGCCAGAAACGATCTTGACCTGGTCGTGATTGCCACCCCGTGGGATTGGCATACGCCCATGGCCCTATCCGCGATGGAGAACGGCAAGCACGCGGCCGTCGAGGTGCCCCTGGCCTACACCGTCGAAGACCTGTGGAAGCTGGTCGACACTTCGGAGAAGAAGCGCCGTCACTGCATCATGCTCGAAGAGTGTTGCTACGGGTATACCGAGACCTTGGTGCTCAACATGGTGCGCCGTGGCATGTTCGGTCCTTTGCTGAATGGCGAAGCGGCCTACCTCCACGATTTGCGTGAGGAGATGTTCTCCAACAAAGGAGAGGGTCTATGGCGCCGCGCATACCACACCCAAAGCGACGGCAATTTGTACCCCACGCATGGATTGGGCCCCGTAGCCAACTACATGAGCATCAACCGGGGCGACCGCTTCGACTACATGGTCTCGATGAGCACGCCACCCCGCGGCCTGGCTGCCTATCGTGAGGCCCACACACCGCAGGGCGACCCCAAGTGGAACGAGAAATATATCAACGGGGATTTGAATGTCTCCCTGATCAAGACAGCATCCGGGCTAACCATCACGCTCAAGCACGATGTTTCCAATCCCCGGCCCTATGACCGGATCAACATGATCAGCGGCACCAAGGGCGTCTTTGTCGACTATCCGCCGCGCATCTATTTTGACGGTCAACCGGGTAAGGAAGCGTGGGGAACCCTCGACGAATACAAGAAGGACTATGAGAGTCCCCTATGGGCCGAGAAGGGCGAGATGGCGCGCACTTCCGGTGGCCACGGCGGCATGGACTTCGTCATGATCTATCGCTTGCTGCAGTGCTTCCACGAAGGGCTGGCGCCCGATATGGACGTGTACGACGGCGCCGCCTGGTCGGTTCCGGGGCCTCTCAGCAAAGTATCTGTGGCTCAAGGGAGCGCGCCGGTCAAGTTTCCCGACTTCACGCGGGGACAATGGAGCAAGCGGAGCGGCTGTTCCATCGGGATGTAAGCTTTTGGGAAGGAAAGACTGGCGTAGGAATCTGGCGGAGAGAGGGGGATTCGAACCCCCGGTAGAGGTGTTAGCCCCTACAACGGTTTAGCAAACCGCCGCCTTCAGCCACTCGGCCATCTCTCCGTGCTTTCCCTGCACGGATTATATCCCGAAGCTGCCTTACCCGGATTTCTTGTGGACAGCGTAGAGGCCCTTCTTGGGACTTCTAGCGATTCCCGCCCAAGTCAGAAGAAGTCTTGTTGTCTTTGAAGCGATTCACTGCTTCGATCACTTTGTCGCGCGCGTAGGCCGCGTCGTGCCAGCCTTTCACCTCTACCCGCTTGCCCTCAAGATCCTTGTAGATGGCGAAGAAGTGCGTCATTTCTTTGAGCATGTGAGGATAAATCTCCGAGTAGTTCCACACGTCCGCATAGCGGGGGTTGTTCTTGCCCACGGCCAGAACCTTCTCGTCCGGCACACCCTGATCGAGCATTTCCAGCAGGCCGATCGGCCTCACCTGCATCACGCAGCCGGGAAAGCTGGGCGCGTCCACCAGCACCAGCACATCCAGCGGATCGCCATCTTCGCTCAGCGTGGAAGGGATGAAGCCGTAGTCGCCGGGATAATGCACTGGCGAATAGAGGTTGCGGTCGAGGCGGAAGACGTGCAGCGTCTTGTCATATTCGTACTTGTTGATGCCTTCGGCCGGAATTTCAATGACCGCGTTAATGACCTCGGGACTCTTCTCCCCTACCGGCAATTCAAGATAATTGACCATGGATTTCTGTCCTCATGAGATAGGCGCTCCCGGGCGATGACGACAGGCGATGGCGACAGCTCCGCAGCCGCTTTATCATAACTCAGGTTAGAGAGGGTGTATCGCGCCTAGGCTTAGAAGGAAACCTTGGCCAGGTGCAAGCTGAGCTGGACCGGCTTGGTCCACAGCAGGGACACAAGGGGCTCGTGGTAACCCGCGCGTCGTGCGGTCGAACCTAGCTCGGTGATGGCCTTAGAGTATTTCAAGCAGTTTCTCGATCAGTTGACCATATCCCGTGGAGGCAATCACGGCGTCCACGCCATTGCGGAACTGCACCAGGCCAACGCCGCGCTGGTAGTCCATCGAGAGGCTGACGATTCGTTCCAGAGCCGTGGCCCTGGCGTCGTCAAGCGTAACCTCGACGTTCGTGGAAATAAATTCGCGGTGATTCGTAGCCGGCTGCTTCAATTGAATCCCTCCCCCGAAGAATCAACAAGCAGTCGTCCAGAACCACCGCTTGTTTCGTAGCATAGCGGCTCTCGCGCCGCTGGCTACAACTATTGGGTAACAATGGCCGACATAAAGGTACTCGTGAGTGGTAATGTCTAAGCCCCTCCGCCTCCTGGTCTCTGGCACGATTGACCGCGTCAAATCAATGCTTTAGAAGACTTCTCCGGACGCTCTTTCCCGCGCCGCCGCGGACCGTCCCTGTGGCGGATACACCGAGGGGCGAAATGCTTTAGTATCCATTACGGTTTGAAGACGCGGCTCTTGGCCGAGCTGTGCGCGAGAAAGAGATGCAAGGAGTCCGTGGATGGGCACGCCGTCGAAGCGAATCAAGATCCTGAACTGTGTTTGTTTGTGGTTAACCCTGGTGCCGTTGGCATCGCATCTGGAGGCGAAGGTGACCAAGTCTGTGTTCGGCGATATGCCGGATGGAACCAAGGTAGAGATCTACACCCTGGAAGAGGGTGCGATTAAGGCGCGCGTCATGACCTACGGCGCGCGGTTGGTGTCCCTCGAGGTGCCCGACCGCAATGGCAAGGTCGCGGATATCGTTCTCGGTTACGAATCCCTGGCCGGCTACACCGCCGACCCCAAGAGCTACTTCGGATCCATTGTTGGGCGCTATGGCAACCGCATCGCCCACGCCACCTTTACCCTGGATGGCAAGCGTTATCAGCTTCCCGCCAATGACGGTGTCAACACCCTGCACGGCGGAATCAAGGGCTTCGACAAGCTTTTATGGCAAGGCAAAGAAATTCCCCACGGTGTCGAACTCACCTTGGTTAGCAAGGATGGCGATCAGGGGTTTCCTGGTACGTTGACCGCAAGGGTCCGCTACACGCTGGAAGCGCATGCGCTCAAGATCGAATACTTTGCCACGACTGATAAAGACACGGTTCTGAACTTGACCAATCACAGCTACTTCAACCTTGCCGGCGAAGGGCAAGGAGACATTCTCAACCATTTGATGATGATTCCCGCCGACCGCTTCACGCCCGTCGACTCGGGGCTCATCCCCACGGGAGTGCTGGCCCCGGTCGCGGGAACGCCCCTGGACTTCCATCACCCAACGGCTATTGGAGCCCGCATCAATTCCGATAACGAGCAAATGAAATTAGGCGGCGGCTATGACCACAACTACGTTTTGAACGGCAAGATGGGCGTCATGCAGCAGGCCGCGCGTGTGGTCGAACCCACCACCGGGCGGGTGTTGACTGTGGAAACGACCCAACCCGGAGTGCAGTTCTATTCCGGCAATTTTCTCGACGGAACCCTTCATGGAAAGCACGGTCACGTTTACGCCAAGCACTCCGGCTTTTGTCTGGAAACCCAACATTTTCCCGACTCGCCCAACCACCCCAAGTTCCCAACCAGCGAGCTAAAGCCAGGCGAAACCTACCACGAGGTCACAATCTTCAGCTTCTCAACTGCCCCCTAGAAACCTTTCCCAGCTACCAGTGAAGGGTATTTAGGAATCCTTCGCAGTCACGAGGGAAGGGGATTTAGAAATCCTTCCCACAAACAACTGACGGGTGCCCCACACCCTCGGATTTCCTGTGAAGTTTGGTGGCGTTGATGCACTTCATGCGGCTTTCCTCAATGAAAGCCGCACACGTGGCCGTTGGTTGGTGCCGCGCACAGGAAATCCGGGCATCTCGCTGGTTTTTCGCGAGATGTGGGATACCACGGTTCTTTACTCCTGTTCTTTGACGGAGCCACAGAATTGATGGAACTGGACGGGTGGCCCCGTTCGCCAACCTGCCCTGACTTGCCGTCGGAATTTGATTTGGGCCGAAAAGGACGGGCTAGCCCCAAAACGGTAAATCATTCGGGACGCTTTTTTCGTCCAACCCCCACAAAAATCGTCATCCTGAGACCCTGTGACTTTATAGACCTTTCGTGTGACCCTCGACCTTAACAAAATCGTCATCCGTGAGCCTGTGACTTATAGATCTTTCGTGTGAAACCCTCGACCTTAAACAAAATCGTCATCCTGAGAGCTTGTTACTTTATAGATCTTTCGTGTGAAACCCTCGACCTCAAACAAAATCGTCATCCTGAGCGGAGCCCCCCGCAGATTTATCGCGTAACACAGCCTGTAGGGCGGAGTCGAAGGACCCCGGCGATGCTTATCTTACCGATGCGGCTTGGAGCTTTTTGACCACCGAGCTCCCGAGAACAGGATCTGCTACGGTACTCGCTTGACGGTCACCGGTACTCGCCCGCGGATCGCCGGGAGAAACCTAGGGCCCCCGTTTCTTCTCCAAGCGGGTTTTCATCCCAAAGAACCCAACTCCCTGGTCCCCGCCGGGCAGTCCACCCAAAATGCTAACCTCAAGTATTGAAGGCCAGCATGCCGGAAAAAACCCTACTACAGCCACACTCCAATAAACCTGCTCTTTCCAGCGGCACCCGCTTTGTGCGCGCCTGCCTGCGCCAGCCGGTGGACCAGACACCGGTGTGGTTCCTGCGCCAGGCCGGCCGCTACATGCCGGAATACCAGGCCGTGCGCCGGCACCATTCCCTCTTGCAGATCTGCAAAAACCCCGACCTGGCCGCCGAAGTGACCATCACCGCCGCGGAGAAGCTGGACGTCGATGCCGCCATCATCTTCGCCGACCTGCTTTTACCTCTGGAAGGCATGGGCCTGGACTTCGAATTCCTGGCCGGCGAAGGCCCTGTAATCCACCACCCCGTACGTACCGCCGCCGATGTCGAAAACCTGCGCATCGATCGCGCGCACGAGCTTGGCTACGTGGCCGAGGCCATCCGCAAAGTCGTGGCCCACTTCCAGGATCGTATCGGCATCGTCGGATTCTGCGGAGCGCCCTTTACCCTGGCGAGCTACATGATCGAAGGCGGCGGCTCGCGCAACTACATCTTCACCAAGACGCTCATGTACCGCGAGCCATCCGTCTGGCAACTCCTGCTCGAGAAGCTATCTTCCGTGCTGGCCGAGTACGCGGCCCAGCAGGTGGAAGCAGGCGCTGACGTCATCCAGATCTTCGATAGCTGGGCCGGCGCTCTCAGCCCGTCCGATTACCGCGATTTCGTCTTGCCCGTGACCACCCGCTTAGTGCGCAAAGTGCAGGCCTTGGGCGTGCCCGTCATCTACTTCGGCGTGGACACCGCGACCCTTCTGCCCGCCATGCGCGAGACCGGCGCCGACGTGATCGGACTCGACTGGCGAATTCCCCTGGACCAAGGCTGGTCCGCCCTTGGCCACGCGGTTGCCGTGCAGGGCAACCTTGACCCCATCACTCTCTTTGCCGGCGAAGATCTGCTCCGCGAACGCGTGCGTCAAATACTCGCCCAGGCCGGCGGCCGCCCCGGGCACATCTTCAATCTGGGGCACGGCATAGTTCCCGGCACACCAGTCGAAAATGTGCAGCGCGTAGTGCAGTACGTGCGTGAGTTCAGTGCCGTCCCCAGTCCAACGACGGGAGATCCTTCCCATGCCTGATGGAGCACCGCAGCGCCACGCAGTTCTGTTGCTCGCACACGGAACGCCCCAGTCCCTCGACCAGATTCCTGAGTACCTGCGCAATGTCACCAGCGGACGGCCCATGCCCGAATCCGTGATCGCAGAGATTCGTCACCGTTACAGTCTTATTGGGTCAAGCCCGCTGACCGAGCTCACGGTGGAGCAGGGGCGCTTGCTCTCGGACGCGCTCAACCTCCCGGTCTATGTGGGCATGCGCAACTGGAAGCCTTACATCGCCGACGTGGTGCGCCAGATGCGTGAGGATGGCATTACCTCGGCGGTCGCCATCTGTCTCGCGCCCCAAAACTCCCGCACCAGTGTGGGACTCTATCGCCGCGCAGCCTTTGCCGAGGCGAGAGGCGCCATCGAGATAGACTTCATCGACGGCTGGGCTGACCATCCTCAACTCGCACAGGCCTTTGCCGAACGCCTGCAGCCGGTTTGGCAAAGTCTCTCGGCGCGCATCGGGTCTATGGCGCCGGTGCTCTTTACCGCGCACAGCGTCCCTTGCAGAACCATCCAGGTGCAACCTCCAGCCGACACAGGGCAGCCCGCGTCCAAACCGGATATGGGCCCGGACCCTTATCCGGTGGAAGCCAAGCGCACCGCGGCGAATGTGGCCGCGCTGCTCGCACCGTTAGGTCTCACCGGCGCCGACTGGTTTTTCGCCTTCCAGAGCCAGGGTATGTCGGGTGCTACGTGGATCGGTCCGACAGTAGAGGACACGCTCGCCGCCCTTCGCCAGGAGGGCCATTCGGCGGTCGTGATCCAGCCCATCGGTTTCCTCTGCGACCACGTCGAGATCCTTTATGACATCGATATCGGCTTCCGCGACTTCGCGGCCGGCATTGGACTTGAAGTGGTGCGCCCGCAGTCGCTCAACGACTCTCCTCTGCTGACGGCGGCGCTCGAGGACCTGGCCCGCCAAGGCTTCGCTCGCCTCTCTGCGCAATCTCTCTCCTCACCCGTCGTCGCGCTATGAGCAGTGGTGCACCTCCGCCCAAACGCATTGCCATTGTGGGCGGTGGAATCAGTGGAGTGGCCACCGCCTATCAACTGGCCTGCGATGGTGTGGAGTACACCCTTTTCGAAGCATCAGAACGACTGGGCGGCATCGTAGAGACGGTTCGCCGCGATGGTTTCATCATCGAGTGCGGCCCCGACTCCTGGGTCACAGAAAAGCCCTGGGCTCGCGAACTGGCAGTGGAGCTGGGCCTTGAAGACCAGATCATCGCCTCCAACGATCAGTGGCGGCGCACCTATGTGCAGCAGGGTGGTGACCGTCTAGCTCACCTGGTTCCCATCCCTGACGGTATGCGCATGATGGTGCCGTCGAAGTGGGGCCCGCTGCTGGAATCGCCGCTATTCAGTTGGCAGGCCCGGCTTGCCTATCTGCGGGAGCCAAAACGCGCCGCCGAACTCAAGGCATCTGCCCCCGGTCATGATGAATCCGTGACCGCTTTTGTGCGCCGCCACTTTGGAGAAGAAGTCGCGCACACCATAGCCGGTCCGCTGCTCGCAGCCGTGTTTGGAGGCGACATCGCGCACCTCAGTGTGCGTGCAGTCATGCCCGCCTTCGTCCGTATGGAGGTGGAGGAGGGCAGTCTGATCCAGGCTGTGCAGCGGCGCGCGCAGCAGTCTCCTCAAGCGATCTTCACCACACTCGCCGGTGGGCTTGAAACGCTGATCGAGTGCATGGTTTCGAGGTTGCCATCGGCTTCTTTGCGCTTGCGACAACCCATCCTGCGGATCGAGAAGGATCTCGGTAGCTGGAAGTTGGTGACCGCCGGCCGCGAGGAACACTTTGACGCGGTCGTATTGGCCACCCCATTGCACGTGACCCGATCGCTGCTGCAACCGATCGAAAATGGCCCACGCATGGCCGGCTTATTGCCCCAGCAGGCCACCTCGGCCATCGTAGTGGCGCTTGCCTTCGCGCCCGCCCAGGCAGCGCGCCTGCGCATCCCGCGCGGTTTTGGTTTTGTCGTTCCCCAGGCGTTCGGCGGCGAAAGCGAGCCCTCGCACCAGTTGCTGGCCTGCACGTTCGTGCATCAGAAATTCCCCGGCCGCGTCCCCCAAGGCGCGGTGCTTCTGCGGGCCTTCTTCGGCGGCCACGCTGGCGATGCGCTGCAGGGCGAAGTGGACGATAAGCTCATCGAGCGCGCTCGCTTACAACTGAGCCGCGTTCTTGGTCCGTTGCCGGAAGCATTGGAAACGGTGGTGCGCCGCTGGCCACACTCCCTGCCGCAATACGCCGTCGGCCACCTGGACCGCATGGCGGAGCTTGAATCGCTGCTGAGCACAATGCCCGGTCTTCATCTCGTGGGCAGCCCCTATCACGGAGTGGGATTGCCCGACCTCATCCGCCAGGGCCGGGCCCTAGCTCGTGGCGTTTCGCTACCAGTCCGGAGGGACGGCTAAGAGTCAGTCTTGTCCCAATTAGCCTTTTTGACTCTCGATCCATCTCCACCCATGCCGAGGCGCGCCACCGCCTTCAACTTTGTCATCCCGAGCGGACTCCGGATTTCCTATTACGTTGCCCTCATCAACGGCCACGTATGCGGTTTTCAGTAAGGAAAGCCGCACGAGCTGATCGACACCACGAAGCTTGACAGGAAATCTGGAGGTAGCCGAGGGACCTGCTGTGCGCCTTTCCCCCTAACAACTCCCGACAAATCTGTCCATCCGTCTCCACCCGTGCCAAGGTGGGCCCTCACCAATTTTCGTAGGAGCAAAAAGAAACGCGCGGATTCCATCCTGCTGGAAACCGCCGGCATAACGCCGTAGCACGATGGTCTTAGTTGTGAAAACCTAAGCTAACGTTGCTAAGTTGCCGATATATCAGGAACATAACTCCTACTTAGTACCGAACTTGCATCCCTCTTATAAGACCAGAATGATTAAGCCAAACCAGAAAGTCGTAATTGTCGGAGCCGGTCCAGGTGGCTTGGCCGCCGCTATTTTGCTGGCTAGGTCGGGTGTCGACGTCACTGTAGTGGAACGGCGAGACGTCGTCGGCGGCCGCACCTCCACCATGGAGAGGAACGGTTTCAAATTCGACACCGGACCAACCTTCTTTCTTTACCCCAGGGTGCTGCGCGAGATCTTCTCCGCCGCCGGCAGAGACCTCGACGAAGAGATCCCCATGTACCGGCTGGATCCCCATTACCGCCTGGTTTTCGGCGCGGGCGGAGAGCTGCTGGCTACCCCGGATCTGGAGCGGATGGAGCGCGCGATCGCCCAGCTCAGCCCGGAGGACGCCCGAGGCTTCCACCGCTTCTTCTGCGACAACCGCAATAAGCTGGAGAAATTTACGCCTTTTCTGGAGTCGCCCTTCGAGAGCTGGCGAGATCTGGCCAAGCTTGACATGCTCAAGCTCCTACCTCTGTTGCGTCCCTGGCGCTCGCTCGATTCTGACCTGCAAAGCCACTTCAAGGACGAGCGAATTCGTCTGGGGTTCAGCTTCCAATCCAAGTATCTTGGGATGTCCCCGTTTACCTGCCCCAGCTTATTCAGCATCCTCTCCTTCCTGGAGTATGAGCACGGAGTCTTTCATCCCGTGGGCGGTTGCGGCGCAGTCACCAAAGCCATGGCTCGCATCGCCGAAGATCTGGGCGCTCGCGTGCTTCTCAATGAGCCGGTGGAAGAAATGATTTTCGAAGGTCGAAAATGCACCGCGGTGCGCACAGCGAACCGCACGCTGGCCGCCGATGCAGTCGTGGTGAACGCTGACTTTGCCCAAGCCATGCAGCGTCTGGTGCCGGACAGCATTCGCCGCCGTTGGACTGACAGCAGAATCGAGAAGAAGCGCTTCTCCTGCTCCACCTTCATGCTCTATCTGGGCATTGAGGGCCGCTACGACGAGATATCCCACCACACCATCTATCTGGCAGAAGATTACCGCCGGAACCTTCGCGATATAGAAGAGCTCCACCAGCTCTCGGATGACCCGTCTTTCTATGTCCAGAATGCCTGCGTCACCGACCCGTCTCTGGCGCCGAAGAAGATGAGCACGCTCTATGTCCTGCTGCCGGTGACGCACGAACATCGCAATGTCGACTGGAACGCCCAAAAGTCGCGCTTTCGGTCGCTGGCCCTGCGGCAGCTGGAAAAGATCGGCATTAAAGACCTAGAACGACGCATTCGCTTCGAGAAGGTGGTCACCCCGGCCGATTGGCGCTCGGAATTCGCGTTGCACAAAGGCTCTACCTTCAGCATGGCGCACAACCTGAGGCAGATGCTTCATCTGCGGCCCCACAACCGGTTTGAAGACCTTGACCGTGTCTACCTGGTCGGCGGCGGCACCCATCCCGGCAGCGGCTTGCCGGTGATCTTTGAGTCGGCCCGCATTACCGCCCGGCTGCTGCTCGAAGACCTGAAGGTCGAGCCCCAGTGGGACGCCACTCCAGCGCTGGTCGAGGCGGCCATGTACGAAGCTGCGTCGTGAAATGGCGGCAGGGTGCACAATCAACAGTATGCCGCTGAAGATACAGCGCGGTCCTGTTTCTGACCAAGCATCGCGGCCCCAGTCCGCTGCGCTGGGCCACGCGAGAGCAGCGCAGCCCGCCTGGGCACGAACGGAGTTGCGGGCACGTCTGGCCATTCTGCGCCGGGCACGGCATCGCATCGCGGCGAAGGCAATCGAAATCGCGCGCACTGTGCCCTGCAGTGTGCCCCGCGGTGTGCTCGACGACCAGTCCGGAGCGCTGCATCGTACCGTGGCTGATACGTTAGTCTCCGAGGTGCTGCCGCTGGCTGAGGCCTGCCGCTTTCTGGAACGGGAAGCGCGCTGGATCCTCGCCCCTCAGCGGCTCAGCACCCACGCTCGTCCCTTCTGGCTTCGCCGGGTCACTGCGGAGACCCGCCGCGAGCCGCTCGGCGTGGTCCTCATTATTGCTCCGGCGAACTACCCGCTCTTTCTCGCTGGCGTGCAGGCATTGCAAGCGCTCGCTGCCGGCAACGCCGTTCTCTGGAAACCCGCGGTCGGCGGCACGGCTGCGGCGCAGGCGGTGCGTGATGTCCTGGTAGGCTGCGGCCTCGACCCCGCTTTGCTGCAACTGCTGGACGAATCCCCCCAGGCGGCCGAAGATGCCATCACCGCCGGCGTGGACAAGGTCTTTCTCACCGGCTCGGCTGCCACCGGCGCCGCCGTTCTTAGTCAATTGGCGGCGCGTTGCACGCCAGCTGTCATGGAACTCTCCGGCTGCGATGCCGTCTTCGTGCTGCCCGGTGCTGCAGTGGATCGTGTGGCCGCCGCCTTGGCCTTCGGGCTACGGCTCAACGGATCCGCCACCTGCATGGCGCCGCGTCGTCTTTTCCTGGTGGGCGACCATCCGGGCCTGGTGCCGGCAATGCTCGATGCGTTCAATGCTCTCCCTGCGATCGCGCTGCCTGCGCGCACCCAGGCTCAGCTTGAAGACGTCTTCGAAGACGCCCGGCGTCTGGGTGGCTCGCTGCTGATGGATGGGTCGGTCGCAGAACTTCGCTTCGCCGTGGTCAGCAAGGCAACGCCTGAGATGCGCATCGCGCAGAGCGACATCTTCGCGCCCGTCCTTTCCATCTTCGACGTGCCGGACGCGGACGCCGCGATCGCTGCGCACGCCCCCTGTCCTTACGCGCTGACTGCAGCGATCTTCGGGCCGGAAAACGAGGCCCGTAAGCTAGCTTCGCGGCTCCCGGTCGCCACCGTACTGATCAACGACCTGATCGTCGCCACCGCTGATCCGCGGGTAAGCTTCGGCGGCCGCAAGGCAAGCGGCTTTGGCGTCACCCGCGGCCGCGAAGGCTTGCTCGAAATGACGGCGCTCAAGACGGTCCTCGTGCAACAGAGCCGCGACCTGCGGGCGTATCGCGCCTCGACGCCGGATCATGAACCCTTCTTTGCCGCGTACCTCGAAGCTGTTCATAGCGGTAGTTGGCGTGCCCGTTGGCATGGACTGCGCCGCCTCGTACGTGTTGCATCCAAGCTCGATTGAGGAGAAACCCACCATGCGTGTCGCCGTGATCGGTTCAGGACTAGGAGGGCTCTCGGCTGCTTGCACCCTGGCCGCGCGCGGCTACGAGGTAGAGGTCTTTGAGAAGAATCCATGGCTGGGCGGCAAGGCCGCGGTGCTGGAGGAGCAGGGTTTCCGCTTCGATATGGGGCCCACCATCTTGATTCAGCCCTCGGTACTGCGGCGTATCTTCTGCGAAGCCGGGCGCGATATGAACGACTATCTCGAGATGGTGCGTCTCGATCCGCAGTGGCGCTGCTTCTTCGATGATGGTACGGTTCTGGATCTGAAAGACGACGTTCGCGAGATGGCCGCATCGCTCGAGGGCAGGGAACCGGGGCTGGGCGCGCGCTTTACTGCGTTCATGGAGCTCTCCGAAAGATTGCACACCATTTCCGACAAGTTTTTCTTCTGGAAATCGGTGGGTTCGATGCGCGACACCTTCGATATCGGCGGCAGCTTCCAGCTATCGGTGCTCAAGGATGTTATGAGCATGCGCCTGGGACAAAGCGTCTCCGGAACCATTCGCGAGTTCATCAAGGATCCGCGCGTAGCCCAGATGCTCGATCACTATGTGCAGTACGTGGGCTCGTCGCCGGACAACTCTCCTGCCATTCTTTGCTCCATCGGCCACATGCAGGCTGAACAGGGAATCTGGTATCCGAAGGGAGGCACCCGCGCTGTCCCCCGGGCGCTGGTTCGTCTGGGCAGTGAGTTGGGTGTGCGCTATCACACCTCGATCGAGATCAGGCGCTTGCTCACCGAGAACGGCGCAATCACCGGGCTGGAGACAAGCAACGGGGAACAGCTTCGCTTCGACGCCGTGGTCTCAAACGAAGACGCCGTGCGCACTTATCGCGAGCTGCTTGGTGGTGCGGTTGCCGATGGCTTCGATAAGCGCAGAGAATACGAACCAGCCTGTTCCGGCGTGGTGCTTTACCTCGGCCTTAAGCAGCGCTACGAACATCTGGCGCACCATGACTTTGTTTTTTCCCGCGATCCGCACGAGGAGTTTCACCATATCTACGATCTCGCCGAGCCTGCGCCGGACCCGACTTGCTATCTCGCCTCCACTTCGATCACCGACCCGACCACCGCGCCTGCGGGAGGAGATGCGCTCTACGTGTTGGTGCACACGCCGTTTCTGCGCCCCAGGCATGACTGGTCAAAGATATTTCCCGCATATCGCCAGGTGATTCTCAACAAACTCAAGCGCACCGCCGGCCTGGCCGATATTGAAGAGCGCATTATCTTCGAGCGCGCGCTCACGCCAGTCGACATTCATAATCGATACAAGGTGCTGAACGGAGCAATTTACGGCATTTCCAGCCACGGCCGTTGGAATGGAGCCTTCAAGCCGGCCAATGCCAGTCCTGACCTGGAGGGCCTCTACCTGGCGGGAGGGGCAGCCCATCCCGGCCCAGGAATGCCTATGGTGATGATGAGCGGTTGGATCGCTGCGGACGCGCTCGATCAGCACTATCGTGGAGCAGAGGCTGCTGTCTCCGCGCGCAAGCAGGCCGAGCACCTTTTGGCCCATGCGTGAGTTGCTGCTTCTCCAACTGGACGGGTGCCCCAGGTTCGCCAAAGCGTACCTGGGCCGAAGAAGACGGGGGTGCAGCCCCCTCGACCGCTTTGCAGAGGTAGGTACCGGTGAGTGGTTTAGGGAAAGCATTGGAAAAAGATCGTTCTTGGCCCACGTACGCTGAGGCGACCCGGATTTCCCGTACGTGGCTCCTTCCATCTCTACGTGTGCGGCTTTCAGTGAGGAAAGCCGCATGAAGCTCGACCCATGCCAACAAGCTCCCCAGGAAATCCGGGGGGACGTGGGGCACCCGTCCATCTCCGAGAACGCCACCTCTAGAAAAGCTGCCACTTTGCTCCCTCCGTCGCGCCGCATGCTGGCATTCTTTACCGGTTATCTGCACTGGTATATTGGTCGCCACTTTCGCGCGATACGCCTGGCAAATGGCGACCGTTTTCCTAGTGCGCCCGGCCCGCTGATCGTCTACGCCAATCACGCGTCCTGGTGGGATCCGCTCTCGCTTATTGTGATCTCGCGCCACTTTCTCCCCGACTCCTCCCACTATGGGCCGATGGACGCCGCAGCGTTGAAGCACTACGGAATGTTCCGCAAACTCGGCCTGTTTCCAGTCGAAAGCGGAACCCCCCGCGGAGCCGCCCAGTTCCTCCGCGCTGCCCGCGAGATCCTCTCCACGCCGAACTCCGTCCTCTGGGTCACCCCTGAGGGGCGCTTCACCGATATGCGCACCCGGCCCGCAGTCTTCCGTCCCGGTCTGGCGGCGCTGGTAGCTCGGACCGGCGCCTGCACCCTGGTGCCGCTGGCCTTGGAGTACACCTTTTGGGACGAGCGCCTGCCGGAGATACTCATCTCCTGTGGCGAGGCAATCAAGGTCTCCGACGGGCAGTTGCACACCGCCGCGGAGTGGAGCGACCAACTGGCTGCCGCCTTGGCTGCCACCCAGGACGAGCTCGCCGCGCTATCCAAACTGCGTGATCCCGCGCTTTTTACCACCGTCCTTTCCGGTAGAGTTGGCATTGGCGCCGTCTATGATGCGTGGAAGAGACTTCTTGCCCTGCTGCGTGGACGCGTGTATGAAGGAAGCCATGGGAGCATCCGCCGCCTATGAGTAGCACCTGGCTTGTTGGACTCGCCTTCTGCTGCGCGACTGTGCCCGCAGCGCTCTGGCTGTGGAACATGCTGCTCTATCGCGAGCCAGAGGCCGGCAGCTGTGCGGAAATGGGACACTGCGTTCTGCCGGATGCCATCTCCGTCCTCATCCCCGCCCGCAATGAAGAACGCGTCATCGCCGCATCGCTTGCCAGCCTGCTCGACTCGCGCGGAGTCCAGATCGAGATCATTGTGCTCGATGACGGCTCGACCGATCGCACCGCGGAAATCGTGCTCAGCTTCGCCGCCCGGGATCCGCGCGTACGCCTCGAATCTTCGTCTCCGCTGCCGAGCGGCTGGAATGGCAAGCAACACGCTTGCCACACGCTCGCGGGCATGGCCCACTCGAACATCTTCTGCTTTCTCGACGCCGATGTGCGTCTTGCTAGCGACGCTCTTGTCCGCATGGCCGCGTTTCTGGAGCGCTCCGGCTCTGACCTGGTCAGCGGCTTTCCCCGACAGGAGACGGAGACGCCGCTGGAGTGGCTATTGCTGCCGCTCATTCACTTCGTGCTGCTTTCCTATCTGCCGCTGGCCGGCATGCGTGCCTTGTCTGCGCCCGGCTTCGCCGTGGGCTGCGGCCAGTTCCTCATGGTGCGCCGCGATGCTTATCGCAAGGCGGGCGGCCACGCGCAGATCCGCAATACCATGCATGACGGACTGCTGTTGCCGCAGCTCTTTCGCCGTCACGGTCTGCGCACCGATATTGCCGACCTGACCCATCTCGCCACCTGCCGCATGTATCACAATGCGTCCGAGGTTTGGCAAGGTCTGGCCAAGAACGCCACGGAAGGGATGGCTTCGCCGGCGCGTATTCTGCCGTTTACTTTTCTGCTCTTCTGCGGCCAGATTCTTCCCCTCCTGCTGGCCCTCTCGCTGCTCGTCGCTCCGGGGCTATACAGCGGTCTTGGACAATCGCTCATACTGGCCGCCCTGGCCGCGTCTTTTGTGCCCCGCTTGCTTTCCGTTTGGAAATACCGCCAGCCCCTGCTCAGCGCCTGCCTGCATCCGCTGGGCGTCGCTGTATTGCTCACGATTCAGTGGTATGCCTTGCTGCGCAAGCTTGCCGGCCAACAAGTCACCTGGAAAGAGCGCGCCTACCGTGTGGGGTAAGACTTCGTGGGCAACCGTTCCTCTCATGAGAGCATTTCAATTCTTATGAAGGTGACAGTTGGTCTCCTGATGGCCGCGGTCCTGTTCTTTCCCGGTAGAGGAAATGCACAGCAGAGTGGCGCCAACTTTAAGCACCGCCTGGCGGAGGCCCGGCAGCAATACTTTGCCGACCTTCAAGGCAGTCGTGCAGCCGAAGCCCAGGCGCGTGCCAGCTTCGCCGCGTTATCGCGGGACTACCCGGACAACCCAGTAGTGAATGCCTACAGCGGTAGCCTGGAGCTTCTGGATGCTGCGCGCACCTGGGCAGTGTGGGACAAACGCAGACTGGCCAATGAAGGTCTGGCCAAAATGGATCAGGCGATCAACCGGGCGCCCGCAGATCTGGAAGCCCGCTTTATTCGTGCCGCGTCCACCTGGCATCTTCCTTTCTTTTACAAGCGGCGTGCGCAGGCTGCGGATGATTTTAGTTACATCGCGCCGCGAGCCGAGGCTGCTGTGGCGAAGGGAATTCTGCCGCCCGCGCTGGCGGCCGCGGCCCTTGACTACTACGGTCAGGTCCTGATCGATCGCAGCGACAATCACGGTGCCAAACAAGCCTTCGAAGCCGCAGTTCGTATCGATGGATCGAGCCCCGCCGGGCGTGACGCCTCAAAGCGCCTCCGCACCGAATAGTTCTCACTGCCGGGATTCTTACTCCACTAACAAAACGTTAAGGTTCAAACCAATCTTAGATTTGTCATCCCGACCGGAGCGAAGCGCAGTGGAGGGACCTGCTGTGCGCCTCTCCCCCACGCAAATGCCAGGTACTTCTCCACAAACAACGTTAAGGTTCAAACCAAGCTTAGATTTGTCATCCCGACCGTCGTGGAGGGACCTGCGGTTTCTCCATTCCCAACCAACGATGGGTGCCCCATTCAAGCTTTGGCTTGAGTGGGATACAACAACCCTCAACCCGAAGTACTCTCCCTCAGTCCCCGCTCTTAAGCGGCTTGCGCGCGAAATAATAAAGCGAACCTGCCAGCAGGACAAACATCAACACCGAAACCCAATCGTGGTGCAGGGGATTAGTCGCCGGTAGCAGCAGTACATCCTCCTTACCCACAGCGGTTTCATAAAGTTTTAACGCAACGCCCATCAACCCCACGATGCCGCCGGCCGCGATCAGCCCGCTGGCATAGAGCGATCCCGGGCTGATCTCACTCTCAGTCTCGATCGTATCCCCGCGTGCTTTCTCCACTGCGCGATCGATCATCCACCGCACTATGCCGCCGGTGAATATAGCGAGCGTGGTCGCGATGGACAGATACGCCCCCACTGCAAAAGACAAGGAACGAATCCCCAACAGCTCCACCGCAATGACCAGGAAGACGCCCAGCAGCACCAGCCCCCAGGGCAGCTTGCGACCCAGGATTCCATTGACCACCGTGGCCATCAGCCGCGCTTGCGGAGCAGCGGCCTTCTCGCTTCCAATTCCCTGAATCCATTGCACCTCGATTTGCTGCGTCTGCGGATTGTAGAGATACTTGCCGTCCGCCAACTCAGGCGAATTGAGCGCGTTCAGCAAGACATAGCCATTGCCCGGGACGGGTCACGACTGTCTTGTCGCTTTGGATGACGCGGATCTGTGCTTGATGAAAGTGTTGCTCCTCAATCTGCACCCCGCTGTGAGCAATGGCCATATCCCACGGCCTCGCGGACTGGTGGAACTCCGCTAGTCCCTGATTCATCAACTGCAACGTCGCTCCGATGGCCAGTGTCGAAACGCAGGCACCGACCACCAGCGCGATCTGCTGCTTGCGTGGAGTTGATCCAATCAAATACCCGGTCTTGAGATCCTGCGAAGTATCGCCTGCGTTGGCGGCCGCGATGCAGACCACGCCGCCGATGGTGATGGCCAGCGCGCCGAAGGCCGGCGCCGTCCATCCGTTCACCAGAAAGATCGCGGATGTTGCCATCAACGTTGCGATCGTCATGCCCGAAACTGGATTCGAAGAGCTGCCAATCAACCCCACAATGCGGGAGGAGACAGTCACGAAAAGAAAGCCGAAGATCGCCACCAGCACCGCGGCGGCAAGGTTAGCGAACCAGCTCACCTGGGCTCCGGGTACGGGCTTGAAGGTGAGGAAGAAAAATATCATCAACACCAGAACGATGGAACCGCCCACCACTACGCTAAAGGGCAGATCGTCGTCCGTGCGCAGCGGAGCGCTCTTTACGCCACCGCTCGAACGCAGGTTTCCGGCAGCAGCGCGCAAGGCGCCAAAGATCGTCGGCATGGTCTTGATCAGCGTGATGAGCCCGGATGCGGCGACCGCGCCGGCGCCCATGGGGCGGATGTAGGAAGCCCAGAGATCGCTGGGAGACATCTGTGCGATCGGCTTGGTTCCGGGATAAATGGCTTGCGGGAAATGGGATCCAAAAAAATAGATGGCGGGCATGAGGACCAGCCAGGAGAAGACGCCTCCGGAAAAAAGCAACCCGGCAACTCTGGGCCCGATGATGTAGCCCACGCCGAGGTATTCAGGCGTGACATCGGCGCGAATCGCGGAACCCTTCAGCCACTGTGGCTGATAGTCAGGCGTGCCCGGCCACGCGCCGAAGAGGTTTTCATTCTGGAATAAGGTGTAGATTCCGCCCAGGCCGAGGCCGAGAAAGACCCGCCCAGCGAAGGAGCCGCCGCGCTCACCCGCGAGCAGGACATCAGCGCAGGCTGTGCCTTCGGGGTAGGTGAGCCGTCCATGCTCCTCGACAATCAATTGTCGCCGTAGCGGGATCATAAAGAGCACGCCCAGCAAGCCGCCCAGCAGCGCCAACAAAAATATGCGCGAGTACTGCAGGTTGAAGCCGAGAAAGATCAGCGCCGGCAAAGTGAAGATCACGCCCGAGGCAATCGACTGCCCGGAGTTGCCGGTGGTCTGCACAATGTTGTTTTCCAGGATCGAGGCTCGGCCGAAGGCCCGCAGGACGCTGATCGAAAGCACGGAGATGGGAATCGACGCCCCCACCGTCAAACCCGCGCGCAGACCGACATAGACGGTCACCGCGCCGAAGAGCAATCCAAAGATGCACCCCAGCACCAGCGCGCGGGGAGTTAGTTCAGGGCGGGTCTCAGTCGCGGAGACGAAGGGTTGAAAAGCTGGTGGCGTTGCGGGCACTCAGTGGTCCTCCCCAAAGGAGCCCGGATTTCCTGTACGAGGCCGAGTCCAGCAGCCGCGTGAAGTTCGTTGGTCTCACCAAGCCCCACAGGAAATCCGGGATTGCAAACAACTGTATCTCGACTTGGCCGAATCCGCTTTAATCTAACGTATGGCTATCCGCAAGTTGCTCGCCTACGCCGCTATCTACTTCCTATGGGGTGCGTCGTTCCTGGCCATTCGCCAGGTGGTTGCGGTGACCCCGCCCTTCTTTGCGGCTTGCTTTCGATTTTTGTGCGCCGGCGCAATTCTCTATGGCTACAGCTGCTGGCGTGGGATGTCGCAGCCCAACCGGCGGCAGTGGATGGGTACGGCGATACTCGGCTTGGTCATGTTTGCCGGCGATTACGGCTGTCTTTTCTGGGCGGAGAAGGAAGTGCCCTCCGGCCTGGCAGCCGTAATCGCGGCCACCATTCCGGTCTGGGTGCTGCTGGCGGAGTGGTGGTTTTCCGGTGGGCGCCGGCCGAATGCAAAGGCGCTGGCCGGTATCGTGCTGGGCATTTCGGGGGTCATTGTGCTCATGATTCCTACAGGCTTTCATCACAGTAGCTTCAGCACCTCGGCACTCGTCCTGCTGTTGGGCTGTTTCTTCTGGGCCGGAGGCACGATCGCCAGCCGCCACCTCGATCTGCCGCACCAACTCAGCATGAGCTCTGGACTGCAGATGCTCTGGGGAGGGACCTTCCTCTTTCTGCTTTCTGCCGGAAGCGGGGAACTCGGCACGCTACCGCGTCTCTCCCGGCAATGGAATTGGCACCTGGCGTTCTCCATGGGCTATCTCGTCTTCTTTGCGTCGATCATTGCCTTCAGCGCTTATGTCTGGCTCATCAAGCAGGATCCCGTGACCCGGGTGGCCAGCTATGCCTACGTCAACCCGCTGGTCGCTTTGCTGCTCGGGTCATTGCTGGCGCAGGAGCGGCCCACGCCATTGCAGTACGTGGGAGCGGCTCTGGTGGTGGCCGGCGTGGCTTCCACCATTGCCGGCAAGCGTGTTGCGCCGCGTGAACCTGCGCGCAAGGCCGCGTAAACATAGGCTGGCGTTCTGGCTTGACTTGCCCGTATACTCTAGCCATCGGCGGCAGGGCAGCTGCTAGCCTCGCCGGACCGGCTGTGAGGTGCGTCTTTCCTGGTCAGAGTATTTCCCTGACTCTCGACGTCCCGCTGGCGCAAACTTCGGTTTGGCGGGCTGTTGTGCGTGTGCTGCGAAGTCCCGCGGACAGCCTTTCTTGTGCATTGTTTCCCTGCTCCTGTGTTCTTTGTAGCCGTTCCCTCCTGCGTCTTACCCGCGTTCCCATCTGCGATTTCTGCTGTACGCAACTTCCTCCGCAAACAGGTACCCTCTGCGCCTGCTGCGGGGAGGACCTGGGCATTGCGAACCTTTCCACTACGCCGGGGAGTGATCACCCTGATTCCCAACTCTTCTGCCAGCCCTGCCGCTTAGCTGCTCCCGCTTTTGTGAAAGCTGTCGCCTACGGCGGCTATCATGGCGAGCTTCGCTCGCTGGTTCATCTGCTCAAATACGAGGGTATGCAGCCGGTCGCCCGGCGGCTGGGTAAGCTGCTGGCGGAGAGCCTGGAAGCTGTTGTCTCGTCCGCGGACGCACCTCGGCAGATGCTGGTTATTCCGGTGCCCATGCACCCGGTCAAGCAGCGCCAGCGCGGCTTCAACCATGCTGAGTTGCTGGCCCGCGCGGCCATGGCGGAGATGCGCCGCCGGCATCCTCAACTTGGATTGCATCTGGAAACCAGCTTGTTGAAACGCGTACGCGTTACGGTGAGTCAGGCGGGCCTGACTACCCACCAGCGCCGGCAGAATCTGCGTGGCGCTTTTTTTGCGCCTCTTCCCGGCCGAACTGGCTGGACGGCACGTTTTGCTGGTCGATGACATTTATACAACCGGGGCCACGGCCCGGGCTTGCAGCCGGGTGTTGATGAATGCCGGCGCCGCCTCGGTTCGGGTGGCGACGGTTGCCCGTGCGCAGCGCGAGGGAGTCGCTTCCTGGGACACCGGTTTTTTGCGAACTGGTTTCCAGCAGGCTTCGAAGCAGGGTTTGGAAGGTACGTAACGGAGGATCAAGATGTCTTTGGGAAAAGCCATGATCCACGCACGCAAGCCGAAAGCTAACGCGCAGGGCCGTGCGCTGCCTAAGGAACCGGTTGAGCCGCATGAGGGGTGGCCGGGGCAACGGGTTTCCTCTGCCTACACCATGCAGAAGCCGGTGCTGGTGCTGAATGCATCGTACGAACCGATTAATATCTGCGGTGCTCGACGGGCGCTGATCCTGGTGCTGAAGGGCGTGGCCAAGACGGAAGAGGAGCAGGGCGCGATTTTGCATGCCGCGTTGTTGCGCATTCCCATGCCTTCGGTTATTCGCCTGCTGGAGTATCGCCGCATCCCTCACCAGACGCGCGCTCTCTCGCGCAAGAACATCCTGCTGCGCGATCGCAACAGCTGTCAGTACTGCGGAGTCGTTCTGCCTGCGGGAGAGCTCACGCTGGATCATGTTATGCCTCGTTCCCGCGGCGGCCTCTCCACCTGGGAGAACCTGGTTGCTTGCTGCCATTCCTGCAATCGCAGGAAAGGCAATCATCTGCTTAGCGAGCTCAGCGACATCAAATTGATGCGTGAGCCTCGCCCTTTCTCGTTGCACACCAGCCGGCACATCATGCGCATGATTGGCCACTCCGACCATAAGTGGCGTAAGTACCTCTACTACTAAGCTCTGTCCGTCCCCGGTAACGACCGCTGAGGTGAGCGCCGCCCTCCCCTTTGTCATCCCGACCGGAGCGAAGCGTAGTGGAGGGACCTGCTGTGCGCCTTTCCCCTAACCACCCCTGCTGGAAATGTTTCTCGACAGAGCGATGCGGCCTAGTTCGCATTGTTCGCATATTTCGCTAAATTCGCATATTTTCGCGCGAACCTCCTGCAGACGCACCTCTACCACCACACCAGCCTGGTCAGCAGGGGGAAGTAAAGCGCCATGCGCAGGGGCAAAGCATTTCCCTGTACCTTGCGCATCACCTCGGCATACGACTCCAGCTGTCGCGCGTACTTTTCCTTTTCCTCGGCCAGGAAGGCGTCGATCCCGGAGGCCCCGTGGCGGGCGGTCTTATAGTCGACGATCCATAGATGGGTTTCTTCTGCGGAGCCGGGCGTGGCTCCAGCGTGAAAAATGCGATCGCCGCGCAGCGTTTGCACGACCTCACCGGCCCAGGTTGACCAGGAGATTTCGTTCTTTGCGCCGGCGCGCGCTCCGAGAATCCAACGCCCCGTGGGATCGCGAAGCACGGCTTGCAAAGCCCGCACTACCTCTGCCGACAGTGGCTCAGCTTCTACTCTTGGCAGTCCGCTGGAACGCAGGATGGCCAACGCGCGTGCGCGCCATCCGTCTACCTCGTCGAATATCGCCTGCGAGACTCCGGCTGCGTCGATGCCGGGAAGCTTCGCCAGGTCCTCCAGCAGCGCGTGAACGACGGTCCCGAATGCGCGCGCGGCCAGCGAGCCGCGTGGCCTTTCGATGGCTTCGAGATTTCTTTCCTGAGTTACTGGAGGGGTGGCATACGCCGTGGGCTTCCAGTCCGCAGGCAGGCGTCGCAACTGGATAGATGGGAAGGCCGGCGGGAAAGCAAATTCCGCTTGTTGCGGCGTCGCGTCTGCTTCCGGTTCTTGCGGGTCACGCGCACGCTCGAAGTCGTCCTTGAGAGCCGGCCACGCTATCCCGAGCAGGCTTCGCCGGTCGCCTGGGCTTAGCTCGTTGTTGACTTTCGTCACCCCGGTCCCCAGCAGATGCAGCTCCTTGCGGGCACGCGTGGCGGCCACGTAAAGCAGGCGCTTGGCCTCGTCATCTTCGCGCCGGCCTTGCAATTCGCCAATCCAGCCATAGATGCCACCCTGTTTTCCAGTTGCGGCCGATGGGAGCAACCACGAATTCCTTCTCCTCTTCTTCCTCCGGGCCAACCAATCTGGTCTGTTCCAACGAGCGAAGCAGTGGTTGCGATTCGGTCCGGGTCGCGCGGCCCAGGCCAGGCACGATCACAACGTCAAAACCCAGACCCTTGGCCTTATGGATGGTCATGAGCTGGACACCGTGGTGTTCGCTCGCGCCCGGATCAGGCTGCGCGCAAAGCTCGGCTATCTGCTCTTCCAGCCCGGCGGCTTCCGGGCCCAGCTGCTCGAGCATGGCGAAGAAGGCGTGGACATTGGCATAACCCGCGCGGTCTACGCATGCGCGCCCGCCGAGGGTTATCCAGCTACGCTCTACCCATCGGGCCAGAGAGACCTGGCGATGTTTGCCGCGCAGCGCAACTTCGAGCACAGCAAGGACGCGGGCGGCTCTTTGCTGCCCGTCTTCACTGAGCAACGGCGTACGCTCGCGCAGCAGCGCGAGCATTGCGGGTTGCCCGTAGTCCTTGATGTCGCTACCGGCGAGGATATGCAGATCCCTGAGGGTAAGGCCGCACCAGGGCGCACGCAGCACGGCGAGCCAGGCGATGCGATCCATGGGATGCAAGAGCGCACGCGTCAGCGCGGTTAGGTCCTTCACCTCCTGGCGTTCGTTCAGCTGCTCAATCTCCACCGCGCGGAAGGGAATATCCGCCTTGCGAAGCCTGCGGGCAATCAGGTTCAAGTGGGCACGCGCACGAACCAGGACGGCAATGCGAAACTCGCTTCCGCTCGCGCTCGGCTGTCTCCACCGCTGGCCAGTGTTCCTGGATGATACTGACCACCTGCCTGGCTTCTGCTTCGTCGGCTGCGCGCTTTTGCTCCGGGGTGGCTCTGGAGGAGATGAGATAGGGCCACACCTTCACCCCCAGGCTGCCGCGTGGCGCGGGGCTATGGGCGGTGGAGCGGGCAAAGGTCACCTGGTATTCCCGGCCGGTAGCGGGCCCGAAGATCTGCTCGAAGATCTCGTTCAGTCGGTTTACCAGCCCGGCATGGGAGCGAAAATTGGTTTGCAACTGCAGAGGTGTTAATTGGACCGCGGCCGTTCCTTCGCCCAGGCCGTAGCGCCTGGTGCGTTCGAAGAGCTCTACCTCGGCTTGGCGAAACATATAGATCGATTGCATGGGATCGCCGACCAGAAAGCAGGTCCCTCGGCCGGCGGACTCCCATCCGCCGGCAATCATGGTGAAGAGCTCGTACTGGCTGCGCGAGGTATCCTGAAACTCGTCCACCAGCAGATGAGGCCATCGTCCGGCAACATCGGCCGCCAATTCGCTCAACTCGCCCTCGTCATCGCGCAAGACCTGGCGCGCAGCGAGGCCTAGTTCGACGAAGTCCACCACACCACGTTCGGCGAAAACCAGGCGCAGCTCGGCGACGGCGTAGCGCAGGATGACGAGCATGTGCTGCAGCATTTGCGACTCTTCGTCGGTGTATGCCTGGGGCGGAAGGGCGCGCAGCTCGGAGAGCATGGTGAGGAATTCGGGATGAGCGTCGAGGGAGGAGAGCAAGTCTTTGTAGCGCTGCCTGGGCGCGGTCCCCACTCTACCGGTGGGAAATCCCATCCCCGAAGGAACGTTGGCGCGCCACTCGTCTTTTTGGGTAAGCAGGAAATCGCACAGGCGACTCCAATGCGCGTGGTCCGTGAGATGGCGAATATCGGTGACATGCTTCAACGCGATCAGATCGCAATCTGGATCGACGTTATCGCAGGCGTGGCTCAGGACTGCCACCAATTCCCGTGACAGCTCAGGATGGCGGGCAAACAGCGACTGTGCTTTTTGGATAGCTTCGTTGTGCGTGCGGCGGAGCGGCTCTTCCAGTTTGCTGCGGACTTTCGACCAATCGAGCGTTTCCTGGGCGGCGAGAGGGAGCACGCGGCCCCACTGGTCTCGTTTATCCAGCATCTCGGCGATCAATTTCTGGCAATCCGGAAGGCTGGTTCCGCGCAACTGTAAGAGTGCGTCGAGAGCGCTCGATAGCGGCTCCTCGCTGCCTAAATGGGACAGGGTGCGCCGAGCTGCGAGCGCATAGAGCGGCTGTGGTTTATCAGTCGGAGAAAGCGATCCACCCAGCCGCGAAAGCAGGGGAGTTTCATGCGCGATCGTCAGGCAAACGGCATCGATGGTCTGGATATTAAGCCGCTCTGGCTGCTCCAGAAGGTTCCATCCGCGCCGGGCATCGTTCTCCAGGGCGCGGCGTGCCAGCTTGATCTCGGAAGGATCGTCAGTCGTTTCCGCCGTGTCGCGGGCCGCATGCAGTTTGCTAAGTACCCGCTCCCGCATCTCCGCAGTCGCGGCAAGAGTGAAGGTGATGGCCAGAATCTGTTCCGGCTCGTCCACTTCCGCAAGCAGCTTCAGCAGGCGTCGAGTCAGCAGTTCGGTCTTGCCGGAACCAGCTGGAGCCTGGACGAGAAACGATTGGCCGGTCTCGAGTGTCTGCGCGCGGTCTCTCTCGTCGACCGGCTGCAACAGCAGTTCAGTCATCGCTTTCGTCCGCTTCTTCGCCGGCAGCGGCGCGGTCCGTCTCAGCAATGCGGCAGAGGCCGGGCAAATCGCAAAATTTGCAGGTCTTGGGATATTGCTTAGGGTCGACTTGCGCTTCGCCCCTTAGGAACTGTTGTCCCAGGTCGCTCAAAACTTGCTGCCAGCCGCGCAGCATATCCGCGCTGTAAGGCGGCCTGGTCAACTTGGTTTCGCCCGGCATCACGGTCCGGGCGTCTTCCACGCGGCCGATGAATTTCACTTTGTCCTCGCGGACCCGTCCCAGCAGCACGCCCTTCAGATGATCAATCTGTCCGAAGCCGGCATACAGGGGCAGTTGTGGCTCGTCCGGCCGCGGACCGTCCCAGGAAACTCCGTTCAGCATGCCGGTCTTGTAGTCGATGATGACGCGTCCGCCGGCGACTGCATCGATGCGATCCACGCGCACTTGCAGTTTTAGGTCTCCCACGGTTGCCGCCAGCTTCTCTTCGCCGGCTTCGACAGTAAAATCCGCCCGCTTGGCCTCGTATTCCAACCACTCCTCGATCAGAGAGACGATGCGCTTCTGTTCCGCATCGAGATACGCCTGGGTCCAGCTGTGCTTCGGCGCACGGCCGCGGTATCTCTGCAATGTGGCGGCGACGTGTCGCTCAACCAAGGCGTGCAGCCGCGCTTCTGCGCGGGCTTGGAGGAGGGCATCGCGCGTTCTCAACTCGGTCCACAAGTTCTCCAGAATCTTGTGCACGACTGAGCCACGCTCGCGCGCTTCCAATCCCCAGTCGGTCGCATCCATCGGCCGGGCGTCGAGCCGCCGGGTGGCGAAGGATTGGAATGGGCAGGCTGCCTGGCGGCGGAGTATTTCAGCGCCCCCGGCATTCTGCTCGATTGGCCAGGGAAGGATTGCTGCGTTTTCTTCTTCCACTGGTAGTGGAGGGAATTCGCGTGCCGCCAGTTGTTCATCGGCTCCGATCGAAACTCTTAGCGCTTTTGCTTCTGTCTTTCGTTTGACCGAGCTCACCAGCGTCGAGGGGCGGCAGACACCGTCGGCATTCTGCGACGGATAGCTGAAGACGCACTTGGCTGCGCTGCTTTCCAGGCGCGCAGTCACCTGTTGCGCAAGCTTCCAGTCTGCGGTGCTGTCCGCGTGCGGCATGTTGTGGGTCTGCTGCAGCGACCGGGTAAGAAAAGGATGACGCCGTGCGACCGCCGGCCAGCTGGCGTCGTCGGCGCCTAGAAACCACAGGGCATCGAAGGTGAGACCCGCTGCTTCGAAGGGCCCCATGATCTGTACCGCCGCATCCCGCGACTCGGGCGCAAAGATCGTCTGCCGTGCCTGCCGTTCGAGCACTTCGAGGAACTCCGAGTAGCCGGCCTTGCGTCCATCGAAGGCCAGTGCGGCTACACTGTCGAGCAGTTGCGACCACCGCGCCTGCACCTGGAAATCTTCGCTCTGCAGCGGATGCGCTCCGGGCCAATGGACCGCATCGAGAATCTTCTCGGCCACGTCGACCCACTGGGAAAAATTCAAGGAGCCATTCTGGGGGAGCAGGCGCCGCCCAGCCTGCAGACTGCGGCGCAGGCTCTCGGGTGGGTTTGCGGAGTAGAGAAAGGTTTCCAGATCCTGCTCCGGCTGCCTCATCGCCTGGCGTCGGAATTTGACATCGAATTCTGCGATGGGCAGCAGTTCGTCCTGCTGCTGGTGAAGAAAGCCGGAGAGGAGAAGCCAGCTTACCTGGTCCAGCTGGAGCGTTCCGTTCATCCAACGCAATAGCAAGAGAGCACTCCGCGCCATTGGTACTTCGGAGAGAGGAACGCCTAGAGAGAATTCGAACGGAAGGGGCTTGTGATGTTCACTGATGGCGACTGCCTGGGGCGCGAGTATCTGGCGAAAAATTCTGTTGATTTCGGGACGCACGGTGGAGACGTTGGGCACTACGACTGCAATACGCGCGGTGCTAGTTGTGGCCAACTCGTGCTTTACCCAGAGGGCACAGGTTTCGATCTCGTCCCGTTTATCGACTGCTTCGACGAGCAGGGTTGTCTCCGCTGCCGAGACTTCGCTGGGTTCGACTATTTGGACTTCGTGGCCGCGCTCGCGAAAAGCTTCGATCAGTTGTTGCTGCGCGGGCGTGATGCGATCGAAGCCGGTTAGCAGCAGACGTGTGGTTGCCTCGAACTGGCCGGTGATTACGGCTTCGTGCAACACCAGCGGCAACATGGAACGGCTCAGCCACTCCTCTTTGCGGCAGGTGCGCTCAAAGGCGCGCGCCCAGTCGCGAAAGTGCTCGACATCCGGATTGCCCAGCCGCTCGCCGTGGAGGAAGTTGAGTGCGCCGTAGGCACAGAGCAGGGCGTAGGCTTGCTGCGCGAGCTCTGCTACGCCTGGAACGGAGATCAGGCGCTTCCCCTCGATGTGGGGCTTGACCAACTGCACCCAGAGCTGTTCTTCCTGCAGGGTTGTGAGTAAGAGGCGGGTCTCGCGGCCGGAACGGAGTTGTTTCTGCCAGAGACGGTGCAACCAGCTGTCCCAGTCCAGAATGTCGGCGGATTGCCAGGCTTGCAGGCCCTGTTGGCGCTGTTGCTCGCCGTGTAGGCGGCGGAGGGCGCGCGCGGCTCGGGCGCTGGAGGCAATCACGGTGTCGCCGGCGTAGATGGCTGCGGCGATGACCGGGGGGAGTTGCATCTTTGTTTTATACCGCAAAGGGGAAGTGTGGGCTGTGGGGAGGGTTGGGGATTGAAACAGAAGGGTTTCGTCCGGTAGGACAGGAATCCGGGTCGCCCCGTCTTTTTCGGCCCAGGTACGCTTCTGGCAGGGGGCACCCGTCGAGAGCCATAGCGTCTGCTATAGACGGCTGCGGTACACTCACTGCATGCGGCGGATTGCAGCACTCGTGTTGCTGTGCGTTTTCGGGACATTGTTGCCTTCGGCGACGGTGTTCGCGCTCGCCGCACCGCAGCAGTTACTGCCCATCTGCTGCCGTGCTCACGGCGCTCATTCCTGCGTCATGGGGGACATGGCGACGCGCACTCCGATGCTGCGCCTACGCTGCGCCAGCCGGCGTGCCCGTTTGGGCAGAGTCTTCGCGCCATCACCACGGTTACTATCTCTGCGGATTTCACTTCCCGCGCCAGCTTCGCTCTTGCCGTCGCTAACATCGATCGGCAGTTGATTGCGGATGCTGTCGCAACACGCATACTTCGCCGCTCCGCTCCCCGCGGACCTCCTTCTTCCTTCTCCGTTTAAATCTTCCGACAGCAACTGCCGGCCCGACCACGAGTCTCGCTCCTCCCTTGAAATGCAGGGAGCGCAAATTTGTGGCATCCCACATCTCGCGCACGTGGGCACTCGTCCGGCCGTTTGTGGCAAGCTCCTTAGGTTCCGTTGTCGGGCACGGACTCGGTGTGGGGCGAGTTTTCAAGGTTCTCCTTGGTTGCACAACGCACGGAGGAAGAAATGTCTGTTCGCTACTTGTACCGATTTGTCCTCGCGATCGTCGCCATCGTGTGCCTGCCGGCAGCGCAGGCGACGGTGTTGATGGCCGTTCGCGGAGTCGTCCACGATCCCGAGTCATCGCCCGATTGCGGGCGCGACCGTTACCCTGCACGCTGCCGATTCCGATTTAGTGGAAGACGAAAAGACCAATGCCAATGGCGAGTTCACCTTCTCTGCGGTTCCTCTCGGGGTTTACATCATCAGCGCGGCCCAGTCCGGTTTCAGCACGCAAAAAGAAACCATTACGGTAGCTTCGAATACCTCGCCGGTCTTGCACTTCGAGCTCGAGGTGGCCGCGGTACAGCAGTCAGTCACGGTCGCCGCGGCCACTCCCAGACCAATGTGGACAGCTTCACGCCGACAACTATGGTCAGCCGCGAGGACATCGCCCACACGCCGGGAGCATCGCGCACCAACAGTATGGCGATGATTACCGACTACGTGCCGGGAGCTTATATGACGCACGACATGTTGCACATGCGGGGCGGACATGAGCTGAGCTGGATGATCGACGGAGTAAACATTCCTAACACCAATATCGCCAGCAACGTCGCTCCGCAGATTGATCCCAAGGACATCAACTATCTGGAGGTGGACCGCGGGAGCTATCAATCCAGCCTGGGAGACCGCACGTACGGAATTTTTGACGTATCGCCGCGTACCGGCTTTGAGCGCAATCGACAGGGTGAGCTGGTGCTTTCGGCAGGCAACTTCTACCAGACCAACGATCAGCTTAGCCTGGGCGACCATTCGCAAAAATTTGCCTGGTACACCAGCCTCAATGGCAATCGCAGCAATTATGGACTGCAACCGGCGATTGAGACTCCGATTCATGATGCCAGCAATGGTTATGGGGGGTTTGCTTCCTTAATCTACAACCATGATCCCGCCAACCAGTTGCGCCTGGTGACGCAGGCACGCGCGGATTACTACCAGATCCCTTACGACCCTGATCCCGACAGTTGGCAAAATCAGCTTTATGATTCGAGTGGTCTGCGCGACGGAGAGCATGAGACGGATGCCTATGCCGCGTTTACCTGGGTACACAACTTCAACACTTCCACCTTGCTGCAAGTATCGCCCTTCTACCACTACAACGACGCCAAGTACGATCCCAGTGCGGAGGATCTGCCCACCGCTACGACCTCTAACCAAACGGGAAACTATGGCGGGGTGCAGGCATCCATCGCGACGTTAGTCGCGAAGAACGCACTGAGCGCTGGGTTTTATGCCTATGGACAGCACGAACATGATGTGTTCGGAGTGGTCTTCAACGACGGAAGCTTTCCGGATTTTACGCAGCCGGAGCAAGTCAGTGGCGGAGTGGAAGAGTTCTATGCTGAGGACACCTACAAACCCACGACATGGCTCACGCTGATCGGCGGCTTTCGACAATCGAACTTTCAGGGCGATTTTTCAGAGAGCGCTATGTATCCGCGGGTAGGCGCCGCCGTAATGATCCCCAAACTCAAATGGGTCTTCCGCGGGTTTTACGGGCGATTTCTATCAACCACCACCCTTGACCACTATTTCCGGGCCAGCCCTGCAGTATGCGACTGGCAACGACACCAGCTTCGTTGCCTTAAAGGGCGAGCGGGATGAAGAGCATCAATTCGGGGTGCAGATACCGTGGCACGGGTGGCTGCTGGATGCTGATACTTTTCAGACCCGGGCGAACAACTTTCTGGATCACAGCAACATTGGTGAATCGAGTATCTATGTTCCCGTAACCGTACAGGGGGCGCTCATTCAAGCCTGGGAGCTTACGCTTCGCTCACCCTCCCTATGGCACTACGGGCAATTTCATCTGGCCTATTCCAATCAGATTGCGCAGCAGATCGGGCCGGTCACTGGAGGGCTGATCTGCTCTCCGCCCGATTCGCCGGATTGCGCGGTGGAACCAGGATATTCGGCCCTGGATCACGACCAACGCAACACACTGAACGTGGGGATGAATGGGAACCTTCCTTATCGCGTCTACGGGTCCTTCAACGTTTACTACGGTTCAGGTTTCGCTAATGGCTATCAGGATCCGCCGTCCCCGTATTCCGCCGCCTATCTGCCGGGACACACATGGGTGGACTTGGCAGTGGGAAAGGAATTCGGGGAGAATTTGTCGGTTTCTGTACAGGCGACGAATGTAGCCAACTCACGCGTGTTGCTGGATAACAGTCTCACATTCGGAGGGTTTCACTATAACGATCCGCGGCAGATTTATGGGGAGGTGCGGTACAGGTTTCACTTTTAGGGGTGGGTGTTCGGAGTTAGGGAGTTGTTTGGGGGAAGGGCGCAAGCAGGTCCCTCCACTGCGCTTCGCTCCGGTCGGGATGACAAAGTGTAGGATGGCTGCTTACCCTGACACTTGTTAGTCGGATTGGAAGGTAGGCCAAGATCCAGGATGGTCATAGAGGGAAAGATGCGGGGACTGTTGAGGGGGCTGGTTTGGCCTTCGGTGATGTTGTTCGGTTTCGGTGGGTTGCAAGGGTGCCAGAGTGGAAATTCGGGTGGAGATGAGCAGCCCACCGCCATCCCCAGCGCCTCGGCAACCTACCAGCTCAGGGGAGTCGTGGTCAGCTCCGATGCGGCCAAAGGGGTGGTTACGATCGACTCAGAAGCGATCCCCGGTCTTATGGGCGCCATGATCATGCCCTACAAGCTGGCCCAGCCTGGTGTGGCCGCGGAGCTTCACCCTGGAGACCACATTAGCGCCAGACTGCGGGTCTCAGAGTCCGGAAGCGTGATTGATCAGATCGACGTGACCGCGCAAGCCAAGCCGGACTACAAGCCCAGCAAGTCCTATAACGTTCCCGCAGCCGGGCAGGTGGTCCCCAACTTCAAATTTGTCAATCAAAGCGGCAAGACCATTGATGTTGAGCAGTTTCGGGGCAAAGTGCTGCTGGTCACCTTTATTTACACGCGATGTCCCCTGCCCGAGTACTGCATCCGCATGAGCCGCAATTTCGCCACCATCCAAAAACAACTCGCCTCCGATCCCCAGCTCTCGAACAAAACTCATCTGCTAAGCCTCAGCTTCGATCCTGCGTATGACACGCCCAAGGTTCTGCACAGCTACGGCAGCACCTACGCCGGTAGCGGGGCGTTTTCGCAATGGGACTTTGCCGCGCCGCCACCCGCGGAACTGGATGCGGTGGAGCAGTTTTTTGATGTGGGCGTGAGCTCGGGCAGCAACAACACCTTGACCCACTCGCTTTCCACCGCGGTGATCGCGCCCGACGGCAAAATTTTTCGCTGGTACCCAAGCAACGACTGGGCCCCCTCCACCGTGGTTGACGACGTCAAGCAGGCTATTGCCGAATAGACGTCGCGATAGCCTTGCGCTAGTTCACCCGCTGGTTTAAAAGGAAGCTATGATTCTCGTGCTCATGGGAGTAACCGGGTCCGGCAAAACCACGATAGGCAAGCTGCTGGCTGCAGAAACGGGCTGGCGGTTCGAGGACGCCGACGACTTCCACTCCGAAGCCAACAAGGCCAAGATGCATGCCGGCATCCCGCTGACGGACGAGGATCGCAAGCCCTGGCTGGCCTCGCTGCACCAGTTACTGCTGGGTTGGTATGAAGGGGGAACCAGCGGCATCCTGGGCTGCTCGGCCTTGAAGCAAAGCTACCGCGATGCGCTTACCCCACAGATTCCAGCGCTCAACGTCCGGTTCATCCTGCTCGATGTCTCGCGCGCGGTGCTGGAAGAACGCCTGAAGGATCGCAAGAACCACTACATGAATCCGGACCTCTTGCAGAGCCAGCTGGATACCCTCGAAGTCACGCCCGACCTGATGCGCGTCTGCGCCGAAGGCCCCCCGCGAAAGATCGTGGAAGAGATCCTGGACAAGATCCTGACCGTCGAAGGCAAGACCACCGTCTAGAGTAAAATCAGGGCTGTGGATCACACTTCTTCCCGTTGACGCAGAGACGCCGCGCAGCCTGGTCCTGAATCCTCCCCTGACCGATGCGCAGTTCCAGGAGCTCTGCTTCGCCAACGACTCGTTTCGCTACGAGCGCACGAGAGAAGGGGAGATCCTGATGCACCCACCCACTGGAGGATTTACCAGCCGAGGAAATGCCGAGATTGGTCGGCAGCTCCACTCCTGGTGGAAGACCCACCAGTCGGGGTGGGACCTACGATTCGAGCGGAGGATTCTTCCTTCCTGACGGCTCGATGCTGAATCCGGATGCCGCTTACGTCCTACCACAAAAGCTTGAGGGATTGACCAAGGATGATCTGACCGGCTTCCCCTATCTTTGCCCTGATTTCATTATCGAGTTGCTTTCCGTATCGGATAGCGTGCCCAAGGCGAAGCAGAAGATGGAGCGTTGGATGGAGAACGGCGTGGCGCTGGGCTGGTTGATCGATCCGTATAAGAAGACGGTCTATGTCTATGAACCCGGCCGCGAGGCAGTCGCTGTATCCGGCAAGACGGTCCAGGGAAGTGGCCCCGTCGAAGGCTTCAGCCTCGACCTGGACGAGCTTTGGCGCTGCTATGAGATCTAAGCTTCGCGGAGATAACTGCTCTTAATGGCGAAAATCACTGTTCTGTTCGGTGTTGTTCTGATCATTCTTGGCGTGGCGAGCTTTGTGCTCACCGGCAACAAATTTCCTACTTCGCTCATTCCCGCTGCTTTCGGGATCCTGCTGATCACCTTCGGCAGCATGGCAGAAACCCCGGTGGCCAAACGCCGCATGCTGTTCATGCATATAGCGGTTACGGTTGGGCTGCTGGGCTTCCTGGCTACCGCCCCTGCTCTGTTTCAGGTAGTTCAGCTCATTAAAGGTACAAGGCTCTTCCTTCATCCCCCAGCCGTTGAAGAAAAAGCAGCAATGTCCCTCCTCATGCTCATCTATGTACTACTGTGCGTGCGCTCATTTATCACCGCGCGCCGCGCTAGAGTCTAGTCCAGGGGTTTTTACAGCGTGAGCTTGCGATCCAGCGCCGGAGCGGGTATGTCGATCCGCGCCGAACGAAGTACCCGTACGCGTTCGGATAGCGGCAGCGGCACGACCGAACCTAAGAAGAAAAGACCACCGCTGCGTAAGGTGCTGCCCGAGATCTGGACCCTGATCAAGCCGCGCCGATGGCTGCTGGCGTTCGGGTTTGTGCTCATGGTCATTAACCGGGTCTCCGGCCTGGTTCTGCCCGCTTCGACCAAGTTCCTGGTCGACAATGTCCTGGTCAAAAAGCAGGCCGAGAAGTTGCCCTGGATCGTGGGCGCGGTTCTGCTGGCGACCACCATCCAGGCAATCACTTCCTTTTCCTTGACCCAACTCCTTTCGAAGGCCGCCCAGCGGCTGATCGCCGACCTGCGCATGCAGGTACAGCAACATATCGGGCGGCTCTCAGTCAGCTTCTATGACGCCACCCGCACGGGCGTGCTGGTGTCGCGCATCATGACCGATGTGGAAGGCGTGCGCAATCTGATCGGCACCGGCCTGGTCGATTTTGTCGGAGGCCTGCTTACCGCTGTGCTCGCTTTCTTCATCCTGATGCGGATCAGCGCCCAGATTACCCTCATCTCATTTGCCTTCGTGCTCACGTTTGTCTTCGTGCTGCGCAAGGCGTTCGGCGTGATTCGTCCTATCTTCCGCGAACGGGGGCGCATCAATGCCGAGGTTACAGGGCGCCTGACCGAGTCGCTCGGCGGAGTGCGTGTGGTCAAGGGGTACCACGCGGAGGAACGCGAAGCGGGAGTCTTTGCCGGCGGCGTGGAACGGCTCTATCAGAACGTGGTCCGCTCGCTCACTGCGACTTCGCTGCTTTCGCTGGCGGCGACAGCCATTCTCGGCGTTGTCGGCGCCACGGTGATGTGGCTCGGCGCGCGGCAGGAGATGGCCCACACGATCACCCTGGGCGATTACTTCACCTACACCATGTTCCTGGCTTTTATGGTGGCCCCGGTTTTCCAGGTAGTGAATGTGGGTACCCAACTGACGGAGGCTATCGCTGGACTCGACCGCACCAGCGAGATCCTGGCGGAAAGAGAAGAAGATGACGAGCCCGAGCGCACCGTCGTCATGGGGCCGATTATCGGGGACGTGCGGTTCGAGGATGTGCGCTTTGCCTACGAGGCCGACAAGCCCGTCCTGCACGGCATTTCCTTTCATGCCAAGCCTGGCACGGTCACCGCCCTGGTGGGCTCTTCAGGGTCGGGCAAGTCGACCATCATCAGCCTGATCTGCGCTTTTCATAAGCCGGATTCCGGCCAGGTGCTGGTCGACGGGATTGATCTTTCCACGGTGCGCCTCAATAGCTATCGCAGCCAGCTTGGGGTGGTGCTGCAGGAATCGTTTCTCTTCGATGGCACCATCCGGGAGAACGTCGTTTTCTCTCGTCCCAATGCAACGGAGGAACAGTTTCTTTCCGCTTGCTCGATTGCCCGGGTGGATGAATTCGCCCTGCGCTTTCCTGAGGGCTACGACACCATCGTGGGCGAGCGGGGAGTGAAGCTCTCCGGCGGCCAGCGCCAGCGGCTATCGATTGCGCGTGCGATTCTGGCTGACCCGCGCATTCTTATCCTCGATGAAGCGACTTCTTCGCTCGACTCCGAATCGGAGGCCATGATTCAGAATGGTCTCAGCTACCTGATGCAGGGGCGGACTACGTTTGTGATCGCCCATCGGCTGTCGACTATCCGCAGGGCGGATCAGATCCTGGTGGTGGAGGGTGGCCTGATCCTGGAGCGCGGCACACACTCGAGTCTTTATGCGCTGGAAGGGCGTTACCACGATTTGTATACCCGCCAGCATGGACTCGAGGCCAATCGCTTCCTCGCTCCGGGCGAGGGTGAGAAGCTGTTTGAAGAGCTGAAATAGCTCGCTGCAAATGTGCCGCAGCGGCCAGCATCATAAATAAAGAGACTGACCTGAGTGCATCGCTTCATCGCAGATTCAATCGAGACGGTGTATGGTGCAAAAGGCTTGTGTTAGAGTCACAGCGAATCGACAGGAAAGAGGAGAAGAATGGGAAAAGCACTTGGGATCAGCTTGGAAGAAGCGCGCCACATTATTGCGGCAGCCACCAAGAAGGCAAACGAGATCAATGTGATGATGAACATCGCTGTCGTGGATGCGGGCGGCAACCTGGTGGCCTTCGAGCGCATGGATGGCGGCTGGATCGGCAGCATCGACATCGCGCAAAAGAAGGCTTTCACCGCGCGGGCCTTTGATCTGGATACCAAGTCGCTGGGCGAGAACTCACAGTCTGGCCAGCAGTTTTTTGGCATCCACGCTTCGAATAATGGGAAGATCATGATCTTCGCTGGTGGCATCCCGATTAAGCGTGGAGGAGAAGTGGTGGGGGCTATAGGCGTCAGCGGTGGTTCGGGTAAGGACGACCATAGCGTCGCCGAGAGCTCTTTTGGGTGTGGCGATGCAGCCAATCCAGCCGCCGTCCATGCGCTCGAAGGCCACAGGTTACCGCCCGCATTTACGACCGCGATGTTCATCATCACGTTGATCTCGTTTGCCTTCTTGGTGGCTGCCGCAATAATGTGGCATGCTTCTTCCAAGCGATCCCAAGTGCTTTTCCCATGCTTTCTCCTCTTTCACGTTGATCCGCTGTGACTCTAACACAGCGTTTTCATCTACCGCACCACAGCACTCTCTAGATTGAATTTCTGCGATGAAGCGCTGCCCTCCGAGCTCAGTCTCTTACGTATGGTGCTAGCCGCCGAAGGTGTAGCGAAGCCCAAAGCGCGCTACTCGGGGGGTGCCGAGGGTGGGCAAAGGCGTCTTGCCGACGATGATTGCGCGATCGAAGAGGTTTTCTCCGGTGGCGAAGAGCGAGATGTTGTGGCGGAACTCGTGGGCTGCATATACGTCCAGCCGGAAGTATCCGTTGATGTAATAGTCGTTTGCCGTGTCATCAAATTGATGACCACTGACCCGTCCCTGAAAGCTGATAAAGCCCAAACGTCGTTGGGTAAGCCCAACTTGAGCGGTTGCCATATTGTGGGCGACCTCGGGAATCCAATTGCCGATAAGGTTTGGCTGCGGCCGGAATTTGGTCACCGTGGCATCGGCATATTGGTAGCCTCCATCCACAGATATCCAGCGGGCCGGCCGGGCGGAGAAGTCAAGAGAGACGCCACGGCTTTCAATCTGCCCCAGGTTTACGCGCATGAGCGTCTGCGAGGTGGGGGTGGTGCTGAGGGTCAGCGTGGTAATTGGGCTGTTGACCTGGGTGAAGAAATAGCTGACGCGCACGCTGGATCCGAGCTTATGCAAGTCGGCTTGCAGCCCGGTTTCCCAACCGGTAGCACGCTCGGAGCGCAGATTCGGGTTGGGAAGAGTGACCTGCTGCCCGACTTGGGTTTTGGCGTAGAGCTCGTCTTCGTTGGGCGCGCGAAAGGCGCGGAAGCCGGATGCGCTGAGCGCTAGGGATTGCGTAATGCGCCTGGTTACACCCAAACGCGGGTCGAACGGGGTTTGGCTAAACGCGGGCGGGTAGGTGGGGCCGGTCGCGGTGGCGAACTGGTTGATGTCGTAGTTGGCGAAGTGATCGATGCGCGCTGAACCGCTCAAGGTCCAATTCTTGGGGGTGTAGAGCACCTCGCCATAAACTCCGGTTAGCCATTGCTTGGCTGCGGTGTTGTTTACACCTCCTTTGCCGGTGTAAATCGTCTGATAGCTCGCCGCTCGAATGTAGTGGGTGTCCGCCCCGGCGAGCAGCAGCAGGTTTGTGGCGATGGGGTGATGCCAGAGGCCGGCTGCTCCCAGTTCGTCTGAGGGTTCTTCGGCGCTGGTGGTCAACGTCTCCGCGGTCCGTGTGGCATTGATGGAGGTAAATCTCTGCCGGTAATGTTCGGCGGTGCCGTATATGCGGACGATGTAGTCGGTCAGATCTGCACCTGCGACATAACGCCAAAGGCGGGTGCCGTTGTTTTGTATGGGCGTTCCGTTGTGGCGGGCTTCGTTGAGCACATTCCCGCGCAGGAACAGGCGTTGGCTGTTGGCCAAGTCACGGTCGAACTGCACCAGGGCGTTCTGGGCATGAACGTTCGATGGCTGGTCGATGGGGCCGCGGTAAGCGGGCTCGATCAGGATGTAGCCATCGGTGGCAACAGCTCCGCCGGTCACCAGCCCGGTCCACTTACCCAAGGTCAAGCTGCCGAGCAAAGCCCCGGTGACCGTGCTCTCCGATCCCCCGCTGCTGGTGAACCGCAAAGTTGAGTTCTTAGGGTGAAACGGTTCCACGCTGATGACGCCGCCGATGGCACTGGAACCATAGAGGTCCGAGGCGCCCCCACGGACCACCTCGACTGACTGAATATCCAGCTCTGGAAGCTCCTCCCAGTGGATCCAGCCGCCGTAAGGATCGTTCAGCGGGACCTCATCAAAGACCACCAGGGAGCGGCTGGCCGAGGTCGATCCAAGACCGCGCAGGGAGACGCCCTGGCTGGTGGGATTGGCGACCAGCGAACTGGATCTGCGAAAGAGTTCAAATCCAGGGACGGTGCGCAGCTTATCGTCCAGCGGCAAAGACGCGGCGTGGCGGAGAGCTTGCGCAGTCATTACCCGGGTGCTGACCGGGCTGTCCAGGGAGCTTAGTGGCGAGCGGTAGGCTGATACGGTGACGTTTTCGAAAGGCTGTTCCAGCTGGATTCGCAGCGTCGGTTGCCCTGTGATCGTGACCGAGGCAGGAGCGAAATGCGAGGCCTGGATGGCCACTGTTCCGGCGCTCGCGGGAAGTGTGAAACTACCGTCCGGGCCGGTGGTCGCCAGAAGATCCCCCGAACCGCTGGTGATTTGCGCGCCTGCGATGGGATTTCCGGTGGCGTCGACGACCGTACCTGTGACTGCGGCGGACGAGACTGCGTGAGGCTGTGGTTGCGGAAGTGCTGTTTGTCCCAAACCAACCGGAGCGCCGAGAAACAGCCCTAAGAAGAGAGACCTAATGACCATCGGATGTAACGCGTCGAAACTTCGATAGAGCCGATTGCCCATGGGGAGGAAATTCCTGATTGAATGGCTGAACGCCGCCAGACTTCTATGGTAAACGCGACGGCTTACGGAAAGATGTGCGGCTTCTTTACCTGGTGTACCACTTGAGCAGCGGCAGCAGACTGCTGTAATTGTCCGTCCAGAGGCGGACATCCGGTCTCACGGGTGTCGGGAAGGCATTGTTGACGACTTCTGGTTGACTCAAGAATGCCTGGTTTGTGGTCACGAGTATCCAGTCCGCGAAATACAAGCCATTCTGTTCGTCCCCGTGGGAGTGCACGGACAGGGCGTAGAGCCCGGCATCCTTGGCGAGCGCGGCGACCACCGGCTCCAGATCGACGTACTGGTTGGATACATGGAAGACGAGAATTCCATCGGGCTGCAGATGGCGGCGATAGAGCGCGAGCGCCTCGCGCGTTAATAGATGCACCGGGATGGCATCCCCGGAAAACGCATCGATCACGATAACGTTGAAGCGCTGCGGAGCCTCAACGGCCAGGGACAGGCGGGCGTCGCCCAGCACCACGTCTGTGCGCGCGCCGCTGTCATGGAGAAACGTGAACCACGATCTCGCCAGCTGCTCCACCAGCGGATTGATCTCGTAGAAGCGAATCACGTCACCGGCATTGCCGTAGGCCGCGACTGTTCCCGTTCCCAACCCGATCACCCCGACGCGCTTGGGATCGGTTCCACAGCACAGGCGCATGGCCAAGCCCAGCCCAGAGTTGGTGGCGTAATAGGTCAGGGGCTGGTTAAGAAACTGAGGCGCGAACCACTCCGCGCCATGCTCGATGGTCCCGTTGAGCAGCTGGCGGTCAGTATCGGACTGCGGCGGCAAGTGCGTTTCCCTGACCCGCAGGGTGCCATAAAAATTGCGCATGAGGGCGACCGCATCGTCGTCGTATTGACGTATCTGGGTGCTCAGCACCACGATGGCGGCGGTCACGCCCGCCACCCAAAGCATGCGCAGCCCCCAACCGTCCTGCCAGGTCGCTGCCAGGGCGATTAGGGCGACCACTACCAGGGTGCAGGCGAGATCATAGTTGGCGCGCAGCACCAGCGGAGCGATCACCCCGACCAACAGGGTTCCGGTCGCACTTCCCGCCGCGGCGACGAGATAGAACCTGGTCATGCCCGAAGTATCGGGGCGCCGTGCATAGAGCTCGCCATGGAGAAAGAAGCAGGTCACGAAGAGTGCGATCAGGAAGAGCGGCACGCTCACCATGATGGGCAACTGGGTGCGAATGTCCCGCAGCACGTAAGCCATGGAAGCTACGGCCACCAGCACCAGGCGCAACATGGACTGGCGTATGGGCTGCCAGGCTCCCTGAAAGGCCAGGATGAACGTCAGCAGATACAGGCCCAAAGGCGGCAGCCACAACAAGGGGATGGCGGCGATGTTCTCGCTCATGTGGTGAGTGACCGCCGTCAGCAGCATGCCGCCGCCCATGGCCAGCACAAACCAGAAGATTTCCGGGGCGGCAGGGAGAACTCCAGCCGGCTCCTGGGGGATAGCGGAAGCCGGTCGTCTGCGGCCTTGCCAGGCGATCGCTCCGCAGAGCACAGCGAAGAGCAGAAAGCCGGTACTCCACCAGGCTGTCTGCCGGTTCATGGTCAGACGGGGCTCGATGAGCAGCGGATAGCTGGCCAGGGCCAAGAGGGAAGCGAAGTTCGAAAGAGCAAAGAGCCGGTAGGGCGTCTGGCCTTCGAAGCTGCGGGCATACCAGGAATTCAGCAACGGAGTGGTGGCCGAGAGTGCAAGGTAGGGCAAACCAATCACCGTGGCCAGCACGCGGAAGACGGTCAGTGCCGGATGATAGCTGACCGCCGACGGCTTGGGGCTGATGTGAACGCCAAACATCAGCAGCGCTGCCGTGAGCAGCAGGATGTGAATGACAGCCTGTTGGGTGGGAGTGAATCTCGACGAAACCCAATGCGCATAAAGGTAACCGAGCAAGAGCACTATGGAGAAGAAGACCAGGCAGGTGGTCCATACCGCGGAGGATCCCCCCAGAGTGGGGAGCAGCTGCTTGGCGACCATCGGCTCCACGACAAAGAGGAGAAATGCACTGAGGAAGATGGTGAGCGCGTATAGGCTGCGAAGAAGCTTCATGGCGGTTTACGAGCTTTGCGTGCGCGCTGCGGAGCTCCCGCGGGCACCACAAGGATGTATCACACAAAGGCGCATGCCTGCCGCCCGGATTTCCTGTCGAGATTGGTGGCGTCGCCGAACCTCGTGCGGCTTTCCCCACTGGCAGCCGCACACGCAGTAGTGAACGGAGCGCGTGGGGGAAATCCGGGTTCGGGAGAGAAAGTAATCTACCCGCGGGTCACCGGTTTATGTAACCAGCGTGATGTAGCCAATGCTGTAAGGGGCCGCTATTGTTCAGTTCGAGGATCAGTTCTGGGGGAGGGCTGCTCTTCAGCGCGCCCGTGAGCCTAAGCTCACGGGCGCTTGCTATTTGTTCCTAATTCCACCTACTGCCGCACAATATAGAATTGAACTCTTTCGGCAACGGTTTGCCGACATCAGGAGATTTGTCGAATATGTCCGAACCGATGCTGATCGCTCAGAGCAAAGAACCTCTCTACCTGCTGCCGGCCATGTCGAATCGTCATGGTTTGATCGCCGGAGCGACCGGCACGGGCAAGACGGTAACCCTGCAAGTGATGGCCGAGGCTTTCAGCCGCATTGGCGTCCCGGTATTCGCAGCCGACGTGAAGGGCGATCTTTCCGGCATCAGCCAGCCGGGAGTGGATAACCCCAAGATCGCCGATCGAGTAAAAAAGCTCAACTTGACCGGCTTCTCCTTCGCCGGCTGCCCGGTAACTTTCTGGGACGTCTTTGGCGAAGAGGGGCATCCGGTGCGGGCAACGGTGTCGGAGATGGGGCCGTTGCTCTTCAGCCGCTTGCTGAATCTGAACGACACCCAGGCTGGCGTGCTGACGGCTGTCTTCAAGATAGCGGATGACCAGGGACTGCTCCTGCTCGATTTAAAGGACCTGCAGGCGATGCTGCAGTATGCGGCCACACATGCCAAGGAGTTCCAGACGCAGTATGGCAACATTTCGGCGGCCAGTGTGGGAGCGATGCAGCGCGGCCTGCTGGCTTTGGAACAGCAGGGCGGAGACAAGTTCCTAGGTGAGCCGGCGCTCAATCTCGATGACCTCATCCAGACAGATGCCAAGGGCCACGGGGTGGTTAATATCCTGGCGGCGGACAAGCTCATCAACTCACCCCAGCTTTATGCCACGTTCCTGTTGTGGCTGCTGAGTGAACTCTTTGAGCGGCTGCCTGAGGTGGGAGATGGGGAAAAGCCGAAGCTGGTCTTCTTTTTCGACGAGGCGCACCTGCTTTTTTCCGACCTGCCTAAAGTGATTGAAGACAAGGTCCATCAGGTGGTTCGCCTGGTCCGGTCCAAGGGCGTCGGCGTTTTCTTCGTCACGCAAAGTCCCATTGACGTGCCTGACGGCGTCCTGGGCCAGCTCGGCAACCGGGTGCAGCATGCGGTGCGGGCGTTTACTCCGAAGGACCAGAAGGCGGTCAAGGCGGCGGCCCAGACCTTTCGCGCCAATCCCGAGATCAACGTGGAGCAGGTGATTCTGGAGCTTGGGGTGGGGGAAGCGCTGGTTTCCTTTTTAGATGAAAAAGGGACACCGGGGGTGGTGGAACGCGCCCTGGTCTGCCCGCCCAGCAGCCAGATCGGCCCAATTACGCCCGAGCAGCGGCAGCAGATTATCCGCGATTCCGTGGTGGCTGGGGTATATGAGAAGGTGGTCGACCGCGAATCGGCGTATGAGCTGTTGAAGGGGCGCGCCACGCAAACCGTTTCTGCACAGCAACCTGCGCCGGCGAAACCCACTGGCTGGCTGGGGGAACTTACCTCGCTGGGCACGGGTTCCTCCGGGGGACGACGGGGGGACAGCCTGATGGAGACAATGGCCAAAAGCGCCGCGCGCACCCTGGGTAGCACGGTAGGGCGGCAAATCGTGCGCGGCGTGCTCGGGTCGCTGCTGGGCGGTTCGAACCGCCGCTAGCGGTTTGTACGGGCTGCGGAAAGAGTCGAGAGGACAGGAGTGAGTCCCCATCAGCCGCTAAAGGCCGGACTCATTGCAAAGCACTTACGTACGGTCTGATGCTCGCTGCGGCGAGGTACCCGTACCCTTCAAGAGCCAGCCTACTCGCAGGTTCTCCGTGAAGGGCTTGCTGCCAACGTGGTATGGCCACCTACATCTAGCGTCGGTACCCTCAGCACTGTTGGATAGTGTCCGTGGTAACCAGCCCAGCAACATAATTCCGGGGACCGCGTTCAAACCTTGGGGCCGGTATTTAGCCGGCGAGGTTCAGCCAGCAAGGAGCAATCCGATGCGTTCCATCCGCGCTATGCGTACCCTTTTTCTTGCACTTTTGGTATCGATCGTGCCCGCGTCTTCCTTCGCAGGCGTATTCCTTTCCATCACCATTGCTCCCCCAGTGCTACCGGTGTACGCCCAGCCGGTTTGTCCGGGGGACGGATACCTGTGGACTCCTGGGTATTGGGCCTACGGCGAAGCGGGCTATTACTGGGTCCCGGGAACCTGGGTGCTTGCTCCCCGGCCCGGGGTTCTCTGGACTCCCGGCTACTGGGGCTTCGGCGGCGGACTTTATGTCTGGCATGCCGGTTATTGGGGTCCCCACGTTGGCTTTTATGGCGGAGTTAATTACGGCTACGGATACGGTGGTGCGGGCTTCTATGGCGGGCGTTGGGAGGGCGAACACTTCGCCTATAACACCGCGGTGCTGCACGTGAACACAACCGTCATCCACAATACCTACGTCGACAGGACGGTGATTCGTAATACGACGGTGATCAATCGCACCAGCTTCAATGGACCCGGCGGTATCAATGCCAGAGCCAATGGGCAGGAGATGGCGGCCATGCGCGAACAACACGTTCAGGCGACGCAAGAACAGATGTCCCATGAACATTTCGCCAGCACCAACCGGGCCAATTTCGCGTCTGCAAATGGCGGAAGACCTGCAACGGCGGCGGTCAGCCACCCGATGACGAACGCTAATATGGCTACTCACACGGCCTATAACAACAGCAATAACCGGCCGACGTATAACGCCAACAATAGCTACCATCCGGCATATGGCAACACTAACAACGCGTATAAAGCGCCGGCTAATAACGCGAACACCGCTTATAAGGCCCCGGTTAACAACGAGGCGCACTACAACAACACGGCGCCCCATAACAACGAGCCCCAAGCGCACAATGAATCCCATCCCAGCAATGGGGGCGGCGGACACGAACGACGCTAGCTCTTCAACTCAAACGGAACGGCCCGCAGCTTTTGCTGCGGGCCGTTTATTTTGGGCCTGAAATTTCTACTTCGGGCCTAACTCCTGCAGCAGAAATGCGTAGTCGAGGGCGATCTCCTTCAGGTAGTCGTAGCGGCCGGACGCGCCGCCGTGGCCTGCGCTCATGTTGGTCTCGAGCAGCAAGAGATTGTCGTCGGACTTTAGCGTGCGCAGCTTGGCTACATACTTGGCCGGCTCCCAGTACATCACCTGGCTGTCGTGCAAGGAGGTCTTTACCAACATCGCAGGATAAGCCTTCCGCTGCAGGTTGTCGTAGGGCGAGTACTGCAGCATGTAGGCAAAAGCGTCCGCCTGATTTGGATCTCCCCATTCTTCGTACTCGGCGATGGTCAGGGGTAGTGTGGGGTCGAGCATGGTGTTCATTACATCTACGAAGGGCACGTGCGATAAGACGGCTCGATAGAGATCCGGGCGCATGTTGGCTACCGCGCCCATCAGCAGTCCGCCGGCGCTGCCGCCTTCCATGGCCACGCGGCGTGGATCGCCATAGCCGTGCGCAGTTAGGTATTCGGTGACGGCGATGAAGTCGGTGAAGGTGTTCATCTTTTGCATCAGGCGTCCGGCGTCGTGCCAGGGCTTGCCCATATCACCGCCGCCGCGGATATGCGCGTAGGCCAGGACGAATCCGCGGTCGAGCAGGCTGAGGCGGTTGGAGTTGAAGCCCACGGGAAGGGCATACCCGTAAGAGCCGTAGCCGTAGATATAGAGCGGGTTTGTGCCCTCGCCCTTCTTGTCTTTGCGGTAGACGATCGAAACCGGGATGGCGGTTCCGTCCGGCGCGGTGGCGAAGAGGCGCTCGGAGCGGTATTGCGAGCGGTCGAATCCGCCGGGGACTTCCAACTCCTTGAGCAAGGTTGATTGACTGGTTTGCACATCGTACTCATAGACCGAGGTGGGCGAAACCAGTGATTGATACCCATAGCGAAACTTGTCGGTTACAAATTCACGGTTGACGTGCGGATGCGCGCTGTAGGTAGGCTCTGGAAAGGCAATCTGGCGCGAAGATGGGGCAAACGCACCTTCCTTGTCGAAGGACAGGACGCGCATTTGCGGCAGGCCGTTGGAGCGCTCGACGAGCACGGCAAAGGACTGGAAGAGTTCCAGATCTTCGAGCATGACGTCTTCACGGTGGGCGATGATCTCGCGCCAGTGTGCGCGGCCCGGAGTGGCGACCGGGGCAGTGACGATGCGGAAGGTTCTGGCAGTGTCGTTGACGCGAATGTACCAAAGCCCGTCGCGGTGGTCGGTGTAGTATTCAATGTTCTCGCGCCTGGGTTCGATCAGGGTCCACTTTCCCTGCGGATCATCGGCGGGCAGGAATTGCTCTTCGCTCGTGGTGTGGCTGGCGCTCTCGAGCACGATGTACTTGCCGTCACGGGTACGGCCGGCGCCGATGTTGAAGCGCTCGTCGGCTTCCTGGTAGACCAGGACATCTTCGGCCTGCGGCCTCCCCAGGACGTGGCGGAAGAGCTGGTGCTGCCGTTTGGTCTCCTCATCCTCAACGGTGTAGAAGAGGGTGCGGTTATCCGTGGTCCAGACGACGGAGCCGACGCGCTCGGCCTGGTCGGCGAGTACCTCGCCCGTTTTCAAATCTTTGATGTGGAGGGTGTATTGCCGGAATCCCGTGGTGTCGGTTGAGTAGGCCACCAGGTTGCCGTCATCGGAGACGCTGACGGCGCCTAAGGCCAGGAAACTCTCGCCCACCGCCATCTGGTTCATATCAAGCATGATCTCTTCGGGGGCATCGAGGGAACCGCGTTTGCGGCAGTAGATGGGATACTGCGCGCCCTGCTCGGTGCGCGAATAGTAGAAATAATCCTTGTAGCGGAAGGGCACTGAGACATCGGTCTCTTTAATATGACTGAGCATTTCGGAGTAGAGCTTGGCCTGCAACTCCTCCGTGGGCTTCATGACGGCGCGGGTGTAGGCATTCTCCTGCTCCAGAAATGCAATTACTTCGGGGCTGTCTTTTTCGCGGAGCCACGCGTAGTCATCAGCCAGCCGGTGTCCATGGAGGGTGGTGGCGGTTTCCTGGCGGCGGGCGATCGGTGGCTGAACAGCAGTCGGTTGCGTCGTGGTCATAGATGATTCAAGGATAACTGGTTGGCCGGGCCCGCTGGTTGTGCGTGGGGTCCAAAACGGCGGAGTTCAGGTCACCGGGCTTGGCTAGACCGCATCCTACCCAACGAGGAGTAAATTATGAATTTTCCCCCTATTTGTGACAGAAGAACCGTCGTTCTGGCTGGCGCGATGTTGCTTTGCGGCAGCATGGCCATAGCGCAAGCGCCCCAGGGTTCCGCCGGCCCGGCGAGCCAGGCCCCGGGACAGAGCCCGAGCATGGATCCGCAAATGAATGGTATGCAGGGTCCAAGCCAGCCGACGCCCATGGACAGGATGTTTGTAAGCAAGGCGATGCAGGGGAGCATGGCAGAGGTACAGCTTGCCCAGCTGACGTTGCAAAAAAGCAGTAACGACCAGGTAAAACAATTCGCGCAACGCATGATCGATGACCATACCAAGTTGAACGAGCAGATGAAGCCGGTGGCACAGCAGCTTGGAGTGACGCCGCCTGATCAGATCTCGAAGAATGATCGCAAGACCATGGCCAAGCTTCAGTCGCTCTCCGGACCCGCGTACGACCAGGCCTACATCAAGGATATGGTCAGGGACCATAAGCAGGATCTAAGCCAGTTCCAGGCGGAAGCTTCTTCCGGACAGGACCAGACCGTCAAGGACGCTGCCAACCAGGGCAGCAAGGTCATTGTCCAACATCTACAGATGGCCCAGCAGTTGGCCAAAGACCAGAACGTGCCTATGGCCGGGCAGTAAGTAAGACTCACACCCTGATGCTTTCTGTGCCCGCTGGGCCGGCCCTCCTTTTGGGCAGTTTTGCAATCACGGTGGCCTGATAGGGATCGCGAGGTGTGGTTTTCTTTGGTGGAAAACCACGAATAGGCCTATCGCTCCGATCTACCACCGATTGCGAACTGCCCCAGGCCGGCAGCGGGCACAACTGCGTCTGAGTACAATGAGGCGATGCGTCTACGCCTGCTCGCGGTTTTTCTGCTTCTTCTCGCCGGTTCCAGTGTTTTGCCGGCAGAGCGGGTGCAGGACCTGCCCGCGCCGACAAACTATGTCAATGATTTTGCCGGCGTGTTGTCACCGCAAACCACGGCCTCTCTGAACGAGCTGTGCGCGCAGGTGGATCGCCAGGCGCATGCGCAGATCGCCGTGGTGACGGTCAAGTCGCTGGACGGCGAACCCATCGAGAACTTCGCTACTGCACTCGAAGACAAGTGGAAGGTTGGTAAGAAAGGCACGGACCGCGGCCTGTTGCTGATCTTCGCAACCAATGATCGCAAGTACCGCTTCGAGGTGGGGTATGGCCTGGAGGGGATTCTGCCCGATGGCCGGGTAGGTGACATCGGCCGGCAGATGGTGCCATATCTGCGACAGAACGACTTTGACGGGGCGATTACGATGGCGGTGCAGCAGATCGCCGGAGTGATTGCGGCCGACGCCGGGGTGACGCTCACTGCCCAGCCACGTCGCGGACCACCGCCTGTTCCGCAGGCGCAGCCACTCACGCTGGGTCAGGTGGTGGTGCTGGGCCTGGTCCTGCTAGGGGTGATTTTCCTTCTGGCACGGCTGGGTGGTTCCGGTTTGCTCGGCTTCCTGATTGGCATGTTTCTGGGCGGTGGCGGTGGCGGTGGTTGGGGCGGCCGCGGCGGTGGCGGCGGGTTCGGCGGCGGCGGAGGAGATGGCGGCGGATTTGGCGGTTTTGGCGGGGGAAGTTCCGGTGGCGGTGGGGCCTCAGGCAGTTGGTAGGCTAATAGTGAAAATTTTGAGCGAGAGAAGGAGAACGTTCGCATGAGACGCGGGCTTTGGATAGGAATCGCGGCGCTTGTAGTGGTGTTCCTGGCGGTGCTGCTGGTTTTCGGCAGTTATGTAAGCGCGAAGAATCAGATGGTGACCAAGCGGGAGGCGGTCACTGCCTCCTGGGGTGAAGTCAACAATCAGCTGCAGCGGCGCGCGGATCTGATTCCAAATCTGGTGGAAACCGTGAAGGGGTATGCCAAGCAGGAGACGACGGTGTTCGGCGATATCGCGAATGCACGGGCCGGCCTACTGAACGCACACGGCGATCCGAAAGCCACCATCCAGGCTAACGGCCAGCTTGATGGCGCGCTGGGACGGTTGCTGGCCTTGTCGGAGAATTATCCGGACCTGAAGTCGAATCAGAATTTTCAGCGCCTCTCGGACGAACTGGCGGGCACGGAAAACCGGATCAGCGTGGCCAGAATGAGGTACAACCAGCAGATTCAGGACTACAACACGTTTATCGGGCAGTTTCCCAACAGCATTTGGGCCAGTATGGGCGGATTCCAACGGAACAACGATTATTTCCAGGCAAGCCCAGGGGCTCAGAACGTGCCTAAGGTCAGCTTCTAATCCAAAAAGCGCTGGTCTTCGGGAATCGGGGCATATCTCGCGAAAAACGTGCGAGATGCTGGATTTCCGGCTCGAGGCTATTCCCGTGTGCGGCTTTCTGTAAGGAAAGCCGCATGAAGTACCTTTGCTTCGCTAGCACCGCAGAACTCATGTTTTGTGTCAGGGCTGGACTTTACAGCTTGCGGAAGAAACACACTCCACGAGGGGCACGGGTTTAGCCGTGCCATAAAGAGGCCATGAGAGCCCGAAAAGTCCCGTAGGGACGGCTGAAAATATCCCAGGATGTATTCCTGGGCGCCCTTAACCTTCTCCAATAGTCCAGGCTCACCCAGGACTGCCGTCCTGGGGCATTCTCAGCCGTCCCTAGCCGGGACTTTTCCGTTTCTCACTGTCAAACCCAGGACTACCCCCGGATTTTCTGCACGTTGCCCTGGACCGGTCTGCGTATGCGGCTTTCTTCACGAAAGCCGCACAAGGCTCCTTGGCCCCACCAAGCTGCACGGAAAATCCGGGTCCGTCCTGGGCTACTTTCAGCCGTTCCTACGGGACTAAGTTTTGTCTGTGGCGCTCTCACATACCCAGCCGGGCTGGTCTGACGTTTAGCGGTCGGCCCCACCGGGCCCCTGGCGATAGGAGGGATCTGCCGTGTCTTCTAGTACTCACGCAGGCTCTAACTAAAGCCCTCTCCATTCGCATATTATTTGCGGCACGGCCAAGCCCGTGCCCTTTGTGGAGTGTGTTTTTCCCGCAGCAGACGCTTGTCTAGGAGATCATTCTGGAGCTGTCCACGGTGTTTTTCCGCGGGGACGCAAAGAAAGCCCAGGGGCTAAAGCCCTCATCCGGTGCGGCTGTACGGCCCGGCTAAAGCCGTGCCCTGATACAAAGCATGAGTTTTCCGCACCATGTAAAGCGGTCTCCGTCTGTTGACCGAGTTTTTCCGCAAGCTGCCCCGTCATCCTCTGGTAAGCAAAATAAAACGGCGGGTGCCCGCTCCGAAGCCGGGCACCCGCCGTTTTTATTGAGAGAACTAGGCGCGGGCGAAGGAAGCGACTGCGCTAGCTTCGTCGTCCTTGACGTCGAAAACGGTGTAGAGCTTGGTGATCTGCAACAGGTCGTGGACCTTTTTGGTGAGATTGAGGAGTTTGAGATCTCCACCCTGGTTGCGGACTGTGGTAAAGGCGCTGACCAGCTCGCCGATGCCCGAGCTGTCGATATAAGTTACGTCACCCAAATTGAGCAGGATCTGCTTGGAGCCTTTGGCGAGCAGATCCCGTACGGCGTCGCGCAGCTGCACACTGCCTTCTCCCAGGGTGATGCGACCGCTGCAATCCATTATGGTGATCCCGTCCACCTGACGGGTCTTGATTTTCATGCTCACGAAAACTCCTCCTTAAATTGCGGAACGGGCGGTTCCTAGATGTTTGATGAGGGTAAGTTCAGTGCCGGGCTGCAATTGTCGAAAGTGTACCTCATCCATGAAGGAGCGGATGAGAAAGATGCCTCGCCCTGAGCCGCGCAACAGATTCTCGGGCGCCAGCGGGTCGGGCAATGTCTCAGGGTTCAGCCCTTTTCCCTGGTCGGCAATGCGAATGACCAGGGAATCTGCCGTATGTTCAAACGAAGCAGTAATGCTCTTCTCGGGATCGTAGGCGTTGCCATGGAGGACGGCATTGACCGCGGCTTCACGGACCGCCATAGCGACGCGATAGATATCCTCTTCTTCCAGACCGGCCTTCCTGGCTAACTCCTCCGCGGTCTGTTCCACGCGATTGACGCTGTCAAGCGAGGACTCAAGTGTGTAGGTAACCTTGCTAGCCGGTGATCCACCCAATGCCGACCTCGTATGACGCGCTGGGCTTTAGCAACTTAAGCCCCATCTGCGCAAGTTTGCTTGCCCAGCGGCCTCATGTCAAGGCACTTCCGCGATAGGCGGCCTGACGCCAGGCCAGGGAGGATTCCGCCACAGAGCAGGGGAGCGCCCTAAATCAGCTCGTAGCCGGCGAAGAAGTAGCCTACTTCGAAGGCTGCGGTGTCCTCGGCGTCTGAGCCGTGGATAGCATTTTCTTCGATGGAGGATGCAAATTGCTTGCGGATGGTGCCGTCGGCAGCGTCCGCCGGATTGGTGGCGCCCATCAGCTTGCGCAGGTCGGCGATGGCGTTTTCCTTCTCCAGCACCATGGCAATGATGGAGCCGGAGGACATGAAGGTGGTGAGCGAATCGAAGAAGGGCCGCTTGGAGTGCACGGCGTAAAAGCCCTGGGCCTGCGACTTGGAGAGAAACATCTTCTTGATGGCGACGATTTTGAAGCCCGCCTTTTCGATTTCGGCAAGAATCGCGATCGAATAGCTCTTGCGGACCGCGTCGGGCTTGATGATGCTGAAGGTGCGTTGCACGAATACTCCTATTTTCCAATGACCTTGGCCAGTGTTTCGCCGATGGCGGCGGGGGATTGCACTACGTGGATGCCGGCTTCTGTGAGCGCCTTCATCTTGTCGGCCGCGGTGCCCTGGCCTCCGGAGATGATGGCCCCGGCGTGGCCCATGCGCCGCCCTGGAGGTGCGGTTTGGCCGGCGATGAAGCCCACGACAGGCTTCTTGACGTGGGCCTTTACATAGGCGGCTGCGGTCTCCTCGGCCGTGCCACCAATTTCGCCGATCAGGATGATGGACTCCGTCCCGGGATCCTCATTGAGCAGCTTGAGCGCGTCGACGTGGGTGGTGCCGATGATAGGATCGCCGCCGATGCCGATCGCCGTGGACTGTCCGATCCCGCGCTGGGTGAGTTGATAGACGGCTTCATAGGTGAGGGTACCGGAGCGGGAGACAATGCCTACGGTGCCCTGCTTGTGGATGCGGCCGGGCATGATGCCGATCTTGGCCTTCCCGGGAGAAATGACGCCGGGGCAGTTGGGCCCGATCAGGCGCGACTTCGATTTGCTGACCACGCTCCACACCTTGACCATGTCGTTGGTGGGGATTCCCTCGGTGATGCAGATGATCAGCGGCAGGCCCGCGTCTTCGGCTTCGAGGATGGCGTCGGCAGCAAACGGCGGGGGCACGAAGATGACGGTGGCATTGGCGCCGGTCTTCTCGACGGCCTGGGCCACGGTGTCGAAGACTGGCCAGCCCTCGTGCGTGGTGCCTCCCTTGCCTGGGGTTACTCCGCCCACTACTTTGGTCCCATACTCGGCGCAGCCCTTGGCGTGGAAGGTGCCTTCCTTGCCGGTGATCCCTTGCACGATGAGCCGCGTATTTTCGTCCACTAACACAGACATAGATTGCTCCAGAATTCCTGTTCGAGTGCTTTACTTTTTGGCAGCGTAGTCTTTGGCGGCCTTCACGGCTTTGGCGGCGGCGTCCTGCATGGTCTCGCCAATGATGAAGTTGAGGCCAGACTGCTTGAGAATTTCGCGTCCCTGCTCCACGTTGGTTCCCTCCAGGCGCAGGATGACGGGAACCTTCACATTGGTCTTCTTGGCCGCTTCTACGACGCCCTGGGCCAGGGTGTCGACGCGCAGGATGCCGCCGAAGATGTTGATGAAGACGGCCTGCACGTTTTTGTCGGAGAGCAGGATCTCGAAGGCGTGCTCAATCTGCTGCTGGTTGGCGCCTCCGCCTACGTCGAGGAAGTTTGCCGGCGAGCCACCTGCGTACTGGATGATGTCCATGGTCGCCATGGCCAGACCGGCGCCGTTGACCATGCAGGCGATGTTGCCGTCGAGCTTGATGTAGTTGAGAGCGTACTTGGAGGCTTCCACTTCCAAAGGGTCTTCCTCGGCGGTGTCGCGGAGTTCCCTCAGCTCTTTGTGGCGGAAGGTGGCGTTGTCGTCGAAGTTGATCTTGCAATCGAGGGCCACCAGGCGGTCGTCGGTGGTGGTGATGAAGGGATTGATCTCGAGCAGGGAAGCATCGGTCTCGAGAAATACCTTGTAGAGGCCGGTCATGAACTTGACCGCGTCGTTAATCTGCGCCGGCTTGAGGCCCAACGCGAAGGCGAGTTTGCGCGCCTGATAGGGCTGGAAGCCCACTGCGGGGTCGATGTAAGCCTTGAAGATCGCGTCGGGGTCCTTGGCGGCGACCTCCTCGATCTCCATGCCTCCGGCCTGGGAAGCCATGAAGACCAGTTTGGCGGCGGCGCGATCGAGCACGATGCCCAGGTACAGCTCGCGGGCGATGGGTGACATCTCTTCGATGAGCACCCGCTGCACCTTCTGGCCCTGGGGGCCGGTCTGGTGAGTCACCAGCTGCATGCCGAGGATGGCCTTGGTGTAGTCCTCCGCTTCCTGCAGGGTTTTGGCGAGCTTGACGCCGCCGCCCTTGCCGCGACCGCCGGCGTGGATCTGAGCTTTGACTACGACGCCCTTGGCGCCGCCGGTAAAGAGCCGTTTGGCCACATCCATCGCTTCTTCAAGCGTGTTGGCCACCTCACCCTTGGGTACGGCTACGCCGTGGCGCTCCAGGATGTCTTTTGCCTGATACTCATGAATTTTCATTCGTTTGGTCTTTGGACAGAACTTCCATACTAAAGGGATTGGGCTTAGAGGGCAAAGAGCGGTGGTTGGGAGCGGGAGTGGGGCACCCGGCATTCGCTTGCGGACCAGGTTCACCCGGGACTGACATCCTGGGTCATTCTCAGCCGTCCCTTCGGGACTGGTTCCGAGTGGAGAGTCTCAGGTACGGTTAGGATGTTTTGAGGAAGGAACGCCGATGTCCCAGCTGGTAGAGCTTCTCAAGCATGTGGTTGAAGAGCATGGAACCCTGACGCAACAGCAGGGATGCTCGGCGCTTCGGGAGATGCTCGAAGGCGACGCCAACGATGTGGAGATTGCTTCGCTTTTGACCGCCATTGCTGCCCGAGGGGCCACGGCGGAGGAGCTGTCCGGGTTCGTCCAGGCGATGCGGAGCATGAGCCGGCCGGTGGACCTCAGCGACGCGGAGCGGGAGCAGCTGGTGGATACCTGCGGGACCGGCAGCGATGGCCAGGGAACGTTCAATATCTCGACCGCCGCTGCGCTGGTGGCGGCCGCGGCTGGGGTCAAGATAGCTAAGCATGGCAACCGGGGACTCACCTCGAAGTGCGGCTCCGCCGATGTGCTGGAGGCGCTGGGCGTCCCGGTTGAGCTGGAGCCGGAGATGGCGGTGGCGTGCTTCCGCCAGACCGGATTCATGTTTCTCTACGCTCCCGCACTGCATCCGGCCATGAAGCGAGTGCAGCCGATCCGCCGGGCCCTGGGCTTTCGTACCCTCTTCAATCTTGCCGGTCCGCTCACCAATCCCGCGGGAGCCAAGGCGCAGGTGATCGGCGTGTTCGCTGCGAGCGCCGTCCCTCTGGTGGCCGAGACGCTGGCTCGCCTGGGCGCGAGGCATGCATTCGTGGTCCACGGACGAGATGGCCTGGATGAACTCACACTGAATGGCGTAAGCGATGTGGCGGAAGTGCGGGAGCAGGCGGTGCGCAACTTTACCGTGGAAGCAGGCGAGGCGGGTCTGGCTCAAGCTCCGCTGAGCACGATCGCGGGATGTGACGCACGGGGGAATGCAGTGCTGATTGAGAAGATTCTGGAAGGTGAGCCGGGGCCGCCGAGGGACGTGGTTTTGCTGAACGCGGCGGCCGCTTTGATCATCGCCGGCCGCGCAGACGATTTTGCCGGCGGTGTCCGTCGCGCCGCTGACGCGATAGACTCAGGTGCCGGCCAACGGCTGCTGGCGCAGTTGCGCAAAGCAGCAAGCCTGGCCCGGCCGTAAGGGAGTTTGCACATGCCCATTCCACTGCAACGCATTGCCGCTGGCTGCGCCGCGCTGATTTTTTCGGCGGTTGCCGTCCCCAGCCGCGCGCAACAGATCGTGGTCAGCAAAGACAATCGCACCATCGCGGTCACCACTAGCGCCGACGCCAACGCCGATGCGGATACGGTGACGGTGCAGATCGGCTTCGTCGCTTACGGTCCAGATCAGGACTCGGCCTATGCCAATGGGTCCAAGATCTCGAATGCCATCGCGGCAGCGCTCAAGGCGGCGGGAGTTCCGCAGGATGCCATTCAGAGTGAGTCGCAAAGCATTGCCCCGGTGCAACAGTTCGTGACCCAGGACTGGACACCGGCGGAGAAGACGGAGCGCAAGTTCCAGGTGCAGCAGAGCTGGAACGTGAAGACGGCGGCGGGAAATGGCGCCAAGGTCCTGGATGTGGCGGTGAAGGCGGGCGCTAACCAGAGCGGGCAGATGACGTGGAGTGTCGCAGACCAGGATGCCCTGCAGGCGAAAGCCGCAAAGCTGGCGCTGGATCGCGCGCGGCAGATTGCGCAACAGATGGCTTCGGGCCTCAACGCCACACTGGGGCCGTTGGTGTATGCCAGCAATGAAGCTCCGGCGCGTACTCCGCAACCGCTCATGAGGGCCCAGGCCATGATGGCAGCCGCCCCAGCGGCGAAAGAGGTTGAGCCGCTGAGCGTCAGCGCGCAAAAAGTTACCGCTTCCGCCACGGTCTACGCGGTATTCAGCATTCAATAGCGGGCGGCGCCGTCTGCGGGAGGAAAGGGCACCATGCCGAGATATGAGTATCGTGAGCTACGTCCGACGGCCGAGGGCGAAGATGTCTATCGGCGTTGGCTAGCGCATCTGGATGAGGAATTCACGCGCCACAAGGAACCTCGGTTGCGGGGCGAGTTGGTGCGTGACGCGCTACACCAGATCTACCTCGGCCGCCCCCATGGCGGCAAGCTCAATACCACGCTGATTTCCGAACTGCCAGGCAATGTGCTGCAGTTGACCCTCGACCCGGCCAACGTGACACTCGAGCCGGAGTATTACGGCGATATCGACGTGGAGAAATATGCCGAGCGCAAGCCGTTGATCTGGTTCTGGCAGATGTTTGACCGGTCGGCTCTGGGGCTGAACCACTGGCTCGGTTTTCGCTTCCGTAAGATGCTGGCGAAGCACATCTTCAAGCACGTGGGAAAGAACGTGAAGATCTTCCACGGAGTGGAGTTCAGTTTCGGTTACAACCTGACGGTCGAAGACGACTGCATCATTCACAAGTACGTGATGCTCGATGACCGGGGCGAGATCATCATCCGCAAGGGGACCTCCATCTCCGATTACGCTGCGGTGTACTCCCACTGGCATAAGGCAAACGATTATCTCGATATAGAGAATCGCACCACCGAGGTGGGGCCCGGCACGCGGCTTACCTACCACTCCGCGGTGATGGCCGGAGTGAAGATCGGCGAAGATGCCATGCTGGGGGCCATGGGCGTAGCCACTCATGATGTGCCTGCGCACGCCATTTGGGGAGGTGTTCCGGCGCGCGAGATCAAGCGAAAAGAGTAGCCATCGCCAGCCCCACGGCGAAGATTGCAAACGTACTTAGCCGGTGGTCGGCGTGCTACCATCAGGCTTCCGATGCGAACTCCTGAAATTGTCCTGGGGATTTTTCAATTTGTCGTGTTGTTGTTCGCGCTGAGCCTGCATGAGTCGGCACATGGATGGATGGCTTCGCGGCTGGGCGACCAGACGGCGCGCATGTTGGGACGCATTACGCTGAACCCGCTAAAGCACATCGATCCAGTGGGCACGGTCATGCTGCCCCTGGTGGCATTGGTGACTCGCATCCCGGTGATTGGCTGGGCCAAGCCGACCCCGGTGAATACACGCAACTTCAAGAATTTTGTGCGCGACGACATTCTTACGACGGTGGCTGGGCCGGTCAGCAATGTAATCGGATCTGTGGTTTCACTGCTGGTATTGATCGTCATCGCGAAGACGTCCCTGGTGGGCCTGGCTTGCGTGCGTGCCGTGGCTCTCGGAGGGTTCAGCCGGCTCGATCCTCAGCTTATGGCCTTGAGCCCGGTGGCCTACCCACTAGCCCTCATTTTCTACTTCGGCATGCTGCTGAATCTGTTCCTTGCCGCCTTCAACCTTCTTCCTTTGCCGCCGCTCGACGGCAGCCACATCTTCCGCCACATGCTTCCCCTACGGTGGCAGCCGATCTATGACCGCCTGGGAATTCTCAGCCTCTTTCTTATGCTGTTTTTTGGCGGCGGGGTCACCATGGCCATGATTAGTCCGGTACTCGGGTTCTTCCGCGTTTTGCTGCTCTCGATCTGAGTTTTCCGTACAATCGAGCCAGTGAATCAAGACTCGCATCAACTCAAACGCGTGCTGAGCGGCATGCGGCCCACCGGCAAATTGCATCTCGGCAACTACATGGGGGCCCTGTACAACTGGGTGCGCCTGCAGCACGACTACAACTGCTACTTTTTTGTCGCCGACTGGCACGCCCTGACCACCGATTACGCCGACCCCACCAACATTCGGCAAAATACGATCGACGTGGCGCTCGATTGGCTGGCGGCGGGGTTGGACCCGGAGCGCTGTGTCCTCTTTGTGCAGTCCCTGGTGCCGCAACACGCAGAGTTGCACCTTCTGCTGTCGATGATCATGCCCCTCGGCTGGCTGGAGCGCGTACCGACCTACAAAGAGCAACAATTGCAGATTGCCGAGAAGGATCTGACCACCTACGGCTTCCTCGGATATCCACTGCTGATGGCAACGGATATCCTGATCTACCAGGCGGACTTTGTGCCCGTAGGACAAGACCAGGTGGCGCATGTGGAAGTGACCCGGGAAGTAGCTCGGCGATTCAACCATTTTTACCCCGGTGATGTGAAGCAGATCCTGTCGGGTCCGATTCTGCCCGAGCCACAGGTGCTGCTGACTCCCTCCCCTAAGCTACCGGGGACGGATGGGCGAAAGATGTCGAAGAGCTATGGCAACACCATCCTGCTCACGGACCCGGAGGCGGTGGTGCGGCAAAAGCTGAAGACCATGGTCACCGATCCGGCGCGGGTACGGCGGACCGACCCGGGAGATCCGGATGTTTGCCCGGTGGGCGATTTGCACAAGGTCTTTTCGACTCCAGCGACGCTCGAGAAGGTCTACGCCGGTTGCCGGTCGGCGGCCATCGGCTGCATTGAGTGCAAGGGCTGGGCCGCGGACGCCATCGTGACCGAACTGCAACCCATGCAAGAACGGCGCAGGCAATACGAGGAGCAGCCCCGCCTGGTGCACGACATTCTGCATAGCGGCTCAGCGCTGGCGCGGGCCCGGGCAGAAGAAACCATGGGGCAGGTGAGGGAAGCCATGCACCTGGTGCACCCGGAGTTTGGAGAGCGCGCGCTATGAGCGAAGACAAGAATGGGGAGAAGCGCGAGGAAACCGAGAAGCAGCAGCAGAAGCGGGAAGCTGCCGAGAGCGCATCGCCTTACAGCATTTCTGTGGGGCAGGTGTACGACGGGCCGCTGGACTTGTTGCTGGACCTGATCCGCAAGCAGGACATCGATATCTACGACATCCCTATCGGGCGGATCACGGCCCAGTTTCTGGCCTATGTGGAGGGTCTTAAGCAGACCGAGGTGGATGCGGCAGCGGACTTCATTTATGTGGCTTCACTGCTGATCCATATCAAGAGCCGCATGCTGCTTCCCCGCACCTCGGCGGAGGGGGGCGATGGCGAGCAGGAGGATCCACGGCGAGAGCTGGTGGAGCGGTTGCTGGAGCATGAGCGCTTCAAGAATGCAGCGCAGATGCTGCTGCAGAAGCAACAGATCGAGGCGGCTACCTGGACCAATCCGGCGATTCGGCAGTTTAGTAGCGAAGAGGGAAGTGAGCAGGAGATCGCGGCCGATACGGTCGATCTGGTGCGGGTCTTCCGGGAGATTCTGGACCGGGCTAGGCAAAGGCCTGTGCTGGATGTGGATGAAGAGGCGGTGACCGTCTCGCAGATGCTGGATTATGTGCGCCGCCGGCTGATCATGGAAGAGCGGCCGGTCTCGTTGAGCAGCTTGCTCAGAAATACCCGGTCAGAACGGGCGCTTATCTGCATGTTTTTGGCGCTGCTCGAGCTGGTTCGTTTGCAGGCGGTGCTGCTGCGGCAGGACAGCAACTTCGGGGAGGTTTATATCAAGAAGCACCCGTCGTTCGAGTCGGTGTTGAACCAGGGGTTGATGCAGGCCAAGGACGATTGGCGGTAGCTGCGGGACCTCCTGTGCGCCTCTCCCCTATGCAAATGCCCCACAACTCCCTCTTCCTTGTGAGATGGGATTCCGCGAACGCAGACCACCTACTCTCACTCCACTGACATCCTTCCCCGCAAGCCGAATTCATGGAACTTTAACGTGCCGGGGTACCACAATTCATACTGGCAAGCGATGCCGTTTGTTAACGTTCAACTCCTGTAGTCCGGAGTGTGCGCACGTGAACGAAGGAACCTCTGCAGTTTTAGACACGCCCCCTGGGAAGCCCTTGGCTGTCCACGACAAAATGAACCGGAAACCGGGCCTGATCCCCATGATTATCTTTGGGATCGTGCTGGTGGGCGGCATCGCGTGGGCCGCCTCGCAGTTGCTGGGTGACCTGTTTGCGGTCCCGCATTCGGCTTCAGTGGCGGCCTACGGTCTGTTGGCGCTCGCCCTGCTGATTGCGTTGGGATTTGAATTTGTGAACGGGTTTCATGACACCGCCAATGCCGTTGCTACGGTGATCTACACCCACTCCCTGGAGCCACACATCGCTGTGATGTGGTCGGGAATGTGGAACCTGATTGGGGTGTTGCTTTCATCCGGCGCTGTGGCGTTTGCGGTGGTTTCCCTACTGCCCGTGGAGCTCATCCTGAAGGTGGGTTCGGGCGCGGGTTTCGCCATGGTCTTCGCCTTGCTGATTTCGGCCATCCTTTGGAACCTGGGCACCTGGTGGCTTGGGCTGCCGGCTTCCAGCTCGCATACCCTCATTGGTTCGATCATCGGTGTCGGCCTGGCGAACCAGTTGATGTCCGCGAATTCAGGCACCACTGGTGTCGACTGGTCACAGGTAGGAAATGTGTTTCGCTCCCTGCTGATTTCTCCGATCGTCGGTTTCGTGTGCGCCGGCCTTCTGCTGCTGCTGTTGAAGGTTGTGATTAAGGATCCCCGGCTTTTTGAGGCGCCAAAAGGGGACGCACCGCCGCCGTTCTGGATTCGAGGCCTACTGATTCTGACTTGCACCGGTGTGAGCTTCTTTCACGGTTCGAATGACGGACAGAAGGGCATGGGACTTATCATGCTGATTCTGATCGGCACCGTGCCCACCGCTTATGCGTTGAACCATGCTGTCGGTTACAGCCAGGTGCAGGACTTTGTTGCCGTGTCTGAGCAGGCGGCCAAAGTAATCGGCGCGCACGTCGATTCCAACGCAGTGATCGACGACCCGCGGGCCGACCTCACCGAATATCTCCAGACCAAAAAGCAGACGCCGACCACCATACTGGCCGAGCGGCAGATGATTATCGAGATTGAACATGAGGTTGCGCAGTACAAAACGCTGAAGAACGTGCCCTCTGGTCAGCAGGCCAACGTGCGCAATGATATGTATGTCTCGAGCGAAGCATTGCGGCTGATGGCCAAGTCCAAAAAGCCGGCGTTCACCGCGGAAGAAGCTGAGGTGATGGCTAACTACAAGAAGAAGCTCGATCTTGCCACCAAGTTCATTCCCACCTGGGTCAAAGTTGCCGTCGCCATCGCTCTGGGCATGGGCACCATGATCGGCTGGAAGCGGATCGTGGTGACGGTAGGAGAAAAGATTGGGAAAACCCACCTGACTTATGGCCAGGGCGCAGCTGCTGAAATTACCGCCATGTTCACCATTTGGGCCGCCGACAATTACGGCTTGCCGGTCAGTACCACGCACGTGCTTTCATCGGGCGTGGCTGGAACCATGTTGGCCAATAAGAGCGGACTTCAGTGGTCTACCATACGCAGCATCGCAGCCGCTTGGGTGTTCACTTTGCCCGCGTCGGCCCTGATTGCTGCCTCACTGTTCTGGGTCTTCGTGCAGTTTTCTCCCAAGGGCTAACCAACCGAAATCAGCAAAGACGAGCGAAAAGAGGGGTGCTTCGATACTATGAATCGAGGCGCCTTTCTTTTTCCGGGCGCATTGACCTGCCAATGAGTCTGAAAGCCAAATTAGAAGCCGTTGTCTATGCAGCTGAGGAGCCAGTGACCCTGGCCCACCTTGCTGCCATCTTCTCCGAAGAGGTTCTACAAGGGTTGGCCGAAGAGGCCCCTGTTGAGGCTGATTCCACGCCTGCTCTGGAGGAGGCGTCTGCGGAAGAGGCCCCGGCGACGGAAGCCGTAGAGCCAGTTGCCGCAGAGCCGGTTGCCGCAGAGCCGGTTGTTGCTGATCCGGCTGCGGGCGAGGGAGACGAGAAGAAATCTGCACGCCAGCGCGACCGCCGAGTCCGGCAGGCGCTCCAGGTGGTGCTGGACGAGCTGATTGCGGACTACGCAAACAGCGAGCGAGGCATGGAGATCAGGGAGATCGCCGGCGGCTATCGCATGGCGACTAAGCCGGAATATCACGATGCAGTGCGGGGCTTTGTGAAAAGCCTGAAGCCGCCGATGAAGCTCTCTCTGCAAGCGCTGGAGACGCTGGCGGTGATCGCCTACAAGCAGCCGGTAACCGCGCCCGAGGTAAGCGAGATACGAGGCGTTGACTCGGGCGGCGTGCTGGGTGGGTTGGTTAGCCGCAAATTAATCACCACGGCGGGAAGAAAGCCAGTCATCGGACGACCCATTCTTTACAAGACCACCAAGGAATTTCTGCTGCGCTTTGGGCTGAAGGACGTGAACGATCTGCCCAGCATGGAAGAGTTTGAAAAGATGGCGGGCGAGTTGGCTGAATCCGAAGCGGAGGGCGAGGTTCAGGATGCGGGCATGCGCTCCTCTGATGAGCTGGCGTCGTCGCATGCAGTGGAGCCATCCGACGAAGCAGCCGCGGAGGAGCTGGAAGCGATGTCTGCGGCTGAGGAAGCCGACCCCGTCGCGGTAGCAGAGTCCAGTGCAGAAGCCGAGTCCAGTGCAGAAGCCGAGCCCAGTGCAGAAGCTGAGCCTATTACGGAAGCCGAACACAGTGCCGAACCGAAGTCGAGTGCCGAAGCGGAGCCCAGTACGGAAGCGGAGCCCAGCACGGAAGCCGAGCCCAGCACGGAAGCCGAGCCCAGCACGGAAGCCGAGCACAGTACGGAAGCCGAGCACAGTACGGTAGCCGAGTGACGACCGCCGAGGAAGGGCGGGATCGCGAGCGAAACCCACAGCGCCTGCAGAAGATTGTGGCTGCCGCCGGCATTGCATCGCGGCGCAAGGCGGAAGAGCTGATTGCCTCCGGAAGAGTGCAGGTGAATGGCCAGACAGTAACCGAGCTGGGCTCCAAAGCGGACCCGGAGCGGGACCATATCCGGGTCGATGGCAAGCTGCTCAAGAAGCCACAGCAGTTCCGCTATTTCATGCTGAATAAGCCGAAGGGCGTGGTCACCACGGTTTCTGATCCGGAGGGACGGCCCACGGTGATGAAATTTTTCGGTCGATCGGGAGCGCGGCTTTTTCCCGTTGGCCGACTGGATTACCAGAGCGAAGGCCTGCTGCTGATGACCAATGACGGCGAGCTGGCCAACGTCCTCACGAGTGCAGCTTCTCACGTGGAAAAGACCTACCTGGTGAAGGTGAGCGGTAAACCGAGAGAGGAAGCACTGGAGCAACTCCGCCACGGAGTGATGATCGAACGCGGCCGGCGCGGGGAGCGGGAGGGCCGCGTCATGACCCAACCGGCCCAGATCAGCCTGATCCGCGATACCGATAATCCCTGGTTTGAAGTCGTGCTGACTGAGGGGAAGAACCGGGAGATTCGCAAGATGTTCGAAGAGATAGGCCACTTTGTGGAGAAAGTCAGGCGGGTTGGTTTTGGACCGCTTGTGCTCGATGTCCCCCCGGGGGAAACGCGCGAGCTCAATGAAGAAGAAGTGACGCAACTGAAGCGGGCGGCGCGGAAGAAGGCCGCATCCCCGGAACAGCCCAGGAAACCCGCGCGCCGCCCGAGATCGGGGCCGGCCACGCTGCCCCGTCCTGTCCGCAAGCGCGTCTCGGGCCGTGGGTCCAGGCGCCCGTAGAGGCTTATTTCTCCTATCGAATGAACACTGCCGCTGCGGAATCGCCCTTCGATGTAGTGATCGTGGGCGCAGGCGCCGCAGGTCTTTTCTGCGCCATCCATGCGGGCCGCGGCGGTTGCCGGGTCCTATTGCTTGACCATGCCAACAGGATCGGTAAGAAGATCCTGATCTCCGGTGGCGGACGTTGCAACTTCACTAACTTACACACGACTGCGGGAAACTTCCTTTCCGCGAACCCACACTTCGCTAAGTCTGCGCTTGCCCGGTACACTCCGGCTGATTTTCTGGCATTGGTCGATCAGCACCAGATTCCATGGCATGAGAAGACGCTGGGGCAGCTCTTTTGCGACCGGGCAGCGAGCGATATTGTTTCCATGCTGGAGCAGGAGTGTGCCGCGGCTGGGGTGACGGTGTTGTTGAGCACGCGGGTAACTGAAGTTGTCCACGGGGAAGGTTTCCGTCTTGAGACGGACCGGGGCGTCTTCTCTGCGCAATCTTTGGTTATTGCTACTGGGGGATTATCGATTTCCAAGCTGGGCGCTACTCCGTTCGGATATCAGATCGCGGAGCAGTTTGGCTTGCGGGTTCAGCCGTGCCGGCCGGCTCTGGTACCGCTCACTTTTTTCCCTGAAGACCTCACGCGCTTTGCGGACCTGACGGGAGTTTCTACCGCGGTGGTTGCGTCGGCCGGATCTGGGCGGTTTCGGGAAAAGCTTCTTTTCACTCATCGCGGGATGAGTGGGCCGGCCGTGTTGCAGGTTTCGTCGTATTGGCAGCCGGGGGAGAGCGTGGTGGTTGATCTGGCGCCGGACCGGCTGTGGACCGAGGGCCTTCGCTCGCAGCCTCAGCGCGATCCTGTCAGCGCCCGGGCCGCAATCCGCGGTGTTCTTCCCCATCGTCTGGCTGACCGGTGGCTGGCGCTGCACCCGCCTACTTCATGGACGAACCAGGGTCTCGAGGAGGCGGAGAGCGCGCTTCATCGATGGACTGTCTTTCCTTCCGGGACGGAGGGGTATGAGAAGGCGGAAGTCACGGCAGGGGGAGTAGATACTGCTGAGCTGAGCGCACGCTCGATGGAGAGCCGTAAGGTTCCAGGGCTTTACTTCATTGGGGAGGTGGTTGATGTCACAGGACAGCTTGGGGGCTTCAATTTTCAGTGGGCGTGGGCTTCGGGGGCGGCGGCTGGGCGTGCTTTGGGTGGAGGGGAGTGAGATGTGGGGCGTCCGGCATTTGCGTGCGGGAAAGGCGCACAGCAGGTCCCTCGGCTGCGCTCGGGATGACAAATTTAGATTGGTTTCGGATGTTGAGATCGGACTATGGGATGGACAGAGTCATCCCGAGCGGAGCGGCCACGGCAGGAGACCGACATGCGATCCTTTCAGCCGCTAGCTAATTCCTCATGGAAACACCACTCCACCCTTGTCATCCCGAGCGCAGCCGAGGGACCTGCTGTGCGCCTTTCCCACACGCTAATGGTTCTTGTCTAAGCCGTATTCGGCTTTGGTTCGTTGAGCCAGAGCGTGATGGCCCACCAGAGCAGGACAAACAGATAGACAGAGATGCGGAAGAAGGAGAAGAAGACGTAATCGCTCATCTCACGGCCGATGGTGAAATAGCCGCCACCCGCCAGGAGAGCCGCCGAGTAAACGCCGAAGCCGAAGGTGAGGGCGGCTACATGGCTGCGCCAGGACAGCCGCAAAGGGCGCAACAGAAAAGCGAGCACGATGGCCCACTCCACCATGAGCACGGATAAGAGGAAGTGAAGTAGGACCAGATCCATGCGCAACGAGGAGTAGCCCGCCGGCGCCAGGCGGATGACGATGAGGACGCCGCTTCCAACCAGGAGTAAGGGCAGGGTGAGGCGGCGGATGCCAGCGAGTGGCCGTAACGCGATCCAGGTGAGTTCCGCCAGCACTGCGCACTGCAACAACACGTCGGTGATGTCGAGGATCAAGATGGCAAAGCGATGGGCTGGATGACCGGAAAAGTGCAAGGTTGCAGCAAGCCCGATGGAGCGCAGGCAGTAAAAGACGATGAGCAGCGTGAACCAGGGATAACGAGCGACACGCTTGCGCGTGAAGAGCACGCCGAGCAGAAGTATATGTCCGAGGAGCCCCGCGGCCCAAATCAGGTGGTTTGTCATGATTGGTTTTACGACCAGGTGGCGAGCTTGAAGACGATGGCCGGTCTCCCCTTGTAGGTGCCGACGCGTTGCTCGGCGAAGCCACACTTTTTGGCGACCCCGATGGACGCCCTGTGGTCGGGATGAATGAGGCAGATGAAATCATTCGTGCCAAAGTGCTCTCGACCCCACTGCAACGCTGCCTTGGCAGCTTCGGTTGCATACCCCTTACCGTGTTTCGCAGGATCAAGGACCCAGCCCAGTTCAGGGATGGATCCAAGAGGCGGTTCGATGTCGCGCTTGAAGTTCCCGAAGCCAACCTCACCCACAAAGTCTCCTGTTGCCTTCTCCTCCACCACCCAATAGCCAAAGCCGAGAGCACACCAATGGCCGAGATAACGGAGAAAGCGGGTCCAGCACTCCTCCACTGTAAACGGCCTGCCCCCCATGAATGTAACCACGGCGGCATCTCCCCAAAGCGCGCGGGTGTGGGCAAAATCGTCCAGGGTGTGACCGCGTAGCCTGAGTCGCTCAGTCTCTACCACCGGAATATCTAAAGCACGAGGCAACGAGGCGGTCACCCATACAGTCTAAACTTGCTTTCAAAGAGCATCGAGACACGAAGGGATCACTACCGCATGCAATCCGGGACCAAGCCCGCGTCCACGCCCACGTTTTGGCAATCCGTTCGCGAAGCCCTGCGAGGCAGCCACCAGGATTACACCGCGGGCAGCCTGAACCGGTCGATCCTGCTGCTCGCCATCCCCATGGTGCTGGAGATGGTGTTGGAATCGCTGTTCGCCGTGGTGGATGTTTTTTGGGTCAGCCGCCTGGGTTCAGACGCGATTGCCACGGTTGGCTTGACAGAGTCGGTGCTCACGCTGGTGTTCGCGGTGGGCATGGGGCTTGGCATGTCGACCACGGCGATGGTGGCGCGCCGGGTGGGTGAGAAGGACCCGGACGGCGCAGCCATCTCCGCAGTGCAGGCAGTATTCCTGGGGCTGATCGCTTCGCTGGTTCTGGGCCTTCCATTCCTCTTCCTGGCCCCGCGGCTGCTGGGCCTGATGGGCGCAACGCCGGCGATCATTGCCAGTGGCTCGAACTACACCCGGATCGCTCTTGGCGGGTCGGGGGTGGTTCTGCTGCTGTTTCTGAACAATGCCATCTTCCGCGGAGCGGGAGATGCGGCGATCGCTATGCGCCTGCTGTGGGTCTCGAACATCCTCAACCTGATATTGGATCCCTGCCTGATTTTCGGACTGGGGCCGTTCCCTAAACTGGGAGTAACCGGCGCGGCCCTGGCTACCTTCTCCGGGCGCGGCATCGGCGTGCTTTACCAGTTTTACCGGTTGGGCAAGGGGACGGAACGCATTCGGATCCTGAGGCGCCACATGCGCCTTCAGGGAGCGGTGCTGTGGCGCCTGGTTCGTGTATCGATCACCGGAATTCTGCAGTTCCTGATTAGCCAGGCGAGTTGGATCGGACTGGTGCGCATCGTCAGCCTGTTTGGTGCGCCCGCCCTGGCCGCCTACACCATCGGTATTCGCATTGTCATCTTCGCGATCTTGCCTTCCTGGGGATTGAGTAATGCCGCCGCTACCCTGGTCGGCCAGAATCTCGGCGCGGGCCATCCTGACCGCGCACGCAAAGCGGTGTATCGAACCGGCTTATGGAACATGCTGTTCCTGGGGACCGTGGGGATTGTCTTTATCGCGTTTGCGCCCTGGATCATCGGCCTGTTTACCCAGGATCCGGCCGTGGTTGGCACTGCTATCCATTGCCTGCGCATCTTCAGTTGCGGGAATGTTGCTTTCGCCTACGGCATGGTGATGCTGCAGGCGTTTAACGGAGCCGGCGACACACTCACCCCGACCTATGTGAATCTCTTCGGCTTTTGGATCCTCGAGATTCCGCTCGCCTGGTGGCTGGCCATGCACACCGCGATGCGGGTTAACGGTGTTTTCGTCTCAGTCGTGGTTGCACAATCGGTCATTGTGCTCATCAGCATCGTACTCTTCCGCCAGGGCCGCTGGGCCAGGCAGCGCATATGAGCGCATAAATGGTTGCCCGCATGAGCGAAAATCCTGTCTTTGCTTCCGGAAAATAATTCCTCCTCTTCGAGCCTTCAGGGACGCCGGATCGGTCATCACATTAGATGATGAATTGCCGGGGCCCGGTGGACTCCTGCATTTCGAGGAGGATTCATGTTGGGAGATCGATTCGGCCGTGAGTCGACGCGCGTTGATGAGTACCCTGTGGTCATCGGGCTTTTCCAGGATGCGACCGACGCGCGCTGGGCGTTGCAAGCACTCCACGAGAACCATTATGCACCCGACCAGATTACTGCCGCATTCCAAACACCAGCCGATTCTCGGGCGGAGGCGGAAGGGAGTTCGGTGGCGATGCGGGGGAGCGGTAAATGGTTTGGCCAGCTGAGAGAGATCTACCGGGGAGAAGATGGCGGAGTAGGTCGCACTGGAGACGCGCAGACCGCGTCATCTACTGAGACCGGGTTCGAAGCCATGCTGGCGCAAATTGAACTTTCCCCGCAGGATACGCTTGTCCTGCATCGTGATTCCGGTCGGGGCGCAGCCATCGTGTCCGTAAAGGCCGGCGCTCGTAATGAGGAAGCGCGGGGCCTCCTGGAGCAGCGGGGCGCACATATCGTGCACGGGCGCCATGCCAGTGAGCCTACGAGAAATATTGAGCCGGCGTCAGCAACGGTCGTGCACTCCACACCCTTCAACCCGCCTTCGCAGGCAGCGCCTGACCGTGTACAGCTATTCGGAGAGGTGCTGCGCGTGCGCAAGGAGAAGGTGAGAACTGGCGACGTGCACGTTCGCAAAGAAGCGGTCACCCACATGGAAACCGTGCAAGTACCGGTCACTCGCGAGCACCTGGTGGTGGAACACGCAGACGAAAACGGCCGCGCGGACAAGGATCATGCCATACGAGTGCCTCTGAGTGAAGAGCGCGTGCACATAGATAAAGACACCGTTCTGCGTGAAGAGTACAAGGTGGGGAAGCGTGAGATAACGCAGAACGAGTCAGTCACCGACACGGTCCGCAGAGAACGTCTATTGATCGATGACGCGAGCGTGAAGACCCGCGATTAGTTTTCGGTAGCGAAGACTTGGTCGCTTTCCACATCATCGTTCTCTCTTTTTATTTCTCGCGCGAAATCCGATTGCATCCTACTACTCGTTGGGCTTTTCACTTCTACGCTGCACAGTCAAAAACCGCATCACACAAACGCAAAGGATCTGCTCATGGCATATGAAACAACAAGCAACACAAGCGGCGTGGGAACGGCCACGCAGGTAGTCGTAGGACTTTTCAAAAATGCGAGCGACGGTCATCAAGCAGTAACAGAGCTGAGAGCGCAAGGTTTTACCTCCAGCCAGATCGGGGCCGCCTTTCGTAGTCGAGTATCCGATTCGTATCTCGATCCGAACGATGCGGGCGCTGTATCCAGCGAGACGGTCCACCAGGAGCAGGAGAAATGGTGGGATAAGGTGAAGGACGCTTTCCGTTCCGATGACAGCGTCGAACGGCGAAGAGAGTCTCGTGATGCAGCTGCCGATACCAATTTCGAACCCGAACTCTATTCGCGTGGCGACTATGAGTACGATCTCGCGGACGACGATTTCCAGGGCTCCCTTGCCGGGACCGGCATTCCTGCGGACCGCGCGACGTACTTGACCCGTAGCCTCGAACCGGGCGGAGCAATCGTCACCGTGCATGATGCGGATCGCGTCGCAGAGGCAGAGCAGATTCTCGCTGCCAACAATGCCCGGGTTCGCTACGAGGATATCGGACAGGACGAGACGCTGGGGAATGAAGCCGTAGGGACCGATGGGGAGCTAGTCGATGCAGATCGGATCGACGCCGCGGACTCGACTGGCCAGGAAATTACCGACACGGGATACGTAGATCGGCGTCCGGCAGATGCTCCGGATCGCCGTGTTGAGCGGGTCCAGCTTTTTGGGGAAGTGCTGCGTGTTCACAAAGAACGGATCAACCGGGGCGAGGTCCGCTTGCGCAAGGACGTGATTACCGAAAATCAGACGATCGAGGTTCCGGTCATGCGCGAGGAACTGGTGTTAGAGCGGGTCGCTGTTTCCGGCAACACGCCGGCGCCTTCCGCCAATATTGGCCGCGGCCAGGAGATCCGCGTTCCTCTTAGCGAGGAAAAGGTGCGACTGGAGAAGGAGCCTGTGTTGCGGGAAGAAATAAACGTCGGTAAGCGTGAGGTACAAGACGTGGCGAGGGTAAGCGGCGATGTGCGGCGCGAAGAACTCCGCGTCGATCCTGACCCGGAAGTACCAAGGAGATCGGCGACCGGGGAAGAGGTTACAGATGATCTTCGGCGTCATGGATAGGGGCAGGGGCAAATGAGAGCGATCGGAACGAGAGAAATGTCAATCAAGGTATCTCGGGCACTGGCTATGGGCGTGGTGGCGTCAATTTTGGCTGCCGCCGCCCCTCAGCCGGTCAACGCGGCTACGCAGTCAGAAAACGCGACCGCTGGCGCGGCTCAGCAGTCCAACCAATCGAGCGATCTCACAATCACCCGCAATATTCGCCGCGCGCTGATTAAGGACAAGTCGCTTTCTGTGGAAGCGCATAACGTAACCATCACCACAAAAGACGGCAAGGTGACTTTGAAGGGCCGGGTAGAATCGGCCGCCGAAAAGCAGACGGTGGAGTCGGCCGCCAACAATGTTGCCGGAGCTGGAAATGTTGACGACCAGTTGACCACCAGTAACCAGTAAGACACAGAAATATAGACAGGAGAAAAAGCTATGGCAGGGCATTCAATATTTGGGATTTACACCAGCCGTCAGGGTGTGGAAGCAGCCGTACAAGCGCTAAGAGATGCGGATTTCCGGGGGTCGGATATTTCCATCCTGGCGCCGGAGAACCTGGGCGATATTCGCGATATCGGCACAGTGAAAAGCACCAAGGCACCGGAAGGCGCCGCCACAGGAGGAACCTCCGGAGCCGTGATCGGAGGCGTGCTGGGTTGGTTAGTGGGTATCGGTGCGCTCGCCATTCCCGGCGTGGGACCTTTTCTCGCAGCCGGCCCGATCATGGCGGCACTTGCCGGCGTGGGCGTAGGCGCTGCCGTGGGCGGGATCACCGGCGCGTTGGTGGGATTCGGTGTGCCGGAATTTGAAGCCAAGCGCTATGAGACCCGGCTGCGGAAAGGCGGGATACTCCTGTCGGTGCATGCTGACAACCATGACTGGATTTCCCGGGCTAAAGGCATCCTCGACAGAACGGGTGCTGAGGAAATCTCAAGCGCCAGCGAAAGCCGCGTCGCCTAGCGCTCGCCAGGCTGTTCTCCCGGTAACGAGGGGTCAGCCGCCTGTGCCTTTGCCATCAGCTTCGCCGAAAATCAGCTATCCCGACCTCCGATCTGGCTGGACATCCCCGTCCACCCGGATTGGGGGTCTTTTTTTTGATACAGATATCACCGTGCCGCGCTGGCCGGCGCCCGGAACAATCACACAGTAGGTGTATTGTGCTGAGCCGGTTTGATCTGCCTAATTGGAGTAGGACCTTGCACGTCCCTGGCACAATCGAACGCGGGAATATCCAAGGCGGAATATCGTACGCGGGAGTTGGTGGCTATTCCCAGTGTACGAAAGGAGACGATGGCATCTTTAGTAACGTCGGTGGGTATCGCGGGGTCCACTCCTTGCCCAGTTGATCTGATGCGGATGGAGGGTTTGGACCTAAGCGCTCGCTACCATTCAGACCGCTGCGGGGGCGACTTTTTCGATGGAATCGCAGTGGGATCCCGCCTGGTGTTTCTGTTGACGGACATCGCAGGTCCGCGATCGGAGGCGCACGCGATTGCGGCTGAAGCGCAAGTTGCTTTTCGTCAAACGGCCCGGGAGCTGTTCGACGCGGTGGACGCAAATGAATCGGAAGCCATCGCCACATTGGCGCACGAGGTCAATCGATCGCTGATTGAGGCGGCGAGGGGCGTGCGTTTTGCTCCTACCTTTCTAGGTTGTTTCAACCTGACGCTTGGCATTCTGACGTATTGCAACGCAGGCCAGGTCCAGGCCGTGTTTCGCGATGCGGAGAGCGCGCATGTTCTGGAGCGTGGTGGCGTGCCGTTTGGGCTCTTCACGCACGTGACCTATGAGCCAGCGGTCCTGGCGTTCGAGCCGGGAGACAAGCTGCTACTGGTTACCAAGGGAGTCACTGAGAGCCGGCAGGGCGCCGCCGAGTTTGGGACGAAGCGCGTTGAGCGGCTGCTGGAACGGTCTAACGGAGATTCTGCTGCTGAAATCTGCGACACGGTGCTGCGGGAGGCCTATGATTTCGGCAATCATCCCTGGGCGCGGGTCTACGATTTTCTGCGTGCGCGCAAGCGCAGCCACGAGGACCTGACCGCAGTGGCCCTGGTGCGCGACTAGGGCGGCGCGGATTCTTCTTGAAACCAGCAAATGTGGTCGTGGGCGGAACCCATAAGCGCTAACTTGTTTAGGCGTTTTCGTCGAAACTCCCACAAAATCGTCATCCTGAGAGCCTTTGACTTTATAGATCTTTCGTGTGAAACCCTCGACCACAAACGAAATCGTCATCCTGAGAGTTACGGAGCGCCTTACAGACTTATCGCGTGAAACAGCGCTTGTGGCGCGGAGTCGAAGGACCCCGGCGGCGCTTATCTTCTCCATGCGGTTCGGAGCTTTTCAACCGCTGAAGGCCGAGGGCACCGTCCCGTTCCCTCTCACCCTGCTTGCCAGCAGAACTACCAGAAAAGCGCGCGCATTCGCGCTACCGGGCGAAGCGGCGGAAGAAACTGGTTGATTTCCACTCCGGGCGGTGATCCGCATCGGCGACACGCAATGCAAGCTTTTCCAGGATGGCGTCGAATTGAGCCGCGGCCGCGAGGTCGACAGGCTGGCTCAAATCATCTGAGGGAGCGTGGTAGCGCTCGGCATACCAGGCTTTAAAGGTTTTCTCTTCCGGCGTTCCGGGCAGCCAGCCGAACTTGAATGTAAGTGCCGGAACACCCTTCTTGATGAAGCTGTACTGGTCGCTGCGGATGAATCGATTGTGTTCCGGCTCCTTATCCGCTTGTACCTGCACACCCGCGACGGCGGCAACGGCGCGGAGATCGTCCCCCAGAGTGGACTCGCCCAGGCCCTGGACCTCAAGATATTTCAAAGGAAACAGCGGAAGATACATATCCATGTTCAGGTCGGCGACCAGGGGGCCGGAGACGGTGGGATGCGCAGCAAAGTATTGCGAGCCGAGTAATCCCTTTTCTTCGCCGGTGACGGAGAGGAAAAGAATCGAGCGCTTCGGCTTCGCTGCCGAAGCTTTCATTGCCCGGGCGATTTCGATGAGCGAGGCGTCGCCTGAGGCATCATCCATAGCGCCGTTGTAGATACGGTCGCCGTCAACCGGCTCGCCGATACCGAGATGGTCGAGGTGGGCACCGACGACGACATATTCTTTCTTCAGCTTGGGGTCACTGCCACGGAGAACGCCCACAATGTTCTCTGATTTTGCCTCCGAGCGCGTCATGGCAACGCGAGCGCGCATCGTCACGGCGAGGGGAAAGTGAGGGAGAGGCTTATCCGCATTGAGGTCGGCCAGGATTTCCTGAAAAGCTGTGACCGCTACCCGCGAAGAGGATTTCCGCGCGCGCCGGGTTGAAAGTGATGCTCACCGGCAGCGGAGGGGGAACGTCGTGGCCGGGATCGCTCAACTCCATGCGTGGCTGGAAACGGGACGCAGCCACCCGCGACCAGGGCACCTCGGCGCTTTTGGGGTTCTGGATGGAGATGGTGCCGAGGACTCCTGCCTTTTGAAGCGCTTTGCGGCGCTCTTCACCGGACTGGTAATGCGCTTTCACCGGGCCGGACATGTCGGCGGGGCCGCCGGTTATGAATACCACGATCTTGCCCTTCACATCCTGGCCCGCTAGATCGTCGTAGTGCAATTCGGGGACGGTGAGACCGTATCCGACAAAGACGGCGCCGGCTTCGATATTTTCCGCCGCATGCGTACTGACCCCGAGCACGGCATCCTCGCCGAGTTTTAACGGCTGCGCTTTGCCCTCGCTGAGCAAATCGAGAGAACAACGAGATTCGTCAAGCTTGACCACCTGGAAGTTCATCGGTTGCCGGTAACCATCAACCCCCGCCGGCTCTAAGCCTGCGGCACGAAATTGCTCAGTCATGTAGTTGGCGGCCTTTTCGAAGCCCTGGCTGCCGACGTCGCGGCCTTCGAGGCTGTCGTCGGCAAGAAACTGAATGTGGGACCACCACTGCTTGCCCAGGGCGTCCCAGTCCGGGCCCTGCGCGACTGCGGCGAAGCCAACCAAAGTCAGAGCCGCACAGACAGGCAGCCAGGTATGTAGTTTCAAGTGCGAATACCTCCACGCTCATAGTATCTATTGCGAGCCTAACTCAGCGGACGGGATGGCGTAGCAACTACCCGATGTAATCGAACAAGGTCATGAAGCCGAAATCCATGTGCAACTGCTGATGGCAGTGAAAAAGAGTGAGGCCGGGATTGTTGGCAACGAAGTCGATTTCGACTTCCTGGTACCCGCCGACCATAACCACGTCTTTTAGTACTCCTGAGGTTGGCTGGCCGGCGACACGGGTCAATTCAAAGCTGTGACGATGCAGATGGATGGGATGAATATCATCGCTCGCATTCCGCATCCGGATGCGGTAGCGCCTGCCCTCGCGCAGATGAAAATTGGGTGTTGCCATCATTTGGCCGGTGGGATAGGAAGCTCCATTGATCGTCCACTGGTTAAACCCGTCGAGCGCAGCGTTCTGTTTCTCGAAGAGCATGTCGAAGGTTTCGTCCGGCGATTGAGCGGCCTCGCCGGGATGGCCAAAATGGGCGTAGTTCCACTTGAATGGTTTCGGCACGAGCCACTGCGCTTTGCCGTTAAAGCCGGCATATTCGACCACGATGCCCATGCCGTGATGACGATCGTCGTCGGCCAGATCACCCATGACCCAAACGCCAGGGTGATTCATGTCGACGATGGCCGAAATGCGCTCCGCGGTCCCCAGCCAAAGGCCGGGCACGCGCACTGGCTTGGGTAGCGGGTTGCCATCCATCGCGATCACGCGGAAACTGTGCCCGGGCAAAGCCAGGCTGCGAATCTCGGTCGCACTACCATTCAGAATGTGAAAGAGTACGCGCTCACCTTGCTTCACGCGAACCGGTTCCCCGTGACCCAGCATGCGTCCGTTGATGGTGAACGAATCGTAGCCGACCTCGTAGCCATGCGGCATCCCCTTGGCGAGGGAAGCCTTCATCTTGGTCTCTCCCTGCTGCTTCAGGCTGGCAACAGTTTCAGCGGGGGAGAGGAAGTCCATGGCCATGTCTCCTCCCTTGCTCAAGGTTGGCTGAAACTCCTTCAGGGTGAGAAAGACTTCGCGGTCGTAGTCGCCGGGATGGCTTTTCGGCTCGATGTAGACAGGGCCGACGAGCCCGCTGTATTGGCCTGCAGAGAGGTCTGACCCGGCGCGGACGTGGGTGTGATAAAACCGGAAGCCCGAGGGCTTAGGAGTAAAGGAAATCCTGCGACTGCCGTGCGGAGGGATAAATGGTGTGCCCTCCTCGGCTGCTCCATCGACTTCGGTCGAAACAAATTGCCCGTGCCAATGCAGTTGTTCGGGTGTGTCGGTTTGGTTATGAACGTCGATTGTGACCTGCTCCCCCTCCTTGAAGCGAAGCAGCGGCCCGGGAAATTGGCCATTGTAAGAGGTGACGGAAAGAATGCGATTGGGCGCCACTTCCACGGGCTTAGTGGCTATGGTCAATGTGTAATCGGCAGCTTCGTGACTTGGTAGCGCCGCTTGTCTGTATCCGGTAGGAGGTTCGCACAGGAGGTGGCGCGGGGGCAGCACGGTAGCGCCCGTTGCGGCTGCAGCGGCCTTCAAAAAATCTCGACGCGAGAATGAAAAAGGCGACATAGTTCTGCCGGATACGCGGTGTTCTGGTTCCTGGTAACTATATCGAAGTTTCTTCCCACATGGCTCCATGCCCTGGGAAAGCCAGGGCATGGGCGACTACGGCTTAGAGTTTGCTCACGCGCCAGATGTTCCTGCAATACTCCTCGATCGCCCGGTCCGAGGAGAACCTCCCCATACGCACGGCGTTATAGATGGACATCTTCGACCACTTTTCCTGGTCCAGAAATGTGGCTGCGACTTGATCCTGACAGTCGACATACGATTGATAGTCAGCAAAGAGCAGGTAGGCATCGTGATTGAGCAATTCGTCGAGTAAAGGACGGAAGAGATTAACGTCACCGCGGGAAAACTGACCGGCCGCGATACTGTCCACCACTTCGCGCAGGATGGGGTTGGATTCATAGATTGCCCGGGGATGATAGCAGTCGAGAACCTGCAAATGCTGGAGGACGGGCGGGCACAACTGGCCACCGCGCAGGCCGATATCGCGCCTGGACCGAGGGCGCGAGCCTTGGCGGTACTGTATGACGACACCTTTCAATTGTTAGTACCTAAAAATTCGCAGGCACAGAAACTGGTGGATTTGCGAGGTCAGCGGATCGCGCTGGCACAGAGCGGAGGACAGTTTCAGTCTTTTCTCCGTGTGGTGGAACATTTTGGTCTCCATCAGGCGGATTTCTATTTTGTCGGCACCAGTGATGAGGCCGCGGAAGATGCATTCCTGAAGGGACAGGCGGACGCTATCTTCCGGGTGCGAGCCATCGGCGATCCATCGATTGAACAGTTGGTGCAATCCGGCAGGGTTCGGTTTCTTCCAATTGAGCACGCTGCCGCGATGAAGATCAAACATCCCGCGTTTGAGGCCGCTCTGATTCCCGTGGGGGCGTATTTGGGAAACCCGCCCGTGCCCGCGCAAGACTTTCCAACGGTAGCGGTACAGCGCACGTTGCTGGCTCGCGATAGCGCGAGTGTGACAGCTATTCGAGCCGTCACAGAAGCTCTTATCGAGCGGCGGCAGGAAATCATGGAGGAGATTCCAGCTGGGATGACGGAAGTGCGTCTGCTGCTGGTACAGGTGCGGCGGCCGGCGCCGCAAGCGGGACTGGGACCAGCCCTGCATCCTGGAGCGCTAAGCTTCTATGACAAAGACAAGCCGTCGTTTCTGCTGGCTCATGCGGACTATGTAGGACTGTTCTTGACCGTGGGACTCATGGCCGGGTCCTGGCTCTGGGAGTTGAAGCGATGGATGCAACGGAAGCAAAAAAGTAAGGCGGATCAGTACAGCAACCGCGTCGTGGCGTTGATCACTTCGGTGCAGGAGGTCGATTCGCTGGGGCCGCTCGACGACGCATGGCGTGAGTTACTGAAGATTCTTGCTGAAGCCGTGCGCGACCTTGACGCCGATCAGCTGTCTGAGGAGTCCTTCAATTCCTTTCGCGTCATTCTACAGATTGGGATGGAAGCGACCAGAGAGCGGCGTAGTATCCTGATGTCCACGAATCCCGCAATGTGGACTGCCAGCGCTGCACCTTAAACGCACGGATACTGCGAACTCATACCAGTCCTCGGCTGCACCCTCTGGAGACGACCTATAACGGCTTCTCGGAAGAGGGAAGCTGAGGTGTGTTCATTTATGAACAACGATTTTCGGTAGCGAACATGTGCCCTGTGGCATAGCCACACAAGTATTTGAAAATAGAGGATGCGCGTTCCTTTGGGATTGGCTATCGAGGTGCTGCATTTAACAAGTCACACCTAACGGCTATTCGAAAGAAGCGAGACCATGAACGCGAAACGCCTCCCCGGACTCTTGATGGTAGTTGCCTGTTTCAACCCAATCTTACAGGCCCGAAAGACCTTCTGGGACGGTCCAGGTGCTTATCTAGGTCGGTCAAGACCCTCCGATACCCCGCAGATTTTCGCACCTGGTCTGCTCGCTGATCCCGGAACTATCGTCATGGACAGAATCGGCTTTTCCCTCGATGGGAAAGAGATCCATTACCTGCAAGATGACCGATGGTACAGCATGAAAGACGGGAAATTGAAGGTCTTCAAATATGACGGTTCGAAGCTCAAGGCAAAGTCTTCGTGATAGCGCCCCTTGAGTGGCAAGGTGTCTGGCATGACGTTCGCGCAGGGTTTCTTTACAATCCGCAATTCTGCGAGAGCATTCGCACGAGCTCCGGTGCTGTCGCTGGCTCTATTGCTCACGATTGCGCTTGGGGTAGGCAGCAATGCTGCCGTGTATGGGTTCGTCCAGGGACTGACTCACCCCGGCTCATGGTTTGGATATTCGGACAGGATTGTTTCGATAGTTAAGCAAGACCGCTTGCGGGACGCAGGAGCGCTGTCTGGCAACGAATATCAGTTGCTCGACCAGCAAGTAGACGTATTTGATTGGATAGAAGCGGCGCGGATTGCACCAAGTGCCGTCATGCTTGGCGACCGCCCAGAGATCGTGACCGTGGCAGCCGTTATGCCCAAGTTGGCTGCGGTACTCAAAGTACCACTGGGAAACGGGGTAGTCGTTAGCCATCGCATTTGGCAAAATGAGTTCGATGGCAAGCCTGATGTGATTGGGAAGCATATTCGTATCGATAACGTAGATTTTCCGATCACTGGAGTTGCACCAATTCAGCTGGAAGGGTTATATCGCAATCGTTCCACAGATGTTTGGATGCCTTGGCAAGACGTCAGTCTGAGAAGCGTCGATAGCAGCAAACGAGATTTGTGGGTTTTCGCGCGTCTTCGCCGCACCGTTTCACCTGACCGGGCGCAAGCCGCTGTTCACTTGAGGTTCGGCAATTCCGGAGAGGTGCGCATAATTCCCTTTACCGGCATGCTGCCGGAAATGGCCCAAGGGTTTTCGCGCATAGATAGACTACTGAATTTCGCCACAGGGGCCGTATTTCTTATCGCCTGTATCAACGTGGGTTCGTTGCTGCTTGGGCGAGCCTTAATCCGATCAGGTGAGACATCTCTTCGCATTGCTCTCGGCGCCACCCGCGCGAAACTGGTTGCGGAATTGTTGTCCGACAGTATCGTAATCTCGTTCGCCGGTGGAGCTATCGGGATGCTCCTGGCTTTTTGGTCAGAACGAGCAATACCGGCTCTTCTGTTTGAGCAGGACGCAGAACATCTCGTTTTCACACCACAGGTGCTTCCCGTTATTGCGGCATCATTCTTATGTGTAAGTGTTACTGTCTTATGTGGAATCATCCCAATCTTTGCGATATCAATGGCTCGCCCATGGACCATTCTTCGCCGGGAGAGCGGGTCGCCCTCGAAAGCAGTGCAGCGATGGCGAACTGCGATGGCCGTTGGGCAAATAACAGCGTGCTGCATGCTCGTGACCTGTGCGGTTCTTGTCACTGGAAGTTTTCGCTCGGCCCTTGGAACTGCCGCCGGAAGGCGCCTCGCCGACCTAACTCTCGTCACTGTACAAGCGCAGGCGGAACCCGATGTTGCTATCAAGCATTTTGCCGAAGTTGAGCAGAAGGCAAGGTCGACAATCTCGCTGTCATCACTGGCTTGGGCGGCCCGGCTGCCCGGCGACCAGCCGACGTGGCGATCTTTCAGAATTCAGCCGTCATCTTCAAATCATCGCGAAGTTGAATTGGATATCGATTGGCTAACACCCGACTCACTTGAATCAATAGACACGCAACCAATTGCTGGCCGGTTGTTCGGTTTGAGAGACCAAACTTGCAAAGCCGCAATCGTTGATGAAACGGCTGCGGCAGAACTCTTCGGTCAAGAAACAGTAGGCGTCGTTATCCAGGATCCAGCCGGCGTGCCGACGGAAATCATCGGTGTGGTCAGGAGGAGATCGACATCTCCATCGAACGGGCAACGCCCAACCATTTACTACAACTATGGAGGTTCTTCAGCTGCGCCCGATCGCGTTTCGCGCGCGCATTTCCGCGTACCTGTCGCCTTTCCTTCGGCGCAGGTTGAACTGAACGTCAACTCCGTGTCACAAAGTTATTTCGACGAACTTGGCCTTTCGTTGGTCGCTGGCCAAGAATTTCCCAAGCTTCCATTGCCTGGTAGGGATCGTGTGGCCGTGATCAATCAAGAAGCTGCTGACCTCTACTTCACCGGCAATCCGCTGGGGGCCGGGCTCATCGATGACTACGGCGTCCGCAGTACGATCATCGGGGTAGTCAGTTCTCATCTGTTGGGCGCATTCCAGCGGCAAGAAGAACCTACAATTTACTTTCCGATGTCGCAGGACACCCCTCCTCGCATGACACTAATTCTCCGATCTTCCAAGTGGAGTGACCGCATGTTGACCGATCTGCGCCGCGGTATTGAGTCTGTACCAGGGCCCAAGGTAGCTCCGGTAGTCATAAGGTCCTTGGGGACGCGGCTGGCTGAGTCTGGCCTCGCGCCCCTGCGAATTGCGACGCTGATCCTGGGTGCGTCGGCGTCCACTGGGCTGGTATTGAGTTTTATCGGTCTACTGAGTGTCCAGTCTGATGCGGAACGCCAGCGTCGTAGCGAACTCGCTCTTCACATTGCTCTTGGCGCGCAGCGCTGGCGCCTGGTCTTTATGGTTCTAAAGAGCGCTGCTCTGCTGGCCCTAGCGGGCACTCTGATAGGTATATTGGTGTCACTTGCGTTGTGGCGGGTTTTGGTGCGAGACATCGCCATTAGTTCGCCACCACTTTGGGTGTGGTTGATTGCCACGCTGGCGCCCACGCTCGCCGTCATGTTGGCGGCAGTATTTCCCGCGTATCGCGCTTCTGTAGTAAATCCTATAACGGTCATGGGTGACAACCGCTGAGATGTTCGCGTTCAACCGAAGAGCCATCGCCGCTGCTCTATGATCCCGCGGACAGTATTTGACCGTGTTCAAAAATAGTCTTGACGTGCAGATGTTGCCCGTCTCATAATTTGACCATGGTCAAAAGTGAACCTGCCACCACCAAGGGTGAGCAAACCCGGGACCTGATCTTCAAGACCGCCCTCGAACTGTTTCGCGAGAACGGCTTCGACGCCACCACCATGCAAGAGGTCGCCGCCCGCGCAGAGGTTGCGAAAGGCGCGGCCTACTACTACTTCCCCAGTAAGGATGCCATCATTCAGGCCTACTACGAGGCGGTGCAAACTGAGCAGGAGCGCCTGTGCGTCGAAACGTTCGCGAAAACGAACGAACTCAAGAAACGGCTCCACGTGGCCATGCATTCCAAGTTCGATCTCGCGCAGCACGACCGCAAGCTGCTCGGCATTGTGTTTCGATATGCCGGCGAACCCGCTCACCCCCTCTCTTGCCTGGGGCCAGGCACCGCAGCAATCCGCCGCCGCGCCACAGAAGTTTTCCGGCAGGCCCTTTCCGTCGAACGTCTTCCAAAAGATCTCGAACAGCTTCTTCCTCTAGCGTTGTGGTCGCTCCAGATGGGCTTGCTGGTTATGTTTCTTTATGACGACTCCGCGGGCCAAAAACGCACTCGTCAACTCGCCATTGGTTCCATCGACTTCACGCTCAAAATGATGGCACTCGCGAAACTCCCTGTCTTCAAAAAGATCCGCATAAAGGTGCTTACGCTTCTCCGCGAAGCCAGCCTTCTTCCGGAGCTTAGCTGAACGATTCCCGGCGAAAAGAGAGGCTTATGCTAAAACCAGATGACGACATCACGATTCCGGAGGATACGTCGTTAAGCCGCGTCAACAGCGCGCAATGGATGATCGCCGGCTTTCTCTTCACAGCGCTTGTTCTGGGCGCGCTCTTCTACCAGATCGTCAAGGGCGGAGGGTTTGGCCACACATCGCTCATGTTTATTGGCATTCCTGTAGTGTTGGCGATTATTCTGGTTCTCGCGCCGACTCCAAGGACGGCAACGGGAAGCATTCTTCGAGGCATTACGCTTGCCCTCCTCATCGTTGCACCGCTGGTAGGCGAAGGTTATCTGTGCATCCTCTTTGCGTCACCTTTGTTTCTCGCTGTGGGTCTTGTCATCGGTAAACTGGCAGACCATTCGCGCGCCGATCGCTCTACCACATTGAGTTGCATCGCGATTATGTTTCTGCCGCTTTCGCTCGAAGGCATCGTTCCGCAACTCACCCACGACCGCACCCAGTCCGTCGAAGCTACGCAGATCGTTAATGCATCCTCATCTAAGATCGAAGCCGCACTTGCACAGAGCCCAGACATTACTACAGCGCTGCCGCATTTTCTTCGCATAGGCTTTCCGCGTCCACTGGAGGCCCACGGCTCCGGCCTCGCTCCCGATAGTCTGAGGACGGTTCACTTCGCAGGGGCTGAAGGTGACCCTCCCGGGGACCTCGTCATGCGGGTGGCCACAGCGAAAGCTGGTTACATCCGGTTCGAGACGATCAGCGATTCAAGCAAGCTTCTGCAATGGGTTCGGTGGCGAAGCTCCGAAGTCATCTACAGGCCCATCGATGCGACGCATACCGCGGTCACCTGGCGCATTTCCTTTGAGCGCCAGCTCGATCCTTACTGGTATTTTGGACCGTGGGAACAGTTCGCGGTCGGCCAAGCCGCCAACTATCTCATCACCGCCAACGCGACACCGGGGAGATAAGTCATGAGCCGCATCACAACGATTCGCGTGGCGGCTCTCTACCTTCCTCTTGCTGCGGCAGTGCTCGTGGCTTTTTTGCGGCGGCGCAGGCAGCGAATGTTTGCCGCTTGTTTGCTTGGCCTGCTCTGGACGCTGCCCGCGCTTCTCATCCTTCAGCGCATCAACCTCATCGCAGACTGGTGGACGTTCCATCCCGAGGGGCCCGCACTAGCCGGTATGCCTCTCGAGCTGTATCTAGGTTGGGCCGTGCTCTGGGGCTTAGTTCCGCAACTCAGCTTCAGAAAACTCGGTCTTCCCCAGGTTATGGTCATCATGGGCGTGTTCGATCTGTTGCTCATGCCTCTGGCCGCCCCATTGCTCCAACTTAACGAGCATTGGTTGCGCGGGGAAGTTGTAGCACTCGTTCTCGTTCTCGCTCCCGCAATTTGCATTGCACGCTGGACCCTCGACAACTCGCATCTGGGATTACGGTCTACCTTGCAAGTTGTCCTCTCCGGCCTGCTGTTCCTGTTCTTCCTTCCTGAAGTTGCCTTCGCCCTCCGCCCTACCGCCAACGCAAGGTCCGTCTGGCAGCCGCTCGTTCACACACCAAGTCTCTTCCGTCAAGCGGCAATCCAGCTGATACTTCTTCTCGCGGTTCCGGGCGTTAGCGCGGTTGCCGAGTTTGCGCAGCGTGGTCTCGGTACACCCATTCCTTACGATTCACCGCAGCGCCTCGTCACCAGCGGCATTTATCGCTATTGCGCAAATCCGATGCAACTTTCATTCACGATGGTGATGTTGCTTTGGGCAGCGTTGCTGCGCAATCCATGGCTCGTCCTCGGCGCCGCCATGTCCCTGTTTTATTCTGCCGGCGTCGCTCGCTGGGATGAAGAGCGAGACCTTGCTGCCCGGTTTGGCAAAGCCTGGCAACACTATCGCACCGCAGTTCCAGTGTGGCGCTTACGCTGGCGCCCTTACCATGCCGGCTTGCCCGCGCGGCTCTATATTGCACAGGTCTGCGACCCCTGTAGCGAGGTCCGGCACTGGATTGAACACCGCCATCCGATCGGCCTCGAGTTTATCGATGCTGAGACACTTCCCGCAGGCTCTATCCGGCGTCTTCGCTACGATCCAGCCGATGGTTCGCCTTCCGTGGAGGGTCTCGTGGCCTTTGCTCGGGCGCTTGAGCATCTCAACCTCGCCTGGGCCTATTGTGGCTTCACCCTTCGACTCCCTATCGTCCATCAGGCCTTCCAACTCCTTATGGACGCCTCAGGTCTAGGCCCTCGCACGCTTCCGGCCGCCTGCGCGCGTGACGCTTCAAACCCTGACCTACAAACGTACTAGAACGGCGAGGCTCACAGCTAGTACTGCTCTGCTTACCAGCGCATTCCCGCGCCTCTTGCCTCGTCGAACATGGCGATGACCCACGCGCAGTTCAGCAGAATACCCTGGTAGAAATCGAAGAACGGAGAGAGTAATGAAAGACAGATGTGATCCCGATGGGCGACGGCATACAAGCTTCCCGTCATCACGTTGATCAGAACCGCAGCGAGGGCCCATGGAGCCAGATTGGAAAGAGTGCCCCCGTGGATGAAGTACATAAGCATGTTCGCGAGGACGATAAAGTAAAGTGCAGGAAAAAAGAAGAAATCCGGTATGAATGCAGCGGCAATCCATGTTTTGACCTTCAGAGGCGACTTACCTCCGCGCAGAGTTCTGCGCAGGTACCACAAGACGACCTGCATGGTGCCGCGGTTCCAACGATATCGCTGGCTGATCAGTCCCGGCAGGGTGGAAGGGGCCTTTGTATGCGCGATTGCATGGGGCTCGTACTCCACTCGATATCCCAGGGAGAGCATGGAAAGTGAAAGGTGGAAATCCTCGGCAAAGGTAAGCGGCGAGAACGGCCCTCGTACCTCACCATCCTTGTAACCGTGCGCCCGCTCATTTTCCGCCTGCACGCGTTCGAGGGCCTCGCGGCGGAAGAGCCCGATCGGCCCCGGAACAATCATCACGGAACCCGTGGCGCCTTGTGCCAGACGGAGAGCACCGTTGGCAAGGACATACTCAAAGGCTTGAAAGAGCCCGGCCAACGACTTTCTATTACGCACTCGGATTTGACCCGAAACAGCGCCTACGCGTGGATCGCGCATATGGCGCACCATTAACCTGAGTGCGCCCGTTTCCACTCGCGAATCGGCGTCGATACACAGAATCAAGTTTCCGCGGGCGTGCTGCAGGCCATAGTTGTGAGCACTCCACTTGCCCTGGTTGGGCTTGGTGAACACGCGTACATCGCATACCCCATTCTCCGAGTAATGCGTTCCGGCGAAGGCAAGCGCAAGCTGGTACGTGTCGTCTTTCGAGCCGTCGTCGACAAAGATTACCTCGTATGCCGGATAATCCATACGCACCAGAGCGCTCATCGCGTCCTTAACGCATGCGGCCTCGCAATAAGCGGGCGCCAGGATAGATACGTAGGGCAGGGAAGCGTCGCGCGGCAACACTAGCTCCCGATCGTGGCGGGACATTTTGGCATAGGACAAGATGAACATAATGCACCAGCGCAGCCCCATCAGGCCGGAGAGGCCGGCCATGAAGTAAAGTCCTAGCGAGGTGAGAGTGAAACCATCCCTGTCGATCAGTAGAACCGCTCCAGAGCAAAATCTATAGGGTGCGAAGATGGCGAGGAAGATCCCAAAACAGAGGGTCATCCAGAAGAGCCAGGAAGTGTCTGGACTTGTTGGTATCAGCTGCAGGCGCTCCGCATCGGTTGTCATCTCGCCACTGGCTCCTGGGCAGATAGGCCAAGTTGTGTGAGAACGCGGTCAACCTCTTCCGGGTCGGCATTTGATCCGGCCCCCCGGACCCACGCAACCACCTGCGTGAGGAGCCACGCAACCACCGACAGGATCAGGAACACCAGTCCCGTTTGAGCGAACCGGTCAGTGTAGATCGGTGGCCGCCATTGCAACGTGACGGGTATGGTTCCTTTCGAGAGGGCTGCAAACTGCTCCGGAGGAAGATCGCACGCAATCAGTAAGTCACGGCGGTTCGGGTACCCGGAAACCGGTTGCACTGACTGCAGGCGGCCGATAATTTCCTCGCTCACCAGCGAGTGGTTGAGCTTCAGTCTCAGTTCCTGGCCGGGCGTCAGCATGGCCGCTTCCCGTGCCGGAAGCTGCACGGTTGCCAGGAAGCCGGACCCTTTTGCCAAAGCGAGTATGACCTGGTCATCTTCAGCGAGTGCAGGGGAGGGGTGGCGGTAAACAACCGTGCCGCCGAAGGGCGCCATGACGCTGCGTTCGAGATGGAGTTGGAGCAAACTGGTCCGAAGCTCAGAACGCCTCGCAGCAAGTTCCGTTAACTCCGCAGTTCGTTCGGCCCTCGCGCGCTCCTCGTCACGAGCGATCGCCGACTTCGCTTGTGCTATGGCGTCGGATCCCGCTCTGGTCTCTTGAATAAGATTCTCTCGTTCGCGTAACTTCTGTGCGGCGGTCTGCGCTGCGGCGGCCGCTGCGTCCAACTTACTCCGGGCGAGAATGCCATCTTTCACCAGGGAAGCAGTTCGTTCAAACTGCAGTTCGGCCGCCGTGCTCTGAGCTCGTTGAGCGGTGACGAGTTCATCGTCCTTGAGGGGCTGCGTTGAGAAGGAACCGGTTTGAGCGCGGTGCAGTACTCCATAACCGAGCTGAGAAAGGCGTCCACGTTGCGCGTCGTTCTCATCCTGCGAAAGGCGCAGGACTTCTGGATCAAGTACCAAGGGCTTCAGTCGAGCGTCAGCGATCTGTTCGTCCAGCACCGCGATATCGCCACGAAGATGCTGTTCTTCCCGGTCGCCTTCCAGGTCATCAAACGTGGCGAGTTTGGCGCCCTGATCGACGGAGTCACCTGGGGCGAGATGGGGGGTCGTCCTGGCATGGGCACGCACCACGAAGAAGTCGGTACCAAGAATGACGCCGGCCCGTCGCGTCAACTCGCGGTTCAACCAGCCCCCGGCGAGCGCTACGGCACATAACAGCAGCCCGACGTACAGCAGACCACGAGAACCGCGAGGACTTCCGTTGGCATTCCGCTTTTTCCAGACCGCCAAAGAGTGAGAAATGCAAAATACCAACCACCCGACCACCGCGGCCGCTAGTGCGATATGCAACGCCCCGACTGAATCATTTACCATGACATCCCTCTCTAGAACACGCTGCCCACACAAACGCTCAGCGGAAGCTACTCCAGGTATTTCGATTGGGCAGGATGGATGCTGGTCGTCAGGAGATGGGCCGTTCACTAACAGAACCGCACCATCTATCCGGGGCGAGCATCACGACTTTGTAACTAAAGATTAGGATTGGGCGGCCGGAGAAACAATAGAGGCTACTACACGACCCACCGTGTGGTACTACACGGTTCCCGATGTGCTTCTACCGGCCGACGCGCATGCCCGACAGCGAGGGTTTCTGCCTTATTGGAGCAAGAAGGGTGCATTCGGCTTGGCGACTCCGCGCGGAAGCCGGCCTTACCCGTGCGATCGGACGCCTGGGGTGCGATCTAGACGGCTACGGTATAGCTTTCCCCTGCCGTGGTCTGAAATTCGACGACGTTCTGCTCCGGGCGAGTGAATGCAACAGTCGTATTGGCCCGGGAAACCTGCGAGATGGATGCGGCACTGCGGATTCTGCACACCCTACCCAGGCTGGAATGAATTGTCGCCGCAGTGATCTTATTGTTTTTCCATCTCATATCAATTACAAAGCCACCGCGCGCTTTGAATCCCTCTGCGGCGCCATTGGCCCACGCTGCGGGAGTGGCGGGAAGCAGATGGATTTCGCCGGCATGGGACTGCAACAGCATTTCAGCAATGCCGGCCGTTGCCCCCATATTGGCATCCAGTTGAAAAGGTTCAGCATTCATCAGGTTCAGATATGTGCCACCATCTTTGTAGCTGATCTTATCGTCATCCATCGCCGTCAGCAGATCGGCAAGAGTGCGAGCTGCGATTTCTCCGTCGAACAACCTTGCGCGCAGGCAGATCTTCCAGGCCATGGTCCAGCCTGGTCCGCGCTCGCCGCGAAACTCCAGGAGTTTGGTAGCGGCCGCAGCAAGCTTGGGGGTATGCAGGGGAGTGATCTCATTGCCTGGATAGAGCCCCCAGAGCGGGGAAAGATGGCGGTGATGATCGGTAGGTTCGTCCCAATCTTCGACCCATTCCTGCAGTTGACCGTATTTGCCAATTTGAAAAGGCGCCAGCCTGGACCGCGTGGCCTGTAGTCGGCTGCGAAAATCTGCATCGACGCCTAACATCTCGCTGGCTTCGATACAGGCGTCGAACAGACTTCGCAAAATCGACATATCCATGGTCGGACCGGCGCAAATCGTGGTGCCCTTAAGGTGAAGGTTGGTTACTTCGTCCCAAAAGGGAACGCTCTCTGTCAAGCTGGTCGGATAGTGCTCCGGGGACATCGACGGGCAAGTAACCATCCACTTCCGTGTAGGATGTTCGACCAGTGTGGACAAAAAGAATTGCGCGGAGCCCTTCATCAGGGGATAAAACTTTTGCAAATCCTGTTGGCTGCCGTTGAAGAGGATATGTTCCCACAAGTGAGTACAGAGCCAGGCTCCCGCAGTGGCGAAGGTTCCCCAGGTGGGACCATCCATAGGCGCGCAAGCCAGCCACAGGTCAGTATTTTGATGCAGTACCCAACCGTCTGCTCCATAGTTCACTTTAGCCACTTGGGTACCTGGCTCTACGAGATTGGCAATGAGCTGAAAGAGAGAGTCCGCGCAATCGGATAGGTTTGCGACTTCAGCAGGCCAGTAGTTCATCTGGAGATTAATGTTTGTGGTGTATTTGCTGCCCCACGGAGGAGTGGGGGATTCATTCCAGATACCCTGTAGGTTTGCGGGAAGACGGCAGCCGGAACGGGAACTGGAAATCATGAGATAGCGGCCAAATTGAAAGTAGAGGGCCGGAACACCTGGATCATTGGTCTTAGGAAATTGTTTCAGACGTTCGTCGGTGGGCAGTGCGGCGAACTTTGACGATCCCAGGTCCAGGGAGACCCGCCTGAAGAGGCGCTGATGCTCCGCTATATGGTCGAGCCGCAATTGCTCATAGGATTTTGCCGTCGCTTTCTGGAGATCACTGACAACCATCGGCGCTGGGTCTCGGTCAGCGTTCTTGTAGTCGATGTAACTCGTTCTCGCGGCAACAAAGATGGTGGCGGCATTCGCCCCCACGACGGACAGTTGTCCCTCGCCCAGACTGATGGTTCCGCCATCTGTAATTACCCTGGCGTGGTTGACGAACCAAACCTTTCCGTCAATGCCCTCATCGGACATGGCTCTTCCGCGTGAGATGAGTTCGTTAGGCGCCACGGCATCGTAGCGCGCGTCGCCATCCTGTTGTTCCTGGTTTCCCACGGTGAGCGCGGCGGTGAACGTCATCTGTCCCGGCCGGTCGGCGGTGAGCCGGACAACCATCACCTGATCCACGGGGCTGATGAAAATTTCCCGGGTGAACAGAGTATTGTCGATGCGGTACCGGACGGAGACGATGGCCGTGTCCAGATCGAGGCGGCGCTCATAATCGGTCACGGGGCGGGGAGAGATGAGAGCAAAGTCAGTTGCTAACTGACGCGCTTTATCGGGCGGTTGGCTCTGTTTGGGAAATGTGAGCCACAGGTCCCCCATCGGCTGATATTGCATCTGGGGAATGGCCAATCCAAACATCGAGCGCCCGAAGAGCCGATGGGCCTTGACGTCCTCGCCGGCAAAAACAAGCCGGCGAATCTCGGGGAGCGCATCCGGGCCCTTCGGATTTGTGGGGTCATACGGGCCTCCACTCCACACGGTCTCCTCATTGATTTGGATCCGTTCGCCGGCGGTCTTGCCGAAGACCATTGCGCCCACGCGCCCGTTCCCCAGGGGAAGCGCCTGGATCCACTTTTCGGCGGGCTTGCGATACCAAAGCGATGTGTTTTGGGTAGTCGCCTCTGCCGCCGCTTGATGAGGTGCAGGGGATTGCACCCCGGCATGAAGTTCTGGGGGGAGAGCCAGGGCAGCAGTGGAAGCGGCGATTGATTCCAGAAATTGACGTCGTTTCACGAGCGGGACCTCCAGGCGTAATTCAATACGCGTTATGACTCAATCCATGCCGGTGCCCAGACCACCTATTCGGGAGGTAGCCGTAATTTTTTGCCCGGTCGCGCAGATCGAAAGCCGTTCCTGTCCCAACGGATATCTTCGCTTGGCGGATCCGCATCGGGAACGTCCATCACGGACGAGGGAGGCTGCGATGCGTCGACGGGAGAGCCTGATGATTTAGTGATTGCATCGATTGAGGGCTGAGCAGGCGGTGTCCACAGAACACCGTTCATAGAGCCAAGGGCTAACCTGGCAAAACTTCGTCGCGATAGGTTGACCATGGTGTTGAGCCCTTCTGGTGGAATTGCGCCGATGTTCAGGAGATGGAGAGAACCGGATGGCCCAGAACGTCCCACCGGGGCTCGATTCCCAAACCAGGCAGCTCAGAGGCAGCAAGCCATCCCTGGTTTCTTTGCGGAGCACCGTCCGCGATGCTCACGGTGACATAGCTATTGAAGTCGGTGGAAGAGAAGAGGTATCCGGGCGCTGTGCTATGCGCCAGGTGTGCAATTGCGGCGGTCACAATATCGCCGCCCCAGCTATCCTCGATAGTGAGAGCGATCCCAAGCGAAACGCACAGGTCGCGGATTTTTCGCGCTTTGGTAAGGCCGCCTACTTTCGAAATCTTCAAGTTGACGACATCCATGGCCTGATCTGCGATTCCTTCGACCACCATCGTCATACTGTCCACCACCTCATCAAGGATGAAGGGCTTATGCGTGTTACGCCTCACTGCCAGGCACTCGCCATAGCTGACACAAGGCTGTTCGATATATACGTCGATATCACGGAGCGCATCCGCGACCCTCATCGCCTGATGTTGGCTCCAGCCGGCATTTGCATCTGCCACGAGAACGTCTCCGGTCTGGAGTCTCTCGGCGACTCTTTTGATGCGACAGATATCTGTATCCGGGACTCCGCCGACCTTGAGCTGGAATTTTGTGTACCCTTCGGCACGATACGCAGAGACCTTCGCGGCCATTTCCTCCGGACTCTCCTGGGAGATTGCCCGATAGAGAGGAAAGGAGGCGCCATAGCGGCCGCCGAGTAAAGTCGCGAGCGGTAGATTACTGATCTTGCCTAAGATATCCCAACACGCGATATCGAGTGCCGACTTAACGTAAGGATGCCCACGCAAACTATCGTCCATGCAATCGTTCACGACCGATAGCGCAGTTGGATCCAGTCCAATCAGAGACGGGGCGAGCTCGGCGACGCCGGTGCGAACCCCGTTGGCATAGGCGGCAAGATAGGCCGGCCCCAACGGACACACTTCTCCGTAACCGGTGACTCCTGAATCGGTGTGGATAGCGACTACCGTCGAGTCAAAGACCTTGACGCTATTGCCGCGAGACCATTTATAGACCCCTTCCCGCAGGGGAAGATCTACCTTAAACGCTTCAACCTTCGTAATTTTTGGCGGCATGCTATTTTGTTTTCGCCAGGTCTCGGTCCATATTGCGTTGTTGCTCGATGACACCGATCAGCGCCTGCCCCGCAGTGAGGATGTGGGCCTTGAGAAGCGCTGTTGCCTTGCGCTTGTCGCGCTTTTGGCAGATCGCCACCAGTGCGCGGTGTTCTTGCTTGGCGCGCTGCTCCCAACGGGTGACCGAGATCTGAACCCGGGCATACCGCTCGTTGAGACGGTGCAGATTCTGCAGAATTCCCATCGTAATGGCGCATCCGCTTGGGGCATACAAGGTGGAGTGGAAACGCCAGTTGAACTCGCCCCAGGTTGCGATCTCATTGGTTTGCAGGGCTGCTTCATATTCGTCGAGAATGCTACTTGCCTGTTCGAAATCTTCAGAGGTGAGAAGGGGAATGGCTTTGGTCAAGAGATCGGGTTCGATTTTCGCGCGCAGGTCGATCACTTCGTTAATCTCCTGCAGCGAGAGGCCGGAGACTACTGCGCCCTTACCCGGGCGAAATACCAACAAACCTTCCGCTTCCAACTGGCGCATCGCCTCTCGCAGCGGGATACGGCTGATATCGTATTCGCGAGCAATGGTTACCTGGTTAAGCGACTCACCTTCCTGAAACTCGCCTCCGATGATTCGCTGGCGCAGCGCATCCACCGCGGTGGAGACAAGTGTCTGTCGTGGTAGTGCAGACGGTACCGGGGTTGCTCTTACCAATACTGGCTTATAGGGTTTCATGGCATGTTTGTGTATACACGATACCAGTTTAGACATGCAAGCGGGTTCTTGATCTGTTCACGGGTATTTCAACCAGCGCCTTGATCGATGGGGAGAGCCATACCTTCCAGGCCAAGGACTATCCGGTTCCGCTGTCGCTCCGGAATTTGAGATTGCACCGCCGCAGCTGCCAAATCCGGCGTCTTCAGTGGCAAGATTGTATGGCCGGGGGTGAATGCGGTATTCACCGCATAGCGTGGGTACACGTTATTTCCAACTTCGCAATGAGCTCTGAACCCATTGCGGGGTCTTTTCTCTATGACAAAGTAGGCAGGCATTCGGACTTTCCTCTCGTCCAAAGCGCTCTGTCATCTCCGGGTTTGGGATGTCATCCATCTGATGGGATCGCGCGCGGAAAAGAAGGCCGTCTACAATCCGCGGCATGTGACAGGAGACGCAACGGCTTGCTTCGGCATTGAAGGGGTGATGCGTATGCGCTGCCGCATTCGCCTTGCTCTCGAACTTAGCATGGCACCCGGTGCACATGCGGTCCTGGTCGTTCTTGAACCTTAATGAAGTAGGGTTGGAACTGGCATCGGGGCTGTGCGGGTTGTGGCAGGAACCACAAGATACCTGGCCTTTACGGAAGCATTTTGAACGCTCCAGCGCCTCAACGATAAAAGTAGTCTGGTTGAAGCGGCCATCTTTGTAAAAGCCCTTCCGAGAAACTTCATCCAGCGGCAGAGACTCGTTTGTGAGAAAGAAGGTGCCGGTGCTCGAATAATTTCGCTCGTCCTGCGGACTTGCCGTGTGCAGGTTGGACTGCATGTGGCATTGTGCGCATATGCTTACAAACTGCCGGTTGCTGATCTGGCCAAATGCAACCGGCGGATCTATCGGGTTCTTGGTGTACATGCTTCCTGTGTGCATGGCGGCGACGTGTTTCCCTGCCGGACCATGGCACATCTCGCAGTCGATTCCCGGCTCCCGGAACACGAGCTGAGCGGCGTTACTGGGGCCAATGCCGGCATTGCGTAGTTGACTGGTATGACAGACGGCGCAGTTTATCTTGTAGTTGGTCGCGTTATCGAGCTTCTCCCAAACCAGGGGATTAGAACGCTCACTACCGGGGACGTCAATGACCTTCCAGTAATTCACCCACTTCTTTTGGAGTGTGCTGTATTGAATGGGAAAGACATGAATCTCTCCATTAGGCAGTGTCGTGGCATACGCCTGCTGCCATTTGGAACCGATGGTGTAATCGACCGGATACGTGTGCCATTGGCCGTCCGATTGTTTGATCTCAAAGTAGTGGCGGCCGTTCTGAAGAACCATGCGGGCAAATAGTTTTCGGTCGGGCGCGGGGATGATCCGGAGCTTGCCGTAAAGATACGTTATATCGTCGCCGGCATAGAATTCGTTATTCCTGACAAAATCGCCAATGACGTTTTGCGGCTGGTATGGCCGCAACATCTTCGACATGCCCGTCTGCGTCCATTGTTCATATATGTCCGCATGACACAGCTTGCAGGCGGCGGAGCCGGCATAGCCCGGAAGCTGGACCGCCGATTGGCCGGCCACGACGGAGGGTTGAGGAGAAACGGAGGGCGGCGCCTTCTGCGAGTTGATCAGAAACATGTCGAAGTCAATGTGCATGTTCGGCGTTGTCGCAATTTGTGAGTTGTAGATTGTGAGTAACTGCGCACGTGCTTTGAGAGCGAGTTCTCCTCCCCGCTTATAGACTGCGCCAAAATCTGCCATGGATTCCGGCAAATTATGCCCGGCGAGATGGAGGATTCCGAGAAGATAAAGAATTTCGGGGTCGTCGGGGTTGAGAGCGGATGCCTGCGACAAGGAAGAAGTGGCCTGGTTGACGAGCGCATCCTGATTTGTGCCTGCTGGAGCGGCTAATGCTTGCAGCATTTGGACACGGCCAATCACAAACCATGCGGTAGCTTGCTGCATTCGTTTGATGTTCGGCCAGCTTTCTACGGAGATGGCGCTCGGGCGAGCGAAGCGATCAAGGTAATCGAGTGCATCCTTGGCGCTCTCAAGCGCAGCTTCCGGATGGGCCGTGCGGGCCTGTACGTCCGCGACCGCGACCAGCAGCAGCGGATTCTCCGGAAATAGAGCGAGAGACTGGTGGGCAAAGCTCAGGCCCGTGGTGAGATCTCCCAGGTCAAAGCTGCTGCGCGCCGCTCGCTCATACACGGTTGCCAGAAATGCCGATTGTGGGTACTGCTGAAGAAATGTCCGGGTCAGCGGCTGCACGCTCTTCGGGTCTTGTGTCTTGTACAGAGCAAGGAAGGCTGCCCGCTCTCCAGGGTCTTTGATCTCCTCGGCAATTGTGGGAACGCTGCGATTTTGATCAGTAACGACGGAATCGATGTCTTGTGCAGCCAAGGGCAGTGCAACGCCGCAAACGAAAAGCAAGATACGACAAAACAATTCAACTCTGTCACGGCGCATGGACGTATTCTCCATGCGCATAGTCATGGCGGCAAGGGCAAACTGCCAGGTTCAACGCTGCCTATTGGGGTGGCAGCTCGGCCAGGGCCTTCTTTACTTCCTCATCGCCCGGAGACACTTTCTGAGCTTTTAGAAGTTCTGCGCGTCCGTCTGCTAGATCTCCAGAGTGCCAGTAGATCAGTCCGAGTTGTTTATGTAGCTCAGGCCCCAGGCTGCAACTTCCACAAACCTTCAGTGCCTCCTGCAGCTGCGTGATTGCGCCAGGCCAGTCGTGCGCATGAGCAGAGGCAAGCGCGGTGCCAAGATTTAAATGCGCCCCCGGCGAATTGGGATCGAGAGTGCAAACCTTGCGGAAGTATTCAATGGCCTCGTCGTCTCGGTTTAGGCGCATCAATACCATCCCCTCCGCGGAGAGAGCGGTTATGCGGTTCGGATCGAGCTCTACTGCCTTCCGCAAAGCCTGCTCCGCTTCAGAGAAACGCGATTCGCTTGCCAGGACCAAACCCAGATTTACAAAAGCCTCTCCGTATTGAGGGTTGTCTTGCGAAGCCTGGCGGAACAACTGCTCGGCCTGCGCGGTCTTGCCAAGCCGCGCACACAACACGCCCAGGTTGTTCTGGGCTTCGACGTTTTGGGGATCCAGCGCGATGGCGGTTTTGAACTCGTTTTCCGCCTCGGCGGTTTTACCCGCCTGCAAATCTAGAAGGCCGATTTGGTTATGTGCCGGGGCGAACTTTGCATCCAGTTCAATGGCTTTCGCGAGAGCCTGCCGTTCTTCACCGTACTTCTTTTGCCGGTCCAGAGCCAGGGCGAGATCGTAATAGGTTCGGGTGTTGTTCGCATCCTTGGCAATGGATCGCTCATACATTTCTGTAGCCTTCTGGGGGTCTCCTGACCGCAGATACTGATTGGCCTCATTGGCCTGTGTAATGGCTACATCCTGTTCTATGCGTTCTTCTTTCTTTTGCTGCACGATTTTCAGCTCTTCGCGGGCCTGAGTCTCCTGCCCTAGTGACCGAAGAACGCCGGCAAGCTGGAAGTGAGCTTCGCCGGCCGTGGGATCCAGCTGTACCGCCTTCTCCAGTTGCACCCGGGCCTCAGCCGGCTTATCGAGTTTCGCTAACACGACCCCCAAAAAATAGCGGGCATTATAGCTATTGGGGTTAATGGCGACCGCCTGCTCGAGCAGCGCTTCTGCCTCCGGATAACTGCCCAGTCCGCGTTGTACCTCGCCGGCAAGCTCCAGGGCATCGAAGCCGTGCGGTTGCAGGCGAAGATATTCCTGCGCGGCGGGTAATGCGTCTGCGTACTGTCTAAGAATGATTAATGTCTTGATGTACGATACGCGGGCCAGGTCATCTGTGGGATCCAGACGCAGCGCCGCCGTAAATTCCTCTGCCGCCTCCTGATAGCGGGATTGTTGCGTGTATACGATCCCCAGGGTGACGTGGGCATGCTCATTGGCCGGATTCGCCTTCACCATCGCCAACAGTACCTGGCTTGCCTTGTCCCGTTCACCGTTTCTGGAATAGGCGATTGCCAGGTCCATTTGCAGTTCTTCATTGGGCGGGGCATTTCGCAGTGAGTCAATCGCCGTGGAGTATCTCTTCTCTGCGGTCAGTTGTTTGGCAACTCCGTCGAGCGCTGGAATCGATTTTGGATCAGCCTTGAGAACTGCCTGGAATTCGTTGATTGCCGCGTCCGGTTGCTGCAGCTTACTGAGCACTAAACCTAAGCCCAGATGGATCTGCGGCGCCCCTGGGTTGAGACGCGACGCACTCTCCATCTCCTCGTATGCGCGCTTTGGGTTCCCGCTGGAATTGAGCGCGATCGCCAGGTTGTAATGGCTTTCCCATGCGCTCGGCGCCAGACGAAGCGCAGACTGGAATGCGGAGATAGCGCAGGAATACTCATGTTTGCCCCCGAAGTAGACCCCTAACGCATCGTATGCATCCGCTGAGGGATGGGTTTGTATGGCGCTTTCCAGTTCGGGAGACGCCTGACAGTTCGAAGCAGATTGTGCCGACAGTGCGCCGGTAGGGCTGGCCATTGCCAGGATGCACATGAGTGTCCACGATGGGAATCTGCCATGCACAAGTGCCCGTGATTTCATCCACGCGTGCCGCGGGGAGTGGCCTCGCGTTTTGGGGCATCGCCCAGACCAGGATCCCAGACAGCACCTCATTGACATCCAAAAGAAAGTGTCTTCAGTTGAACTCCAATCATATGATCCCATGGTTCCAACAGCAACGGACTTGCGATCTGTCCAGGTGTGGATCACGGATCTTCCAGGCCGACACCCCGCAAGCTACAATTCGCGTCATGATGGAAAATCGCCCCTGCACGCTCACTCCGCATGGACTCCTTCCTATCGTTTGCATGATCGTACTGCTTCATTACGTGAGTAGCCGTGCTCAGGCGCAAATGGGAGTGGCTACCGGCGGCGGAGTCGCTGTGCCCGCAAAACCGCTGCCATCCGGAGTGAAGGCTCCGGCCATCGACTATAGAGACATAGCGGCGGAAGCGAATTTGACGAACGTCAATACTTCCGGATCGGTGCGAGGAAAACTCTACATCATCGAATCGACAGGCCAGGGCGTTGCTATCGTCGACTACGATAATGACGGGCTGCCCGACATTTTTATGGTGAATGGCGGCCACTTGCAGGCGGATAAAACTGTGCCTGCTGCTTTTTCTCTCTATCACAATCTGGGCGGCTTGAAATTTGAGGACGTTACTAAAAAAGCGGGTCTGACGCATGCCGAGGGCTGGGGACAGGGAGTATGTGCGGGTGATATCGACAACGATGGTCACGTCGATCTCTTCGTAACCCAGTGGGGACAGAACATTCTGTATCACAACCAGGGAGATGGAACCTTCCGCGACGAGACAAAAGAGCGACGACTTGCCACGACGCAAAGGCGATGGAGCACTGGATGTGCCTTCGTCGACTTCAATCGGGATGGATTTCTGGACCTGGTGGTAGCTCACTATGTTGACTTCGACCTGGGGCAGACGCCGCATCCCGGAGAAAAGTCTGAATGCCAGTGGAAAGGCCTGCCCGTGATGTGTGGACCGCGGGGCCTGCCGGGGGAAACCATCTCGCTTTACGAGAACGATAAACAAGGTCATTTTATCGATGTCTCCGACCGTCTTCATGTCACAACAGCGAAGCTGTATTACGGCTTCAGCCCTCTGGTGGGAGACTTCGATAACGACGGCTGGCCGGATATTTACGTCGCGTGCGACTCGACGGCGAGCCTTTACTACCACAATCTGGGAGGGAAGCGATTTGAAGAGATCGGTGTGCAGGCGGGCGTCGCTTACAGCGACGATGGAGCCGAACAGGCCGGCATGGGCGTAGCCGCGGCAGATTTTATGCATGACGGTATGTTGGACATCTTCAAGACGAATTTCGCCGACGACACCCCTACGTTTTATCGCAACCGGGGCAAGAACAATTTTTCTGACAAGACAATAGAAAGCGGTCTCGCGGTGAGCGCAAAGTACGTGGGGTGGGGAACGTCTGCGCTGGACTTCGACAACGATGGCTGGCCGGATCTGATTGTCGCCAACGGCCATGTCTACCCTGAAGTGGATCATGACCAGGCTGGAGAATCGTTCAAGCAGCCCAGGTTGCTGTTCTGGAATCGGAGGGACGGGCAATTCTTCAACATGTCCTCCATCGCCGGACCGGGCATCGTCGCGCAGCACTCATCCCGCGGACTGGCCGTCGGCGACCTGGACAACGATGGGCAGCAGGAAATCGTCATCGTCAACATGGCCGAGGGAGTTTCCCTGCTGAAGAACTTCGGCCCGCGGTTGGGAAACTCGATTCTGATACGCGCATTGACAGAGACTTCGAGAGACGCGATCGGTGCCCAAATCACTGTGACGTCAGGCGGACACAGCCAGATGGACGAGGTTCGTAGCGGCGGCTCATATATGTCGCAAAGTGATTTCCGTCTGCACTTTGGTCTTGGCAGTGCAGGCTCGACTGATTTATCCATTCGATGGCCGGACGGCAAGGTTGAAAATTATCACGCCGTGGCCGCAGACGAGGTTGTGACCATCCAGCAGGGCAAAGGGATTATCCATAGGCAGCCCTATGTACACGCGCGGTCATAAGTTCCGGCAAGCCATTTTGTCGATCCAATCAGTCCCAGCAGCTTTGAATCAACGCCAAAGCGAACTGACTTTCATGCCAGAAATATTTTCAATGCTGCCGCGTAGTCGGTCGTAGGGCGGTAATGTTTTGGCAGTTCTACGCGTAAGCCGTCCGCGGCCTGCTTCCACGTGAGCTTTTCCTCCGTGCCCAACAGTTGAACGTGCTCGACTTTTGCCGGCTTGGTGGCAGCGTCTGTTCCAAACGAGCGCACGACAAACGCATCCTTGGGCCAGCCCAGGGCGATTGCGTAAACCACGGTGTTGGCCTTGTTCCGTGTAAAACGAATGTCCGTGGCTCCAAGATCACTGACGCTTACGCCGGTCTGGTTTCCCCCTCCTTTGTCGGAGCCCTCGCGAGTTTTCATGTTCGGTCCTTCGCCGAAAACTTTCCAGGGCCGCGTAGCGTAGATCGCGTCGCCATTGACCTGCATCCAGTCTGTGATCTTGTCCAGGACGGCGATTTCTTTGAGGTCGATCGTCCCGTCGGGTTTGCCTGGAATATTCAGAATGAACGTGCCGTTCTTGCTCACTGCATCGATCATCCAGTGGATGATGTCGCGCGGATGCAGGTAACCGCCGAATTCTCCGGGCTCGTTGTATAGACTGCGCAGATAATGCCAATCCCCAATACAGGTTTCTGATTGCCACGGGTATGGCATGATCTGATTCGTTATGCCGCGTTCGTAATCGGCGACCACGGCCTTGGCCAGTCGATCGGGCACCCTCTTGACATTGAGAATGGCCTCCATTTTGCCGTTGTGGGTCTTCAAATTGTGATTGTAGTAATAAGAACCGATGTTCATGCCGCCCCAGCCCAGTGGCAATAAGACATCGTCGAAATAGAGCAAATCGGGATCATGCTGATCGATCAGGTCGCGGGTGCGATCATAGAAGTTCTTCACGTACGAAACGGCCGGCAGCGCGTTGTACGGGTGTTTGGCGCCGTAGAGGCGCTGTGGGTCAAGCCCATCCCACCATTGACCTTTGCCTTCGGCGGCAGTTAGGCGGCCGTCGTACGGTACGCCTGCCAGTGGACCGGTTTTATCGGCGCCATGCGAAGTTTGAAACCACCACCAATTGCGAGCCTGATGCACCGTGACGCCGAAACGCAAATCGTGCTTGCGGGCGGCTGCGGCCCATTCGCCGATAACATCGCGATGCGGCCCAAGATGGGCGGAATTCCAAGGCTGGTGTTTGGAATTCCAGGTGTCAAAGCTGTCATGATGGTTGGCCAGCGCTATGAACAGGCGAGCGCCGGCTTTTTTGTAGCGCTGAATCAGTTCTTCCGGTTGCCAGTTAAGCATGGTCCACTGGGCTATCAGATCCTTGTAGCCGAACCGCGACGGATGCCCATAGTGATCCAGTTGGAATTGATACTGCTTGTCCTCGTCGGAATTATCGACACTATCTGTGCCTTGTGAGTACATCCCACGCGCATACCAGTCACCGGCCTCGGGTACGCACTGCGGACTCCAATGCGCCCAGATGCCGAATTTGGCGTCACGATACCACTCCGGTACTTCGTATTGCAGCAGGGAATCCCAAGTGGGCTTGTATGGGCCTTCACCGCCTACATTGGCGATGGGTGACTCTACTGGAGTGCCATCCCAAAAGCCGGATGGAAGGGGCAGATCCTTGGGGTAGTGCGCGTTGGATGGCTGCCATGCTTGCTCGTCGAGCTTTTCCTTAACCAGGTTCTTCCCATCGAAGAAGTAAAACTCTCTTTGAGAAGCGGGCATCGCGCAAAATTCGGCGTAGTCCTGAGTCAAGGAGTCAAATCCATTGCCGGCGCCTGATTGTGGCGCACCGTCCGCCCGGGCGGAGGACGGGAAGGATGACGTTGCCGCGGCGGCGGCGAATAGTTTGCAAAAGTCTCTCCGTTGCATGGTGATTCTCCAGATGTTGCGTTTTCAGATCTTAGCCGATGGGACAGAGATTGTTCCCGCCTGAAATAAGCAGAGGGCGATACCCGGGATAATTTCCTTGCATCGATTGTATGGTATCGTGTATACACATCTCCAGATTCATGATTTTGAAATGCAGGTCTTGAGGAAAGGCCCGGCATCCAGATCGATATTTGAGCGGTGATCGAACCTCAGCAATAGGGCCCCCTCGGTCAAACCGTTCATACATTTCAGGCCATCCATCCATAGCAAGCCGCTCCCCGGCGTTACGAAGCTGGAGCCCATTAATCAGTCGATTTATTTCTGGAGGTCAGATGAAGGCTCTGAGATGTACCCAAGGAAACCTACAGAAGGTCGGGACTTTTGCGGCCCTATTCGCTGTGCTTCTCTTTGTTTTGCCAGGAAGGACTTTCGCGCAGTTGTCCACGGCTACCGTGAATGGAATCGTCACCGATTCCTCGGGGGCGGCGATTCCAGGAGCCAAAATCGTCCTGCGCAATATTCAGACGTCGGTCCAGAACACAACGGTTTCCAACAACGCCGGAGCCTATTCCTTCTTCAGTGTTACGCCGGGGGAGTATTCACTCGAGGCGACTGCGAACAATTTCGGGCCAAAGCAGGTACCGAGTCTGACGCTCGCCGTTAGCCAGGTTGCCGCCATTAACTTCTCCCTGGTGGTTGGAACGCAAAATTCGACGGTGACGGTGCAGGGGGCGAATCCGCAGCTGCAGACATCCGGCGCGAACCTGGGCACGGTGATTTCGACACAGCAGGTCAACGATCTTCCGCTGAACGGCCGCAATTTCACCGAGCTTCTTATCCTCACGCCCGGCGTATCGCCGGTCAACACCGGTCAGAATGGCCAGTCCTGGTTGAGTTCCGCGGCCGTTGGTTCCACGCAGCTATTTCCCGACGTCAATGGCCAGACCAGCCGCAGCGACTATTTCTTTACCGATGGTCTAAATAATTACGGGGCGTTTATCAGCACCTATGCGGTGCCGCCCATTATCGATGCGATACAAGAATTCAAGATCGTCTCGCATACCGACAGCGCCGAGTTCGGCAGCGTGCTGGGTGGCGTCATTGACGTGACGACAAAATCCGGCACCAACTCCCTGCACGGATCGGCATGGGAATACGCGCGCAAGGACCTTTTCGATGCCCGTAGTTTTTTTCTTCCCACAACCGTGCCTAAGACTCCTTATACGCAGAACCAGTTCGGCGGCTCAATCGGCGGCCCAGTCATCATTCCCAAGCTCTATCACGGCAGGAACAAGACGTTCTTCTTCGGTGCCTATCAAGGCTTCCGTTACTCTCAGATCAGTAACACTCCGCTGCACGTTCCAACCCCTACCGAGCTCGCGGGAGATTTGAGCGACTGGCCTACGCAGATCTACAACCCATTCTCCACGCGGCCCGATCCGGCTAACCCCGGCCAGTACATCAGCAATCCCTTCCCCGGTAACCAGATTCCGCAGGCTCTGATTCAGCAGAATCTGACTGCCTATGCCGCGTTTGCCTACCCGAAGGCAGGTAACGTATTTGACAGTTCGGGAGACAACGCACTCGATACCACTCCCCTGACGCAGAACCAGAATGAATGGACGGTTCGCGTCGACCAGAAGATAGGGGCAAATGATTCGGCGTTTTTCCGGTACAGCGCGTTAAACAGCACGTCGGTAGCGTCCGCCGGCCTTCCCAACGATCCTTCAACAACCTTGCTGCCGGCACGCAATTGGGGCGCCAGTTATACGCATGTATTCACCCCCAGCCTTGTTCTGCAGGGGCAGTTTTCCCACACCACTATGCCGAATACTTCGCAGAATTTCTTTACCCAGGACACTACGGATATTGCGAAGACTCTGAATTTTGATCCGGCATTTACCACCGGCCTGGTTGCATCGCAAAACAACGTCGTGCTTCCGGCAATGTCGATTAGCGGCTACGCCACGAACCCGGGTGACTACGTCAACACCAACGAGCTCACGAATAGCTGGGAGTACAGCGGAAGTGTGGAGAAAACGTTAGGGACTCATACCCTGCATTTTGGCGGAGGCTTCACGACGATGACCTTCGCTTCCACCACTGCATTTCCGATCGAAATGTTTGCCGCCCAGAACACGGCGGATCCCAATCCGGCGGATACGGTGAACGCCGGCTCGCCCCTGGCTTCTTTTCTTCTGGGTGTGCCGAATGGATATGAGTTGTCAAACAATGCGGTAGGCACCCGTTTCGGCGGTGTGATTGATTTTTATGCCCAGGACTCCTGGAAAGTCACCTCGAAATTGACGTTGAATTACGGGTTGCGCTACGACATCACGTTCATTCCTCCGATAGGAAAGGACAGTTTGACGAAGTTTCACGGCGGCGAGTCCATCGGCGATTACGACTTCGCCAACGGTACCTATGTGGTTCAGAAGCTGCCGCCCTCCTGTAGCTCGGCCGGTATTGCACCTTGTATCCCTGGCGGCGTATTGCCCGACCATGTGGTCGTTTCTCCAAACGGAAAAATTGCGCAGAACAACTATGACAACTTTGGCCCCCGCGTTGGCTTTGCCTACCAGTTAGGGAGCAAGTCTGTCGTAAAGGGCGCGTTCGGCATTGTGTACGACAACTGGGCCGCCTATACGCAAACGGGCCAGAACATTGTAGGAACCTGGCCGGATGTGGGTTATGCAGCTGCCAGCAACCTCAATTTGCCGAGTTCGACATCTGCCACGCCGACGATCACGGCGATCGACCCATTCGGAACAGGCGGTGCCGGCGGGCTTCTTCCGGCTGCAACCCCGTTCAACCAGGTGACCTTCTTCTATGACCCGCACAGAAGGAACCCCATGTCAGATCAGTGGAACTTTGGCGTGGAGCGGGAACTGGACAGCAACACGGTGGCAACCGTCAATTATGTCGGCATGGTCTCCCATCGATTGGACGTAGGCGGGTTCTACAATACCGCGCTCACTCCCGGCCCAGGCGACCCGCAATCGCGTTCGCTTTATCCCTATGCCGCTCCAACCCTTTACGACCACGCTGCTGGTTACGCAAATTACAACGCTTTGCAGGCTTCGCTTGTGCGGCGGTTTTCCCAGGGCTGGTCGTATTCCGTCGCCTACACGTGGTCTAAAGCGATGAATGTCGGCACCGACGGTTGGTATGGTTCGGAAGGCGGTGTCCCTCAGGATCCCTACGCGCCAGCTGCCTATGGAAGCTACTCCGTAGCAGGATTCGACCTCACCAATGTGCTTGCCCTGAGTACGCTTTACCAGGTGCCATTGGGTAGAGGGCAGAAGTTTTCGACAGGCCATGGCGCCCTGGATTACGTTCTGGGGAACTGGCAAATCAACAATATTTTTACTGCGCACTCGGGAGCTCCTTTCACACCGGTCATCAGTAGCGATATTGCCAACACCGGAAACAGCGGCTATGAGCACATGGATCTGGTCGGTAATCCCGGCGGTCCTAAGCAGCCTTCGGAGTGGTTCAACACCGCCGCATACGCTGTTCCGGCGGGTTACACGTATGGCACGGCGAGCCGGAATTCCCTCCGTACCAATGGCTACTTTGACCTGGACACCTCACTGTTCCGTACATTCCCGATCGGAGGGGAACGTCAGTTCGAGTTCCGCGCGGAGGCCTTTAACCTGCTGAACCATCCTGTGCTCGGCACACCCAACACTGACTACAACTCGGGCCCCTTATTCGGCACGATCAACTACACCGCCAGTACCGCCCGGGAACTTCAATTGGCCCTGAAGTTTCTTTTCTAGACGAGGCCAGCGTGGCAGGGGTGCATAATTTCCAGTAACGCGCTCCTGCCACTGTAGATGAGGTTTCCGAACTTGCGACCGGCGTGCCATGCGCAAACCATTCTCCGCGCGATGCGGCCAGGATTGTGGGCTCGGTTGTTGGCCCTGTTACTGCTGTCCCTCTTTCTTCGCAATCCGGTTGCTGCTGCACCTGCCCTTCCATCTCAGGCACCTTTAGAGGGCAATAAAAAAGATTACGTTGGCTCTCGCGTGTGTGCGTCCTGTCACCGGGATATCTACAGCGAATACATGCGGACAGACATGGGCCGATCGATGTCCGAGATCACGCCCGCGCTCCTGCAGCAGCTTCATATTCCCGCGAAGTATTTCGACCAGAAATTAAATCGTCATTATGAGGTGTACTCGCGCGATGGCAAGCTCTATCAAAGCGAATTTGAGCTGGATCCCAGCGGGAAAGAGAAGTTTCGCGATACTCATCAAGTCCAATGGCTTGTCGGATCAGGCGCGAATTCCATTGGAGGCATCGTTCGCCGCGATGACTACCTCTTTGAAGCTCCCCTGACCTTGTACACGAAGCCGATGACCTGGGCGTCATCCCCGGGCTACGAATACGCCGATTATTCTTTCAGTCGTCCCATCCTGGAGGGATGCATTTTTTGTCACAGTGGTCGAGCTAATCCGGTTCCCGGCACGAATGGGCGTTACAGCACCGTAGCCTTCTCCGAATTGGCGGTCGGCTGTGAAAACTGCCATGGTCCAGGGGCCAAGCATGTTGAGAACATAAAGAGTGGCAGGAGCGTGAGTGGGGAGAATCCCTTCATTGTGAATCCGGCTCGGCTATCCCCGGAGCTGGCAAACAATGTCTGCATGCAGTGCCACGAGTTCGGAGATGATCGTGTTCTGCAACCTGGGAAAAGCTATCAGGATATCCGCGCGGGAGTTCCGCTGGACAATACGCTCGCCATTATGATGGTGCCTCCTGATCGTCATTCGCCTCCCCAGTCAGACCACTTGCAGCACTATTATTCGATGACGTTGAGCAAGTGTTATCGGGCCAGCGGAGGCCGGTTGCGTTGCATTACCTGTCATGATCCGCATGTGCAGACCACTACGGAACAAGCGCCGGCCCATTACAACAAGCGATGCCTTACCTGTCATACGGAGCAAAGTTGCCGTTTATCGCAGGCTGCCCGCCAGCAGGAGAAAGATAACTGCATTGGCTGCCACATGCAGAAACGAGATGTAAAGTTCATCGCTCACACCAGCCTGACCAACCATCGTATTGTTGCACGGCCGGACGAGCCCTTTCCCAATGTCATGTTTCAGCAAACTACGACCGAGCTGCCGGACCTGATTCATCTCGATCCTGCCCCCGGCAAAGAGAGTGTTCCGCCTTCGCTACCCACCTTGCTGCAGGCGTACTCGGAACTGGCGTCTTACAACGCTCAATATGTAACCCCCTATTTCAAGGTTCTGGATCAACTGCAAGGGACAGATCCCGACAATGTTCTGGTGCTGGCCGCTCTCGGCAGCAAAGCTCTTAAAGACGGAAAGCTTGCTGAGGCGGTCGATCATCTTCAGCGTTCTCTCGCACTTGATCCACGGCAAGCTGCGGTGCGCGGGTTATTATCTGAGGCGCTGGAGAAGCTTGGCCGCAGTGACGAGGCTCTGGCAGAGCAACAAAGGGCGGTTGCGCAGGATCCGTACAATCCAACTTTGCAGAGATCGCTCGTACTTCTATTAATTCGTCGGAAGCAGTATGGAGATGCGCAGACGGCAATGAGCCACTATTTGGAGATTTTTCCCCAGGACGCTGTCATGCGGCAGATGCTCGCGGCCTCCAAAGGAGAGACGCAGCAACAATAACATCTTGAGCGCTGGCCGATTACTTTGGGCTGTTCTGCGCAAGCGTAGCGAGTTTGTTGCTCTAGTAGGCGCGACACAGACACATTAGCTGAAAGGTATGGCTCTCGTGGCCACAGCAAGGCAAACAAAATGTCCCTAAAATTCTTAATTTTGGCACTTGTGTCGGTGTGGTTATCAGGCGGACTTTTGCAGGCCCAGCAGGTCAACGTCTACAATCGGCCAGTTCATTACGAGCGTAGTCACGACTACGATGTGCTGCATTACCGGATTCATCTGACCATTGACAAGGCCAAACGATCTTTCTGGGGTGATACGACTGTCAGTCTCAAGCCGTTGCGCGACGACTTTTCGACGTGTGTGCTGGATGCTGAAACGTTTGTCGTGAGTAAGGTTGAATCGGAGACGCATCAACCTTTGCGGTTTGTGCAGACCGACACTTCCTTGACGGTCTATCTTCCCCACCCCTACGCATATGGCCAGCAGTTATCTTTCGTCGTCTATTACCGTGAAGATGATCCTCACGTCGATCCTCAGAAGTACGGTATGCACGAGGGCTATGACCTGGGCTTGACGTTCAAGTCAGCAACGCCGGAACACCCGAGCCTGGCCAGCACGCTGTCTTTCCCGGAGGGAGCTCGCCACTGGTTTCCCAGTTACGATTATCCTGACGACAAAGCCACGAGCGACCTGATCATCACCGCCGACAAAGGCGATCAGGTCATCTCCAATGGCAGGCTGGTAAGCGTGACGGAAGTTCCCCAAACACATCAAAAGACCTTCCATTGGTCTCAGGAAAAACCCATATCTACCTATTTGTTTGTTTTGGCGGTAGGCCCTTATGTCGAAGTGAAAGACAGCCTGGGAAATTTGCCTGTGAACTACTGGGTGTATCCGCAAAACTCTGCCCGATGCCCGGCGATCCTTTCACAACACGCCGGCAATGATCAAGTTTTTCGGTGAAGAATTCGGCTTCCCGTATCCGTGGGTGAAGTACGACCAGATTATTCTTCCGCATTTCACAGGTGGAGCGGAAAGCACGTCGGCCACTGTAATCGGCGATGACATCATTCACGACGCCAAGGCTGATCAAGATTTCCCCAGTGACTGGCTGGTGGCTCACGAACTGGCCCACCAGTGGTGGGGTGACCTGATAACCATGCGGGACTGGAGCCAGGCGTGGCTTAACGAGGGATTCGGGACGTACTTCCAATACGTCTATAGCAGACACGAGTTGGGTAGCGATGAGGGTGCGTTGGATCTGCAAGACAAAATCAACCAATATTTGAAAGAATCCCATGATCGCTACCAGAGACCGATCGTCTTTGATCGCTGGGACTATCCGAACGACAATTTTGACCGGCATATCTACCAAAAGGGGGCGGCGGTTCTGTCCATGCTGGACTGGACCATGGGACATAGCAGATTTTCGACGGGCGATCTCTTATTTCCTTCATAAGCATGCATTTCAGCCAGTAGATACCCATGACCTCGAGAACGCGATCATCGAGTCGACCGGTCAGAATCTCAATTGGTTTTTTGATGAATGGGTCTATAAGGCTGGCCATCCGGTCCTCGATGTGAGTTACCAGTGGAATGAGTCTGCGAAAAGCGTGGTTTTGAAGGTCGCCCAAACGCAGCAAACATCCGAGTGGGTGCCAGTTTTTCAAATGCCCGTCGTCATCGGGATTACCACGCCTTCCGGCAAGCATTCCTACATGGTGTGGATTCGCAAGCAGGAAGAGCATTTCGAGTTTCCATGCGCGGAGAAGCCATTGCTTGTAAGGTTCGATGAAGGCGATCACCTTCTAAAGGAGATGACGTTTCCCAAGACGGTCGAAGAACTCGTGTTTCAACTCCAGAAAGATGACGTGATTGGACGCATGTGGGCCGCGTCGCAGCTATCACCACACCTGGCCGACTCGCGCGCATCGGATGCGCTTAGGCAAAGCGCGACTGAAGATCCGTTTTGGGCGGTTCGCAGGGCGGCGCTCCAGGCGTTATCTCCGTCGTTGAGTACAGCCGACATCGCTTTCCTAAGAGAGCGAGCACTCGATCCAAAATCAGCCGTTCGTGTGGCGGCGCTTCGAGCGTTAGGCGACCTGCATGAACACTCTCTTGAATCATTCTTCCAGGACCGCTACAAAGAGGATGACAGCTACCTCGTGGAGGCGGAAGCCCTTCGCTCCATTGGAAAGGGTAAGGACCCCACGGCCATTCCTTTCCTCCAGCAAGCGAGCCTGAGTAAGTCGCCGAAGAATGTAATTCAGACGGCCGCGCAGGAAGCCATTCAGATGCTCAAATGAGCCGCTGCAGTGAGGCCAGGAAGAATCCGATGCTACTGGCTTACTGCGGAGAGATCATCGTGATCTGCTGTCAGCCGCTTGAGCAAGGGAACCATGGCCAGAAGTCCGATTGCTGAGACGACCGCGATGGCAACAAAAATGGAATAGAAGCGTCCCGCACGGATGACATCAGAATACGCGGCGAGAAAGCCTGCAATCAGGTTGCCGAGTCCTTCCGCCATAAACCACGCTGCCATAAGTCGCGAACCGAACTGCGCCGGGGCAACCTTCGTTATATAGGAGAGCCCGACGGGCGAGAGCAGCAGTTCGCCCCATGATCGGAAGAGATCGGTGGAAACAAACCACATGGGACTGACAAGCAGCAAGATTTTCGCTACGGAAGCCAGCGATCGTAGCAAAGACGAAGCCTATCCCGATGAAGAGGTAAGCGAAGACCATCTTGCGCGGTGCGGATGGTTCTTTACCACGTTTCCGCAGCCACTCCCACAGGCCTGCGACCACGGGTGCGAAGAGCAGAATGACGATCGGATTGATGGACTGAAACCAGCTCGCCGGAATTTCAAAATGGCCCAGGGTGCGCGCAATATGTCGATCAGCAAAAACGCTTAGCGAACTACCGAATTGCTCGTAACACGCCCAAAAGGGAATAGTGGAGAACACGATCAGCAGTACAGCGAGGATTCTCCTGCGCTCTGTCGAGGTTATCTTTACCGGTGGGTGGTCTTTTTGGTGCGTTGCCGGCAACGGATAGCCCATGCCGGGCAAATAGCGTGCGCGGCCCCAGAGATAAAGCAAAAGCCCCAGAACCATTCCGACACCGGCGGCGCCAAAGCCGTAATGCCAGCTGATCCTTTGGCCGAGATAGCCGCACACCAGGGGTGCAAAGAAAGCGCCGACGCTTATGCCCATAAAGAAGATAGTGAAGCCGGCATCGCGGCGCTCATCTGCCGGCGCATAAAGCTGCCCAACCATGGTGGATACATTTGGCTTGAAAAGGCCGGTGCCGATGATGACCAGGCTCACGCCGAGATAAAAAGTCGCCGTACCTTCCAGTGCCAGGATGAAGTGGCCTAACGCGATGATCGACCCACCGAACACCAATGATCGCCGGGCGCCCCAAAATCGATCGGCCAGATAGCCACCCAGCAGCGGAGCCAGGTAAGCGAGGGCAGTGTAGTTGCCATAAAAGATAGCGGCACGGCTCATGGGCCAATGGCGCGCATTCACCAGGTACAGGATGAGCAGCGCTTTCATCCCGTAGTACGAAAACCGCTCCCACATCTCAACAAAGAACAGCAGGATAAGTCCCCGCGGTTGGCCCAGAAAATCAGATTTGCCGTCGCGCTCTAACGAGAGGTAACCGGGTGTTTCACCCGGAGTCATCGAGGCAGGCCGCCAGGAGCGACGTGCTCTTCAAGATAGCGGGTGAGCAGGCTATGAAGATGGAGCGATGTGCCCTCGCCCTCGGAAATCGCATGGGTGCGATTGGGATAGTCCATGAAGTCGAAGGACTTGCCTAATGCAATGAGTCGATTGACCAGCAGCTCAGTCACTTTGAAGTGGCAGTTATCGTCTCCCGAACCATGAACAATCAAGAGCTTGCCTTGCAATCCTTCGGCGAAGTTAATGGGCGAGCCATCGTGATAGCCCTGGGAATTATCCTTGGGCAATCCCATGTAGCGCTCCTGGTAGATGGTGTCGTAGTAACGCTGGTCCGCCATGGGAGCAACGGACATGCCCGCGGCAAACAGGCCAGGAGAGCGGAACATCAGATTCAACGTATTCGATCCCCCGCCGCTCCAACCCCACATGGCCATGCGTGAAGTATCCACATAGGAATGTTCGGCGGCGAAAGCACGGATGGCTTCTGCTTGCTGCGCGGCAGAGAGGACCCCGATGTCGCCGTAGACGATTTTTCGCCAGGCGCGTCCTTTGGGGGCGGGCGTCCCTTGATTATCAAAACTCAAAATGATGTATCCATCGTGGGCAATTGCGCGATGGAACAGGGCCCTCTGGCCGTCCCATTGGTCCTTCACGGTGGTGGCCGCTGGTTCCCCGTAGACATATACCAGCACGGGGTATTTTTTGGATGGGTCAAAGTCCGGAGGCTTGATCATCCAGCCATCGAGCGTGACATCGCCGGCAATCTTCGTATGGAAGAATTCCGTCGTGGAAGCCAGGCTTTGGTTAACCTTTTGCGCCAGCTCGGTGTTGCTTTCGAGCGTGCGCACCACCTGGTGATCCGGGAGGCGAATCAATTCGGTGACGGGTGGATGATCGAAAGTTGACCAGGTGTGGAAGGCCCATTCCCCATTGGGAGAGATGTCATAGCCGTGGGTGCCCTGTTCGTTGGCCGGGGTGACGAGTTGTGGCGAAGAGCCGCCTTCCAGCGATACGCGATAGAGGTATCGCTGAGTTGCATTGTTAGGTGAGGCCAGATAGTAGAAGGACTTCGAGTGATCGTCCACGCGCACTTCCTCGATGATATCCATGGCTTGCGGCGTGAGCAGTTGCAGCGGACCACCCTCTCTTGAGGTCTTGTATAAATGCCGCCAGCCATCCCGTTCGCTTAGCCAGAGCAGGCTCTTGCCTCCCTCTGCCCATTGGAATGAGTCCATCAGATCGACCCACTTGGGGTCGGTATCCTCGAGGATGGTGCGAACGTTTCCCGTGTCTGCCTCGGCAAGCAGAACACGATTGTTGTTCTGCAGCCGGTTCAGGTATTCCAGAACCAGTTGATTGGAATTCCCCGCCCAGTCCATCCTGGCGATATAGTTTTCCCGCGGATCTCCCGGCGCGTGCATCCAGCGGGTAGGGCCGCCCTTTACGTCGACTACGCCTACCCGGGACGCCGAGTTAGTCGTGCCGACCTGGGGATAGGGATACTGCTTCAGAACTGGCAAGGCGTCCGCAGTGTCGTTGATGAGGGTGTAGAGCCCAACTCCGGTGGTATCGAATTGCCAGTAGGCAATGGAGCTTCCATCCGGACTCCAGCGAAACCCGTCGCGAATATCGAGCTCTTCTTCATTGATCCAATCGGAGGTTCCATTGATCAGAGTTTGCGAGCCGTCTGTTGTGAGCGGCCTGATGGCTCCAGTGTCGATATCTTCGATGTAGATGTTATTAGCTCGCACATACGCGACGCTGCGGCCATCCGGTGAGAACTGGGCAAACATCAGCGATGACTCTGGGGCGCTGCCACCGAGTTTGCGCAGCTTGCCGCTGCCAAGGTCAAGCACCCAGTAGTCGCCTCGAGTATTGCGGCGCCACACCTTCTTTGAATTGGTGAAGATGAGCAGGCGCTTATTATCCTGAGACCAGGCGTAGTTTTCGAGAGTCAGCGGCTTTTTGTTGGGGGAGGGAACCAGCTGCGAGGCAGAAACCAATACCATTCGTTTGGAGGTAGCGGTTTCATAACGGACGATGTCTTTTGCCTCCGAGTCTGGAAAGGCAGTGGAGGGCTCGACGGTGGTGTAGGCCGCGCCGCCATCCACCCACCTCGCGGGCCCGAAGTGTTTCTCATCGAAGGCCTGGCTTTGAAATATCTGCTTCAGCGTTTCGTTGAGGGCCGGTGAGGCACTGGCCGTAGCCGAGAGCAGGAGCGAGGCCATCATCCACGCTCCAAGACAGCTGGCAACGCGTCTCATCAAGCGGGTTGCCCCTGGAGACACGAACGAAGGACAGTCAGGACCTCTTCGCGCTCTGCACCTGTCAGCTCGAGGCGAGGAGGACGCACCCTGGCTGAACCTGTGCCAACTTCTTCCTGCACCAGTTTGATCATCTGGACGAACTTGGGCACTGTGTCCATACGCAGCAAGGGCAGGAACCATGCGTAGAGTGAATCCAGTTCGCTGGATGGGCCCAGCTGTGCGAGACGAAAGAGGCGGACGGTCTCGTGAGGGAAGGCATTGACCAAACCGGCAATCCAACCGACGGCGCCCGCCGCGACACTTTCCACTACCACGTCATCCATGCCTACAAAGAGGGCGAGCGAATCACCAGCGACGTGTTTGAGATGCGTGATGCGCCGGAGGCTTCCACTCGATTCCTTCACTGCATGGAAGTTGTTGTGCTCATGCCGGAGTTGCACGATCTGCTCCGGCAAAATGTCTGTGCCGTAGGCTACGGGGTTGTTATACAGCATCGCTGAGAGCGGAGTGGCGTCAAACACTGCGCTCACGTGCGCTTTCGTTTCTCGCCAGTCACTGCGGTAGACATAGGGTGGCAAGACCATCAAGCCATTTGCTCCGGCACCCGCGGCGGCTTTGGCAAGGGACACCGCTTCCGCGGTGCCCATGGCCGAGATTCCGGCGACCAGCGGCACGCGGCCACGCAAGACTCGGGCGGCTTGCGTCAGGATTTCGAGCTTTTCCTCTTTTTCTAGTACGGGTGCTTCGCCCAGGGAACCGAGAGCAACGATGCCTCGGCAGCCGCTCTGAATAAATCTCTCGAGTTGCGATTCCAGCGCCTTGTAGTCAATCGTGAGGTCAGCCCTGAACGGGGTGGTTATTGCCGGAAAAACTCCAGCCCAATCGTGTTGTTGCAATTTCGGTCTCCTTGACCAATCGATTTGACGCCTCGCTCACTCAAGATGTCCAAATCTCCCCTACCTGAGTGCGGAAGTTCCGGGCGGGGAATATGACGAACCTGTTCAAGAGAGCCAGCGACGCGGTTCGAGTTTGTCTGCACTTCGTCTTCGCAGCGTTAACAACCTGCGATCGACGGTCGCACGCATTTCGTTAGTGACCACATGTATACAGATCGCCAAGGGCGATTGCAACTGGTTTGTTAGGCAAAGTGCGGTCCGAAAGGCGTCCATAAGGATATCCCGTTACAGAATCCTAAGCGCGATTTTCCAGAGCCGCCAACCCGCCAAAGATGCTCGCAGCCGTCGCGCACGGATCTCTCCTACGGCTAGCAACCGCCAAACAGAGGATTTGGCTGCGATCCAACGCTTACACAAACTTGATGAGCGGGTTACCGTGTTGACCATCAGATTCGCGTCGAGCTGGATGGTTTGCTATTTCGGTGGTTCGAGTGGGTCTTTCACAGGGGTGGGCGTAGGCCCGAGTACACGGTCAACTTCGGCATCGTCTGCCCAAACGGACTCTATGCCGTCTTTGGGAACGTCAACGTGAGCGCTCCACACGATGGCGTTGAGAACAAGCTTGCGATAGTCGTCGTTTTTCCAGTTGTCGTAAAAATGGCCGAATGTCGCTCCAATGCTGCGGCCGGGCGTCTTGCATTGGGGTGTGGGCAGACGGTCGTAGGCCCACATGGTGACCTGATCCTTGGGACCGGCAAGCGGTCCGGGCAGGGCCTTGGGGTCTGCGGGAAGCTCCGGGATGCGGAGCAGCGGAGTGATACCGAGGTCTCCTCCGACGAAAGTGGCTTTGTAATAAAACTCGTCCGTGACTTTGAAGGGCTTCACACCGTGCAACACGGGATGATCGGGGGTTGGGAATAGGACTTCGCTGGTGAGCGTCTTTTGCGTGAAATACATCTGTGGGTGCTTGGGCCCGTCGTATTCGACATAGCCTCCGGCCCAGGCTAGGCCCTCCCGTTGGAATTGGAAGGGTATATAAGTGGCGAAGTGGAAGATCATGAAGCCGCAGCCGCGGTCAATCTGCTTCTGAATGGCGGCAATGCGCTCCGGAGTAAAGCTCCAGGGGGACCACTGCATGCCGTCCGAAATAAAGACAATTGTGTCCGCGGTGTCGAGATCGGCGACGTTGGTAGGCCAGCCGTCGTAGATTACTTCGGTTTCAACATTTCTGAGACCGGCCCGGTCGAGCAGAACCTTCAGGAGGCGGGCTGTTTTCAGGTACTCGTGCATGCCCGGTCCCTTGGACTTGGAACCGGCAATGAGGACAATCTTGCGGTGTTTTGCGGGATTCGTGGCGCTTGCCAACTGGATCACGAAGACCAGCACTACCGTCGCCAGAATCCATTTGCCTGCGCGGCGCAGGAGCGTATTTCGCATCAGGGGCCCTCGGATTCGCGTGCTGATTATATTGACGAGGATATTGTGTGGCGAGTACAAGCTAGGTACCGTTACCCACAATGAAATTTGCGGATCTCGATCTCTCCCGACGACTGGAACGAGCCGAAGGACGGTCGTGCCTGGAATTTGCGGAAGCACGCGGCCGGCTCCATCCGGAGAGCGGTGCTACCTGGATGGAGTGCGCGGGCGCCTACGTCGTCTTCGACGGAGTGGGTTCTCCGGTTACGCAAAGCTTTGGGTTGGGGCTCTTTGAGCCGTTAAGCTCTACTGCACTGGACAGCATGGAGGCCTTTTTCCTGGATCGCGGGGCCGTTGTGGTTCATGAGGTTAGCCCACTGGCTGGTGTCGGGACGCTGGACTTACTGTGTACTCGCGGTTACCGGCCCATCGAACTGAGCAGCGTGCTCCACCAACCTGTGGAGCGGCCCGTCGCGAAAGCGCACTCTGACGGGGTAACGGTACGCGTGGCCGGGGTCGAAGAAGCCGCGTCGTGGGTGCGAATCAATGCTCGGGGCTGGGGGCACGAACATCCAGAGCTAGCGGATTTCCTTGGCGAATTCGGTTCAGTGGCGTTTGCCCGCGAGCACACAGTGAACTTTATCGCCCAGCTGGATGGCCAAGCTGGGGCAGCAGGCGCTCTCAGTCTCTATGACGGGGTCGCGCTGTTTGCCGGGGCAGCGACTGTACCGGAAATGCGCCGGCACGGACTGCAGGCAGCCTTGCTCGAGGCGCGGATGCATTATGCCTTCGAACATGGCTATCCGCTAGCCATGATGGTGACGGAGGCGGGTAGCCAGTCGCAACGCAATGCTGAACGCAAAGGCTTTCGTATTGCGTACACCCGTACCAAGTGGCAGCTGTATCGGCCCTGATGCGAACCTGATAGTTGGCCTGTTCGTTAGCGACTGGGACGGGTACACTGGCCGGGCGTGACCGTGAGCCCTCATCCACTGCTCCACCCGATCTTCGAGACGCTCGGCTATGTGCTCGCCTATGCCCTGTTCCGGCGCAGCTGTGCGCGCAGCGGGGACATGGTCGAGGACGACCAGCGCTGGCTCATCATTGCCACCGCGGCCATCGGTGCGCTGCTTGGCAGCCGGATCCTGGGCTTGATGGAGCAAGTGTTCCGCCTCCATATCACCTGGCACACCTTCCTGTTACCGGGCGGCAGGACCACCGTCGGCGGCCTACTTGGGGGCTGGATTGCCGTTGGCCTGATCAGGCGCCTGCGTGGCATCCGCGACCGGGCCGGCGACCTTTTCGCCGTGCCAATGTGCCTGGGCATCGCCATCGGCCGCGTTGGCTGTTTTCTCGCAGGCCCCGCGGATGGTACCTACGGCGCCGCAACGAGCTTGCCCTGGGGCGTCAATTTTGGCGATGGTGTCCCCCGCCACCCTACCCAGCTCTACGAGATTCTTTTCCTTAGTGCTCTCGGATTCCTTCTGCAGCGCTATAACGAGAAACCGCACCTCGAGGGTGCGGCCTTCCGCATCTTTCTAGTGACCTATCTCGCCTGGCGGCTGCTGATCGACTTCCTCAAGCCCCAACCCCTGATCTATGGTCTCAATTTGATCCAGTGGGCCTGCGTTGCGGGAATAGTGGCATTTCTGCCCGATCTTATGAGACTCTGCTTTATCGAGCCAACCGCGATCAGGAACGCCGAATGAGCACACCACCAATGCCGGTACGGGTCTCACACAAAGCCACCAACCTGGCCAAGCTCGCTACCGTTTTCGCCATTACCTTCAGTCTTGCGTTCGGGCTGTGCAGCGTCAGCGGCATCAGCATTTCCGGAGGTGGCAACTACCGCTCCGCCCAGCTCTTGATCGCCACTTCACTGGTAATCGAGGCCGTTTGCGCCGCCGGCCTGGTGGTGCTTGGCATCGTGGCCTTCCTCAGAAGGTCGCATACTAAGGAGTAGTTGTTCGCCCGCCCTAACCCTGCCATCTGCCGTGCACCGCTCCTCAGTGAATCAGTGTCTTAAGTCGTCGGATCGGCTACCCGCCCCATAAACAGAATGCTGTTTGAGCGGTTGTCGCGAATCAGGAAGACGAACGGGTGGTCGGCGCGGAAAACCGGTGGCGGCGCCGGGTTCGGGGCGCGCATCGCCATCGTCCTCATGGTCACGGCGGTAGCCGCTGCGGCTTCGGTTCCTTCCTCATTCACGTCGATATAAGCCTTATGGATCACCGCCGAAATAAAGAGGTCCTTCTTTCCAGTCATCCCGGAGAAATCCGCGCTTGGCTGGAATGCCTGGGGCATCCCCATCGCAGCCAGCGTGGCCCCAAGCTCGAATTCCTGCGTGGTCTTGAACTTAGGCAAGGTCACGATGACCTTTTCAACCGGAGCTAACTGGCGGAGCCACTGCTGCGTGTTGGAGGCGGTCAGCGATGGTTCCAGCGCAGGCAGACCACCCAGATCGTTGGGCAGGAAAATGACCATGGACAGTTCGTTGCTCTTGTAAGGAATTTCCAACACCTGGAATGTACCGCCCCTGAAATAGCTGAAGCGGCCCTCACGGTGCATCAGGGAAGCTTTCTTTGTCTGCGCCGGGGAAAGATGGAAATCCTCATCTTTTGTTTGCGCCTTGTCGAATTGACTCTGCCAGTCGCCCTTGAAATAGATGGCGTTGGTCAGCACCAACCGCGTGGCCGGGGTGAGCGCACCCGGCTGCAGCAGGTCTGTGATCTTATTTACCGTTTTCTGCTCGACCCAATGGTTAATGGTCAACCGTGCCGCTTCGGTCGCGCCCTTGAAATCCACCTGGTTCAGGCCCGCGCCGTAATCTTCGTTCATCAATTTGAGGAAGTCAGGGAGGAAGTTGTAGCCGCGCTGCGCCCAGAGAGCGTTGGCCACGCTCAGCTGGTATCCCTCGTGGGCGGCGTTGAGATCGCTCAGCAATGCGCCCATCGCCGGGTGCAGTTGCGCCGGCGGGAGGGCGAAGTGCAGGGTTTTTGCCATCGCGGAGGCGGTATCGCCGCGTGCTCCGGCGTAGGCCATGGCCAGGGCAGTGGAAATGCTTTCGGGCGAAAAGAAGAGGTTACCGTTCTGCTTGCGCAACTCGCCGTACAGAGTAACGGCGAAGGCGTTGTCGCCCTCGACCACCGCAGCTCGATCAGCCGCGGGCGGGGTTTGCGCTCCCCGCGCTGGCCTAAATATAAGAAAGCAAAGAAGGGCAAGCGATAGCAGGAGTTTCATGAAGATCTCCAAGGCGAAGCAAACTTCGGGCGCCACCGATCATCTTAGTCCCATGCAACGACGCAACTTCATTCGCGCGGTGGCAACGGCAGGCGCTGTCGCCTGGGTTACACCGGTTCACAAGATATTCAGCGCGGCTCTGCAAACGTATCCGCATCAGATACCTTTTATCAACAGTCCCGACCTCAGCGGCCTCAGCGCGGACGACGTACAGGCTCTCTTTGCCATCAATCCTGAGTACACCGCACAGGATCAGGCCACGACGTACCCGCAGAGTGTCGCTTCCGGTGATCCGCAGGCTAATGGCATTGTGCTCTGGACGCGCATTGCGCCCACGGCGATGGGCGCTCCTTCCGGGGGAATGATCGCGTGGCAGATAGCGTCGGATCAAACCTTTGCTCCAGCGTCGATTCTGGTGCAGGGTGTTGCGCCGGTAGATCCTGCGCTGGATAACACGGTCAAGCTGCCGATCTCGAACGCAGTGCTCGCCTCCTATTCCGTCTATTACTACCGCTTCATTTACAACCTGGTGACCAGCCGTGCCGGCCGCTTCAAGACGCTGCCGGCAGCCACCGCCGAACTTGCGCAGCTCAAGATTGGCTACGTCGTCTGCCAGGACTACAACAACGGTTACTATACGGCCCTCAGCTACCTGGCGCTCGAAGATGTCGATTACGTAGTGCACCTGGGCGACTACATTTACGAAACGATCACCCAAACCAACGCGGTGCGCGCGGTGCCCCCCTTCGCCTCCGGTGGCGTCATTCCGCAAACCGTCGATGACTATCGCCACCTGTACCAGGTCTATCGCAGCGATCCAAATCAGCAGGCGGTGCATGAGAATTTCGCCTATATCCAGCTGTGGGACGATCATGAATTCGCCAACGACTGCCACCAGGATTTCCATCCTGACAACAACACCGCGCCGAACACGGCGACGACTCCGCAAGCGGCGCTGCGGCAGGCTGCAAATCAGGCCTGGAGCGAATACGGCCTGGCCGATGTGGCCTTCGATCCAACGCAGATTTGGGAGCAGTCGATCCAGGTTTATCGGAAATTCAGCTTCGGCACGTTGATGGATCTGATCGTCACCGACGAACGCTTGTATCGCGACGGTCCGCCCTGCGGCAGCAATATTGCCGGCCAGCGTTACTTCTCACTCGGTTGCGGCGAGATGAGGGACAGTAGCCGCACCATGCTCGGATTGACCCAGAGGCAGTGGTTTCTGGATCAGCTGACAGGTTCGGTTGCCACCTGGAAGATGTGGGCGAACGAGGTCATGCTCATGCAATTGAAGTTTGCGCTGGTTTACATCAACCTGGATCAGTGGGATGGCTACCAGCAGGAGCGCAACCTGATCTTTAATACGGTTCACAGTGCCGGGGTGAAGAATTTCGTTGCCATTACCGGCGATCTGCATACCTTCCTCGCCGGCTATCTGAAGCGGAACTTCGATAATCCCTTCGAAAGCCCGGTGGGTATCGAATTGATGGTCGGTTCTATTTCGTCAGCGAATTTGGCGGAGGACATTGGATCAACGGTGGAGCTACCCAGCGCTCCGGTGCCGGCGAAACAGATGGGCATTGCACCCAACCTGCTTGATCCGCTCATTCGCGCCGCCAACCCGCACATCCAGTACTGGGACTCATCCACGCATGGCTACGGCGTACTCACCATCACCCCTACTCTGCTCACCTGCGAGTTCAAGGCGGTGACCACCGTCCGCGAACCAACGGCCGCACTGGTACCGCTCAAGACCTTCACCATTCCGGTGAACCAGGTGAAGCTGAACGTGGTCAACAGCTAATTCAGCGGCTATCTCGACTTAGAGAGTTTCTCCCGGCGTGCTGTCCACTCCGCGGTCGAGAAGAGACCGGGTCCTACTTCGATCAGCCGCGGAAGCATCTGGAAGACCGAGACCTGGTTCCATAACTTCCCGCCGCGGGTGCGAAAGCCTTTCTCGTTGAGGTCGCTGGCTATGCTGGAGAAGGGGAAATCCTGAACCACCAGGTCCATCATCTGGGTGAGCACCCGGCGCTCCCGGGGATCGAACTCCAGCCGCTGGCAATCGTCGGAGATGCGTAAGCCATAGGGGATTTCTTCCTCGAAGGCGCCTTCGCTGGGCGCTTCATCCCCGGGTAGTTCGCGCCGCCACTCGATGGACACTAATTGCCACCCGGCAGCCATACGCTGCTGCATGATGGATGGACTAAAGGGTCCGGAAACCACATCTCTTATCCGCTCAAAGTGCGCCATGCATACCCTCCTAAGAAGACACGACGATTATTTAGTTGCCCCTGATTTGCAATTCATGATCTGCAATCCATGCGCCAAAGGCCAATGCTGGCAAGCTTAGGAATTTGGCCCGACGGACTCTTCCGAAATCCCGAATACGTGTTCGAAATCGTAAATCGCTGTTCGACTCCGGACACACAGAGGCTACGCATTGGACTAGGGCTGCGCTGGGGAAGGTGGCGGGACAGGAAGCACTTTACGGGAGTTTGGCGGCGCGCTGGTCGTTTCCTCGTCCCCAATCTCGAAGACCGGAGTTCCCTTGGGCAAGTGTAAGCGGCCGTCGACCAGGTAGGCCACGGCAACCCCGCCGGTAACCTCGGGCGCGAAAATGACCAGGGGGAGAAGATACTTCTTACTCTTGACCAGCGACTCGGCCACTCCGTCGACTGGGTGACTGCGGGCAATGCTGCCCGGCACCTGGGGGATGACGAAGGCGGTCATGTTGAGCTCAGGGTGCTTCTTGCCGTACCCAACCAGCGAGCGGGCCACCTGTTTGGGAGTCATCAGGCCGAGGTCGGCGATGAAGTTGCGATGGATCGCGTGAGGCAGGTAGATGTCGAGCACGACGCGGGAGAAGTCGGCGCAGTTGTGGAACAGGAGGTTGAAGTGGCCGACGTTGCGGCGGTCGTTGTAGGTGGTGATGAAGCGCTGGTCCTGGGCCGGCGTGCTGTCGACCTGAAAGCCGTGGATGGTGCGATCGTAGGAGGAGCCGACCAGCTCGGTCCACTCACCCTTGGGAGACCCGCCGTGGCGGTTATCGGGCGCCAGATCAAGCAGGTGCTGCTTGCGGTAGGCGTCGCGTAAGGCTGCGACCTGTTCTTTGTCCACCGTGGCGGGAATGTCAGCCGGCGAATCGACGGCGTAGAGATAGGGGACAAGGGGGATGGCGAGCCAGTCATAACCATCAATCTTGTGGTACCGGCTGATGACGACGCCATACTCGCCGTCGTGGCAAGGGCGGAGCACGGTGGGGGAGTCGGCGCAGATGTGATTGAAATAAACAGCCGCGTGGCCAGTGGGGTTGACTGCACCAAAGTCGCCGTAAGGCTCTTCCATCAGGAGTGCAACCGAAGCGTTGGCATGCACGGCTGCTGCTGCGAAGAGGCAGAAAAGTAGGCCGGGCCCGCGATGCATCGTTCTCTTCAAATTGTTATTCTAGAGGGGTTATGGCTTTTCCAATTAAAGTTTGTGTGGTGTGTTCGGAAGAGTTTGAATTGAAGCCGGATAAGCCCGGTTTCGCCAATCGCTGCCCCGCGTGCAGTGCCGATGAACAGGCGGATCCCGCAACCAAACGCCGCATGGACGCCGACGAGCGCAAAACCGTGATGGAAGCGAACGAGGCGCGGAGGCAGGCGATGCGCGACCTCTTGTACCGCAAGGATAGCTAACGGTCCGGCTTTCAAACACCCAATGATTTCCGACCCGGTGCGACTACGCGAGCTTGCAGTGGGCTACACTGCCGCGTGGTGCATTCAGTGCGCATCAGCGGCTACGAGGTTTGGAAGATCGGAGAAGATAGCCTGATCGCCGAGTCGCAGGGCCATTTTGATGACGCCGCGTATCGATATCAGTTGGAGCATGGGATCCCATCCGGGTTGTAGTAGCCAACAAAAAATCCTTTTATCCACTGATTCGCAACCAACCCTTTACGAGCAAAGGTGTTCCCACTGCTTATGCAAACGGCACGCGCCTCACAGGTCAAACCGATGACAATCTGGTGCCTTGCGGCCATCGTTTTGGTCGCCTCGGTTTTGATAATCGCAGTCACCCTGTTTCATACGCCGGGGAGCGGACAGTCTCTGGAGAAGCAAACCCCCGCTACCGCGACCCATTGAGCTTGTTTGTGTCGACCCGTTAGTTATTGCGGTCATGTTCAGTTCTTCGGCTGTATTTAGGGTTTAAGCCCTGTCAGCTGAGTGAGCCGTTCAAGGATCAACGGTACTCGCCCCTCATCCAGCACAAAGCCAGGAAGCACATCGAGAAATCCGGATTCACGTAAAAGGCTCCTTGCTGCTTCGACAAGGTATTTGCGAAGATTAGCCCGGGAACCGGCAATCTCTTCGAGTATTGTGCTTCTGCCATCGATCACGGCGACAAAGTCTTCCAAATCGTGGCTTGCCTGAAAATCCAATTGGCCGCGTCCCCGAAATGCTTCCATCTTGGTGCCCAGGAAGTAAGGCGCCGTGATCAGCTTGATGGATTGGCCGCTCGGCAGAACAAATGAGATTGGGTGATGCAGTGCGCTTTCATACCAGATGTTGGTATATCCCAAAACCTCTTTACTGAGCGCCAATACATCTAGTTTCAGCTTTCCATGGAACCAGCGGCAGGTGAGTGGCTCCTCGCTTGTGTCTTCTGTGAACTGTGCTTTGCGAAGGCGCTCTGAAAACGCAATGTAGTCGACATAGGTCAGGATTTCGGCGATCACATCGACGTCATCCGTACTGCGAATAGGAGCGGCCGCTTTATCTGTAATGAGCAATCCCAGGGTCACACCACCAACGAAAACAATCTCGCGCAGAAAAGGAGCGAGCTTGGTGGCGGCTTCTTCAAGAAGACGCAGGTTTGGATCAGGCATTCAGCGCCTTACGCAGCAGCTCGACAGCGAGTACCCGTTCCCTCGTCCGACCACTGCGAATTGCATCGCATAACGCTAGAAGCTCATAAAGCCTTGGATCGAGCAGTGCTGCTTTTGGCGCACTCTTATACAACGGTGAGAACGATAAGCCCCGCACGGTTCCTTCCGGATAAGGCCAGACTGGCGGCGGTTCACCGTCGTCCAGGAAGTGCGACTTCAGGGGTTCGGCCGCGGAAGCGGTAGGAACGCCGCGAACGAGCGCCCCCCTCTGGGGCGGAAAGACGTATCTCATCCCATAGGCAAGGAAGTCCAGCAAGGCGGAGCGGTTGACCCTCTTCTCCAGGTCTGACCAGTAAAGGAGCCCGGAATCCTTGCATCGGTTCAGGGACTTGGAAACCTCTGCAGTGGAGAGAAAAAGCTCATCGGCCAACTTCTTGGAGAGGATCTTTGGTCCCTCCAGAAGGCAGATCTTGAGTAAGATTGCAATGTCTTGACCTAGCATCAATGTGGATATTTTGTCAAAAATATTTCCAATTTGCAAATTGTAAACTGGAAACCGGTACGAGGCTGGGAGGTTTGGTTGCGGATTGTGCAATGGGGTAGAACTGGTGCGCCCGGAGAGATTCGAACTCCCGACCTAACGCTCCGGAGGCGTTCGCTCTATCCAGCTGAGCTACGGGCGCGCAGGTTACAGGATACAACAGGACCGGAAGCCGGGGACGTTTACCGCGGCAGCTGATTCTCATTCTTCAGCCGGAGCTGCTCCATCACGGACTGAATCAGCTCTTTAGCGCCGCCGATTTCGCTCAATACGGCTTCCAGGTCGAGCGCGGGCTTGGAAGGATTGCGCGTGGAGGCACAGTAGACGCCGTGCTGGCCGATGAGGATCAAAGCGTCGGTGAGCATGTCGAGGGTGACCGCAAGACGGCCCCGCTCGGCTCCCATCATGAACTCGAACCGTTCCAGGTCGTCACGGCGTTGCGCGATCGCAGATTGAGGTGCCGGCATCGTTCCTGCTTTCAAGATTTGTCGGAAGCCGGCCGGGTGTAGCGCAGCACCGGCTTGCGGGCCGCCAACACCTCGTCGAGGCGTGAGATGCGCGTGGCATGGGGCGCATTGAGCACCAGCTCGGGGTTTTCCTCCGCCTCACGGGCAATCTGCCGCATGGCGTCGATAAACAGATCAAGCTCTTCCTTCGATTCACTTTCCGTCGGCTCGATCATCAGGGCTCCAGGCACGATGAGCGGGAAAGAGGTGGTGTAGGGATGGAAGCCGTAGTCGATCAGCCGCTTGGCGATGTCGCCGGTCTTGACACCCTTTTGCGTCTGCCGGCGATCGCTGAAGACCACCTCATGCAAGGTGGGGGTGCGGTAAGGCAGCTCGTACACATCCTCAAGGTTCTTGCGGATGTAGTTGGCGTTCAGCACCGCATCTTCGGTGGTCTGCCGTAGGCCGTCCGGGCCGTTGGCCATGATGTAAGCCAGGGCGCGAACGAACATGCCGAAGTTGCCGTAGAACATGCGCACCCGCCCCACGGACTGGGGGCGATCGTACTCCAGGCGCAGTGTCCGGCGGCCCTCCTGATCGGGTGTACCCTCGACCACCACAGGCGTGGGCAAAAACGGTTCCAGGATCTTTTTTATAGCCACCGGGCCCGAGCCGGGACCCCCGCCGCCATGCGGGGTAGAGAAGGTTTTGTGCAGGTTCAGGTGCATCACATCCACGCCGAAGTCCCCGGGACGGGTCTTGCCCACCAGGGCATTCATGTTGGCGCCGTCCATGTAAAGCAGGGCGCCTTTGGCGTGAAGAATGTCGGCGATCTTATGAATCTCACTCTCGAAAACGCCGATGGTGCTGGGGTTGGTCAGCATCAGCGCAGCGGTGTCTTCGGTGACGATCTGCTCCAGTTGGCCTACGTCGACCATGCCCAGCGAGTTGGAGCGCAGGTTCTCCACCTGGTACCCGCAGATGGCGGCGGTAGCGGGATTGGTTCCGTGAGCCGAATCGGGGATGATGATTTTGGTCCGGGGATTTCCCTTGGACTGATGGTAGGCGCGGACCATCAGGATGCCGGTGAACTCTCCATGCGCCCCCGCCGCCGGCTGCAGCGTGATGGCATCCATGCCGGTGATATCGAGCAGGCAGGATTGCAGCAGGCGAATGACCTCGAGCGCCCCCTGGGAGAGCGACTCGGGTTGGTAAGGATGAGCTTCGGCGATGCCCTCGAGGCGAGCGACAAATTCGTTGACCCGCGGGTTGTACTTCATGGTGCAGCTCCCCAACGGATACATGCCGAGATCGATGGCATAGTTCCAGGTGGAGAGGCGGGTGAAGTGGCGAATGATCTCAATCTCGCTCAATTCGGGCATCAGTCCCAGGTCGGTCCGAGCCGCCTCTCCCAGCAAGCTTGCAGCATCGACTTCAGGCACATCAAGCGGGGGCATCTTGTAGGCTTTCTTGCCTGGGGAAGATTTTTCAAAGACCAGAGCCTCATTTTGAGTAAGGTGCGCGCGCACCTTGTGGCGCGTGCCCTCAAAGGGCCGGTCGGCTGTCTTGCGTTCTTCGAGTTGCTGGCTGGGGGGCGCCATAGGATTAGCTAGCCTTTCAAGCTCGGGTGAGGGCCGCTTCGGAATCATGCTGCAGGAGCGAGGCGGCGTGGTCAATCTGCTCCCGGGTATTAAGTTCGGTGGTGCACCACAGGCTGGCGTTGCCCAGTTCGGGATACCAACGGGCAAGGGGCAGGCCACCGATGACCTTCTGCTTGAGGAATTGCGCGTTTAGCTGCTCCGGCGATTCGGAGGTTTGCAGCACAAACTCATGGAAGCGTGGAGACGCGGCGAAGAGCAGCCGCGCACCACCGACGCTCGAAAACTGTTGCGCGGCATAGTTGGCCTTGGCCAGGTTATGCAACGCCAACTCATGGATGCCCTCTTTGCCATAGACAGTGAGGAAGATGGTGGCCATCAATGCCACCAGCGCCTGGTTGGTGCAGATGTTGGAGGTGGCCTTCTCCCGGCGGATATGCTGCTCGCGGGTAGAGAGCGTAAGCACGAAGCCGCGGCGGCCCTCATTATCCACGGTTTCGCCGACCAGTCGTCCAGGCATTTGCCGGAGGTATTTCTCCTTGGCGGCGATTACCCCGCAATAGGGCCCTCCATAGCTAAGCGCGACACCGAAGGATTGCGCTTCCATGGAAACGATATCGGCTTCCGCCGGAGGCCGCACTACGCCAAGGGAAATGGCCTCAGCGATAGAGACGATCAGCAGAGCGCCTTTCTTGTGAACGATCTCGGCGATAGCGGGAATATCTTCAACCACTCCAAAAAAGTTCGGTGACTGTATCAGAACGCAGGCAGTCTCTTCGGTGACGCGCTGTTCGAGCCCGGCCAGGTCAAGGCGCCCATCGTCGCCAAAGCCGACGGTCTCAGCGGCAAGTCCCGGATGGTGCTGGGCGTAGGTTTGCATTACCTCGCGATACTCGGGATGCACGGTTCTGGCGACCAGGACTCCACTGCGGTGGGTGATGCGCACAGCCATGGTTACCGATTCGGCGGCGCCCGTCGATCCGTCGTACATAGAGGCGTTGGCGATTTCCATGCCGGTAAGTTCGCAGATCATGGTCTGGAACTCGAAGATGGCCTGCAGTGTGCCCTGGGTAATTTCCGCCTGGTAGGGGGTGTAAGAAGTCAGGAACTCGCCCCGCTGCACCAGCGAATCGATAATGACAGGCCGGTAGTGGCGATAGGCGCCGGCGCCCAGGAAACTGGTGTAACCGGCCGCGCTCTTTTGCGCTGCGTTGCGAAAGTAGTCGACGATCTCCGATTCGCCCATCTGCCGGGGAACCTCAAGGTCCCGTTGCAGCCGGTATTCCTGGGGGATAGTGGAAAACAGATCGTCGATTGAGCTGGCGCCGATTTGCTTGAGCATCTCGAGCCGTTCGCCGGGCGATTTTGGCAAGTAGCGCATGGTGAGTCTCCCTATCCCTGTACTACGGCTTGGGCGGCGGCTACAGCATTTTCACTTCTCGTGTATACAAGGCAACCGCACCTAACGCGGCTTTTCCTCAGGAAAAGTCGCACTTAGCTGAACCCGACCGTGCAGCGTGGAAGTGAAAATGTTCTAGCTTAGCAATGTTGGGCTTCAGTGGGTTTCCTCCTTGACGAACTTCTCGTAGTCCGCCGCATCGAGCAGCTGGCCGACTTCAGAGGGGTCGGCAATTTCTACCTTGAGGATCCACGCCCCGTGGGCGTCGGTGTTGATCTTCTCTGGAGCCGTCGTCAACTCCTCGTTGACCGCGATCACCGTGCCGGTTACTGGGGAGTAGAGATCGGAAACGGCCTTGACTGACTCGACGCTGCCGAAGACCTTGCCCTTCTCTACCTTGGCGCCAACCTTGGGCATCTCGACAAAGACAATATCGCCCAGGGTGTTCTGGGCATAATCCGTGATGCCCACTTTGCCGGTCTTACCTTCTACCTCAATCCACTCATGCTCCCGCGTGTAGCGGTAGGTTGCTGGATAGGCCATCCGTCTTGCTCTCCTTCGTTATTCTACGGGATCGTACAGTTTGCAGCGGTTCTCTATCAGCTCCGCAGGGGAGGTTTGAGGCCACTGCAAATTTGCCAGTCCGGATACAGTTTAAGCGGGTTTTCCCTCAACCGGCTTCTTGGCCCGGCGGTAGAACGGGGTCGCCACCACTTTGGCCTTGACCAGATTCCCGCGTACTTCGACCGCTACTTCCGTTCCCAGCGCCGTGCGGTCCACCGGTACGTAGGCGAGAGCGATGTTCTTTTTCAAATAGGGCGACGGAGAGCCGCTGGTCACGTAACCAATCGCTTCGCCTTCCAGGCTACAGACTTTGTAGCCATCGCGTGCGATGCCGCGCTCGATCATCTCCAGCCCCACCAGCTTGCGCTTCGGAGCACCATTCTGCTTCAGTTGCAAAAGTGCCTGCCCGCCGAGAAAGTCGCTTTTGCCGAGCTTGGAGAAGCGCTCCAGGCCGGCTTCGAGAAGGTTGATCTCCTCTGAGATTTCATGGCCGTAGAGGGCCATGGCAGCCTCCAGGCGAAGGGTATTGCGCGCTCCGAGGCCGCAGGCGAGCAGGCCAAACTCCTTACCCGCTTCGGTCACTTCCTCCCACACGCGGGCGCTGGTAGGCTCGTCGGAAGGTATGTAGATCTCAAAGCCGTCTTCGCCGGTGTAGCCCGTGCGCGCGATGAGCGTGTTGGCGAGGCCACAGACGGTGCCCCAGGTGAACCAATAATTCTTGATCGCGCTCAGATTTACCTTGGTCAGTTTGGCCAGCGTTTCCTCCGCGCGCGGTCCCTGAATGGCGAGCTGCGTGTAGTGGTCGCTGTAGTCACTGATGTGGACTCCGGCGAAAGATCCCACCTGGGAGCGAATCCATTGATAGTCCTTCTCCCGGGTGCCGGCATTGATGACCAGCAGATAGTCGTTCTCACTGAATTTGTGCACCAGGATGTCATCGACGAATGTGCCCTGGGGATAGAGCATGGCCGAGTATTGCGCCTGGCCTACGGCCAGCTTCGACGCATCGTTCATGGAAAGGGCCTGAATCGCAGACAGCGAGCCGGGACCGCGAAACTGGATATCTCCCATGTGGCTGACGTCAAACAACCCAACCGCTGTGCGGACCGCCATGTGCTCGGCGGTAATGCCGGAGTACTCGACCGGCATATCCCAGCCACCGAAGTCGACCATTTTGGCGCCTAGTTGCCGGTGGACACCATTCAATGCAGTCTTGCGCAGGGCAGGAGCGACGGGAGAGGACACGGCTAATTCCTTGGGACAGAAGTGGCTAACACTCCACGGTAGCACGGACGCGCGGAGGATTTCGTGTCAGGGTTTGTATCCCGCTCAAGCCCCAACGGCATGCTGCGGCAGGCAAAAGCGATGCTTGAATGGGGAACCCACCTGGTTGCGGGCCCGATGCGAGCGTTCTCTGGTAGGCGCGGCTCTGTGCATTTTGTCAGAGCCCGGCTTTACAGGCTGCGGAAAACTCTTGCTTTGTATCAGGGCACGACTTTGGTCGGGCCGTACCCAACCCCATTGATGAGGGCTTCAGCCCCTGGGTTTTTTCTTTGCGGCACGAACGAGCATTACGTACGGATGCGCCGTCACCAGGGGCTAAAGAGTCTGCGTGAGAATTGGAAAAGAAACCGTTTAGCGGTCGGCCCTACCGGGCCTTGGCGACTGGAAGGATCTGCAGTGTTTCTTCTAGTTCTTACGCAGACTCTAAAGCCCAATTCCTTTTTAGTCCTTTACGGCCCGACTAAAGCTGTGCCCTGATACAAAGCCCTAACGGCCGTTACTCCCCAGCGTGCTTTGCTCCCAGAGCGGGTTGGCGATGGGAGTGAGGCCCAGCAAGGGGTGCCGGACCCGCCCAAGCCAATCCGTCGACGCCGGCGCCGGCATCGATCAGCGAATCTACCTTCCACTGCGACAGATCGACCACTGCAATCTGTTTCGCCTTGGAGCAGGAGACATAGGCGACCTTGCCATCAGGGCTGGCGAGCACCTTAACCGGATCGTCGGCAACATCGACCGTGCGCACGACCTTGAGGCTACTGAGGTCTACTACCGCTAACTTGTTGGCTTTGGGAAGCGTGACCAACAGAAAGCGGCCGTCCCGGGTGGGATAGGTTCCGTAGCCCACAGCCGGCAAGTCGACCCACGTCTTGATCTTGTTGGTGGCGGTATCGATCACCGCCAGTTGCGGCTTGGTTTGGTCCGAAGTAAAGACCATCTTGTCGTCATTGGAGATGGCAATGCGCTGGGATTCTTTCGAGATCGGTATGATGGCGATCGTCTTACGGCCGGCCATATCCAGCACAGAGACTGAACCCGCACCCACATTCGAGGTGTAGCCTCGCTTGCCATCGCGGGAGATAACCAGCATGTGCGATTCTTTTTGCCCGGTGGGAACGGTGCCAACGATCTGCAGTGTCTTGGGATCGATGATGGTCACCGTCTGGTCGAGTTCCGTGGTCACGTAGAGCAAGCCGTTCGCCCGGTCGTAAACCGGGCAATGGGGCCGTACTCCGTGGCCAAAGTCCACCTTGCCCGTGACCTTCCGGCTGGGGATATCGATCACCACCATTTCCCGGCCGTCGGTGCCCGGCTTACCCACACCTGAGCTGCCATAGATCGGCACGTAAGCGGTGAGCCCATCCGGAGAGGTGGCCACTTCGTGGCCGGTAATGCCCCCCTCGGGTACCGTAGCAAGCTGCTTGGCGGCGACAGGGTCAATGATGCTGAGGTCGCGGTCACCCTGGTTAGTGGCTACAAGAAGCGGCTTTACAGGCGCGGCGGCATTGGCGGAGACATGTTTCATAAATAGGGTCAACGGCAGGATCAGGCAGAGCGCGCACAACATAACGTACACGGATACTGGTTTATTCATGGCGTGTGAATTATATCCGCGAACGGCCTTGCCTGGGGGCGAAGGGATAAGCTAGAGGCGAAGATGACCCAAGCCCCAGACAAACAACTGAAACCAGGTCAGCCCTGGTGGCCCGCTGTAATCGCCGTTTTGTCGATGGTTGGCCTGTATCTGTCCCTGCCGGAATCGCTCACGTTCGGGCCCTCCTGGCTTTTGCCAGCGTTGATTTTCGTACTCCTGGTCCCAGCGGTAATCGCCAAGATCCGCGGGTCCTTTGCGCTTAACCAGATCCTTGGCTACATGGTGCTGGGCGTCGTTACCGCGGCCATGCTTTGGTCGCTTTACATGCTGGTTCGCTCTCTGATCATCCATCGAATCAACCCAGCGGATCTGTTGCGCTCGGCAGCCGCGCTCTGGGCCACCAACATTTTGGTTTTCGCTACCTGGTACTGGCGTCTGGATGCCGGGGGACCCCATGCGCGACATCTCCGCGGAAACCACACCGAAGGTGATTTTCTCTTTCCTCAGATGACCCTGGCTCCTGGGACCCAGAAGCCGATCAAGGAAAATTGGTCTCCCGGGTTTGTGGATTATCTTTTTCTCGCTTTCAACACCAGCACGGCATTTTCCCCTACAGATTCGCCGGTGCTCTCCCGCTGGGCCAAGGTAGCCATGATGGTGCAATCCACCATCTCCTTCGCCACCGTGGCCCTTCTGGCCGCGCGCGCGGTGAACATACTGTAGTTGTCGTCAGCTCGGCTGCTGGTATTCGCCGAAGACCTTGCGCAAGCTTCCGGCGATCTCGCCGACAGTGGCGCAGCTTTCGACCGCTTCGAGAATCACCGGCATCATGTTGCCGGTGGACCGGGCCTGCTCCGTGACCCGATCGAGACCCGCCTGCCAGCGGATGGGATCGCGGCGCGCGCGGAACGCGCGTAGCCGCTCGATCTGCCGCCGTTCCGCCGCTTCGTCGGCATCCTGATTACGCAGGCAAGGGGAGTCTTCGCGCTCGCTGGCGAAGCGGTTGACGCCCACCACCACGATTTCCCCGGTTTCGACGGCCTGCTGATGGCGGTAGGCAGCGTCTTCAATTTCCCGCTGCACCCAGCCCCGTTCGATGGCGGCCAACATCCCGCCCAGGGCATCGATTCGCTCCAGGTAGATGCGCGCCTCCTGCTCGATGGAGTTGGTCAGCGATTCAAGGTAGTAGGAGCCGGCGAGCGGATCAACCGTCTGGGCGACGCCCGACTCCCGGGCAAGAATCTGTTGTGTACGCAGCGCCATGCGGGCCGCCTCCTCGCCGGGGAGCCCAAGCGCCTCATCGTATCCGTTGACGTGTAACGACTGAGCGCCGCCGAGGATGGCGGAGAGCGCCTGCAAGGCGGTGCGGGCCAGGTTGTTCTCCGGCCTGCTGCGCGGTCAGAGTCGAGCCCGCGGTCTGAGCATGAAAGCGCAGCGCTCCAGAGTCCACGCCGAATTGCTCCCTGCAACAGACGGGCCCAGAGCCGGCGGGCAGCACGGAACTTCGCCACCTCCTCGAAGAAGTTATTGTGGGCCGCAAAAAAGAAGGAGAACCGCGCTGCCGACTGCGCGAGATCGAGGCCGGCCGCACGCAAGGCTTCGAGATAAGCGCGTCCGTTGGCCAGGGAGAAGGCGACCTCCTGGACGGCGGTGGCCCCGGCCTCGCGCATGTGATAGCCGGAGATGGAGATAGGATTCCACTTGGGCAGGTGTCGGCCGGTCCAGGCGAACAGATCGGCCACCAGGCGCAGGCCTGAATCCAGGGGATAGATATAAGTCCCGCGGGCGATGTACTCCTTGAGGATGTCATTCTGCACCGTGCCCGACAGCTGCTCCGAAGGTGCACCGGAACGCCGGGCCGCCACGACATACAGGGCGAGAAGAATATTGGCCGTGGCATTGATGGTCATGGAGGTTGAGATCGTGGCCAGTGGGATGCCCGCGAAAAGCCGCTCCATATCCTCGATGGAATCGATCGCCACCCCGGCCTTACCCACTTCGCCCGCCGCCCACGGGGAGTCGGAGTCGTACCCAATCTGGGTGGGAAGATCGAAGGCCACGGAAAGGCCTTCGCTGCCCTGGGCCAGGAGAAATTTGTAGCGCTGGTTAGATTGCTCCGCGTCCCCCATCCCCGAGTACTGGCGCATAGTCCAGGGCCGGCTCCGGTACATGGTGGAACGTATGCCCCGGGTAAAGGGGTATTGTCCGGGGTATCCCAGGTCGATATCGGGGTCGAAATCGTCCAGATCCTGTGCCCGGTAGAAGGGGCGACGCATTTTCTAGGATCGCCCGCTGTTGCCCAACTTGGGTCCCCGCCTGCTCTTGCGGTAGGCCCGGGTGAAGGAGCTGACCGAGAACCAGCCAAAGACAAAGGCCAGTACGCAGTACAGAAGCAGGTGGGTGTGTTCGGGGTTTCCCAGCCGCCAGGCGGCGCGCACGCGATAAACACTTTGCACAAAAAAGAGGGCAAATAGCGCAAAAAACAGGCCGGTGATCTCCAGCCACAGCACGCCGCCGGCGTGGGTAAATGGCCCTAAGAGGGCCTGTCCGAAGGCTTTAGCGCCACGTTTGGCGGTTTTGACCCGGCTGCTTATAGGGACGACGGGTCGGCTGGGGGTTGAGGCCTGCGGAGGGCCGCTTTCCGCCCTGGAAGTGGCAGGAGAGGACGCAGCAGCCCGTTCCACCCGTTCGCGGAGCATATTTGAGGCCACGCGGACGCCGATGCCGAGCGTGCGGCCTACTTTCTTTGGCTCCATGGTAAAAGTTTACCAGTCGGTTGATTCAGATTGCTCCGCTACGCCATCACAAGTAAGGTAGGTAAAACCGCGCCCGGTGGGGCGATTGGGGGTACTTCTTTGAACCAACGACTTCGTCGTCTTATTCAGCAGCTGGGGGAGGCCATCCATGAATCGGTTTCCGAGTCCGAGCAGATCTCTGAGGTCGTGCAGGACATCCGTAAGCAGGGCTTTGATGTACTGCTGATGCTGGAAGCGACGATTGGCTTGAACGAGGTCGAACAACAGCCGGTCTCCGAGCTGGAAGCCCCTGTCAACGAAAGTGGGCAGGGAGATGAGACTTTTAACGCGCAGGATGTACACTTTCTGCGCTCCTTGCGCATCTCGGTCGAGGAGGGCTGAACGCAGGGGACTTTCGAGCATCAAACCTCAGGTATAGAGTTGGCAACGGCGCTTTACCCGGCCTGAGGGCCGCGTCAGCGCGCACGGTCACGGCAGGGACGCGATGAAAGACACACTCGGAGTACTGCTAGCAGGAGGAGCGGGAGAGCGGCTTTTCCCCCTCACGCGCGATCGGGCAAAGCCGGCGGTTCCGTTTGGCGGCAACTACCGCATTATCGATATCACGCTGTCAAATTGCATCAACTCCGACCTGCGCCGGGTCTACATTCTCACCCAATACAAGGCGCTCTCGCTCAACCGCCATATCCGCGAAGGCTGGACTGGGATTGTGGCCCAGGAGTTGGGCGAGTTCATCGAAATTCTGCCCCCCATGCAGCGTGTCAGCGCGAACTGGTACATGGGCACGGCCGATGCCGTTTACCAAAATATCTACTCCATCGGGGCCGAGCAGCCGAAGCATGTGCTCATCCTCTCCGGCGATCACATCTACAAGATGAACTATGGGTTGATGCTGGATCACCACATGGCAGCCGGCGCGGATGTAACCCTGGCCACGCTCCCCATCGAGCCTGCGGATGTGGCGCGATTTGGGGTGGTGGAGGTGAGCCGGACTGGGGAAGTGATCGGCTTCCAGGAGAAGCCCAAAACCACCAACCTTCGCTCGCCCTTTAATCCGACCAAGGTGGATGCCTCCATGGGCATCTATCTCTTCAACACCGACGTGTTGCTGCCCGCGCTGATGAAAGACGCCGAGGATCCCAACTCCAAGCATGACTTCGGGCACAACATCCTACCGGGCATTTTGGGGCGCTACAAAATCTCCGCTTACAACTTCGTCGATGAGAACAAGCAGAATGCCCTGTATTGGCGCGACGTGGGAACGCTGGAGGCATATTTCGACGCCAACATGGATGTGGCCTCGGTTTCTCCGATTTTCAATTTGTATGACAAGGCCTGGCCCATGCGTACGCGGCAGCGGCAATATCCGCCGGCCAAATTCGTCTTTGGCGAACCGGGACGTACTGGTATGGCCATCAACTCGGTAATCTCGGCCGGTTGCATCGTCTCCGGCGCGGTGGTGCGCAACAGCGTCCTATCACAGGATGTGCGTGTGAATTCCTATGCCGAGGTCGAGTCGAGCATCATCTTCACCCACGTAGACATCGGGCGGCACTGCCGCATCCGGCGGGCGATCATCGACCGCGACGTCCACCTGCCTGAAGGCACAGTGATCGGCTACGACCGCGAAGAGGATCGGCGCAATTACTTCGTGACCCAGAGCGGGTTGACGGTGGTCACGCGCGACTACTCCCTCTACGAAAATCCGGTTTCGCCGGACTTCATGCAGCAGTCGTAAGTTAGAGCCTCGCGTCCCTTTCTTCGCTCTTGCCGGCATTCAGAAGGATGCTAGCGAGAAGGGGTTTGTTTGATGGTGTCCTGGCAACGGAGCTTTTCCGACGCGTTTTCGTCGACCACGCCAATCACTTTGCCATCCTCGAAGTGAGATAGAAGCGAACAATGCATCGCGGATCTCTACTTTCGGCTTAGCTCCCATGCTCCATGCATGAGCTCCACCACGGTTTCGAACATCCGGTTGTTCGTCTCCAGCCGTTCCGCAGCCCGGGTTACGTAGCGTACTACGATGTCCGCTCCCTCACTCGTCGGACGTATATCGACGGAAGGCGTTGCACTGAGATAACGCAAATCCTTTTTGTGGGTCGCCCGTCTCCACGCCTCCTCCGCCATCCTTGCATCCGACTCGGTGGCCCTTGCGACTGCTTCGTGGATCATGTCAACCAGAGGATTGGCGCTGACTCCGGGCGGAATACTCACCTTGATCTCGTCCCATATCCAGTGCCCGGCGGTAGAGAAATTGAAGTACTTCCCGCGAATCGCATATCCGTTCAAAAAGGAAACCAGTCGTTCTGCGGAATGGCCATTCGTGGTCTCGTTCCCCGTCTCCAATAGCAACGTGTGGAAGAGCCCGATCTCCACTGCCTCACCTCTGATCTCCTCAATCTGCACCCGGTCCCCCGCCCGTATCCCGTGTCGTCCCCTGAGTACCAGGCAACCCCAAAGCGCCAGGATGAAGTCCCGGAACACTAGGAGCAACCCTGTCGCAGCCACCCCCAGGATCGTCGCCATGTGGCGCGGAGGGCCAAAGATGACGAACAGCACCAACAGCAAAGCAATCGCTTCTGTCGCCCGGTTGAGAAGGATGCGCGGCGTCTGCCTCTCACCACCGTCCTGCGACATGAATACCCTTTGCAAAGCCCAGCTAGCCAGGATAGTCAGCAGAACAATGACCGCGATCCAGGCCAGCGACCGCAGCATCAGGCGCAGGATGATCTTGTGTTGCAGCTCTATCTGGTTGCCCCAGCGAACGTAAAGCGCCGCAAGCTGCTGCTGCGCCGATAAACGGTCGTCGACGATGCTCAAAATAGTACGTTGCGTCGCCAGGCCTTGCAGTTCTTTAACCCGGGCCGTGCTCGATTGCTCGGCCGTTTTGGCGGCAGCATTGGCTTCGCTCGTCTCGGCCTCATGCTGTATTCGGGCATGGTCCGCGGTAAGGGCAGCGGCATCCGCGCGCGCCAATTGTTCTGCCTGCTCGATCACCTGCACCCTGCTGCGTTGTGTCCACCACGTCAAAGTCTGCCCCGCCAGGGTCGTGTGCCGGCCAGTCGAGAAGACCGCGCCCTGTTTTTCACCAACAGTTGCCTGCAGGTCGTACTTCGTTGTCTCCGCTTGGCGCGCTGATAACTCCCGCTGAATTTCCTCCCGATGATCGCCACTCGTCCGCGCCAATTCTCCCCGCGAATCCGATAGCTCATCCTGGTCGAGGCTCAGCTGGGCCTTGGCGGCCTCCAGATCGTCTCCCTCTTGCTTAGCTGAGTTGCGCGAGGCAGGGACTGCGCCTTCCACGTGGTCGGCCACCTCTGCCTTTAAGACCACGATCCGCTCCTGCTCCTTCTCGACGGCCTGCTGCAGCTCGGTGACCCGCTGCTGTAAAGTCAATGCTTCGCCGGTCAGTTCCCGGGTCTCAGCGCCCGCCTGGCGCAGAGATTGAGCGAAATTCTGGTCTACCTCGTGGTCGGCTACCTGCTCCGCTTCTCGCGCAAGCTGCAGTTCTTCCGCCGAGGTGGCCAAGGCGGTCAGCGTCTTCGCGGCGAACCAAGGCCGCTGGTCCACGATCTCATCAGGGCGGGAAATGAGCTTCCAATCTGCTTCTTGCCCATGCAGGAAGGGAACATTTTTCAGCACTCCCCCGATCAAAAAGCTCCCCAGCAAACACAAAACCAACACTGCCAGCGACACCGCCGCAGCTATTTTTTGAGCGCGATTCATCCTGGCCTCTTTTGCCGCACACTTGACTCAGCGTAAACGCAGTATTGCTTGTGATCTATTGGAGTTTCGAAGGGGAGTGTGGATAAGTCTAGCTGTATTAGCCCAGATCCCAACAGAAATCGAATGTTAAGCAGGGCTTAAGGAAGGAAAGCGCCGCCGCATGGAAACAAAATGCCCCGGACGGAAGCCTTTCCGATTAGTTACTTCTGGTTCTCCCTGGCGCCCAGCATCAGTTCGATCACCTTTCCGAATAGACGGTTCCGCGTCTCCAGCCGGACTCCTGCACGGGTTACATAGCGCACTACGATGTCCACGCCCTCACCCGCGGCCGCCGGGCGCATATCGACGGAAGGGATCGCGCTGAACTGCGGCACACCCTGCTCGTGGGTCACTCGTTTCCATTCCTCCTCTGCCATCTTCGCGTCCGACTCGGTGGCCTTTACGGCTGCTTCGCGAATCTGGTCGATCAACGGATAAGACTTCGCTCCAGGCGGGATACTCACCTGGATCTCATCCCACATCCACTGCCCGGTGGTGGAGAAATTGAAGTACTTCCCGCGAATCGCATACCCGTTCAGAAAGGAGACCCGCCGCCCCGTCGGGTGACCATTGGCCGTCCAGTTTCCTGTCTCCAGCAACCAGGTGCGGAAGAGCCCGATCTCCACCGCCTCGCCGCCAACTCCATCAATCTCCACCCAGTCGCCCACCCGTATCCCGTTCTTCCCCATCAGTACAAACCAACCACAGAAGGCCAGGATGAAGTCCTGGAAGACCACGGTCAACCCCGCCGTAGCCAGCCCGAGGATCGTGGGCATTTGCTGTGGAGTGCCGAAGATAACCAGGAGCACCAGCAGCAAGCCGATGAGCTGTGTCCCCAGGTTGAGAATGATGCGCAGCGTCTGCCTCTGCCGCCGATCATGCGACATGCGGTCGAAGGCCACCTGCAGGGCCCAGCCGGCCAGGATGGTCAGCAGAACGATGGTCGCGATCAACGTCAGCGACCGCAGCATCAGGTGGAGCATGATCTTATGCTGCAGCTCTACTTGATTGCCCCAGCGGACGTAGAGGGTAACCAACTGCTGCTGCGCGCCCAGCCGGTCGTCGAGGATGCTCAAGATAATCCGCTGGCTGGCCAGGCCTTGCAGTTGCTTAACTCGCGTCGAACTCGACTCCCCGGCCGTTTGGGCGGCGGCGGCACTCGTTTCGGCTGTCTGGGCCTCCTGCTGCAGCCGGATATGGTCCGCAGTGAGTGCAGCGACGTCGGCGCGTGCCAACCCTTCCGCCTGCTCGATCAGTTGTTTCCTGGTCCGCTGCGCCCACCACTCTGCGATCTGCCCCGCCAGCGTGGTGTACTGGCCGGCGGAGACCACCGCTGCCTGTCCATCTCCCTGTGCCTGCAGGTTGTACTTCTTCATCTCCGCTTCGCGCGCCGATAACTCCCGCTGAATCTCCCCTCGGTGATCTCCGCTCGCCCGTGCCAGATCCTCCATGGAATCCGACAACTCCTCCTGGTCAAGGCTCAGCTGAGCTTTGGCGATATCCAGATCGTCAGTCGCCGGGCTGACGGCGCCGGCCACTCCCGCAGCAGGACCGGCCTTCGCCGTCAACATTGCGATCCGATCCTGGTCCTCTTTGACCGTCTGCTGCAGTTCGGTGACCCGCCGCTGCAGGGTCAGTGCTTCGCCGGTCAATTGCCTTGTCTCCGCGCTCGCCTGGCGCAGAGATTGAGCGAAATTCTGGTCTACCTCGTGGTCGGCCAGGCGCTCCGCTTCTCGCGCAAACTGTAATTCCTCTGCGGATACCGCCAACGCCGCCACTGTCTTCGCGGTCTGCCAAGGCCGTTGGTCCACGATTCCGTACGGGCGAGGGGCGGCGTTCCAACCTCCCTTTTGTCCATGCAGGAAGGGCAGACTCTCCATCACGCCCTGGGTCATGAAGCTTGCCAGCAAACACAAAACCAACACCGCCAGGGACACAGCAACAGCTATCTTGTGAGCACGATTCATCCAGGCCCTCGTTCCCCGCACCTGACTCAGCGTAAACCAGGCACGGCTGTGATCGGGGGACGTTTGCCCTCGGGGACTAAAAGTGCGTGTGTGAGAACCCCGGACTTACCTGGCAGTGGATTTTCCTAAGCCGGTTCGAGCCGGAAACAGAAAAATGCCCTGGGCTGAAGCCCAAAGGCATTTCTTTGCACAGCTAGCGATGTACTTGTCTAGGCGCGAACGCTGACTACATTGGTTTGGCTTACCACCATAACAGCTCCGGGACCAGAGCCGTGCCCGGAGATGTATCCCTTGCGATGGCCATTACGGCAGACAAACCACTGCTCATAAAATCTATCGGAATGCTTGGGGACACCGTCGAGGTTTACCGTTTCATAGGCAGCGGGTTGCTCAGTCATCATCTCACCGCACTGTTTGCAATGTTCAACAGGCATCGTTCGTCCTCCTGCATTACTTATAAGAAGGCCGATGGGACTTAGGCTACAGTTCCGGTAACTATTTCCAACCTTTAGTAATTAGGGCTGCCTCATGAGCGGCCCATGTAACTGGTTTGATAGACTTTCGCGATGAAACGACACCCCCTTCGCGCCGCCTCTAAAGCATTGCTTCTCGCTGCCTGCCTCCCGCTCTTCGCGGCTGCCCAGACCCCGACCGCGCCGGTAACCGCGCCCGCTGTCCCCGCTGCGCCTGCGTTTCCACCCTACGATTCGCCGGAAGTCCACGCCGATGGCACGGTGACCCTTCGCCTGCGCGCGCCCAACGCGCAGAAAGTCGACCTCGTGCTCGAAGGTGCAAACACGGCGATGCAGCAAGGTGCGGACGGTCTGTGGACCGCGGCTACTCCCGTTCTGGCGCCCGGAATCTATGCTTATCGCTTTGTGGTCGATGGCACGCCGATACTGGACCCCAGGAACGTCGATGTGCGCGACAACATGCTGAGCATTTGGAGCAATCTCACAGTCCCGGGCACGCCCCCCGAGCCGTGGGAGTTGCAGTCGATCCCGCACGGTATCGTGGAACACCATTTCTACACCTCGCAGGTGGTCCTGGGCCTGCCCAACAATCAAAGTGATTACTACGTCTACACGCCGCCCGGCTATAACCCGAAATCCCGGGAGAGCTATCCCGTTCTCTACCTTCTCCACGGCTATAGCGACGCCGCCGACGGCTGGACCCAGGTCGGCAAGGCTAACTTCATCCTCGACAGCTTGATTGCCTCCGGCAAAGCGAAGCCGATGATTGTGGTGATGACGCTGGGGTACGGCAACATGGCGGTGCTCAAGCCCGGGCGCACTCCTGAACTGAGTGAGCAGAACTACGAACTCTACCAGAAGGCACTCATCACCGAAGTGATCCCGCGGATCGAGGCCAATTATCACGTATCAAAGAAGCGCGAGGATCGCGCCATCGCCGGTCTTTCCATGGGTGGCCACGAGAGCCTGTTCACCGGTCTTACCCATCCTGAGCTCTTCGCCTGGATCGGCACCTTCTCCGCCGGCCTCAATGCCAAAGCCATCTCGGAGCTTCCGCAGACCAACGCGCAGAAGGCAAACCTTCGTCTGCTGTGGATGGCCTGCGGTGTAGACGATGCATTGCTTAAGCCAAACCAGGCCGTGATCGCCGCCCTCAAAGCCGAAGGGCTTCCGGTGACCGCGATCGAAACCCCCGGTCACCATCAATGGCCAGTTTGGCAAGACAATCTCATCCATTTCGCTCCGCTACTGTTTCAGAAGTAGGCCTACTCCGAATGAAGGACGGAAAGCAGGTCGGTACGCGCTGCATCGGCTGCGGGGAGAGTGCTGGCGATCAGGGCCACGATCGTCATCAGCGCCCAAGCCAGCCAGAAGGACACCGCGTCATGGGGCTTTACGCCCACCAACAGGCTGCTTAGAAACTTGCTCAACAACAAAGCGGCGCCGGCCCCGAGCAGGCCGCCCAAAACAATCAAGCGCGCCGCTTGCATGACGATGAGGCGCAACAATCCGTTTCGCGATGCGCCCAGAGCCAGGCGTATGCCCATTTCATGCCTGCGCTGGTTGACCGAGTAAGCGAAGACTCCGTAGACGCCAACCGCAGACAGGATCACTGCAAGCAGCGCGAAGCAAACGATGAGCAACATGATGAGCCGGCGCTGCGCGATAGCGTCGGAGACTCGCTGCTCCATGGTCTGAATATCGAAGATAGGCTGTTCTTTGTCGACCGTGGTGACGGCATGGCGCAGGGCATCTGAAAGCGGCGCGGGATCGTTGGCAGTGCGCAGAGCCAGGTTGAGGCCTGGGTCGGGAAATTGAGCCATGGGGACAAAAAATTCAGCGCGCACTTCCTGTTCCAGTCCGCCGTGCCTCACGTCGTCCGCGACGCCTACAATCGTTATCCACTTGAATGGATTAGAACGATCTTTGGCGTCGGCCCAACGGGCGAATCGCTTCCCCAGCGCGTCTCCGGCGAAGAAACGCTTGGCGAAGGCCAGGTTGACGATGGCCACTCTGGGAGATGTCTGGCTGTCTTCTCTGGTGAACGCACGCCCTTTAAAAATGGGTGTGTGCACTGTGCGAAAGTAGTCCGGTGTCACGCTGATGCGGTACGAGAGGGGTAGGTTTTCTTTGTAGGTGGCCATTGTCTCGTTAAATACGATCGTGGTGGCCGCCGAGGCTGTTGGTTGCAGTGGCAATACACTCGTAGCAGCTGCTGCTTCGACACCTGGGAGTGCCCGTAGTCGAGGCATTAACTCATCGACAAAATTGCGGATGTGTTCCGCTCCCTCATTGCCCAAATAACGCTGGCCGGTTAGCTCCGTGACGCCGGTGAGCATATTGCCGGGATCGAACCCGGAATCGTAGCGCAGAACATTGACAAAGCTGCGCACCAACAGGCCGGCCGAGCAGAGCAGCACAACGGCCAGCCCGACTTCCATGATAAGCAGCGCGTGGCGCAACAGCCGCTGCTCCCGTCCCGAGCTTATGCGGAGAGCGGCGGCCTGCAGAGCGTTCCTGAGATCTGTGCGGGTGGCGCCGATCGCAGGTGCCAATCCAAAAAGCAGGGTTGTCAGCAGGGCAAGCCCCACGGTGAAGGCCACTACCCAGCCATCTACATAGACAACGGTACTTATTTTGCCGAAGGGCAGACGCAACAGTTGGGCCGCCCGCGAATGGAGAGACATCTGCGAGGCCTCGAGCATCCCCATGTGCCGAATCAGCGAAGTGGCCATGAAGGCGAGAGCCAGCCCCAAAGCGGCAGCCAGCGATGCGAGGATGAGACTTTCCACAAGGAATTGGCGGAGGAGGCGTAGCCGGGAAGCGCCCAGGGCCCCGCGCAGGGCAGTCTCATGTCGTCTGGATACGGCCCGCGCCAGTTGCAGGTTGGCGACGTTCGCGCAGGCTATCAGCAGTACAGCCGCTACGCAGACGAGAAGAATATAAAGCGGCTTTTGGTCATCCCCGGTGAGATGACGCTGCAATGGCTCAACAATCATCTGCCGGCCGGCAAGAGCGCGCGCAATGACGGGGTGATAATTATGCGCACGTGCCGAATAGAATGCTCGGAGCTCGGCCTGCGCCTGTTGCATGCTCACTCCCGGCTTCAGGCGGGCAATGACTTTCATCATAAAAACGTTTTGTTCGACGGTCAGATTTGTGTCAGGGCCAAGATCGGCCGGCGCATAGACGTCGGGCTCCATTTCCATATCGGGAAAGCTGAAATGCGGCGGCATCACGCCGATGATCGTCTGTTCCTTGCCGTCAAGGGTAACGGCCTGGCCAACAATTGCAGGGGCGGCATGGAACCTGTTACGCCACAAACGATCACTCAGAAGGATGAGAGGCGGTCCGCCAAGATGGTCCTCCTCCTGGGAAAAGTTGCGCCCAAGCTGCGGCTCCACGCCGAGCATGGGAAAAAAGTTCGCGCTCACGTTGATGCGGTTTACGCGCATCGGGTCTCCACCACTGACCAGGTTGGAATTGAGACCCCGGTTGCAGTACCCGGCGAACTGCTGGAATGATTTCGTGCCCAACTTTGCCGCGACAAAATCGGGGGAGAGGAGGACTTCCCATTTGCCACTAGGCAGCTCGGACGAGACGTACATGAGTTGATATGAATCACGAAAGGGGAGTGGCCGCAGCAGCAGGGAATAGACAGCAGAAAAAATGGCTGTGGTCGCCCCAATTCCTAAGCCCAGGGTGATGATCGCGGTCAGAGTGAAACCACGGTTGCGACGCAGTTGCCGCACAGCGTAACGCACATCCTGCCAGAGGAGCTCGATCCCGGTGCCAGCGCGATGCTCGCGCACAGCCTGCTTTACTTGCTCCATGCCGCCGAGTTCTGCCAGCGCGGTGCGACGAGCCTCGGACGCCGACATACCGGCTGAGATCTTTTCATCTGTGACCATGTCGACATACGCACGCAGCTCCTGGTCGAGGTGGCTCTCGATTTGCGGCTTGCCGAAGAGATTGCGCAGCGTGCTTTTGATGCGGGACCAGAGCTTCATACTTCACTCCTTACGTCGCCTTCAATGCGCTTGCCATCGCCGCCGGCCTCAATGCCAAAGCCATCTCGGAGCTTCCGCAGACCAACGCGCAGAAGGCAAACCTTCGTCTGCTGTGGATGGCCTGCGGTGTAGACGATGCATTGCTTAAGCCAAACCAGGCCGTAATCGCCGCGCTCAAAGCCGAAGGGCTTCCGGTGACCGCGATCGAAACCCCCGGTCACCATCAATGGCCAGTTTGGCAAGACAATCTCATCCATTTCGCTCCGCTACTGTTCCAGAAGTAGGCCTACTCCGAATGAAGGACGGAAAGCAGGTCGGTACGCGCTGCTTCGGCTGCGGGGAGAGTGCTGGCGATCAGGGCCACGATCGTCATCAGCGCCCAAGCCAGCCAGAAGGACACCGCGTCATGGGGCGTTACGCCCACCAACAGGCTGCTTAGAAACTTGCTCAACAACAAGGCGGCGCCGGCCCCGAGCAGGCCTCCCAAAACAATCAAGCGCGCTGCTTGCATGACGATGAGCCTCAACAAGCCGTTTCGCGATGCGCCCAGAGCCAGGCGTATGCCCATCTCATGCCTGCGCTGGCTGACGGAATACGCGAAAACTCCGTAGACGCCTACAGCAGATAGCACAACCGCGAGCAGCGCGAAGCTGCAAATGAGTAGCATGATCAGCCTTCGCGGCGCGGTTGCGCTCGAGAGCCGCTCCTCCATGGTTTCGATGTCGAATACGGGTTGTTTCGCGTCGGCAGCGGTGACCGCTTTATGCATTGCGTTCGAGAGCGATGCGGGATCATTCCACGTGCGCAAAGCGATGCTGATTCTCCCTTGCGGCACCTGGGCCATGGGAACGAAAGCCTCAGGCTTCACCTCTGTTTCCAGTCCACCATGCCGCACGTCGTCGGCGACGCCGACAATCGTCCGGGTCTTGAAGTCGAATGCACTCCCCGCACCGATATTCGTGTTGAATCGCTTGCCCAGCGCGTCTCCCTGGAAAAAGCGTTTGGCGAACGCCTGGTTAACAATGGCGACCAGTGGCGAACCTTCCCGGTCGTCCACATCGAAGCGGCGGCCTTCGCGTATGGTTGTGCCAACGACGCCGAAATAATCCGGCGTGATGCTGATCAGGGCTACTGTTGGCCAAGTTCCGATGGGAGGGACCGGTACGCCTGCAGGCAAAATCGCGCTGTTGTCGAGGGTGGCCTCCAGGGGAAGGGCGCTGGCCAGGGCCGCGGATTGGACACCTGGGAGAGCCTGCAACCTGGGAAGCACCTGGTCTACGAATTTCCAAATTCTCTCGTTCGCCGCGTCGTATTGCTGGCCGCTGATAATCGCAACTCCGGTGAGGGTATTGCTTGGGTCAAAGCCGGAATCGTAGCTGAGAACGTTGACGAAGCTCCGTATAAGTAGTCCGGCAGAAGTCAGCAGCACGACAGCCAGGCCAACCTCGACAATCAGGAGCGAGTGGCGCAGCAGACGCTGCTCTTTCCCCGAGGAGATGCGCATGGCTGCCGATTGCAGAGCGTTCCTCAAGTCAGAGCGCGTTCCGCTCATTGCGGGAGCCAAACCAAAGAGCAGGGTGGTTAATAAGGCGAGACCTACGGTGAAAGCCAGCACCCAGCCGTCGACGGCAATGGACGCGCTGACTTTGCCAAACGGGAGACGCAGCAGTTGGGCCGTGGGCGAGGAGATTTGGTTGTCCCCCATCGCCCCCGCGTTTCGAGCCAGAGAAGTGACGACGAACGCGATGGCAAGCCCCAAAGCTGCAGCCAACGACGAAAGAACCAGGCTTTCGACGAGAAATTGGCGGATGAGCCGCTGCCGGGAAGCACCCAGAGCACCGCGTAAAGCGGTTTCGTGCCTCCTCGACACAGCACGCGCAAGTTGCAGGTTGGCGACATTCGCGCAAGCGATGAGAAGCACTGCAGCCACGGAGGCCATGAGAATAAACAGCGGTCTGCGGTCGTCGCCGATAAGATGACGCTGCAACGGCTCGACCACCATCCGGCGGTTTTTCGCGAAGGGCGCCATTTCGATGGGATAGCTCTTTGCACGCGCCTGGAAGATGGCTTGCGTCTCCGCTTGCGCCTGTTCCAGGCTGACGTCCGAACGCAAACGGGCGATGACCCTCATCCCTAAGACTGGCTTGGCGGCGGAAACGGTGGTGTCATTTTCCAGTGGGGCCGGCGCGTAATAATCGGGCTCTACGGAAAGATCGGGAAAGAAGAAGCGGCGCGGCAGCACACCGACAATCGTCTGCTCTTTTTCGTTCAGGATTGCTGTTTTGCCCAGGATGTCAGGATCAGCGTAAAATTTGTCTCTCCATAGATGGTCGCTCAAGATAATTACGGAAGGCCCGCTACTTCGATCTTCGCCGGCGATGAAGGTTCGTCCTAACTGCGGGACCACGCCGAGGGTGGCGAAAAAATTGGACGACACGGTAGCCCGGATCACCTTCAGCGGATCCCCGGCGCCCGTGAGGTTCTCGTTTCCGTAATCGTATCCGGCAAACTGTTCGAAGGACCTGGTCTCCAATTGCGCGGCAACAAAATCCGGAGAGATCGTCATGTCTGAATCAAACGCGGGCCACACACTCGACACGGACATGAGCCGGCTGGGATTGTAAAAGGGGAGGGGCCGCAGCAGCAGGGAATAGACAGCAGAAAAAATGGCTGTGGTCGCGCCAATGCCTAACCCCAGGGTAATGACCGCGGTCAGAGTGAACCCGCGGTTGCGCCGCAGTTGCCGTAGAGCGTAACGCACATCCTGCCACAGGAGTTCGATGCCGGTGCCGGCGCGGTGCTCGCGCACGGCCTGCTTTACTTGCTCCATGCCGCCGAGTTCAGCCAACGCGGTACGACGAGCCTCGGGCGCAGACACACCGGCTGCGATCTTTTCATCTGTGACCATGTCGACATACGCACGGAGCTCCTGGTCGAGGTGGCTCTCGATTTGCGGCTTGCCGAAGAGATTGCGCAGCGTGCTTTTGATGCGGGACCAGAGCTTCATACATCACTCCTTAAGTCGCCTTCAATGCGCTTGCCATCGCCAGGGCAACCTTCTTCCATTGCTCCGTTTCCGTTCCGAGCTGGCGTTCTCCTGCCTTGGTGAGCCGGTAGAACTTGGCGCGGCGGTTATTTTCCGATTCACCCCAGACAGAGCTCAGCCACCCCGCCTCCTCCATGCGATGAAGAGCAGGAAAGAGCGATCCGGGTTTGACCTGGAAGGTTCCATGCGTGACCTGCTCGATGCGCCGCGAAATGCCTAACCCGTGCATCTCGCCCAGGGCCAGCGATTTCAGGATCAAAAGATCGAGCGTGCCTTGCAACAGATTTGTCTGCGTTGGACTCACTGGTATTGCTCCTATAGAGGGACTATACGAATGTGCACTCGTTTGTATAGATTGTCAATAGGAGCCCGGCGATTGCGCCCGCTCATTGCAGCCGGGCGTATTCCACCTTGCCTGCGAGCTGATGTCTCAAAGTTGCGAGGCCACCCCGGCAGGCCTATACCCCCCCAAAGAACGAATTTCCACCTGATCTAAAAAAGGTTGGCGCTTCCAGACGATTGTTTCCGCTTTAGAGAGTGACGGCGGTTTGTAGCCAGACACTTCGAGAAACGGAGACGACGGTCATGAAATATCAAAACCTGGTCTGCACTCTTCACTTAGCCGCCCTGCTGGGATTGGGCGTGATACCCGCGACTGCAGAATCCTCACAGCCGGTAACCGTGTCCATGCGTCCCTACAAGGGTGACCGCACGGTTGTGGCGGTCAAGCTGAACGGGGCTGGGCCGTACGACTTCATGGTGGATACGGGAGCTACGGTCACCGTGCTGGAAGCAACCCTGTTCCAGGAGCTTGGATTGCAAGCTCAGGGCTCGTCCCATGTAACCAGCTCGGCGGGATCGACCGACCAGATCCTCTCCGTAGTGCAAGAGATCACTGTGGACGCTCTGTCGGCACGCAACATTACCGTAGTGAGCATGAAATCCCCGATGACGTGCACTGGCTATTACGGGGTGCGGGGAATCCTGGGGGAAAACTTTCTGCGGCGTTTCGACATCCTCCTCGACAATCAGCATCGAAAGATGACCTTAGACGCTGGAGAGGATCTGGCTGATTCCTTAGCCGGCGAACACCTGCCGATCACCTCTCCATCTATGCCCCAGGGAGGCGACAACCGGTATCAGCCTATGATATCGGTGATGCTGCGTGCCTATGGTCAGGCGAGCCTGTTGCTGGATAGTGGCGCAACCACGCTGGTGGTTCTTCAGTGGCGAAATCGGTTGCAGCCTTCGGTAGGCGAGATGAGGTTGAGAACGGTCAATGGATCGTTGCCATGCGAATCTACCAACGACCGAGTGTCACTGGGTAAGGGGATGGTGAGCGATTTCAGGATGTTGAAGTGCCAAAGCGACACGGTGAAGCCGCACGATCGCACGGGGGTTCTTCCCACCGCCATCTTCAAACAAATCTTCATCAGCCATGCGGGATCCTATGCCATCATCAATCCCTCACAACGTTCCAGCGCTACGCGAGAGATGGCGGCTGTCACGCCAGTGTCGCAATGACCTCGTCCCGAGCGATAACCTCATTTCTCCGGAGAGCCCCATGTGCCGGCACCACGGAACACTCCTTTGCCCAGGAATCAAACAGGGATGCGCCAAGTATTGCAACGGCTAAGGCATGGATAATAGGTCTCTTAGCCGCAGGCCCTTGCCCGCAAAAACCGAACAGGAGTACCGTGGTTGCATCGTACGTATGGACTTGGGGGCCAGGTATGAAATGCGCCAACATCCTATCGCTCGTTATCCTGCTCACGGGTACCTGTGCGTTTAGCCAGCAGCCCGTCGTCAGTTCCAACACGAGGTCGGTACTAGCTACGCCACGCCTGCACATGGACCGCACCAATTGTCCCGTCGGCCTGCAAGTAAAGCATGGGCCCGGGCTCGCCACGACCAGGAACGCCGGTCCCTCCATCAACGGGAAGCCTCTTTCGGGTGAGGTTCGTAGTCAGGATCACAATCAGGGCATCCAGCTCACCTTGACCAATCTCTCGCCGCGGTCCATCGTGAGCGCGCAAGTCATCGTTCACGGATTCAGTAACAAGTGGAGGTATGTCCCGGTGTCAGGAGCGGATCCTGATCTGGCAAGGACGGTCGATGTCGCGTTGGATGTGCAAGGAAACGGCGAGGCTTCGCGCAACCTTTGGTTAAGCCGATTCACTGCCATCACGGCCGTGGACGTGAACGCGATTACCTACGGGGACGGTTCTACTTGGCGCAGTTCTTCGCCGGGGGCCTGTAGCGCGTCCCCCGACTTGTTGATGCTAGTGGACGCTGAACAATAATTCAGGCGGTCTGAACGGACATCGTATTCCTCGCGCGCCTCGTCTATACAGAGGTCAAGCGTTCGTACACTGCAACCCATGGAGGAATTGTTCCGATGAAGAAGCCATTCAGCTTTCGTTTAAAGAGCGCGGTGCTGGCAGTATGCCTGGTGGGCGGCGCTCACGTCTTTGCCCAGGAACCCGGTCTGCCTCCAGAGACCGCGGCGCCACCCCCAACCGCTGGGCATCGCGGGATGATGGATCCGGCGCAGCAATTGGAGGGAATGACCAAGCGCTACAACCTCTCTGCAGATCAACAGACCCAAATCAAGCCCATTCTGGCATCGCAACAAACGGAAATGCAGGCCTTGCATGGGGATTCCTCGCTATCGCGTGAAGACCGCATGACGAAGATGCAGAGCATTCGCGCTGACACCAAAACAAAGATTGAAGCCGTGTTGAACGATGACCAGAAAAAGCAGTTTGAAGCCGATCAACAGAAAATGCAGGAACGTATGCAGCAGCGGATGCAAGGCGGTGGTGGTCCGGGTGGTGGTGGACCGCCGCAACAGTAGCGCAACAAACGCTGGCGGGCGCTAGGGATTGAAACCGTTCAGAATCTTTGCGTCGGCGTGGAACAGATGATAACGCTCAAATGCGACGTCATTCAGCGACGTCTCTAGAAGTCGTTGAGCAGGTTGCCCTTGCGGTGAGAAGGTTTGTGTTTCCGCTCCCACTGACAGGGCAACGCTGCGCAGGGGGCAGATATATGTCTTGCCGTCCAGCAAAATAGGACCGTATTCGACCAGTATGTCTGCCTTGATAAGGGGGTCGGTTGGCTTTGTGTCTGCTCGCAGAACGAGGCGAAGGATCGTTCCTGTGGAAGGATCGATCGCTATCTCACCCCGATAGCCGGAGAATTGTTGAAAGATAACCCGGTTTCCCTTGGCGTCTCGAACCCAGGACGATCCCACCTCGTAGTGCGATTTTTCAGGCGGGACGGCGTAGCGGTAGACCGCGACTGACCCTGCAGCACCTTGCTCCCAATGGCTCCAGTAGAGCTTGCTTTGGACGGCATCTTCGAGCACAGTTCCTAACAAACCGAACTCACCCGAGGTTTCGAGTCCGGGCGGCCTCTTAGCGCGTTTTGGCGCATCGAAATGCGCCTCCTCCCCGCCATCGCGATAGAGCACATCCGCGCTGTAATGCCCCACCGGGTGCAAGGGCTCGTAGCGGAGGACACCTGACTCAGGTGTCCAATGCTCCCATAAGGATTCCTGGTAACTGGTCGTGGCTCGCTTCGCAAATAGGTTGGGCAGCTGACGAATGGTCTTACCTATATAGTCCACGCTGAGCGACAGCATGCGGCGTTGGGCTGCGGAATCCGGGATAGGGGTGGCAGGAATCTCCGCTGGCGGCAGATCAAGGAATGCCGACGTGTCAGCCAATGCCAGGAGTGCTTGCTGGGATTTCGGGCCGGGCAGCGCATTTAGCCAGCGCGATAATTTGACAGAGTTCAGCCGCTGAGTCAGTTCCAGATTCGACAATTTTCGCGCCACGTGGGCATCGCCTTGGGTAGGAGCGCCGGCTAACAATTGCTCCAGGTCTGCTACGGAGATTGGCTTAGCTGCAAAACCAGGCAAAGCGATCGCAGACAACAACAGCAGCGGTGCGATCCTTCGCATCAAGCGGTCCCTCAGCCGCATACGAAACTTCAGGCCGTTGGGATTCTGTGCGGCGGCGGATTTATTTTGCTTTGACCAAGGGCACTTCAAGGCTGCCTACCTGTCCCGAGACGTGGTCGTAGATGCCGGCACGAAGCCACGCCGCTTGCGCGGGTATATCTAATTGCTCGCGATAATGGATGCCGGCTTTCAAGAAGCCGGCGTATTCGGCGGAGGGCACGTTGAGGCTGAGCGTGTTGGCGACGGAGTTCAGAGCCTTACCGTCACGGTCATAGGCAATGGAGACCAGAGTGGCCTGGCCATGAAGCACACCGTCGGCGGATGCGCTGAGCACCAGCGGAGCCACATCTACGTCGAATGCAACGGTATACCGGGTCACAGGACGCGGGACATTAGGATTGCTGCCCGCTAGCGGAGCGGTCGCCGGCTGCACTGCGCCCCGGAGGGGAGACAGGCGAAACAAGATCTGCGTGGATGCTGGAACGTTATGTTGCATAAGAGCCAGGAAGCTATTGTCCTGCGGAGCCACCGGGGAGGTGGAATAACTGCGGCGATACGAGAGATGGTAGTTGCCGGGGTGGACACGGACTTCGATGCGGCGGAGCTTGTTGTCCTGCGATTTATCCGTGGAAGCGTAAGCCAGGGTGTAGTAATGCGCTCCTGTGCGATCGACTTCGTCGAGCGCGCCCTTCAGGTCGTTGGTGTTGTAAATGGCTTCGCCACCGGTGGCACGAGCGATTTGTTCCAGAGTCAACCGCTCCTCCGCGTGCTCGCTGGCGTCCGCGGCCTCAGCTGCGTCCTCCCGATCTGGAGTGCGCACCCAGGTGCCGCCGCCGATCGAGGGAGCCATCAAAGCTTGCGGAAAGAGGCCGCGCGCGTCGATGGGGTAAACCGCTACGCGAGCGTTGGCGAGAAGGGTAGCCGTATGGTTGACAGCCTGGGAGAAATCACGCGCTGATTCGGTGGGACTTTTCAGGCTGGGGTCGGGCAAGATTTCCGATGGAAATGAGCCGGAAAGCCACATGACATTTTTGCGTCCTGGCATGCCAGAGAGGTAGTGAGCAAGCTGATCGAAGGCGGAAAGCGTGTACTGTACGCGCAAATTGATATGGAACGAATCCTGCTCAGCGTTAAATTGCTGCAACTGGCGCATCATCATGAGTCCTATTCCCGGTTTATTAAGAAGGGTGCCGAATTCGATCGCGTCATCCTCATCTTTCATTTCCTTCTCGGTGTCTTGCGGCGTCTTCAGTAATGGAGATGTCTGCGGATAGCGTGTGAACTCATCCACGGCCTTTAACAGGGCGGCGTGGTCGGTGGTGAAGCCTTCCAGCTGACGGAGTTGCGTGTAGAGGGTAAAGATCGCGATTGGCTTATTCACGGGCAAAGTTTTCAGGTATTCCACCATCACCCTGTGCGATTGGACCTGCCCATTCGTCGGCGTATTGAGTGCGTCCAGCAACAGAACATCCACTGTATCGTCGTCCGCAACCGCTTCAGCATTGGTGTAGACGCCGGCCGGCAATCGGGGAGGCGGCACCGACTTGAGTGACGTGGCGGAAGGATGAGAGGTAAAGGAGACGATTTGCTGCGGCTGACCGTTTTCGAGGACGCTGAAGTTGTCCTGCGATAAACCCTCGACCGGGTTGTTATGGTGGCCGGTCACCACTACATCGACAAGAACGTTGGTGGCGCCGGCCTTAAAGGTGGGTAGTGCGGGCGTTGTGGCAGGGCTCGATTGCGCAAAGGCGGCGGACGCCAGGGCGAGTATCCCGGAGACTAATAATAATGGCCGATCGGCGCGCATTAAGCCTTCAAGAAGTTTTTTATCGTTCCTCCTCCGCTGATCTGCAGACTCGGCGGTAGGGCAGACCTGTCGTTCCCGTCCACGACAATAATACAGATGCTGCTCTATAGTTCATGGTTGACTGGACGACGGGTTTTGTCTCCGGGTTTCAAGGTAGCGAGTGGCAAGAAAGGACGAGCATGATGATCCCGGGCAAGGTGACGGCCGCGCTGCTTCTGTTGGGAATGACCAGCCTGGTCATGGCCGCCGAAAACGATAGCAATCTGCTGAAGAACGATGGTTCTCTTGACCGGCTCTTCAAGCAAGCTGGTGTCTACAACACATCGAACACCGGCAAGACACCGGGTTTCGTGGTCGATCCCGCCTGGCCGCAACCGCTGCCCAACAATTGGATTCTGGGCCAGATAGGCGGGCTCTATGTCGACTCGCATGACCATATCTGGGTCTACAATCGCCCGCGCACCATGACCAATGAAGAGGCTGGCCTTGAAGGGCCCGTGCCCGGCGCCGTCAATGAGAAGGGGCAACCGGTCAACGGCCTTGGCCAGGTGCGCACCTATGGTTCGATCGCGGATTGCTGCAAAGCCGCGCCCTCGGTGCTGGAGTTTGATACCCAGGGAAAGCTGCTGCGCGCCTGGGGCGGTCCCGCCGACCCTGGTTTTATCGGCGGTAAATGTAAGGCGGAGGCAGGCTGCCTTTGGCCCAGCAGTGAGCACGGCATTTATATCGACCAGAACGACAATGTTTGGCTCTCGGGAAATTCCGCGGCAGCCGACAAGGGAGGTTCGCCCTGGGCAACCAACAAGGAAGGCGGTGACGGCTTCGTACAGAAGTTCGACATGGACGGCAACTTTAAGTTGAGAATCGGGGGGACTCCGACCAGGCCCGACAGCAACGACACGCATGGTGGGGTGAATGGCACGCCGCTGCTGTACCAGGCGGCCGACATGGTGGTCGATCCTGCCACCAACCGCCTCTATATTGCGGATGGCTATGGAAATCGCCGGGTCCTGATCGTTGACGCCGGCACCGGCAAATACATTGGCCACTTCGGCGCCTATGGAAACAGCCCCGTCGATGACGCAGCAGCCGCCGCCGCTGGGACGTGGATCGAGGACTACACCAAAGGCAACAAGAAACCCGACTTCTTCCGCAACCCCGTGCACTGCGTGAAGATTACCAATGACGGCAAACTCTATGTCTGCGACCGGGGAAACGATCGTATTCAGGTGTTTGACATCCACGATCCCGCGCTGGGTAAGCCCTGTAGCAATTCGGCGGGCGCGGCCGGCAAATGCGGGTTCGTGGCCGAGCAATTTATCAGCGAGCATACCAACATCATCGGCACCGCCGTTTCCCTCAATTTCTCCAAAGACAAAGAGCAGAGTTGCCTCTATATCGGAGACAACGCCAACATGACCATCTATGTGCTGAACCGAAGCAATCTGCAGGAGCTCGCCCGGCTGGGCCGAAGCGGCCGCATGCCGGGAGACTTCCACTGGCTGCACCAGGTGAGCCTGGATAGTAAAGGCAATATCTATACCGGGGAAGTCGACACGGGCAAGCGGATCCAGAGGTTTATCCGCTACGGCAGCACCGGGTGCAGCGGAACTGGATCGTCTGTCGTGGGCGGACCGATGAACACGAAATAGAAACCAGGAGTTATCCGGAAGCGTACACTGGGTGGCCGCCCCCAAGCCCTTGAACAGTTTGGTTCAGGCTGTGGCCTCGCAGCTCACATTGCCGATCGTATGATATTCAACAGAGTCAAATACTTACGCTGCAAGCTTCGGGGTCGCCGCCATTTGCCGGCATGTTTCTTCAACGACCTTTGCCGTCAGATACCTATTGGTTCTATTGCTTTTTTCGTCGATTGGGCGCCAAGCTTTTCTTTGAGTAAATGGCAGGTTCTCTATCAAGGAAGGCGGCAGCAAAAGGGGTGGCTCTCTTCCCTGAAATCGATGTCTGCGGGCGCCGAAGAAAAAAGATTTTTCGTGGCCTCAGGAAACCAACCTCCCACCAGAGACCTTCATCTAAGGTCCAGCGCAAAACAATTTTGAACGTTTTTGTAGCGCGATTTCAATGATCCGCCTCCGGACTGTCACTGTGTGTTGAAAGGACCGCGGCAAACCTGATTGCAGGTTTGCCCGCCGGTCGACGCGTTGCGCTTAATTCAGGGAGATCGGTATGAGGAAAAACGGAACACCCGTGTTGCCCGCACAGGAAGAACTCACGCACCGCAAGTCAAAGACCAATGGGCATAACGGCTCCACTGCACAATACGAGTCTTCGGAGATGGTCCTCATTCTGGAAAAAATGCAGGCCATGCGCGATGGAGACTTCTCCGTGCGCCTTCCGGGTTCATGGACCGGGCTCAGCGGAAAGATGGCCGACACCTTTAATGAAATTGCCATGGCGAATCAGCGAATCGCAAAGGAACTGCGACGCGTGGGTCAAGTGGTGGGAAAAAAGGGCAAGACCCGGGAGAGGGCCAGGTTTGACGAATCTCGCGGCGCCTGGGGAGAGATCGAGGACTCGGTCAACACCCTGGTCGAGGATCTGCTGCGACCGACCGCCGAAGTAACGCGCGCCATCGCCGCCGTGGCCGAGGGGAACCTGACCCAGACGGTAAGAATGGATGTGGACGGACGCCCGCTCGAAGGCGACTTTCTACGGTCGGCCAAAATCGTCAACACCATGATTCAGCAGCTCGGCGTGTTCACGTCGGAAGTAACCCGCGTGGCGCGCGAAGTAGGCACCGACGGCAAGCTGGGTGGCCAGGCGCAAGTGCCAGGGGTAGCCGGAACCTGGAAGGATCTCACCGACTCCGTCAACTCCATGGCCAGCAACCTTACCAGCCAGGTACGCAATATCGCCGAAGTCGCGACCGCGGTGGCCAGTGGCGATCTTTCGCGCAAGATCACGGTGGACGTTCGCGGGGAGATTCTGCAGCTCAAGGAAGCCATCAACACCATGGTCGACCAGCTGAGATCCTTCGCCTCAGAAGTCACGCGTGTGGCGCGCGAAGTAGGCACCGACGGCAAGCTGGGTGGCCAGGCCGTAGTGCTCGGCGTGGCGGGTACTTGGAAAGATCTGACCGACTCCGTCAACGCCATGGCCGGCAACTTGACCGCCCAGGTACGCAACATCGCGGAAGTCACAACGGCCGTAGCCCGGGGCGATTTGTCGCGCAAAATTACCGTGGATGTGAAGGGCGAAATCCTGGAGCTGAAGAACACCATCAACACCATGGTCGATCAGCTGAACGCGTTCGCCGGCGAGGTGACGCGTGTGGCGCGCGAGGTCGGCACTGAGGGCAAACTCGGCGGCCAGGCCCAGGTCCCGGGAGTAGGCGGCACCTGGAAAGACCTTACCGACAACGTCAACTTTATGGCCAGTAACCTGACCGGCCAGGTACGCAATATCGCCGAAGTTGCCACAGCGATCGCCAGCGGCGATTTGTCGCGCAAGATCACGGTCGACGTTCGAGGCGAGATTCTGCAGCTGAAAGAAACCCTGAACACCATGGTGGATCAGCTGAACCGTTTCGCGGGCGAAGTCACCCGCGTGGCGCGTGAGGTTGGATCAGAAGGGCGGCTTGGCGGGCAGGCCAATGTGCCTGGCGTCGCGGGTACCTGGAAAGATCTGACCGACTCCGTCAACTCCATGGCCGGCAACCTGACGGCGCAGGTGCGCAATATCGCCGAGGTGACGACCGCAGTAGCCCGTGGCGACTTGTCGCGCAAGATCACGGTCGATGTGAAGGGCGAAATCCTGGAGCTGAAAGACACCATCAACACCATGGTGGACCAGCTCAATGCCTTCGCCGGAGAAGTTACGCGTGTCGCGCGTGAGGTAGGCACCGAAGGCAAACTCGGCGGACAGGCGCAAGTGCCGGGTGTCGCCGGCACCTGGAAAGACCTTACCGACAACGTGAACTTCATGGCCAGCAACCTGACGGGCCAGGTACGCAATATCGCCGAAGTGGCCACGGCCGTGGCGCGCGGCGACTTATCACGCAAGATCACGGTGGACGTGAAGGGCGAAATCCTGGAGCTGAAGGACACCATCAACACCATGGTGGAGCAGCTACGGTCCTTCGCGTCGGAAGTTACCCGTGTGGCGAGAGAAGTGGGCACGGACGGAAAGCTCGGCGGGCAGGCGCAGGTGCCCGGTGTCGGCGGTACATGGAAAGATCTCACCGACTCAGTGAACTCGATGGCCAGCAATTTAACCGGCCAGGTGCGCAACATTGCCGAAGTCGCCACCGCAATCGCCAGCGGCGATCTGTCAAAGAAAATCACAGTCAACGTGAGCGGTGAGATTCTTCTGCTCAAAGACACCATTAACACCATGGTGGACCAACTCAACGCGTTTGCCGGCGAGGTGACGCGTGTGGCTCGCGAAGTCGGTTCAGAGGGCCGGTTAGGCGGGCAGGCCAACGTTCCTGGTGTCGCCGGCACATGGAAAGATCTTACCGACTCAGTGAACTCGATGGCCGGCAACCTGACTGCGCAGGTACGCAACATTGCCGAGGTGACCACCGCCGTCGCCCGTGGCGATCTCTCGCGCAAGATCACGGTCGACGTGAAGGGTGAGATTCTCGAACTGAAAAACACGATCAACACCATGGTGGACCAGCTCAATGCATTTGCAGCTGAGGTCACTCGCGTGGCCCGCGAGGTAGGGACGGATGGAAAACTCGGCGGCCAGGCGCAGGTGCCAGGAGTCGCGGGTACCTGGAAAGATCTCACCGACAACGTCAACGTCATGGCTGCCAACCTGACCGAGCAGGTGCGCGGCATCGTTAAAGTAGTCACCGCGGTTGCGAATGGCGCCCTGACCCAAAAATTAACCGTGAACGCCAAAGGTGAAGTCGCGGCATTGGCCGAAACCATCAACAACATGACAGATACGCTGGCCACCTTCGCCGATCAGGTAACGACGGTTGCGCGTGAAGTCGGCGTCGAAGGCCGCTTGGGAGGTCAGGCTAATGTGCCCGGGGCGGCCGGCACATGGAAGGATTTAACCGGCAATGTGAACCTATTGGCCGACAACCTCACCAACCAGGTCCGGGCCATTGCGGAAGTAGCTACCGCCGTGACGCAGGGCGACCTCACCCGTTCCATTCAGGTAGAGGCCCGGGGCGAAGTGGCGGAGCTGAAAGACAACATCAACACCATGATCAATAACCTCCGCCTCACGACGGAGCGGAATACAGAAGAGGACTGGCTCAAGACAAATCTGGCGCGGTTCACGGGCATGCTGCAGGGCCAGCGCGACCTGACAACCGTGGGCAAAACTCTGCTCTCGGAGCTGGCTCCGCTGGTGAATGCTCACCAGGCTGTCATCTACCAGATGGAAACTGAGGACGAGAAAAAACTGGTGCTGCTCTCCGCATATGCAGGCGACCGGGCGGACGGTCATCTGCGAAGGGTGGATCCCGGTGAGGGACTGGTGGGTCAATGCGCGGTAGAAAAACGACGCATCCTGATCAGAGATTTGGGAGAGAGCAAAGTAACCATTCGCTCTGGATTATTTGAGGCCGTACCGCGCAACGTGATCGTCTTGCCCGTGCTGTTCGAGGATCGCGTAAAGGCAGTGATTGAGTTGGCTTCTCTGGGAGTCTTTACCGCCTCTCATCTGGCATTTCTTGAACAGTTAACCGCCAGCATCGGCATCGTGCTGAACAGCATCGAGGCCACCATGCAAACGGAAGGCCTGTTGAAGCAGTCGCAGCAATTGGCGACCGAACTACAGATGCAGCAAAAAGAGCTGCAACAGAAAAACGAGCAATTGGCGCAGAAAGCCCAGCAGCTGGCCGAGCAGAATGCCGAGGTGGAACGCAAGAACCAGGAGATTGAGCAGGCCAGACGCGAACTGGAAGGGAAGGCCAAGGAACTGGCGCTTACCTCCAAGTACAAATCCGAGTTCCTGGCCAATATGTCGCATGAGTTGCGGACGCCGCTCAACAGCATTCTGGTCCTGGGCCAGCAGCTGGGAGACAATCCGGATGGAAATCTCACTGCCAAGCAGGTTGAGTTTGCGCGCACCATCCACGGAGCTGGTACGGACCTGTTAAATCTGATCAGCGACATCCTGGACCTTTCCAAGATCGAATCCGGAACGGTATCGGTCGAGGCGGAGGAAGTATTCTTCGCCAGCCTGCTCGACATGATTGGGCGTCCCTTCCGTCATGAAGCGGAAAACCGGCGTCTTGAATTTGAACTGCTCACGGATCCGCGGCTCAATCGAAGCCTCATCACCGACTCGAAACGTCTCCAGCAAGTACTCAAGAACCTGCTATCGAATGCTTTCAAATTTACCGAGAAGGGCGGAGTGCGTCTCTCTGTGTTAGTTGCGGAGGAAGGATGGAGCAATGATCATCCAATCCTGAGCCGCGCGACCGCCGTGATCGCGTTTGAGGTCGCCGATACCGGCATAGGAATTCCGCAGGAGAAGCAACGTATCATCTTCGAGGCCTTCCAGCAGGCGGATGCCGGGACCAGCCGCAAGTACGGTGGCACAGGGTTGGGATTGGCTATCAGTCGCGAACTTGCTGGTCTGCTTGGCGGCGAGATTCAATTGCGTAGCCGCCCCAACCAGGGAAGCACGTTTACTCTTTACCTGCCCCAGGTCTACAGCGGTCCATCTGCCTTACCAGTGAAATATCCAGAGGGCCAGAGTTCGCTATCAAGTCACCCGGTTGAACTCTTAAAGACCGTGCTGGCTGAGCTTCCGGCGGAAGTGATTCCCGACGACCGGGAGAATCTACTGCCTGACGATGCTGCGCTGCTGATCGTTGAAGACGATCCGCACTACGCGCGCATCCTGCGCGATCTCTCCCGGGAGAAGGGCTTCAAGGTTCTGCTCGCTACCCGGGGTGCGGAGGCTCTCGCTTTGGCGCGCGAATTTCATCCCACCGCCGTATCCCTCGATGTCTTCCTCCCCGACATGCTGGGCTGGACCGTCCTCAACCACCTCAAACAGGATCCAGCTACACGGCACATTCCGGTACAGATGCTGACGCTCGATGAAGACAAGGGCCATGGACTGGCGCGTGGAGCCTTTGCCTTCATCACCAAGCCGGTGACCCCGGAAGGTCTTGATGCCGCCATCACGCGCATTAAGGACTACGCGGCGCCGCGGCGGAAACGGCTACTGGTGGTGGAGGATAATGCCGCCGAGCAGTTGAGCATTCGCACGTTATTGGGAGATGAAGACATCGATGTCTCGATCGCAACCACCGGCAGCGAAGCTCTGGCGGCGATACAGGTTGAGCCGTACGATTGCGTGGTGCTCGATCTCCGGCTTCCGGACATGTCGGGCTTCGAAGTGCTGGAGCGGCTGCGCGACACCTCCGAGTTGAGCGATATGCCGATCGTTGTCTTCACCGGGAAGGAACTGTCATCGGAAGAAGACGCTCGCCTTCACGAGCTGGCCCGCAGCGTCGTAGTAAAAGGAGTCGAATCTCCGGAGCGGCTACTGGATGAAACGGCGTTATTCCTCCACCGCGTGATTGCCGACCTTCCCCCACAAAAGCAAGATATGCTGGATCGCCTGCATCGCTCCGACGACGCTCTGGTGGGCAAGAAGGTGCTGGTTGTGGACGATGACGTGCGCAATATATTTGCCCTGAGCAGTGTTCTGGAACGCCGGGGAATGACGGTGTTGACAGCCGGCACCGGCAAGGCGGCGATTGCCACACTGGAATCAGTTCCGGACATGTCGATTGTGTTGATGGATATTATGATGCCTGAAATGGATGGCTACGAGACGATGCAGGTGATCCGGCGGAACGCGTTATTTCGCCGGATGCCGATCATTGCCCTCACGGCCAAGGCGATGAAAGGGGATCGCGAGAAATGTCTGGAGGCGGGTGCATCCGAGTATCTGGCGAAACCGGTAAACACGGAGCAATTGCTCTCAACTCTTCGCATGTGGCTTCATCGGTAGTGCGCGCATCCACTGTAACCTACGCAAAAGGCCGGGAAGATGAACACAACTGAGAGCGTCAACATCCTGATGGTAGATGACCAGCCCGGCAAGCTGCTCACCTACCAGGCGATCTTGCAGGACCTGGGAGAGAACCTGATCTCAGCCACGTCGGGGAGGGAGGCTCTGGAACTCCTTCTCAGCCAGGACGTTGCCGTCATTTTGATGGATGTGAGTATGCCCGAACTCGATGGTTTCGAGTTAGCGGATATGATTCGCCAGCATCCACGCTTTCAGAAGACTGCCATCATTTTTATTTCTGCGGTGCACCTCACGGATATCGATCGCATGAAGGGATACCAGCGCGGAGCGATGGATTACATCTCCGTTCCTGTTGTCCCCGAGCTCTTGCGGGCCAAGGTCAGCGTATTTGCCGACTTGTACCGGAAGACCCGGGAATTGGAAGTCCTGAATAGCGAGTTGGAAAAGCGCGTACTGGCGCGCACGGAACAGTTGCGCCAAAGCGAAGAGCAGGTGCGCAGGCTCAACGTGCAGTTGCAGCAGCGAGTGGTGGAACTGGAAACGATCATGAAGGTTTTGCCTGTCGGCGTTTCCATCGCACATGATCCGCATTGCCGTTTCGTCACCGGCAACGCAGCGCTGAAGGAGTTGCTTGGACTTGAGCACCGGGAGAATCTTTCTCCGCAAAGCTACGAAAATAACGACGCAAGCTACGAGATTTACCACAACGGTGAGCGTCTTACGTTTGACGAGCTGCCCCTGCAGCGGGCCGCCGCGACGGGTAGGCCGGTGGGAAGGATCGAACTCGAAATCCACTCGGGGAGCGGGAAGGTGCTTCAAACCCTGATGAGCGCTAACCCCCTGTTCTATGATTCCGGGAATGTTCGGGGCGCCGTCGGAGCGCTCATCGATATAACCGAGCCAAAGCGGATGGAGCAGGTATTGCGGCAGCGTGCCGACCTGCTGGATCTTGCTTCGGAAGCGATCATGGTGCGCGACCTTGACGGCACCATTCAGTTCTGGAATTCGGGAGCGACCGCGCTGTATGGCTGGAGTGCGGAAGACGCGCGCGGTAAGAACCTTCACCAACTGCTGAATACGCAATTTCCCGTGCCCAATGGCGAGATAGAATCTGCGATCTCTGACGGAAAGCGCTGGGAAGGCAATCTGATTCAGTACACGAAAGACGGACGCGAGATCGTGGTTGCATGCAGAAAAATTTTGCAGCCCGATGGAACGAAACCGCGCGTGGTCTTGGAGATTTGCCGGGATATTACCGCGAGATTGCAGGCCGAGGAGGCATTGCGCAATTCGGAGAGACTCGCGGCTATGGGGAGAATGGCGGGCATTGTCGCCCATGAGATCAATAATCCACTGGAGTCGATCCTTAACCTCTTCTATTTGATTCAGAGACATCCGTCGCTGGATCAGGAAGCCAGGCACTATACCAGGATGGCGGAACAGGAGCTGTTACGTGTTTCACACATAACCAAGCAGACGCTGAGTTTCTATCGTGAATCCGCGGAGGCCATGGCTGTTTCCATTCCCGGGCTACTGGACGACATCCTGGAGCTTCAATCCCGTCAATTGCAGGCCAGCGGAATCGTTGTCGAACGGCGTTACGGCGGTGGCGACGTAGTGCAAGGATTCCCCGTGGAGTTGAAACAGGTATTCCTGAATCTCATCGGGAACGCGATTCAGGCGATGCCGCAAGGCGGACGCTTGCGGGTACGCATACAGCAGTCTTATCGCGCGGCGACCCAAGCAGCGGGTGTTCGCGTTTCCATACTGGATACTGGCTCAGGCATAAGGGCGGAAGACGCGAAGAGGCTCTTCGAACCATTTTTCACCACCAAATCGACCAAGGGAACCGGGTTAGGCCTTTGGATCTGCAAAGGAATCGTGGAGAAGTACGAAGGCACCATCGATTTCCGCAGTAGCCGCCTTCCGGGCAGAAACGTAACCTGCTTCTCGGTTTTCATTCCAGCCTCAACCTCTGCCGAAAAGCGATTGCTCCAGCTGACGAATGCAGGGGCCGAGAGCTAAAGCGTCATCCCTCAACCGCTAAATCCGGACCTGTTTGCAAACACTTGCGTACGTCCTTCAGAGTGCTAGAGAGGGAAAGGGACACTGCCGTTCCCTGCGCTCGGAACCTGTGACTTTATCGATCTTTCGTGTGAAGTCCTCGACTTCAAACAAAATCGTCATCCTGAGAGCCTGTGGCTTTATCGATCCTTCGTGTGAAGTCCTCGACCTCAAACAAAATCGTCATCCTGAGAGCCTGTGGCTTTATCGATCCTTCGTGTGGAATCCTCGACTTTAAACAAAATCGTCATCCTGAGAGCCTGTGACTTTATAGATCTTTCGTGTGGAACCCTCGACCTCGCCACAAAATCGTCATCCTGAGCGCAGCGCCAAACAGTCTATCGCGTTCCACGGCGCTTGTAGCGCGGAGTCGAAGGACCCCGGGGATGCTTTTCTCACACATGCTGCTCAGAGCTTTTCAACCACGGAAGCCCACCGGGCGGACCGGCCAAGCTTTTTCCTGGGAGAGAACCAGGAGCATGTCAACATCTTGATGTGTCCGGCGGCTATATCTACGTCTCAGCCGCGTACCGCGGCACATCCGGTTCTCCGGCTTCGGTGGTCGAAAAGCTCTGAGCAGCATGTGTGAGAAAAGCATCCCCGGGGTCCTTCGACTCCGCGCTACAAGCGCCGTGGAACGCGATAGACTGTTTGGCGCTGCGCTCAGGATGACGATTTTGTCTAGAGTCGAGGACTTCACGCGAAGGGTCACATCAGTTGTCCTTGGGCAAGGCGAACGCAATGTAAGACCGATGCACCGGCTGTGCCGTTTGCTGTTCCGGCCCGTCCCTTGGTATATCCGTCTGCTTCGCCGAAGCGGCACAGAGAACGATATATTCACGCCCATCCACCTCGTACACTGCCGGGACACCTTCGGAAGCAGCGGGAAGGTCTGTTTCCCAAAGCACCTTGCCGTTCTCCTCGTCGTAGGCGCGGAGCTTGCCCTCGTCCTTCGTGGCTATAAAAACCAGGCCGCTGGCGGTGACTACCGGTCCATTTCTGGACATCATGATGCCTGTGTCTTTGAGATTTTCCGGTGCACCTTGGGGAGCATTTCCCAGTGGCACCTGCCACTTGATCACTCCCTGGTTCAGGTCGTAGGCCGTGATCACCGACCATGGAGGACGGATGATCGAAGGCTGTAGCCCGTAGCCGGACCAGTAGCGAACCGGTGTGGATGCGCCACTGGTGGGAGCGGGTGGTGGTTCATTGCGCGAGGTGATGGGCTCCGGCGCACTCGCAGGGTTGCCCAGATACAAAAGGAGATTGTTCAGCAACCGGTCAGTCAGATCAGGGAAAGCGGGCATATCGTTGAGGCCGTAATTCACCACGCTCTTGATCGTCTCTGCGCCAAAGGTGGAAGGGGCATTCACCAGCGAGGGGATCGCCGGCGGCGCGCCTGCGCGTTCAGGACCATGACACCGCTCACAGTAAAAATGGTAAACGGCTTTGCCCTGCACTGCGGGAGCAGCCGTGCTCGGAATTTGCCAAAGGGAAGGCGGCTCGCTGTGCTCATTCTTGAGGATGGCGGGAATATCCATGGACACGACGTACATGGTTCCATTAGCCGGGTCGGCCGCGGTCATGCCCCAATTGACACCGCCATGGTTACCGGGCATCTCAACCGTATCAGTCAGCCCGGGAGGGGTGAACAGGCCATGGTTGGCCGCATTCTCCACCACCTTTTTCCAGCGCGCTCGATCAGGCGCGCTCAGGAGATAAGGATTCAGATCGGCTACCGTGAACGCCTGGCGGGCGAAGGGCGGTGGGGCGGTGGGAAAGGGCTGCGTGGGAGAAGCCACATCGTCGGGCATGTTGGTTGCCGGCACGGCCCGCTCCTCTATGGGCCAGACCGGCTTGCCCGTGGTCCGGTTGAAGACGTAAAGGAACCCCTGCTTGGAGGCCTGGGCCACGATAGGAATGTCTTTCCCATTGTGGTGCACGGTCAACAATTGTGGAGCAGCCATCGCGTCGTAGTCCCACAGATCGTGGTGAATCAGCTGGTAGTACCAGACCATCTTTCCCGAGTGGGCGTTGAGGGCCAGCAACGAGTCCGCGAATAAGTTATTTCCCTTGCGGTCGGCGCCGTAGAAGTCATAAACGGGTGCCCCGGTAGGTATGTAGAGGATTCCCGTCTTTTCGTCGAGGCTCATCTCCCCCCAGCAATTGACGCCCCCGGCCGATTTCCAGGCGTCTTTGGGCCAGGTCTCGTAACCGGGTTCTCCAGGGTGCGGGATCGTGTGAAAGATCCAGGCCATGCGCCCAGTGCGCACATCATAGGCGCGAATATCTCCCGGAGGCGAGCCATAATCCTCTCCGGTGGAAGAACCGAGAATGATCAGATCCTCGAAGACGACGCCGGGAGTGCCCGATTGAATCTGGCGCATCGAGCTCGCATCCCGCCCCAGACCTTCTTTCAGATTGACTGTGCCGCCATTGCCGAAGGAGGTTATTAATTGGCCGTTGGCCGCATTGATCGCTTCCAGGTTGTTGGCAAAGGAGATCAGCAGGCGCCGATCGCTGCCATCGCTGCTCTGCCAATAGTTGATGCCGCGATGAGCTTCCATCCGCGGCCCCAGGTTGCGCGAGCGATACGTCCACAATTCTTTCCCAGTCGCCGCATCGAGAGCAACGATCGATGTGTTTTTAGCCAGGACGTACATGGTCCTGCCAACAACGATGGGATTGAACTCGTAGGGCGACGGTCCGCTCTCGTAGGACCAGGCAACCTGCAATCGACTTACATTCGACCGGTCAATCTGCTTCAGTGCCGTGTAGTGAGACCCATCCGCGTTGCCCAGGTAAGTGCTCCACGTGGTGTGATTCTTTGCGTCCTCTCTTGGGCTGGCAGAGGCCATCAGGCCGAAGGTGAACACCGTGAAGGTTGCAATTGCGCAAAGCCAACCGTGCCCGCGAAAGAACATGAATCCTTCCCCACTGGTTCTAGATCTTGAACGGACCATAAAAGACAAAGGTTCCCTTCCGTGCGGTAGTCACGATTTCAATCCTGCCGTCTTTGTTGATGTCCTTGGCGACGATCTGGGTGCCCACGCCCGAAGCGTTGTGGATGAGGCTGGGAATCCACTCCACGGCTCCTCCAGGCTTGCGCACCAGCTGGAAACGGTAGAGCACCGGCGGATTATCCACATCGTTTTCATCGTAGACGTATCCGTGCGACCACCAGCGTTTCCCGGTAATGATGGAAGGCAAGTTGTCGCCGTCAAGGTTCGCGAAGGCCAGGGCGTGCAGCTCGGTAAAGACCACAGATTTGTCCGTCTCCTCCCATGGCTCCCGTTCAGCCAACGGGGTGGAAGGAGACCCCATGATCAGGTGGCGCTTCCAGGTCACCTCGCCTTGCGGGCTGCGTTGTTGTTCGAACCATGCTAATCCGGGGCCGTGGGCATTGAGGCTGGTAATGACATCGGGAACTCCGTCGCCGTTAACGTCGTAAACGATGATGTCGGCGCCGCCGCGCAGTCCAGGCTCTCCTTCGGTGGCGCCGAAGAGCACTGGATGAAATTTCCATAGGCCAGTGGCGCCTGCGGGCGGCTGCTCCCACCAGCCGCTGGCGGTGATGATGTCCAGGCGTCCGTCCCCGTTGACATCCCCCACGCCGATGCCGTGTGGGCCCCGCGGAGCTTTCTCCGACACCGGAATAAATCGCCAGGGCTTGGTGGGATCGGAGGCGTCCGGCTTGGCATAGCCGACCTGGTTGTCCTGGGTCAGGATCAACTCGGGGTGACCGTCGCCGTCGATGTCGAAGAGCTGCGTGGTTTCCGAAGCAACCGATGGCACCACGTTGTAGTTATCCCAGTGGCGCAGTTCACCGCGAGGATTCACGAAGAGATGGGCGGAGAAACTGGGTTTGGGACCAAAACCCATGATCATCAAAACATCCGGCCAGCCGTCGCCAGTGAAATCGTGGATATGACTGAGAAAGCAGTTGGAGTAATTGCCGTGTTCGCCCACGCCGGCGGGGTTGATCGTGCTCGGCGGAAAGAGCTCCCGCGCCGTGGTGTAATCCGGTCCCACGTAGTAGAAGGGCCCCGCCACTACCTCGTCATAGCCGTCCTGGTTCAGGTCTCCCGCGGCGATACCCTCGGCGTAGAAGAGGTCCGTCATCTGGCGAACGCGAGGGTTAGCGGCATTCTGCACTAGCCCGGCAGCCCTCTGGGTGAGGTCGAAGAGCGAGAATTCCTTAAAATGAATGGGCGGGCCGGAGACAAAAAGCGCCACGCTTCCGAACTGGCTTCTGGCATCGAGTGCTTCCGCCACGCCTGTCTTGTCCCAGGGACAGGCCGATCCGCGCAGCGTGATTTCTACCTGCTGCCAGCCATCGGCTGGTGGAGTAATGCGAATGGAAGGATGCGATGGCCAGCCTTCTTTAGTGGCTTCGGCATCGTTAATGCCGGCACAGGGAATGGGGGCGCACATCCCGGGATAGATCTTGTCTCCACTCCCGGGCTCCTCGTGCACCGGAGCAGGAATGGGCTTGCGGTCGATCTGTTTTCCTTGCGGGTCGAGTGTGAGCAGAGACATCTCTCCCGCGTGCGCGCCGGTGAGCGCCACATAGACGCCCTTGGTCTGGCCGCCGATCGGCGCCGCATGGGAGAAGCGAGACCACGCAAGTGGCGCGTTGCGTAACAGCACCCCGGCTTCTCCGCTGGTGGAGCGGAAAGCGAAGCGGAGAACGAAGTCCTCGAAGCCACGCTCCGTTGCCAGCCATCCGCCTCCGGGAACGTTACAGGATCCAAGCAGTTCTCCGTTTTCCACGTGCCACTGCGCAGGCCCTTGTTTACGCCATCCGCTAAGGCTGGTTCCATCGAACAGCGATAGCGGAGCTGAGCCGCTACTCCGGGTAAGGTTGGCCTGAGCGGCGCCGGTTGACGGAGAGCCCTGCTCCAGCCTGGCGGCGGCCTGCGAAAAGGGAACCCACGCCCCTGCGGTCGAGGCAAGGGCGAGAAATTGTCTGCGGCTTGGTTTCATCCCTGGAGGTCTCCTCTTTTGCGTGCGCGGAGCGATCGCTGCGCAGTAGTCTCAGCGGATATTACTCGGGCTTGAGTATGGTTTGCGACTCGATTTTGCTGGGATCGAGCTGAACGTTGAAACCGGGGCCGGTGGGCAGTGCGATGTGGGCGTTGACCGGAACCAGAGGATTGCTTTCAAAGTGGTAGTAGTGTCGCATCTTGTTTACTAAATACTCTCCCAGGGGGAAGGTCATGGGCGACTGGCTGCAAATGATGTGCACGGCGGCACGCAGGCTATGCCCATGGGGAATTACGGGCACATCGTGCAGCGAAGCTACGGTGCCGATGCGCACCAGCTCCGAGGTGCCTCCACACCACTCCGGATCGGCCTGTACTACGGAGAGGGCACCCGCCTGTAGGTAGCGTTCCACCTCCCATCGGCCGTAGAAGTGCTCTCCGGATGCGATGGGAATAGTAGTGCTGCGGCGCATGGCTGCAAAGCTCTCTATCTTCTCCGGGTGCGTCGCTTCTTCGATCCAGTGGGGCCGGTACTTCTCCACCTGGTGCGCCCATTCCAGGGTGTAGTTCTGGTCCCACCCGCTATAAGCGTCGAACATGATCTCGCTGTCGTCGCCCAGGGTCTCACGCAGAATGCGGACCAGTTCGACATTCTTCTGCATGCCCTCAGGCCCGGAGCCCGGACCGTAACCCATGAACCACTTCTGGTAGCGGAAGCCTTGCTGCTTGATGGCCAGGGCGCGGGTGCGCACCGCCTCTGGTTCCAGAGAAAAACCGAGGCAGCTGGCGTACATCTCGACCGAGAAGCGCGTGGGGCCGCCCAGCAGCCGATACACCGGCACGCCGTAGTAACGGCCGCGCACATCCCACAACGCATTGTCGACCGCGCTGATCCCCATCATGAAGAATCCATCGCGCGAGTGGCGATTGGAGCGATACATCTCGTCCCACAGCGCTTCTCCGGCAAGGGCGTCCTTGCCCAGCAGAAACGGGCGCAGCTCCTGTTCGACCACAATGGCCGCGCTCTTCTCGATGGGGCCGTAAAGACCTTCGATGCCGCCGGCGGTGTGCAGGCGAAGATAGATCGCGCTGGTGTGGACCTCTTTCGTGCCCGACGGTTTGTCGGTGTAGGGTTCGGGGCGCAGATCGTCATAGACGTCCAGCGGATTCACTTGCGGCTGCCCGTTGACGCCTGCCTCCTCCGTATAGCTGCCATGCAGCTCGATCAGTTCCACTGCTTCAATCTTCAGCGGACCGCCGGCGTGGTCGTTGACCGGAGCAAGCGCTGAGGCCAGAGCGCCAGGGCGGGTATTCGCGAACGCGGTCGCAGCCGCGCCGAGCAGGAAGTGGCGACGGTTGAGTGAAGAAAAAACGGAGGAAGGACCCAGGCGAATGGAGTCAAACGAGCGTCTCATCGTTTCCTTGTGATAAGCCTCTTGCGCAGCCTTGGTTTCGACGATCGAGCCGTGGCGCGACGTATCCACTGTACCGCGCAACGAAATTCCTGCGAACAACATTGCGCTTTACTTTTCAGGCAGATCTACGGGCGATGCCGGCAAAGAAGCAACTGTTAGCTGACAGTGATCTCCCAAAAAACTGCCCCAGCACCTCCTAAAATTACGTCATTCTCTCCCGGAGGCAAACCGATGAATTGCGATGTAGCGCAGCACAGAATCGAGCTCAACGTCGAGCTGCACACGATGACCGACGAGGGGCTGATTGCGGCGGCGCAATCCGGCCAGGAGTGGGCCTTCGTGGAACTGTGCACACGCAGCGCGAAGCGCGCCTTTAGCACCATCTACAGCGTCACCAAGAATCGTGAGGACGCGGAGGATGCGCTGCAGGATTCCATGCTGCGCGCCTTCCAACATTTGCGGCAATTTGACGGAAGGTCCAGCTTTGCCACCTGGTTCACCCGGATTGGCATCAACTCAGCGCTCATGATCCTGCGCAAGAAGCGTGTCCGGCCAGAGACATCGATGGATGTAACCGCTGAAGAAGAGTCCTGGCGGCACTGGCAAATTTCCGGGCACGCCACGGATCCGGAGAAGCATTATGCAGCAAGCGAGAGATCGAGGCATCTAAGACGGGCGATCGGTCAACTGCCGAGTTCGCTCCGCTCCGTAATCGAGCAGGGACAGATGAAGGGGCATTCGACCAGGCAGATAGCCGACCGTATGGGCATCTCGGTTCCCGCCACCAAATCCCGCTTGGCGCGAGCCAGAGTGGCTCTACGCAAGTCAATGACCTAGCATCAACCAGGCCTGAGCAAGCAGCAGGCACCGTTCCGCCTCATGGATTTTCGCGAACCGGGGCGGCGGCTTCTTCTCTTATTTCAAAAAAAATCAGCTGCCCGCCATCATGGTTGCGCTGGCGCAACGAACTCTGATCTTCCCGATGTTATATCTGCCTGATTGCAGCTCCTCGTCTAAGGTGCGGAGCTACTCCGGGATCGCTTGTGATGACGAGACTCCCGCCAATTTCGGAAATACGGGAGGACGCGTTGTCCTGGCTAAGTATGGTTCTCTACGGAATGATTGGGTATGTATTGTTGTCTGCCATGGTTGTCGGCTTTTGGGGCATCCGTGCGCTTCGTTTCAGACACCTCGAGGTGGCTGGCGGCAACTTAGAGCCGACCGTTCAACGATGGCTCGACGATTCTGGTCTGAGGACAAAAGCCGCCTCCGATCCGGCGTGGGATTTTGGACTGCTCACTACCTTGCCCGACGGCGAGTCGATTTACGTCGTGCAGATGAAGGAGCATCGCCGCTTTATCACTTTCCGCGCCAATCTGGTGTTAGCTCCGGAGCATCAGGCAATTCTCAAAGCGATGCCCGGCACCTATTTTGAGAAGCTGGCGCAAGAAGTAGTGCTCAAGGTCTTCCTGGCTAAGATGGTGCTTGCCATCCGAACCCGGCTCAGCGAGGTCTCGCTCTTTTCCCAGCTCGCAATCTCTGACCTGACGGAAGACGCATTTTTCAAGCACATGGACGATATGGACAACGCCATCCTTCTGGCGCGCAAGATCATTTTGTCGGGTGTAGAACGCGCGCCGCGGTTAGTAAGTCAACGAGATATGCGCGTGGACGAACGCCGCTGAGGACTTATGCGGAGTGGGGAGATTTCCCAAGGGCGTTGACAAGTTGGGCTCCTCACACTGAAGCGCTATTGGGTTATCGGCGATAGCTCTTGTAAGGTAGGGCTACAGTGGACACGGATAGTCGTTCCTGTAAGCGGCTATCGTCATCAAACGCAGGCGCACGTGAAAGACGGTTGGACGGTTGAGCCTTTTGTAGTTGCCCACGTGGCGGTCGCATAGGTTCAGAATCTCGTCGATCGACAATCATGCCCTTGGGACTCGTTCCACGCTCGGCTGAGGGCTTAGGCAAATGACTTGGCTGTCCGCCTGCACGATAAGAGACGGGCAACGCAACTGGTGTGGTGGATGAACACCATGCAACAGGTGATGCTTATGAATCCCGGCGCCGATGAGCTGAATGGGTCGCTAAAACAGTTACAGGAAGTTTGGCGCGTCTCCAACAAATACAACGCCGCGGCCTGCTGCACGATCTGTAATGGCGTGGTGCAACACGAGCCCTGGTGCGTCATTGTCAACAAGGACATGGAGTATGCGTTCCTGCTCGCCGTCGACCCCGTCATCATCACCGAAGGGGACAAGATAACGCTCCATTCTTTGGGCGTGGCATGGCATCCCGGCGCCATCCCGTGCGAATGAGCCGCGGGCGAGCATCCTTGCTCGCCCGCGCACTTCCTTGTCTCGCAATGAATATCCGATTGGCCTGATACTTTGGTGGGCGAGAACGACTCGGCCGCTATTCAGGTCCCAGAATCAAGGGACCGAATGGATTGTCGATCAGGGCCTTCCATCCTCCGTCCGGCTGCTTGCGAAATACTGTGGTTGCGGTGAAAGTCCTCTCAGCCGCGCCTTTGACCTGGAGAGTCCAGCGAGACAAGAAAAGTGCCACGCCGTCGGCTTCGATGACTTGCGTCTGCAACTGCTTTGCCGAAGAACCAGATTGCATCGCTCGGGCAAAAAAACTTCTTAGCTCCGCCGTTCCCCGGGCCGCCTTCCCTGGCTCCGTGATGACGACTGCTGCCTCCTCGTAGAAACTGAGGACCGTGTGGAGGTCGCCTTGCGCAAAAGCGCGATCCAATAATTCGACCGCGTGCACGGGACTGGTGGCGATCATTCTCCTTACCCCCTTATGCGGACTTCCTGGACTTTACGACCCGACTAAAGATATGCGGAAAAACTCTCTACGAAGGGCACGGCTTCAGCCGTGCCTTCAGTCCCGAAGGGACGGCTGAGAGTAGCCCAGGACGGACCCGGGTTTCCTGTGAAGTTTGCTGACACCAAGAAATTTCCTGCGGCTTTCCGTGAAGAAAGCCGCATACGCAGACCTCTCCAGAGCAGCGTGCAGGAAATCCGGGGTAGTCCTGGGTGGATTTGGCGCCGCGGACCAGTCCCGTGAGGGACGGCTGAGAATATCCCAGGATGCAATCCTGGGCTTCCGCATTCTCCGGTTGGTCAGGAATTGTATGTTCACGCAGACTCTTTGGCCCCTGATGTATAGCTTTCCAGCGGTTCAGTATCGTGACCACCGTATCTAAGCTGTGAAAAATAATTAGCCGTAACCGGCGGAGCGCATCCCTTTCGCTACTTCACGATGCGTGCCTAGGGAAAGAGGAAGCGCCTCTGAGGGGCGGCGGTCTATCAAAAGCTTACGGGGCCCTGCGAAAGAGGCGTGCGCAAGGGAGCGGTCAGGCTGCCCACATCCCCGGTTTCAGAGTAGGATGGCTGTCAATATGAAGCGTCGGTGGGGACGGATCCTCCAGGGGTTGCTGGCCATTCTGGTCATCCTTTACCTCGGGGATTGGATCACTCTGCGGGTCAGGACGGGCGCTCATGCATCGAATAGCGTGCAAGTGGAGCAGTTTTTGCGTACGCCGCTGAAGGGCCAGAAGGAAGAATTCGACTATATGGGGACGGTCGCCGAACCGTGTGTGCCCGCGCTTTTCCCCCACTGGTCGGAGACTCCATGCTGGTGGCTGGAGCGGCATAAAATTCAGTGGGTGTCGCCTTAACCGCCGGTGGCGGCAATGAGAGCTGGCCGTGTTTCTGGAACTCGCTAAATTCGCTTCTTTGCTGCTGAGTATTCTTGCCCTGGATGCCGTTTTTCATACTGCCTTTCTCGAGCCCGGGAGCCATCTCGAACAGCAACTGCTGCCCGCCTTGCGTATGCTGTTGCTGGCCGCTGCCGTTTCCCTGGGAAGCGCATACCTCTTTCGCGCCCAGGAAAGAAGGGCAGGGCAGGGACCAGCCCGGCACGACGGCAGCGTCGCCGGCTCCTTCCCCATGATGATTTTCTGGTGGGGAAGCGGAGTGATGGCCCTCCTTTTTGCCGTGGCGTGGTTAGTCGAGCGCTACGATCACCTGTGGCGCTGAACGGAGAAATCAAGTTTCGCGACCAGGAAGCACGCGGAGAAGGCGGCGACGTACAATCTTCTGCGTCTGTCGCCCACGCCGGAAGTTGTTGTTCTGTAAGCACCAGAAGCGAAAATGCTGTAATCGGGATGGAACCGAAGGCGGGAGCGGCGCGTATCAGCATGCATGAGTCTGGCCGGCACACTCGCACTGAACATCGCGCCCACAGGAGCGCGCAGTGAGCGTTACCAGCCCAACTCCGGGAGGCCCTATCCTACAAGCCGAGGAATTCCCGCGGTGAATCTCCCTTCGAACACGCCACCGGAGAGTGATTCGCGCCGGCAATGGCCGGCCGCGCGGCGGCCCGAGGCGCCGGAGATCGATTGGCCGGCACTGGTCAGGCGCTGCCTCGACGGCGATTCCAGCGCGTGGACGGAACTGGTGGCGGCCCAGCAGCGCCGCATCTACGCGCTCTGCTACCGCTTCACCGCCTCGTCGCACGACGCAGAAGACCTGACCCAGGATGTCTTCATCAAGCTGTACGGCAACCTGGCCAGCTTCGACGCTGCCAAGGGCAGCTTCCAGACCTGGATCACCACCCTGACGCGGAACCTGCTGGTCGATCATTTTCGGCGTTCCCGCCAGCAGAGGGTGACGGACTCGATGGACGCCGGCTGGGAGCAGGGCACCGACCCCTCTCGCCTGGAACCCGTCGTCGACCAGCGCACCACGCCCTTTCAGCACGCGGTGCGCAACCAGCTGGAACAGCTGGTCCAGAACGCCCTGGCCAAGGTGTCGCCGGAGTTGCGCGAAGCTGTTATTCTGCGCGATCTACAGGATATGGATTACAAAGAGATTGCCGAGGTGTTGGCGATTCCCCAGGGAACCGTTAAGTCCCGGATCAGCCGCGGCCGGGCGGAACTAGCGCGGCTATTAGAACGTACTAAAGGGCAGGTGATGTAAATGTCTGAGCGCGAGCAAAATAAACCGTCCGGCCAGCTCGGCCGGGTTCTACGGTGCGATGAATGGGAGAACCTGATCGCGGATGCGCTGGACGGAACTCTGCCCGCGGCCGATGCGGCCGCCTTTGCCCGCCATCAGGGTGAATGTGCCCTCTGTGCCCAGATGTTCAAAGAGACCCAACAGGGCAAGGCATGGATGGATTACCTGGCCGTGGAACCGGAAGTCCCGGCTGATCTGCTCCAGAAGATCCTGGTCCGCACCAGCGGGCTCCCCGTGTCGGGGGAGGCTGCGGGCGTGGTGCCGGGTGTTCCTCTGCCGGTACGCGCAGTGCCGTCCCGCTCCACCTGGCATCGGGTGCTGCCTGTTGCGCGCCTGGTGGCCCGCCAGGCGTTCGAGCCCAGGCTGATGATGACTGCGGCCATGGCGTTCTTTTCTATCGCCCTCACCCTGAACCTGACCGGAATCAAGCTGACCGAGGTGCGGGCCGCCGACCTTCGCCCGTCGCGGGTACGCGCTACGCTTACCCGGCAGTACTACTCCACCAACGAGCAGGTGATGAAGTACTACGAGAATCTGCGCCTGGTCTATGAGATGGAAGCCCGGGTACGGGAATTGCGGCGTTCCACGGAAGCGGAACCCGCGCCCCGTCCAACTTCCAATGAGACCCCCAAGCAGCAACCGCGCGACGGCACCGGCGGTCCCAGCTCGACTGCCCCCAGCGGGGGGCAGGCTGTGCCCGTGCCTCAGGGCCTGCGGACGCCGTTGCAAGGCGACGGCGCTCTGCCGGCGGAGATGGTGGATTCCCGGCCGCAGCACTTCTCTGCGCCGCAGGCCGCACAGCAGGTGCCGGCTGGTTTTGACCGTAGTGGGAAAAAAGAAAAAGTGAAGAGAGAGGTTTTCAGGGCTTTGCGGTCAACAACTGAAGACCAAGCGGAAAGGAGCTTGGTATGAACTGCATCAATCATCCTGATGTTGCGGCTGCTGCCTATTGTCAGAACTGTGGAAAGCCATTATGTACCGCGTGCATGCGCTCGGTCGGAGGCGTGATCTACTGCGAACCCTGCCTGGCCGCTCGCCTGTCTTCTCCGCCCCAGGGCGGCAACCCTTACCCGGACGCCACCTTGACCGCCTTGCATGCCCACCCCGTACTGGCCGGCCTGCTGGGCTTTATCCCCGGGGTCGGCGCCATGTACAACGGCCAATACATCAAAGCCCTGGCCCATGTGCTCATCTTCGCAGTGTTCGTCAGCCTTTCCGACAAGAGCTTTGTCTTCGGCCTGCTCCTCGCCGCGTGGATTTTTTATCAGGTCTTTGACGCCGCCCAGACCGCTAAGGCGCGGCGCGACGGATTGCCCCTGCCCAATCCCTTCGGACTGAATGACCTGGGGACCAAGCTGGGCATGGCTCCTACGCCCGGGGCTGGGCCGTATGTTGCTGGCTTTTCCCCCGGCACAGCGCCTGGCGGCCCGGCGGTCGCCCCTGATCCGGTGACGGGTCAATATCCCCCGTCGGCCGCCAGCCAGGCTTTTGTGCAGCCCCCTCCCTATACCGCGTCCTACGGCGTGCCCCCACCGCCGCCACCTGGCCCGGGCGCCTACAATCCGCCGGTGTATGGCGCGCCCGGCCCTCCCGAAGCTGCGGAACACAAACATCCGGTGGGCGCAGTGGTGCTGATCGTCATCGGGATTGTGTTGCTGCTGCAGACCCTGGGGGTGTTTGAAGACGAGTGGATCAGCCGCGCCTGGCCAGTAGCGATCATCGGTGTCGGCGCCTGGCTGCTGTACCGCAGAACGCGGGATACTCCACGAGGAGGCGCGCAATGAATGCCTGGCTGCTCATCCGCCGCCTGCGTGGACCTGCTTTCGTGATCCTGGTAGGCATCACGGCCCTGCTGAACCAGTGGGGTGTGCTCAGCTTTGGCCGCAGTTGGCCGCTGTACCTGATCCTGGCCGGGGTACTGGGGGTGGCGGAACGGGCAGCCATCGCCGCCGCCCCTCCTGCGGCGCCACCCCTCTATCCCGGCGCCTATGGGGCTCCGGGGCCTGTTTCCGGCATGCCCGCGGCTGACCCGCTCGCCGACCCGAACAGGAGGGCGTGATGGCAACCCTACCCCCTCCTTATTCGCAGCGCGACGCCGTCCGGGCGCAGCGCTACTACCAGCGCTCACTGCGCCGGCCATCCATGATCGGCCCGGTGGTGTTGATCGTCATCGGCGTGATCGCCCTGCTGGTCGAAACCAATAAGCTGAATGCGCTTCACCTGTGGGACTGGTATATCCACTGGTGGCCCCTGCTGCTGATCGGCGTGGGCTTGCTCTCGCTCGGAGAATGGTGGCTCGACGGCCAACGAGGCAACGTGGGCCGCCGCTCCCACGGGGGCCTGATCGCGCTGATCCTCTGCCTGGCCATCCTGGGCTACGTGGTCAGCCGCACCAGCCAGTTTCACGGCATGCACTTGTTCGGGCATGGGGTGGACGAAGACGATGTCTTCTCCCACCTGTTTGGCCAACAGCATGATGCCGACCATAACCTGAACCGGCCGATCCCGGCGGGATCGTTGGTCGACATCCAGGTGCCTCATGGGGATGTGACCGTGACCCCGTCCGGGGACGATCAGATTCACGTCCAGGCGCACCAGGTAGTATTCGCGTCGAATGACCGTGATGCCCGGCGCAACCTGGATGCGCTGGCTCCACGGCTTACCGTCAATGGCAAGGATGTGACTCTGCGGGCGGCCGACGGGAACGATGGCCGCGCCGACCTGACCATCGAGATCCCCAACGGCTCGGTGCCCACGATCACCGCCGGGCATGGTGACGTCACCCTGGAGGGCCTCGCTGGGGACGCGACAGTCACCGCGATCCGCGGAGACGTCAAAGTCGACAACTTCGGTGGCGGGCTCCAGGTGCACATGAGCAAGGGCGAGTTTACCGCCCACTCCGTCGCTGGAGCCTTGACCCTGCAGGGCCATCTGGACGATGTGTCCATCTCCGATGTGCACGGCAAGGTGTCCCTGGACGGCGACTTCTTCGGGGATACCGATCTGGCGCATATCGCTGCGCCGGTCCATTTTCATTCCAGCCGGACCAGCATTGATGTGGCCAGCATTCCTGGAGACCTGGCTATCGACAGCGGCGATCTACAGCTGAACAACGCGACTGGCCCGGCGACTATTTCTACCAGCGCCAAGGATGTGGAGTGCACCGGCATTGCCGGCGACTTGCATGTGGAAGACGGAGACGGGGACATTTCGGTGGGTGCGATTGCCCCGCTGGGGCAACTGCAGATTCACAACCGCAATGGCGCCATCCACCTGACCGTACCCCAGGACGCAGGCTTTCAACTGCAGGCGACGGCCAAGAACGGCAACATCGATTCCAAACTGGACTTGCCCGTCAAGAGCGCCGGCGAAGGCCAGAGCATCGCTGGCAAGGTGGGCGCGGGCGGTCCCAGCATTGATTTGGTGGCCGATCACGGGGACATTGAGATCACCGCGATGGAGCCGGTTCCCCCCGAGCCGCCGGAACCCCCTACACCCGGCATCCCGCCTGCCCCTCCGGCGCCGCCGGGGACAAAATCCCTGCGTCACCTGCGCCCTCCGAAGAGCCCTACTGGGGAGACGAGTGCGCAGCCAGTCGTTCAGTAGCGGGCAGCCAGCCGTTCGGTAATGATGGCTTCGACCCGTTCCACCACCTGGTCGAGTGAGAGATCGGTGGAATCGATGATCACCGCGTCGGCCGCGGGCTGGAGCGGTGATTCGGCCCGCGTGCGGTCGCGCCGGTCGCGTTCGCGCAGCTCCTGCAGCACGGATTCGGCTGCAGCGGGCGCGTTGGGACCATTCTGCTGGTAGCGGCGCTGGCCGCGCACTTCGGCCGCCGCATCGAGAAAAATTTTGACCTCGGCGTTGGGGAAGACCTTAGTGCCGATATCTCTCCCCTCCATCACCACGCCGCGGTCGGCGCCTAGCTGGCGCTGCATGGAAACCATCCACTGGCGAATGCCGGGGTGTACGCTCACCCGCGACGCGGCGGCGGTCACGTCGGCTTCGCGGATGCGCTTGGTGACCTCGACATCGTCCAGGAAAACGCGGTTGCCCAGCGCCGCCGGCAGCAGCCGGATGCGCGTCTTCAGGGCCAGCTGGCCCAGCTCTTCCCGGTCATCGACGTCGCTATCGGTCTGGATGGCCTTGAGCGCGAAGGCACGATACATGGCGCCGGTCTCCAGGTTCAGCAACCCAAAACGGGCGGCGATACGGGCCGCGACCGTGCTCTTGCCGGCGCCCGCGGGGCCGTCAATGGCGACGATCAGAGGTGGGCTGTGGGTCTCTGTCATGCTCCGGGCTTTTTCCTATCCGGCTTGCGCCCGCGAAAGCTGGCGGAAGGCTTTCCTGGCTTCGCCGAAGAGCCGCCCGCCCGCGGCCAGGATTTAGCCGGACGGGATCCGGGGACAAAGGGCGGCCGCGGGCCAGTTTCCCTCCGTCGATCGCTGCGTCCCTTTCCGGCTCCGCCGGGACCAGGCTTTCCGCCCGGCCGGGCATAGCCGGCAGGACGCGGGCGTTCGTTATCGGGTCCCCTGGGATTTGGTCTTGGACGGGCATCCCGTCCAACGCCCCCGGGCCCGGATGGTCGCGGGAAGTCCGAGCCCGGTCCCGAAGCACCGGATCTCGGAGCACCGGATCTCGGAGCACCGGATCTCGGATTGCACCGGATCTCGGAGATCTGATCTCGGAGCGCCGATCCGGAGCGCCGGATCTCGGGAGCGCTGAATCTGGCTGGCCTGGGGCCGCTGGGCCGGCCGCCTCGCGCAGGAGGCCCGCTGCGCCCTTCTCCGCTGCGCGCCTGGCCACCGCGCGCTTGGTTCGACCGATAGGGGGCCGGCGAACGATTGGCCCCGTAAGCGGACGGAGGTCCTGCAGGGCGACCTGGAGCGCGACCTTGAGGACGGCCTGGAGCCCGGCCTGGCGTCGATCGTGCTCGGCCAGGGTCGCCGGGTCCGCGTTCGCCGCGTGGCGCGCGCGGCTGGAACGGTGCAGCACTCGCTTGGGCCGGATCTGTACCTGGTTGGTCCCGGTGCTTTTGTGCGGGGCGGAACGGCGCATCACCTCGACCGCCGGCGCGCGGAGGACGAACGGCGGTATTAGACTTCCTTCCCGGCAGTGCCCAGGGTCTGGGTTTCTCTCGTTTTTCAGCCCCACTCCATGCGCCGGGTCGATTCGGCCGCGTTCCACCGCGAGTATCCGGCCTCGCCGCGGGTCGCGTGTCCGGCGGCGCGGTGCCCGGTCTGACATAGGGCCGAGCTCCGCTGCGCGCGGGCCCGGACTGGGGCCGCGAAGTTGATACCGGACGTGATTTGCCTCCGCCGCGCATGCCCTCATTTTTTCCGGCCCAACGCGCTCCACCTGCCGGCGGACTAGCCGCTGGCTTCCATGCAGGCCGGCCCGGGAAGCCTGGTCTGGCGGGTGTTTTCCATCCTGCACCCGCTGCGGGTCGTGCGGTTGCAGGCTTTGGCGCCGGTCGTGTTTCGGGCCGCTGTTCGGACGTCGGCGCGGGTTTGGTCCGGCGGAAGATGGGAGCCGATGCGGAAGAGGGCGCTGCCGCTGAATCGGGGGGAGTCGTTGCCTGGATCTTTCTCGGCCTGGGTCTCTGCACGGGTAGAGGCGGACGGGAACCTTCCGCCTCCGCCGGCGCAGATGGGGTGGCTAGTGCGGCGAACTCCGGCAAACCGTTTTCCAGGAAGTGGTAGGTCTGCGCGTCCATGGAAAGGGAATGGATCTGGCGCGTGGCCGACAAGCCCCGCACCGCTTCCCGCACGCGTGACCGGGAGGCGACAGGGGAGAGAAAAATCTCGATCTCTTCGCTTGAGGCCGCGTACACCGATTGCAAGTACATGGAAACCAGGAGCGAGAGAGCGGTTACCTGGGAGGTGGTACTGGCAGTCTCGAGCGCCCCGCGGTGGTGCACGCGCAGCATCTCCCAACGCGCCGGCTGGTCCGCTTCTTCCGCCAACACCGGGCTGATGCGCAGGGCTTGCCAAAGCTCGCACAGGGCACGCAGCACCGCGGCCTCGGTCAGCTCGCGGCCCAGGATTTCCCGGGCCTCGACGGCGGTGAGTGCGCCTTCTTTGTCCAGAGCCTTCCACAGCTCCAGCACCAGGGGAGAGACCTTGTGACCAGAGGATTTCTGCGGCGCATGCTTCCAGTCCGGATCGGCGCGCAGAGCGAGCACGTAGGGCAATGCGTCGCGATGAGCGAGAAAATCCGGCTGCTCCCCCACCGTGCCCAACAGATTGAGCGGCACCACGGTTCCGGAGGCGATCAGTCGCGTCAACAGCCGCTGCGCCTGCTCGATGGCGGCCGCATCGGGCGTGGCGTGCCGGCTCCCCAAACAGGCTTCGACGAACGAGGGCGCGGGCGCCGGCAACTGCGCTTGCCGCGGCAGATAAAGGCACAGCGGATGCTGTTCGAGCCAGCTTTGCGCGTCTTCGAGGGTGAGGAGGGGGCTTTGTTTCTGGCGCCAGTGCGCCGCCCGTGCTGCCTGGAGTTGCTCTGCTATCAAGAAAGTCTCTTTTCGCGCGTAATCATGGCGACCGGACCGCACCCCAGCTATGGGAAGCTATCTCGATCCATCGTAGACACCGCCACAGTCGTGGCAAAGGGGGTTCAAAAGCTATCGGAGGATAGCCTTAAATCCGATGAAATGCCCGCTGGATATCCTTCCAAGCATACCGCAGGACGATGGGACGGCCATGCGGACAGCTGGTGGGATGCTCGGTCTTAGCCAGCTCAGCCAGCAGCCACTCCATGCGCGCGGGATCGAGCGGCGTATTCACCTTGATGGCCGCATGGCAGGCGATGGACGCAGCGATCCGGGTGCGCGCGGCCTGGAGGTTTTCTGCTTGTTCGAGCGAGCCCGCCTGCTCCAGCACCTCGACCACCATGCGCTCCAGTGCAGAACCCTCGAGCCCGGCCGGGGCTGCCTTGATGGCGATGGTGCGCGGGCCGAAGGGCTCCACTTCAAAACCGTTGGCTTCGAGCTCGCGGGCAATGGCGGCGAAGGTGACCATCTGCGCCGGCAGCAGATCGATCAGCATGGGCATCAGCAGGCGCTGGCGCTCCACCTGCTGCACCTGGCGCTGGCGCAGCACGCGCTCAAAGAGCACGCGCTCATGAGCAACGTGCTGATCGATGATCCACAACCCCTCCTGGTTTACCGCCAGGATGAAGGAATCGCGCAACTGGCCCAACGGCCGCAACGATGCCAGGCCATGCAGCGAGGGGCTCGCCCCTGCCTCCGCCTCTTCCTCCTGGGCAAGCGCAGAGGAACAACTGGAGGAGGGTACGCCGTTCGCGGCAGCCATGCTGCTTGGCTGCGCACCGAAGCCTGGTTGCGTCCCGGGCACCATGGCCGCTGCGGCGAAGGGCAGCACGCCGGGAGACGGGGGAACAGTCGGACCAGTCAGGCGAAAGCCATTGTCCTCGAGCGGACCGGGATCGGGAAGCGGCGTGGGCGACCACTCGCCCGCACTCGGCGTCTCCCACTGGCCAACATTCGGTGAGGGCGGGCTCGACGGAGCCGTCAGTGCCGGCGTGGCGCTGGGGTGGGCAGTGAGCGCCTGCAGGAATCCCGCCGCCGGCCGGCCCAGGGTCAGTTGGTTGCGGATGGTGTCGCGCACAAAGTCGTGCAGCCACGAAGCCTGACGAAAACGGACTTCGGTCTTGGCCGGGTGGACGTTCACATCCACCTCCTCGGGCGGCATCTCGACAAACAGCAGCACCACGGGAAAAGACGTGGGGGCAAGGATATTGCGGTAGGCCTCACTCACCGCATGCATAAGCAAGCGGTCGCGCACCAGGCGGCGATTGACGAAACAGTAGATGGAGTTGCGATTGAGTTTCTCCAGCGCCGGTTTGGAGGTGAAGCCGGTGATGCGCAGCCATCCCGGCTCCGGCGCCTGGTAGTCGGCGGGCCGTCTCCAGGGTGGAGGTTCGGGCAGCCCGGCGCGCGCCAATTCGATTTCCGCTGCTAAGGGAAGCAGTTGATCCAGAGTGTCCTGCCCGAAGATCTGGAAGATACGCTCCGCCGGCTGGCGCACGGGCGGCGCGACCAGCAGGGCGTGGGTGGCGGAGTGCAGTTCAAAATGCTTGCCCGGGTGGGCCAACGCGTAATGGGTAACCAGCGCGGTTACATGTGCCAGCTCGGTGTTTTCCGACTTGAGAAATTTGCGTCGTGCCGGGGTGTTGAAGAACAGGTCGCGCACCGTGAGCGTGGTGCCCGGCGGGGCGCCCGCGTCTTCGCACACCAGCAGCTTGCCTCCGGCAATTTCCAGGCGCGTGCCGGAGCTCTCCCCGGCGGCGCAGGTCACCATCTCCACCCGGGCGATCGAGGCAATCGAGGGCAACGCTTCACCGCGAAAGCCCAGGGTCGCGATCGAGAGCAGGTCGTCGCTCGAGCGCAGCTTGGAGGTGGCGTGGCGTTCAAAAGCCAGCAGGGCGTCGTCGCGCACCATCCCGCTGCCGTCGTCGGCGATGCGGATGAGCTTCCGCCCCCCGGCTTCTACCGTGATGACCATGCGGTTGGCCCCGGCGTCGAGCGAATTCTCCAGCAGCTCCTTGACCACCGAGGCCGGCCGGTCGACGACCTCGCCGGCAGCGATCTGGTTGGCCACCTGGTCGGCCAGTATGTGGATGCGGCCCATTCGAAGAAGTACCTTTAGCTAACTTAGCAGGCCTTGACGACCAGACGCGGCCCGCCCTCACCGCAGACCATCGAGAACCGAAGATCGGGACAGCTCAAGCGCACTACTTCCCAATCTGGTATGCGAAATTAGCGCGCCCGGAAGCTCACGAGAGAGTTTCCGGGCGGTACGGGGCTCAGCGGCCGGAGCGCACCCGCCGGGGCAATGCCTGGCTGGGCCGTTTGGCCTTGGCGAGCCGTTTGCCGCGGGGACGCGCCAGCGCATCTTCGCGGGCCGAGGTTGCCTCGGAGAGGGTGTCGCCGAGCACGTGCAGGCGAAGAAAATTGGTGGACCCAGACTTGGTCCGGGTGCCGGCGACGATGCCCAGAATCTGCCGTGGCTGCACGTGGCCTCCCGCTTCCAGCAGACGCTCCGCCGTCTCGACCATCTGTTCGGCGGTGGCCAGCTTGTTGCACAGGATGGGATGGACACCCCAGAGCATAGTCATGCGATGGATCACGGACTGCACGCTGCTCAGCCCGAAGATCGGCGACTTGGGGCGGTACTTGGAGAGTTGGCGGGCGGTCGTCCCGGTCTCGGTAAAGACAGCGATCGCGCTGATGTCCAGGTCCTCGGCGGCGTGGGCCATCGACTCGCAGATGGTTTCGGCGACCGACAGGCGTACGTGCCCCGGCTGGCCCCGTTCGCTGACCCGGGGTAGATCCTGGCCTTCCGTCTCGAGCACGATCTTGGCCATCATCTTGACCGCCTCGACGGGATATTTCCCGGCGGCGGTTTCGGCCGACAGCATCACGGCATCGGTTCCGTCATAGATGGCGTTGGCCACATCGCTGGCCTCGGCCCGCGTGGGGCGAGGATTTTCAATCATCGACTCCAGCATCTGGGTGGCGGTGATGACCGGCTTGCGATAATCGCCCGCCCGGCGGATCACATGCTTCTGAATGGCCGGCACCTTCTCCGGCGGCATTTCGACGCCCAGGTCTCCGCGCGCCACCATGACCCCGTCTGCTGCTTCGAGAATGCTTTCCAGGTGCTGAATGGCCTGCGGCTTTTCGAGCTTGGCGATGATCCAGGTTTCGGCGCCCATCGAGGCTACCCGCTGCCGCACCAGGCGGATGTCTTCCGCGGTGCGCACGAAGGAGACGGCGATGGCGTCCACGCCGTTGTGAACCGCGAACTCCAGATCCTCTTCGTCCTTGGCGGTCAACGACGGCACCCGCACCGGGATGCCGGGCAGATTGATGCCCTTGTGCTCGCCCAGCATTCCACCGTTGATGACTTCGCACTCCGTGTCTTGCCCGTGAATCGCCAGCACGTGCAGCTCAATCAATCCGTCGGAGAGCAGAATGCGTGCCCCCGGCTCCAGATTTTCGGCCAGGGTAGGGAAGGTGGTGGCAATGAGGGTATTGGTGCCGGCGATATCGCGGGGTGTAATGGTGAGCCGCTGTCCCGCCTTAAGCTGCACCGGAATACGGTTCTTCAGCCGGCCGGTGCGAATCTTGGGCCCTTGCAAATCGCCCAAAATACAAATCGGTTTTCCTTCCTCGGTCGAGACCTTACGCACCATTTCGATCAGCTTGAGCTTTTCCGCCTGGGTGCCATGGGAGAAGTTAAGCCGGGCGACATCGAGGCCGGCGCGCACCAGCTCGCGAAAGACCGGTTCATGGTTACAGGAGGGACCAAGGGTGGCGACAATCTTGGCCCGGCGGGTTTGGTCCGTGGGAAGGGAATAGCTCGGTTCCAGGGTAAAACTCATTCGTCCCCCATACTGCGTTCCCGGAGATGCTCTCTCGGTTTCACCATGCGACACCGCAATCGTGAAACCGCTCTAAAGGCTCTCCGGCATGCTCAATTCTACGCGTACTCGGGCGGCGGAGGTTTAGGGCTGATTAACAGCAGAGATCCGAACCCCCGGAGGTACTGCTTCCGCCTCCGCGGGCCTGTCCCCTGCGGCCACCAGCGGTTCTTTCCCTGGTGGCGCTTTGCCGTCTTGCAGAAGCGCCGGCCGCTGCGGCTTGGGAAAGAGATGGGCGTTGAACTCGGCGCCAATGAGCACGCTCACGGTAGAGATGTAGAGCCAGACCAGCGTAGCCACCACCGCTCCCAGGGGGCCGTAGAGCACGGAGTAGTCAGCGAAGCGGGTCAAATAAAAGCCAAAGCCCAGGGTGGCCAGAAACCAGATAATGGCGGCGCCGCAAGCTCCCGGCCAAACATACTTCCAGGCCCGCCGCCGGGGGGTTCCAAACTGGTAGACCACGGTCAGCACAAAGATGGTGGTGACCAGGCCGATCGCCCAGCGCACGATGCGCCAGATGAAAAGCACGATGGGTCCCAGCACGTGAAAACTGTTGTTGATAACCCATTGTTCGATCTGGTGGCCAAAAGCAACCATCACCGTGGCAAAAGCCATGGGCACCAGGCACAGGGGAACCAGGGCCAGCGAAACCAGGCGCTCCACCCAGAAGCTCCACTCCCGCCGGGGCAGATCATAGGCCCGGCGAAAGCCTTCCATCAGCGAATTCATCACACCCATGGCGGCCACCAGGCCCACCAGGACGGCGGAAACGAGCACTTGCTCGGAGCGCACCTTCTGATTGGTGAAGTAGGCGTGGAGAAGGCTCATGGTGTCTTCCGGCAGCACATCGGCGAAGGCGGCGCGCATCTCGCCGCGCAGCGTATCCGATTCCGGGGTCAGGGCCAGCAGGGTGGTGAGCACGAGGATGGCGGGAAAGAGACAGAGAATCGCGGAGTAAGCGGCGCCCTTGGCCGTGCCGAAGACGTCGTGCGAGAGCGACGTCAGCAAGGCGAGGCGGAATTTTTCAAGCCCACGACCCATGTCATCGAAGGTACATGAACGCTATCCCGGGGGCCAAGGCGAGTTTCAAGCGATCAGCAAACGTGCTCAGCCCTTCCACTGCAGCAGGAAGGCGGTCACCGAAGCAGAATCCAGGTTCCGCATGGACTCGAACTCGCCGTTGCGTTGGCTGTAGACCACCTGGCCGGTGGGATCGAGCACAGCCAGCGCAGGCACACCCCTGGTGACGGGCACGCCGTAGCGGGCGGCGATGGCAAGATTCTCATCGTAGCGGCCGATGTTGACCGGAACCAACACGTAGTTGCTCTCGAGCAGGTGGCGATTGGCGGGATCGTGGAAGTAGATCTCCAGCACCTGGCAGTCGCCGCACCAGTTGCCACCGAAATCGAGCAGAACGCGCTTCTTTTCCTTGGCCGCTTTGGCCAGTGCCGCGTTAATGTCCGCCTCCGCCTGGGCGCCGTCGGGATAAATGACGGCCCTGCCCGGCTCCTCGGCAACCGGCGTTTCCTCCGGAGCCTGGCGGCAGCCCGAGGCTACGGCCAGCAGGAGAACAACGGTGGCGATGGCAATCGATCTTGTGGGTACGGGCATCTTGACTTAGATAGCTACTGTCCTAGGATGCCACAACTCCCAACAGTCCGCGTGAGAACCAGCCGCGAAAACCCCTCTTTCCCTCACCAAGTACGGGCCACCCGTCCTTAGTGGCGGGGCTGAGTGCGTGAGTGAAGTTCTTGCGGCTGTTAAGCCCAACATTACGGGGCCAGTGCGTAACCAAACGTAAACCGGCCGAGTTGGATAAGCGCCTTGTCGCCGGGCGGCCAAATACGAAAAGACTCTACCCGGGTGATGGAGAGATTGCGCGTGGCTTCCACTTGCCCCACCGGTTTCCCGCTCTGCGCCAGGTAAAACGTCACCTTGAGTGAGTCCTGTCCCCGCACCCAGCCGAGCAGGTATTGTCCCGGCGGAAGCAGAAAGTCGTTCACCTTGAGCGGTACCTGGGAGACGAAATAGTGGGAGTACTTTCCGTCGGCGGAGTAGCCGGCAGTGATAAGCACCACTCCGGCGATGGAGTGGCCTTTACCATCTGTGATGCCCGATGCGGTGCGAAACTCGGTTTCAATGCGTTCGTTGATCACGGGCGCGCGCGCCGGAATCAAAGCCCGTAGCTCCTCTTCGCTGGCGTTGTGCCAACCCGAGCTGGCGGCAAACGCCGCGTGACCGCACAGGGCAAAGGCCGCGAGCCACAACAGAACCCGGTATGTTTCTGCTCTAGTCAAGGTGCACGATTCCCCTCTGCAGCGCGGTGGTCGCAGCCTGGGTGCGATCGGTTACCCCCAGCTTGCTCAGCAGACTGTTGATGTGAGTCTTGACCGTGGCCTCGGAGATGTTGAGCGCGGAAGCAATCTCTTTGTTGCTGTTCCCTCCCACAATCAATTGCAAGACCTCGGTTTCGCGCGAAGTCAGGGTAGGGGCGCTCATGCGCTCCGCCAGCCGTTCGGCGACCGGGGCCGGAATACGTGATTTGCCGGCATAGACCGTGCGGATGGCATCCATCAACTCTTCGCCAGTCATGCCTTTGAGCAGATAGCCGCGGGCCCCCGCCTGCAGGGCGCGGTAAATGTCTTCATCGCCATCGAAGGTGGTGAGCACAATGATGCGCGCCTGGGGAAAATCGATGCGGATGCGGCCGATCGCTTCCACCCCATTCATCTGCGGCAGACGCAAGTCCATCAACGTGATGTCCGGCTGGTGAAGGCGAAACAGCTCGATCGCCTTTCGCCCGTCGGAAGCTTCGGCGACCACGGAAAAATCGGGCACGGTGCGCAGCAGCGCCACCAACCCCTGGCGCACGATGGCGTGGTCCTCGACAACCATGATTCGAATGAGATCGCTCATACTACCCACTCTTCTCTACTTTCCTACCAGCGGTGCTTCGACCGAAACTCGCGTACCCCCGCCGGGAGTGCTTTCCAGCACCAGCGCGGCGTCGATCTCTTCCGCCCGCTCATGCATACCCTTGATACCGTAGTGGCCCTCCGGCCCGCTCTGGTCTGGAGAAGGCTCGAATCCGCGGCCGTCATCGGCCACCTCAAGAGAGACCCGGGCCGCCTCGTAGATCAGTTGCACGTCGATGCGCGTGGCCGCGGCGTGGCGCACGGCATTGGCCACCGCCTCCTGGCCAATGCGCAGCAATTCCTCTTCTGTCTTGCGCGTCACCGGGCGGTAGGTCCCTTTCACCTGAAGGTACACCTTGGAGGGAGAGCCGCTGGCAATCCGGTTGCAGCTTTGCCTGAGCCGCGCGGGCAGGTCCTCCGCGCCTGCCGTCTGGGAACGCAGATCCCAGATGGACGTGCGCGCTTCGTCCAGGCTGGCACGCACCAGCGCGCGCGCCTGGTCCAGTTGCTGCAAGGCCGCCTCCCGCGAGCCGGCGAGAAGGCGGGCAACCAACTCCAGCTGCACCGAGATGCCGACAAACCCTTGAGCCAGGGTGTCGTGGATTTCTCGTGCCAGCCGTCCCCGCTCTGCCAGCACCGCGCCCCACTGCGCCTCCACCTGCAGCACGCGCCAGCGATATACCAGGTATCCCAGCAACAGCCCGGCGAGCGCTAGCACGGAATAAAACCACCAGGTCTGGTAGAAGTGGGGCAGCAGTCGCAGCCCGAAGGAGGCCCCGGCGGTATTCCAGACTCCGTCGTTGTTGGCCGCCATCACTTGGAAGCGGTAGCGGCCTGGGGGCAGATTGGTGTAAAAGGCAGCGCGCCGGCCGCCGGCCTCGATCCAGCCATGATCAAAGCCCTGTAGCTGGTAGCGGTACTGCACCTTTTGCGGTGCAACGAAGCTGAGGCCCGCATATTGGAATTCGAGCCGGTTGGAGCCCGGCCGAACGATGAGCTCTTGATCGAGGCCCCGTACCTGGTCATCCACCAGAACCTTTTCGATGACCACCGGCGGGGGCACGCGGTTCTCTGGGGCGTGTGCAGGATCGATGAAACTGACGCCGTCCAGGGTGGCGAACCACAGGCTTCCGTCGGCCAGTTTCCAGGCCGCCGGGTGGCCGCTTCCGCTGCACTCGCGAATATTCATGCCGTCGGCCGTACCGTAGGCGTCGACTGCGATCGCCTGCCCCGGCCGGTAATCGTTGAGCTGGTCCAGCGAAACCCGGTAGATTCCGGTTTGCGAACTCAGCCAGAGATGGCTGCCGGCGTCTTCGAGGATGCCGTAGATGGTGCCCGGCAGCGCCTTCGAACTCCAGGGGAAGGCCTGAATCGCTGGTTGGTTCCCTGTTCCCCGCAGACGATTGAGGCCGCCGCCGTTGGTCCCCAGCCAAACAGTCCCCTGGGCATCCTGCGCGATCGCGGTGACAGTATTGTTGGAGAGCCCCTGCTGCACAGTGGAGTTGGTGAAGTCGCTGCCGTGCAGGCGGCTCAGCCCGCCCGAAGTCCCGATCCAGAGGTCGCCTTGGTTGGACCGGAAGATGGCGCCGATGAAGTCGCTGCCCAGACCGTCCATGCTGGAGTAGCTGATGAACTTGCCGGCTACCAGATGCGCCAGCCCGTGCCGCGTGCCGATCCACAAAGTGCCGTCGCGGTCGGAGTAGAGCGAGCGGATGAAGTCGTCGGGCAGGCCGTCGGCGGAGGTGAATCTCTCGATGCGGCCGGCTGGTTGATCCGCAGTTCGCCGGTGAAGCAGATTAAGTCCGTTGGGCGTGCCGACCCACAGGTCGCCATCGGTTCCGCCGGCGAGCGAAAGGATGACGTTGCTGGAAAGGCCGTCCGCCGTGGTGACGTGGGCGAAGCCGTTGCTGGTGCGGCGGTTCAACCCCGCCCCATCGGTGCCTATCCACAACTCGCCCTGCGCGCTCTCAAACACGCTCCGCACCAGATTGCCGGAGAGCCCATCGCTGGTGGTGTAGGTGGTGAACTTCTGGTCCCGGAGCAGGTTGAGGCCGCCGGAGTCGGTGCCCACCCAAAGATCGCCTTCCCGGTCTTCGTAGAGGGACAGGATCCGATCGACCGCAAGCGCCGAACCGGGGCCGAAGGACTCGAGCCGGTTGCCCTGAAGCCGGAAGACTCCGCGTTCCGTGGCGATCCAAAGCACTCCCTGGCGGTCGCGAAAAAGGTGATCCACCCGTTCCCCGCCTTTGTCGCCGTCTTGTACATGCTTTTCCAGGGGCAGAGCGGTGCCGTCCCTGGTCGCGTGGACCATGCCGCTGGCCGTCCCTACCCAAATGCTGCCGTCCACGTCAGGAGCGAGGGCCGTCACCTCGGTTTTGCCCGGTAGATGGGAGAGGGGGACCGGGGTGAGCGTACCGCCGGCGTAGCGTTCCAGGCCTTCGCTGCCGCCAACCCAGAGATTGTGTTCGCGGTCGAACTCGAGCGCCTCTACATTCGTGCCGCTGAGCAGGTGCAAGGCCAGGCGCGGGGTAGCGGGCCGTGTATCCAGGGCAAAGACCCCGCTGCTGCCCCCCAGCCACAGCGTTCCCTGCGCGTCTTCGGCCAGTGCATGGCGATTCAGCGGGCTCGCGGGCTGGGTTTGAGCAACTGACGCAAAACCCTTTCCATCGAAAAAGGCCGGCCCGGCCGAGGTGATGGCCCAGATCCGGTGGCGGTGGTCCTCATAACTGAACCAGACCGTATCCGCGGGCAAGCCCTGGGTGGTGGTGTAAGCGGCAAAGGCGCCCCCGCGATAGCTCAGCAGGCCGGCGGCGGTCGAGATCCACAGAGTGCCGGACCCGTCCTGAAGTAGATCGGAAACCGTATCGCTCTTGAATTGCGGAGTGTTCTCGGCATCGAAGGTGACAAAGTCAATGCCGTCGAAGCGCACCAGGCCTCCATCGGTGCCCAGCCACAGATAGCCGTCGCGGGTCTGCAGGATGGAGTGGATGGTGTTCTGCGGTAGCCCGGAATCCGTGCGCCAGGCCTGGTGGCCGTAGTGGTCGAGGGATCGTTCGGGATCGAGCGCCAGCGCCGCGTGACTGAGCACCAGCGGCAAAACCCACAGGAAGCGCCATTGCCACGCAGCCCGCATCACTTGCTCCCGGATTTCCTGTGCAAGTTGGTGGAACCAACCAGCCTCGTGCGGCTTTCCGTGAAGAAAGCCGCAAACGCAGAGCCGTCTAGAGTAGCGTGCAGGAATCCGGGCCTGCGGCCACTCATTCGATTTCCCCGTGCCGTGCAACACCGAAGTGCATCTCGTCTCGTGGCTTCAGTATGAACCCAGCGGAAATATTGCCGGGAGCAAAAAAAGGCGCCCTGGGCCCGGATTTCCTGCCTAGCTGTACCAGCCACGTTCGCGTATCGCCAACGTCACCGAGCTTGACAGGAAATCCGGTCAGAGCGCTTGGAGAATCAGTGTGGAACGATGTACTCACACACCATAGGTCCCCAGCCCAGGCCGTGTCTTGGACCCAGGGTACGGACTTGTGCTCATCCTTTGGATGGATAAGGGTCGCAGCCGACTTTGGAGTTCCTGCTACGCGGCACTCACCAGCGGCCACCTGTGCGGTTTTCCGCAAAGAAACCTGCACAAACTTCGGCAATTCGACCAGGTTAGACAGGAAATACGTGGCAAACCGCGGCTTTCCCGCAGGAAAAGCCGCATTTCGCTCGAGTGAAAACCTTCTACAGGAGGGTGGGACCAAGCAGTCCGGTCGCGGGCGTCTCATCGGGGGAAATGGCGGGCACGAAGGGGGGAACGGCCAGGGGCTTGGTTGCCGGCAGAGCGGGCTGCTTGGCGCCGCCGGAAAGGCGCGCAGCGATGCGGCGGGACCGCAACCGGTCGGCCATATGCTTGGGTACATCTACTGCCTTGATCAAACTCATCGGGACTCCATGGTATGCCGTGACTGGGTAAATGTGGGCTCGCCGGCAGCGAAAACATCAGGCTATAGGCGAGGTCGAAGACAGGTGCACTATTACTAGTGTACTCCTGGCGACGGGATCACGGGCGAGGCGGGGGGGCGATCCGCCGGCCCTGCCGGCGCGGCCGCTTGCTTTTCCCAAACCGTGGTGGAGGGAGGATCCCCGGGCGCCCCGCCCACCGCAGTCATGGTTTGTCCGTCGGCGGAGACGGTGTATTCGGAAGAATCCACCACGCTTCCATTTAGTTTCTCCACGATGCGAAACTTGTACGGGCCGGTTCGCGTGAGAGCCAGCCGCAGCCCGGTCGGAACGTCGGGCCCGTCGACGGCCACTTCCTTGCCATCGAACGTGGTAGACGCGGTCGCCTTGAGGGCGGCTATTTTCAGGATCAGGCCATCCAGGCCGGATTCCTGAATCGTCAACTCATTGGGCGAGCTGAGCTTGACCGAAGTACTCTTCCAGGCGCCGATCAACCCATTGGTGCCGGCCGTGCGCACATACTCTGCCGTGTCGGTGTAGAGATCCCCGTTGGCCTTCACCCCGCTGGTGGTCACGGTAAGCTTGCTGCCGTCGGAGGAAAGCTTCCAGTTGTCGCTGCTCATCAGCTTGCCATCGGTCTTGCGGTACTCCGTGTTCCACACGTCGGGGCTGGTCTGTCTCCAGATGGCTACGTTGCCGCTTGGCAGCGCGTAGGGCTTTCCATCCGCACGAAAAGAGTAGGTGATTCCCCCGGCGACCAACTCGATCGCATCGCCTGCCGCCGGACCAAACTTCATGGTGTCACCGGCGAGCTGGCTCTTTTCCTGGTTGAGCTTCCAGGTGCCGACAAAGATATTTTGCGCTATCGCTGTGCCGGCTGCGGCAAACGAGAGAAATAGCCAGACCGTGGTCAACAACCATCGTCCTGATCGCATGGGGGATCTCCTTTGCTCAGCCTTGGGGTTGATTTCAGGGCGGAAGAGCAGTTACCAGCTGTGCGTCCGCTCACAACCCCGGAGGCATAGCGCCGTCCTTGTCAATTAGAGCACTTCTTCTGTTGCATGAGTGTGGATTGACGCTTGTGTAGCGACGGTGTACCTGATCAGGAAAATGTTACAAATGTCCTAGTCGTCGTCGTCTGGGCGGGGATGACGGCGGGCCGTCAAGGCGTGCAGGTGCAAATGGCGTTGCAGGTCCGGACCGAATTCGTGCATGAGGTTGCCCACCAGGACTTCGCCCATCTGCTCGTGGCCGAATTGGACTCCCTGCACCAGCGGACTGTATTGGTTGTGGGGGTACCAATACGTAGAGATCATGCCCGAGCCGTAGGCGCTGGCGATCTGGGGAACATCGAGCGTCAGCCGTCCGTCTTCCCGGTAAGTCGTGAAGCTCATTTTGAGGGCGTGGGCGCTGCGCCGCAGCGTGCCCTGGCATTTGCATACGACGTAACGCGGGTCGAGCCCGGTAATGCCCGCTAAGCCGTCGTGAATCACATTGCGGGTGGCCAATTGACCGTATTCGCTGGCGAAACGCCGCGTGTAACCACTCCCGTCTCCATCCCACTTGGCCGGCGTATGCCGGACCTGGTCCACCAGCGCGCCGACGGAAACCCCCACGAACGCTCCCGGCGAGGCATAGGATTCGTTCCAGAACAGGGTCAACCGGTCCATACCGGTCAGCGGCTTAGGTTCTGTCGCTGTGGTTACGGGCGGCTTCGGGAGTCCTTGGCTGACGGCCGGGTTGATGGGCAGTCCCTGCAGCAGGGCTGGATGGCTGGATGCCAGAAACTCCGGGAAAAACTCAACTCCTCCGTGCATGGTCTCGCTGGCCACCATCACGGTGTCCGCAGGCAGCGCTGTGCCCGAAGGCAGCGCCTGTGCCGTCAGCACCGCGCCCGCGCCCGTGCCGAGCGTCAGGACGAGAACCACCTGGCAGATCTTCATACACCCCCCGTGTTCGGGCGAAAGAAACCATGACTGCAATTGCATGAGCCCTCAAGATTTGACCCGTTACCACTAGCCGGGCTCCTTGGAGCAGCATGCAAAGGATGGCAGTGGCGCATGATCCCTGGCAAGCAAACATCGCACCCCGGCCCTTACGAAAGCGGCCCACCCCGGTGCCCTGGGGTAGCTGGGCGTAACACGGAGTGGTCAGTCAAAGCGGAAATTTCCCTCACCATGACGCCAAAGTTACCCCACCCGGTAATGCTGAGCTGCTTTTTCGCTTCTGGTGCATACCAAGCGAGCCCCGGCGCGGCTTCTCCTCAGGAACAGTCGCATTTCGATGAACCCGATCGGAGTAAAGGGTCCTGTTTTGTATCAGGGCACGACTTTGGAGCCGCAGAAAGTAATGTTTGGTTCGGAGCACGGCTCTACAGGCTGCCGAAAAACTCATGTTTTGTATCAGGGCACGACTTAGTCGGGCCGCTTATGCCCAGAAAATGAGGGCCCCTGCCTGAGAACCTGCGAATACTAGTCCCGCAGGGACGGCTGAAAGTAGCCCAGGACGTAAGTCCTGGGTAAGATTTGACACCACGACCAGTCCCGCAGGGACGGCTGAGAATATCCCAGGATGCAATCCTGGGCTTCCTTACCATTCCCCGGGATCCAGTAAGACCCAGGGTTTTAGATGGGATGAGACGGCTGGCCCTGGGGTGTTACTTCCCCGGTCGGTTCACGGTTTTCCCGAGCCTATTAGGACTCAACCATCGCAAAGCGGTCGACGTCCACCAACCCAAAGTCGGTGATCTTCAAGTGAGGAATAACAGGCAGAGGCAAAAAGGCCAAATGCAGAAATGGCTCCGAGAGCTGACAGCCCATTGCCTGGACAGCGGCGCGCAGAGCGTACAAATTCTGGCCCACAGTCTCAAAGGAGTCCAGGCTCATCAGTCCGGCGAACGGCAAGGCGAGTTCGGCGAGGACTCGCCCGGCCTGGACAGCAACGAATCCCCCTCCGAGCGCCAACAGGCGATTAACGGCAATCGCCATATCCTCGTCCCCAGCGCCGACCACGCAGATGTTGTGGCTGTCGTGGCCCACCGAGGAGGCGAGCGCACCCTGCCGGAACCCAAAGCCCTTGACGAAACCGCGGCCGATATTGCCGTTACGGCCGTGGCGCTCGAGCACGCAGATCTTGAGCAAGTCGTGCTCGGGATCGGCATGTCGCATCCCTTCCCGATAGGGCAGGTTGGCCTCTAACCGCTCCGTCAGAATCTTGCCCGGAATGATCCCGATCACCGGCGTAGCCGGGCCGGACGCGGGAGTGCGAAAGGCCTCGGCCGTCACCGGCTGAAGGCGCATGGTGTTTCCACCAGGCGGAGCCGGCGCCACGCGTCCGGCGAAGGTCTCGGGGGTCACCCGGCGGCCGCGGCGAAAAACGCTATGGATGGCGCAGCTCTCCAGATCATCGAGCAGCAGGAAGTCGGCCAGAAATCCGGGAGCGATCAGCCCCCGGTCCACCAGCCCAAAGCCCCTCGCCGCCGACCAGCTGGCGGTACGGTAAACGGCGGCCAGCGGCGCGCCCAGCGCGATGGCGCGGCGCACCAGGTAGTCCAGGTGGCCTTCTTCGCGAATGTCCAACGGGTTGCGGTCGTCGGTGCAGAAGCCTAGAAAAGGCGAGGCGAACTCATTGATGAGCGGAGTCAGCGCACCGAGATCTTTCGAAACCGATCCCTCCCGGATCAGCACCTGCATACCCTTGGACAGCTTTTCCCGCCCCTCGGCCAGGTTTGTGGTCTCGTGACAGTTACGAATGCCGCAGGACAAATAAGCATTCAAGGAATGGCCGGAGAGCAAGGGGGCATGACCGTCGATATGCTGGCCGGCAAACGCGGCCAGCTTATCCAGGCACTCGGGATCTTTACTCAATACGCCGGGTACGTTCATGAACTCGGCCAGGCCAATCACCTTGGGGTGGTGGCGATGCGGAACCAGGTCGGCGGCAGTGAGCCGGGCCCCTGAGGTTTCGAGGTTGGTTGCGGGTACACAGGAGGAGAGCTGCACGCGCAGATCGAGCGCAGTGTGTTCCGCGGCGTCGAGAAAATATTGCAATCCCTCCACGCCAAGAACATTCGAGATTTCATGCGGGTCACAAATAGCGGTGGTGACGCCATGGGGAAGCACGCAGCGGTCAAACTCCCCCGGAGTCACCAGCGTGCTCTCGCAGTGCACATGACTATCGATGAAGCCAGGCACCGCGAAGCGGCCCTGGGCATCGATCTCCTCTACGCCACGATAGCTGTCGAAGGTGCCCACAATCAGGCTGCCGCACACGGCGATGTCGCCGGATTGCAATTCGCCCGTAACCAGGTTGAGGATGCGGGCATTGCGCACCACCAGGTCGGCGGGCAGCCGGCCCAGGGCCTGATCGATTTGCCGTTCCAGTACTTCTCTCATGCTCAGCCGCCGGATGCGCGATTCCGTATTATAGGGTGAGTTTTCCCGGCCCCGTTTTCGACGGAGAATGCGCTCATGCTGCAATCTTTGACGGCGCGTAAGGAATGGAAGTTCTTCGCCGTTTTGCCTAAAGCGGATGCTCGTCTGGCCACGGTCTGGTGGACGGTGCTGCTACTGCGCGGCATCCTGCCGGCGGCGTTCGCGATTGCCATGGGCGTGCTGGTGGGCGCGGTGCAACAGAGCCACTCCTTGACCGGGCCGCTCGCTTTTGCGGGCGCGATCTTTGTGCTGCTGCAAGTGCTCAGCCCCATTCATCAGGCAGTCAGCGCCAACCTGGGCGACCGCACCGCTGCCTGGCTCTACGACCGGCTCACCGAGGCCTGCGTGCGCCCGCCGGGCATTGCCCATCTGGAAGATCCAACGCTGACTAGCGACCTGACTGTGGCTCGCGACTTCGACCTGGGGATGACCGGGCCGCCGCTTTCCATCTCCATGGAGTTCATCGCCGCCGGCCTGGTTGAGATAACCGGCGGAGTGGCATCGGCCGTGATCCTCGCGCGCTATGCGTGGTGGGCGCCGCTGCTGCTTGCGGGCGCCTGGCTCGCGACCCATTGGCTGCTGCGGGAAAGCGGTATCTGGTACGACCGCCAGACAGAGGAAGTGCGCGCCGCGCAGCGCGACGCCGACTACGCCTACCGCCTGGCGGTAGATCCGCCGGCCAGCAAGGAGTTGCGCCTCTTCGGCCTCGCCGGCTGGACCATCGACCGTTTCATCGCCCGGCGCACGCGACTGTACGAGCTGCAGTATGCCGCCACCCGCCTGCGCGAGCGCCCTGTCCTGTGGAGCCTGCTGCTGGTGACCTCGGCCAATGTGGTGGTGTTCTGGCTGCTGGCGAGCGCCGCCGCCCATGGCCGCATCTCGCTCGGGGAAGCCGTGGTCTACGTACAGAGTGCGGTCGGGGTATCGATGATCGCCTTCGGTGGATTGAGCTGGTCACTTGATGGATCGGCGGCGCCGGTAGCTGCAGTGCTGCGCTTAGAGCCGGCGATGCGCCCCGCCGGTGCCTTAAGTTCGGGGGCTCGCCAAGCGCCATCCAGGCCGGCACCGGAGATTCGCCTGAGCGATGTCAGCTTCGCCTACCCTGGCGGCGCGCCGGTGCTGGAGCACTTCGATCTCACCATCCCCGCCGGCTCCTCGCTGGCCATCGTGGGCCAGAATGGCGCCGGCAAGACCACCATCGCCAAGCTGTTGTGCCGCTTGTACGACCCTCAGTCCGGGACCATCCAGATCAATGGTGTCGACCTGCGCGGGTTCGATCTGGCATCGTGGCGCGCCCGCGTCACTGCGGTCTTCCAGGACTTCATCCGTCTGGAGTTGCCCTTGCGCGACAATGTGGCCCCGGCGGGCGCGCCCGACGAGACTGTGCGCGCCGCGCTCGAATCGGCTGGGGCGGCCAACCTGGCCTCGCTCGATACCGTGCTGGCCCGCGGATACAGCGGTGGCACCGACCTCTCCGGCGGGCAATGGCAGCGCGTCGCGCTTGCCCGGGCCCTCGCCGCCGTTAGCCTGGGCGCCGGCGTGGTTCTGCTCGATGAGCCGACCGCGCAACTCGACGTTCGCGGGGAGGCGGAGATCTTCGATCGCCTCCTGGCCGCAACCCGGCAGTGCACCACCATCCTGATCTCGCATCGTTTCTCCACTGTCCGCCACGCCGACCGTATCTGCGTGCTGGAGCACGGCCGCGTCATCGAGTTGGGCTCGCACGACGAACTGATGGCGTTGGGTGGCCGCTATCGCACCATGTTCGACCTGCAGGCGCAGCGCTTCCATCTTGCCGAAGAGGAGGGAACAACCTATGAGTCCCTCGCCTGAACTGGAGCCACTGCCGCCGGCGCTGTCGTCGATGTGGCGGCTGTGCAAGCTGGGATATCGCCACGAGCCGCGCCTGATGGTGGTGTCGTTCGTGTTGTCGCAGTTGGCAGCGCTGCCGGATGCGCTGCTTGCCTTGTGGCTGGCATTGCTCGGCAAGGGCTTTCTCGAGCACCGAACAGGGTTAATGCAAGGGGCGGCGATTAGCCTCGGCGTATCCACCGCCGCCACCTGGTTTCTGCGCACAGTCAGCACTCGTGTGCAACGGCGCTTCCGCGACAAGGTGACCATCGCGCTCGAGTCCCACGTGGCGCGGTTGCAGGCCACCGTAGCGACGGTCGCGCACCACGAGCGTCCCGAGTACCTGGATCGCCTGTCCATGCTGCGCAACCAGGTCTTCGTGCTCGACCACATGTACGTGTCGCTGTTCTCCACGCTGGGGTGGATCCTGCGGCTGGGCGTGACCATGGCGCTGTTGGCGTCGATTCATCCGGCGCTCTTGCTGCTCGCCGTCTTCGCCATCCCGACGATATGGACCTCGACCTGGCGGCCGGATGTGGAACGATCCGCGCAGGAGCGTGGGGCGCAAACCGGCCGACTGGCGCGCCACCTGTTCACCATCGCCACCACCGCGCCGCCGGGTAAGGAAGTGCGCGTCACCGGCATTGGCGAACGCCTGATCACCGACCGTAGGGCAGCGTGGGAACGCTGGTACGGGCCGGTGGCGGCGGCCCGATGGGGCTCTGCGTTCTGGCATGCGCTAGGATGGGCGATCTTTGGGCTGGCTTATGTGGCTGCGGTGGTCTTTGTCTCCTCGTACCTTCGCGCCCCCGCCAGCGCAGTGATGCTGGTGCTGGCCGCGGGTGCGCGTCTGTCCGGCTACATTGGCGCAACCGTGGGTGAGATTGGCTTCCTGCGCGGTTTCTGGATGGATGGTTCGCGGCGGTTGGCCTGGCTCGAGGACTACGCCGCCTCCATTGCCGCAGCCGGCGATCTGCCGGTTCCTTCCGTCTTGCATAAAGGATTGCGACTCGATCACGTCTCCTTCGCTTACCCGGGCACCTCCCGGGTGGTGCTGGAGGATGTATCGCTATTGCTGCCCGCGGGCGCAGTGGTCGCGATTGTAGGCGAGAACGGCGCCGGCAAGACGACGCTGGTCAAGTTGCTGGCGAAGATGTACGAGCCGTCCTCGGGTTCGATCCTGGTCGACGATGTGCCGCTGGCACGCCTTCCCGCCGGCGAATGGCGGGCGCGTCTCGCAGGCGCGTTCCAGGATTTTTTCCGTTTTGAATTCCTTGCTGGGCATACGGTGGGCTTGGGCGATCTGCCGCGCATGGACGACCGGCCCTCGGTGGCCGCCGCGGTCGAGCGCGCGGGGGCGGGCGACGTGGTGGAACGGCTGAAGTCCGGGCTCGATACCCAGCTCGGTCCAACGTGGCCCGACGGCGTGGAGCTATCGTTCGGCCAGTGGCAGAAGCTGGCATTGGCGCGCGGCTTCATGCGCGATCAGCCACTGTTGCTGATCCTTGACGAACCGACGGCCGCGCTCGATGCCGAGACGGAACACGCACTCTTCGAGCGCTATGCCGCCACGGCCCGAGGCGTCGGCGCCGGCGGCCGGCTCACCATCCTGGTCTCGCATCGCTTCTCCACCGTGCGCATGGCCGATCTCATCGTGGTGCTCGACGGGGCCCGGCTGGTGGAAGTGGGCACGCACGATGAGTTGATGGCCAAGCGCGGCCAGTACGCGGAGCTATACGGCATCCAGGCCGCCGCGTATCGCTAGTTGTTTTCCTTTTCCAATTCCACCACCATTACTTCGATTGGCTTGTCGCCGCCGTTCACGTCCGCATGCATGGTGTTGGGCGGGTTGGTGGGAAGCCAATAGGCCTTTCCCGTCTCCCACACATGTTCTTCCGACTTTCCTTGCTGATCCACGATCTTCATCGTGCCGCCGCTCAACGCAATGATGACCCGCGGATGCTCATGCCGGTGCATGGTCAGCGGCGCGTTCGGCATCACCACCGACTTCCACACTTTCACGTCTTCGTTTTCGAATTGCGGGAACCGCTGCGTCTGGGTCGGACTGGTTTCTGAATGCAGGACTGCAAAGGCTCCCAACAACAGGGCAGCCGCGGCAAATCGATGGAGCAGGAAAATCTTCACATTTCCTCCAAGCGTGGGTTCGTCATCATTTCCGGATACGTGAGGCAAAGATACAGGCGCGAGATTGGAGGAGTAAACTCAGGGTCAGCAGGCTGTCCATGGCAATGGCATTCACTCCGGTTGTGCGCAGGTTTCGCTCCTACCAAAGACGCATTCGTCAGGCGCGCATGGTGGCCAGGGCGATCAAGTCCAAGCACCATCCGATTCTGGCCCACATCATTCCCATGCGGCGCTGCAATCTCTCCTGTGCCTACTGCAATGAGTACGACAAGGTTTCCGATCCGGTGCCGACCGCCGAGATGCTGCGCAGGATCGAAATCCTGGCCGGCATGGGCACGGGGATTATCACCATCAGTGGCGGGGAGCCATTGCTGCACCCCGACCTCGACGAAATCATTCGCGCCATCCGCCGTCATGGGGCCATCGCCACCATCATCACCAACGGCTACCTGCTGACCCCGGAACGAATCCAGCGGCTGAACCGCGCCGGGCTCGAACATCTGCAGATCTCGATCGACAACGTGATGCCGGACGAGGTCTCGAAGAAGAGCCTGAAGGTACTCGACCGCAAGCTCCAGTGGCTGGCGGAGTTCGCGCAATTTGATATCAATATCAATTCCGTCCTGGGCGGCGGCATGGCACATCCGGAAGATGCGCTGACCATCACCCGCCGCGCCTTGGAGTTGGGATTTGACACCTCGGTAGGCATCATCCACGACCACGACGGTCAACTGGATCCGCTGAAACAGAACGAACGCGCCATTTACGACCAGATCCTCAAGGAGCGAAAGCCGGCGTTGTTTACCTTCGCCTACGACAATCTCTTCCACAAGAACCTGGTGGTGGGGCAGCCAAACGACTGGCAGTGCCGCGCGGGGAGCCGCTACCTGTACATCTGCGAGCAGGGGCTGGTGCACTATTGCTCGCAACAACGCGGATATCCGGCGATCCCGCTGGAGAAATACACACAAGCCGACCGCGACCGGGAATATTCAACCAAGAAGCCCTGTGCGCCGTTCTGTACTGTTTCCTGCGTGCACCGGGTGGCCATGCTCGACTTGGTGCGTAATCAGCCGCGCGAAGCCTTGACCCGCTTTTTCCCGCCCACGACGCCCGGCGGCCCGGCGGAACTACCCGCGGGAATCAAGGTGCTGACCACAATCTTTCTGCCGCCCGCCGACGGTCAGCCGCAAAGCCCAGCGCGCAAGATGGTCGCAGGCGCCGCAATGAAAATCTTCGGCGTCAAGTAAGTGCCGGCAGGGGCCATTCGCTAACAACTGACGGGTGCCCCATATCTCGCTCGTTTTTCGCGAGATGTGGGATACCACTGCTCTTTCCCTCTGACTCTCGATTCATCCGATGCACTTAGCGATCGACCTCGGTGGAATCCCATATCTCGCGAAAAACCAGCGAGATATGGGGCACCCGGCATTGGTTAGGGAACCAAAAAATAGGGCGCAAATCGCCTCAGTTAAAGATACGAATAACACGCCAAAAAGACGATCAGCGCGGTTCCCGCGCCCGCCAGCACATCCAGGGCGTAGTGATAGCGTCCCACCACCGCGCCGAGGGAAATCCAGATCGAGATGAACAGGAAGATCAGCCCCATAATGGGCGCGTAGTGCAACAGCACCAGCGATGTCGCGAACGTAGAGGCAACATGCGCGCTAGGAAACGAAATGGCATGAATACTTCCATGCTTGAGAATCCAGCGGTTGAAGATCCGCGCCTTGCCCGTTTGCGCCGAGGCTGGCTGGCCGCCGGCAAGGTCTCGTGGCGGGTAGGCGGGCACAAACGGGGTAATCGCGTAACACAGATAAGTCGAGACCAGGACCACCAGCCAGAAGCCGGCAGCGTGATTGCGTTGCCCCACAGCATAGAGGGCTAGCAGTCCGAGCGGGACCAGCGGATAGCAGAAGAGATAAGCGACTTCCAAAACCATGCCGAAGCCAGTGCGGGCCGTGCCGGAAGTTCCCGCCGCTCGCGGCATCAACCAGCGGTCAAACTCCATCAGACGCTGCTCGATGCGGTGGTTTGGAGCCTGGAAAAATTGGCCCGTCTGCCAGTAAGGCACCAGGAAGAGCCCTGCGGTAATCCAGTCGCGCAGCGTGGAGACATAAAGCGGCGGCAGGAAATCCGCAGAAGCGCGAGCCAGCGACACCACGACCCAAGGCACAAGCGCCAGCAACGTGATATTCCAGCGCCGGCGCACGGGCAATGGACGACGAGAAAAAAGCGGTTGGATCCAGGCCGCAGCCGCCAGGATGACGGCAAACCCGATCTGGATCCATTCCGAAGTGCGCATCCGCTATTGGCCGGACGCCGCTGTTTTTGCCCCCGTATAACTCACGCGCCAGATGGTGTTCGAACCGTCGTCAGAGACTAATAACGATCCATCTTTGGCCACGGCGATGCCCACCGGCCGCCCCCACACCTTGCCGTCCGGCAGAACAAAGCCGGTGAGAAAATCTTCATATTCCCCCGTAGCCTTGCCCCCCTCCATGGGAACGGTGATCACTTCATAGCCGCCGCGCGGATCCCGGTTCCACGAACCATGCTCGGCCGCGAAGGCCCGGCCATGGTAAGTGGCAGGGAATGCGGAGGCCTCATAGAACTGCAGCTCCAGCGAAGCGAAGTGAGGGTTGAGCAGAACGTCAGGGACGATCACTTTCGATTTCAGCTCCGGATGTTTCCCCGCCTGCCGCGGGTCTTGATTTCCACCCGTGTAGAACCATGGCCAACCGTAGAAACCGCCCTCCTGCACATGCGTAATGTAGTCGGGAACCAGGTTGTTGCCCAGCGCATCCCGTTCGTTGGTGGAGCACCATAGCTCCCCCGTCGTGGGGTGGATGGTTTCTCCCACGCAGTTGCGTATGCCCCAGGCATAGACCTTCTCGAACTTACCTTCGGGTGTGAACTCGAGCACATCGGCGCGATGAAACTCGGCTGGGGTGGTGTCTGAATCGTCGTCATTGGAATGCGAGCCGACGGAGACCAGCATGTGCTTTCCATCGGGAGTGAAAACGATGTCACGAGTGCGGTGGCCACCACCGCCGGGCAGCGTGGCCAGGGTCTGCGGTGGGCCGCTCGCCTTCAGGTCGCCACTCTTGTAAGGAAAGCGAACCACGGATTCCGTGTTGCCCACGTACACCCACTGCGGGTTGGGTCCGCTGGGATAGAAGTTAATGCCGAACGGTGCTTTGAGGTCAGAGGCGAAGACCTCCATCTGGCCGGCTTTGCCGTCGGCGCCGATGCCGCGAAAAACGAGAATCTTTCCCGCCGTGCTCTCGGCCACGAAAATGTCGCCATTGGGCGCCATGCGCATCAGGCGTGGGTCATTCAGGCCGGTGGCAAATTGCTCCACCTTGAACCCGGCCGGTGCTTGCGGCCACACTCCGTCCGGGCGGGGAAAGACCGCAGGTGCGTTGTTAGCCGATGGAGTGGCATAGGGCTCAGGAAGATCGGCGGCGGTAAGCTTGCGCCGAACGCCGGGATGTTCCTTGGTGTAGTCGGTAAAGGCCGCCTGGCCGGTGAGGGTCTGCGCAGCGGCGGGAAGCGTAGAAAACGTGATGGCAGCCAGCAGCGCTCCCGTCGTTACGCAGAAGGAACCGAGGGGAACGGAGAAATGGGGCAACTTCATGGGTAAATCCTCCAGAGGCTCTTTCCAGTTTAGAGCGGATTTGCGAGCTTTGCTTCGAGTGGCGGGCACTCGCGCTCGCGATAAGACATGTTCGAGGTATAGTAGTTAAAATCACTACACTCTGCCCTCGAGAGGCATGACCATGGATAAAACGGTTTCAGCTGCGGATGCCAATCGGAAGTTCTCTCAGCTTTTGCAGAGTGTGCGACGGGGCCGCAGTTACGTCGTAACAAGTCATGGAAAGCCCGTTGCCAAGATCTCTCCGGTCGACGAAGTGGGGAAGATTGAGGCCAGCGCACGAACGAATCTGCTGACCAGATTGCGGAGGCAATCCGTGGTTAAGGCGGTTCGCTGGACGCGAGACGAACTCTACGAGGATCCTCGTTGAGGGTCGCGCTGGATACGAACATCCTGGCTTACGCCGAGGGAGTCAACGGAGCGGGGATGAAGGGCATGGCGCTGGAGCTGGTGGACAGGCTTCCCCAAGGCTCAGTCGTCCTGCCAGTGCAAACGCTCGGCGAACTGTTTCAAGTTCTAGTCCGCAAGGCAGGTCGATCGACAGCAGAGGCCCGCTCGGCAATTCTCAGTTGGCGCGATGCGTTTGCCCTCTTCGAAACCTCAGCCGGAGCCATGCTGGCGGCCATCGACATGGTGGTCAATCATCAGTTCGGTTTATGGGATGCCGTCATTGTGTGCGTTGCGGCAGAGGCTGATTGCCATTTGCTCCTATCGGAAGACATGCAGGATGGATTCATTTGGCAGGGAGTGACGATCGTCAATCCCTTTGCGCGTTCCAAGCACCCGTTACTCAAGGCATTCCTAGATCAAGAACCGTGAGCGCTCCGCCAAAGATTCATTCCGCGCGTAAGGTCTGGATTGGATCGAGGGCCGACGCCCTGCGCGCCGGAATAAGCGTCGCCAGCATGCCGCCCGCGATCAGCACGCAACTGGCTACCGCCAGGGCCCATAGATCCGTCTCGCGAACACCGTAAAGAAGGGTGCGCGCACTTCGTCCCACCAGCATCGTAAGAACAATCCCGGGTAGAATTCCGCAGATCAGAATGATGGCAGTCTGGCGCAAGAACAGTGCGACCACCTGACCTCGCGTTGCTCCCATCGCGATCCGTATGCCGATTTCCGAGGTACGCCGTACCACCTGAAATGAAAGCAACCCATAAAAGCCGATCGCTGCCAGGGCGAGCGTCATGCCGGCAAACGCTCCAGTCAGCCGAGCCAATAGTTTTTCCGTAGATAACCCATCGTCAAACTCGGTGTTCAGCGGAACGATTTCGGAAATGGGAAGATTGGGATCGACAGATTGCAGCGCGCGGCGAATATCTGCGGCTATGCTGGCGGGAGATCCCACAGCGCTCACCTCGATCGTGCCCGCAGGATTAGCGCCCTGTTCAAGCGAGAAGTAGGCCACTGGCGGAGCAGGACTACGCAGTCCATCCACCTGCGCATCGCCAACTTCCCCCACCACTTGAAATACGTGGTCCTCCGGAGCCGCCTGGTAGCCGATGAAATGGCCGATCGGATCTTCGTTGCCGAAGAGCCTCTCCGCGAATGCCCGGTTGAGGATGGCTACCGGCTGCGCATGCGGCCGATCAGCGTCGCTGAATGCTCTTCCTCGCAGCAGCGGAATACCCATGGTATGGAAGTAGTTGACGCTGACGTGGTTCTCTTCCCCGTGCATCTGCGCCGGGGAAAGGTCGGGTCGGCCGGAAACGTGAATGGCCGTATTCCAGACGCAGTCAGGCACGCGGCACATTTGCATGGCTGCATCGCGGACGGAAGGTAACGACTTTATACGGTCCAGAATGCGTTGATTCAGGCCGGTAAGATCTTGCTTCTCGAGGCCGCCGCTCTCCAGGTCCAAATGGACCGATAGGACATGCTGGCGATCGAGTCCAGCGTCGACTGTCCCCAGGTTGAGCAGCGTCCGGGCAAAGAGTGCCGCCATCGAGAGCAACAGGAGCGACAAGCTGACCTGCCCCGTGAGCAACACAGTGGACCAGCGCAAGTCACGCCTCGCCGAGCCACCTATGTTGCCCACACTCGTCCGCATCGTGGACAAAGGATTGCTGCGCATGATCCGCCACGCGGGCAAGATACTGAACGCCATCTGCGCAATCAGCAGCAGAACAACACCGACCAGGAAATATCTCAATCCAAAATGAAGATCGACCGGGATGAGCCGCTTCCGTGGAGAAGCCCAGTGCAGCAAGAGGGAACTGGCGGCCAGGCAAGTGGCGATAGACAGAATCCCTCCCAGCGCAAGTAGGAGAAGGTCCTCGACTACCAACTGGCCAAGAACCCGCCAGCGGCTCGCTCCTAACGCGATACGAACCCCAATTTCCCGTTTGCGGCCGGAGAGGCGAGCGAGCTGAAGGTTCCCCAGGTTAAGGCATCCAACCAGAAAGAACATCGCCGACATGCCCATCAGCAGCGACAAGGGCTGCAGGTATTCTGTCCCCAGCGATCCTTCGCCGCTCGCTGCGGACACAAGTTGCACTTGCGCGCGAAGAATGTGCTCGCGCTCGGTTGTGTCTTTGGTCGCGGCGCCAATCCTCTGCAAATCCGGTTGCAGCGCTTGCGTCCACCCCATTGCCGCGTTGGCCTTTTCCGCGTCGGGAATGCGGGCCAGGACCCAAAGCCAGAAAACTGCATCCTGGTTTCGATACGGTGCTTCGAGATTGACATCATGTCCGGGCCCGAGAGAGTCAAACCAGGTCCCAAAATGTCCCGAGGATTGGGCCACGAGAGGAAGCCATACATCCGGTGCGGACCCTTGCACCACACCGGAGAAGTGCTCCGGAGTCACGCCAATCACCACGATCGGCACGCGGTTGAGCGTGGCTTTCATCCCGATCACCGAGCGCACCGAACCAAATTTATTCCGGGCAAAATCGTAGCGCAGGATAACCGGCAGCTCGCCCTGTCCCGTATCGTCGTCAGCCGGCGCGAAGAACCTGCCCGAAGACGGGGATAGGCCGAGACCCGCAAAGAAATCGGGCGAGACGAGCTGCAAAGTGGTTTCCTCTGAGAAGCCGTTCCCGGCCTGGATCACACCGCTGCCTACTCCTGAATGGGCAATCAGGGGTGTTCCGGGCTTCGCAGCCTGCCGCAAGCGTTGATACGCCGGATAGGAGTAGAACCACTGCCCATCGTAAGGCGACTTTACGGCGTGCAGAGCATAGAGTTGCGCTGGGTTTGCAACGGGGAGCGGAGTGAAAAGCACTGCCTGCAGAAGCTGGAATACGGCAAGATTAGCGCCGATGCTGAGAGCTAATGTAACGATGACGGTAAGAGAGAATCCAGGTTTCCTGCCTAGCTGGCGGAGTGCATAACGGACGATCATTCTCGAAGAGACTCCATCTCAGTGCTGCCTTCAGTATCGTGTCAAGCGCAGTGATGCGCAATCCTCGAGGCCAAGACAGCGGAGGGAGGTACCTCGCCGGGAACGATCGTAATCACGAAGCCGGTAGAATGCTCCTACTCTTATTTGGAGAAATTTTTCTTGATGCCAACCAAGGTTATCGTCACCACCGACCCCGGCCAGGACGAGGCGGCGGCCATCATGATGATGCTGGCCGCGCCTGAATCCTTCGAGATACTCGGCTTTGTGGCCACCGCAGGCAACATCGGACTCGATCACACCGTCCCCAACGCGCTCAAGATCCTGGAGCTTGCGGGCCGCGCGGATATCCCCGTCTTCGCGGGATGTCCACGCCCGATTTTGAGACAGCTGGTGATTGCCGACCACGTTCACGGCCCTACCGGCCTGGATGGCCATGATCTGCCCGCGCCCAAGACCAAGGTCCAGAGGCAACATGGAGTGGAATTCATAGTGGAGACACTTCGCTCCGCGCAGCCGGGCGAGGTGCATATCGTTTCCCTGTCACCGATGACCAATCTCGCGCTGGCCCTGGTGCAAGCGCCCGATATTGCAGCGCGGATCGGCAGCATCGTGATGATGGCGGGCGCTTACTTCGAATGCGGCAATATCACTCCTTCGGCGGAGTTCAACGTGTATGTCGACCCTGAGGCAGCGGCCATCGTGCTGAACTGCGGCGCGCCGATCACCATGTTGCCGCTCGACGTGACGCACAAGATGCTCAGCACGCGGGAGCGGCTCAACCGCATGCGCGCTGTGGGCACAAAGTGCGCGATCGCCATCGCCGATATGCTGACATTTTCCGAGGCATTCGACCTGAAGAAATATGGATGGAACGGAGCGCCCTTACATGGCCCGTGCGTGCCCGCCTATATGTTGCGGCCGGACCTGTTTTCCGGAAGGAAGATCAACGTTACTGTGCAATGTGGAGACGGGTTGACCGCCGGGGCATCCGTAGCCGACTGGTGGCAGATCACAGACCGCCCGCGCAACGTCACCTACATTCGAGACGGAAACTCCGACGGCTATTACGACCTGATCTGCGAGTTGTATGCGCGGCTGCGGTAGGCTTCGCCAGGGACGCTTCAGGGATGTCTCCGGCGTAACCGTTTCGAAGCTGAAACGCGAGAATTATGCTGTCACCCCAAATCTGATAATCTGATTTTATGAAAAAGGTATCGATCAGCGTCACGGAAGCGGCTCGAAATTTCGCTGACTGCGTCAACCGCGTACATTACCAAGACGTCACCTTCGTGCTGCTCAAGAATGGCACCCCGGTCGCCCAGCTTGCGCCGAACGTGGACAAGGTCTGCACCGGTCGGGATCTCGCGGCGCTCCTTGCCAGCATCAACCTGACAGACAGTGAATTAAAGGCCTGGCGCCGTGATTTGGTGGCCTCACGCAAGGCTTTGAAGGGCGCTGAGGATAAATGGCGATAATCCTGGATGCTGATGTCATCATCAGTGGCGAGAAAGGAGTCTTTGACCTCCAGGGCTGGTTAGCGTCTCGAGCGGAAGATCAATTCGAGTTGGCGGCTATTACGATCGCTGAACTCTGGCATGGGGTTGAGCGGGCATCAGCAGCGCAAGGGGAGAGACGGCAACGATATCTTCAGGCCGTCATAGCGGCGCTGCCGGTCATTCCATACACGGAACAAACGGCGTACCACCATGCGCGTATCTGGGCCACGTTGGCGAGTGCGGGCAAAACCATCGGCTCCTATGACCTGATTGTGGCAGCCACTGCCTTGGAGCATGGGAGCACCGTGGCAACCTTCAACAAACGTCATTTTTCGCAGGTGAAAGGTCTGGCCATCATCCAACCCAGACTGAGGCCGGCTGGCCTTTGATAGGGCCAGCTTATTTTCCCGAGGAAGCCTGGAGCTCATAGTCCTTTTTAGCTCCACCGGAATCGCGCTGGAGCCTCGCCAACAACCGCATCGTGAACAAATAGCCGGCCCCCGTGATCAGGGGCACGATCACTGCGGGAAGAGCGGCCGTCGGCAGCAGGTAATAAACGCCGCCCCCCACGAAGCACCAGAGAACCGCGGTTACATTCACGCCATGCCAGTAGTGATAAACGCCCTTGGGGTCGAAAAGCGCAGGGACGTCGATGCGCATCCGCTCGACAAACACATAGTGAAAGACCAGCACGCCCGCGACCGGTGCGAACAAATTGCCCAGCGCCGTGGTCAACGGAACCAGACGTTCCAGAAGCACAGGCAACGCCGATAGCCCGGTACTGGCGACCCCCACAAAGAGCGTGTTCCAAAAACGGCCCGGGCCCTCGAACATGTTGGAGAGGGAAAGACCGCCGGTGTACAGGTTCATGACATTGATCGTGCTTTCGTCGAGCGCGATGACAATGAGCAAAACAACCATCGTGACCCAATGCGGGTCCACCACAGCAGCCAGCGAAAACGGATTCGGCTGCCGCCCCAAGGAAGCGGCGGCCCCATAAGCGCCCAGCGACACGGACAATGCGGTAGCCAGCCCACCAGCCAGCATGGTGCCCCACCACATGTCTTTACGGCTCCGCGTGTAACGGCAGAAGTCGGCCGCATCGGTAATCATCGTGAGCCAGGACGCGGTCATGCTGTTCAACCAGACGGCGGCCACCAGATAGGCCCAACCGTACTGCGCATGAAAATGGAACACCGCGGCAGGCCGGTAATTCGCCCCCGGACCATGAGCCAGGACAAAGAAGAGATACAAAATGCCGGCAACTTTGACCGGAAGACTGAAGCGGGAGATCATCTTCAGCCATTGATACCCGACCAGGGCCAGAAGCACTTGCACGCTGGCCAGGATGAGGCCAGTCCGCACTACGGAATACTGGCGCCCCGTCCACTGATGAGCGATGGCAACGAATACCGTCGCGCCCACAATGGTTTGCATGGCAAACCAGTACGCCGAGGCGATGGTGCGCATGATGGAGGGCAACCACTTCGCTCCCTGGATGCCGAAGACCATGCGGCATGCGACCTGCCCCGTGATCCCGTAGTCCACCCCGACCGTGGCCATGACGATGTACGCCGAAAAAGCGATGAGTATGCCGAGCGTGCTGGTGAGAATCGTGGCCCAGAAGGACAAGCCGGAAGCCACGGCCAGACCGCCGATCAGAATCGTCCCAGGATTGACCAGGAAATTGCTGACCAGGAGGAAGAGATCCGGCCAACGCACCGTCTTGAGCGCCTCTGGAATCGGCTCGATGCCGTAGGCCTCAATGGCGCCAGAGTGGGTAGGAGTAGCTTCGGTGGGTTCCATGCCGCGTCGCTCCATTCTGTATCAATACGGATGGACATCGACCCCGGTTTTCCTGTGGGGCTTGATGGCGCTGGTCAAATTCATGCGCCTTTCCTTATAGAAAGGCGCACACGCTGCCTTGTCTGGTGTAGGGGGACAGGAAAACAGGGTCGGTGATGGTCATCGGCCTGCGGGTCTTGCTTGCCGCTCAAGACTCGCCGCTAAAGATTAGATTCGCATGGCCGCCTTCCTGCCAGGTATATATTTCCCACAAATTGTCTTCCGGGTCGGTGAAATAGCAGGCATACGCGTTCCAGGGATACGCCTGTGGCCCGACTAAGAACGGAACGCCCCGGGCCAAGAGCTCCAGATGCATGGCGTGCACCCGCTCGCGGTTTTCCACCTGAACTGCCGCCATGGTGCGCCAGCCGCCTTTCGAGGCAAGCCCCGGTGGCAATTGCAGATGAGTCTGCATATGGTCCACCTGCCACAGGGCCAGCGTGACTCCCGCGGTGAAGAAGTCAGCAAAGCCAGGAGCCAGACGTCGCAGCTTGAAACCTACGCGATCGCGATAGAACTCGATGGCGCGATCCAGGTCCTGGACCAGCAAACAGAAGTCGCTGATCGAAGAGCTCCTGATGCGCGTACCGGATTCCAATTCAGCCATGGGTTGGCATGGAGGTGCTCACCCCAGCGCGGATGCCAGTAGGCCAGCGGCCCGTCACTGTCTTGACGTGCGTATAGAAGCGCACACCTTCCATCCCATGCACGTTGTGGTCGCCGAAGAGCGAGCGCTTCCAACCGCCGAAGCTGTGGAAGGCCATAGGCACGGGGATAGGGACGTTGATGCCAACCATCCCTACCTTCACCTGGTTGGCAAAGGCGCGAGCGGTGTCTCCGTCGCGAGTGAAGATGCAGACGCCGTTGCCGTACTCGTGGTCGTTCACCAGGTCGAGAGCTTTCTGAAAGCTAGGCACGCGCAACACAGAGAGGACAGGACCAAAGATCTCTTCGCGATAAATGCGCATCTCCGCTGTGACGTTGTCGAAGAGGCAGGGTGCGAGAAAGAAGCCGTTGCCTTTCGGCAGGGTCTCCTTGGTGTGCGGATCAACGAAGAGTTCCGCACCCTCTTTCACTCCCAACTCGACGTAACCGGCGACTTTGTCGCGGTGCACACCGGTGATGAGGGGACCCATCTCGGCGCCGGCCTCGGTACCATCGGCAACCTTGAGCTTGGCGATACGGGTTCTCATGCGCGTGAGCAACGCTTCGGCGGTGCCGTCCCCCACCGCAATGGCGACCGAGATTGCCATGCAGCGCTCGCCTGCTGAACCAAAGGCCGCGCCTGTGAGCGCATCGGCGGCCTGGTCCATGTCCGCATCCGGCATCACGACCATGTGATTCTTGGCGCCGCCCAGGGCCTGCACACGTTTGCCCGCTTGCGTCCCGCGACGGTAAACGTATTCTGCCACCGCCGTAGAGCCGACAAAGCTGACCGCTTGAATCCCGGGATGGTCGAGGATTGCATCCACCACGCGCTTGTCCCCGTGGACCACGTTAAACACGCCATCGGGTAACCCTGCTTCCTTGAGCAGCTCGGCGAGAACGAGGGAGGCCGAAGGATCACGCTCACTGGGCTTGAGGATGAAACAGTTGCCCGTGGCGATGGCGACGGGCAGCATCCACAGTGGGACCATGGCGGGGAAGTTGAACGGGGTAATGCCGGCGACCACACCCAACGGTTGCCGGAAAGACCAGCTATCGATGCCCGTGCCCACCTGCTCGGTGAACTCGCCCTTGAGCAGATGAGGAATGCCGGTGGCAAACTCTACTACTTCAAGGCCGCGCGTTACTTCTCCGCGGGCGTCGTCCAGGACCTTGCCGTGTTCTGAGGTGATGATGGCGGCGAGGCGGTCTGTATTCTTCTCCAGTAAATCGCGAAAACGAAAGAGCACGCGCGCGCGGCGCAGCGGCGGCAGGTTTGACCATTCAGGAAATGCCGCTGTCGCGGCCGCGATGGCCTGGTCCAGTTCCACCGTTCCATCCAGAGGAACGCGGCGCTTCACCTCGCCGGTGGCCGGGTTGAAGACGTCGGCAAAGGACTTCGCCTGCCCGCCAACGGCCTTGCCGCCAATCCAGTGGGGAACGCTCTCTAATGACTGCGTAGCATTCGTCTTCTGCTCTGTGGTGGCGATCGTGGCCATGGGTGTGTGTCCTCTCGGGTGCATTGAATGAGTCCTCTCGATGATAACTCCAATCGTCGCCAGGGAACTTGTCTGTTCCCCATGGAACTATTGCGTGGTAAGGCGTCGAAGGCTTAAGGGAGAGATCCGGTTGGGTCTGACGAGAAAATGCTTTAGCCTCAAATGCAATGCATCCCCACACCCCGCGAAAGCTCCTGATTGATACTGATACGGCGTCCGATGATGCCGTGGCGCTCATCATGGCACTGCGCTCGCCAGAAGTAAGCGTGCTCGCGATCACCACTGTCGCCGGCAACGTCCCCATCGAGCAGGCAACGCAGAACGCCCTCTACACCGCCGAGCTTTGCGGTTCCAATGTTCCCGTCTTCATCGGGGCGGCCGCGCCTCTGATCCGTCCACTCGAAGATGCTGTCTGGTTCCACGGGCGCGATGGACTCGGAGATCATGGGTACAAACCTGCTGCGCGCACCGCCGCAGCGGGCTTTGCCGTAGACGCCATCGTGCGCACGGTTACCAGCAATCCAGGCATAGAGATCATCACTCTGGGGCCATTGACCAATCTGGCCCTGGCGCTGCACCAGTGCCCGCAACTGGCTGCCAACATAAGCCGGTGCGTGGTCATGGGCGGGGCGCCCTGTTGCGAAGGCAACGTTACTCCGGCTGCCGAATTCAATCTCTGGGTGGATCCCGAGGCAGCACGCGTTGTCCTCCGCTCGCAGCTTCCCATCGAACTGGTCGGTTGGCAGCTCTCGCGCGGCGCAGCAGTGGTGAACGCCGCCGATGTGAAAGAGATCCTCGCCCTAAGGACCAGCTTCGCGCACTTCACTATCGAATCGAACAGTACCGCCGCTGCTGCCTATAAAACGCAGACCGGTGAGGATGGCATAGCCCTGCCCGATCCCACCGCGATGGCCATTCTGCTCGACCCGTCGTTAGCGCTCGTTGCTTCTGACCATTACATGGATGTGCAGATCGATAGCGGCATCACCCGCGGGATGAGCGTGATCGATCGCCTGGGGGTGGTGGCGGATCCCAAAAATCGCGCTGTCTGGAGCGACGTCATGGCCCAGGGACGCAGGCAAAAAGTCATTTGGGAAATGGATATCCCTGGATGGAAGCAGGCCCTGTTAGAGGCTCTCCGCTGAGATGGCGATGAATGTCATCTTTGACACCGACCCATCACCCGATGACGCGCTGGCATTCCTGTCTGCCCTTGCTTCTCCTGAAGAGTTGCAGGTGCTGGCCATCACTACCGTCGCCGGAAACGTTCCGCTCGAGCTTACTTCGAAGAATGCGCGCAAAGCTCTGGAACTCGCCAAGCGGACCGACATCCCTGTCTATGCGGGGGCTGCCGCGCCGCTGGTGCGCCCGCTGGTCACCGCAGAGCATGTGCATGGGCGTACCGGCTTCGATGGATATGACTTGCCCGAACCGCAAACACCGCTGCGCGGTGGATTTGCTCCCGAGGTCATCGTTGATCTGGTCATGTCGCGGCCGGCTCACGACGTGACGCTTTGTTGTCTTGCGCCCTTAACTAATGTGGCGTTAGCCATGGCACGTGAGCCGCGGCTGGCCACGCATCTGGCAGGCATTGTTCTGATGGGCGGCGCCATGTCGGAGGGCGGCAACATCACCGCGGCCGCGGAGTTCAATTTCTACGTCGACCCCGAAGCCGCGGCACGGGTCTTCTCAAGCGGCGCGGCCATCGCCATGATTCCGCTGGACTGTACCCACCAGGCGTTGATCACCGATGAGCGCCTGGAAATGCTGCGCGCTGCAGAAACCCCGGTGGGCACGGCCTTCTATCACCTATTGGAATGGAACAAGCGCTTCGATCGTGCCAAGTACGGCTGGGCCGGCGGTCCGCTGCACGATGCGACCGTCACCGCATATCTTCTGCAACCGCAATTGTTCGCCGGCCGCCACGTTCACGTGGAGATCGAATGCGTAAGCCCTCTGACCCTGGGCGCCAGCGTGGTGGATTGGTGGAGCGTAAGCGGAAAGCCGGCGAACGCGCTGGTCTTAAGGAGTATCGATGCCGAAGGCTACTTCCGGCTGATCTTCGGAAGACTGCTGCGACTCTGAACGACTGCGTTCTGGTCGGTGCCATAGGAAGCTGCGGAATTTATGAATGGCCGAAAAGGACATCAAGGTCGCGCCGGCCATGCACGACCCGCAGGATAAGCACGTCCCCGTTTTCGACACAGTAAACGATGACATGTTCGCCCACGATCAGGCTGCGGCATTTAGGGCCAAAATCTTCCTCGCGGGAGCGCCCGATATAAAGGAAGTCCGCGAGAAGTAGGAAACGGTTTGTGATGGTGTCGATGAGGCGGCTAGCAATCTCGATGCTGCCGCTTTCCTTCGCAGCATAGAACCAGATGTCGTCAAGATCGGCTTCAGCACGTGGTGATACGCGATGCGCCATTAGCGAGGCGTGGCGTTTAGTTCGGCCAGAAGGCGGGCGCGTCCTCGTTCCTTCACTTCCTGGGCGAGCTGCTGCATGGACTGCTGCGTGATAGCGCGGCCTTCTCCACGAGCAAGCGAAGCCCGAGCCTCATCGAGTGTGAGAAGAAATTCCGTTCGTTGCCGCTCGCGTTCTTCCCATAAGGCAAGCGCCTCCTGCACGGCATCTTGTTCTGAGCGTAGCCGTCCGCTCTCAATGGCGCGGCGGACAAATGCCTTCTGGTCGGGGGTGAGGTCTACGTCCATTGGCCTTTAGGGTAGGGGAAACCGCCGCCGTGGGCAAGTCGGCCCGCGCGCGATGCTTTGCACAGTGCGGAACACTAGGTGCGGCGGTTTCGGTCGTCATCTACTGAAATCTGCCGACAAGACTTCTTACTAGTTGGCTGGCGGTGTCCGGTTGGGCTGTGGCAAAGAGCGCAGGGAGTTCGGAGCCGTCACCAGCTTTTGCAGCAACGCCACAGGCAACGTAGCCGTAACCACCGCGCGGTCGTTCTTGTGCTCGACGTCAGTGGAATTGAGCAGGTCGCGTATATCGGCATTGGTCATCGCGGAAGGCAGATTGTTTTCCGCCGCTCGACCGATGGCGACTATGGTATTCAAGGCGTCGGAGGAAACCGTAGCAGCCAGATCCGTAGGGGCAATTTCTTCAATCCTCAGGCGCAAAGCGCCCCCCCAACGCACCGAGCCGATGAAGGTGGTGTTGAGCGCCACCGGAAAATGAAATCCCATCAAGCTGATGCCATCGCTCTTCAGCGGCACGGTGATCCTTCCAATCCCCCAGGCGACAGACAGCAAAGGCACCTCAGCGTAATGATCGGTGAGCAGGGAAGAGCCGGAAAAGGGCAGCGCCGCCGTGCGATAGCGGTCGAGCATGGAGTGGATCTGCTCCGGCGTGGGCGTGTTGGAAGCGGCCACCATGTCATAGCCAAGCAACGCTACCCTCACCGTCCGGCCGTGGCTCGGGATGTCGTAGATGGTATGTCCGGCATATTCTTCGGTTTGTGCGGCGATCGATCCCAGGTAAGCACTGAGGCGCTTGCGATCAAGGTGACCGACAAAGATCTCGGAGTACGCCACCGCCCCATTCGGGCCCAGCGGGTTAGGCATGCGATGGAGGGCGAAGGCCACCTCGTCCAGATCGCGTTCGAATTCGAAGCCGGTGGCGTCGATAAACGATTGATACTGGGGGTCGTGTGGTACCTGGTGCTGGTCGAAGTGGGTGTACGCGCGCAACGGGTGCAGGTTGAAATAGAGAATACAGTCAGATTCCGGGAGCAGTCTCGCGGCCTCAGGCGGGGCCTTGCGGCGCAAGTAAGCAGCCACCGCCACCAGCAGGAGAAGAAGCACAACAATGATGATGGTCGCCTTGGTGCGCCTGGGCATGCGGGGTACGGTTTACCACCCTCATCGGTCGAGGAATGATAGCATCCGGGGCCGGAGCGAGCGCGCGCAGCGAGCCGCCGCAAACAGAGGCCATACGGACCATCCGGCAAATTGCGGAGCCGTTCCGCCCTGTGGTAACCTTGGCAATTGTGAACCTGCTGCGAGACCAGTGCCAAGGTCTTGTTTTTAGGGCGGGAAACACGGTTGTTCGGGCTGGCGTAGCTCAGCTGGTAGAGCATCTGATTTGTAATCAGACGGTCGGGGGTTCAAGTCCCTTCGCCAGCTCCAGAGTTTCGTTTCGCCGGTTGGCATTTTTCCTATGGCTGTAGATCAAGGAGATGGTGCAGACGCGGCTTTTCATCAAGAAAAGGCGCACGTCACTACTCTCAAGAAAGACACCGTAATAGGAAAAATGCCTTAGGTACCCGCCGAAATCATTCCCCACTGACGGTAAGTTTCCTTTGAGCTGGCTGCGCGGGAAAGCGTCTGCGGAATGGGGTCGTGTGGTCTATCTCGCGGCGATTTTTTTGTCAGGTTGGGAGCGTCTTGGTCCCGGTCTGCGATTGTGCACAGGTGGCCGAGCGGTTAATGGCAGCAGACTGTAAATCTGCCGCTCCTTGGAGCTACGGAGGTTCGAATCCTCCCCTGTGCACCATGGGTTGAAACGCTGGGATGGAGAGGAGAATTGTCATCCCGACCGGAGCGCAGCGTAGTGGAGGGACAGACCAGTGCACGTGGAAACGGGCCCGGGGTCGGCGAGGCGTAAGTGGATCGCGCTGGGGCTGCTGGTAGTCCTTGCGGGTCTGGCGGTGAAAACGATCGACCCGGGTAAGGTGCGCTCGGTGGTATTACTGTTGCTGGGTTTTTTCGCATTGCGAATCGTGCTCACTGCGTTCGCTTCGCGATAGCATGGGTAAGGTTTTAGGGCTGATGTAGCTCAGTCGGTAGAGCACTCCCTTGGTAAGGGAGAGGTCACCGGTTCAATCCCGGTCATCAGCTCCAGAATTCGTTTTTGGTGTGTTGGTGGGTGGGCGGAAGCTCATCTCTGACGGAGCTGAGGGCTTTAGCCCCGGTTACCAAGGGAAAAGCAGATGCTTTTACTCGCGGTATCCGCTTAGCCCCTGAGGTAGCGTTTTTGATCATTTGATTGGCGGGAGTAACTCAGTGGTAGAGTCACAGCCTTCCAAGCTGTTGGTCGCGGGTTCGATTCCCGTCTCCCGCTCCAAACTATTTTTTGTGTGAGAGCCTACGAAATGTTTGTTCAGGCAGTCTTACCGGTTGAGGACGAGTCGCACTTCGCCACCGTCAGGGCGTCGCTCGAGCCCCTGTTCGCCTCCGGCAATGTCACCGGATTTTTAAAGCGAGTGCAGCGATCCAAGCTGCGGGTGCGGGATTTCGAGGGCTTGCTGCGGCGTGGACTCCTGGGAGCGACCACTGCCGAAGCGTACCAGGCACTGGGCAATTCCGACCGCGGCCAGGCGCGTGAGCTGTATCTTTCCTTAGTGGAAAAAGTCACACCGGAGCTGCGTGGCAGGTTTTTAAAGGTATATGCCTACTACTGAACTGGCGATTCCCGTTCCCCGCGAAAGCACGTATATCGTGGTTTGGGAGTTCCAGGTCAAAGAAGAGTGTCAAGCAGAGTTTGTGGCAGCCTACGGTCCGGACGGGGAATGGGCCCGCCTCTTCCGCCGGTCGCCGGAGTTCCTGGGGGTAGAACTGGTGGGCAGTGTCGGCAATTCCGCCCGCTTCTTCACCCTGGATCACTGGAGTTCGGCATCAGGATTGGACGTGTTTCTGGCCAACAACGCCACCGCGTACGACGTACTGGACCGGCGGTTTAGCGGTCTTACGGTGTGGGAGCGGCGGATTGGCGCCTTTCCCGTTGATGCGTAGCGGGATAGGCAAGCACAAAGGCTACGAGACACGAATTATTTTTGTATCGGGGCACGGCGGGTAGGTACGGGCTTTAGCCCGTACAACCCGTAGGGTTCCCCTAAGTGCACGATCCTTGGATTTGTAGAGTTTGTTGATTTAAGCAGGAGAGAGGGACGAGATGGCGAAGGAGAAGTTTGACCGGTCCAAGCCGCACGTGAACGTAGGGACGATTGGACACATTGACCACGGCAAGACGACGCTGACGGCAGCGATCACGAAGGTATTGTCGAAGCACAATCCGAAGATACAGTTTCGTTCGTTTGATTCGATTGACAATGCACCTGAGGAGCGGGAGCGCGGCATTACGATTGCCACCGCGCACGTAGAGTACGAGACGGCCAACCGTCACTATGCACACGTGGACTGCCCAGGTCACGCCGACTACATCAAGAACATGATCACCGGCGCGGCGCAGATGGACGGAGCAATCCTGGTAGTAGCGGCCACCGACGGTCCCATGCCGCAAACCAAGGAGCACGTGCTTCTGGCCCGCCAGGTAGGCGTGCCGTATATCGTGGTGTTCCTGAACAAGTGCGACGCAGTGGAAGACGAAGAGCTGACCGACCTGGTGGAGATGGAAGTCCGCGAGCTGCTGTCGAAGTACAACTTCCCTGGAGACGATGTGCCGGTCATTCGCGGCTCTGCTCTGGGTGGGTTGAACGGCGAAGCGCAGTGGGAAGCCAAGATCGATGAGTTGATGGATGCGGTAGACAAGAATGTACCCTTGCCGGCGCGTGCCATCGACCAGCCTTTCCTGATGCCGATCGAGGACATTTTCTCCATCTCCGGCCGCGGCACGGTGGTGACGGGCAGGATCGAGCGGGGCAAGGTCAAGGTTGGCGAAGAGTCGGAGATCGTCGGCTTCCGGGAAACTCGCAAGACGGTAGTGACCGGCGTCGAAATGTTCAAGAAGCAGCTGGATGAAGGACTTGCGGGCGATAACGCGGGTCTGCTGCTGCGCGGTATTGCCAAGGAAGACGTGGAGCGCGGCATGGTTCTGGCCAAGCCCGGATCGATTACGCCGCACACCAAGTTCAAGGGCGAGATTTACGTTCTGAGCAAGGAAGAGGGCGGGCGTCACACGCCGTTCTTCAATGGCTACCGGCCGCAGTTCTACTTCCGCACCACGGACGTGACCGGAACGGCGAAGCTGCCGGAAGGCACGGAAATGGTGATGCCGGGCGACAATGTGCAGCTGGAAATTGAGCTTCACACCCCGGTGGCCATGGAAAAGGGCCTGCGTTTCGCCATCCGCGAGGGTGGACGCACGGTGGGCGCCGGAACCATTAGCGAAATCATCAAGTAACCAGCCCCCAGGTCTCCTTTTTGAGAACTGGGGGTGGTTCAGAAGGGGGCTTTTTCCTGGGATTTTCCCCCGGGAAAGGCCGAGCGGCTTTTGAGGCAGCTAATTTCAGGGGCGTAGATCGCCCCGGATCGGTTAGGATAGACTAATGCGTGAAATAATTACTCTTCAGTGTCCGGAATGCAAAGAGCGCAATTACTCGACCACAAAGAACAAAAAGACGACCACTGGCCGGCTTGAGTTCTCAAAGTTCTGCAATCGCTGCCGTAAGCATACCGCTCACAAAGAAACGAAATAGCTCGGCGTTTTGTTAAAGTAACGACTGATTTTCTTTTGCTGCCTCTGGCTCCTTGGTACGACTCGCTGTGATACGACATCGGTCAGGATCCCTTCACGACAGTATTATTGTCTGAAGCCGCCTGGTGGCTCGAAAGAGCCCACGAGAAGCTCGCGAAGCTGTAGCGGAGCGTTGCCGTTTTGGCGTGGCAGAGATGCAACACTTTGGTTTGAGGGGCGTAAGCTCAACGGTTAAACTGTCGGTCTCCAAAACCGAACTTGGGGGTTCGAATCCCTCCGCCCCTGCCAGTTCGTGAGTGTTCGTGATTTACCCCGTGCGGCTAGGCGTGAGCCTGGGGGAAGAAGGAAGCATTATGGCGAAGTCAACCACGGTAGTTCGCGACGAGAAGCAGAGCCCACAGCCAGAGAAAGCTGTGACCAAGGCAAAAGTTGCGGACAAGTTGGCGGAACGAGGGCAGGACAGTCCTGGGCAGGGCAACCAGATCACTGGGATGTACACCCGAACTGTGGATTTTCTGAGAGATGTGCGCAGCGAGATGCGCAAGGTGGTTACGCCGTCGCGTGAGGAAGTACAGACCACAACGACGGTGGTGATTGTGACCGTGTTTGCCTTCGCTGCCTATTTCTATGTCGTGGACGCGGTATTAAGCCGTGCGATCCAGTCATTGCTGCACTGGCTGGGCGGGGTACAGTAAGTGCTGAAAGAGAAATTAGAGAAATCGATGACGGAAGATACAAATCCGGAGACCCCGCCCCTCAACCCTGAGGAAGGGCTCACCCCGTCGGCCAACGAGCGTTTCAAGTGGTACATCATCCACGCCTATTCGGGCTTTGAACGCAAGGTGAAAGAGTCGATCGAGGGCCGGGTACAGGCCTTCGGCCTGCAAAACAGGATTGGCCGGGTGATGATCCCGACCGAGCCGGTGACCGAAGTCTTCAACGGAAAAAAGCGTACCGTCGAACGGGTCTTTCTGCCTGGCTACGTGCTGGTGGAGATGGACCTGGATAACGACCTGTGGCACGTGATGAAGAACACGCCGCGGGTGACGGGCTTTCTGGGCACGGGCGACAAGCCGGTCGCGTTGAGCGAGCAAGAAGTCAGTTCGATCCTTTTCCGCACCGATGTCTCCAAAGACAAGCCGCGGATGAAGATCAAGTTCGAGAAGAACGAATCAGTCCGCATTACCGATGGCCCCTTCGCCAATTTCAATGGCGTCGTCGACGAGGTCAACGAGGACCGAGAGACGCTGAAGGTGATGGTCACAATCTTTGGGCGGTCGACGCCGGTCGAACTCGAATTCGGCAAAGTCGAAAAAGTAGTCTAGAGCGTTTTTGCTAATGGTGTAGACGAGAAAACTGAATCCGACGCGGTCATTCCGTCAAGAATGGCCGCACATAACTGATCCCGCCGGATCACAGTATTAGCAAAAATGCGTTAGTGAAAGGTTTAAGAGATGCCTCCAGTTAAGAAAGTACAGACCTCGGTAAAGTTGCAGATTGAAGCGGGCAAAGCGACTCCAGCGCCCCCGGTCGGCCCGGCATTGGGCCAGGCCCAGGTCAATATCATGGAGTTCTGCAAGCAGTTCAACGCGCGTACCCAGAACAAGGAAATGGCCGGCCTGATCATCCCCGTGGTGATCACGGTATACGTGGACCGCACGTTCACTTTTGTGACCAAGACGCCTCCGGCGGCAATCCTGCTGAAGAAAGCCGCGAATCTGGCCAAAGGCTCCGGCACCCCGAACAAGGACAAGGTGGGCAAAGTGACCGAGAAGCAGGTTCTCGAGATCGCCAAGCAGAAGATGCCCGACCTGAACACCGTCTCCGTCGAATCCGCGGTAAAGAGCATCAAGGGCACGGCACGATCCATGGGCATCGAAGTCACAGCTTAGGACGGACCACAGGTCCCTTCGAGCTTCCCATCCCAGATATCAGGTCCCCGATGGAAGAGCTACCCTCCACTTTGTCATCCCGACTGGAGCGAAGCGTAGGGGAGGGACCTGCAGTTCCACTTTCCCCCTCACCGATTTGAGCGGGAAGAAAATTGTGAGATAATCAAAAATGCGTCTTGAGCAGCAGGCAGACGCAAGTCAACGGTCGCGAAAGTAGCAACCGCGGCCCACACCACGGCGGGACGGCAACAAAGTCCAGGGCGGTGGAAGACAGAGGAAGCATGGCAAAGAAAATCAGCAAAAACATGGCGAAGGTGCGCGCCCAGGTAGAAGACCGGCCGTACTCGCTGCAAGACGCAGTTCCCCTACTCAAAAAAGTGCAATATGCCAAGTTCGACGAAACCGTCGATCTCACCCTGCGTCTCGGCGTAGACCCCAAGCATGCCGATCAGATGGTGCGCGGAACGGTCGTGTTGCCGCACGGGTTAGGCAAAACCAAAAAGGTAGCCGTGATCGCCTCTGGTGACCGCCTCCGCGAAGCGGAAGCAGCGGGCGCCGACATCGTGGGCGGTGAAGATATGGTGGAGCGGATCCAGAAGGAAAGCTGGACGGATTTCGACGCCCTGATCGCCACCCCGGACATGATGAAGTCCGTCGGCCGGCTGGGTAAGGTGCTTGGGCCCCGCGGCCTGATGCCCAACCCCAAAACCGGCACCGTCACTAACGATGTGGCGGCGGCGATTCGCGAGATCAAGGCTGGTAAGGTCGAGTTTCGTACCGACAAGACAGCCCTGGTACATGTCCCGGTGGGCAAGCTCTCTTTCCCGCCGCAAAAGCTGATTGATAACGCCACCACGGTCATCAACAGCGTAGTCCGGGCCAAGCCGTCCGCGGCTAAGGGCAAGTACATCCGCGGCATCACGCTCAGCTCGACCATGGGGCCCGGAATCCTGCTCAATAGCGAGGTCGCTGAGGCGGCCGCTAAACCGTAGTACTGCGTTTTAGTACGAATTTTATAAAGTTTCACCAGCGCCGGCATGGCCGCGCAAATCCCGGTCGCCGCCATGGCGAAGGGATAAAAGGTTGGTTTTATGGCACTTACGAAGGCGAAAAAGGCAGTACAGATCGATCATCTTGCGCACGAGCTGGAAGGCTCGACCAGCGCCATTGTGGGCACCTTTGCCAAGCTCACCGTCTCCCAGGATTACGAGCTGCGCAAGGTGGTTCGCGGCGCCGGTGGCCGTTACCGCGTGCTCAAGAACAAGCTGGCAGCCCGGGCCTCCAAGGGAACCAAGGTAGAGCAGGCGCTGCAGGGGCTGAAGGGCGTCTCGTCCGTGGCCTATACCAGCGGCGATCCGGTCGTCCTGGCGAAAGCGCTTTCCACCTGGATGCAGGAGAACGCCGAGTTCACCTTCAAGCTGGGCATCGTCGACGGGCAGGTCATTACGGTTGAAGAAGTGAAGCGACTGGCGACCATGCCGTCGAAAGAGACGATCTTCTCCAAGCTGCTCTTCCTCATCAATGCTCCGGCACAGCGTCTGGCAACCGTCATCAACGCCACCGGCCGCGACATCGCAGTGGTCATCAACCAGGCAGTCGAGCAAGAAAAGTTTGCTGCAGGGGCGGCAACGCCCAGCAAGCCGGCAGCGCCGGAAGCAACTCCAGTCGCGCAAGCAGCGCCAGCCGAGGCGAAACCCGAGGTTGCTCCGGTGGCCGAAGCGGCACCAGTAGCCGAAACGGCTCCCGTAGCTGAGGCTCCGGCAGCAGAAGCTCCAGTAGCTGAGACAGTGGCAGCCGAGGCAGAGGCAGCCGGGACCAACGAAGATTCGCAAACGGCAGCCGCGGCCACAGAGCCGCCTGTAGAAGGATAAGTTGTTGATTTAAAGGGTACAGCCGTCTCGTCCTGACGTTGGTTTCTCGATGGACGCGGCTTTACAGGTTGCGAGAAGTCTCATGTTTTGTATCAGGGCACGACTTTAGTCGGGCCGTAAACGTTTGAGAAAACGTTGGGCTTTAGTTGTTGATTTAAAGGGTACAGCCGTCTCGTCCTGACGTTGGTTTCTCGATGGACGCGGCTTTACAGGTTGCGAGAAGTCTCATGTTTTGTATCAGGGCACGACTTTAGTCGGGCCGTAAACGTTCGAGAAAACGTTGGGCTTTAGCCCCTGGTGGCGTTGTTTTGTTCCAGGATTTGTAGAAGCTGCGAAGGGATGCTTGGTCTGGGCATATCGGAAACCTTCGCAGGGTGCGGTAGGCGGAAATTCGATAACGATTTCCGCTAGTGACAAGTAAGTACAGGTCGGTGTTACCAAAGTTTTGTTTAAGTGGAGAGAAAAATGGCGGATTTGCAGCAGTTAGAAGATCAGATCGTAAGCTTGAGCCTGTTGGACGCGGCGGCTCTGGTAAAGAAGCTTGAAGAGCGGCTCGGAGTCTCGGCGGCAGCCGCAGCCCCGGTGGCCGTAGCTGGCGGCGGAGGCGGCGCTGCCGTCGCTGCACCGGTTGAAGAGAAGACCGAATTCACCGTCATCCTCAAGGATGCAGGTGCCAACAAGATCAATACCATCAAGGCAGTGCGGGAAGTGACCTCCCTCGGCCTGAAGGAAGCCAAAGACCTGGTCGATGGCGCTCCTAAGCCCCTGAAGGAGAACGTAAGCAAGGAAGAAGCCGAGACCGTTCGCAAGAAGTTCGAGGGCGTGGCTACCGTCGAAGTCAAGTAAAAAATCGATTTTGTTCGATTAGCAAGTTGCGTGCCAAAGCAGGACGCGCTATCATTATTTTTAGCGCGTCTCTGCCAGGCATAGCTTGTTACCTGACCGAGCGGTTCTTTGCATGCGATTCTCAGTGAGAGATGGCAATCACTCGTATGCGATCTACTATTCCGGTGCATTCTGCGCCGGCACACACCTACGAAATGGGCGGCGGACATCGGGGTGTGGTGAACGATCTGCTGTAGGGCGGCGCACACGCGGCGTATTGGTATCAGCGGGATTCGAAAATTCTCATCTTGTCAAGTGCACAATTCGGTTGTGACGCTCGTGGGTAGCACTGTCCCCGCGAGCAGTCGGCGTCTCACCGCGCTGCGCCCTTGCCTGTCTGGAAAACCTCCGCTGAAATCGATCGCGTTAAGCCCCTCATTTGCCGTCCAGGGGCCACCGGGCAATTAAAACCTGACGTTCGCTCGTCAGTCAACATTTGCCCAGCAAATAAAAGCGCAGTGTGTTCGCCGACACGAGGCGGCAAACACACGCACCGCGCAGCAAAAAACATCTGGGGAACCGCGAGACTCGGTCGGTACCCCAATTTGCATCACCTCGCGTCCCACGAGTCTCAGGAGTGAAGCATGCCGAACGAGCACCGTGCCATTCGTAGCCGTCTCGATTTTTCCAAAATCCCAACCGCTATTCAGATCCCGAACCTGATTGAAGTGCAGCGGCGCTCCTATGAGCGCTTTCTGCAGATGGATAAACTGCCCTCGGAGCGCGAAGACAACGGGCTTCAGTCCGTATTCGTCTCGGTTTTCCCCATCACCGATTTCCGCAATATCTCACAGCTCGACTTTGTGGATTTCTCCATTGGTAACTGGGAGTGCAAGTGCGGTCACCTCAAGGGGCTGCATCACCTGCGTACCGCCTGCGTCAACTGCGGAGCCATGGTGATCACCGATCCCTTTCATCCGGGAGAAGTTCTCTGCCAGAAGTGCGGCACCTATAACAAGAACACCCCCGATTTTTGCAACAAGTGCGGTGATCCAGTCGGTCTGCAGTTGAAGTATGACCAGGCGGAGTGCGAAGAGCGCGGCATGACCTACTCTGCGCCTCTCAAAGTGACGGTTCGCCTCACCATCTACGACAAAGACCCGGAAACGGGCGCGAAATCCATTCGTGACATTAAGGAACAGGAAGTGTTCTTCGGCGACATTCCGCTGATGACACAGAATGGCACCTTCATTGTTAACGGCACCGAGCGCGTGATCGTCAGCCAGTTGCACCGCTCGCCCGGCGTCTTCTTTGAGACGGCCAGCAACCGCACCTACTTCCTGGGCAAGATCATCCCCTACCGCGGCTCCTGGGTGGAGTTTGAGTACGACCAGAAGAACACCCTCTACGTTCGTATCGACCGCAAGCGCAAGTTCCTGGGCACCATCTTCCTGCGCGCCCTGGGTCTGCGCTCGGATGAGGACATTCTCAAGACCTTCTACCTGGCCGACACCATCAACGTAAAGGATGGCAAGCTCTCCTGGCAGGTCAGCGAGGATACGGAGAAGGGAACCCACCTGTTGGGCGCCAAGCCGGCGCACGCAGTGGTCGTTAAGGGCGAAGAAATTGCCCACTCCGGCCGCAAGATTACGCCCAGCATCCTCAAGGCGCTGCGCAACCACAAGGTCACCTCGGTAGAGATCGAAACCGCGGAGCTGGACGGTGCGATGACCCTGGCCGACGTGGTCGACACCACCACCGGTGAGGTTCTGCTCGAGGCCAATCACGAGCTGACCGCGGACAAGATCCACAAGATCACCGAGAGCGGCGTCACGTCGTTCCAGGTCTTCTTCCCCGACCGCGACGATGTAGGCAACATCATCACCAACACCCTTCGCCGCGACTCGGTGCGCAAGCCTGAAGAAGCGCTGATTGAGATCTACCGCAAGCTGCGTCCGGGCGATCCACCGACCCTCGACACCGCCACCGCGTTGTTCGAAGGCATGTTCTTCGATCCGCGCAAGTACGACTTCTCCCGCGTAGGCCGCTTGAAGTTCAACATCAAGCTCTACGAATCGCAGGATGCGACCCAGCTCGACAAGCGCACCCTGACGCCGGAAGACTTTTACGGGACCATCCGTTACCTGCTCAAGCTGCGCAAGAACATCGGCGTAGTGGACGACATCGATCACCTTGGCAACCGCCGCGTGCGCGCAGTCGGCGAGCTGATGGAAAATCAGTTCCGCATCGGCCTCGTCCGCATGGAGCGCGCCATCAAGGAAAAGATGAGCGTGTATCAGGAAATGTCGACAGCGATGCCGCATGACCTGATCAACGCCAAGCCGGTCATGGCGGCCATCCGCGAGTTCTTCGGTTCCTCGCAGCTGTCGCAGTTCATGGATCAGACCAACCCTCTCTCTGAGATCACCCACAAGCGGCGGCTTTCCGCCCTTGGGCCGGGAGGTTTGAGCAGAGAGCGTGCGGGCTTCGAAGTGCGCGACGTACACCCTACGCACTACGGCCGCATCTGCCCCATTGAAACGCCGGAAGGTCCGAACATCGGCCTCATCAGCTCGCTGTCGTGCTTTGCCCGCATCAACGAATACGGCTTCATCGAGTCGCCATATCGTCGCGTGCGTGAAGGTCACATTCTCGATTACGTGCAGGTCACGAATGCCGGCGAAAGCGGGCTCCGTGTCGGCGATCCTTTGGAAAAGAAGGAAGCCCTGCGGCTGAACGAGAAGCTGGCCGGCGAGCACAAGCGCGTCATTGAGTTCGATCCCTTCTCCTTCTATCTGTCAGCGTGGGAAGAGGATCGTCACACCATTGCCCAGGCCAACATTGAACTGGATTCCGCCGGTCACATCGTCGACGATCTGGTCAACGCCCGCCGCCAAGGCAACTTCGTGCTGGTGAACCGCGCCGAAGTGGATTACATCGACGTCAGCCCGAAACAGCTGGTCTCGGTCGCCGCTTCGCTGGTGCCGTTCCTCGAGCATGACGACGCCAACCGCGCTCTCATGGGCGCCAACATGCAACGCCAGTCCGTTCCTCTGCTGGTGGCGGAAGCGCCGCTGGTCGGAACCGGGATGGAAGGCGTGACCGCGCGCGACTCCGGAGCAGTCATTCTGGCCAAGCGCAACGGCATCGTCGATTCGGTCGACTCTGAACGTATTATCGTCCGCGTGGAGGGTGAGCATCATCCCACCCAGCTGTCCCGCGAAGTCGGTTCGGATATCTATCAGCTGATCAAGTTCAAGCGTTCCAACCAGAACACTTGCATCAATCAGAAGCCGATTGTTCGCCAGGGCGACCGGGTGATCAAGGGGCAGGTAATCGCCGATGGTCCTTGCACCGAGCAGGGCGAGTTGGCCCTGGGCCGCAACGTACTCGTGGCCTTCATGCCGTGGCGCGGTTACAACTTCGAAGACGCGATTCTCATCTCCGAAAAGCTGGTCCGCGACGATTACTACACCTCGGTGCACATCGAGGAGTTTGAAATCGAAGCCCGCGACACCAAGCTCGGACCGGAAGAGATCACGCGCGATATTCCTAACGTCTCCGAGTCGGCACTGCGTGACCTCGACGAAAGCGGAGTCATCCGCATCGGCGCCAAGGTCAAGCACAACGACATTCTGGTAGGCAAGGTAACGCCCAAGGGCGAAACCCAGCTGACGCCGGAAGAGAAGCTGCTGCGCGCCATCTTCGGTGAAAAGGCCGGCGATGTTCGCGACGCCTCGTTGACGTGCCCTCCGGGTATCGAAGGCACCGTGGTCGATGTCCGCATCTTCTCCCGCAAGGGTCAGGAGAAGGACGAGCGCGCCAAGCTGATCGAAGGCGAGCAGATTGCCAAGCTGGAGAAGAACCTGGCTGACGAAATCCGCATTCTCACCGACGAGCGGTTGAAGCGTTTGGAATCGATTCTGGGCGGCAAGGAAGTGCTGGCTGACCTGCACGACGAGCGCACCAACAAGCGCCTCATCGTGAAGGAACAGATCATCGATCGCGACACCATCGAGCGCATCTCCACTCGTAACCTGAAGCGTATTCGCTACGCCGACAAGGATCCGCGAGTGAACGAGCAGATCGACGAGATCGAGGAAATGACCTCACGTCAGATCGATGTGCTGCGCAAGATCACCAACGAGAAGATCGGCAAGCTGCAGAAGGGTGATGAACTGGCGCCAGGCGTAATCAAGCTGGTCAAGGTCTACATCGCCATGAAGCGCAAGCTGTCGGTGGGCGACAAGATGGCCGGCCGCCACGGGAACAAGGGCGTCATTGCCCGCATTCTTCCCGAGGAGGACATGCCCTATCTGCCCAACGGTACGCCGGTCGAGATCGTTCTCAACCCGCTCGGTGTTCCTTCGCGTATGAACGTGGGTCAGATCCTGGAGACACATCTGGGCTGGGCCGCACATCAGCTGGGCGAGAAGATCGCTGAGGTCGTGGAACGCAATCGCGACGCCAACGAAGTTCGGGCTATGGTGACGGAGCGTTTTGCCAACACGGCAACGCTGCGGCAACTGCTCGAGCTCGATGACGAGATGCTGTTGCGGGTCGCAGCCGGCATGAAGCGCGGCATCTGGTTCGGCACCGCCGTATTCGACGGAGCCAAGGAAGCAGAGCTCAAGGCGCTGTTGGCCGCAGCTGAGCTTCCGAGCTCGGGCAAGACTCCGCTCTTCGACGGCATGACCGGCGAAGAGTTCGAGCAGCCGGCAACCGTGGGCTACATCTACATGCTGAAGCTTTCCCACCTGGTCGACGACAAGATTCACGCTCGTTCGATCGGACCGTATTCGCTTATCACGCAGCAGCCGCTGGGTGGCAAGGCGCAATTCGGCGGACAGCGTTTCGGCGAGATGGAAGTGTGGGCCCTCGAAGCCTACGGCGCTGCCTACATCCTGCAGGAGCTGTTGACTGCCAAGTCCGATGACGTCTATGGCCGTACCAAGATCTACGAGGCCATCGTCAAGGGTGAGGCGGCCATCGAGCCTGGTGTCCCAGAGTCGTTCAACGTGCTGATTCGTGAGCTGCAGTCCCTCTGTCTCGATGTGGAATTGATCAAGCAACCGGAAAAGAGACTTCCGGCGCCGGCTGTCGCAGCGGCGGACTAAGTGAAGACGAACAGATGATCCCGCAACCTCATTTGCTTTCGAGGTTGCGGGAAAACTGGGGTTTTGTATCAGGGCACGACTTTAGTCGGGCCGTAAACGACCGAAATTTGACGGGCTTTAGCCCCTGGGTTTTTTCCCAGGTTTCTCAAAATCAAGATCTGTCCTCACGAGCAATCGCTCCCGGGGAGGACAGGTCGAGCAAAATCAATCCCGGGAACGTAGCGTGGCACGCTTCGGAGTTATCAAACTGAAGCAAGGTGCCAAGGAGGGTCGTCTTGTACCGTTCCAGCCCATTTGAACTGACCAGCCCCATTACAGATTTCGATGCCATCCGCATCTCACTCGCCTCACCGGAAAAGATCCGCAGCTGGTCGCACGGGGAAGTGACCAAGCCGGAAACCATCAACTACCGCACCTTCAAGCCGGAGCGCGACGGACTCTTCTGCGCCCGCATCTTTGGTCCCGTCACCGACTGGGAATGCCTCTGCGGCAAGTACAAGCGCATGAAGCATCGCGGAGTCATCTGCGACAAGTGCGGTGTCGAAGTCACTCTTTCCAAGGTTCGCCGTGAGCGCCTGGGCCACATCGAGCTGGCCTCGCCCTGCTCCCACGTGTGGTTCTTCAAAGGATTGCCGTCCCGCATCGGCCACCTGCTCGACATCTCCCTGCGTGACCTCGAAAGCGTTCTCTACTTCGAGAGCTACGTAGTGGTCGATCCAGGCGATGCCCCGGTGAAGGAACGCGAAATCATCAAGGATGAAGCCCGCTTCCGCGAGCTCGACCAGCAGTATCGTCCCACCGGCTTCAAGGGCATGATGGGCGCAGAAGCCATCAAGGAGCTGCTCAAGCGCGTCGTAGTCGACGAGCTCGCAATCGAACTGCGCGAGCGCATGAAGACCGAGACCTCGCTGCAGAAGCGGCTCAAGTACGCCAAGCGTCTGAAAGTAGTCGAGGCATTCCGCAAGTCTGGCAATAAGCCACAGTGGATGATTCTTGACGTGATCCCGGTCATTCCGCCGGAACTGCGTCCCCTGGTGCCGCTGGATGGCGGACGCTTCGCGACCTCGGATCTGAACGATCTGTATCGCCGCGTCATCAACCGCAACAACCGCCTCAAGAAGCTGATGGACCTCCATGCGCCCGAAGTCATCGTGCGCAACGAAAAGCGCATGCTTCAGGAAGCGGTAGACGCCCTGTTCGATAACGGCCGTCGTGGCCGCGTCCTGCGTGGCGCCAACAACCGTCCGCTGAAGTCGCTCTCCGATACCCTCAAGGGCAAGCAGGGCCGCTTCCGCCAGAACCTGTTAGGCAAGCGCGTCGACTACTCCGGCCGTTCGGTCATCGTAGTCGGTCCCGAGCTCAAGCTGCACCAGTGCGGCCTGCCCAAGAAGATGGCGCTCGAACTGTTCAAGCCCTTCATCTATCACCGGCTGGAACAGACCGGGCACTGCACGACCATCAAGCAAGCCAAGGAAATGGTCGAAATGCAGGAGCCCATCGTTTGGGACATTCTGGAAGAGGTCATCAAGGACCATCCAGTACTGCTCAACCGCGCCCCTACGCTCCATCGTCTGGGTATCCAGGCCTTTGAGCCGGTGCTGGTAGAAGGCAAGGCAATCAAGATCCATCCTCTGGTCTGCACCGCGTTCAACGCAGACTTCGATGGCGATCAGATGGCCGTGCACATTCCGCTGTCGCCCGAAGCCCAGGTCGAAGCCAGCGTGCTGATGCTCGCCTCGCACAACATCCTGTCGCCCGCCTCTGGTCAGCCGATCACCGTGCCCACGCAGGACATGGTGCTCGGTCTCTACTATCTGACCAAGGCCAA